>NZ_CP117454.1:3749346-4999128 GCF_030687935.1 Pseudomonas cucumis | reverse complement strand
AACGCCAGCGGCTGCGGCCCACAGCACTGCTCCGGTTGTTGCGACACCGGCAACACCAGCCCCGGCTGTACCCGCTGTACCTGCACCGGTTATCACGGCTCCGATTGCTCCGACCGCCCCGGCTCCAGCTCCGGCAACTCCGGTGGCCGGCCAAGGCCAGGTTCAATTGCAATTTACCGCCGATTGCTGGACGCAAGTGACCGATGGCACGGGTAAGGTGCTGTTGAGTGGTCTCAAGCGTAAAGGCGAAAATGTTACTGTCAGCGGCAAACCGCCTTTTTCCGTGCGTCTGGGCTTCGCCCGTGGCGCGCAGGTCAGTTACAACGGGCAGGTGGTTGATGTCGCTCCGTTCACCAGTGGCGAGACTGCTCGCCTGAAGTTGGGTCAATAAGTCATGCACGGCGAATCTCCAATCAAACGTCGCGAATCCCGCAAGATCTGGGTCGGTAACGTGCCCGTGGGCGGCGATGCGCCTATCGCTGTGCAGAGCATGACCAACAGCGACACCAATGACGTGGCCGCCACCGTGGCCCAGATCAATCGTCTGGAAGCCGCCGGCGTCGATATCGTGCGGGTTTCGGTGCCGGACATGGACGCCGCCGAAGCCTTCGGCAAGATCAAGCAACTGGTCAAAGTACCGTTGGTGGCCGACATCCATTTCGACTACAAGATCGCTTTGCGCGTCGCCGAACTGGGCGTCGATTGCCTGCGGATCAACCCGGGCAACATCGGTCGTGAAGACCGCGTGCGTGCGGTGGTCGATGCTGCCCGTGATCGCGGGATTCCGATCCGCATCGGCGTCAACGCCGGTTCCCTGGAAAAAGACCTGCAAAAGAAATATGGCGAGCCGACTCCCGCTGCACTGGTCGAGTCCGCCTTGCGTCACGTTGAACACCTCGAGCGCCTGAATTTCCAGGACTTCAAGGTCAGCGTGAAAGCCTCCGACGTGTTCATGGCCGTCGCCGCCTACCGCTTGCTGGCCAAGGAAATCGTCCAGCCGCTGCACTTGGGTATCACCGAAGCCGGTGGTTTGCGTTCAGGCACGGTGAAATCCGCCGTGGGCCTCGGTATGCTGCTCGCCGAAGGGATTGGCGATACTATTCGCATCTCGTTGGCGGCTGACCCGGTCGAGGAAGTGAAAGTCGGCTACGACATTCTCAAATCCCTGCACCTGCGTTCCCGTGGCATCAACTTCATCGCCTGCCCGAGCTGCTCGCGGCAGAACTTCGATGTGGTCAAAACCATGAACGAGCTGGAAGGGCGTCTCGAAGACCTGCTGGTGCCGCTGGATGTCGCGGTCATCGGTTGCGTGGTCAACGGCCCGGGCGAAGCCAAGGAAGCCCATATCGGCTTGACCGGCGGCACGCCAAACCTGATTTACATCGACGGCAAGCCGTCGCAGAAACTGACTAATGACAATCTGGTGGATGAGCTTGAACGCTTGATCCGCCAGAAAGCGGCCGAAAAGGTCGAAGCCGACGCGGCTGTAATCGCTCGCGGCTGAGCCTGACTGAAGAGCCGAACGAATTTAAGGATTTATAGTGAGCAAGTCTCTGCAAGCCATTCGTGGCATGAACGACATCCTGCCCGAACAGACTCCCCTGTGGCGTCATTTCGAGGGCACCGTTTCGCGTTTGCTGGATAACTACGGTTACAAGCAGATTCGCATGCCGATCGTCGAGTTCACCGAGCTGTTCAAACGCTCCATCGGTGAAGTGACCGACATCGTCGAAAAAGAGATGTACACCTTCGAGGACCGCAACGGCGATTCCCTGACCCTGCGCCCTGAAGGCACCGCGGCCTGCGTGCGTGCGGTGCTCGAGCACGGCATCACCGGCGGCGGCCAAGTGCAGAAACTCTGGTACATCGGCCCGATGTTCCGTCACGAGCGTCCGCAGAAAGGTCGTTATCGCCAGTTCCACCAGATTGGTTGCGAAGTCTTCAACCTCGACGGTCCGGACATCGACGCCGAGCTGATCGTGCTGACTTGGCGCCTGTGGGGCGAGCTGGGTATCCGCGATGCGGTCAAGCTCGAACTCAATAGCCTGGGCACCAGCGAGTCCCGTGGTCGTTATCGTGAAGCCTTGGTCGAATACCTGTCTGCTCGCCTGGATCAACTGGACGAAGACAGCCAGCGCCGTCTGAAGACCAACCCGCTGCGGGTTCTGGATACCAAGAACCCCGACACTCAAGCGGCGTTGGCCGACGCGCCAAAAATGGCCGATTACCTCGACGAAGAATCCCGCGTGCACTTCGAGGGCCTCAAGGCTCGTCTGGACGCCGCCGGCATTCCTTATGTGATCAACCCGAAGCTGGTTCGCGGGCTGGATTACTACAGCAAGACCGTTTTCGAATGGGTCACCGACAAGTTGGGCGCCCAGGGCACCGTGTGTGCCGGTGGGCGTTACGACGGTCTGGTGGAGCAGATGGGCGGCAAGCCGACCACGGGCGTTGGCTTCGCCATGGGCATCGAGCGTCTGGTGCTGCTGCTTGAAACCCTGGAACAGATTCCCGAAGAGATTTCCCGTCAGGTCGATGTCTACCTCTGCGCCTTTGGTGAAGCCGCCGAGCTGGCCGGGTTGGCCCTGAGCGAGCGTGTTCGTGATCAATTGCCCAACCTGCGCCTGCAAGTCAATGCCGGCGCCGGCAGCTTCAAAAGCCAGTTCAAGAAAGCCGACAAGAGCGGTGCGCTGTACGCATTGATTCTCGGTGAGGACGAAATGGCCCAGCAAGTGGTAGGTTTCAAACCCCTGCGTGGCCAGGGCGAACAACAAAGCATTGCCTGGGATGCGCTTGCTGCACACCTGGCCACCTGCGTCGTGCAGGGTTGAAGCTGTCAAACAGCCGATTTAGCGATTAAGGAGTATTGGGGTGTCGAGTACCGAAGACGAACATCTGGCGGAGTTGAAGGACTGGTGGACACGCAACGGCAAGCCCCTGGTCACTGGCGGCCTGTTGGCGCTGGTCATCGTGTTCGGCTGGCAGGCCTTTCAGAAGTATCAGAGCAATCAGTCGCAAGGCGCCTCGATTCTCTATCAGCAATTGCTCGAAACCACGCTGACGCCTGACGGCAAGCCTGATGCTGCACGTGTTTCGGATCTGGCCGGCAAGCTCAACAGCGAGTTCGGCGGCACCGCTTACGCACAATACGGCAGCCTGTTCATGGCGAAAGTCGCGGTCGACAGCGGCAAGCTGGATGACGCAGCCACCGAGCTGAAAGCCATTGTCGACAAACCGGCCAACCCGGCACTCGGCGAAATTGCCCGTCAGCGCCTGGCGCAGGTGCTGGCCGCGCAGAACAAGGTCGAGGAAGCCCTGAAACTGCTCGAAGGCGATGCCGACAAAGCGTTCCTGGCCACTCGCGAAGAACTCAAAGGCGACCTGCTGGTGCAGTTGGGTCGTACCGACGAAGCGAACACGGCGTATCAAAAAGCCAAGGCGGCACTGTCGGATGAAGCGGCGGTCGGTGGCCTACAAATCAAGCTGGACGACCTGGCCAAAGGGGATGCGTGACGTGATCCGTTGGAAACATGCAGCATTGCTGGCTCTGGCCATATTGGCCGCGGGTTGCAGCAGCAACAGCAAAAAAGAATTGCCACCGGCCGAGTTGACCGACTTCAAAGAAGAAGTGGTTCTGCAAAAGCAGTGGAGTCGTTCGATCGGTGACGGTCAGGGCGAAACCTACAACATGCTGGTTCCGGCGATAGATGGCGATACCATCTATGCCGCCGACGTCACCGGTGTGGTGATGGCGATGGATCGCAGCAATGGCGACGTCAAATGGAAGAAAGATCTCGAACTGCCTGTTTCCGGTGCCGTTGGCGTGGGTTACGGTCTGGTCATGATCGGCACGCTCAAGGGCGAAATCGTTGCCCTGGATGCCAGCAGCGGTGAAGAGAAGTGGCGCGCTCGCGTGACCAGTGAAGTGCTCGCGCCGCCGGCCACCAACGGTGACGTTGTTGTGGTTCAGACCCAGGATGACCGTCTGATCGGTCTGGATGCTGCTACCGGCAACCAGCGCTGGTTGTATGACAGCACGCCAGCGGTTCTGACCCTGCGCGGCACCAGCGCACCAATCGTCACCAACCGCCTCGCGGTGGCTGGCCTGTCGACTGGTAAAGTGGTCGCTCTGGATGTTTCCAACGGCGTGCCGGTGTGGGAACAGCGCGTAGCGATTCCACAAGGTCGTTCGGAACTGGAGCGAGTGGTCGATATCGACGGTGGCTTGCTGCTGTCCGGCGGCACGCTGTATGTCGCCAGCTACCAGGGTCGCGTTGCGGCACTGGACCTGGAAAGCGGTCGCCAGCTCTGGCAGCGCGATGCTTCCAGCTATGCCGGCGTTGCTCAGGGTTTCGGCAGCGTCTACGTGAGCCTGTCTGCGGGCACCGTTGAAGGCGTCGACGAACGTTCTACCACTGCTTTGTGGAGCAACGATTCGCTGGCCCGCCGTCAACTGTCGGCTCCGGAAGTGTTCTCCAGCTATGTTGCAGTCGGTGATATGGAAGGTTACCTGCACCTGCTGAGTCAGGTGGACGGTCGTTTCGTCGGCCGCGAGCGCATCGACAGTGACGGCCTGCGTGCCCGTCCGCTGGTGGTGGGTGACACGATTTATCTTTATGGCAACAGCGGCAAACTGGAAGCCCTGACCATTAAGTAAAGGTTTGACTATGCTTGGGGTTTAACCCCCAAGCGGCCCCGTTCTGCGGGGCTCGCAGCGCTTACAGGCGCTGCCCCGAGCACCAGCCGCTGCCTCGCAGCGGCTTTTGTATTTTCTGAAATAACGAAGTGGAGAGCCGCATGGTTCCCGTAATCGCCCTGGTGGGCCGACCGAACGTCGGCAAGTCCACCTTGTTCAACCGCCTGACCAGGACTCGCGACGCCATCGTCGGCGACCTGTCCGGTCTGACCCGTGATCGCCAGTACGGTGAGGCCAAGTGGCAAGGGCGTTCCTACATTCTGGTCGACACCGGCGGTATCTCCGGTGACGAGCACGGTATGGACGAAAAAATGGCCGAGCAGTCGCTGCTGGCCATTGAAGAAGCGGATGTCGTTTTATTCCTGGTAGATGCCAAGGCCGGTTTTACCGCCGCCGACCAGATGATCGCCGAGCACTTGCGCAAGCGTAACAAGCGTTCTTACGTGGTTGCCAACAAGGTCGACAACATCGACCCTGAAATGGCCCGCGCCGAATTCGCCCCGTTGGGCATGGGCCACGCGATCCCGATCGCCGGTGCTCATGGTCGTGGTATCACCCAGATGCTGGAAATCGCCCTCAGCGACTTCCCGAAAGACGACGAAGAGCCGGAAGAAGGCGAAGAAGAGATCGTTGCCGAAGGTGAGGAAGCCAAGCGCATTCCTGGCCCAAGCGAAAAAGACGGTATCAAGATCGCCATCATCGGCCGTCCGAACGTCGGCAAGTCGACCCTGGTCAACCGTATGCTCGGTGAAGACCGGGTTATCGTTTATGACCAGCCCGGCACCACCCGCGACAGCATCTACATCCCGTTTGAACGTAACGACGAGAAGTACACGCTGATCGACACCGCTGGTGTGCGCAAGCGCGGCAAGATCCACGAAGAAGTCGAAAAGTTCTCCGTGGTCAAAACCCTGCAAGCGATCAAAGACGCCAACGTGGTGATCTTCGTGATGGACGCCCGCGAAGGCGTGGTGGACCACGACCTCAACCTGCTGGGCTTTGCCCTTGAAGCCGGTCGTGCGCTGGTGATCGCGATCAACAAGTGGGACGGCATGACGCCGAGCGAGCGCGACTTCGTGAAGGTTGAGCTGCAACGTCGACTGTTCTTCGTTGACTTCGCCGATATCCACTTCATCTCGGCCCTGCACGGCACTGGCGTAGGCAACCTCTACGCGTCGGTACAGAACTCGTTCAAGTCCGCGGTCACCCGCTGGCCGACCAACCGCCTGACCCAGATTCTGGAAGATGCGGTCGGTGAGCACGCGCCACCGATGGTCAACAACCGCCGGATCAAGCTGCGTTATGCTCACTTGGGTGGTGCCAACCCGCCGATCATCGTGATCCACGGTAACCAGATCGAGAAGGTTCCGAAGTCTTACGTCCGTTACCTGGAAAACACTTACCGTCGTGTGCTCAAGCTGGTCGGTACGCCGATCCGTATCGAGTTCAAGGGCGGCGAGAACCCGTACGAAGGCAACAAGAACTCGCTTACCGACCGCCAGGTCAACAAGAAACGCCGCATGATGTCGCACCACAAAAAGGCCGACAAAAAGCGCCGCGACAAGCGCTGATTCACGGTTGCCGCTGATCATTCCCACGCAGAGCGTGGGAGCGATCAAAATAGAGAAGGGCGCCGGTTGGCGCCCTTTTTTTATGGGCGCCGTTTGGGCTATTCTCGAGCTCTCCCGTGCCGTCGTAGAGCCGGGTGTAGAGCCAGGGAATCACCGATGATCACCAGTAAGCTGCCGAATGTCGGCATCACTATCTTCACGCAGATGTCTCAGCTCGCGGCGCAAACCGGGGCGATCAATCTGTCTCAGGGGTTTCCCGATTTCGACGGCCCGCAGGCCCTGCGCGATGCAGTCGGTCGACACATCGCCAGTGGCCACAACCAGTATTCGCCGATGACTGGCTTGCCGGTGTTGCGTCAGCAGATTGCGGCGAAGATCGCTCGCAGCTATGGCGCCCATGTCGATGCCGACAGCGAAGTGACGGTCACTCCCGGCGCGACTCAGGCAATCTTCTGCGCCATTCAGGCGGTGATCCACAGCGGTGACGAAGTCATCGTGTTTGATCCGGCCTACGACAGTTATGAACCTTCGGTGGAGCTGGCCGGTGGCCGTTGCGTGCATGTGCAACTGGGCCTGAAAGACTTTTCCATCGACTTCCAGAAGCTTGCTGAAGCCATTACACCGCGCACGCGGATGATTATCCTCAATACCCCGCACAACCCCAGCGGCGCGCTGATCAGTCGTGCCGAGCTGGATCAACTGGCAGCATTGATCCGCGACCGTGATATCTATGTGATCAGTGACGAGGTCTACGAACACCTGGTGTTCGACGGCGTGCCTCACGTCAGCGTATTGGCCCACGAGGAGCTCTATCAACGCGCATTTGTGGTCAGTTCGTTCGGCAAGACCTACCACGTCACTGGTTGGAAAACCGGCTATGTAGTGGCCCCGCCGGCCCTTAGCGCCGAGCTGCGCAAGGTTCACCAGTACGTCAGTTTCTGCGGCGTGACGCCGTTGCAATATGCCTTGGCCGATTACATGGCCGAGCACCCGGAACACGTCGAAGAATTGCCGGACTTTTATCAGGCCAAGCGCGATCTGTTCTGCGATCTGCTGACGCCGTCGCGCTTCAGTTTCACCCGCGTGGCCGGTACTTACTTCCAGCTGGTCGATTACTCGCAGATTCGCCCGGACCTCAATGACGTCGAGATGGCGCTGTGGATGACCCGCGAACATGGCGTCGCGAGCATCCCGATCTCGGTGTTCTACCAGACTCCACCGGTCGGCCAACGCCTGGTGCGCCTGTGCTTTGCCAAACGCGAGGAGACCCTGCGTGAAGCAGCGGCAAAATTATGCGTGATCTGAGTGCTCTGCCCAATCTGAATGTCGCGCTGATCCAGACCACCCTGGCCTGGCATGATCGTCAGGCCAATCTGGAGCATTTCGAGCCTTTGCTGGAACAGGCTCGCGGCGCGGACCTGATCATCCTTCCAGAGATGTTCACCACCGGTTTCTCCATGGAGTCGGAAACCCTCGCCGAGCCGGAAAATGGCCCCACCAGTAAATGGCTGCGGGTTCAGGCGGCGAAACTGGATGCGGTGATTACCGGCAGCATCATCGTCCAGGTGGCTGACGGCAGTCATCGCAATCGTCTGTTGTGGGCGCGGCCGGACGGGGAGGTGTGGCATTACGACAAGCGTCACCTGTTCCGCATGGCGGGTGAGCACAACCATTTCACCCCGGGCGAGCGTCAGGTGCAGTTCGAATTGAAGGGTTGGCGAGTACGGCCGCTGATTTGCTACGACTTGCGTTTCCCGGTCTGGAGCCGCGATCCCCAAGACACCGACTTGTTGCTGTACACCGCCAATTGGCCGGGCGCCCGGCGCCAGCACTGGAACCGTTTGCTACCGGCACGGGCGATCGAAAACCTCTGCTATGTGGCGGCGGTGAACCGCGTCGGTACCGATGGCAAAGGCTTTGCGTATACCGGTGACAGTCAGGTGCTGGATTTTCAGGGTGAGACATTACTCAGCGCAGGCGATGCCGATGGGGTCTTCAAGGTTGTTCTGGATGCGGCGGAACTGGCGGCTTATCGCACGCGGTTTCCGGCGAATCTGGATGCGGATACCTTCGAGTTCACGTAACCGATCGTTCCCACGCTCTGCGTGGGAATGCAGCCTGTGACGCTCTGCGTCACTGGACGCGGAGCGTCCCTTGAGGCATTCCCACGCGGAGCTTGGGAACGATCAACAAAAAGGCCCCGAGGTTCACACCCCGGGGCCTTTTACATTGCAGCGCAGACTTACGCCGCTTTCGCTTCCGGCTGGCTCAGGGAGCGGTTCAGCGCGCTGAACAGCGCCTTGAAGCTGGCAGTTGTGATGTTTTCATCGATGCCGACGCCGTGCACCGCACGCTCACCGTTTACGCGCAGTTCAATGTAGGCCGCAGCCTTGGCATTGGTACCCGCGCCGATGGCGTGTTCGTTGTAGTCCATGATTTCCACCGGAATCGGCAGACCGGCCACCAGTGCTTCCAGAGCGCCGTTGCCCTTGCCACGCCAGTGCAGGTTGGTTTCGCCCTGACCTTTGCTGGAGACTTCCACTTCCACGGCGCTGTGACCGTTTTCTTCCTGCAAGCGATGGCTGACCAGCGCATACGGGGTGTTGGCCTGCAAGTACTCGCTGTGCAGCAGCGCATGGATCTGCTGGGCCGTCATCTCAAGGCCCAGGCGATCGGTTTCACGCTGCACGACCTGGCTGAACTCGATCTGCATGCGGCGCGGCAAGTTGATGCCGTATTCCTGTTCCAGCAGGTAAGCGATACCGCCCTTGCCCGACTGGCTGTTGACGCGAATTACTGCCTCGTAGCTGCGGCCGATATCCGCCGGGTCGATCGGCAGGTACGGCACTTCCCACAACTCGTCCGGTTTCTGCTGGGCGAAGCCCTTGCGGATCGCATCCTGGTGGGAGCCGGAGAACGCGGTGTGGACCAGGTCGCCGACGTACGGGTGACGTGGGTGCACAGGAATCTGGTTGCACTCTTCGACGACTTTGCGCACGCCATCGATGTCGGAGAAGTCCAGCTCAGGGTCGACGCCCTGGGTGTAGAGGTTCAATGCCACAGTCACCAGATCGACGTTACCGGTACGCTCGCCGTTGCCGAACAGGCAGCCTTCGACACGGTCGGCGCCGGCCATCAGGCCCAGCTCGGTGGCGGCCACGCCAGTGCCACGGTCGTTGTGGGTGTGCAGGCTGATGATCACGCTGTCACGACGATTGATGTGACGGCCGAACCATTCGATCTGGTCGGCATAGATGTTCGGGGTGGCGCATTCGACGGTCGCAGGCAGGTTGAGGATCACCTTGTGCTCAGGCGTCGGGTTCCACACTTCGATGACCGCGTCGCAGACTTCTTTGGCGAATTCCAGTTCGGTGGCGCTGAAAGTTTCTGGCGAGTACTCGAAGGTCCACTGGGTTTCCGGCTGCTGGGCGGCGTATTTGACGAACAGCTTGGCGGCGTTCACGGCGATGGCCTTGATCCCGTCCTTGTCCTGATTGAAGACAATGCGGCGGAAGGAAGGGGAGGTCGCGTTGTACAGGTGAACGATGGCTTTCTTGGCTCCGCGCAGGGATTCGAAGGTACGTGCGATCAAGTCTTCACGACCCTGGGTCAGCACCTGAATGGTGGTGTCGTCCGGGATGTGGCCGTCTTCGATCAGGGTACGCACGAAGTCGAAGTCGGTTTGCGAAGCGGCCGGGAACGAGGCTTCGATTTCTTTCACGCCGACTTGCACCAGGGTTTTCCAGAAACGCAGCTTCTTGACCGCGTCCATGGGCTCGATCAGCGACTGGTTGCCGTCACGAAGGTCCGAGCTGCACCAGATCGGCGCTGCGGTAATAGTCTTCGATGGCCAGGTGCGGTCCGGGATATCGATGGTCGGGAACGCGCGGTATTTCGAAGACGGGTCTTTGAGCATGCTCATCGGAAAATCCTTATTGTGTGGGCCGAAAAAAGGCGGCCTGCCGGTGGATCAAATGTTCTGGGGATAAAGCGTAAGACGAGGCACCGCGATTCAGCCTGGCAGTCGTGCACTGACAAGGCACAGGCTGCGGTGCTGGCGGAGCTGAATGAGGGTGTGAGAGGTTTTCATGCCTTCAACCCTAACCGCGAGGGGAAAGGATGGCAAGCAGTCGAAAAACTTTGAGAGGAATAGTCGAAAAAGACTATTTGTCGCGATTTTATTGCTTGGAATGGCAGTGATTGTTTTTATATTTGCGTGAGGTTTGAGCGATGCGCAATTGGAGATTGGCGATGAAGTGCCAAGTCAATGTAGCTATCCCAAGTGCCTCAACAACTATTTAAGGCTGAAACGCCCCAATAAAAATCGCCGGATCCACCCGCGCATCATTCAGGCTGATGTTCCAGTGCATATGCGGCCCGGTCGCGCGCCCCGTGGAACCGACTTTGCCGACCACGCCACCACGGGCCAATTGCTGCCCAACTTTCACGTCGATCTTCGACATGTGGCAGAACATGCTGATAAAGCCCTGGCCGTGGTCGACGAATACCGTATTACCGTTGAAGAAGTAATTACCGATCAGGATCACTTTGCCGGCGGCCGGGGTTTTGATCGGCGTGCCGGCGGGCACTGCGAAGTCGAGGCCCGCGTGGGGATTGCGTTCTTCGCCATTGAAAAAGCGGCGCACGCCGAACTTGCTCGACAGCGGCCCGTTGACCGGTTTGTCCAGCAGCAGATTGCTCGGGGTGTTCGGGCTGAAGCTGCGGTAGGCCTGGATCTGCTCGGCCAACTCACCCTCGATGCGCTTGAGATTCGCCGGGTTCGGGTTGACCTGCTGGGTATTTTTCAGGGTGATGTGCTGTTCCGGGTATTTCTTGCTGCCGACGGTGAAGTTCAGGTTTCGACCGCCGCTGCTAAGCGACTGGCTGCCCGGTTTGATAGTCAGCGGCACGCCGACGATAGCCAGCCAGTTGTTCTGTTCCCTGACCACCAGCACCGGTTTGCCTTGATAGCTGGCTTTGGGTGCCTGGGCGGAGCTGCCCAGATCGACCACCGCCACGCCACCCGGCACCGGTTTGTTCAACAGGCGGGTGATGTAACTGTCGGCGTGGGCGTTGACGGTCAGGCACAGCAACAGCAGCGGAGCTAAAAAACGCGGCATGGATCAATCCAGTAAAGAAAGGGTGACAGGCGTCAGGTGATTGTCTTCGACCCGCACTTGCAGCTCGCCTTCACCCAGTTTGGCTTTCAGGCGCTGGCCGGTATGGGTCTGCGCGGCGCTGCGAATCGCGTTGCCGCGCTCGTCCAGCAAAATGCTGTAGCCACGCGCGAGGGTCGCCAACGGGCTGACCACGTGCAGCGTCTGCATCTGACTTTGCAGTTGCAGGCGACGGGATTTAAGCCCTTCCCGCATGGCCCGGGGCAGGCGTTCGGCGAGGCTGTCGAGGCGCTGGCGGAGCATCGCCAGTTGCCGGCCGGGATGTTGCCCGGCGAGGCGGGTTTCCAGGCGAATCAAACGTTCGCGACGGGTATTGAGGCTGCGCTCGAACGCCCGGCGCATGCGCATGTCCAGATCATCCAGACGTTGTGCTTGCTGACGCAGGCGTTCGCCGGGATGGCGCAGGCGCCGGGCCATGCCTTCCAGACGCAGACGATCACGCATCAAACGGTCGCGGATGCGCATCACCAGGCGTCGATGCAGACTTTCGACTCGACGTACCAGATCACTGGAATCCGGCGCGAGCAGTTCGGCGGCGGCGGAGGGTGTCGGGGCGCGGACGTCGGCGACGAAGTCACTGATCGACACGTCGGTTTCGTGGCCGACGGCGCTGACAATCGGCGTCACGCAGGCGTCCACGGCGCGAGCCACGGCTTCTTCGTTGAAACACCAGAGGTCTTCCAGCGAACCGCCACCACGGGCCAGGATCAGCGCGTCGAAACCGCGGGCGTCCGCCAGTTTCAGTGCACGGACAATTTGCGCGGTGGCTTCGCGACCTTGCACGGCGGTGGGGATCAGCGTCAGTTGGATCTGCGGCGCGCGGCGGCGGAACACACTGATGATGTCGCGGATCACCGCGCCAGTGGGCGAGCTGATGATGCCGATGCGTTGCGGGTGCGCCGGCAGCGGCACTTTGCGCTCGGCACTGAACAGGCCTTCGGCGCTGAGCTTTTCCTTCAACGCATCGAAAGCCAGACGCAGGGCGCCGTCACCGGCCGGTTCCACGGTATCGAGAATCAGTTGGTAGTCACCACGGCCTTCAAACAGCGAAACCTTGCCGCGAACCTTGACCGCCAAGCCGTCCTTCAGCGCCTGGCGAACCCGTGCGGCGTTCTGCCGAAACAGCGCGCAACGCACCTGGGCGCCGCTGTCCTTGAGGGTGAAATACACATGGCCGGACGCCGGGCGGGCGAGGTTGGAGATTTCGCCTTCGACCCAGATGTTGCTGAACACGTCTTCGAGCAACACCCGCGCGCGGCCGTTGAGCTGGCTGACAGTCAGGACTTCACGGTCCAGGCCGAGTCTTGCAAAGGGATCTTTAATCATGGGGTGCAGTTTAAAGGCATTCGACGATCAATCTCCATGAGTCAGCGTAAATCCCTTGTGGGAGCGGGCTTGCTACGGCGATTGGGTGAAGTGCTGGATGAATTGCTGAACCAGCGCAGGGGGACTCTGCCGATAGGCGAGGGCGACGGTGCTGTGGCAATCCGGGTCGGCCAAGGGCAGAAAGTGGATATCCGGCGGCGCGATGTCCTGCATCGATTCAGGCAGCAGCGCGATGCCGAACCCGGCCTGGATCAATTGCAGTTGCGTGGTTTTGCGCGACACCACTCGAGCTGGTCGGGGAAAGAACCCCTGGCGCATGCACAACTCGGCGGACAGATAGCTCAGGCCCCCACGCTGTGGATGAGGAATGGAAATGAACGCTTCATTCTTCAACTGCGCCAGATCGATACCTTGCGCGGACTTATCCACAGCCAGCCGATGATTCGGCGGCACCGCCAGCAACAGGCGCTCGCTGTATAGCGGAACAATCTGCACCCCTTCACGCTGACGCAGCACCGGCAGGCGCAACAACCCCACATCAAGGCGACCTTCGGCCAATTCTTCCAGTTGCGCCTCGGAGGACAGCTTGACGATGTCCATCGACACACCGGCGTGCTGATCGAGATAAGCGCTGATGCCGCGCAGCAGCCGACCGCTCATGGGCACGGTGCTGGAGTGGCTCAGGCGCAAAACGCCCAGTTGACCGGTGCCCACTTGAGTGGCCATTTCGCTGGCCTTGGTCAGTTCGTTCAGCAGGTTTCTGGCCCGAGGCAAAAACGCTTCACCCGCCGCCGTCAGTCGGGGTTGGCGCGCAGTACGTTCGAACAGCGGCGTTTGCAGCCGGGTTTCCATGTCCTTGATCTGCCGGCTCAAGGCCGATTGAGCAATAAACAGTCGTTCGGCTGCAGCGCTGAAGCTGCCGCTCTCGGCGATTTCCACGAAGTAGCGCAATTGACGGGTTGAAAGCACCAGATATGCCTTTTTGAGATGGGTAGTCGACCTTGAAGATATTAGTCGCAACGCTAGGCGCTGGCTAAAGTCATCACAGGAATTAAAGGAAGCCGTATCGATGAGTGTGCTGGAGTTGTTAAACCAATGGCCGTGGGGGGCGGTGGATTGGCTGGTGATCGGGTTGGGCGTTGCCCTGGCCTACATCGTGTTCGGCATCGCTGGTTTTGGCACTGCGCTGGTGGCCGGGCCGATTCTGATCCTGTTCATGCCGCTGTCGAAAATCGTGCCGCTGCTAGTGCTGCTGGATTTCGTCGCGGCGTTCGGCAATCTGCTGCCCTCGCGACGGGATGTGGCGAGGCCCGAATTGCTGCGACTGCTGCCGTGCATGGCGGTGGGCTGCACGTTGGGGGTGATTTTTCTGCTGAACCTGAAGTCCGATGTATTGCTGCTGTTGATGGGGCTGTTTATCAGCGCCTATGCGGTTTACAGCCTGTGGATTAAAACCCGCCCGGCGCAATTGTCCGCCGGGTGGGCGGTGCCGATGGGCACGGTGGGCGGGATGTTCGGCGCGCTGTTTGGCAGTGGTGGTTTCTTATATGCAATCTATTTGAACAGTCGGTTGCCCAAGGATGCGGCCCGGGCAACCCAGAGCGCGCTGATCAGTTGCAGCACCGTGGTGCGTTTGAGCCTGTTTGCCATCGCCGGTGTGTATGCCGAGCTACCCTTATTGGTATTGGCGCTGTGTTTGTTGCCGGCGATGGCGATGGGGTTGTGGATCGGCCGGCGGTTGACCATGAAATTGTCCCGCGAGGCATTCGTGCGGCTGGTGACCTGGCTGGTGCTGGCCAGCGGGATTGCCTTGATCGGGCGTTATTTGAGTACTTGACCGGATTTCGTCAGGGATTAAGCTGCCGGCCGTCCTGACGCCGTAGAAATATCCATTTGACGCAGTAGGCTTGCACCATGAATTCCCAAAGCATCATCGTCCCGAAAATCTCCACCCTGCCGGTACACGAACCCCGGGCCCGGGCGGTCGTGCGTTGGCTGGTGCGCAAGAACATCATTAAAGAAGAACTGACCACCTGTGGCCGCACCGGCAATCGCATGGCCCACGCCATCGCCGACGGCGCCCGTGCCGTGGTCCTGCACCCTGATGCGCTGCCGTTCGGCGAGCCAGTCAATGGCCTGGAGATCATCACCAAGCGCTGCATCTACACACCGGCCAAGGGTTTTCTCGAAGAGGCCGGCTGCGCCGAGTGCCGCAAGGAAATAGGCGAAGCGCTGTTCGAGAGCCTGGAAGACTGGATGCCGGGACGCACCGATAATTTCACCTGTCCTGAATGCGGGCATGAAGACGACATCAACGGGTTTCTGTTCTTGCAGGAATGCGGCTTTTCCAACCTGGGGTTCATCTTCAATAACTGGCTCGAAGCCGGGTTCAAGCAGAGCTTTATCGATGAGTTTGCCGAATGGCTGGATCACCCCGTGAGTTGGGTCAAAGTCGAACTCTGATTGCCAGCGCCGTTCCCTTCCGTGGACGGCGTTTTCTCCGTATGTCAGTAATGCCAATAATAGACAGAGTTTTACATTGAACCCGAGGGGGTGTCTGACTATAATGGCGCGCTTCCATTTTCCCGCTCGGGAGCCCCCGCGATGCTGCGTATCAGCCAAGAAGCTCTGACCTTCGACGACATTCTTTTAGTGCCCGGTTATTCCGAGGTTCTTCCTAACGAAGTCAGTCTCAAGACCCGCCTTACCCGTGGCATCGAGCTGAACATTCCTCTGGTTTCTGCCGCCATGGACACCGTTACTGAAGCCCGTCTGGCAATTGCCATGGCTCAGGAAGGTGGCATCGGTATCATCCACAAGAACATGACCATCGAGCAGCAAGCTGCCGAAGTGCGTAAGGTCAAGCGTTACGAAGCCGGCGTGGTCAAGGACCCGATCACCATCGAGGCTGACGCCACGGTTCGTGAACTGTTCGAACTCACCCGCCTGCACAACATCTCCGGCGTTCCGGTACTGCACGATGGCGACCTGGTCGGCATCGTCACTTCCCGTGACGTGCGTTTCGAAAACCGCATGGACGCCAGCGTCCGTGAAGTGATGACGCCTAAAGAGCGTCTGGTCACGGTCAAGGAAGGCGCCGACAAGAACGACGTCCGTGAGTTGTTGCACAAGCACCGCATCGAACGCGTACTGATCGTCGACGACAAATTCGCCCTCAAAGGCATGATGACCGTCAACGACATCGAAAAAGCCAAGGCTTACCCGCTGGCCAGCAAGGACGACCAAGGTCGTCTGCGCGTTGGTGCTGCAGTCGGTACCGGTAAAGACACCGGTGACCGCGTAGCTGCCCTGGTCCATGCCGGTGTTGACGTAGTAGTGGTCGACACTGCTCACGGCCACTCCAAAGGCGTGATCGACCGCGTTCGCTGGGTCAAACAGAACTTCCCTGAAGTGCAGGTCATCGGCGGCAACATCGCCACCGGCGCTGCCGCCAAGGCCCTGGCCGAAGCCGGCGCTGACGCAGTCAAGGTCGGTATCGGCCCTGGCTCGATCTGCACCACCCGTATCGTCGCCGGTGTCGGCGTCCCGCAAATCAGTGCCATCGCCAACGTCGCCGCTGCCCTTGAAGGCACTGGCGTTCCGTTGATCGCCGACGGCGGCATCCGTTTCTCCGGTGACCTGTCCAAGGCCATCGTTGCCGGTGCCTCCTGCGTGATGATGGGCTCGATGTTCGCCGGTACTGAAGAAGCGCCAGGCGAGATCGAACTGTTCCAGGGCCGTTCGTACAAGGCTTATCGCGGCATGGGTTCGCTGGGCGCCATGTCCCAGGCTCAAGGTTCCTCCGACCGTTACTTCCAGGACTCCTCCGCGGGTGCCGAGAAACTGGTTCCGGAAGGCATCGAAGGGCGTGTTCCGTACAAGGGCACCCTGAGCGCCATCATCCATCAACTGATGGGCGGCCTGCGTTCTTCCATGGGCTACACCGGTAGCGCCGATATCGAAGAAATGCGCACCAAGCCTGAGTTCGTGCGGATCACCGGCGCTGGCATGGCCGAGTCCCATGTTCACGACGTGCAAATCACCAAAGAAGCGCCAAACTACCGCGTAGGTTGAGGCTTCAAGCAAATCGTTAAGCAACCGGGGCTGTTCTATTCAGCCCCGAGTTGTTTCTGAATCACGACTGTTTCTGAATTACTTAGACGAGACTGAATCATGGCCCTCGACATTCACGCCCACCGCATCCTGATCCTCGACTTCGGTTCCCAGTACACCCAGCTGATCGCTCGCCGCGTGCGTGAAATCGGCGTGTATTGCGAACTGCATCCGTTCGACATGGACGACGAAGCGATTCGCGAATTCGCTCCAAAAGGCGTCATTCTCGCCGGCGGCCCCGAGTCCGTGCACGTAGCCGACAGCCCGCGCTGCCCGCAGGCGGTGTTTGACCTGGGCGTACCGGTCTTCGGTATCTGCTACGGCATGCAGACCATGGCTGAACAGCTGGGTGGCAAGGTCGAAGGTTCCGAGCTGCGTGAGTTCGGTTATGCCCGCGTTGACGTGGTCGGCAAGAGCCGTCTGCTCGATGGTATCGAAGACCACATCGACGCCGATGGCCTGTTCGGTCTCGACGTGTGGATGAGCCACGGTGACAAGGTCACCAAGATGCCGGAAGACTTCCACATCCTGGCCAGCACCCCGAGCTGCCCGATTGCTGGCATGTTCAACGATGCTCGCGGCTACTACGGCGTGCAGTTCCACCCGGAAGTGACCCACACCAAGCAGGGCGGTCGCATCCTCTCGCGCTTCATCCTCGACATCTGCGGCTGCGAAGCCCTGTGGACACCTTCGAAGATTGCTGAAGACGCCATCGCCCAGGTCCGTGCCCAGGTTGGCACCGACAACGTGTTGCTCGGTCTGTCCGGCGGCGTTGACTCCTCGGTGGTTGCCGCGCTGCTGCACAAGGCCATCGGCGACCAGCTGACCTGCGTGTTCGTCGACAACGGCCTGCTGCGCCTGCACGAAGGCGAGCAAGTGATGGCCATGTTCGCCGAGAACATGGGCGTCAAGGTGATTCGTGCCAACGCCGAGGACCAGTTCCTCGACAACCTGGCAGGCGAAAGCGACCCAGAGAAGAAGCGCAAGATCATCGGCCGTACCTTCATCGACGTATTCGATGCCCAGTCCAACAAACTGGATAACATCAAGTACCTCGCCCAAGGCACTATCTACCCGGACGTGATCGAGTCGGCTGGCGCGAAAAGCGGCAAGGCGCACGTGATCAAGTCGCACCACAACGTGGGCGGCCTGCCGGAAGAAATGAACCTCAAGCTGGTTGAACCCCTGCGCGAGCTGTTCAAGGACGAAGTCCGTCGTCTGGGTCTGGAGCTGGGCCTGCCGTACGACATGGTCTACCGTCACCCATTCCCGGGCCCGGGCCTGGGCGTGCGGATCCTCGGTGAAGTGAAGAAGGAATACGCCGACCTGTTGCGTCGCGCGGACCACATCTTCATCGAAGAACTGCGTAAAGCCGACTGGTACCACAAGGTCAGCCAGGCGTTCGTGGTGTTCCAGCCGGTGAAATCGGTTGGCGTTGTCGGCGATGGCCGTCGTTACGCCTGGGTCGTTGCCCTGCGTGCCGTGGAAACCATCGACTTCATGACCGCGCGTTGGGCACACCTGCCTTACGAACTGCTGGAAACCGTCAGCGGCCGCATCATCAATGAAATCGAAGGCATCTCCCGCGTCACCTACGACGTGTCGAGCAAGCCGCCAGCGACGATTGAGTGGGAATGATCCCGTTGCACGCATAGCAATGACGTACCGAAGAAAACCCTGGCCTTGGCCAGGGTTTTTTTTGGGGGCTGCCGCCGCGATGGTTTCGCTTGTACTCGGGGTCAGGCCGGAATACGGCTTTGCAGGCTCAAACCGGTCTGATTTAGAGCCGAAGACAATTGTTCCAGACTGGCGTAGGGAACGTCGCTGACCTGGGCCCATGATGGACGATGGATGGAATAGCGCCCGTCGGCCAGTTTAGTGTTGGCGCGGGACCATGGTCGAAAAACGACAGTGGGTCAGTGACACTGAAAAAGGCCCCGTGAACGCGAGTTCACGGGGCCTTTTTGCATTTCAGGAATTTGCCACCTGGACCGATCTGAGACCCAAAAGCCGTAGCGCTGCCGAGAACTCTCCGAGGCTGGCATAGCGCCGTCCGCTGATGGAGGGCCAGTTTGCCCGCTCAATATAGAACGCGCCATGGTCACGCTGGACCGGTGTGCGAATGATAGAGCCGTCGCTGCTTTTATGAATGAGCATGGCTTTGCCGTCGATGTTCATCACCGTGCAATTACCTGGTTCGAGCAGGGCTTTTTCCAGGGTTTCGGCCAGCGTGACACTGCGCGGCATATCCATTTGCAGGCGCAGATCGCTTTTAACGCTGGGCAAAGGTCGGCCGAAGTTATCTGTAGGAATGCGCCCCGGATCCACCTCGACCCCTCTCGCCGTGCCCGCCGGAGTGCTTTCGATACGCAAGCTGATGCCACCTTCCAGTTCGCTCACACCGGGCACGCCTTCCCATGTGCTGGCATGGCTGTCGCCCACCAGAGCGACCCAGCGATGGGCGCCGCGGGTGGTCTGATCGGCCTTGATGACTTCGTGGGCGAAGAAATTCATCATCTTCTGCCGAAAGTTGCTGCTCACACTGCGCATTCCGGTGCTCTGGTAACTGGCCATGCAGTCAATGGCCTGAAGACGAATATGGCTTTTGCGAGCGGCCTTGACCACTTCAAGAAAGGTGTACTGGCCACTGGGATCGGTGCGGTGCCCTCTATCCAGGTTTTTCAGATAACGCTCCAGTTTATCGGACAACGTACCGGTTCGATTGAAGGCGTCCAGGTCGGCCTGATGGAAGTCTGTAAGCAGGTGCTCCATATAGAGCGTTTTGACTTTTTGCTTGCTCAGCACCTCCATGTTTTCAATCAGAAACTGTTTGCTGGCCACGCTGGAGTGGCTCTCGCCCACCACCAGGCTCGATGTGTTGCGCAGCAACTTCTTGATGATGTCCTTAGTGGGCAGGCGTGCCGACAGGGAAGGTATCTCGGGTCTGGCGGGCAATGGGTTCGATTCGAAAAAAGCGGTGGCATCCCGGTACAGGGTTTGCCTCATGGCTTTGAAGTCTTCGATTGGATTGCTGCCGTCAGCTTTGGGCAGGCTCATCAGGTAGTCTTTGAGGTCGTACTTAACGCCACCCCCCTGAGCGATGCCATCAAGGTCTTCACGCAACGCCTGGGGCATATCGTAGGCGGTCGGCGGGCTGTCGATGTCCGGCAACGGGTCGCTGGCGCGCCCCCAGGGCCACAGTCCGTCGAACTTGCCGCCGCCAAAGAGGCCGGGTCGATTGATGGGCTGCCACTCGCCAGCCTCGTCCAGGCGTATGGGCAAGTTGCGATAGAACGAGTAAGGATTGGTCGGATCGATGATGACCCAGGTTTTCAGTTCGTTGACGTAACGCACAAGGTAGTAGCCGTCATTGATCTGCACATAGTTGCCACCGCTTGGCGGTTGGTAGATGCCTTGGAATTTGCCTTCGGAAGCAATGGGGGACAAACCGTCCAGAATTTCGTTGGTTTCAAACGCCGACAGCAGTGCTGTGCCTTCCTCGGCGTACGCAGGCCCGGGGGCGAATCGGGCAATCGCCGGAGCACCGGAGGCGTCTTCGAGCACTGGCTCGGCGATGTCTTCGTCGAGCGTGAAGGTTTCGCTGGCTTCACCTGCTTCAGCGAGTTCCGACGCGCCGAGCAAGAATGGCAAGTTGAACAGGGTTTCGATACCGCTGCCGATGGCGCCTGCGACGCCGGCCTTGCGATCAGCCTTGGTGCCGCCGTTGATCGCCTGATCGATGTTCAAACCCATGGAGGCAATACCTGCGCCGACGGCGGCCAATGCCACCGGCCAACCTACAGCGGCCATGGAACCAAAGACGTGGACGAAGGCATTCAGATAGCCGATCCACATCTTTTCTCGCAGATCGCCGTTGGAATGCAGCGACAGGTCCGCATCGCTGGCCATGCGTGCTTTCACAGCGTCGCGCAGCCAGGTGAAGGCATCCCCGGAAATGGGCGTGGCCTTTTGATTGATCAGATGGTGATCGTTTCTGCCCCATGTGGAATACAGCAGATCGATCATGGCGTTCAAGCCGATGTGGTCTCCATCCTGCTGCTGCGCGGCCAAGGGGAAGTGAGCCATGAAACGTGCCCGGTTCTGCGCCTGATTGTTCTGCATCAGCAGCCACCAATGCAGATCGGATTGAGTGGCAAAAATGTGGAAGCTATCGAGTTCGCCCGGTGTATAGAGAATCTGCACGCCGTTGCGGTCGGTGATGCAAAGAATATCAGTGGCTGTGTAGCCCCCGATGTCCAGGGCGCAGACGCGTAATTGAGCGTCGGTGGACGCTTGAGCCTCCAGCATCTCGCGGCTGATCGGCCACGTTACGTTGCCGGCTACCGCTTTGATCACGGTCTTGAGATTCTCGTTGTTCAGCCGTGAGTCATCGTGTTCGTCCAGCGCCCGGGCCAGGAAGTTGAGCTTGGCTAGGGTCCGGAAGTCGTCCGAATGGAGCGTCCAGAAACGCTGCATTTTTTCCCGGTACAGGACGCTGAAGTTGATGTTCCAGAGATCTTTCACTACTTCGCTGGGGTACATCCGCACTTCATTGGTTTCGTTGTAAATGGCAGCGTGGGGCCCTTCGTTGTAGAAGCCACCGTAGGCATCCAGAAGATCGGCGTTGTCCTGATCATGGGCGCGAAAACGTTTGGCCAGGAGTTGCGGCAGGGTCAGGGACTCGGACGGTTCCGGGTAATGCTCCCAAAGGAGGAAGGCCTTGGTACTGCTGACCGATGTGTTGTTGAAGCGATGCCACCAGACCTTTTCCGGGTCGATGCCCTTGACCGAATGTTTGTCGAGGAGGCCTTGAGCCGCTTCATGGGCCATGGCATGCAGATCGGGGCAGGCTTCGGTGAAGGGCAGGACGAGGGCCTGGAGATCCTGTTCGTCCGCAGGATTGGGGAGGAGGGATGCAGAGGGGGGGTGAGGTGTGTTCGTGTTCACTTCTCGCTCCTTGAGAAATGTGGATGAAATCGTATGATGAGCCATCCACTCAAGGGCCGTGCACTACATAGTTATGCCATTGACGCTTCAATAATGTGTATCGGTCAGCGCCTGGCGATATCCGAAAAATAGAACTTGTCCAGGGTATGCCTTGATTCGGTGTACTCGAACTGCCTCCCATCCTGCAAAAACGTCTGGTTACTGACCACGATCACATGACTCTGACCGTCGAGGTCCAGGTGTTGCTGGTCGTCCTTGCTCCGCGGTACCGCTTCGATGGTGCGCTGGGCATAGGCGATTTGCAGTTGCAGGGTCTGCTCGATAAAGGCGTAGATCGAGTGCTCGGCGATGTCGCGGGACAGGCCGGGAATCACGTCGCTGACGAAATGGTTGATGTCGAGGATCACCCGCTTTCCATCGATCCGGCGCACGCGCTTGATCCGCGTGATCAGGCTGCCTGCTTCAGCCTTGATGTGTTCGAGCAGCGGGCCTTCAAGGGGGATCTGGGTGAATTCAACCACCTCGGTACTGACGTCGTTGCCCAGTCGCGGGTAGGTTTCCTGAAAGCTGACGATGCCGCCGAGCTGAAATTCGATCGGGTTGGTCGATAGTACGAAAGTGCCTTTACCGTGGACTTTCTGGGCGAAACCGCGCTCCTGCAATTGCTCGATGGCCTTGCGCACCGTGCCGCGACTGGCCTGATAGCTGTCCATCAGTTCGGTTTCGGAAGGCAGTCGTGCGCCGCGTTCCAGGCGTTCGGTCGTGATGCTGGCAAGCAGATCGCTGTAGATCTGGTTGTATTTACTCATGGGGATGGCTCTGTGCCGCGTTGTGCTCAAGGTTTTGAACCTTAAGGGCAGGGTAGGGGTTTGTCCATGTGGCTTTAGGTTTCTTTGACTTCGGAGGTAGGAAATATCGCCGCCTGTCGGGTTCAGGATAAACAAAACCAAACTCGTCTGTACGAGTTGTTGCTTTAACTCGTACAGACGAGTATTTTTCGCTTCGGCGTGCTGCCAATAACAAAAAACTACAGCGGAAGATCAAGCATGAGCCACGACTATCCGAACATCGTTACCGAGCTGCTGCACAGCCTTGGTGGCAGCGACAACCTCGAGCAGGCCGCGCATTGCGTCACTCGCCTGCGCCTGGCCTTGAAGAACCCGAAACTGGTCAACAGTGCCACGCTGAACCAGATCGATCTGGTCAAAGGTTCGTTCTTTACCGGCGGCCTGTTCCAGGTCGTCATCGGCCCCGGCGAAGTGGAAAAGGTCTACGCCGAGCTGCGTCGGCAAACCGGTCTTGCCGCCTCGACCATCGCCGACGTTAAACAAAAAAGCGCCGACAAGATCAACCCGATGCAGCGATTGGTGCGGGTGTTTTCCGACGTGTTCATGCCAATCCTCCCGGCGTTGATCATTGCCGGCCTGCTGATGGGCATCAACAACCTGCTCGGCGCCAAGGGCATGTTCATCGAGGGCAAGACCCTGCTGGATGCCTACCCCAGGCTTGACGGGCTCTGGAGCCTGATCAACCTGATGGCCAACACCTCTTTCGTGTTCCTCCCGGCGCTGGTGGGCTGGTCGGCGGCCAAGCGCTTTGGCGGCAGCGAAATCCTCGGCATCGTCCTCGGCCTGATGCTGGTACACCCGGATCTGCTCAACGCCTGGAACTACGGCAAAGCGGTGGCCGGACTGGAGGGGCAGAGCCTGCCGTACTTCGACATTCTTGGTATTTTTCAGATCGAGAAGGTCGGTTATCAGGGGCAAATCCTGCCGATCCTGCTGGCGGCCTATGTGATGAGCGTCATCGAAAAATGGCTGCGGGCGCGAGTGCCTAACGCGGTGCAATTGTTGGTGGTGCCGATCACCACCATCGTCGTCACCGGCGTGCTGGCGCTGGCGGTGATTGGTCCGGTGACCCGCCATCTGGGGATCCTCATCACCGAAGGCGTGGTTACCCTGTTCGACCTCGCGCCCATGATCGGCGGCGCGATTTTCGGCCTGCTCTACGCACCGCTGGTGATCACCGGCATGCACCACATGTTTCTCGCGGTCGACCTGCAACTGATCTCCACCCAGGGCGGCACTTTCATCTGGCCGATGATCGTCATGTCCAACCTCGCCCAAGGCAGCGCGGCACTGGCGGTGTTCTACATGACCCGCAGTGTGCGGGACAAAAGCATGGCCTCGACCTCGGCGATTTCTGCCTACTTCGGCATTACCGAACCGGCCATGTTCGGGGTCAACCTGCGCTACAAATTTCCGTTTTATGCGGCCCTGATCGGATCGGCCCTAGGCTGCATCTTCCTGTCGCTGAACAAGGTCCAGGCCTCGGCGATTGGCGTCGGTGGTTTGCCCGGTTTCATCTCGATCATTCCGCAGTTCATCCCGATGTTCGTTGTCGGAATGGTGATTGCCATGGTCGTGCCGTTTGTTCTGACCTGCGGGTTGAGCTTGAAAATTGTCCGGCCTGGGTACCGGGTCGCCTGATAGATCACATTCGCCCGTAGGTACAAATTTAAGAAGGAATCCAGCCATGCAAGACTGGCAACGTTCGGTGATCTACCAGATCTATCCGAAGAGTTTTCACAGCCACGCCGGCAACCCCACGGGGGATTTGCTCGGCGTCGTGGCAAAACTCGACTACCTGCACTGGCTGGGTGTCGATTGCCTGTGGATCACACCGTTCCTGCGTTCGCCCCAGCGTGACAACGGCTACGACATCAGCGACTACTACGCCATCGACCCGAGCTACGGGACCATGGCCGACTGCGAATTGCTGATCGCCGAGGCCGGCAAGCGCGGGATCAAATTGATGCTCGACATCGTGGTCAATCACACCTCGATCGAGCACACCTGGTTTCAGCAGGCCCGCAGTAGCCTCGACAACCCTTATCGCGATTTCTACATCTGGCGCGATCAGCCGAACAACTGGGAATCCAAGTTCGGCGGTTCGGCCTGGGAGTACGAAGCCCAGACCGGTCAGTATTACCTGCACTTGTTCGACCACACGCAGGCGGACCTGAACTGGGACAACCCCCAGGTGCGCGCCGAAGTCTTCAAGATGATGCGTTTCTGGCGTGACAAAGGTGTGGGCGGCTTCCGGCTGGACGTGATCAACCTGATTTCCAAACCGGGGGATTTCCCCGAGGACAACAGCGACGGTCGGCGCTTTTACACCGACGGCCCGAACGTCCATGAATACTTGCAGCAGATGCACCGTGAAGTGTTCGAAGGTCATGATCTGATCAACGTCGGCGAGATGTCGTCCACCAGCCTGGAACACTGCATCCGCTATTCGCGGCCAGAGTCAAAAGAACTGTCGATGACCTTCAACTTTCATCACTTGAAGGTGGATTACCCGAACCTGCAAAAGTGGATTCGTGCCGATTTCGACTTCCTTGCACTCAAGCGCATCCTCTCCGACTGGCAAACCGGCATGCAGGCCGGCGGTGGCTGGAACGCGCTGTTCTGGTGTAACCACGACCAGCCGCGTGTGGTTTCGCGTTTTGGTCATGACGGCGAGCATCGGGTGGTGTCGGCGAAGATGCTCGGCACGGCGCTGCATTTTCTGCAGGGCACGCCATTTGTCTATCAAGGTGAAGAGCTGGGGATGACCAATCCGGGCTTCGATCACATCGATCAGTACCGCGACGTCGAAACCCTGAACATCTTTCGGCTCAAGCGCGAAGCAGGTAGCAGCGACGCCGACAACATGGCGGCGATCATGCAGAAGTCCCGGGACAACGGTCGCACGCCGATGCACTGGAACGCCGAGCCGAACGCCGGTTTCAGCGCTGCCGAACCATGGATCGGCGTGCCGGCCAACGCGGCGCAGATCAACGTCGCTCACCAACTCGACGATCCGGATTCCGTGCTGCACCACTACCGTCAACTGATTGCCCTGCGCCGCAGTGAAACGCTGATGTCCGACGGTGTGTACCGGCAAGTATTGCCTGAGCACTCGCGAATCTGGGCGTACGTGCGTGAAGGCCATGGCGAGCGTTTGCTGGTGCTGAACAACTTCTATGGCACGCCGTGCGAAGTCGAACTGCCGGATGACGTGATCAGCGAAACGATGACTCAAAGCCTGGTGATCAGCAACTACCGGGACTGCCCGCCACGAAACCGACAGGTCTTTCTACGGCCTTATGAGTCGTTCGTGCTGCACCTGAGCGATCACTAACACTTAACCTATAAAAACACCGTTAAAAAAAACACGCAGAACGCTGCGCGGGGGAGTTTTGCGCGCCGATTTTGCTGCATCACACAATAAAAATAATGAGGTGGTTCTTGAAAACAACAATAAATCGCAGCCTTGTAGCGGCGGGCGTGTGCCTGGCATTACCACTGTCCGCCCAGGCGCTGGAGTTCGCAGGCTATTTGCGTAGCGGTGTCGGCACCTCGGTCAACAGCAGTTCCCAGTCGTGCTTTCAATTACCGGGCGCGCAGTCGAAATACCGGTTGGGTAACGAATGTGAACAGTATGCGGAGCTGGAGTTGCGCCAGGATCTGTTCACGCTGGACGACGGTTCGGTGCTCAGTGTCGACGGCATGGCCTCGCTGTATAACCAGTACGACCGCAGCCTGACGTTCAACGGCGAAAATGGCTCGGTGCGCATGCCCCAGTTGTATGCGCAATGGTCGAACATGCCCAGCCTCAACGGCGGTTCGCTGTGGGCCGGTCGGCGTTACTACAAGCGGAACGATATCCACATTTCCGACTTCTACTACTGGAACCAGAGCGCCACCGGCGGCGGTATCGAAGATGTGCTGATCGGCGATCTGAAGTACAGCTACGCCTTCTCGCGCAAGGACAACCTGTACCAGAAGGACTACATCAATCGTCACGATTTCAACGTCGCCGGCTTCAACACCAACCCTGGCGGTGAGCTGGAATTCGGCTTGAGCTACATCGACAAACCCGACAGCCGCGACGCTCATCGCGGTTGGGCAATTACCACCCAGCATGTGCAGAAGGGCTTTCTTGGCGGCAAGAATAAATTGGCCTTTCAGTATGGCGAAGGCCCCGGCACCGGGTTGGGCTATACCGGTAACGTGAGGCTGGATGACAGCAGCAAAAGCTACCGCGTGGTGGAGTTCTTCGACTGGCAAGTGACGCCGCGTTTCGGCGGGCAAGTCGAAGCGGTCTACCAGAAAGACATTCGCCCGGACGGCGCTGACCAGAACTGGATTTCCCTCGGGATTCGCCCGGCGTATGCGATCACCGAGCAGTTCAAGCTGGTGACCGAACTGGGGCACGATCAGGTTGAAGCCACGGGCGGGACGCGCAAGCTGAGCAAGTTCACCTTCGCCCCGACCTGGTCACCCAAGGGCCCGGAATTCTGGGCGCGCCCCGAGGTGCGTCTGTATTACACCTATGCCAGCTGGAACGAGGCGGCCAAACGGGCGGCCAATGAACTGGCGGCGGGTTCGGCATTGTCCGACACCGGCGCCTTCGGCACGGCGCGACACGGTTCGAACGTCGGATTGCAGGTCGAGTATTGGTGGAAATAAGCGATGCTGTCGGAGCCTCGCGCTCCATCAGCACTTCAAAGAACAAAACAGCAGGTGACGTCATGGCCACACCCCAACAATTGCAACTGCTGGCACCTTTGTCCGGCGTGCTGATGCCGCTGGACCAAGTGCCCGATCAGGTGTTTTCCAGTCGCGTGATCGGCGACGGTCTGTGCATCGATCCGACTTCGCAAACCTTGTGCGCACCGCTGGCCGGGGTGATCAGCAATGTGCAGGCCAGTGGGCATGCCGTCAGCATCACCGACGACAATGGCGCGCAGGTGCTGATGCACATCGGCCTCGACACCGTGAACCTGGCTGGAAAGGGGTTCACCCGGTTGGTGGAGGAAGGTCAGCGGGTAGCGGTGGGGCAGGCGCTGATCGAGTTCGATGCCGATTACATTGCCTTGAACGCCCGCAGTTTGTTGACCTTGATGCTGGTGCTCAGCGGTGAGCCGTTCACCTGGCTGACGCCCGAAACGGGAGTGGTGGAAAGCGGCCAACCGCTGCTGAGTCTGAATCCATCCGAAGTGGTGGCCGATGAGGGGGTTGTGGAGGAGGGCGAAGCGCTGTTTTCCAAACCGGTGACACTGCCCAATGCCAACGGCTTGCACGCGCGCCCTGCGGCAGTGTTTGCCCAAGCCGCGAAAAACTTTTCGGCGAGCATTTGCCTGCATAAACAGCAGGGCAGCGCAAACGCCAAATCCCTGGTGGCGATCATGGCTTTGCAGACAGCCCATGGTGACGTCCTGCAGGTCAGCGCGGCGGGCGCGGATGCCGAAGTGGCGATCAAGACGTTGGCCGAGTTGCTGGCCGCCGGCTGCGGGGAAACCGTGACGGTGATGGCAGAGGTTGAGACGGTTGCGGCGCGGACCTCATCGCTGAAGGTGCTGCGTGGTGTCTGTGCATCGCCGGGGTCGGCGTTTGGTCAAGTGGTGCAGATTGCCGAACAGACCCTCGATGTGAGCGAATCAGGCGTTAGTCCTCAGGTTGAGCGCGAACACCTGTCCCTGGCGTTGGCGGCGGCGGTTCAGGATTTGCAGCAGTTGCGGGACAAGGCCACGGGGGACGCCCAGGCAGACATCTTCAAGGCGCATCAGGAACTGCTCGAAGACCCTGGCCTGCTGGATCAAGCCCAGGCACTGATTGACGCCGGCAAAAGCGCCGCTTTCGCCTGGCGTGCGGCCACCGAGTCGACGGCAGCCTTGTTCAAAAGCCTGGGCAATTCCTTGCTGGCCGAACGAGCGGCGGATTTGGCCGACGTCGGTCAACGGGTGCTCAAGCTGATTCTCGGCGTCGAGGATCGTGCAATGGAGTTGCCGGAAGGGGCGATTCTGATTGCCGAGCAACTGACGCCTTCCCAGACGGCTGGCCTGGACACGCGCAAGGTGCTGGGGTTCGCGACGGTCGGCGGTGGCGCCACCAGCCACGTGGCGATTCTCGCGCGGGCCTTCGGTTTGCCGGCGATCTGCGGCTTGCCGGTTCAGGTGCTGACACTGATCAATGGCACCCGGGTTTTGCTCGATGCCGACAAGGGCGAGTTGCAGCTGGATCCCGAACTGGCCGTCATTGAGCAGTTGCAAGCCAATCGTCAGCGAAAAAAGAAACGCCAACAATACGAGCTGGAAAATGCAGGGCTGGCCGCCTGTACCCGCGATGGGCGCCACTTTGAAATCACCGCCAATATCGCGTCGCTGGCCGAAGCCGAACAGGCCATGGCGTTGGGCGGCGAGGGCGTCGGTCTGTTGCGTTCGGAGTTTCTTTATCTGGATCGCAATCACGCACCAAGCCATGACGAGCAGGCCTCCACCTACAGCGCCATCGCCCGCACCTTGGGGCCGGTGCGTAATCTGGTGGTGCGAACCCTGGATGTCGGCGGTGATAAACCCTTGGCCTATGTGCCGATGGACCGCGAAACCAATCCGTTTCTGGGCATGCGTGGCATTCGTTTGTGCCTGGAGCGTCCGCAGCTATTGCGTGATCAATTCAAGGCAATTTTGAGCAGCGCCGGGCTGGCGCGCCTGCACATCATGCTGCCGATGGTCGCGCAGCTGTCGGAGTTGCGGCTGGCCCGTCAGCTGCTTGAAGAAGAGGCGCTGGCATTAGGGCTTACGGAATTGCCGAAACTGGGAATCATGATCGAAGTACCTGCGGCGGCACTGATGGCTGATCTGTTTGCGCCCGAGGTGGATTTCTTCTCCATCGGCACCAATGACCTGACCCAGTACACCTTGGCCATGGACCGCGATCACCCACGGCTGGCCAGTCAGGCCGACAGTTTTCATCCGTCGGTGCTGCGTTTGATCGCCACTACAGTGAAAGCCGCTCATGCCCATGGCAAATGGGTAGGTGTGTGCGGCGCCATGGCTTCGGAAAAACTGGCGGTTCCGCTATTGCTGGGGCTTGGGGTGGATGAGCTGTCGGTGAGCGTGCCGTTGATTCCGGCGATCAAAGCGGCGGTTCGTGAAGTGGATCTGCTGGATTGCCAGGCCATCGCACAGCAGGTGCTGGGTCTGGAAAGTGCCGAGCAGGTACGCGAGGCATTGCGGCTGCACCACGAGGCGACGGTCGATACTTCATTGATTCTGGAGAACTGAGCATGTTCGAGAAAATGCAGCGGGCGTTCTGGAAAGCGTTGACGCCGGACCTGGTGGTGGATGAGCCGAAAGTGGTGGCTCAGCCAGTTTCTGGTCTGGCGCCGAATGTCGTGGCCGCCCTGGGCGGTGTGGATAACCTCAAGTCCCAACAGCCGATGGCGCTGACCCGGGTCCGGGTGGAGTTGCGGGATGTGGCGCAGATGGATCGGCAGGCTTTGACGGTGGCTGGAGTGCCGGGAGTGATGATGCTGGAGGGTGGGATTGTTCATCTGATCACCGGGCTTCAGCCATAACCGGACCTTTGTGGTGAGGGGCTTGCCTGTGGCGAGAGAGCTTGCTCCCGCGGACAATCCTGATGTCACCAACTCAACACGGTGATCGTTCCCACGCTCCGCGTGGGAATGCCTCAAGGGACGCTCCGCGTTCCAGCCACACCGCCGCTGTCGAGCCAGACACCGATGCGACGCAGAGCGTCACGGGCTGCATTCCCACGCAGAGCGTGGGAACGATCATTCAGCAACGTTAGTCCGAAGGCCGAGCCCGAAACCGCCGCCCAATCACATCCAGCACATCACACCCATCGCGTAATGGAATGGCACAGAGCAAGGCAAAGTCACTGAGAATGAAGGACTCGCACTCGACCGAACCGCGCATCGACATGTTCTCAAGCACCTGCGTGACGGCGCGAATTCGATAGTTGGCAGCGTCATACAAAACATCGAGCGGCGCGTGGGTATCGACGAACAGGGTGGGCATCATGCGCAGGAGTAGGAGTACCGAGCACTCATGAACCTCGGCCACGCCGAAGCGTGTCCCGCGCACAGCCGCCGCGAACGATCTTACGGACACGAATCGCGGGCAAGCCTCGCTCCTACGGAATCGAGGCAGACCGCTGACTGTGACCATCCGCCGCGCTGCCCTTACTGTTTCTCATCCGCAGGTGTATCGTATTCGCCTTTTGCAGGCCTCGTGCCTGTGGCTGATACGTGAGGTAGTTGAGTTCATGTCCTTTACCCGTCGACAAATACTCGGTGGTCTGGCCGGTCTTGTGGTGGTTGGCGTGGGGGCCGGTGGCGCGTCGCGCTACTGGCTGGGCAAAATGGCCGACGCTGACGCCGGCCACGACTATGAGTTGATCGCCGCACCGTTGGACGTCGAACTGGTGGCCGGGCACAAGACGCCTGCCTGGGCGTTCGGCCCGTCGGCGCCGGGCACTGAGTTGCGCGTGCGTCAGGGCGAATGGCTGCGGGTGCGCTTCATCAACCACCTGCCGGTGGCGACCACCATTCACTGGCACGGCATCCGCCTGCCGCTGGAAATGGACGGCGTACCGTACGTCTCGCAATTGCCGGTGCTGCCGGGCGAGTACTTCGACTATAAATTCCGCGTGCCCGATGCCGGCAGCTACTGGTATCACCCGCACGTGAACAGCAGCGAAGAGCTCGGTCGCGGATTGGTCGGCCCGCTGATTATCGAAGAGCGCGAGCCCACCGGTTTTAAATACGAAAAGACCTTGAGCCTCAAGAGCTGGCACGTCGATGAAGAGGGCGCTTTCGTAGCGTTCAGCATTCCTCGCGAAGCGGCCCGTGGCGGCACGGCGGGGGGCTTGTCGACCATCAACGGCGTCTCACAAGCGGTGATCGACTTGCCCGCCGGGCAGATCACTCGTGTACGTCTGCTTAACCTCGACAATACGCTGACGTACCGCCTCAACATTCCTGGCGTCGAAGCGCAGATCTACGCGTTGGACGGTAATCCGATTGAGCCGCGCGCACTGGGCAAGGAATACTGGCTGGGGCCTGGCATGCGCATTTGCCTGGCGATCAAGGCGCCGCCGGCCGGCGAAGAACTGTCGCTGCGCAATGGCCCGGTACGCCTGGGCACCTTCCGCTCAGTGGCCAATACCGATGCGCCAACCGAGTGGCCGCCGGCGCTGCCCGCCAACCCGGTGGCCGAGCCGGACCTGGCCAATGCCCAGAAACTCAACTTCAATTTTGAATGGGTGGGCTCGGTGTCGGTCAATGTCGAAAACGGCAAGCCGCCAAGCCTGTGGCAGATCAACGGCAAGGCCTGGGACATCACCGACAAGACCTGCGCCGATCGACCGATTGCCAAGCTCGAAAAGGGCAAAAGCTATATTTTCGAATTGAAGAACATGACTCAGTATCAACACCCGATCCACCTGCATGGCATGAGCTTCAAGGTCATTGCCTCGAACCGGCACAAGGTCATCCCGTACTTCACCGACACGTACCTGTTGGGCAAGAACGAGCGCGCGCAAGTGGCGCTGGTGGCGGATAACCCGGGGGTCTGGATGTTCCACTGCCATGTGGTCGATCACATGGAAACCGGCCTGATGGCCGCCATCGAGGTGGCGTGATGCGTCAGATTCGCCCCGCAGCGATTATCGATCGCAGCCGTGATCGTGATTTCATGCGCGAAGCCCTGGCCCTGGCCGCTCAAGGCGCGGCGCTGGGTGAAGTGCCGGTGGGCGCGGTGCTGGTGCAGGACGGTGAAATCATCGGGCGCGGGTTCAATTGCCCGATCAGCCGCAACGACCCCAGCGCCCACGCCGAGATGGTCGCGATTCGCGCTGCTGCCCTGGCCGCCAGCAACTATCGCCTGCCGAGCAGTACGCTTTACGTGACCCTGGAGCCGTGCAGCATGTGCGCCGGGCTGATCGTGCATTCGCGGATCACGCGGGTAGTGTATGGCGCGCTGGAGCCCAAGGCCGGGATTGTGCAGAGCCAGGGGCAGTTTTTTACCCAGGGCTTTTTGAATCATCGGGTGTTGTATGAGGGGGGGGTGTTGGCGGAGGAGTGTGGCGCGGTGTTGAGTGAGTTCTTTAAGGCCCGAAGAGCAAAACCTTCAGAGTAAACACCGATACCTGTGGGAACGGGCTTGCCCGCGATGGCGTCGGCACATCAAGCATTGATGTTGACTGAACCACCGCTATCGCGGGCAAGCCCCGCTCCCACAGGTTTATCTAGTGTCTGGGAGATTGGGGCTACTTGCGGGCGACGATGACGGCACGCATCGGCGCCGGCAGCCCTTCGATCGTTTTGCTGTGATCTTCCGGATCCAGGAAGTCGCTCAACGACTGATACTTCATCCACTCCGTCCCGCGTTGTTCTTCGACCGTGGTCACGCTCACATCCACGCAGCGCACATCGCTGAATCCGGCGCGGCGCAGCCACAGTTCCAGCGCGGGTACCGATGGCAGGAACCACACGTTGCGCATCTGCGCATAACGGTCCTCCGGCACCAACACCTGCTGCTCATCACCTTCGATCACCAGCGTCTCCAGCACCAGCTCACCACCCTTGACCAGGCAATCCTTCAGCGCCAGCAAATGCTCGATCGGCGAGCGGCGGTGATAGAACACGCCCATGGAAAATACGGTGTCGAAACCTTCGAGGTTCGGCGGCAGGTCTTCAAACGGAAACGGCAAGTGCCAGGCATTGGGTTCGGACAGGTAACGCTGCACCGCCTGGAACTGGCAGAAAAACAGCCAGTTCGGGTCGACGCCGATCACACTGTCGGCACCGGCGCCGAGCATGCGCCACATGTAATAACCGTTGCCGCAACCGACATCGAGAATGCGTTTGCCTTTCAGGTCCAGGTGCGGAGCTACCCGGGACCACTTCCAGTCCGAGCGCCATTCAGTGTCGACATGCACGCCGAACAGGTCGAACGGCCCTTTGCGCCATGGTGATAATCCCATCAATGCAGTACGCATCTGCGCACGGGTTTCATCGTCGCAATCAGTGTCCAGTTTCAAGCCATTCAACAAGTCGACTTCGCTTGGCTGAATCTTCGGCAGCGCGTCCAGCGCGCTCTGCCAGCGTTCCAGGTCGCCGTGACCCTTTTCCATTTTCTTGTCGAGTTGTGCTTGCAGGGTGTTGGCCCATTCGGCCAGCGGAGTACCGGCCAGACGGCGGGCGAGGGGGGACAGATCAATCATGGCAAGGCAATCAACGAGGCAAAGTTAAGACACTGAAACCACGGCACGACTTTCGAGAACCCGGCGGCTAGCAGGCGCTCGCGGTGTTCTTCGAGGCTGTCGGGCTTCATGACATTTTCGATGGCGCTGCGCTTCTGGGCAATTTCCAGTTCGCTGTAGCCGTTGGCGCGTTTGAAGGCCACGTGCAGGTCGGTGAGCAGCGCGTGTTCTTCGGGGTCGTTGAAGCGCAGCTTCTCCGAGAGGATCAGCGCGCCACCGGGCAACAGCGATTGGCGGATGCGCGAGAGCAGCGCAGTGCGCTGGTCCGGGGCGATGAATTGCAGGGTGAAGTTCAGCGCCACCACCGAGGCCGGCTGAAATTCCAGGGCCAGGATGTCGCCTTCGATCACTTCCACCGGCAACAACTCCTGGAACATCGAATCCTGACCGTTGAGGTATTCGCGGCAACGCTCGACCATGGCGGCGGAGTTATCCACAGCGATCACTCGGCAGCCGTCAGTGCGCACGTGACGGCGCAAGGCCTGGGTCACGGCGCCCAACGACGAGCCCAGGTCGTAGAGCACGCTGTTGGGCTGGGCGAACTGCGCGGCGAGCACGCCGAGGTTTTCCACGATAGTCGGATAACCCGGCACCGAGCGCTTGATCATGTCCGGGAACACCCGCACCACGTCCTCGTTAAAGGCGAAGTCAGGCACCTGGGCCAAAGGCTGGGCGAAAAGGCGATCGGATTCTTTGCTCACGGCGGTTCCAGCGGCATAGGTGGAAAAGGCCGGCATTTTAGCCAAATTGACGGGGGGATGCGCGGGTTGTCTGATAAACCGCGTTTACCCCATGATCGTTCCCACACTCTGCGTGGGAATGCCTCCCATGACGCTCTGCGTCACATCCAACGCGGGACGCGGAGCGTCCGTGGCTGCATTCCCACGCAGAGCGTGGGAACGATCTATAGAGGGCGGCGAACTGATTGAGAAAAAGCCGACGCCGCAATCCCCCATTGCCCCAGCCAATAGCTGAGGATGATCACGTAAGGCGCGGCATGGAATGGCATCACAAACCGGTTAATGCCAATCACGCTGTCAGAAAACACAAACGCCACTGCGCCCGCCGCCGCCAGCAGCGCCGAGCGTTGGGGCACGTCGGTGCCGAGGCGGGCCAGCGCGCGCCAGAGCATGGCGCTGATGGCCAGCCCGTAGACGATCACCGGGATCAGCAGCGGTCCCAAGCCATTGGAAATCAGAATCCCCAGCAGCACCGCGCCCACGCTCAACGCAATGATCAACGGCAATAGCGCCAGACGCCGGCAATCGCTCAAATAAGCCTTCAGATACGCCAAATGCGCGACCAAAAACGCCCCAAGGCCAAACACGAACAAATCTTGCGGCAACGCCAGCAACACATCGCCAACCAGGGAGAAAATCAAACCCAGGCTGATCCAGCGCCGATAGTCACTGGGCGGTGCATCGTGCAACCAGCCGAGCAGGGCCAACACTGGCAACGGTTTGACCAGCAGGCAGAGCAGCGTCGCATGCACACTGAGGCCATAGAGAAAGGTCACCGCGCCCATCAGCGCCAGAATCAGCCAGCCCACGATCAGTTAACCGCGATGGCGCAGTCGAAGGTTTGCACCGCTGGTACTTCCGGAGCCCACGGTTGTGAGTAAGTCAGCCGCAAGCGACCCGTTCCGGTGGCAAAGGCCTGGAAGCGCCAGGTTGAGAGGCCGGCGCTGCCGACGACTCCGCCGTCTTCCGGGTTGCTGTAAACCTCGGGACTGAGCGCGCGCAACACGCCACCGGCCGAATCCTGAATCGCCCAGCGGTAACCCGTGGTCGGGTTGCTGGGCAGGGTCAGGATCAGGTTTTGCCCGCTGTTCAGTTGCACCGGGCATTCGCTTTGTTTTTCCACGGTCACGTTCTGTTTCGATTGCGTGGCGCAAGCGCTCAGTAAGGCGAGGGCGAGGGGGACAAACAGGCGGGTGGGGGACATAAGATCAGCGGCTCCGGCGTTCACGACGAACGGCGAGCATAACTGAAGATGCAGCGGATGCTAACCGAGCTGTTGCTGAAGGGCGGATTTTGACTGGCCGAATGCTCATTCAAAAGGTCAGGCGTTAAAGACTATTTAAATAACATGAAGGAAAATGTTCGACGTCAAGCCAATCGTCGTTGATCGCCCGGTTTGTGGGTCCATAGCATTGAGGTTCGCTTTAATTAAAAAATGCCTCTTGTCAGGGCTGACGGTGAGCTCTATGGCGCCATCGTCGGCGTTGAAGTTGTCGGTGTGAAGGGGTGTGTTGTTTGTTAAGTCGCGTCTGCTTGTGGAGTAATTTACAGCCGTCAACGGAGCGCCGGGTACACCGTATGAAAAGTTTCCCGTTGTGGCGTTAGTGTCCAGTACCAGTGTAATCGTTCTGTTCAGAGTGTTAAACGAACTGGCAATAGAGTCAGCGGTTACTTTAAGAGTGTGGGCGTTGAGGTCGCAGCGAATACCATTTTCCTGAGCAATAAATTCTACTTCGTTTGTGATGGTGGCTTTGACTTCAATACTGGCTATAGTGCCCATGGGATATTCCTTCGAAGAGAGGTAATTGGAAAGCCTCTTCAATTCTATGGATATTGATAAGTCAGCGAACCTGTAAAAATTAATAGTTTTTTATAATGAATGGCGATTAATAGCTTGTTTTCATGACCAGTCGCTTGACTGGCCATGAGTGCATTGAATGGCCAAGAAGTGTCCGCTCTCGGATCTTGTTTAAAACAACACCTTCGCCACATCCGCAAAACGCTTGGCAAAATGCACGGTAATCCCTTCCTTCAGGTAATCCGGGAGTTCTTCAAAGCTACCGCGGTTTGCTTCGGGCAGGATCAGTTCGAAGATCTTCTGCCGCCGCGCCGCGATCACCTTCTCACGCACACCGCCAATCGGCAGCACATGCCCGGTCAGGGTCAGTTCGCCGGTCATGGCCACGCCTTTTTTCGGCGGCTGGTTGCGGGCGAGCGAGAGCAGGGCGCTGGCCATGGTCACGCCGGCGCTCGGGCCGTCTTTCGGCGTGGCGCCTTCCGGTACGTGAAGGTGAACGAAGGCTTCGTCGAAGAACGTCGGATCGCCGCCAAATTGCTTCAGATTGGAGCTGACGTAGCTGTAGGCAATTTCTGCCGATTCTTTCATCACCTCCCCCAGTTGCCCGGTGAGTTTGAAACCCCGGTTGAGGGTGTGAATACGGGTTGCTTCGATCGGCAGGGTCGCGCCGCCCATGCTGGTCCAGGCCAGCCCGGTGATAACACCTATACCGGACAATACTTGCTCATTGCGGAACACCGGTCGGCCGAGTGAGGCCTCCAGGTCTTTCGGGCCGAGTTTGATCACTGCTTTCGGCTCGTCGATCAGCTTCATAACGGCCTTGCGCACCAGTTTGCCGAGGTTTTTTTCCAGCTGCCGCACCCCGGCTTCACGGGCGTAGCCGTCGATCAAGGCTTTCAATGCGTTGTCGCTGATGCTCAGGCTGCCTTTGGACACGCCGGCTTTCTCAAGCTGCTTCGGCCACAGGTGACGTTTGGCGATGGCGACTTTCTCTTCGGTGATGTAGCCCGACAGGCGAATCACTTCCATCCGGTCCAGTAACGGGCCGGGTATTGAATCCAGGGTGTTGGCGGTGCAGACGAACAGCACTTTCGACAGGTCCAGACGCAGATCCAGGTAATGGTCGAGGAATTCGACGTTCTGTTCCGGATCGAGGGTTTCCAGCAGCGCCGAGGCGGGGTCGCCCTGGTAGCTCTGGCCCATTTTGTCGATCTCGTCGAGCATGATCACCGGGTTCATCACTTCAACGTCTTTCAACGCGTGGACGAGTTTGCCCGGTTGTGCACCGATGTAAGTGCGGCGATGGCCCTTGATCTCGGCTTCGTCGCGCATGCCGCCGACGCTGAAGCGATAGAACGGCCGGCCGAGGGTTTCGGCGATGGATTTGCCGACACTGGTCTTGCCCACGCCCGGTGGGCCCACCAGCAACACGATGGAGCCGCTGATCTCGCCTTTATAGGCACCGACCGCGAGGAATTCGAGGATGCGATCCTTGATGTCGTCGAGGCCGGCATGGTGTTTGTCCAGCACCTTGCGCGCGTGCTTGAGGTCGAGTTTGTCCTCGCCGTACACGCCCCATGGCACCGAGGTCGCCCAGTCGAGGTAGTTGCGGGTCACTGCGTATTCCGGTGAACCGGTCTCGAGGATCGACAGTTTGTTCATTTCCTCTTCGATGCGTTTCTGCGCCTGGGGCGGCAACACCTTGCCCGTCAGACGTTGCTCGAACTGCTCGATGTCGGCGCTGCGGTCGTCCTTGGTCAGGCCCAGCTCTTGCTGGATGACCTTGAGTTGTTCCTTGAGGAAGAACTCGCGCTGATGCTCGCCGATCTTGCGGTTAACTTCGGCGGAGATCTCTTTCTGCAGACGCGCGACTTCGACTTCCTTGCGCAGCATCGGCAGGACTTTTTCCATGCGCTTGAGCATCGGCACGCAGTCGAGCACTTCTTGCAGCTCGCTCCCCGTGGCCGAGGTCAGGGCGGCAGCGAAGTCGGTCAGCGGCGACGGATCGTTGGGGCTGAAGCGGTTGAGGTAGTTCTTCAGCTCTTCGCTATACAGGGGGTTGAGCGGCAGCAGTTCCTTGATCGCGTTGATCAGCGCCATGCCGTAGGCCTTGACCTCGTCGGTCGGCTCGGTGGGCTGGTGCGGGTATTCGACTTCCACCAGGTACGGCGGGCGATGGTGTTTGAGCCAGGCTTTGATGCGTACGCGGGTCAGCCCTTGAGCGACGAATTGCAGTTTGCCGTTTTCGCGACTGGCGTGATGGACTTTGACCAGGGTGCCGTATTCCGGCAGGGCTTTGGTATCGAAGTGGCGCGGATCTTCCTGGGGGGTGTCCATGAAGAACAGGGCCAGGGAATGGTGGTCGGATTGGCTCACCAGTTCGAGGGTTTCGGCCCACGGCTCTTCGTTGACGATCACCGGCAGTACTTGCGCCGGGAAGAAGGGCCGGTTGTGGATCGGGATGATGTAGACCTTGTCCGGCAGGTTCTGGCCAGGCAGGGCGAGGCCTTTGCCGGTGGGGTGGTGTTCGACGTTGTCTGTTTCGGCGTATTCGCTCGTGTCTTCGGGGAATTCTTGCTGGTCGGTCATGGGGCACCTGCGCAATAGGATATGGGTCTTAGATGGGGCAGGTGGGGGGTGGTTTCAATGGGCCGGGATATTTCAGCGTGTGTGTTCAGGGTTTTGACAGGTGTTGGCGGCCTTCGGGCCGACCATGCTTTGGTTGGGGCGGGTGAATCAAGATCAAGAGCTGCAGGCGAACTAACGCTCGACCTGTTGAGTGGTGAGGGGCGGGTGTACGCCGCTCTATTAATGGGAGCGGGCAAGTCTCGCTCCTACAGGGGGGGCGGGGATTGCAGCGCCCACAAAAAAGGCGACCCCCTCACAGGAGTCGCCTTTGCTTTAACTGCCGTTACCGCTTATTCCGACAGTTTGTACGCAATCACATAGTCACCTTGCTTGGTGCCCAGCGATCCATGACCACCCGCGACAACAAGCACGTATTGCTTGCCGTCTTTACCGGTGTAGGTCATCGGCGTGGTTTGCGCGCCTGCTGGCAGGCGGCCTTCCCACAGTTGCTTGCCGTTTTTCACGTCGTAGGCGCGCAGGTACTGGTCGAGGGTTCCGCTCAGGAAGGCCACGCCACTGGCAGTGGTGAAGGCGCCGCCCAGGCTCGGTACGCCCATGCTCAGAGGGATCGGGACCGGCGAGCTGTCGCGCACGGTGCCGTTCTTGTGCATCCAGATGGTTTTGTTGGTGGTCAAATCGACCGCCGCCACGTAACCCCAGGCCGGTGCCTGGCACGGCAGGCCCATTGGCGACAGCAGGGCTTCGAGGATCACGCCATAAGGCGCGCCTTTGTTGGGTTGCACGCCTTCGGTTTCGCTGACGCGAGGGCCTTGTTTGGCGATTTCGGCGGCCGGGATCAGTTTCGATTTGAACGCCATGTAGCTCGGGTTCACGAAAGCAATCTGACGCACCGGGTCAACCGAGATGCCGCCCCAGTCGAACACGCCGAAGTTACCGGGATAAACGATCGAGCCTTGCAGCGATGGCGGGGTGAACATGCCGTCGTAACGCAGGGATTTGAAGTCGATCCGGCACAGCATCTGATCGAACGGGGTCACGCCCCACATGTCGCGTTCCTTGAGGGTCGGCGGCACGAAGTTCAGGTCGGACATCGGTTGGGTCGGCGAAGTGTAGTCGCCTTCCACCGCGCCTTGCGGCACCGGGATTTCCTTGATCGGCACGATCGGCTGACCATTGCTGCGGTCCAGCACGTAGATGCTGCCTTGCTTGGTGGACGCCAGCACCGCCGGTTTCACACCGTCTGCGGTTTTCAGGTCCATCAGGGTTGGCTGGCCGCCGACGTCCATGTCCCACAGGTCATGGTGGGTGAACTGGAAGTGCCAGCGCACCTTGCCGGTGGCGATGTCCAGCGCGGTCAGGCCGGCGGCGTGCAGTTCCGATTCAGGGGTACGCGCGCCACCGAACTGATCCGGGGTCTGGTTGCCCATCGGCAGGTAGATCATGCCGAGTTTTTCGTCGACGCTGAAGATGGACCACATGTTCGGCGAGTTGCGGGTGTAGACCTTGCCTTCGGCAATCGGCGTGGTGTCGTCCGGGTTGCCGCTGTCCCAGTTCCACACCAGTTTGCCGGTGTGCACGTCGAACGCGCGGATCACACCGCTTGGCTCGTCGATCGAAACGTTGTCGGTCACATGGCCGCCAATCACCACCAGGTCTTTGGTGACCGCCGGTGGAGAAGTGGAGTAGTAACCGCCAGCGGTGAATTCACCGATGTTGGTCGTCAAGTCAACCTGGCCACCGTTGCCGAAGTCTTCGCACATTTTGCCGGTGTCGGCGTTCAGGGCGATCAGACGGGTGTCGGCGGTCGGCAGGAAGATCCGGCGCGGGCAGACGCTGGCCACTGGCGCGTTGGCAGTGCCGGTCGGGCTCTGCTCGGACGCGTAGGCGGCGTCATCGTGATAGGTCACGCCACGGCAGGTCATGTGCGCCCAACCCTTGAAGTTCGCCGCGTTTTGCGTGGAGAGCTTCGGATCGAAACGCCAGAGTTCCTTGCCGGTGTCCGGGTCCAGCGCGATCACCTGGCTATGCGGCGTGCAGACATAAAGCATGCCGTTGGCTTTGAGCGGGGTGTTTTCGGCGGTGGTTTCGCCCGGGTCGTTCGGGCCCGGCAGGTCGCCGGTGCGGTAGGTCCAGGCGGGTACCAGTTTGCTGACGTTCTGCGGCGTGATCTGCGCCAGTGGCGAGTAGCGATCGCCATGGGCGCTGCGGCCGTAGGAGTTCCAGTCACCATCGGGCATGGCCGGGGCGGTGTTGGTCATGCCAGGTACGGCGTCACGATCCAGTTCGCCTTTGATTTCACCGGGGTTGGTGAACAGGCTGGCCAGCGCGGCGATACCGGCGATGACCACAGCAGCACTCAGCACACCGGTGCCGACCGGGTTGAACTCGCCGGTACGCAACGGGCGACGAAACCATGGCAGCAGCATGACGATACCGAGGGCAAAGAGCAGCGCCAGACGCGGCACCAGTTGCCACCAGTCCAGGCCAACTTCCCACAGCGCCCAGACGGTACTGGCGAACAGCACCACCGCGTACAGGCTCAGCGCTGCATAACGGTCGGCCAGCAGCAGCCCCCCGGTCAGCATCAGGCCGATACCGGCCAGCAGGTAATACAGTGAGCCGCCGAGCATGCTCAGCTTGATCCCCCCGGCCAGCAAGGCCAGGCCCATTAGTAGAAGCACGATACCGAGCAGGCTCGGTAGCAGACGGCTTCGACTGAAAGCACCATCAGCGCTCATAGTGTGGTTCTCCGTGACGTTTTAAGTAGTCCCGCGCAAGTTCACTGTAGATGACGATCTGGCGCGGGCATGGTTCAGTTGAGAAAGGTGTGCGGTTGATGCAATCCCTGTGGGAGCAGGCAAGCCAGCTCCCACAGGTCTTGTGGTTTTAATTAGAACGACGACTGGATCTTGATCCCGCCAATCAGCACGTCATCGACCTTGTCCACGCCACCGGGGTGGCGGATGTATTGCAGGTTCGGGCGCACGGTCAGCCAGTTCGTAACGTGCACGCCGTAATAGAGTTCGGCGCTGTATTCGGTGTCTTGCGGCGGCAGGAACGACGGGTCGTCGTAGTCGAAGACCGCTCGGGCCTGATTGGTGGCCTCGGCGTTCTTGCGGTAGGCCGGGTTGACGTGCACACGAGCCAGGGCAAAACCGATGTCGTCCTGGGCGCGGGCGTCGAACAAGCCTTTGTAGACGACACCAGCCTGGACGTAGTTGTCGATGGCGTTGGTCTTTTTGTCGTGCATCGTGCCGTTGGCGAACACGCTCAGGCCCCGGGAGTTGTCACTGGCGCGGCTGGTCAGTTGCTGCTGTATACCGAGCCACACGCCATGCTTGCTCGATGCGCTGCGGTAAGCCTCGCCACTCAGTGCTGCCGGCTGGCCGTTGCTGTCCTTGTAGACGTCGGTGGCCTTGGCGTTGCTGTAGTAGTAACCGGCGCGGTATTCACCCGGCAGGCCATTGAGTTTCGGAGTCCAGACCAGTTCCACCGGCAGGATCGCGCCCTGAGTGCCGCTGCCGCTGAGCTTGAAACCGTTGTCCCGATCCAGATTGGACGGGTTCTGCTCGTAGGCACCAACCTGCGCGTACAACTCCGGCGTCAGGTGATATTTGACCCGCATCGCCCACTGGCTGACCGGCCAGTTGTACCAGATGTCGCCCACCCAGTTGCCGACCTGGGAGCCGCAGAACGCCAGGTTCTGGAAGTCGCAGGGGAAGCTGTTGAAGTCTTCACCCTCGCCGAAGCGGCCGACTTTGATATCGAGCTTCTGATCGAAGAATTTCTGCTGATACCACATCTGCGTCAAGCGCCAGGTCTGGCCGCGGCCCCAGACTTCCTGAGCCGAGGTGAAACCGCCGACACGCGGATCGTTGATCCGGTCGTTGCTGATGTTGTTGCCGTTGCGCTCGGTGATGGTCAGCTGAAATTCAGCGTCGTCCCAGCCGAGAATCCTCTGCAAGTCCAGGTGGGTGCCAAAGCCGAACTGGTCGCTGTAGCGTGCGGTGCGGTCATGGTCGTAGCCACCGTGCAGATTGCTGCCCATTTCACCGGTGTAATCGACCTTGAAGTCGTAGCCTTTTTCCGAAAGCTCGGTGCGCGTGCCGTTCCAGTCACCGAGCATCCACGGCGAATCGCTGTCGAAGGCGGGTGCAGCCTGGGTGCAGGTGGCGAGGCCCAGTGCGGTGAATCCACCAATCAGGTTGAGAGCTTTTCGACTGGCCACAGGGAGTAAGACAGCGCTGTCTCGCGGAGTTTGAAAATCAGGCATAGAGAAGAAATTCTTGGTCTTTTTCTAAAAGGGGGTGACTGAACGCAGCGGGGGAGAAGCGTTTCAGCTGGACGGGCGTAAGGATAATGTTCTGTTACACATAGAGAAAGGGCTTTTACTGACATGGATCATTTCGGATTTGGTAATAGTGTGCGGAAAAGATCACCTACATTTAACAGAGAGCAAACAGATAGCTTCCCCCCAACGAAGCCCTCGGCTAAGGTGCGCGGCTTCCAATTCCCACTTCGCTCGAAGGCCCGGCATGACCGAACAGAACACCAACCCGCTGCACGGCGTGACGCTGGAACAGATCCTCAACGCCCTGGTTGAACACTACGAATGGTCGGGGCTGGCCGAACGCATCGATATCCGCTGTTTCAAGAGTGACCCGAGTATCAAGTCGAGCCTGACGTTCCTGCGCAAAACCCCATGGGCGCGGGAGAAAGTTGAACGCTTGTACGTGAAGCTGATGCGCACCAAGCGACCGGTCTGAGCATGGTCATACCGTCGGCGCCAGGTTCTGCCGCGAGGCGTCGTTGTGTTGCCGTGGCTGCGGTTTTGGGCTGGACGGGTTTGAGCATTCAGCTGTACCTGATTCTTTATTTACGCTGGAGTGTTGCGGCCAGTCTGCTGGGCGGGCTGATGAGTTTTTTCAGCTTTTTCACCGTGCTGACCAACACGCTGGTGGCGGTGGTGCTGACCTGTGAACTGACGTCCCGAGAATCGGCGGCGCGGCGCTGGTTTCTGCAGCCGTGGGTAAGCAGTGGAGTTGCGGTGAGCATCACCATCGTCGGTTTAGCGTATAGCCTGTTGTTGCGCCATTTGTGGCATCCCGAAGGCTGGCAATGGCTGGCCGATGAGCTGATGCATGACGTCATGCCGGTGCTGTTTCTGGCTTATTGGTGGTGCTGCGTGCCCAAAGGTACATTGCGGCTGCGGCACATTGCGGTGTGGGCGATCTATCCGCTGGTGTACTTCGGCTATGCGTTATGGCGCGGGCATCTGCTGGCGGTTTATCCGTATCCGTTCATTGATGTCGACAAGCTGGGTTATCCACAGGTGTTTGTGAATGCAGGGGGATTGTTGGCGGGGTATGTGGTGATTTCACTGCTGGTGATTGGGCTGGATCGTCGTCTTGATCGTTAGTTGGAGTTCGTTGGATAAAGATCAAAAGATCGCAGCCTTCGGCAGCTCCTACATATGAATCGTCCACCCCTGTAAATCGTCGGGCGAACACAAATCCTGTAGGAGCTGCCACAGGCTGCGATCTTTTACGATTTATTCTTCGTCACTGTCATCCAGTCGCCAGTAACCGACAGCCTTCACAAACTGCTCGTTCAGGCCGTGCTCATCGAGCAATACCCGGCGAATCTGCCGCGACACCTTGGACTCGGTCGCCACCCACGCATACAGATTGCCATCGGGCACCTCGATCTGTTGCACGGTGGTCAGCAGGTTGTTTCTGCCACCCTCACGCAATACCCAGATCACGTCGACCTGCGCGGCGCTTTCCAGGCGTTGTTGTTCGGCGCCGTTTTCCACTTCCACGATCACCAATGCACGCCGATTGGCAGCCAGGCCTTCGAGGCGGCGGGCAATGGCGGGCAGGGCGGTTTCGTCGCCGATCAGCAGATAGCTGTCGAAGATGTCCGGCACGATCATCGAGCCCCGAGGCCCGCCGATGTGCAGGATCTGACCGGGTTTGGCCTGCTCGGCCCAGGTCGAGGCAGGGCCGTCGCCGTGCAGCACGAAATCGATGTCCAGCTCCAGCGTATTCAGGTCGTAACGGCGAGGCGTGTAGTCGCGCATCTCAGGCATCGGCCCGTTGTCCTTGCCGGCACCGAGTACCAGGGTTTCCAGCGCCGCGTGTTCCGCTGCATTTTGTGGGAACAGCAGTTTGACGTGGTCGTCCGTTCCGAGGCTGACGAAGCCAGCCAGCTCTGGGCCACCCAGGGTAATCCTGCGCATGCGCGGGGTCAGGTCGACCACCCGCAGTACTTCCAGGCGACGGCGTTTGATCTCGTGGCTGACACGATGAATGGATTGGGATGGCACGATAACGTCGGTCATTCGGCTTTCTCCGAAGCGGGTTGAACGGCAGGGCCGTCGACGATGGCTTTGGCCGTGTTGTTGAGCAGGTCGCGTACCCGCAGGATTTCTTCCGGGCTCCAGCGGCCATGGTGCATTTGCAGGGCATGGCGCAGGTTGTGCACCGCTTCGTGAATTTCAGCGGGGCGGTCATGGCCGCGCAACGAGCGCTTGCTGACTTCGATGCGCATGCGCACGCCGTCCAGGGCAATCGCCTGTTCACTTAAAGACAGACGTCCGGCGTCGGTGATGCTGTAGCGTTTTTTTCCGCCCTCGGCATCGCCCAGGATCATTTCGCTTTCTTCAAGGAAGGTCAGGGTCGGGTAAATCACGCCGGGGCTGGGGCTGTAGGCGCCGTCGAACATGCTTTCGATCTGGCGGATCAGGTCATAGCCGTGGCACGGCTGCTCGGCGATCAGCGCCAGCAGCAGCAATTTCAGGTCGCCGGGGGCGAAGACTCGCGGCCCACGTCCACCGCGCTCGCGGCCAGGTCCTGGGCGTTTCTCGAAGCCGTCGCGGCCGTCACCGGGTTCGCGGTGGGGGGAATGATGGTCTCTCATTTTTTGCTTGCTCTCGTCGTGTTTAGATACAACTTAAGATATATCTTAATCCGCGAGCAAGGCTTTTTTGGGCGAAGCTAATGACTGCCGACGGGTGGTGAGCCAGTTGAATGATGCAATCGATTGAGTCAACTGCCCCTCAAGGGCGAACAACTTCCCCCCCCCCTGTTAGGGCTCCTTGAAAGTTTAAAGTTGTTGCTCTAATAATTTTGGAGTTTATATTCTAAAAAAGATGAAAGTGTCCGTATTATCTAGCTGGAACTTCTGTATGGTTTTTTCGATAAAGCTGTCTGTAGGTCGTAACTTACAGTCGCTGTTTCGTATCTGGGTTTTTTGTTCTTTTTTCTTTCCGGTCATGTAGTCGTTTAACTACGCGCTCATCGGAAGTTGCCTGCTTACTTTCCAGAGCCAGCAGTCGAAGATGTCCCGGCGTTGAAAGTCCAAATAAACACAGCCCCTCACAGGAAGCGTTTTTTGAACTTTCAATGAACCGACCCTCATCAAGAAAACAGGTACTGAACGATGTTCAAGAAATTCGCACTCGCTGCCCCGTTGGCTATTCTGGCGCTGGGCTCCTCCGGGGCATTTGCCGCAGGTGAAGCCGCTCACTCCATCAGCATTATCGCCCACGTGCCGACCAACGGTTTCTACGTGGTGCCGACCAATCCTGATCTGGTGAACAAGGATCAGGACATGAGCTTTCAGCCGACTACCGGCAGAATGGGAGAGGTTAACGGGTTCTTCGATATCCGTAACAACAATGGTTCGGTTCACGCCAGCCTGGACAGTGCGCCGAAACTTATTTCCGGCTCCAGCACTATTGATCTGACGGTTAAAATCAATAACGTTGAACTGACCACCACGCCAAAACCAGTGGTTGGCGAAGCCGAGTCCAACGTGAACTTCCGTGCACCGCTGAACATCGCGGTTGCTAACCCTACCGGTGCAGCGCCCGCTCCCGGCGATTACACCGGGGTCGTTGCGATGACCTTCGACGCCGTCCCTCCGGTAGTCACTCCTTGATCGAAGGATCAGGCAATAAGCGCTGACTGATGCAGGTCGCGTTACCCGGCGGGACAAACAGCAATGTTCGTCCCGTCGGACTTCAACTTGTCTGTAATCAGAGTAAGAGTTCATGTTCCCGATGACACCCATCGCAGCTGCGCTTGCGCTGTTGTTTTGTGCCAGTGCAACGGCGGCTTCCGTTTCTGCTGCCGGAACGACACCGAGAAGTCTGTTGGCTCAGGCCAAAGGCCTGCCGGCGGATTTCGAGGAGCATTTCTTTGATGTACCCCTGGCTGTTCGGGTGGAACTCGATCAACAGCCCTTGGGGGAGGCCATGGTGGTTTTATCGCGTGATGATCGCATCACGTTGCTCGAATTCACCGACACCAGTGAAAATCGCTTCGGCCCTGCCGAGCGGGAAAAATGGGCGAGTTACCTCAAACCGGGCGTACCACTGGGCAATTGCACCGGCTCTTGTCCAGATCAGGTGTTGGCCGTGCATTACAACCTGGAAAACTCGTTGGTCTCGATCCTCACCGAAAACGCTGAGCGCGATGTTGAAGCCAGGCGTTACTACGAGCAACCCGAGGGCGGAAGCAGCGGTCTGATGCTGCGCAACCAGCTCAACCTCAACGGTGGTCAGGATCAGGACCTTGGCGGGCGTTATGGCCTCGAAGCCAGCGCGAGCCTGGGCAACTGGAGTCAGACGTTCAACATGCAAGTGGCCCGCCTTGGCGGCCCGGATGACAAGTTGTATCACGCGGTGCATGAGCTTTACACCCAGCGCGAACTGCAAGGCAGTTTCCTGCGCCTGGGTTACTTCACCCCCAATTCCGAAGGGTTGACCCGTCAACCGCGCACGTTTGGCACCAGCCCCGACACCGCTGTCGGCGTCATGTACGGCAGCTCCGACAGCCTGGCCATCAACAGCCCGATGCCCAGCGTCTATCCGATCTACGTCACGGCCAATCGCCAGGGGTCGGTGGAGATCTATCGCGACGGCCTGTTGATCAATACCCAATCGGTACCCGCCGGTTTGCAGACCCTCGACACCCGACCGCTGCCGGGTGGTATCTATGAAGTGGAAGTGCGCCTGATCGAAGACGGCCAGATCACCTCCACCACCCAGGAGTTGGTGTACAAGCCCAGCAACTGGCGCAACCTCGACGAGCGCTGGCGCTACAACCTGTTTGCCGGGGAAGAAAGCAAACTGCTCAGTAACTGGGATCAACAGGCCAGCGGCGGTGTAACGGCAGGGGCTTCGGTCAACTACCTGATGCATCCGCGGGCGATTCTCGGCCTGTCGGCGCGCCAGATTCGCGAAAAACTGCAATTCGGCACGTCCATCGACTGGACCCTGGCCAATCACATCAGCCTGTACGCCAATGTGTACCAAACGCAGGATCATGGCACCGGCCTCGATCTGCAAAGCCTATATAACTACGGTTCCGGCAGCTTGGTGATTAGCCACAACCGCAGCTGGCTGGATACCACCAACCTCTATGAGACCTTGCCGGACGGTACCCGGATTCGCCAGCGCAATGTGTTCGTCGGCGAGACCAGCAACTCATCCCTGGCGATCAACCATCGGGTCAGCAGCAAAAGTTCGATCAACGCCAGGCTGTCCCACAGCGAAGGCAACACCGAAGGCTTCGGCATGGACCTAGGCTGGAATCAGCGCGCCGTACTGTTCGGCAGCGATGGCAATTGGCGGTTGTCGCTGTTCGATCGTCCAGGCAGTTTCAGCAGCGGCAATGCGCGCAATCGTGGTGTCGACTTGAGCATCAACCTGGCGATGGGTGCACCAGGCCAGCAGCTTACGGGCAGCATTGGCTCGCGTACCGCCCGTGATGGCAGCCGCGACAACAATGCCTCCCTCGGCTGGCGCAAAGACCTGAAGGATCATGTGCTGCAAAACGTATCGGTGACCGCACTCACCGATACTTACGGCGTGGGCTTGTCCAGCCTGGCCAATTTTCGTACTGACGCAATCAATGGCGATGGCTTCGTCCAGCGTTCGTCCTACAACGGCAACTTCACCGGTGGCCTGAACCTGGACAGCACGCTGGTAATGGGCGCTCAGCAAATGGTTCTGACCAGCCAGCATGAAATGCGCGGCGCGGGGCTGATTGTCGATGTGGAATCGGATATCGATGACATCACCCTGCGTGCGGACGATTACAGCGGTGGCAGCGCGGCGTTGAGGCCGGGGCGCAATTTCATCCCGATCACCGCTTACAAGAACAGCTCGGTGAGTTTCGACTTCGAAGGCAGTCATGTGCCGGCGGCCAGCATCGAGCCGGCGCGCACCCGCTATCACCTGAACAAGGGCGGGGTGGAGTACCGCCAGGTGCGGGTGATGAAAACCCTGACCGTGCTGGGTCGGCTGGTCGATGCACAAGGCCGGGCGCTCAAGGGCCATCACGTGATCAACCACGCCAGTCGCGGGGTGACGGAAGTCGATGGTTTCTTCTCGATGGAAATGAACGCCGGCTCGCCGACCCTTGAAGTGCGTCAGGGCAATCAACTGCTCTGCCAGTTCCGCCTCGATGCGAGTCGTCATCGCAGTGAAAACAATGTGTTGATGATCGGTGATCTGCGGTGCACGCCGGACACACTCGCCGACGTCACGTCCACCGAACAGAAGGCGGGTTGAAACATGAAAAAGTCTATGTATTGGCTGGGGCTATGGGCAGCGCTGAGCGTGCCGTCGGCAGAGGCGGTGAATCGGGAGATCAGGGCGTTGTTCCAGCCGGATCCTGCCCAGCCGAACAAGAATATATTTATCAATAAAACGCCGAACAGCGGTTACTGCGCGATCTATCCGGGACAGTGCGTCGACAACAATACGTTCAGCATTCAGCTGCCAATCAGGTTCAATTCCACTCGCGCCATTGCAGCTGGCGAAGGCGTTCCATTGAAGGTGCCGGCCAACTGGCGGCAGCTGACGGTGACCAATAGGGATACGCAGGAAACGGAAATCGTCGAAGTGCGAATCAGCGGCGTTGGCTCCAGGTACATTCTGAGCGCTCCGGCCACCGAACTGACCGGAGAGACGGATATGCGCGAAGGGCATAGCAAGCTTTGGATCGGGAGCACCTGGGTTAATACTCCGCCACCTTGTCAGTACAGCGGAGTTGGAGGATACGGCCCTGCGTTTTATCTGTTTTTCTGGAAAGCGCCGGTCGAGGCGGCGTGCACCAAGGTGGCCACTTTCCCCATCCCGGCTATGTCGTTTAATACCGTCGATTTTTCCTATGAACTACGAACCCCAAACCCCCTGAGTATGACATCCGGGCTGTACACCGGTTCCTTGGCCTACAGCATCGGCCCCGGCGCTGATTTCGACTTCGGACCGTTAATGCAGCCGGATGACAGCAACCTCACTCTGGACTTCGTTCTGGATGTGCAGCACACCCTGAAGGTCGATCTGCCACCGGGTGGTAACAAGGTCGCTCTGGAACCCCAAGGCGGCTGGCAACAGTGGATCGACGGCGGTCGCAAGCCCACCAAAATCTATCGCGATCAGTTGTTCTACATTTCGGCGTCGTCGCGTTTCAGGGTCATGTTGCTGTGTGACTCGCTCGGCGGTAGCCGATGCAGACTGCGCGGTAGCAAGGGTAACGTCACCGAGGTGGAAACAAGAATCAGCCTGCCTGCCGGGATCGACGGCCCCGGCGGAGGGCAGGTCAATCTGCTACTGCTCAGACACAACATGTGGACAGGCCCGTTTCAGCCTGGACATTACGTGGATCGAAAGGGCGGCTCGCTGCGTTTTGAGATGCCCCGGGACGCCATCGACTTTCTGCTGCGCCCCGGCTTCAGTGATGACAAGCTCAGCGGCAACATCACCGTTATCTGGGACTCTGAAGTCTGACTTTCCGAGCCTGGCCATTTCATTTTTTCATGGGGTTGAAATCGATGAACCGTTTGTTCTTGCTGTCGGTGCTCAGTGTGTTTTGCGTGGCGGTGCAAGCCGGGCCGCAGATCAATGTAGGCACCGTGTACGACTATCTGGATGCCGACAAAAGTACCTATCTGAAACGGGTATTCAACAGCGGCGACAGCACTGCTTTCGTCAAGGTCAACGTGCTGGAAATCGTCTACGACGCCGACGGCACCCCGCGGGAAATTCCGGTGGAGGCGGCTGCCGATGGCGCCTCGCGCAACGGCGTAATGGCCAGCCCGGCGCGGCTGATCGTGCCGGCCCAAGGCATGCAGGGCACTCGTCTGCTGTACATGGGCGAGCGTGACCGTGAGCGCTACTTCCGCCTGCGTTTTGTGCCAGTGGTGCCGGAAAAGGAAGATGACTTTGTGGTGACCAGCGAAGAACGCGAAGAGTACAAACAGAGCCTGTCGGCCGGGGTCAACGTGATGACCGGGTTTGGCACGGTCTTTTTCGTGCGGCCAAAAAACGCCCGTTTCGAGACCGCCATCTACGACTCCGACAGTCGCTATGAACTGCGCAACAACGGCAATACGGTGATCATTATCGATGAGTTCAAAAGTTGCTCTCTCACCAATGAAACCGACTGCGGGGCAACCACCAAGCACCATGTGCTGGCGGACAAGACTTTTGGCTTCGACAAGGAACAAGGCCGTGAATACCGCTTCTTGCTGATCGAAGGCGGCACCAGGAAAGCCCTGAAGGTAGCGAGCCGCTAGACCGGCTGTCCATTGACGCAACGGGTAACGAACATGATCAAGCAATGCGCCGTCGTCGCCCTGACGGCAATGACCGTTATGATGGGCTCTGTGACATGGGCTGCCCGGGAAGAGCACACCTTCGAGGTGTCCCTGACCATCCCGAATCGCTCGTTCTACATCGTGCCGACAGAGCCGGACTGGATTCACCGACCCCAGCGGCTCAACTGGGACTACCCCACATCGACCCTGAGCAGTGTGCGCAAGAATTTCGATGTGCGGCATGACACCAGCGCGATCGAAGCGCGGCTGGATAGCCTGCCCTACCTGTCAAACGGCAGGCCGGGCGAGGACATTGTGTTGCGCGTCCGTTTCAACGGGGTGGAGTTGAAATCCGACCTCCTACCGCAGGAAGTCGTTACGCAGGCAGAAGCCGCCGCGGGCAAGCGGGTATTACTGGAGATCGAACCGGTGAAACCGGCCAGTGGGTACAGGCCGGGGGATTACAGCGGCAACGTGATGCTGCTGTTCAACGCCAAGGCGCCGGGAGCCTGAGACCCTGAAAAAATCTATCGGGTGGCTGGGGTTGTTATGGCACTGAGCGTCGCTTCGGCAGAGGCGGCGACCACCTTTAGGCAAACCCAGGAAACGTCTGTGAAAGCGTGCAAGCCCGCTTTCACAGTTGGGCATTTTGAGTGACGCAAGTTTCAGGGTGAAATTATCTCAATCCGACTTTTGCCAACGCTTCGCGGGTCAGTCGTCTGGCCAACTCGTTTCGAGCGTAGCCAATATCCTGCACCAGCCTGTCATAGAACCCTGTGCTCATTTCCTCGCGACGGAAAACTTCTTGTTCTGGAACGTTCAGCGCTCGGGCCAGATCTTCCAGTCTGCGGTGGAGCCTGGTTGTTTGTGTCGGATCCTGGTTTTTTGCCCATTCGTTTTGAGCCTCGCGCAGTTCTTCGAGCTGCTGTTGCTTCTTTTCGAACAGCCTGTCATTGGCCTGGAACTGATCCGGGTGGGTTTTTTGCAAATGTTGCTCCCAGAACGGGTTTTCGAATAAATCGATCATCCCGTTGACCAACCCATCACCTTTCTCGCGTTCGATCACCGTATCGTAGGCCTTGTCGATTGCATCGGGCGACAAGCCCGCTCGCTTTCGATACCGCAAGTCTTCAGACTGCCAGGGTAAATCCAGACGCTTGGCCAGCCCCGTTTCGTAGGCCAGGTGCACTTCCACATCATCCGGCGGGTCGAGTCTGGGATCGAGGTCAAATCTTTTCTGCTGTTCACGGATCTCGGCTCTGGCAATATCGCCCACGCGTTCCAGGCGTGCAGCGCTCCTGGCCAGTTTGACCAGCTTGTTTTCGAGAACCACGGCAGACGTCGACTCCGCATGCGCCTGCGACACCAGCACTTTGATCCCCATGTTGTTGAACAGTTGAGACCCGGCGTCAGCGCAGGTCTCAGGGTGACTGGCTTGTTTGAACAGTTCCTCGCGCAGGTGGGTGTCCAGAGCGGCGGCATCGATCATCTGCCAGACCCGCCTGGTCAGTTGCCAGCGCGATTTAGCGTCCCGGTAATCCTGGCTTTCTCTCTGCTTGCGGATCACTTTGAAAAAATCGGTGGAGTCAGGCTCAGCCGCCAGATCGTGCCAGGACTCTTCCCTGTAGGTGCCGACCCCCGACGATGGACTATAAAACGCTGAATCGTCCGGCAACGATCGCCAATGCGATATCTCATCGGCCGCCACCTGTTCATAGGTTTGTTGCGGAGCAAGGCCTACGGACCGGCGATAGTCTTCATAACGGAACCGCTCGGCATCGGAAAGCTTCGTTGCATCAAGGCGTGTGCGGGCCACGATGAAGGCATGCCCGGAGCCTGGAGTGACATCGGGTATGTGTTTGATCGGACAGTCGCGCAGGTCGAGAAAAAACCCCCGCGGGCGAGGTTTCTGGATAATCCCGTCACTGAAGAGACCTTCCGGCCAGGTGTCGATACCGGTTCTGATCAGGCTCAGTATTTTTAATCTGGGCATGCGGCCGACATCCGGAGGCTGCACCAGCGGATTAAAATCCAGCCTTAGTGTTTCCAGGCGAGTGAGGTCTCTCAACAGCCCGACAGACTCAGGCGTCAGCATGATTGCATTGTTTGTCAGACGCAGGGTCTCGAGAAAATGCATCTTGCCGATACTCGGCGGCAACCTGGTCAGCCCACATCGGCGGGCACTGAAATGACGAACGTTGGTGAAGTCGTTCAACAGGCCTTCGGCGCCGGTAGAAAAGCGGGTGTTATCCAGATTCAGCACAGTAATCTGGTCGAGGTATTTTTTGATATTCGGCAGTTCAAGCAATTCCTTCCACCAACGATCGAGCTTGGGGCTCAAGAGTTGGGAGGACAAGTCCAGGGTATAGCCACGTTCTGGATGGTTGCCGCGTTCGCCGAATGCCTCGCCTCTGCGTTCGAAGCACTCAAGGAACCGTTCTGAAATGTGCCTTCCGCCCGTGTGGTTGAAGGCCACCATCTTCCTGGCGGGGTCAATGACATCCGGGGCGCTCATGAGTAGTTGGTTTTCATGCCACAGGTCCAGTATTTTGCGCAGCTCGGCGAGTTCGTCTCTGAGCAGGTCGATCGCCTGATCGGGATCGCCCTTGGTGCGCAAGGATTCAACGATGCTGCTCGCCTCCTGTTCGCTTAATGTCGGGTACAGGTTCCTGACCTTTTCTTCCGGGGTTCTTGCCGCTCTGGACAGGGCCGGACCACGCACCAGGTTGACGGTTTCAAGCGTGGCAACGGGGCGAATGGGCGGTTCTGCCAGTGACACGCGGCGTTCGGCCGGCGAGGCGGATTTTTCCATGATCCACACTTTGAGCAGACGCCCCTGACCCCGTTGATAACCTAATGCCGCGCGCTGGTCGGCAGGCAGGGCACGCAGGATCGATTCGTAGAAGTTGTCGGCGTCATACAGTTTCCTGTTGGTTCCATCGAGCACCTCGTACTGGCCGTGCTCATCTCTGCCCAACCGTCTGACCGTCGAGGCGTCTTGTGGGCCGACGCTGCAGCGCAGCGTGCCGTCATAGGTGCCGTCTCGTACTTCGATGCGCAAATCGCCGAAACTGTCGGAATTGAATTTGAGCGTGTTCAGCGTCAACCGTTCGGTGTCCGGTACCACCTGTTCATCGTGATAAAAGCCGTCGTAGGCGCGAGCGGTGGCGGCTTCGACATTCGCTTCGCGGGCCTGGGTTTTGATTCGTAGCGGCAGGCGATTTTCATCGACCATTCTCTGCAGTTCGTCTGGCCGGGCTTGAGCCAGGACTGTTTCCGTGAGGGTGAGCGGCATGTCCGGGAACGCTTGCTTGAGCAAGCGGACATCCATTTTGTTCGACCGTTCTCCAGCCTGGTACACGCGCCGGGTTAGCTCGCCTTTACGTGCCGCGATGGCACCCGCCAGTCGATCGCGCAATGCCTGGGGGCGTTCGGCGCTTGGTATGTCGCGACCGAGCAGGGTGTTGATCTCGGTCTCATTCAGAAAGCCCACGACGCGTTCGGGCAGTTTGCCGGACATGACATGCGTGAGACTGATGCTCAGGGTATCGGCTTCGGTGGCGTGGGCGTTGCCATACTGGCGTGAGGGCCCCGTCAAGTCAGCGTTTTGATACACCTTCAGCGCTCGCTCGCGCGGCCATCCGGGCAGGCTGGTCAGCAGCGGTTCAAACCAGACGGATTGTGGGTCGATCGGTCGGCCGGCGCGGATGTTCTCACGGACTGTCCGCACCTCGTCATACGCGCTGTAGCGCTTGATGGCGTCGGCCAGCAGTGGCGGTGGCGGACGGTTGTCGACATGCATCCGGCGCAGCTCATTGTTATCAGTGCCGCTGCTGATGCGGATCTGCTCCAGCTCGGTGGGCGAAAAGCGATCGACGCTGTGGCCGAGGCGGCGCATCAATGTCTCGCCTTCCCAGTTTTGCGGATTCTCCCCCTCGTGCACCCAGGCGCCGTGGCCGTTATGTTCTATTTTCGGCGCGTAGGCATTGGGGCGGGTGGGGTGTTTGACTCGGTGAGTATTGGATGTCGGGTCTTTCGATGCTTTTTCTACGCAATAGAGTTTGGGTTTTATCCGCAGGATGTCCTGATTGGCGTGTCGATGCAGGCCGAGCTTGTCGGGTTGCGAGTCAGTCGAGAGGGTGAGGTTCTTCTGTTCGTAAGGGGCGAGGTCGGGATGCCACAACGAGGGTTTGCCATCGGGCAACCGTACGGGTTTCATGCCCTCGACCAACGGCGACAGCTTGAGACGAAAAGCGATGCCGATCTCAGCGGCCGCCCCAAACGTAGCCAGTTGAATGACATCCGTCACCACGCCGATCACATGCTCGGCCGCTTCGCTCCCGAGGCCTTCGGCCAGGTCGACGATCCCCTCGATGACGTCGCTGGTCAGTTGATAAACGGTATAGGCCATCATCAGTTCGCCCAATCCCGGTACGAACGGCGTGGCGATCAACAGGGCGGCGTTGAAAATGTCCGATACGATTTTCTTGAGGTTATCCCACCAGGCCCAGCGCGCCCTGGAGTCCGTGTCTGCGGTGAACACGGCGATTTCCCGAGCATCGTTGAGGATCTTGTTGAGCTTTTGCTGGTAGGCGTGTCTCCAGTAATTCCGGGGCAGTGGCACGTGCTGGAGTCGCAAGCGGGGGTGAAGCACGGGCTCCTTGCGCCACGCCGGACGCTGATCCGTCGGATCCTCTTTCGTGTGCCATTTGACGGTAAAGAGACATTGCTCGAGCTCGGCGAAAAAGTGCCCGCGCTGTTGCTGATCGACGAACTGACTGAAGAATTGTCGATAGCTCAGCTGCGATGAAGCGGCAATTTTGTCTTCGCGCAATTGGCGCGCCAGTTCATTCGTGAACGCCTGCGGCGATTCGTACTCCTTCAGCGGATGTTCAGGGTCATGGGGAACATACACAATGAGCCGTCGAATGCCTTTGCTGTCCTGCTTGGCGGGAATCAACAGGACCACTCCGGTCAGACGCGTCTCCATCATGGACAGGTCGCAGCACTGCATCTGTCTGCCATTGAGGAGTAGTTGAGGTTTGTCCTGTGCCAGATCCAGCATCAGCTTGTACGCATCGTACTGGATATCCCCGTTCATCAACGCCAGCTGCGCGGCGACGGTGAGTGCGTCTTTCTGACTTTCGGTCACCTTGTGCTTCATGAAGGCTTCGGCAACCGGTTCGCCGGGCAGCAGAAAGCTTTCGAGATGTGCCTTGTAGCGCGCGCCAATATCCAGTTCCCGGCACAGCGCCTGGAACTGTTTGATGGTCATTTTTTGTTTGATTGGAAGGACATCGAAGTGCCCGCGTTTGTCGGGTTGAGTGATGAACTCCGAGCCGGCATCGACCGTTTCGGTCTGTGCGAAGTTATGCAGCGCCGCATCCAGCAGGGAAACGGTTCGGGTCGTGACTCCGCCCGACAGATCAATCGCGTACCAAGGGGTTTCTTTAGGGATGTACAGGCGCAAGCAGGTCGTCTTCACGTCATGCTCGACGCCGTAGCGCTCCTTGAGCTTCGCCTGGAGCAGGGGAGCGGCAAACGAATGGATGTCCTGCAATTTTTCGAACAGCTGATCGACCTGGTTCTGCGAGCTCCAGGCCTTGAGGTTCGCTGCGTTCAGATGGGCGGCGAGCGCGGTGGCGTACCACGGCTCGATCTTCAATCCAGTGGCCGCCAGCGCCCGGGCTCTGCTGATCGTGGCGGTTTTAAAAGTGTCGTTGATGTTGTTCTTGATGAACTCGTAGTGCCGCCCCTTATTGGTGTTTTTGGCAGGCGTGGGGGTGTCGGTCATGGCAATCATCCTTGATTGTTATAGGAGTGATCAGCCTACCGGTCGGGGCTCAAAAAAAAAGTCTGAATATCTGTGCTGGAACGGTGCTTCTTGCCTGTAACCCGTTGAATATTCGAATATGAAAAATAACTAAATACCACCTGCTGCGGGGGAAATGGCGATATCGCAAGCGCTGACATTCGAATGACAGGGGCGGGCAATCGAGTGCTGCTGCAAATGCTGGCAGGGACTGTTCAATGAGGTTTACCCGTATCGGCTACCGCCAGGGACGAACCTTGCACCGGGCGGCATTGTGAAGCGCTGCCCGGTTGCAGATACGGCGTCAGGATCGGCGCCATGCCCTTGAGCACCTGCACCGGCAACGCCGAGGTGAATTTGAAGGCTTCGGCCGTGCGCCCGGGCACGAACGCGGTCATGGTGCCGAAGTGGGTATCACCGATAAAGAACACGAAGGTCGCGGTGCGGTTGATCGATTTCGAGCTCAGAATCCGCCCACCAGAACCGACGGCTTCGATGCGGTTATCCCCGGTGCCCGTTTTGCCGCCCATCGCCAACGGTTTGCCATCCGGAGTTACAAAACTGCCGGACACCCGTTTGGCCGTACCGGCATCCACCACCTGTGACAAGGCTTCGCGCATGGCCGTGGCGACTTCGGATGGCATGACCCGTTTGCCAACGTCAGGATCATTGATCAATTTGGTTTCATACGGTGTATTTGCCGCGAAGTGCAGGCTGTCGACACGCAACGTCGGCATGCGCACACCGTCATTGAGGATGGTACCGATCAACTCCGCCAATGCCGCCGGCCGGTCGCCGGAACTGCCGATGGCGGTGGCCAGTGAGGGCACCAGATGATCGAACGGATACCCGACTTTCTGCCAGCGCTGGTGAATGTCGAGGAACGCCTCGATCTCCAGCATGGTGCGGATTCGGCTGTCGCGGGCACCCTTGTGTCGGCTCTTGAACAGCCAGCTATAGACTTCCTGACGCTCGAACTGGCTGGCTTTGACGATCTGGCTGAACTTGGCGTCCGGGTTGTTCAACAGATAGCCGATCAGCCACAGATCGAGCGGGTGCACCTTGGCGATGAAGCCCTGGTCCGGCAGATCGTAGCTGCCGGGGCCGTAGCTGAGGTAGAGGCGTTCGAGGCGTTCGTCGGTCAGTTTTTCTTTAAGCTTGGCGCCTTTGAGGTGCGAGCGCACGAAGGTATTGAAGCTTTCCTGGTCGGCTTGGGGGAATAGGTAACGATGCACGGCGGCCATGCGAATCGGGGTCGGGCGCATGCCGTCGAGAAAGGTTTCGAGCCGCGCCTGGGTGTCTTTGTTGCGGTATTTCTTCCAGAACTTCAGCAGAAACGAGGTGCCTTCCTTGTCGGCGAATGAGGCCAGGTATTCCTGACGCCGTGGGTCGCGATCGTCCTTGAGCAATTCGGCGCTGCTGTTGGGGCCCGAATAGGTGCTGTAGCGCACCAAGTCGCGCATCAGGCGAATGAACGGCAGGTTGATCGACTCACGCAGGGCATCGCGCAGGGTCGGCAGGCGGCCATTATCTTCCTTGCGAAAGTTAACGAACGTGTGCAGCCCGCCACCCGTGAAAAAAGCTTCGCCGGGGCTGGCGGAGTATTTTCGATCCAGCGCGGCGCCCAGCATGTTCGGCAGATTGCGGTCTTTGTTCTGCATCAGGTAATCGATGGCCCAGCGGCTCAGACGGTCCTGATCCGGGACCTCGACTTTTTTCAGTTCAGGGATGCTCATCTCTGCGTACTTTTCGTGCAGCTCGGCGATGATTTGCAGATAAGTGGTGAGCACGCGCATTTTTGCGGTGGAGCCCAGTTCCAGCTTGCTGCCTTCGTTGATGTCGAACGGCTGGTCGGTGCTGTCGGTCTGCACCCGCACCCGTGAGCCGTCCGGGGTCAGTTCAAACAGAGTGAAGCTGTAGCGCACCTGCGTGGTGCTGGTAGGGGTGAGCAGACGTTCGCCAATCAGGCCGATTTCCGCGGCATAGGCCGGGTCGGCCAGATGCTTGAGGTAGGCGGTGGCCTGGGTTTGCAGCTCGCCTTGCAGGGTGCTGGTAGCGGACAGGTCGAGGCGGTCGAGGTCATATAGCGGACGGTTGAGCAAACCGGCCAGACGGCTGCGCGCCACACTGATGCCCTTATTGGTTTCGATTGGCTGAATGGTGGGCTGGGTGGCCCAGTCGCGGTAAGTCACTTTACTGGCCAATGCCGCCGTCGCGAGTGGCGCGTCGATCACACCATTTTGTGCCAGCAGGCGAATATGGCTGTCGGTGAGACTGGCCAATTCATCACGGCCCTTGGTCAGGTAATGGGAAGGGCGGCGCTGAGCGATCATCAGTGACAGCACTTCACGCAGGGCCAAGCCTTTTTCCGACAGACTCTTCGGATCGGTCTCGGTGCTGGTCAGCCGTTCATTGGCCTTGTTGAAATCGGCGCCGTACCAGACGCGCAAACCTTCGGCCATGCCATGCACTTCGCCATGGCCAGGTACCGCCGACAGCGGAACACTGTTCAGGTAGTCACGCACTACATTTTGCCGGGCCTGGAGGGTTTCCGGCCCCGCCTGATAAGCCCGCACGCTGGCGGAAATCATTTGCCGGATCTTCTCCGCCCCCGACACCGTCAAGCCATCAGGCGAGTGTCGATATTTCTCAAGTTGCGTCGCCAGCGTACTGCCGCCCGCCGACTGACCGGGCAGGCGCAACAACTTGGCCACCTGTGACCACGCCGCCATGCCGAACCGTGGCCAGTCCACGGCGGGGTTGGCCAAGGGCTGACGGGGATCGAGCAAAAAGCGGTTTTCGATGAAGAGCAAACTGTTGACCACCACCGGAGGAATCGCCGCAAAGCTTGAATAGAGTTGTTGCGGGTATTTGAACTGGTAAAGCGGGGCCGCGCGGCAATCGGTGATCGACAGCCCGGCCTGGATTTTCTCTGCATAGGGCACGAAAAAGCCCTTGTCGCTGTACTTCATCAGCGCCGGGGAAAAGCGGGTTTGTGCTGACACCACGTAATTGCGCTTGAGCAGGCGCGGTAGAAATTCATCCATGGCGCTGTAACCCAAACGCTGATCGAAAGGGCCTGCGCCAGGGTAGCGTATGGCGTCGCTGGGGCCAGGCTGCAGCTCGTACTTCAGCGAGGCGGCATATTTGCTGATTTCCCGGGCCTGAAACTTGGAGGTGCGCATTTCCTTGGCCGCGGCGAGGCCGAGGACAATCACAATAATCAGCAGCAGCAACCAGAAAGCCCCCCAGCCGTGCCGGGAGCGACGGGGTTTCTCAGGTAAAGGCGCTTCATCCACTCGTTCAGTCGGAACCACAGTTTTACTCGAATCGGTTTGCCACAAAGCGCCCATAGTCGACTGATCCATTCACGCAGATTGATCGGACTTGTTTGAAGCTTAGACGGTGGTTGGGGTTGGTGAAAAAATTGTGAACAACCAAATGTCGAGTATGCACCCTTACCCGTGGCAAGCCCCCTCGCCACTAACAGCTGCCCTTGCCACAGGGATGGTTATCGTCTGTAACAGCTGAGCTAGACCCTTCAAAGAGGTAAATGCTGCCTGCATAGGAGCATGACGACGCATCATTGCTGTGCAATACTCGGCGCCATTTTAAAGGCGAATAGTCCTACATCAGTCAGGTAATGCCCCTCCGAAAACCCCGGTTTTGCCGAGAGTTATGGCTGAATGTTGTGGTTTATAGAGTGAAAAACCCTACTGGAAGCTTTTTATACTGCACGCCCGCTGATCTTGCAGGTTTTGTCCTGCAAGACGGGTCTGCCCATGAGGCTGGCCCGGTTTCGCAGAAGCGCTGGCTTATCGGTCGGTGCTTCGACACTCGGTGGTCAAATCCAATAACAAGACGAGGTTGTACCTATGCCAGTCGGCAATCACCTGCCTCACGGCGAGACCGCTCAGGGCGGCCCGCTTAAACGCGAACTCGGCGAACGGCATATCCGCTTGATGGCGCTCGGTGCCTGTATCGGCGTCGGCCTGTTCCTGGGTTCGGCCAAGGCCATCGAAATGGCCGGCCCGGCCATCATGCTCTCCTACATCATTGGCGGTCTGGCGATCCTGGTGATCATGCGCGCCCTCGGCGAGATGGCCGTGCACAACCCGGTCGCCGGCTCGTTCAGCCGTTATGCACAAGACTACCTTGGCCCATTGGCAGGCTTTCTGACCGGCTGGAACTACTGGTTCCTGTGGCTGGTGACCTGCGTCGCGGAAATCACCGCGGTGGCGGTGTACATGGGCGTCTGGTTCCCCGACGTGCCGCGCTGGATCTGGGCACTGGCGGCGTTGGTCAGCATGGGCTCGATCAACCTGATCGCGGTGAAAGCTTTCGGTGAATTCGAATTCTGGTTTGCCCTGATCAAGATCGTCACCATCATTGCGATGGTGGTCGGTGGCATCGGCATCATTGCTTTCGGTTTCGGCAACGATGGTGTGGCGCTAGGGATTTCCAATCTCTGGGCCCACGGCGGCTTCATGCCCAACGGCGTGCAAGGCGTGTTGATGTCCCTGCAAATGGTGATGTTCGCCTACCTCGGTGTCGAGATGATCGGCCTGACCGCCGGTGAAGCCAAGAACCCGCAGAAGACCATCCCCAATGCGATCGGCTCGGTGTTCTGGCGGATTCTGCTGTTCTACGTCGGCGCCTTGTTCGTGATTCTGTCGATCTACCCGTGGAACGAAATCGGCACCCAGGGCAGCCCGTTTGTGATGACCTTCGAGCGTCTGGGCATCAAGACCGCCGCCGGCATCATCAACTTCGTGGTGATCACCGCTGCGCTGTCGTCCTGCAACGGCGGCATCTTCAGCACCGGGCGTATGCTCTACAGCCTGGCGCAGAACGGCCAGGCCCCGGCCGGTTTTGCCAAGACCTCGAACAACGGCGTGCCGCGTCGTGCGCTGCTGCTGTCGATCGGTGCCTTGCTGTTGGGCGTGTTGCTTAACTATCTGGTACCGGAAAAGGTCTTCGTCTGGGTCACCGCGATTGCCACCTTCGGCGCGATCTGGACCTGGGCGATGATCCTGCTGGCGCAACTCAAGTTCCGCAAAGGCCTGAGCGCCAGCGAACGTGCCGGCCTCAAATACCGCATGTGGCTCTACCCGGTCAGTTCTTACCTGGCACTGGCCTTTTTGGTGCTGGTGGTCGGCCTGATGGCGTACTTCCCGGACACTCGCGTGGCGCTGTATGTCGGGCCTGCTTTCCTGGTGCTGCTGACGGTGTTGTTCTACGTGTTCAAGCTGCAACCGACCAATGTGTCGCAAGGCGCGGTGCGTTCGGCTTCGTAAGTCGTAACGTCGGAAATGCCAAAAGCCCCGGTCTGAATGATCGGGGCTTTTGATCTTAAGCTGCCGTCACCACAATTGGCCGGTTCAACCGCTTGTTGAAATCCAGCCAAGCCCCCAACAGCGCCATCAACCCGACCCCCAGCAGTGCACTGAATATCTGCATTGCCAGTGTGTTCCCACCCAAGGCGTTAAGCATGTCTGCCAACGGCGCCAGCAACACACCAAAGCAGAAGACTTCCAACGAATAACGACCCATGCGACAGCTTTGTTGCGCCAGCCAATGTCGCGCCCAGCCCGTGTCCGGCAACAACCTGGCGGTGACGTAGGCGAGGGCGAGGAAGTGCAGCAGGCGCGCTGGCGAAAGGTTGGTCTTGCTGATCGGATAGAGCCATTCGCCGAGCCGTTGGGGCATGAAGGCGTCATGCACGGTCGGCCACTTCCACGACAGTGCGATCAGGCCGGTTACCACCAGATAGGTCAGCGCGGCGATGAAAACCGGCTGCCGAGTCAGCGGTCGAGGTTGCGACACCCGAGGCCTTTGCCCGTGAATCGCCGCCGCGCCCCCGAGAATAAACAGCAGCTGCCAAGCCATCGGATTGAAAAACCACACGCCACCGTCGGTACCCGCCAGGTTCCACTGGAGCCATGGCGCCAGCAGATACAAAACCACCGACAATCCCACCACGTATTCAGCCTTGCGCAGCAGCATCGGCAGCACCAGCGGCAGGCCGAGCAGCAACAGAATGTACAGCGGCAACGGGTCCATCAGGTTCGGCTTGAAACGCAGCAACAACTCATCCATCAACGCCTGCTGCGGATTGCTGAGGAAATACTGCAAGCCCATTTCCTGCACCAAGTCGCGGGTTTCCACGTGGCTGTTGGCGAAAAACACGATACCCATCAGCAGCGCCAGCAAAAAGATATGCACTACATAAAGCACCCAGGCCCGTCGCAGGATTTTCACCGTGGCGACCATGAAGCCGTCGCGCCGGGCGATTTTGCCGTAGGCCAGCACGGCCGCGTACCCGGCCAGGAACACGAAGATCTCCGCCGCATCGCTGAAGCCGAAGTTGCGCACCGTGAACTGCGCGAGCGGGTTCTGCGGCACGTGATCCCAGAAGATGAAGATCAGGGCCAGGCCGCGAAAAAAGTCGATTCGGTGATCGCGTTCAAACGTCATGACGGCGGGCTCTTGAACGGGGTTGTTGAGTAGGAGCGGCGCGCAGGGTGGCGTGATTCGCGGCTAATTGCAAAAGGCTGGATATTACCGAATGTCTCAGCTGCCTATAGCGAACGGAGGGGGCTGCGTGTCCGTTGGTCTGCCGGGCAGTTCGCGCGCCAGAACGCCCCCTGATGGCGGTCTGTCGAACATCTACACTTCGATTTTCAGGAGTGTGAAACGTGAAAGTTTCGCTGATTGTCCCGGTATTCAATGAAGAACAGGCGATCAGTCTGTTCCATCAGGCGGTGCGTCGCGAATTGAAACTTGACCCGTGTGAGGTCGAGATCGTGTTCATCAACGATGGCAGCACCGATCGAACAGCTGAGCAAGCCAAGGCGCTGGCACAGGTCGATGAACAGGTATTGCTGATCAACTTTTCGCGCAACTTCGGCAAGGAACCGGCGTTGTTTGCCGGGCTGGAATACGCCACCGGCGATGCGGTGATCCCCATGGACGTGGACCTGCAGGATCCGATCAGCGTCATCCCGCAGTTGATTGCCGAGTGGCAAAAGGGCGCTGATGTGGTGCTCGCCAAACGCCGCAATCGTGACAGTGACAGTTATTTGAAACGCCACAGCGCATCGCTTTTCTATCATTTGCTGAACAGAATTTCCTACACCCGGATCGAAGAAAACGTCGGGGATTTCCGGCTCATGGACCGCAAGGTGGTCAATGTGATTCGCGCACTTCCCGAGCATCAGTTGTTCATGAAGGGCGTTCTGTCCTGGGCCGGGTTCACCACGGCAGTGGTCGAATATGAACGGGCCCGGCGAGTGGCAGGACGCAGTAAGTTCAACGGCTGGAAACTGTGGAACCTGGCGCTGGAAGGCATTACTTCGTTTAGCACCGTGCCGTTGCGGTTGTGGACTTACATCGGTGGCGGCATTTCGATCTTCGCGGTGCTGTACGCGGTGTACATGGTGCTGGACAAGATTTTCTTCGGTAACAGCGTACCCGGTTACCCCTCGCTGATGACGGCCATTCTGTTTCTCGGCGGTGTTCAACTGATCGGCATCGGCATCCTCGGTGAGTATGTCGGCCGCATCTACATCGAAGCCAAGCACCGGCCCCGTTATGTGGTCAAAGACGTCATTGGCGGCAAAGACCGGATCGGGCTTTAGCATGGGCAGACTGGGCGACTTTTTCAGTAGAGAGCTCGGGCGTCGTCGGGTCTGGTTGTTTTTCTTCATCGCGATCCTGATTTATGTCATCCCGCTGATCCTCGCGGACTATCCCTACATCGATGACAACTGGCGCTCGCTGTCGGCCGGTACTGCCTGGGCGGAGCAGGGGCGGTTGTTCACCGAGCTGTTCTACAACCTGCTGACGTTCAGCGATGGCGCGCCGAATATCTTTCCGTTGCCGCTGTTGATCGCCACGCTGGCCATGGCCTTTGCCTTGACCAGCCTGACATTCCATTACTACCCGCAGCCGACGATATCTTGCTGCCTGGTGGTGTTGCCGCTCTGGTACAACCCGTTCTTCCTGCAGAACCTGTCTTATCAATACGACGGGCCGGCCAATGCCTTGAGTCTGGTGGCAGTGATCTATGCGATCACTTTTCGCCATCCCTCACGCATTTTGCAGTGGCTGGTGCCGGCCTTCCTGATTGCGCTGGCGCTGGGGCTCTATCAGGTGAGCCTGAATGTGTTTCTGGGCCTGTGTTGCCTGGAGCTGCTCAGGGGCGCGAATGACAAGTGGGCCTGGCGGCAATGGTACGAATTGATCGGCTGGAAACTCGCGCAGGTGGGGCTCGGCGGGTTGATCTACAGCGTCACGGCTTATCCGTACATGAATCACGATCGCACCTTGTTGCTGAACTGGGCGGCGGCGCCTTTGCTGCAAGTTGAAATCAATATCGGCCGGGTGCTGGAAAAAGTCGCGCTGCTGTTTCACGGTGGATTCACTTGGGTGTTCGCCGTGCTGCTGTTGTGTGCCCTGGTGGGCAGCGCACGGTTGGCCCGCAGCGTGATTGAACGCCAGGACTCGGGGCTGAGAAAAATCGTGATGGGCCTGGCGTGCGTGCTGACGGTGCCGGTTGTGACTTTACTGGTGTCGGGGGCTGCGCTGTTTTTTCGCGACTTCAATGAAGGCGCCAGAACCTTGATGGGTTTCGCGGTGTTGCTGGTGCTGTTGTTCTATTTGAGCCATCTGGCGCTGACGTCCATCCATGAGCGGCTGCCGCTGCTGTTGGCGGTGCCTCTGCTGGCCATGCTTTCGCTGTCCTACGCTTATGGCCGCGTGCTGACGGTGCAAAACACCTTCGCGTCCAGCGCGTTGTTTTCCCTGGGGCAGGACATTGCGGCCCATCGACAACTGCACGAGGCCAAGCGCATTTATCTGTCGGTGAGTTATTCCGATCACTGGCTGGTGGGGGCCGCCGGCTCGTTCAAGCAGATGCCGGTCTTGCATTATCTGTTGAACATCAACTTTTTCATGCTGGCTGAAAACCTGCCGAAGGCGGGTATCACCAACGTGGAGGTGGAGAGGGAGCGGCGTAACGCGACCCTGATGGGTTACCAGGGTTATGCGCCGCTGGTGGAGAGCAAGTTCTATCGCCTCTATCTGCTGGGCGATTACGGTTTCATCATCATGAAAGAGCCGACCCCGATCACCAGTCTGCAGTGGTGAGCCTGGTGATTACCTCTTTGATCCATCCCGAAAGTTTTCTATCTCGAGTGGCCGACAAGGCAGGTCTGGTGGCGGTGATAATCCTCGCGTTGGGTGCAAGGTTTCACGCCATCACCGTGCCGGTCATCTGGTACGACGAGGCCTACAGCCTGCTGCTGGCCGAGGGTTCACCTGCGTATATCTGGGCCACGACAGCGCGGGATGTTCATCCGCCGCTTTACTACGTTTTGCTGCATTTCTGGATGTTGCTGTTCGGCAATGGCGTGTTGGCTGCGCGATCCCTGAGTGCACTGGCCGATGTCGGCACGCTGTTGCTGTGCATTAAATTGATGAGCCTGGTGACGACGCGAAAGGCGACCTGGATAGCGGCATTGCTGTTGGCATTGCTACCGATATCGGTGCGCTATAGCCAGGAAGTACGAATGTACACCTTGCTCGGCTTCTGGCTGATGGGCGCGACCGTGGCGCTGGTGTGCTGGATCAAGGTACCGGATCAAAAACGTTATCCGGTTTTTTACGTGCTGTTGATGACGGCAGCTTTCTACACGCATTACTTCGCCGCGCTGTGCGTTTTGGTGCATTGGCTTTGTGGGTGGCGAGTGCGAGATGGCGGTCGGTCCATGGCAATACCGATTCGTGCGTGGGTCTTGGCCAACAGCGCAATCGTCGTGTTGTACCTGCCGTGGGTACCTCACCTCATCAATCAATTGCTGCGAATGGACGGGCTCGAGTGGATACCGCCGCTCACTTGGCAAACAGCCCTGACCTTCGTTTGGCAACTGGTGATGATGGAGGGAGCGGTCAGCCCTTCATCCTTATGGCGTGTGTTGCCCTCGGTGTTGATCGTTGTTTGCGCCGCAGCGGCGCTGCTCAAGGCACGCCATGAGCGACCTTTCAGCATCTTATTGGTGGGCTATTTTTTTGTGCCGGTGCTGAGCGTTTTTCTGGTGTCGCTGATCGTGCCGGTTTTCAATGCCCGATACCTAGTGTTCGCTGCCGCCGCGTTGCCCCTTATCGTTGCGCTCGCGCTGGACGCATGGAGCCAACGCCACGCCGTTCTCACCACTGTCGCCATGGCTTTGGTTTTATTGGCAGAAGTACACGGGCTTTCGGCGGTCTACGCGCAAACGGATGAGATGAACGGGACAAGCATTCGCAAAGACGCACGGCTGGACGCCGTGATCGCAGGTCTTGGCCGCGAGGTCCGTCCGGGTGACGAGATCGTTGTGGATAACCTGTATTGGTATTTGCCGTTTACGTACTACAACTCGACCGGTATTCAGCCGAGGTTATACGCCTTCAAACCACCGACCGGCACCCTTTGGGGAACCGCCGAATACGGTGGCTGGGCACTCATTCCCCGTCATTTGCGTTCGATTCTCTTCGACGATTTTTCAACCTTGAAACTGAATGCCAAGCGGATCTGGTGGGTAACGGGTTACGCTCGCCCTGAACATGACGCTTTGTTTCCCAAACACTGGAAACAGGTGCAGATGCTGAAGGAAGGGGACAGCGAAGCCCGATTGTTCATCCGAGGGGAAGCGCCAACCCCTGAGGTTGGCGCGCAAACACGGCCTATGCAGCCGCCAGTTCATTAGGCTCAAAACTATCCGCCCGAGCCATCTGCCACATCCGCGAGTAAAACTCGCCGTTCACTTCACCGGTGAGCAACTCGCCCGGTTTCAGGAACACATGCAACTGTGAGAACAGTTTGATCTCGGTCGCCGACATGCGTCGCACCAGATGCTTGGCCGACAGCTGTGAAGGATGATCGAGACCCGCGGCGGCGAGCATTTCGGCCAGGGCTTTAAGCGTATTGCGATGGAAGTTAAAGACGCGCTGCGCCTTGTCTGGAACCACGAGGGCGCGTTGACGCAGAGCGTCCTGGGTGGCGACGCCGGTCGGGCATTTGTTGGTGTGGCAGCTTTGCGACTGGATGCAGCCGATGGCGAACATGAAGCCGCGCGCGGAGTTGGCCCAGTCGGCGCCGATGGCCAGGACGCTGGCGATGTCGAAGGCGCTGACGATCTTGCCGCTGGCACCGAGTTTGATTTTGTCCCGCAGGTTCAGGCCCACCAGCGTGTTGTGCACGAACAGCAAACCTTCGCGCATTGGCACGCCGATGTGGTCGGTGAACTCCACAGGCGCGGCGCCGGTGCCACCTTCCTTGCCGTCGACCACTATGAAGTCCGGGAGGATGCCGGTTTCCAGCATGGCCTTGGCGATGCCCATGAATTCCCACGGGTGGCCCAGGCAAAACTTGAAGCCCACCGGTTTGCCGCCGGACAGTTCACGCAGTTGCGCGATGAAGTGCATCAGTTCGATCGGCGTGGAAAACGCGCTATGGCGCGACGGCGAGATGCAGTCTTCGCCCATCAGGATACCGCGGGTTTCGGCGATTTCCTGAGTCACCTTGTGCTTGGGCAGGATCCCGCCATGGCCGGGTTTGGCGCCTTGGCTCATCTTGATTTCAATCATCCGCACTTGCGGGCTCGACGCCTGGGCGGCGAAGCGTTCAGGGTCGAAGCGGCCATCGGCGGTGCGGCAGCCGAAGTAGCCGCTGCCCAGTTCCCAGGTCAGGTCGCCGCCGTTCTCCCGGTGATAAGCGCTGATGCTGCCCTCGCCAGTGTCATGGGCGAAGTTGCCGAGTTTGGCGCCCTGGTTCAATGCGCGAATGGCGTTGGCGCTGAGGGAGCCGAAGCTCATGGCCGAAATGTTGAACACCGACGCCGAGTATGGCTGGGTGCACTGCGGGCCGCCGACCATTACCCGGAAACTGCTCGGGTCGCTCAATGGCGCCGGGCGCATGGAATGGCCAATGAATTCGAAGCCCGACTGATAGACGTCGATCAGCGTGCCGAAGGGTTTGTCGGCACTTTCATTCTTGGCTCGTGAATAGACCAGCGAACGCTGGGCCCGGGAGAAGGGCAGGGCGTCGCTGTCGGATTCGAGCAGGTACTGGCGAATTTCCGGGCGAATGCCCTCCACCAGATAGCGAATATTGCCCAGGATCGGATAATTGCGGCGCACCGCGTGTGGGCTTTGCAGCAGATCGAACAGCCCTACGAGGCTGAGGACGCCGGTGACGGCAGTGATCGGCCAGAGCCAGTCGTGTTGCAGAAAGGGCAGGCTGGCGAGGGTGAATATCACACACACGGCAAAGAAGGCGTAGCGGCTCAGGAGGGACAGGCTCATACGGTTTCCTTGGGTTCGGACTCGGTTGTTTTCAGCACAGTGGAATGCCTGAGCTCCCACAGTAAAAGCTAAAAGCGCTCCACTGGCCGGCCAGGCATTCTGCGCCTGGAGAAATAACGAAAACAGCTCGGACTGGGACTTATGGTCAATTGTGCGCCTTTGACCGATCATTCCCACGCAGAGCGTGGGACGATCAAACACTTTGACAGGTGTTCAAGCCGCTGTTTTTGTCTGGCGCACCGGCAACTCGACCCGAAAGGTGCTACCCATCCCGACTTCGCTACGCACCGAAATATCGCCCTGATGTTTTTTCACGATGCCATAGGACAGGGACAACCCGAGCCCTGTCCCTTGGCCCACCGGTTTGGTGGTGTAGAACGGGTCGAATATTTTCTGCAGGTTGTCCGGCTCGATGCCTATTCCCGTGTCCGCGACCTCGATCGACACCGTTTCACCTTCAAGCCTGGTGCGTAGCGTGATGGTGCCCCGTTCCGGCCCCATCGCCTGAGAGGCGTTGACGATCAGGTTCATGATCACCTGATTGATTTGCGACGGCAGGCATTCGATGTCGGGCAGCTGTTGATACTCCTTCACCACATCGGCCTTGTACTTGAGTTCATTGGCGACGATGTTCAGGGTCGACTCGATGCCTTGTTGCAGATTGGTCCACTGCCATTCCTGATTGGAGTCGACGCGGGAGAAGTCCTTCAGGTCTTTGACGATCTGCCCGACCCGGCCGATGCCTTCCTTGGATTCCTTGATCAGCAGCGGAATGTCTTCGCGCAGAAAATCCAGTTCCACCCGTTCACGTAATTGACCGAGACGGTCGATGACCTCGCTTGAGCCAATGGCGTTTTCCGCCTCCCGATAGGCATCGAGCATGTCCTGCAGTTGCTTGAAGTAGCCATCGAGGGCACCGAGGTTGGAGGAAATGAAGCCGATGGGGTTATTGATTTCATGGGCGACGCCCGCCGCCAGTTGCCCCAGCGAAGCGAGTTTCTCCGACTGCACCAATTGGCTTTCCAGTTGTTTGCGCTCGTCGATTTCCCGCTGTAACGCCTCGCTGGCCTGCTTGAACTGGGCCGTGCGCTGATCCACCAGATGTTCCAGATGGCTCATCTGAATGGACGCCCGTTCGGTCATTTCCCATTTGGTGAGCAGGGTGTTGGCCATCTGCTGGACTTCAATGTTGTCGAACGGTTTTTTCAGAATCAGCAGGCGGTCGTGAGCGTGCAGGCGTTCCAGCAGTTCATCCCAGGAATAGTCGGAATAGGCGGTGCACACCACCACTTGCAGTTGCGGGTCTTGCTGCCACAGGTGTTCGATGGTCTGCGCACCGTCCCAACCCTCGGGCATGCGCATGTCGACGAAGGCCAAGGCGTAGGGACGGTTTTCCTGTAATGCCTGGATGAGTTTGCCCAGACCCTCCTGACCGCCATAGGCAGAGTCCAGTTCGAACAAGGCGCTGGCGGACTTCACTTCGCTGCCGAACAGCGCGGCCTCCATTTCGTCCAGCTCCACATGCTGCACCGATGTCGGGGTGAGGATTTTGCGAAAGTCTTCGTGGATGGACGGCGTGTCGTCGATCAGCAGAATACGTCGGTTCGAAAGATCGCTCATGCTTCCTCCATGACGGGTTTCAACGGGATCTGCAACGTGAACAGAGCACCTTTGCCCGGCCCGTCGCTATGGGCGGTGAGATGGCCGTTCATCTCGATCGCGGCCAGGGCACAGCTGTGCAGGCCGAAGCCGTGACCTTCCTTGCGGGTGGTGAAGCCGTGGGCAAAGATCCGCGTCATGTTCTCCGGCGCGATGCCTTCACCGTCGTCCTTGACGCTGATTTGCAGAATCGTGTCCTCGACGACTTTCACCCCAAGGGTCATTTGCCGAGGGCGGTTGCTGAGGTCGGTCATGGCGTATTTGGCGTTACTGATCAGGTTGATCAGGATCAGCAACAGCCGGTGCTTGTCACCCATGACTTGCGGTACATCGCCGTACTCCTTGACCACCGTGACGTGATGCCGAGTCAGGGCGCCGGCGTTCATCCGCAGGGCGTCTTCCAGCAGTTCGCTGATGTGCAGCGGTTCCATCAGGCTGTTGGCGCCCGCGTAGGACTGCTGGGTGGCGACGATGTCCTTGATGTGGTCGACGCTTTTGCTCAGTTGCGCGAGTTCGTCGGTCATGCCTTGTTGTTCAAGGGCAATGGCATCCACCAGTTGGTTCAGGTAACCGGGCAGCAGTTTTCCTTTCTCGTCCTGGGTCAGGAAAACGCCCAGATCGTCTTGATGCGCGTTGATCAGCTGCATCGCCTTGCCCAATCCCTGGGCCTTGCTGCTACGCAGCTTGCGGGTGACCAGGTCGGCCGAGATGTTCACGCTGTTGAGCACGTTGCCGACGTTGTGCAACACGTTAGTGGCGATTTCAGCCATGCCGGCCTGGCGCGCGGTGTCGAGCAGTTCGCTCTGGGTATCCTTGAGTTCGCGGGTGCGCTCTTCGACTCGTTGTTCGAGGATGTCGTTGGCCGTTTGCAGTTCCTTGTTGACCCGATTGATCTCGCCGAAGCTGCGCATAAGGCGAGTTGCCAGGTACACCAGCACCATCACCAGCAGCGTCGAAAACACCAGCATGTAGAAGTGGTAGCGCCGGTCGATTGCCTCGGTTTGCTGCTGATCCTGGTTCAGCAGACTGGTGATGTCGTCCAGCCGTGCGGCCACAGGAACGGCTTCGATGTTTTGCAGCAGCCGATTGACCACGGGTTGTTCGCGCAGGATCAGCGCGATGTGATTGCTCAAGACATCGATCGGGCTATGAAACTGCTCCGGTAATCGTTCCTTGTTCACCTTCAGTTTGTTCAGCCCGACCAGGATATCGGCGGCTTTGTCGTCGGAGGTGACCTGGGCAAACTCCAGGCTGCTGAGCAGCAAGTCGTAGGTGTCGGTGGCAATGTTCTGGAGTTGCAGTTTGTCTTCGTCGAGCAGTCGGGTAAGCGGTTCCTGGATGTCGTCTTCGGCAGTGGGCAAAAACGCCAGTGAGTTGCGCAGCACTGCGTTGTGGGATTTGAACTGCTCCACCAGCCGGGTTTTTTCCTGCACGGCGGTGTGGTAGGCGTCATGGCCGGCATGCCAGATGGGGTCGTTGCGGCCGTGATTGGTCTCCTTGGTCTCGAACTGCTCCCACAACTGTGTCATCTCGTTCAGCGGTGCAACCAGGGGATCGTAATTGTGGCTGATGGCAATTCTGGCCTTGAGAATCTCGGTTTCCCACTGCGCATTGAGCTGTTTGATCTGGCGGATCAGGTCCCGGGACTCGGCGTACGTCGCGGTCTGGTCGGAGCTTGATTTGAGGTACAGAAACAGCAATGTCGAAGCCAATAGCAAGGCCACGCCACTGAGCACCAAGAGGTTGCGACGGTGGTACGTTTTCATAAAGGTTTACCTCCCCACTCACCGGTCAGTGTCTTGAGGAATTTGATGATCAAGGTCTTGTCCTTCTCCGAGGGCACGCGACCGAGCTGGAACTTGAACATCACATCGACCGCGTCTTCGAGCGTCTTGGCCGAGCCGTCATGAAAGTACGGCGCGGTCACGGCGACGTTGCGCAGGCTCGGAACCTTGAACACATTGCGGTCTTCTTCAGCCTTGGTGACCAGATAGCGGCCCAGATCGGCTTCGGTGGGGTTGCCCCGGACCTCGAAGTAATCGCCCATGACTCCGAATTTCTGGAACATGTTGCCGCCGATGTTCACCCCTTGATGGCAGGCGATGCAACCGTAGTCCTTGAAGCGTTGGTAACCGTACTTCTCCTCGATCGTCAGAATCTCGGTATTGCCCAGCAGGTATTGGTCGAAACGCGAGTTGGCGCTGATCAGCGTGCGCTCATAGGTGGCCAAGGCTTTTTGCACATTGTTCATGGTCACGCCGTCCGGGTAGGCCTTGGCGAAAGCGCTTTTGTAAGCCGGGTCGGCGGTCAGTGTCTGAACGACATGTTCCCAATGACTGCCCATTTCGCTGGGGCTCTGCACCACTTCGTGGACTTGTGTTTCCAGAGTGTCGGCGCGGCCGTTCCAGAATTGCCGGAAATTCAGACTTGAGTTGAAGACGCTGGGGGTGTTGATCGTCAAGGGGACGCCGTTGAAACCAATGGAAAACGCCTGGGTGTCGGCGCCTCCGACTTCCAGGCGATGGCAACTGGCGCACGACAGGGTGTTGTTGACCGACAGGCGTGGCTCGTTGAACAACCGGCGACCGAGTTCGACCTGCAAGGGATTCTGCTGGGGCACCGCGGGCAAGGGTTTGAGTGGTTCGTCCAGCGGTGCGCCGCTGGCTATCAGACAGTATCCAAGCAAAGGCGCAAGAAGCAGAGAGTAGAAGGGGCTCGACATCTTATGATTCCTTGGCGCAGGGCCCTGAGTGTCGTTGCGCATCGTTCATGGGGTGGTGGATGAAGCGGTCTGCACGGACGTCAGGTATTGCACGAAGGCGTCCGGCTCCACGGCTTTGCTGAAGTAGTAACCCTGGCCTTCCTCGCACTGCAGGCCCTTGAGAAAATTCAGTTGCTCAAGGGTTTCCACCCCTTCGGCAATGACGGTCAGTTTGAGGCTTTTGCCCAGGCTGATGATGGCGCTGACCAGGGCCGCATCATTGCTGTCCCGGCTCAGGCCACGAATGAACGACTGGTCGATTTTCAACACATCGATGGGAAACCGTTGCAGATAACTCAGGCTGGAATAGCCGGTGCCGAAGTCATCGATGGCCAGCCGCACGCCCAATGCCTTGAGCCGATTCAGCGAGACCATCGTGGCATCGATATTCTGCATCAATACGCCTTCGGTAATTTCCAGCTCCAATAAGGTGGGGTCCATACCGGTTTGCTTGAGTATCTGTTCGATACCTTCGACAAAGTCCCGCTGACGGAAATCGATGGCCGACACATTCACCGACATGCAGAGCTCCGGCAGGCCTTTCGCTTGCCAGGCGCAGGCTTGTTGACAGGCCTGGGCGAGCACCCATTTGCTCAACGGTACGATCAGGCCGCTGTCTTCGGCTACACCGATGAAGTCTGTCGGATAAACCCAGCCTTGCCCCGGTTTTTGCCAGCGGATCAACGCCTCGGCGCCGACCACCTTGCCGCTGCTCAGGTCAAGTTTGGGCTGGTAGTGCAGGACGAATTCGTTGCGTTCCAGCGCCAGGCGAATACCCGACTCGATGCTCTGCTGTTCCCGGGCGCGCTGGTTCATCTCATCGATGAAAAAGCTGAAATCGTTCGGACCGGTTTCCTTGACGTTGCGCATCGCGGTTTCGGCTTTTTTGATCAGCGCGATTGCATCGAAACCGTCCTCTGGATAAATACTGATGCCCAGGCTGGCCGTCACGCTCAGGTCGTGGCCGGCGATGTGTTGAGGGGCGCGTATGGCGTTCAGGAGCTTTTCGGCGATGCCCTTGGTCTGCTGGGGGTGGTGGATGTCAGCCAGGATCACCACAAACTCATCGGAGCCGTAACGAAACACCGAGTCGGACGCGCGCACGCAGGCCACCAGATTGTGCCCGACACGTTTGAGCATCTCGTCACCGGTGGGGTGACCCAAGGCATTGTTGATGCGTTTGAAGCGATCGAGCCCCAGAAACATCACGGCCAGTTGCTTGTCATGTCGCCTGGACAGGGCCAGTGACTGGTTCAGCCGGTCGCCCAGCAAGGTGCTGTTGGGCAATTCGGTCAATACGTCGTACTGCAACAAGTGCGATACCTTGAGCAGCTCATGGACACGGGCCTCGATGGTTTGCTCCAGGGTCTGCACTTTAATGGCCGCGTCCTGCGCCATCTGCCACTTCCAGGTCAGGGCGCTGGCCATCTGGCGGATTTCCAGGCTGTCGAAGGGTTTTTTCAGCACCAGCAACTGATCGCCGAACTCCAGTCGTTCGGCCATGGCTTCCCAGGTGTAATCGGAGAAGGCCGTGCACAGCGCGATTTGCAGGTGAGGATCTGCTTTCCAGAGCCGTTCGATGGTTTCCAGGCCATCCCAGCCCGGTGGCATGCGCATGTCGGTGAACGCCATGGCGTAAGGGCGGCCTTGTGCCTGGGCGCGCGTGACCAGTTCGAGCGCTTCCTCGCCCTGGTAGGCGGAGTCGAGCTGGAACACCAGCCGCGCCGACTGGGGGCTGCCGAACAGCGCTGCTTCAGTGCCGGCGAGGGTTTGTTCGTCGTCGGTATCCGGGCCGAGAATCTTGCGGAAATCCTGATGGATCGAAGGTGTGTCGTCGATGATCAGAATGCGCCGGTTGGCCTGGACGGACGGAGTTTTCATTCCTTGTCCTCCGTGGCACGCCGCGAGTCATCCGGCATCGCTCCAGTTTCGTGGGTGGCATGCACGATGCTCCCGGCCTTCAGCAACTCGGCGGCCTGTTGGCTGCTGACCGCTCGGCTGAAATAGTGACCCTGGGCGTTCATCGGTGAGCCGGTGGCCATCAGCGAACTGCGTTGCTCCTGGGTTTCGACGCCCTCGGCGATAATGCCGATCCCTACCTCGCGGGCGAAGTTGATGATGGCCCGCAAGGTGGTTGCACTGGCCGGGTCGCGTGCGGCCATGTCGATGAAGGTCTGGGCGAGTTTCAGGTGATTGACCTGATAAGTCTTGAGGTAATCGAACGAAGAGTATTCGGTGCCGAAGTCGTCGATGGCGATTTTTACCCCCAGCTCACGCAGGCGCGGCAGTACATCGTTGTGCGTCCACTTGGTCTGGGCCAGGGTCGCTTCGGTGACGTCGAAGCGCAGGTCCCATGGGCACAGTTCCCAGCGTGCGGTGGTGCGCAACACGTCATAGATCAGCTCGGGACCGCTCTTGAGCTGAGCCAGGGACAGTTTTATCGCCACCACCGGTGGCGCCATGCCTTCGTCTCGCCACTGGCGCATTTGCCGGCAGGCGCGCTCCAGCACCCAGTGACCGAGGGCGATAATGGTGCCGGTCTTTTCCGCCGCGGGCAGAAACGCCGGGGCTTCCAGCAAACCGCGCACGGGGTGGTTCCAGCTGACCTGCGCTTCCATGCCGAGGATCCTGCCACTGCTCAAGTCCACTTCCGGCCAGTAACGCAGTTCGAGTTCGTCGTGTTCGATGGCCGTTTTCAAGTCGTTGGCGATGGTCATGCGCTCGACCACTTCCTGATTGATCTCCTCGGAGTGGAAGTGGTACTGGTTGCGGCCCTTTTCCTTGGAGCGATACAGCGCCATGTCGGCCTGGGTCAACAGGCTGTCGGCGCTGAGGCTGACCGGTGCGTAGCTGCTGATGCCGATGCTGACCGAGACCCGCACATCATTGCCGGCCAGGGAGTAGGGCAGCACCAGTGCATCGCGGACCTTGGCGGCCAGGGCCGCTGATTGGGTCGGATCGCCGACGTCCAGTTGCAGTATCGCGAACTCGTCGCCACCCAGGCGGGCAACCACGTCGTTTTCGCGCACGCAGTCTTTGATACGCCTGGCGACCTCCTGCAATAGTAGGTCGCCCACCGGATGACCCAGGGTGTCGTTGATGCGTTTGAAGTGATCAAGGTCCAGGTAAAACATGGCGAACGGTGTGGCCCCGCGCCGGGCGGCGGCGAATGCCTGGTGCAGCCGTTCGATCAGCGTCGCGCGGTTGGCCAGCCCGGTCAGCCCGTCGGTGCGGGCCAGCAGGGCGATTTTTTCCTCGGCCAGTTTGCGTTCGGTGATGTCGATGATGATGCCTTCGACTTCCAGCAAACGGCCTTCATCATCGCGCACCGGAATATAGCGGTTTTCGACCCAGCGCCAGTCACCGTCACCGGTGCGCATCCGGAACTCGATGGAAGCACCTGCCGCATGGCGATCCAGCACTCGGGCCATGGCGGTGTCGACTTTCGATTGATCGTCGGGATGGATCAGCTCCTGCGCCCAGTTGGACGACGCCACCAGGGCCGCCGCGATGTGACCGTATTTGGTGATGTTGTGGGAGATGTACATCAACGGAAACGACGGTTCGCCTCGCAGCCGATACAGAATGGTCGGGCTGTTCTGCACGATGATGTTGGCGTCGGACAGCTCCCGGGTGCGCTCTTCGACCGCATGCTCCAGCAGCGACATCTTCAGTGCTGCGTCTTCGGTCATTTGCCACTTGGCGGTCAATGCGCTGGCCATCTGGCGAATTTCGATGGCATCGAAGGGCTTTTTCAGGATAAGCAGGCGATCGCCCAGTTCCAGGCGTTCGGCGATGTCTTCCCAGGAATAGTCGGAATACGCGGTGCAGAGCGCCACCTGCAGCTTGGGGTCGACTTGCCACAAGCGTTCGATGGTTTCCAGACCGTCCCAGCCCGGCGGCATGCGCATGTCGATGAAGGCCATCGCGTAGGGCGAGTCATTCGCCAGCGCGGTCTCGACCTTGTCCAGCGCTTCGCGGCCCTGAAACGCGGAATCGATGACGAAACTTTGCAACGATACCGACGCAGGGGTACCGAACAGGGCGTTTTCGGCGCTGAGCAGGCTGTCGTCTTCGATCGATGGCGGGCTGAGAATCTTGGCAAAATCCTCATGGATCGACGCCGTGTCATCAACGATGAGAATCCGACGATTAATCCGCGCAAGCAGCGTATTCACTGACATGCGCCTGTACTGACAGCAGGTTGGTGCAATGAGCTCATAGAGGGTATCCCTTCCCTGATCGCTGGATGGAGCGGGTATCGTTCTGGATCCGAGTGATCTGAGCATAGTCGCCCGGCCAGCACTTCGCCCGGTTGACTGAAACGAATCATTTCCGGGGTCGGGCTGAAAATCATCTAGCCTGTAGGTCAGGCTCGGGCACGCCAGGACGTTCGCCCCGCGCGCGACATAAAGGCACACGTTTCACTTGAGGTAATGCCATGGAAGAGCAACTCCCCACGACTGTGACCGATAAACCCAAATTACTGCTGGTCGACGATGAGGAGTCGATTCTCAACAGCCTGCGCCGCCTGCTGCGCGGTCAGCCCTACGAGGTACTGCTGGCCACCAGCGGTGCCCAGGCCCTGGAGATCATGGCGCAGCAGCCGATCGATCTGGTGATGAGTGACGCGCGCATGCCCAATATGGACGGCGCCACGTTGCTGGCTCACGTCCATCAGCGCTATCCCGACACCACACGGATCATGCTGACTGGTTACGCTGATCCGTCGGCCATTATCAAAGCCATCAATGAAGGGCAGATTCATCGTTACATCAGCAAACCCTGGCACGATGAGGAGATGCTGCTGACCTTGCGACAATCACTGGCCTATCAGCATTCCGAGCGTGAACGATTGCGTCTGGTGCAGGAGACGCGGGATCAGAACGAGAAACTGAAGCTGCTCAACGCCACCCTGGAAAAACACGTCGCGGCCCGTACCAGCGAACTGCAACAGACCGCCGACATGCTGGACCTGGCCTACGAAGAGCTCAAGCGCAGCTATGTCACCGGCACTGAAGTGTTTTCATTGCTGGCCAACCTGCGCCTGCCGCCCGCCAAACAGACTAACCGGCAGATCATCGAACTGGTGCGGGTGTACTGCAAACTCCATGGCCTGGACGAAGGCACCAGTCGTGACCTGACCATGGCAGCGGCGCTGTACAACATCGGCAAGTTGAGCTGGACCGACAGCATGATGAGCACGCCTTCGGACCTGCTGCATCACAATGACCGCGAGCGCTATCGGGGTTATCCGAAGCAGAGTGAGTCGCTGCTGATGACGCTCGATCCGATGAAGGATGCCGCCCGGCTGATCCTGCATCACCAGGAGCGTTGGGACGGCAGCGGTTTTCCGGATCGGCTCAAGGGCGAAGCGATTCCGTTCGGTTCACGGTTGTTGAAACTGGCGGTGGATTTCATCGAGTTGCAGCGCGGGCTGATCCTCGAACGGCAGATGAACAGTGACGAAGCCCTGGTGTATATCCGCCAATACGCTGGTCGCCTCTACGACCCGGAGCTGGTGGAGGATTTCATTCAGGTCTGCGCCACTTATCTGAGCGACGTGACGCTGGCCGATCCGATGGTCAAGGTGCTGACCACTCGGGATCTGGTGGCGGGCATGATCCTGGCGCGCAATCTCAATGCCGACAACGGCATGCTGCTGCTCAATGCCGGCAAGGTGCTGAATGGGCCGCTGGTGGAGAAGTTGATCGCTTTCGAGGCGATGGAAGGTGCCAAGTACAGCATTTTTGTGAAAGTGCCGGAGGAAGTGGCGATTCTCGAGACGAGTTGAGTCTGTAGGAGCGAGGCTTGCCCGCGAAGAATGCACCGCGGTTTTTCAGGTATTACGCGTCATCTTCTTCGCGGGCAAGCCTCGCTCCTACAGGGAGTTTTTTCGGCGTGACGAAGAACCGGCGCGCATGTGATCCTTGCTGCTTTTACCCAAGGCCAATCACGATCCATGACGCATTCATCCGCCGCTTCGCCCCGCCTCATCCGCATTGCCGCTGCCCTGCTGATCGGCCCCGACGGTCGCACCCTGCTGGTGCGCAAGCGCGGCACCCAGGCGTTCATGCAGCCGGGGGGCAAGATCGAGGCCCATGAGCAACCGGTCTATGCCCTCGTCCGTGAGCTGGAAGAGGAACTGGGGCTGGTCATCAATCCGGCGCATGCCGCCTACCTGGGCCAATTCTCGGCACCGGCCGCCAATGAGCCGGGTTATGTCGTACAGGCCGAACTCTTTCAGCTGACCATCGATTCGCAGGTTTCCCCGGCGGCAGAGATTGAAGAAGTGCGCTGGATCGATCCGGCCACCGACGGCGAAATCACGCTGGCGCCATTGACACGAGACCTGATCCTGCCGTTTTATCGAGCCTCACTGATCGAAACCGCCTGATCGTCCAGGGATGGAGAGTGCCTATGATTCCGCTTCAAGACTTGCTGATTTTTGCCGCTGCGGCGCTGCTGATGGTGCTCACGCCCGGGCCGAACATGATCTACCTGATCTCTCGTTCAATCTGCCAGGGGCGCAAGGCCGGAGTGACTTCGTTGCTCGGCGTGGTCGCGGGATTTTTAGTGCACCTGTTCGCGGCCGCCGCGGGTTTGACCGCGGTGTTTATGGCAGTGCCGGTGGCCTACGAAGTGCTGAAGTGGGCCGGTGCGCTGTACCTGTTGTGGCTGGCCTGGCAGGCGGTCAAACCTGGAGCGCGTTCGCCGTTCGAGGCGCAGCAGCTGCCGGCGGACTCGTCGCGCAAATTGATCACCATGGGCTTTCTCACCAGCGCGCTGAACCCGAAGATTGCTGTGTTTTACCTGTCGGTGTTTCCGCAGTTCATTACCCCTGAGCACGGTTCAGTGTTCAGCCAGAGCATCATCCTCGGCCTGACCCAGATCAGCGTGAGCTTCAGCGTCAACCTGCTGATCGCGTTGTTTGCCGCGGGCATCGCGTCCTGGTTCGTCAACAACCCGAACTGGCTGGCGATGCAGCGTTACTTCATGGGCTTTGTGCTGTCCGGGTTGGCGGTGCGCTTGATGCTTGAGCAGCGGCGAGCGGCCTGAAGATGTGGATTGAACGGCTTGATGCCAGCCATGCCCTGGATTACCGGGCGCTGATGCTTGAGGCCTATGACTTGCATCCTCAGGCGTTCACTTCCACGGTGCGCGAGCGCGCGACGATGCCGCTGAGTTGGTGGGAATCGCGGCTGAGCAGCAAGCTGGATGTAGTGTTCGGGGCGTTCGAAGAGGGCAAATTGGCAGGCATCGTCGGCCTGGCGTTCGAACCTCGGGAAAAGGCCCGGCACAAGGCGACGTTGTTTGGCATGTACGTGACAGGCAAGGTTCGGCAGCGTGGCCTTGGCTTTCAACTGGTTCAGGCCGTTTTGGACGAAGCGCAGACCCGTCAGGGCTTGCGGCTGATCCAGCTGACCGTCACCGCCGGCAATGAAGCCGCCTTCAAGCTGTATCAGCGTTGCGGTTTCGTGCAGTTCGGTCTGGAACCATTAGCGGTGCGAGTCGGCGAAGACTACTTCGACAAGATCCATATGTGGCGCGAGATTACCCCTGAGCCTTGATGGTTCCCACGCGGGAGCGTGGGAACGATCAAGACACCGCTGCTCCTACAGGAGATAGGTCGCTCTATCGGACAGCGCTGACGCCGTCGAGGGTCGAAAACGACGTGTCCTTGGCCGTCAGCAAAAAGTCGCGCATGTATGGCGCATCCAGCATGTCGGCGCGAATCCCGGCGTAAAGCGTCGCGAACAAACCTTTCTCGCCAAGCCGCTTGGCCTTCACATAACCCCGTGAACTGTATTCATGCAGCGCCCAATGGGGCATGCCGCAGACGCCGCGACCGCTGGCCACCAGTTGCATCATCATCACCGTCAGTTCCGAGGTGCGCACCTGGGCCGGTTCGATGTCGGCCGGCTCCAGGAAGCGGGTGAAGATGTCCAGCCGATCGCGCTCCACCGGGTAGGTGATCAAGGTTTCCGTGAGCAAGTCTTCGGGCACGATGTACGGCTTGCTCGCCAAGCGGTGCTGGTTAGCCACCGCGAGCATGGCTTCGTAGGTGAACAACGGCACGTAAGTGATCCCGACCAGTTCCAGCGGGTCGGAGGTCACCACCAGGTCCAGGTCGCCTCGGGCCAGTGCCGGCAGCGGGGCGAAGGAGAACCCGGAGGCCAGGTCCAGCTCGACTTCCGGCCAGGCATCGCGGAACTGGTCGATGGTCGGCATCAGCCACTGGAAGCAACTGTGGCACTCGATCGCCATGTGCAAACGCCCCGCAGTGCCACCGGCCAGTCGCGCAATGTCACGCTCGGCACCGCGCAGCAACGGCAGAGTGGCGTCGGCCAGTTGCAGCAGGCGCAAGCCGGCACTGGTGAAGCGCACCGGTTTGGTCTTGCGCACGAACAGCGGCATGCCCATGCGTTCTTCCAGCTCTTTGAACTGGTGTGACAGCGCCGACTGGGTCAGGTGCAGGCGGTCGGCCGCATCCACCAGGCTGTCGGCTTCGCGCAGGGCGTGCAGGGTTTTCAGGTGACGGATTTCAAGCACCGGGGGCTCCATGAGGAAAACTTGTGATCAACACGAAAAGGTTGAGTTTGTCTCATGTTGGGTGGGCTGTCGACAATAGCGCATCTTTTACAGGGAGGATTCTCATCATGGCATTGGCCCATACCCTAGGTTTCCCGCGCATCGGCGCAGACCGCGAACTGAAAAAAGCCCTCGAAGCCTACTGGAAGGGCGACCTCGATCAGAACGCATTGAAAAGCGTCGGCCGCCAATTGCGCGCTACGCACTGGCAATTGCAAAAAGACGCCGGCATCGATCTGCTGCCCGTGGGCGACTTCGCCTGGTACGACCAGGTACTGACTCACTCCCTGACCTTCGGTGTCATCCCCGAGCGCTTCGACAATACCAAGGATGCCCGCGGCCTGCCGACACTCGACACCCTGTTCGCCATGGCCCGTGGCGCTACCGCAGCCTGCTGCGGCGGTGAACATGGCAAGGCGCAATATGCTCAGGAACTGACCAAGTGGTTCGACACCAACTACCACTACCTGGTCCCCGAATTCAGCGCTGATCAACAATTCAAACTGAGCTGGGAACAGCTGTTCGATGAAGTCGACGAAGCCAAAGCCCTGGGCCACAACGTCAAACCGGTGATCATCGGCCCGTTGACTTACCTGTGGTTGGGCAAGGCGAAGGGTGATGGCTTCGACAAACTCGACCTGCTGGAGCGCCTGCTGCCGATCTACGGCGAAATCCTCGGCCGCCTCGCTGCTCAAGGCGTGGAGTGGGTGCAGATCGACGAACCGATCCTGACCCTCGACCTGCCACAAGCCTGGAAAAACGCCTTCGAACGCGCCTATCACATCCTTCAATACTCGCCGCTGAAAAAACTCGTGGCGACTTACTTCAGTGGCCTGGAAGACAACCTCGGTCTGGCTGTCGGCCTGCCTGTACAAGGTTTGCACATCGACGCAGTGCGCTCGCCGGATCAGCTCGGCCAGGTTTTGGATCGTCTGCCCACCTACAAGATTCTCTCGGTGGGCCTGGTCAACGGCCGCAACGTCTGGCGCTGCGAACTGGAGCAAGCCCTGGCCCAACTACAATTTGCCCAGGAGCGCTTCGGCGATAACCTGTGGGTCAGCAGTTCCTGCTCGTTGCTGCACAGCCCGGTGGACCTGGAACGTGAAGACAAACTCGACCCGGAACTGAAAAGCTGGCTGGCGTTTGCCGTGCAGAAGTGCGGTGAAATCGCCGTGCTGCGTGATGCCCTGAATGATCCGCAAGCGCCGAAGGTGCAAGCCGCACTGGCCGAAAGCCGCGCCATTGCAACCAGTCGCGCTCAATCTCCGCGTATCCACAAAACGGATGTTCAGGCCCGAATCAACGCCATCGGCGCGGCGGACAGCCAACGCCATTCGCCGTTTGCCAAACGCATCGCACAACAACAGGCACGGCTGAAACTGCCGGCGTTCCCGACCACCACCATCGGCTCGTTCCCGCAAACCGGTTCGATCCGTCTGGCGCGTCAGGCCTTCAAGCAAGGCAAGCTGTCGGCCAACGATTACACCGATGCCATGCACAGCGAAATTCGCCACGCCGTGCAAATCCAGGAACGCCTGGGCCTGGACGTGCTGGTGCACGGTGAAGCCGAGCGCAACGACATGGTCGAATACTTCGCCGAGCAATTGGACGGCTACTTGTTCACCCGGTTCGGCTGGGTCCAGAGCTACGGTTCGCGCTGCGTCAAACCGGCGATCATTTATGGCGACCTGAGCCGTCCGAAGCCGATGACGGTCGACTGGATCACCTATGCCCAGAGCCTGACCGACAAGGTCATGAAAGGCATGCTCACCGGCCCCGTGACCATGCTGATGTGGTCGTTCCCGCGCGAAGACGTTTCGCGCAAAGTTCAGGCGCAGCAACTGGCCCTGGCCTTGCGTGATGAAGTGTTGGACCTGGAAAACGCCGGCATCAAGATCGTCCAGATCGATGAAGCCGCCTTCCGCGAAGGCTTGCCGCTACGCCGGGCGCAATGGCAGGAATACCTCGACTGGGCGGTAGAAGCCTTCCGCCTGAGTGCATCCGGTGTGCGCGACGAAACCCAGATTCATACCCACATGTGCTACAGCGAATTCAACGACGTGATCGAGTCCATCGCCGCCATGGATGCTGACGTGATCACCATCGAAACCTCACGCTCGGACATGGAATTGCTGGAGGCCTTCGAAGCGTTCGACTACCCGAACGACATCGGCCCGGGCGTCTATGACATCCACTCACCTCGGGTGCCGGACACGGCCGAGATGGTGAAGTTGATGAACAAAGCGGTGAAGCGGATTCCGGCGGAGCGGTTGTGGGTCAATCCGGATTGCGGGTTGAAGACTCGCGCATGGCCGGAAACAGAAGCCGCACTGGTGAACATGGTCGCGGCGGCGCGGCAGTTGCGTAGCCAGTTGGCCTGATTGGCCGACTGACAAAAAACCGCCTCTGGAATCAGAGGCGGTTCATCAAAAAGCTTCACATGTTCAAACCAATACCCAACCCACCGGAAACCGATCCGGCATCCCCCTACGAATCCCTCGACTCCAAAAAACTCCACGAAGCCGCCGATAATCTTGATCCGCAGGGTTAGCCCGAAAAAGCAAAAGATCGCAGCCTGCGCTGTGGCGTGGGGACTGCCACAAAGTTCTGCACTTACCTCGCGACCACTCGTCGCAACTGTCAGATCTGACAGTAGGCAGAGGCCCGTCGCCATCATTTCATGGCACCTGTACAACAACCCATGCAGGAGCAGCCGCCATGACCCTCCTCGAACCTCCCGAAAACATTGTACTAGCCCTCGATCCGCCGCTGTCGGGCACGATGAATCCCGGCGATGCCATGGCGCTGTGGCTGGTCGGGGAGACCGCCGTTCTCGAGTCCGGGAGGGGAAGCGGTCATAAGGTTCTCCATTCACGAAAGAACGCGCGAACCGGTGCAGTGACGGCTCGTTAGAGACTGATTGCAACTCAATGTTGCAAACTGTCGCCATCTTGTCGATACCCGCCATCAGGGGTTCAACGGCATTGGCTTCGCTGAGGCGTCCATTCAGCAGGGTGACTTCGGATGTGAGCTCAGCCCTGTGTGACCTGACGCTGATGCGCTTTATAGCGTCGAAGATTTGTTGCTCGGGGGATGGCTTAAACAACCCCGTCCTGTTTTTTGTCTGACTTCAATTGTGGCTCCGGTCTGGACGTGTTTGGTTAACCGTTACATCGGTCCGGGCGTCTACGACATCCACTCGCCACCGGTGCCGATCAATACGCTGTGCCCGGAAATGACCATTCAGCAATCTTCATCAAACTGTCACGTAACTGTGGCAGCGCGCTTGAACAAACTTCATCAGACTCGCGCTCTACTGGAGTTCTGCGTTTCGGTGTTTTTCATGCGTGCACGATTTTTATCCACAGCGGTCTTTCTGGCCGCTGTATTGTTCAATTTTCCGTCTCTTGCGGCATCTCGTTGCGATGTCAATGTTCCGACCGAGCGGGTCGATCTGGAGCAGGTGAGCCTGGCCTACCAGAGCATTGGCCGTGCCTCGGACCCTGCGTTGTTGTTGGTGATGGGCCTGGGCGGGCAGTTGATTCACTGGCCGGACGAGGTGGTGGTTGCGCTGTGTCAGCAGGGATTTCGGGTGATTCGCTATGACAATCGCGATGTTGGCCTGTCGACTTGGCGGCAGACGCCTGTCGACGCCAACCTGACGTTCGAAGTGCTGCGCTACAAACTCGGCTTGCCGGTATCGGCGCCGTACACCTTGACCGACATGGCGGACGATGCCTTTGGATTGATGGATGCCTTGCACGTCAAGCAATTCCACGTATTGGGTGCGAGCATGGGCGGGATGATCGCCCAGCATATGGCGGCCATGGCACCGCAGCGTGTCGAGAGCCTGACGTTGCTGATGACCAGTTCGGGTGCCGAAGGTTTGCCGGCGCCGAGCGCGGCGCTGGTGCAGTTATTGGCGCGACGTGGCGCACCAAATCGCGAGGTGGCGCTGGAGCAACAGGCCGACTTGCTGGCAGCGCTGGGTAGCCCGGCGGTGAGCGATGACCGGCAGGCGTTGTTGCAGCAGGCGGCGCAGTCCTATGACCGTGCGTTCAACCCGGAGGGCGTGAAGCGCCAGATCATGGCGATCCTCGCCGAACGCAGCCGCGTGGCGCTGCTCAACCAATTGCGGGTGCCGACGCTGGTGGTTCACGGCACCGCCGATCCGTTGTTGCCGGTGATGCATGGCGTGCATCTGGCTGCGCATATCCGTGGCAGTCAGTTGAAGCTGATTCCGGGGTTGGCTCATCGTTTTCAAGAGGCGTTCAAAGCGCCGTTATTGGCGGCAGTGTTGCCGTACTTGCAGGCCCACCGAGAAGACACCTCGCATTGGGCACAGATCGATCCGGTGGCCGAACGCAATCTTCTATAACACCCAAATCCAATGTGGGAGCAGGCTTTTGTGGCGAGGGAGCAAGCTCCCTCGCCACAAAAGCGCCTCAATTACAGGGGAGGCTGTCTTACGTTGGAACGAAGTTATCCAGCATCCGGTTCACCGCCAGTTCACCCAACATGACGGAGTTCTGGATGCCGAGCACGGTATTGCGCTGCGGACCGTTCAGCAGCCCCGCGAAATCACTCAACATCACGCTCGCCGCCGCCAGCGATTCGCAGGCGTTGACCAGCAGGGTTTCGTTATCGGCGTCTGGGGCGATGAGGTAAAGGGTGCTGGGTTTGCGTGGGGTATCTTTGGGAATGACCGGTTTGAGGTAGTAATCAAGGGCGCGGTCGGCGGGACACGCCCTCGCAAACACCCCAAAACCTGTGGGAGCGGGCTTGCCCGCGATGGCGGTGTGTCAGTCACCGCAGATGTCGTCTGGAAGGCCGTCATCGCGGGCAAGCCCGGCTCCCACAGGGATCGTGGAACGGCTGCCACACAGGCTCAGCCTGCGGGTGTATCGTTCAAACTTTCCGGCGCGATTCAAGCCTGCGAGGTAAATGATGAGTACCCCCCTGAAAATCGATTTCGTCAGCGACGTGTCCTGCCCCTGGTGCGTTGTCGGTCTGTATAGCCTGACCCGTGCCCTGGATTTGCTCGGCGACGAAGTCCAGGCCGAGATCCGTTTCCAGCCGTTTGAACTGAACCCGAAGATGGGCCCCGAAGGCCAGAACATCACCGAACACATCAGCGAAAAGTACGGCTCGACCCCTGAGCAATCGCAGAAGAACCGCGAAATGATCCGCGCGCGCGGCGCCGAGGTCGGGTTTGCCTTTCGCACGGACGGCAACAGCCGCATCTACAACACGTTCGATGCTCATCGCTTGCTGCATTGGGCGGGGCTGGAAGGGTTGCAGTTCAACCTGAAAGACGCACTGTTCAAGGCGTATTTCACCGAGGGTGGCAATCCGTCCGATCACGGGCAATTGGCCCGGATCGCCGAAAGCGTGGGGCTGGACCGGCAGCGGGCCGAGGCGATTCTGGCGTCCGATGAATTCGCCAAAGAGGTTCGCGAAGAAGAACAGTTGTGGTTATCGCGCGGCGTGAGTTCGGTGCCGACGGTGGTATTCAACGGGCAGTATGCCGTCAGTGGCGGGCAGCCGGTGGAGACGTTTGTCGGTGCTATTCGCCAGATCATGAGTGAAGCAAAGGGCGGAACGGTCAACGGTTGAACTGACGTTACACGCTCGATCGTTCCCACGCTCTGCGTGGGAATGCCTCTAGGGACGCTCCGCGTCCAGTGATGCGGAGCGTCACGGGCTGCATTCCTTTGCTGCGCGTGGGAACGATCAGTTACAGAAGATCGCGGTCAGCCGTGAAGGCGAACCCAGACAGTCACGAGCACCGTCGCCGCCATCAACCACGCCACCGCCGCCACCGCCAGTGAAGCCTCCAGGCGCATCCGGTCGACCATCAGATACAAGGTCGCCAGGTAGACGAAGTACGGAATGATCGACCACATGCCAAACACGATGGTGGTTTTCAAATCATCCAGCGAGCGCCCCTTGCCGACGATGTAATGAGCGATCAGCGCAAAGGTCGGAAACAGCGGCACCAGGCCTGCAATGTAATAGTTCTTGGTCTTGGCCAGCATGGCCAGTATCACCACCACCGCCGCGCCCAGGGTTGCTTTGAAAATCAGGTCCATCAATGGCTCAGCCCGTATTTCTTCACTTTGTCGAACAATGTGGTCTTGGCCATTCCCAGTTCCAGGCTGGCCTGGGTCAGGTTGCCACCGCTGCGCTGCAAGGCATCGCTGAGCAGGTTGCGTTCAAAGGCTTCCACCGCTTCGGCGAAGGCCAGGCCCTGATTGTTGCCGCTGGCACCGGATTTTTTGAAGGCCGGCAGGCCGAGGGCGAAGCGTTCGGCGACATTGCGCAATTCGCGCACATTGCCTGGCCAGTCATGGCTCATCAGGATCGATACAGTCTGATTGTCCAGCTCCGGTACCGCGCGGTCGAAGCGCAGGGATGACTGCTGCAAAAAATGCTCGAACAGTTGCAGGATGTCTTCACGGCGTTCGCGCAGCGGTGGCAATTCCAGAGTCACCACGTTCAGGCGGTAATACAGGTCGCTGCGAAACTCGCCGGCCTTACTCGATTGATCCAGATCGGACTTGGTCGCGGCAATCACCCGGCAATCCACCGCCACGCTCTGGTTCGAGCCGAGGCGTTCAAGGGTACGTTCCTGCAACACCCGCAGCAGTTTGATCTGCAACGGCAGCGGCATGCTTTCCACTTCGTCAAGGAACAGCGTGCCGCCATCGGCGTGTTCGATCTTGCCGATCCGCCGCTTGCCGGCACCGGTGAAGGCGTTGGCCTCGTGGCCGAAAATTTCACTTTCGAATAGATTCTCCGGCAGGCCACCGCAGTTCAGCGCGACGAACTGTTTGCTGTGCCGGCGGCTGAAGTCATGCAGGCAGCGCGCAACCAATTCTTTACCGGTACCGGTCTCGCCTTCGATCAGCACGTTGGCCGAGGTATCGGCGACGTTGGCGATCAGTTCCCGCAGGTTCTGCATCGCGGGTGAACGCCCGATGATCCGGCCCTCGAGGGAATCACGCTCGAACAGTTGTCGACGTAACGACGACACTTCCCGCGCCAGGCTGCGTTGCTCCAGCGCGCGGCGGGCGACGTCCACCAAGCGTTCCGGGGAGAAGGGTTTCTCCATGAAATCGTAGGCGCCTTTCTGCATCGCGCCGACAGCCATGGAGATGTCGCCGTGGCCGGTAATCAGCACCACCGGCAGGCTGCGATCACGGGCCTTGAGCCGGGTCAGCAGTTCCAGGCCATCGATGCCCGGCAGGCGGATGTCGCTGATGACGATGCCGGCGAAGTTATCGCCGACCCGCTCCAGCGCTTCTTCGGCGCTGCCGACGCCCACGCAGGGAATGTCTTCCAGGGTCAGCGCCTGTTGGCAACCGAGCAGGACATGGGGGTCGTCTTCGACGATCAGCACACTAAGGTCGTTGTTCATATTGGCTCGGCGGGAGTGGGGCTTACCAACGGTAAACTGAGGACGAAGGTGGTACCACCGCTGGCCGGGTGCTCGACACCCAGATGCCCGCCGGTGGCGGCGGCCAGGCTGGCTGAAAGCGTCAGGCCGAGGCCCAGGCCTTGTTCGCCGGGTTTGGTGGTGAAGAACGGTTCGAACAGATGCTTGCGCGCTTCGGCATCGATACCGTGGCCGTTGTCGCGTACCCGCAGACGATATTTACCGTCGAATTCCTCGCCTTCGAGCCACAATGCCGGCTGGGGTTGCGACTGCATGGCATCGAGCGCGTTGCCGATCAGGTTGACCAGGATTTGCTCCAGACGGGTCTGGTCGATCTGCACCTGTACATCTTCGAGGTCGCGGTGCAATTGCAGGTGCGCGCTTTCCATCCGGCTACCCAGCAATTGCAGGGCGGCGTCTACGGCTTTTCCAAAGCTGGCCTGGCCCTTGTCATCACCGCGCCGGGCGAAGGAACGCAGGCTGGCGGTGATCCGGCCCATGCGGTCGATCAGTTCATTGATGGTCTTGAGGTTGGTGCTGGCCACATCCAGCTGACCGCGTTCCAGAAAACGCACGGTGTTGCCGGACAAGGTCCGCAAGGCGGCCAGCGGCTGGTTCAATTCGTGGGCGATGCTGGTGGACATCTGGCCGATGGCGGCCAGTTTGCCGGCCTGGACCAATTCATCCTGGGCACGGCGCAAGGTCTCTTCCGCCTGCCGACGTTCACGGATCTGGCCCTTGAGCCGTTCGTTGCTGGCGCGCAGGTCGGTGGTGCGTTCGGTAATCCGACGCTCCAGTTGATTGTTGGCTTCCTGCAAGGCTTCCCGCGCCGCGAGGCGGGTGGCGATCACCTTGCGCCGCTCGTTCCAGGCAATCAGCAGAAACGCCACCAGGGCAAACGCCACCGCCACCAGAATCCCCTGATTGATCGCTTCACGCCGCAAATCCTGCAGGGGGGTGAGCAGGGTGAAATTCCATGGGGTATCGCTCAGCGGCCGGGTTTGCGAGAGGTAGCTGATGTTCTCTTCATCGGACATCAATTCGCTGTTGGCGGGGAAGGTCAGCTTTTCCTCGCCTTCGGCCAGTTTCTCCCGCGCCAGCGGTTGCAGTTCGTTCAGTGGAAACCAGTAGTACTGCAGGCTGCGGGCCAGTTTTTCCTTGGTTTCCTCGCTCAATGGCACAACCGATTTAAGCCGCCGCGCCGGATCGCTGGAGAGAATGATGATGCCGTTCTCGTCGCTGACGAAGGCTTCCAGGCGCGCGCGCTGCCAACGTTCTTCCATGGCTTCGAGGCGAACCTTGACCACGGCGACGCCGATGATCTTGCCGTGCTCTTCCAGGCCATGAGCCAGGTAATAGCCGGGTTCGCCACTGGTGCTGCCAATACCATAGAATCGCCCCGGCTGACCGCGCACGGCGTTCTGGAAATAGGCGCGGAAGGACAGGTCTTCACCCAGATAACTGTCGACATCGCGCCAGTTGCTGGTGGCCAGTACGCGACCGGTGGTGTCCATCACATAAATGGCCCGACTGCGGCTGCGCCGGTTCAGGCCTTCAAGGTATTCGTTGACCGTCTGCCGGTGTTCCGGCGATGTGTCGGCCAGCAGTTTTGAAACACTGGATTCAAGTTCCAGCAGGCTGGGTAGGTAGGTGTATTTGCTGATCTCGCTCTCGACGGCGCGGGCGTGCAGTTCCAGCTGACGCTGGCCATTCTCGCTGAGGCTGCGAATTCCGTAGTGTTCACTGACCCAGAAGCCGATGTAACCCAATCCGATCATCAGGGCGATGACCAGCGGCGGCAGGAACAGATGGCGAATCAAACGGGGTTTCACGGCGAGTGATGGCGGCGCGGCGCGATAGAGGGTGGAGTCGCATTTCATCACAGATGCCTTGGGTCAACCACAACACAAATATCCATATACCCACGAGCCCCCTGTGGAAGCTGCTGTGTGGTGATCCGTAGGAGCCAGGCTTGCCGGCGAAGGCGTCCTTAAGTGCGCTTTCGCCGGCAAGCCTGGCTCCTACCAAAAGCGGTCCGCTCCCACACCAGTTGGGGAGCGGTGTCTTTCTTAGTGCTGCAAAATTTTCGCGAGGAAGTGCTGTGTACGCTCGGCACGGGCGTTGATGTCGCCGAAGAACTCTTCTTTCTTGCAGTCTTCGATGATCTTGCCCTGGTCCATGAAGATCACCCGGTCCGCTACCTTGCGGGCGAAGCCCATTTCGTGGGTCACGCACATCATGGTCATGCCTTCGTGGGCCAGTTGCACCATCACGTCGAGTACTTCGTTGACCATTTCCGGGTCCAGCGCCGAGGTCGGTTCGTCGAACAGCATGACGATCGGGTCCATCGCCAGCGCACGGGCAATCGCCACACGCTGTTGCTGACCACCAGAAAGCTGGCCCGGGTGCTTTTTGGCGTGTGCGGAGAGGCCGACGCGCTCAAGCAGTTGCAGGGCTTTTTTGCTGGCTTCTTCCTTGCTGCGGCCCAGCACCTTGATTTGCGCGATGGTCAGGTTATCCATGATGCTCAGGTGCGGGAACAGTTCGAAATGCTGGAACACCATGCCCACGCGCGAACGCAGTTTCGGCAAGTTGGTTTTCGGGTCGGCGATGGACGTGCCATCGACGATCACGTCGCCTTTCTGGAACGGTTCCAGCGCGTTGACGCATTTGATCAGGGTGGATTTGCCGGAACCGGACGGCCCGCACACCACGATCACTTCGCCTTTTTTGACCTCGGTGCTGCAGTCAGTCAGTACCTGGAAGTCGCCATACCACTTGTTGACATTCTTGATAGAGATCATACGGCAAACCTTTTTTGCAGACGCTTGACCAGCTGCGAGGCGGCAAAGCTGATGATGAAGTATGTGAAACCGGCGAAGATCAGGAACTCATTGGAGCGGCCGATGATGTCGCCACTGGCGCGCGAGGCATTGAGGAAGTCCACCAGACCCACCGCGTAAACCAGCGAGGTGTCCTGAAACAGGATGATGCTCTGTTGCAGCAGCAGCGGGGTCATCTTGCGGAACGCTTGCGGCAGGATGATCAATCGCATCATCTGGCCGTAGCCCATGCCCAATGCCTGGGCAGCAGCCATCTGGCCCTTGGGAATCGACTGCACGCCGGCCCGGACGATTTCGCAGAAGTACGCCGCTTCGAACATCATGAATGCCACGATGCACGAAGCGAATGCGCCAATCGGGGTGTCTTCACCGGTGATCCAGCGCAGAACGAACGGCACCGCCAGGTAGAACCAGGTGATGACCAGCAGCAATGGAATCGAACGGAAGTAGTTAACGTAGGCGCCGGCGATGTTCGACAGCAGTTTGCTGTGGGACAGGCGCATCAGGGCCAGGATCGTGCCGAGGATGATCCCGCCGACCACGCCCAAGGCCATCAGCTTGAGGGTCATGACCATGCCGTTCCACAAGCCCGGCAGGGAAGGGATGATGCCCGAGAAGTCGAATTCCATCATTTACCCCCTACGGAGATCAGGCCCGGTACGGCGACTTTCTTCTCGACACCGCGCATCAGCAGCATAAGGCCCATGTTCAGCGTGAAGTAGATCAGCGTTGCCAGGGTGAAGGCTTCGAACAGGTTGGCGGAGAACTCGGCGGTCTGTTTGGTCTGCGCGAGCAACTCCATCAGGCCGATCAGCGATGCCACGGACGAGTTCTTGAATACGTTCAGGAATTCCGAGGTAAGCGGCGGAATGATGATGCGATAAGCCTGGGGCAGCAGCACGTTCCAGTAAATCTGCGGCAGCTTGAAACCCATGGCGCGGGCAGCGGATTCCTGGCCGCGAGGCAGCGCCTGGATACCGGTGCGCACTTGTTCGCAAACCCGAGCGGTGGTGAACAGACCCAGGCACACGACGACGCTGAGGAAGGCCGAGGTGGTCGGGTTGAGATCTTGCTTGTACCACTCCTGGATGTCCGCAGGCAGCAGGTCGGGCACCAGGAAGTACCAGATGAAGAGCTGAACCAGCAGCGGCACGTTACGGAAGAGTTCGACGTAGCAGGTCGCGATGCCCGATACGATGCGGTTCGGCACCGTGCGCATGACGCCCAGAATCGAGCCCAGCAGCAGCGCGATGATCCAGGCTGCGACGGCAATGGCGATGGTCCAGCCCAAACCGGAGAGGTACCAGTCGAAATAAATCTCGCTGCCCACGCCGGTGGACTTGAAGAACACGCCCCAGTCCCAGTTGTAATTCATTAGGGTCTCCCCTCGGATTCGTTCGATTTACAAATGCCCGCCTGGGGAATCTCCGTTCCCGCCTGATCATGACGATCAGGCACACACGAGCGGCTCGACAACCACCGGTTCGAGTGTTTCCAAAAATGCCAGCAGGGAGTGACAAATCCCTGAGAAGGCGCAGGCCATCTCAGGGGATAAGGTTAGTCAGAAATCAGGATTTCTTTTCGTCAGCCGCTTTGTCGGTCGGATTGGCGATCAGAGCCTTGAGCTCTTCGCTCATCGGGAACATCAGGTTCAGGCCTTTTGGCGGAATTGGCTGCATGAACCATTTTTCGTAGATCTTGTTGATCTCGCCCGATTTGTAGGTCGCGATGATGGCGTCGTCCACAGCCTTCTTGAATGGCGCGTCGCCCTTGCGAACCATACAGCCGTAGATTTCGTAAGACTGTGGAGTACCGGTCACGGCCCAGTCGGTCGGTTTCTTGGCCTTGGCCATTTCACCGGCCAGCAAGGCGTCGTCCATCATGAAAGCCACGGCGCGCCCCGATTCCAGCATCTGGAAGGATTCGCCGTGGTCTTTGGCGGAGATTACGTTCATGCCCATCTGCTTGTCAGCGTTCATCGACTTGATGATGCGCTCGGACGTGGTGCCGGCGGTGGTCACGACGTTCTTGCCTTTAAGGTCGGCGAAGTCTTTGTACGGGGAATCTTTCTTGGCCAGCAGCTTGGTGCCGATTTCGAAGATACCGACGGAGAAGTCCACTTGCTGCTGACGTTCGACGTTGTTGGTGGTGGAGCCGCACTCGAGGTCCACGGTGCCGTTCTGCACCAGCGGGATACGGGTTTGCGAGGTCACCAGGTTGTATTTGACCTGAAGGTTGGGAATGTCCAGGTCTTTTTTGATGGCTTCGACGACTTTCAGCTGGATATCGTGGGAGTAGCCAACCGGTTTGCCGGAAGCGTCCGCGATGTAGGAAAACGGAATGGAAGCGTCACGATGCCCGAGGGTGATGGTGCCGGACTCTTTGATCTTCTTCAGTGTGCCGGTGAGTTCGGCTGCGAAAACTGGAGTGCTAATCAGAGCGGCAGCAATGGCTGCGCCCAGGAGATGGGGAACGATGCGCATCAAATTTTCCTCGACATTGTTTTTATATGGAGCCAGTTCATCGGCCCTTTTTTGTGCTTCGAATGCTTGCCGGCTCCTGAAGGGTTGGCGCAGCGGACATTCGTCCAAGAGTGTAGAGCATGACTCGTGCCAGGCCAGGCGCTATAGATCAAGTTGTTGATTTATAAAGGTATTAAATATTTATGGCGTTAATTTTTGCCAAGGATAATCCGGTTAACCGAATCGACCGACAAGTCGCGTTCGGAAAACCGAATGCAATCTTGGGTCTTGCTCAAACCCTGTGGGAGCGGGCTTGCCCGCGATAGCGGTGTGTCAGTCGACATTATTAGCGGCTGTGCTGGCGTCATCGCGGGCAAGCCCGGCTCCCACAGGGGGATCGAGGTGTGTTCGGAATATAAAAAGCCCCTGAATCGTGAGATTCAGGGGCTTTGTTTCAACCGGATTACCGATCAGGCCGCTTCGATCTTGCTACGGTTCTGTTCGACCTTATTCAGGTAATCCTTGAGCTTTTGCTGCTCCGCCGGGGTGGTGAACAGCCCAAGCTTTGTGCGGCGCCAAAGAATGTCGTGGGCGGTGGTTGCCCATTCTTCGCTGCACAGGTAATCGACTTCGCGGGTGTAGAGACCGCCGCCGATGTGTTCGCCCAGGTCACTGAGGCTGTCCACACCTTCGAGCATGCGCCAGGTGCGGCTGCCGTAAGTGGTGGCCCAGCGTCGGGCGATCTCGGTGGGCACCCAGTCGAACTTGTCGCGGATCCGCGAGCTCAAGGCCTGCGGCGTGGTCATGTCTTCGCCGCCAGGCAGGGTGGCGCTGGCGGTCCAGCTTGGCTTGATATGCGTGAAGTACGGAGCCAGTTGCGCCAGCGCCGACTCGGCGAGTTTGCGGTAAGTCGTCAGTTTGCCGCCGAACACCGATAGCAGCGGCGCCTCTTCGCCACTGCCCGACAACGCCAGGGTGTAGTCGCGGGTGACGGCCGACGGGTTGTCGGATTCGTCGTTGCACAGCGGACGAACGCCGGAATAGCTGTGCAGGATATCTTCGCGGCTGAGTTGCTTCTTGAAGTGGGCGTTGACCACTTTCAACAGGTAATCGGTTTCGCCTTCGGTGATTGCCACCTTCGCCGGGTCGCCGGTGTATTCGCGGTCAGTGGTGCCGATCAGGGTGAAGTGGTTCAGGTATGGAATGGTGAAGACGATGCGCTGATCTTCGTTTTGCAGAATGTGCGCGTGTTCGCCTTCATATAGCTTCGGCACGATCAGGTGGCTGCCCTGGATCAAACGGATGCCGTACGGCGATTCCATCTTCAGGTCGTCACGGATGAACTTGGCGACCCACGGGCCGGCCGCATTCACCAGCGCTTTGGCGCGGATCGAAAACAGACTGCCATCGGCGCGTTCCAGGTGCAGGTGCCACAGCCCTTTGGTGCGACGGGCGCTGACGCAACGGGTTTGGGTATGGACGTGAGCGCCTTTCTCGCGGGCGGCCATGGCGTTCAGCACGACCAGGCGTGCGTCATCGACCCAGCAATCGGAATATTCGAAGCCTTTGGTGATTTCGCTTTTCAGGGCGCTGTCCGGGCCGAACTTCAGGCTTTTCGAACCTTCGAGTTTTTCCCGTTTGCCGAGGTGATCATAAAGAAACAGGCCGGCGCGGATCATCCAGGCCGGACGCAGGTGCGGGCGGTGCGGCAGCACGAATCGCATCTGTTTGACGATGTGCGGCGCCTTGGCCAGCAGCACTTCGCGCTCGGCGAGGGCTTCGCGCACCAAGCGAAATTCGTAATGTTCGAGGTAGCGCAGGCCGCCGTGGATCAGCTTGCTGCTGGCGGACGAGGTGTGGCTGGCGAGGTCATCCTTTTCGCAAAGGAACACCGAAAGACCGCGACCGGCGGCATCCGCTGCGATCCCCACGCCATTGATCCCACCACCGATGACGGCGATATCGTAAACCTCGGCGAGAGGGGGCGAAGGCAAGGTAGAAGTGGGCATCGGCTGGCCTCGGGCTTTTGATTTTCTATATTGGAATTCGAACATTAATGTTCATTTGCGAAAATACTAGCTCATAAAGACGCGCGCAGCCAGTCACCTTCGATTGAAAATACTGATCGAAGGGCTGTTAAAGGAAAATTTTCGAACATTTAGATGTGCGGTAGGGCGCAAGAGGTGTGTTGCGGGTGCGGCCGCCATCGCGGGCAAGCCCGCTCCCACAGATTATGTACAGATCCTGTGGGAGCGGGCTTGCCCGCGATGGCGTCGGTACAGGCGACGAAAATGCGGGGGGGGGGGGTTAAACGACTTCCAGCCGAATCTTGTGCTGGCTCAACAACTGCGCCAAGGCTGGCGAAGGCTGCTGATCGGTGACCAGGCAATCGATCAGGCTGATCGGCCCCAGGCGAATCATGGCATTGCGCCCGAATTTGCTGGAGTCAGCCGCCAGAATCACCTGCCGGGCATTGGCGATGATCGCCTGGGATACCCGTACTTCCTGATAATCGAAGTCCAGCAAACTGCCGTCTTCATCGATGCCGCTGATGCCGACCAGGGCGAAGTCGACCTTGAACTGGTTAATAAAGTCGACACTCGCCTGACCCACCACGCCACCGTCACGCCGCACGTTGCCACCGGTCAGCAGCACGTCGAAATCGTCCTTGGCGCTGAGCATCGAGGCCACATGCAGGTTGTTGGTGATGATCTTCAAGTGGTTGTGGTTGAGCAGCGCCCGGGCGATGGATTCGGTGGTGGTACCGATATTGATGAACAGCGAGGCGTGATCAGGAATCTGAGCGGCAATGGCTTCGCCGATACGCTGCTTTTCATCGCGCATCTGATCGGCGCGCATGGCGTAGGCGGTGTTTTCGACGCTGGAATCATAGGCGGCGCCGCCATGGTAGCGACGCAGCAGATTGACTTCCGCCAGTTGATTGATATCGCGGCGGATGGTTTGCGGTGTAACGACGAACAGCTGAGCCATTTCCTCGATGCTGACATAGCCGCGTTCGCGGACCAGTTCGAGAATTTGCTGCTGACGGGGAGGCAGATTCATGGGGCTTCCTTTGGGCTGCCGTGCAAAATTTGCCCATGATGCCGCACGAATCCACTCCCTGCCAGTTACATACTGATACGAGCCCTCAGCATGGCTTATTCAGCACCCTCGTGCGGTTCCCAATCACGAGTGCGACTGACGGCTTTTTTCCAGCCGGCGTAGAGTTTTTCCTTCGCGGTTTCGTCCAGTGTCGGTTCGAACTCGCGCTCGATCACTGCCTTGCCGCGCAACTCGTCCAGGCTGCCCCAGAAACCACACGCCAGACCCGCCAGGTAAGCCGCGCCCAATGCGGTGGTTTCGCGCATTTGCGGACGCTCGACCTGAGTGCCGAGGATGTCGGCCTGGAATTGCATCAGGAAGTTGTTCGCGACTGCGCCGCCGTCCACGCGCAGGGACTTGAGGCGTTCGCCGGAATCCTGCTGCATGGCGTCCAGAACGTCGCGGGTCTGATAGGCAATCGATTCCAGCGCGGCACGAATGATGTGATCCACGCGTACGCCGCGAGTCAGGCCGAACAATGCGCCGCGAGCATACGGATCCCAGTACGGAGCGCCCAGACCGGTGAAGGCCGGCACCAGGTACACACCGTTGCTGTCCTTGACCTTGTTGGCGAAGTATTCGGTGTCGTGGGCGTCGTTGATGATTTTCAACTCGTCACGCAGCCACTGCACGGTGGAGCCACCGTTGAAAACCGCGCCTTCCAGGGCATAGGCCACTTCGCCGCGCGGACCACAAGCAATGGTGGTGAGCATGCCGTGTTTGGATTTCACCGCTTTGTCGCCGGTGTTCATCAACAGGAAGCAACCGGTGCCGTAGGTGTTTTTCGCCTGGCCTGGCTCGACGCACATCTGACCGAAAAGGGCCGCCTGCTGGTCGCCGGCGATACCGCCAATGGCAATGCCACTTTTGGTGTGGCCGTAGATTTCGGACGACGATTTAACTTCCGGGAGCATCTCGCGCGGGATGTCGAGGACTTCCAGCATCTTCGCGTCCCACTCCAGCGTATGGATATTGAAGAGCATGGTGCGCGAGGCGTTGGTGTAGTCGGTGACGTGCACTTTGCCGCCGGTAAATTTCCAGATCAGCCAGCTGTCGATGGTGCCGAACAGCAGTTCACCCTTACGCGCACGCTCGCGGCTGCCTTCGACGTTGTCGAGGATCCACTTGAGTTTGGTGCCCGAGAAGTACGGGTCGGTGACCAGGCCAGTGGTGTCGCTGATGTATTGCTCGTGGCCATCGCGCTTGAGCTGCTGGCAGATTTCGGTGCTGCGGCGGCACTGCCAGACGATCGCGTTGTAGATCGGGCGGCCGGTGGTCTTGTCCCAGACCACGGTGGTTTCGCGCTGGTTGGTGATGCCGATGGCCGCGACCTGATCGTGATGCAGGCCGGCTTGTGCCAGGGCCTCGACCATCACGGCGCTCTGGGTGGCGAAGATTTCCATCGGGTCGTGTTCGACCCAACCGGCTTGCGGGTAATGCTGTGCGAATTCACGCTGGGCGGTGCAAACCACGTTCGCGTCACGGTCGAAAATGATCGCGCGAGAGCTGGTCGTACCCTGATCGAGGGCAATGATGTAGTTCTTATTCTGAATGTCGGTCATGTCGATTGCCTTGGACGAAAATTAGGAAGTGAGGTCAGGCGCGGGACCATATGGGCAAGATCGCGCGCCAACGGTTTCAAGACGTTCTTGGTTTGCCGTCAATGGCCGGTGTTGCATCCTTTGTAGCAGGTATGGCGCTGGGCAGATGACGGGCAATCAGCCCGCGATAAGCTGCGGCACCGAGGCAGGCACCGACAATCGGTGCAAAAATCGGGATCAGGAAGTACGGGATATCGCGCCCGCCAGTGAAGGAAATTTCACCCCAGCCTGCGAAGAAAGTCATTAGTTTAGGACCGAAGTCGCGGGCCGGATTCATCGCGAAGCCGGTCAGCGGCCCCATCGAGCTGCCGATCACGGCAATCAGCAGGCCGATCAGCAACGGTGCCAATGGCCCTTTTGGCAGGCCATTGTTGTCGTCGGTCAGCGACATGATCACGCCCATCAGGATGGCGGTAATGATCACCTCAACCAAAAAGGCCTGGGCGGTGGACAGGGCGGGGTTCGGGAAGGTGGAGAACACCGAGGCCAATTCAAGGCTGGCCTGGGTGCCACGAACCATTTGGTGAGTTTGTTCGAAATCGAAGAACAGGTTGCTGTACAGCGTGTAAACCAACAAAGCTCCGCAAAAGGCGCCGGCGACCTGGGAGAAGATATAGAAAGGCAGTTTGCGCTTTTCGAAGTCCGCGAAAATGCTCAGCGCGATGCTCACGGCAGGGTTGAGGTGAGCGCCGGAAACGCCGGCGGTGAGGTAGATCGCCATGCTGACGCCAACCCCCCAGATGATGCTGATTTCCCACAGCCCGAAGCTGGCACCCGCCACCTTGAGCGCAGCAACGCAACCGGTACCGAAAAAGATGAGCAGTGCAGTACCCAGAAACTCGGCCATGCATTGGCTGGAGATTGACGGTTGTTGTAAAGCAGTTGTCATTGAAAACCTCGTTTTTGTTGTTGTCTGGCGCCTTTTCATCAAGGTCAAAGCGCGATTTTCACCGAGGCAGGATCCCCATCCTGTGCTCGGCTTACTGCTGGGTGCTGCGGTGAGACATTCGTACAGTGTTCATATTCGAAAAAATATAGACAAGAAGCACTGCTGTCAAAGGTCGAAAGTGAACCATCAGTCATATTTAAACTATTAGTCCTGTGAATGATTGCATCGTTCATCTGGCGAGGGGCGTGTGGACGAACGACCGAAAGCTCGGCCAGGCCTTGGAAATAGCACCGCAATAGAGCCTTTTATTGATCAATAACCTAGAATCCTGCGCAGTATTTTTCTTCTGCCGCCAAGTCTGGAGCTGTCATGACCCCCGCATTGGATTTGTTGAAAAAAGTTCGTGCCGAACATCGCGTGCACAGTTACGAACATGATCCGAAGGCAGCGTCCTATGGTCTGGAGGCCGCGGAAAAACTGGGCCTGGACCCCGCGCAGGTGTTCAAGACATTGCTGGCGGCCAGCGAAAAGGGGGAATTGTTGGTGGCGGTGGTGCCGGTCGTCGGAAGTCTGGATTTGAAAGCACTGGCGCAGGCCGCCGGCGTGAAAAAAGTCGAAATGGCCGATCCCGCGGCTGCACAGCGGTCGACGGGGTATCTGTTGGGCGGCATCAGTCCGCTCGGGCAGAAGAAGCGCCTGCGTACCTTTATCGACAGTTCAGCTCAGCCTTTTTCCAGCATCTTCGTCAGCGCCGGGCGGCGTGGTCTGGAAGTTGAACTGACGCCCGCCGTGTTGGCCGAACACACACAGGCGAAGTTCGCCGATATCGGTCGTGCCTGAGCAGAAGGCTCATCAGTGTTCGGCGCGGAGCGGGGGAGTTGTTCTACCAACTGGAAGGGGGGAGAGTGTGTATTGGCGGGAATGCGACGCTGGTTGCGAGCGGAACACTAATGTGGATTAACCCAAATCCAATGTGGGATCGCCCACCGCCGCTCCCACATGTCCGCGTTCTTCAACTAGCGGTGCTGTGCCGTCGGACACCGGATTCGATCACTGGAATCTGCGCTGCGGTGCTGCCGGAGGCCTGGAACAGCACCAGGTGTTCAGCCGCCACTCGAATGCCTACTTCGGCACCGACCAGATGATCGGCATGACTGGGGAAAATAGACTCCAGCTGCGCGCCCGTAGGTAGCTGCAAGCGGTACAGAGTCGATGCCCCCTGGAAGCTCTTGCCAACAATCTGCGCCCTCAGTGGGCTATCCGGCGCATAGACGATATCGTCCGGACGCAACAATACGTCCACGGCACAACCGATTGGCCAAGTGTAGGCACGGTTGCCGCGCAATTCACCCAACTCGGTCTGCACCGATTCCGGGCTGCTCAACTGACCGCGAATGAAGTAACCCTGGCCAATGAAACTGGCCACGAATGGCGTCAGGGGTTCGTGATAGAGGTTGTAGGGCGTGTCCCACTGTTCCAGGCGACCTTCCTTGAAAACGCCCACGTGGTCGCTGACCGCGAAGGCTTCTTCCTGATCGTGGGTTACCAGGATCGCACTGGTGCCGCGAGCCTTGAGAATGCCGCGTACTTCATGACTGAGCTTACGTCGCAATTCGCCATCGAGGTTGGAAAACGGTTCGTCGAGCAACAGCAGTTGCGGTTCCGGCGCCAGGGCGCGAGCCAATGCCACACGTTGCTGCTGGCCGCCGGACAGTTCATGGGGGAAGCGCTTGCCGAGGTTTTTCAGGTTGACCAGTTCGAGCAGCTCTTCGGTGATGCGATCTTTTTGCGGATGCTTGCGGATCCCGAAGGCGATGTTCTCGGCCACGCTCAAATGCGGAAACAGTGCGTAATCCTGAAACACCATGCCAATCCGGCGCTTCTCCGGGGCGAGGGTGAAGCCGGCGCTGGAGATGGTCTCGCCCGCCAACTGGATTTCACCTTCGTGCACCGGTTCGAAACCGGCAATCGCCCGCAGGGTGGTGGTTTTGCCGCAGCCCGAAGACCCCAGCAGGCAACCGATATCGCCGGCATTCAAATGCAGGTTGAGGTTTTGCACGACCCTCTGGTTTTGATAACCACAGGCCAGATTGCGCAGGTTCAGCAGTAATGGCTGGCTCATGCGTGGTGGTACGAAGGCGGAACGAGGAATTCGAGCAGGGCCTTTTGTGCGTGAAGACGGTTTTCGGCTTGATCCCAGGCCACTGAACGCGAGTCGTCGAGCAGGTCGAGGCTGATTTCCTCGCCACGGTGGGCCGGCAGGCAATGCATGAACAGCACGTCCGGCGCGGCCAGGTCGAGCAGGGCACGGTTGACCTGGAACGGTGCGAACAACTTCAGACGCTTGGCGGTCTCCTCTTCCTGGCCCATGGAGGTCCAGACGTCGGTGCTCACCAGGTGCGCGCCGCGCACGGCTTCCTGGGGATCGCGGACGATGGTCACCCGATCGCCGGCTTTAGCCACGAACTCGGGGTTGGGTTCGTAACCTTCCGGGCAGGCGATGCGCAACTGGAAGTCGAACTGGATCGCCGCTTCTATATAGCTGTTGCACATGTTATTGCCATCGCCGATCCAGGCCACGGTCTTGCCTTGAATCGAACCGCGGTGTTCGAGGAAGGTTTGCATGTCGGCCAGCAACTGGCAGGGATGCAGGTCATCGGACAGGCCGTTGATCACCGGTACGCGGGAGTTGGCGGCGAATTCGGTCAGGGTGCTGTGGGCAAAGGTACGAATCATCACCGCATCGAGCATGCTCGACATGACAATGGCGCAGTCGCCGATCGGCTCGCCACGACCCAGTTGCGTATCGCGTGGCGACAGGAAAATCGCCTGGCCACCGAGCTGGATCATGCCGGCTTCGAACGAAATACGGGTGCGGGTCGAGGACTTCTCGAAAATCATCCCCAGGACGCGGTTCTTCAAAGGCTCGAACAGTACGCCGCGGTTACGCAGGTCCTTGAGCTCAACGCCTCGACGGATCACGCTGACCAGCTCTTCGGGCGTGCAATCCATCAGGGAGAGAAAGTGCCTTGCGCTCATCATTGACTACCTTTTTGCAACAGACCGCAGATACTCAAAGCCTTGTTTAACTGAAAAACGGGCGAGACCTGCGGCGTAAGCCGCACGGGGCGACGAAATAGGGGGAGGCGCGATATTGACATTAAATGTCGCGTTTTTCCAATAGGCTACGGTGTTTAGGGGATTTCAGAGGGGCTACGGGGTGACCGCAGTAGCGCTTTTGAAGCCTGTTTCCTGACAGCAGCTAACCATTTGTACACCGGGCTTGCCGGGCTTGGCAATCAAACAGGGCGCGGGCGACACGCTGACGGTCGGTTTTCGATATGTCATTCGAGCGTTTGGCGGGCAATGTGTCTTGCTCGGAATATTTGCTATAACTAGGACACGAGCGACGCGGGAAGCCCTTGGAATGGAATCGAAAGAACAACTGTTGATGGAACTACTTGGCCTTACGGCCCGCACTCTGACTCACCTCACTGCTTCCATGACCTCGATGTCTTTCGAGTTGTTGCGCAGTGAAGACGAAGTCACGAACGCGGCTGGCCGGCGCATGATCGACCGCATGGCTACCATCAGCACCGGGCTCGACGAGCATTGGCGACTGATTGGCGAGCTCACCGGCGTGCATATTGCCCACGAGCAGATCGAAACCATCGAGGAGATCCAGTTGCAGGCGCCGCCGAGCTGATTGGCTGCTGCCATCGGCTGGCCTGATGGTCGCCGATTCACAAGACGAACGTCGCTGGCAAAGGGGCGGATCGCGCGCCATAGTTTTGTTCCCGCGGCCGACATTGCCCGCCCAGAACAAAATAGAGACTGGCCATGACCAAGACTCTCCATCACCGTGCGTGCCACCTGTGTGAAGCCATCTGTGGTCTGACCATCGAAACCACTGAGGTCGAAGGCAGCGGCGTACAGATCACCTCGATCAAGGGTGATCCGCAGGACACCTTCAGCCGCGGGCATATCTGCCCCAAGGCAGTTGCGCTGCAAGACATTCAGAATGATCCGGATCGCCTGCGTCAGCCGATGCTGCGAGTGGGCAGCGAATGGCAGCCTATCGAGTGGGAAGATGCTTTCAGCCTTGTGGCCGAACGCCTGGCGGCGATTCAGGAGCGTCACGGGCAGAACGCGGTGGCGGTCTATCAGGGTAATCCCAGCGTGCACAACTACGGGTTGATGACCCACAGCAATTACTTCCTTGGCCTGCTGAAAACCCGCAACCGGTTTTCCGCGACGTCGGTCGATCAGTTGCCCCATCACCTCACCAGTCACTTGATGTACGGCCACGGCTTGCTGTTGCCGATCCCGGACATCGATCACACCGATTTCATGCTGATCCTGGGCGGCAATCCACTGGCCTCCAACGGCAGCATCATGACCGTGCCGGATGTAGAGAAGCGCCTCAAGGCGATTCAGGCCCGGGGCGGCAAAGTGGTGGTGGTCGATCCGCGTCGCAGCGAAACGGCGGCGATTGCCGATCAGCACCTGTTCGTGCGCCCCGGTGGCGATGCGGCGCTGTTGTTCGGGTTGCTCAATACCTTGTTTGCTGAAAGCCTGACCCGCGACAGTCATTTGCCGGTCGATGGCCTGGATGAGGTGCGTGAGGCGATCGCAGGTTTCACCGCCGACGCCATGAGCCCGCTGTGCGCGGTGCCCGCCGAGCAGATCCGTCAACTGGCACGGGACTTCGCGGCAGCACCGACAGCGGTCTGCTACGGCCGCATGGGCGTTTCGACCCAGGCTTTCGGCACCCTGTGCCATTGGCTGGTGCAACTGATCAATCTGGTTACGGGCAACCTCGACCGGGTGGGCGGTGCGTTGTGCACCGAGCCTGCGGTGGATTTGGTGGCGTCGACCTCGGGTGGACATTTCAACCGGTGGCAGAGCCGGGTGTCCGGGCGTCCGGAATACGCTGGAGAACTGCCGGTATCGGCGCTGGCCGAAGAGATGCTCACCGAAGGGGAAGGGCAGGTCCGCGCGCTGATCACCGTGGCGGGTAATCCGGTACTGTCCACGCCCAATGGCCGACAACTGGAGCAGGCGCTGGACGGATTGGAGTTCATGGTCAGTGTCGACCTCTACATCAATGAAACCACGCGTTATGCCGACCTGATCCTGCCGTCGACTTCGGCGCTGGAAAACGATCATTACGACACCACGTTCAACATGTTCGCGGTGCGCAACGTCACCCGCTTCAACCGGGCGATCCTCGCCAAGCCCGAAGGCGCGCTGCATGACTGGGAAATTTTCGTGGGGCTGGCCAAAGCCTTTGCGGCCAAGACCGGCAAAGAGCTGAAACCGACCATTGCGCCAGCGCAGATGATCGACCGAGGGCTGCGGATGGGCCTGTATGGTGACGCTTCAGAGCACAAGCTGTCGCTGGCGACCTTGTTCGATCATCCTCACGGTATCGATCTCGGGGCGCTCAAACCCAACCTGGCGCCACGCCTGAAGACCGTCAATCAGCGAGTCCAGGCAGCGCCTGTCGAGATTCTCGCCGACCTGGCGCGCTTTGAGGCACTACAAGCACCGGCCGCCGATGAGCTGCTGATGATCGGCCGTCGCCATGTGCGCAGCAACAACTCATGGATGCACAACTATCACCGTCTGGTGAAGGGCAAACCGCGTCATCAACTGCTGATGAACCCGGACGACCTGGCCAGCCGCGGGCTCAGCGATGGGCAGCGGGTGCGCGTCAGTTCGCGGGTCGGCGTGATCGAGGTTGAAGTGGTCGCCAGCCCGGATATGATGAAAGGTGTGGTCAGCCTTCCTCACGGTTGGGGTCATGCGCGACCGGGTGTGCAGATGACGATTGCCAGCGGTCAACCCGGCTCCAGCGCCAATGACCTGACTGACGAATGTCAGCTCGATGAGTTATCGGGCAATGCGGCGTTGAACGGCGTACCGGTGACCGTGGCGGCGGCGTGAACATGTCTGTCGGGGAGGCCGAGCATGGCGCTCGGGTTTCCGTTACAATGCGCCACCGTGCCGACCACTGAGTCGGAAAGTTCAGCCGAGGTGCTCCATGGATATCATCGAAACGATTAAAGAGCAGATTGCCAACAACACCATTCTGCTTTACATGAAAGGCTCGCCGAATGCCCCACAGTGTGGGTTCTCCGCGAAAGCCGCTCAGGCTGTAATGGCCTGTGGCGAAAAGTTTGCCTATGTGGACATCCTGCAGAACCCGGAAATCCGCGCCAACCTGCCTAAGTACGCCAACTGGCCAACCTTCCCGCAACTGTGGGTCGGCGGTGAGCTGGTCGGCGGTAGCGATATCATGACTGAAATGTCTGCTGACGGTTCGTTGCAGGCACTGATCAAAGACGCAGCCGCAAAAGCCGCAGCGAACAAGACCGAAGCCTGATTTCGGTATCTGTTGTAGGAGCGAGGCTTGCCCGCGAAGGCGTCATCACTGGCGCTAAAAGCTTCGCGGGCAAGTCGGATCGCCGCCCGCTCGCTCCTACAAGAGCAGTCATAAAAAAGCCCCGCCTCTTTAAAAGAGAGCGGGGCTTTTTATTGCATCGCAATTAACGGTGCAGAATTTACTCTTCTCCCATCTGCGATTGCAGATAGTTCTCAAGACCGACTTTATCGATCAGGCCCAGTTGGGTTTCCAGCCAGTCGATATGTTCTTCTTCGGATTCAAGAATGTCTTCGAGCAGTTCACGGCTACCGAAGTCGCCGACGGTTTCGCAATGAGCGATAGCGACTTTCAGGTCGGCATGGCCGTCGCGTTCGATCTTCAAGTCGCACTCAAGCATTTCCTTGGTGTGTTCGCCGATGTGCAGCTTGCCCAGGTCCTGGACGTTCGGCAGGCCTTCAAGGAACAGGATGCGTTTGATCAGCTTGTCAGCATGCTTCATCTCGTCGATGGATTCGTGGTACTCGTGCTTGCCGAGCTTGTTCAGGCCCCAATCTTCATACATGCGCGCATGCAGGAAGTACTGATTGATTGCGACCAGCTCATTGCCAAGGATTTTGTTGAGATGCTGGATGACTGTAACGTCGCCTTTCATGGTCGGAGTCCTGCCCTGTATTAGCTGTATATAAAGCAGAGTTTGAGCCGCGTAATTAATAGTGTCAAACCTAAGTTATTGAAACTTAAATGAAAATTAATCGGAATAAGAATGTTTGTGTTCCGCGTCTAGGCCCTAAGCGATTGATTTTCAGACATAAAAAAACCGGACATCAAGTCCGGTTCTTCGAAATACGGGTAGTTATGCGGCGGTAAATTCTGCGGGGTAGGGAATCGCCGCCTGGGCTGATTGCAGCTTGCCCAGTGTTTCGCGCACCACTTCCTTGGCCAGGCAAGCGCATTTGCCGCATTGGCTCGCTACGCCGGTAGCCTGACGGACTTCCTTGTAGCTGCAGCAACCTTCATAGATTGCATCGCGGATTTGACCGTCGGTGACGCCAGTGCAGAGGCAGACATACATAAGTGAGAACCGTCGCTGGTTGTGACTCAATTGCGATGGATCTTAATGTTAACGAGAATGATTGTCAAAGTGGTTTCTGAAAGCTTTTCGTCATAAAGGCGTGTGACTGACGAACGGCCTTCACAGCTGCCATGAAAAAAAATATAGCAGCGGCCTTTTTACCTTCAAGAAAAAACCGTTGAGGACAGGCGAAAAACGCGGTGTATGATGGTCGGCCTTTTGCGAAGGAGGTTCGTGTCACAGGGCTGTCGCCTGAGGGTGACAGGCTGGCATGAACCCTGTTCTTCAACGTTATTACACCAGGAGATATCCAATGAGCGTACTCGTAGGCAAACAAGCCCCTGACTTCACCGTACCGGCCGTACTCGGCAATGGCGAAATCGTAGACAGCTTCACCCTGTCTTCGGCCATCAAAGGCAAATACGGCCTGGTGTTCTTCTACCCACTGGACTTCACCTTCGTTTGCCCGTCCGAGCTGATCGCTCTGGACAACCGCATGTCTGACTTCAAGGCACGCAACGTGGAAGTGGTAGCCGTTTCGATCGACTCGCACTTCACCCACAACGCCTGGCGCAACACCCCGGTCAACAATGGTGGCATCGGCGAAGTTCGCTACACCATGGCGGCCGACCTAAAGCACGAAATCGCCAAGGCCTACGACGTTGAGTCCGAAGGCGGCGTGGCTTTCCGTGGCGCGTTCCTGATCGACGACAAAGGCGTTGTCCGCTCGCAGATCATCAACGACCTGCCGCTGGGCCGTAACATCGAAGAGCTGATCCGTCTGGTTGACGCTCTGCAATTCCACGAAGAGCACGGCGAAGTTTGCCCTGCCAACTGGAAAAAAGGCGACAAAGGCATGACCGCTTCCACCGAAGGTGTTGCGGCTTACCTGACCGAGAACGCTGCTGCGCTGTAAGGCACGTTCGAGGCATAAAAAAACCGGCTGATGAGGCCGGTTTTTTTATGGGCGGGATAAACCCATGTTGTTCACTTTGTGGCTGGATCAGTCGTTGTAATCTTCCCAGCCGCCCATTTGTTTCCAGCGGTTGACGATGCCGCAGAACAGGTCAGCCGTCTTCTCGGTGTCGTAGCGGGCCGAGTGGGCCTCGCGACCGTCGAAGTCGATATCCGCTGCCTGGCAGGCCTTGGCCAATACGGTTTGACCGTAGGCCAGGCCGGCGAGGGTCGCCGTGTCGAAGCTGGAAAACGGGTGAAACGGGTTGCGTTTCATGTCCAGGCGCGCGACAGCGGCGTTGAGGAAGCCCAGGTCGAAGCTGCTGTTGTGCCCGACCAGAATCGCCCGTTTGCAACCGTTGGCCTTCAGAGCCTTGCGCACACCGCGGAAGATATCGGTCAGGGCCGCTTCTTCACTCACGGCCATGCGCAATGGGTGATCAAGCTTGATCCCGGTGAACTCCAGGGCTGCCGCTTCGATGTTCGCGCCTTCGAAAGGCTCGACCCGGAAGAAATAGGTGTGCTCAGGGTACACAAAGCCTTTTTCATCCATGCCGATCACGGTGGCGGCGATTTCCAGCAGGGCATCGGTGGCCGAGTTGAAGCCACCGGTTTCTACGTCGACAACGACCGGCAGGTAACCACGGAACCTGGCTGCCATTGGATGGCGGGAACCGCCTCCGCCGCCATTACCGTCCTGTTCGTCGTCGAAATGGTCTTCACTCACGCGTGTTCCTCCAGCAGGCGCCAGCGCAGTTTTTCACCGGCGCGCAGCGGGATTACGGTCAGCTCGCCAAACGGCAGGCTGGTTGGGGCGGTCCACTCATCGCGGACCAGGGTGATGCGATCGGTGTTCACCGGCAGGCCGTAGAAACGCGGGCCGTTGAGGCTGGCGAAGGCTTCGAGCTTGTCCAGCGCGTTGCGCTGTTCAAAGGCTTCGGCATACATCTCGATCGCGGCATAAGCGGTGTAGCAACCGGCACAGCCGCAAGCTGCTTCCTTGGCGTGCTGGGCATGGGGTGCCGAGTCGGTGCCGAGGAAGAATTTGTCGCTGCCGCTGGTGGCGGCGTCGAGCAGGGCTTCCTGATGGGTATTGCGCTTGAGGATCGGCAGGCAGTAGAAGTGCGGCCGAATCCCGCCCACCAGCATGTGGTTGCGGTTGTACAGCAGGTGGTGCGCGGTGATGGTTGCACCGACATTGGCCGAAGCCTCATTGACGAACTGCACGGCGTCGGAGGTGGTGATGTGTTCGAACACCACTTTGAGGGTCGGGAAACGCTCGACCACTCGACGCATGTGTTCATCGATGAAGATTTTTTCGCGATCGAAAACGTCGACATCGCCACGGGTGACCTCACCATGAACCAACAAGGGCATCCCGACTTCGGCCATGGCCTCGAGTGCGGGGAAAATCTTGTCGATGCTGGTGACGCCAGAATCCGAGTTGGTGGTCGCGCCGGCCGGGTACAGCTTGGCGGCGTGAACGAAACCGCTGGCCTTGGCCTCACGAATTTCTTCGGGCTGGGTGCGGTCGGTCAGGTACAGCACCATCAGCGGTTCGAAACGGCTGCCGGCCGGACGCGCGGCGAGAATCCGCTGGCGATAGCCATTGGCTTCAGCCGCGTTGCGCACTGGCGGTACCAGGTTGGGCATGATGATGGCGCGACCAAAGGTGCGCGCGACATCCGCGACGGTATTGGGCAACACAGCACCATCACGAAGATGAATATGCCAGTCGTCGGGACGCAGCAGGGTCAGGCGGTCGGACATGAGGGGATTCCAGGCGGGTCAAACTCAGGGGAATGCTACCGGAAAAGACTCTTCCAGGCACTCGCTATCAAGTTTTGCGGCAAGCTTCCGATATCCAACAGGTATGCCGTAAATATGTGTGTCGGTCTTTTTGTTGCAGAAACCAGTGGAGCCTCCCGTGCGCCAGCGTTATCTAGCCTTGCTCAGTGTGTTTGCCAGCCTTCCTGCGATGGCGCTCACTTTCCAGACCCGTCTGGAGAGCATCGAGTGGACGGTCGAAGGCGACAAGTTCGAATGCCGCCTGACTCAACCCATCACCGATTTCGGCTCGGGTGAGTTCGTGCGTCGTGCCGGCGAGCAGGCGACATTTCGCTTGAAGGCTTACAACTCGATGATCGGTGGCGGTTCCGCGACCTTGCTGGCAGCCGCGGCGCCATGGCAGCCGGGGCGTGGCGACATCAACCTGGGCTCGGTGCGAATCGGCAGTGGCAACGTGCTGTTCAACAGCTCGCAAGTTCAGGCCGGGCGCCTGATCAGCGGGTTAATGGACGGTCGCAGCCCGGTCGTTCGACACTCCTCGGGCGACGGTAGGGTATCGGAGGTCCGTCTGCTGCCGGTCAAATTCAGCAAGGCCTACAGTGACTATCAGGGTTGCGTGGCCAAGTTGCTGCCGCAGAATTTTGAACAGGTGAAGCAATCCGAAGTCGGCTTTCCGGGGGAGGGCATTGACCTCGATGCCCAAGCCAAGGCCCATTTGCAGGTTATGCTGGAATTCATGAAAGCCGACCCGACGGTCAACCACATCGAGCTCGACGGCCACTCCGACAATAGCGGCAACCGCCTGACCAACCGCGAACTGTCACGACGCAGGGCGCTGGCCGTAATGGACTTCTTCAAGGCCAATGGTGTCCAGGAATCGCAGATCACCCTGCGTTTTCACGGTGAGCGCTATCCTCTGGCGCCGAACAACAATGCCGCTAATCGGGCGAAGAACCGTCGGGTTGCTGTACGCCTTGAGCGGGTAGCGCCGACCGAGCAACCGACGCCTCAAGCCACTGCTTCCGCGGGCAGCGCGAAGGCCTCCTGAACCTGCTGAAGTCGTCGCTCGCTCGACATAATCTGTCGCTTCGTCGTCATAAGCTGTCGCGCCTCTGTAAATTATCCTGCATGAGCGGTAGACTTGACGGCTTTCCGTAGAACCCCGTGGAGTGATGGCATGGCGGACGTAAACAAGGTCGTTCTGGCGTATTCCGGCGGCCTGGACACTTCGGTGATCCTCAAGTGGCTGCAGGATACTTATAACTGTGAAGTAGTGACCTTCACCGCTGACCTGGGTCAGGGCGAAGAGGTCGAACCGGCCCGCGCCAAGGCTCAGGCCATGGGCGTAAAAGAAATCTACATCGACGATCTGCGCGAAGAATTCGTGCGCGATTTCGTGTTCCCGATGTTCCGCGCCAACACCGTTTACGAAGGCGAGTACCTGCTGGGTACTTCCATCGCTCGTCCGTTGATCGCCAAGCGCCTGATCGAAATCGCCAACGAAACCGGCGCAGACGCCATTTCCCACGGCGCGACCGGCAAAGGCAACGACCAGGTTCGTTTCGAACTGGGCGCCTACGCCTTGAAGCCAGGCGTGAAAGTGATCGCTCCTTGGCGCGAATGGGATCTGCTCTCCCGTGAAAAGCTGATGGATTACGCCGAGAAGCACGCGATCCCGATCGAGCGTCACGGCAAGAAAAAATCCCCGTATTCGATGGATGCCAACCTGCTGCACATTTCCTATGAAGGCGGCGTGCTGGAAGACACCTGGACCGAGCACGAAGAAGACATGTGGCGCTGGACCGTCTCCCCGGAGAAGGCTCCTGACAAAGCGCAATACCTGGAACTGACCTACCGCAACGGCGATATCGTCGCACTGGACGGCGTCGAAATGACCCCGGCCACCGTGCTGGCGACCTTGAACCGTATCGGTGGCGAACACGGTATCGGTCGTCTGGACATCGTTGAAAACCGCTACGTCGGCATGAAGTCCCGCGGCTGCTACGAGACCCCGGGCGGCACCATCATGCTGCGCGCTCACCGTGCGATCGAATCGATCACCCTGGACCGCGAAGTGGCTCACCTCAAAGACGAGCTGATGCCTAAATACGCCAGCCTGATCTACACCGGTTACTGGTGGAGCCCTGAGCGTCTGATGCTGCAACAGATGATCGACGCTTCCCAGGCCCATGTGAACGGCGTAGTGCGCCTGAAGCTGTACAAGGGCAACGTGATCGTCACTGGCCGCAAGTCCGACGAGTCGTTGTTCGACGCCAACATCGCGACCTTCGAGGAAGATGGCGGCGCCTACAACCAGGCCGATGCGGCGGGCTTCATCAAGCTCAACGCCTTGCGCATGCGCATCGCGGCGAACAAAGGCCGGAAGCTTTTCTGAGACCTTTGAGTCGGTAATGGATTTGTGGCCTTGTCCATGACAAGGCCACAAATTTGAAAAGGGGGATGATGCATATTGCGTTTCGCTTTCTTCTTGTTTTTGCTGACCGTTCCTTCTGCTTTCTGTCCTTGATCTTGCTTCAAGGGCTGCCTTTCTGATGTGCGACAGTTCAATACCTAGCCCATAATCGTCACTCCCTGTGAACTCAAGTTGTAAGAAATACAGAACGTTGCGCTGTTGCGTTTCTTTATTTGTTTGCAATGTTTGAGCGTGTTTTCCTTCAGTAATTTATCCGAATTGGCACACGTGAGAAATATGATCACTTGTGCAGGATTATCCGGAGGGTGCTGAATACTCTCCATCAGGGCGCTGAACGCCATTTTTTTGTGTATCCACCGTGCATCAACAATGTGCAGATCCTTTAGGGGGGCAGGCAGTTGCACATGGTGAGGGACCGGGCTTTCATGCGTTACCCTGGTGTTTCCCGAGTCATCAGCGTTGTCCATAATTTTTATGAAATGTTCTTCCTTCTCGAAATCGGAGGGCGCGTAAAGCGATCGATAGTTGAAATTGAGTGTGACGAAAAAAAGAAAAAGTAAATAGAAGGGAAAACTAATCAGAAACCAGACATAGAGCGCTCTCTCCTCATAATCAAGAAAGGGGAGAGATACAGCGGCCGAAGTTTCAGATAATGCTGCGAAAATGGCGATGATAGTCATTGGGTTGGTGATTCTTTTTTTGAGTTTTTTCATGTTTTCTGCTCATGAAGTATTGTGTTTTCTCGATTGGTTTATGGGCTGGTAATAACTAATGTATTGGGTTTTTACTGTTGGGTTGAACTCTGTTTTTTCTTGCTCTGATAATGGAAGTTAGTATAGGGGTTGTATGTTTGGATGTCGCTGATTGTTTGTTTAGGTTTGTGGGGCTGTGTTGTGGGTGAACTGTTACGGTGTGTGTGCTTTTCCTGTTCGTTTGAGTAAAGGTGCGATAAGTGATGGAGAATATTCGTTGCTTTTAAGGGTAGCTCAATAGTCGATGTATGTTGAATTGTGGGTGTGAAACTCTGTTTTATGTGTTTTTTTGCGTCGTAAAGCGATACAAAGAAATGTCAGAACGCTGAACAATATTGGGCTAGTGAAATCACTGGCGCTTCGTGTGGTAATGATTTTTTGTAGGAATAATCCGTTTTGTTTGTAGGCTATGTCTCTCGCTACGAGTGGCCGGGGGGTGCGGCATGCCATGGATGAAACGACTAGGCTATTGTGCGGGCTCTAAAAATTCGAACAGCGAAAATTGGACTTGCCCATGAATAAAGTGCTGATCGTGGATGATCACCCCGTCATTCGTCTTGCGGTACGTATGCTAATGGAACGTCATGGCTACGAAGTCATTGCAGAGACAGATAATGGTGTGGACGCATTACAACTTGCCCGTGATCTTATGCCGGATATTGTCATTCTGGATATTGGAATACCGAAACTGGATGGGTTGGAAGTCATCGCGCGTCTGACATCAACGGCGATGCCTATAAAAGTACTGATCTTGACCTCCCAGGCGCCAGGGCACTTTTCCATGCGCTGTATGCAATCGGGCGCCGCCGGATATGTCTGCAAACAACAGGACCTCACTGAGTTGCTCAGTGCAATAAAAGCCGTGCTATCAGGTTACAGCTACTTTCCCAATCAGGCTCTGCATACTGTGCGTTCCAGTCTTGGGAACGCCAGTGAATCTGATATGGTGGATCGTTTGTCCGGGCGCGAGATGATGGTCCTGCAACAGTTGGCCCGAGGAAAGACAAACAAGGAGATCGCCGATGGAATGTTCCTCAGCAATAAAACCGTCAGTACTTACAAGACCCGTCTTCTATTAAAGCTCAATGCTCGCTCACTGGTCGACCTGATCGAATTGGCCCAACGCAATGGCCTGGTATGAAGCTACCAGCGCTTGTCGAGGCGAGATAAACGGGCGTTTATCAGGGGACGGCACTTAGTAAAAAGCCTCCGTTTCGGGAGGCTTTTAAGTGTTACAAGTCAAAATCGTAATCGGCCAATTGCTTCTGCAGTCGGCGCTCCTCCAGCAGATTGTCGATGGTGCGGCGTTTGCTCAGGTTGGTCTTTGCCACTTCCACTACCGGCTCAGCGTCATCGGCCTCAACGGGAGTGAAGTCGTCTTCTACGTCCAATTGCTCTTTGCCAGTACTCATAAGGTTAACTCCAGGCTAAGGCTGCCTTTGGCGCTCCTTATATCGACAATTTCCCGGCGGGTAAAAAAGATTTTTTCAATCGATTCATCAAAAAAACTAATAGAGCCTCAATCGTCCGAAGTCTTTTGCTTGTATTCGCACAAGTCCTCGATTCGGCAGCTGCCACAACGCGGCTTGCGGGCCAGGCAAACGTAGCGCCCGTGGAGAATCAGCCAGTGATGGGCGTCGAGCAGATATTCCTTCGGCACGTATTTCATCAGTTTCTGTTCCACCTCCACCACATTCTTGCCCGGAGCAATGCCGGTACGGTTACTGACTCGGAAAATGTGAGTGTCCACGGCCATGGTCAGCTGACGAAAGGCGGTATTGAGCACCACGTTGGCGGTCTTGCGCCCGACGCCCGGCAATGCCTCCAGTGCCTCGCGGGTCTGCGGTACTTCACCGCCATGGCGCTCCATCAGCAAGCGACAGGTTTCGATCACGTTTTTCGCTTTGCTGTTGAACAGGCCGATGGTCTTGATGTACTCCGACAGCCCTTCGACGCCCAAGGCATGGATAGCCGCCGGCGTATTGGCCACCGGGAACAGTTTGGCGGTGGCCTTGTTGACGCCGACATCGGTCGACTGCGCCGAGAGGATCACGGCAATCAGCAATTCGAACGGTGAGGAGTAGGCCAGTTCGGTTTTCGGTTCAGGGTTGTCTTCGTGAAACCTGCGGAAAATTTCAAGACGTTTTGCGGCATTCATGGGCGATGCGTTTCCTCGAAAGCGGTCAAAGTGAGGCCGCAGGGCGGCGGGTCCAGGCCTGATGTGCGGCGATCAGCAATCCCAACAGAATAAACCCGCCAGGGGCCAGAGTGACCAGGTGCAGGCCACCGTCGACGATCAGCGTCCAGCCTTGCCAGTCCGGTTGCGTGGCCCCGGCCATCCAGGACAGATGGCTACCGAGTGTCCCGTTGCCGAGAAGCTCGCGCAGCAGGCCCAGGCCCACCATCAAGGCGCCGAACAGGCCACACAGACGCAGTCGATCACGCCATGTGCTGTGAAAATAACCGTTGTGTTCCAGCACGACGCATTGCAAGGCGATCAATCCTGCGTAGAGGCCCAGATGCTGGTGCCATTGGAGCGACCAGGCTTGCATGGCGAGTTCCACGCAACTGGTCAACGTGGCGGCCAGCAACAGGCAGGCAAGCAAATGTGTTGCCGGAATCAGTCGCGAACGCAAGATGCCCATGCTCACGCCGTAAGCGCTGAGCACCAGGGCCAACATCAGCCACAGGCCCAGGGCCGTTACCAATGAATCAGTGACGCCGATCAAGGGCGTAAGCATCAGCGAGTTCTGCAGGGTTGATGACTTATTCATGGGCGCTGCTCCCGATCAGCGGTTGCCGGTGTTCATCGAAGTAGCGCAGCGCGTCATGGGTGGCATTGATCACTGCTCTTGAGGTGATGGTCGCGCCGGCGATCTGATCGAATTGCCCTTGGTCCTTTTTCAAGGCCCAGCCATTGTCATCGGGGTCGGTTAGAGACTTGCCGGTAAACACCTGCAGCCAGGCATTAGGCCAATCGGCAAGCTTGCCGCCCAACCCAGGGGTTTCCGATTGCTTGAGGGTTTTGACCCCCATTAACTTGCCTTGGGGGTCTATGGCGATCAGCAACTCAATGGAGCCTGTGTAGCCCAGTGTCTGGCTGCGCAGCAACACGGCGCTCGATTGACCAGTCTTGGACGCCAGGTAGCCACCCAACAGTGTGCTGTTGGCCAAGGGAGTGTTTTCGAGGCTGAGCGGGTGTTCCAGTGGCTGGTTGTCGTAGCTGTCGGGCGGTAGCAGATCCAGTAACTGGCGGCTGTCGATCAGGCGTTGTTCGGCGGCAACGCGCGTGGCGCCGGTGTGCTGCACGAGGTAAGTCGCGCCCATCCCCAGGCCTGCCAGCACTACCAGGATCACAGCGTTCGTCGCTCGGTTCATGGGGCAACTGGCTCCTGCCTGGACGCGGCAAACCGTTCCAGCGCCGGTACACAAAGGTTCATCAGCAAAACCGCAAAGGCCACGCCGTCCGGATACCCGCCCCATGTCCGAATCAGATAAGTCAGTAACCCCACGCCTACGCCGAACAGTAATCGGGCGGTGGGGCTTTTCGCGCCGGATATCGGTTCTGTCACGATGAAGAAGGCACCGAGCATGCTCGCGCCGGTGAACAGATGAAACAGTGGCGAGCCATGAGAGTCGGAGCCCGTACCGTTCCAGCACAACAGGCTGATGATGAACAGACTTGCGAGCATGCCGACCGGCGCATGCCAGCTGAATACCCGCCGCTGCAGCAGAAACGCACCGCCTGCCAGAAACGCCAGGTTGACCCATTCCATGCCTCGGCCACCAAAACGGCCGAATGCCGGGTTGCCGGCGAACAGTTCTTCCATGGTCAGGCTTTTGTTGATTCGCAGACTGTCCAGCGCCGAGGCCTGGGCCCACGCATCGGGTGCCTGACCGAAGCTGAAGCCGAACACCTGTTGCAGCCCACCAAACAAATCCATGCCATGGGACGCTGGCCAATGGGTCATTTGCTGGGGAAACATCACCAAGACCAACGCGAAACCGAGCATCGCCGGATTGAACGGATTCTTGCCGACGCCGCCATACAAGTGCTTGCCGAAAAACAGTCCGAACGCCGCAGCACTGACCGTCAGCCACCACGGGCAATAAGGCGGCAAGGCCAGCGCCAACAGCGTCGCGCTGACCAGCGCACTGCCATCGCTCAGCGTCGGTTTTAACGGTTGCTTGCGCAGCTGCAACACCGCCGCCTCAACGGCCAGTGCGGTGATAGCCGCCAGAATCAGGTTGATCAATACGCCCCAGCCGTACAGCCAGAACAACATCAGCATCCCCGGCACGGTGGCCAGCAATACCAGCTTCATGGCCTGCTGAAGGCGTTCATCCACCGATTCAAGGGGTGACATAGGCATCCACCTGACGCTCGGCTTCGTTGAGCGCATGTTGCAACGCTTCGATCTGTTCGGCTGGGGCTTCGCTTGTCTGAGCTTTCTTGAGTTCGGCGCGGCGCATGGCCAGCTGGATCTTCGCCCGTTTCAACTCGGCATCTTTTGCCGGCGCAGGTGCCGCAGAGACCGGCGGTGTGCTGCTCTCCAGTTGCTCCAGTGCCTGTTCGGCGGCTTCGAACTGCTGTTGCAGCACGATCAGTTGCGATTGCTGCTCGAAGGTTGGCGGATGCCCGAAGGCCTTGAGCGATTTGTTCAGCTGCGCCCGACTCATCGCCAGATCGACCTTGGCCTTTTTCAGTGCTGCATCGGCATTGGCGGCCTTCTGTGTGCGGACGCGCTCGAGTGCGGCCTGAACCGGGTCGAGCGTCACTTCGCTGTGCTGCACGGCACGTTGGGCACGGGCCTGGCGTTCGGCGAGTTTCTGTTCCTCTTCGCGATGCAAACGGGCATTGCGCTGTTCGAAACGGCGTCGCGCGTGATTGCGCTTGGCGGCCCGGGCCTGTTGTTCCTCCAGGCTGAACGCCAGCCCACCGACAATCGGCAAGACTGTGGCCAGCGGTAGCGGATGCATCTCGATGCAATCCACCGGGCAGGGCGCCACGCAAAGGTCGCAACCGGTGCATTCGTCGACGATGACCGTGTGCATGAATTTCGCCGCGCCGACAATGGCGTCGACCGGGCAGGCCTGAATGCACTTGGTGCAGCCGATGCATTCGGCTTCGCGGATGTAAGCGATCTGCGCGGGTGCCGAACCGCGACTGACATCCAGTTCCAGCACCGGCACTTTCAGCAGGTCGGCCAAGGCCGCGATGGTTTCGCTGCCGCCCGGTGGGCACTTGTTGATCGGCTCGCCGTTGGCGATGCCTTCGGCGTAGGGTTTGCATCCAGGGTGGCCACACTTGCCGCATTGGGTCTGCGGCAAGAGGGCGTCGATGCTTTGAATCAGACTCATGTTTTAATCAGCCCGCTGAATCCGAGAAAAACCACCGCGATCAATCCGGCGCCGATCAACTCGATCGGCAGGCCGCGAAAGGGCAGGGGGATATCGTTGTCGAGTGTGCGCTGGCGCAAGTCGCTGAACAGACTCAGGACCAGCCAGAAACCCAGCCCGGCGCCAAGGCTCAGGGCTATGGCGTGGAAAATTCCCTTGTCGTTCTGAGCGTTGAGCAACGTCAGCCCAAGCACCCCGGCATTCCCCAGCAGCAGGGGCCAGAGGCCATCGAATGAAAGTTTCGCCAATAACCGTGAAAGCAACTTCAACAGCGGGCCGATCAGCAGAACGCTCAACGGCAGGAACACGAACAGACGCAGCGAGGTCAGCGCCAACGGCACCAGTAGCCAATGGTAGAGCGCATAGCCGAGTATGCCGACGATCAGCATCAGGCACGTTGTCGCGATGCCCAGCGCGTGGACCTGTGGCTGCTCGCTGGCCAGCACCGGATCGACGCCCAGCGGCCAGTGCAACACGAGATTGTTGATCAGGGCGGCGCTGATAAGCGTAAGAAGCAGTTCGGTCATGATCGTGCCGGCAAGGACAGGGCTTTCTCAAGGGCTCTCTAAAAGAGATTAGGCATTATCCGGCAAGGAAGGAGGGGGGGCCAGACATGAAAATCCCACAGTCGCGCCGGGCACGACTGTGGGATCGGTTTACCGCAGGGTTTTACTTGATGCGCTGACCCGGCTTGGCGCCGCTGTCAGGGCTCAGCAGGTAGATTTCTTCACCGCCAGGGCCGGCTGCCATCACCATGCCTTCGGAGATGCCGAATTTCATTTTGCGAGGCTTGAGGTTGGCGATCATCATGGTCAGGCGACCATTGAGCTTGGACGGGTCCGGGTAGGCGCTCTTGATGCCGGAGAACACGTTGCGTTGCTCGTCACCGATGTCCAGGGTCAGGCGCAGCAGTTTGTCGGCACCTTCCACGGCTTCGGCTTTGACGATCAGCGCCACGCGCAGGTCTACAGCGGCAAAGGCGTCGAACTCGATTTCTGGCGACAGCGGATCCTTGGCCAGTTCACCGTTGCCGGCCGGTGCAGCTTCGCCGGTGTCGGTTGCGCTGGCGGTCAGGTCTTCTTTCGAGGCGTCGGTCATGGCTTGCACTTTTACCGGGTCGATGCGGGTCATCAACGGTTTGAACTCGTTCAGCTGATGGTTGCTGAGCAAGGTGGCGTGGTCGTTCCAGGTCAGCGGGGCGACATTCAGGAATGCCTCGGCATCTGCGGCCAGCAACGGCAGCACCGGTTTGAGGAAGATCACCAGTTGACGGAACAGGTTGATGCCCAAGGCGCAAATGGCCTGGACTTCATCCTGCTTGCCTTCCTGTTTGTTCAGCGACCACGGCGCCTTGTCGGCGATCCAGGCGTTGGCGCGGTCGGCCAGGCCCATGATTTCGCGCATGGCACGTGCGAAGTCGCGAGCCTCGTAGGCATCGGCAATGCTCGGTGCTGCGGCCAGGAAGGCGTCAGTCAGTTCCGGCGCGGCGTTGCCGGCTACCAGTACACCGGCGTTGCCTTTATGGATGAAACCGGCGCAACGGCTGGCGATGTTGACGACTTTGCCGACCAGGTCGGAGTTGACCTTCTGCACGAAGTCTTCGAGGTTCAGGTCCAGGTCGTCGACGCCACGGCTCAGCTTGGCGGCGTAGTAGTAGCGCAGGTATTCCGGCGACAGGTGATCCAGGTAAGTCCGCGCCTTGACGAACGTTCCGCGGGACTTGGACATCTTCTGGCCGTTGACGGTCAGGTAGCCGTGTACATTGATGCCGGTCGGTTTGCGGAACCCGGCGCCTTCGAGCATGGCGGGCCAGAACAGGGCGTGGAAGTTGACGATGTCCTTGCCGATGAAATGGTACAGCTCGGCGGTGGAATCTTTGCCCCAGAACGCGTCGAAATCAAGTGTAGGCGTGCGGTCGCAGAGGTTTTTGAAGCTGGCCATGTAGCCGATTGGCGCATCCAGCCACACGTAGAAATACTTGCCCGGCTCGTCGGGAATCTCGAAGCCGAAGTACGGCGCATCGCGGGAGATGTCCCACTGTTGCAGGCCGGCATCCAGCCATTCGGAGATCTTGTTGGCGACGGCTTCTTGCAACGTACCGCTGCGGGTCCAGGCTTGCAGCATTTCCTGGAAGTCCGGCAATTTGAAGAAGAAGTGCTGGGAATCCTTGAGCACCGGGGTGGCGCCGGAAATTGCCGACTTCGGATCTTTGAGGTCGGTCGGCGCGTAGGTCGCACCGCATTTTTCGCAGTTGTCGCCGTACTGGTCTTCGGTGCCGCACTTCGGGCAGGTGCCCTTGATGAAGCGGTCGGCCAGGAACATTTTCTTTTCCGGGTCGAAGTACTGAGTGATCGAGCGCGTGGCGATGTGCCCGGCGTCGCGCAGCTTCAGGTAAATCTGGCTCGACAGCTCACGGTTTTCTTCGGAGTGAGTGGAGTGGAAGTTGTCGAAGTCCACCAGGAACTCGGCAAAGTCGGCGCTGTGTTCAGCCTGGACGTTGGCGATCAGTTGTTCCGGGGTGATGCCTTCCTTTTCCGCGCGCAGCATGATGGCCGAACCGTGGGCGTCGTCGGCGCAGACATAAATGCATTGATTACCGCGATGCTTCTGGAAGCGCACCCACATATCGGTCTGGATGTATTCCAGCATATGGCCGAGGTGGATCGAACCATTGGCATAGGGCAGGGCGCTGGTGACGAGGATCTTGCGTGGCTCGGACATGGGGCTCGGCTACTTGATGAAACGGAGGTCGGCCACTATAAAGCGCTGGCGCATATTTTTCACCCCCACGGCCTGCCTCCACGGACCTTTGTAGCAGCTGGCGAAGCCTGCGTTCGGCGGCGAAGCCGTCGCCTATCCTGCCACCTCGATCTACCTGAAACACCGCATTGTCTGGTTTTACGACGGCTTCGCCGCCGAACGCAGGCTTCGCCAGCTGCTACAGGGCGCGTCTGGTCATGGGATATTTGTCATATTCTGAAAGCATGCCGTCCAGGCGACAGAACGGTTAGGATACCTCCCTGATTTTCCAGTCTTGCTATCGGAGTTGCCCATGAGCGCCGTCAATCGCGCAGCGGTGGAAGCCGTCCTTCGCCAATACACCGACCCTTACCTGAACCAGGACCCGGTCAGCGCCGGGTGCGTGCGTAGCATCGATATCCAGGGTGATCGCGTCAGCGTCCAGCTGGAGCTGGGTTACGCCGCCGGTCTGTTCAAGAGCGGTTGGGCGCAGTTGCTGCAACTGGCCATCGAAGGCCTGGACGGCGTCGTCACCGCGCGCGTCGAGATCACCAGCGTGATCGCCGCGCACAAGGCCCAGGCACAGATCCCGGGTTTGGCCAACGTCAAGAACGTCGTGGCCGTGGCATCCGGCAAGGGTGGCGTGGGCAAGTCCACCACCGCTGCCAACCTCGCGTTGGCCTTGGCCCGTGAAGGCGCCAAGGTCGGGATTCTCGACGCGGATATCTACGGTCCGAGCCAGGGCATCATGTTCGGCATCCCTGAAGGCACCCGACCAAAGGTCAAGGATCAGAAGTGGTTCATTCCGATTGAATCCCATGGCGTCGAAGTGATGTCCATGGCCTTCCTGACCGACGACAACACGCCGATGGTCTGGCGCGGGCCGATGGTCTCCGGCGCCTTGTTGCAACTGGTCACGCAAACGGCCTGGGGCGACCTGGATTATCTGGTCATCGACATGCCGCCAGGCACCGGCGATATCCAGCTGACCCTGGCGCAGAAAGTCCCGGTGGCCGGCGCGGTAATCGTGACCACGCCGCAGGATCTGGCATTGCTGGACGCGCGCAAGGGCGTGGAGATGTTCCGCAAGGTCAACATCCCGGTACTGGGCGTGGTGGAAAACATGGCCGTGCACATCTGCTCCAACTGCGGGCATGCCGAGCATCTGTTCGGTGAAGGTGGCGGTGTGAAGCTGGCCAACCAGTACGGTGTCGAACTGTTGGCTTCATTGCCACTGTCGATGCTGATTCGCGAACAGGCCGATGGCGGCAAGCCAACGGTAATCGCCGAGCCAGACAGCCAGATTGCGATGGTTTACCAGGAACTGGCTCGCCATGTGGGGGCGCGGATTGTGCTGCAGGAAGCCGCGACGCCGGCGATGCCGAACATCACCGTCAGCGACGATTGATCCGCTGAAAAGAGATCGCAGCCTCGCTTCGCTCGACAGCTCCTACAGGTGTAAGCCAATCCATGTAGGAGCTGTCGAGCGAAGCGAGGCTGCGATCTTTTGATCTTGCCTTAGATGCGCAACCCGCCATCCAATTCCAGAATCCGACCGGTGTAGTAGTCGTTCTCGAAGATGTACGCTGCCGACTGAGCGATCTCTTCAGGTTTACCCATGCGCTTGAGCGGAATCCCGGACGTCATTTTCTCCAGCGCTTCGGGCTTCATGCTCAGGGTCATCTCGGTTTCGATAAAGCCCGGCGCAATGCCCGCCACGCGAATGCCGTAACGTGCCAGTTCCTTGGCCCAGGTCACAGTCGCCGCAGCGACACCGGCCTTGGCCGCGGAGTAGTTGGTCTGGCCAACGTTGCCGGCGCGCGAAATCGACGAGATATTGATGATCGCGCCGCTGTTGTTCAGCTCGACCATTTTCGCCGCGACTTCACGGGTGCACAGGAACACACCGGTCAGATTGACGTCGATGACCGCCTGCCATTGGGCCAGGCTCATCTTGGTCATTTCGCCGTCCTTGAGCTTCAGCAGCAGGCCGTCGCGCAGAATGCCGGCGTTGTTGATCAGCCCATGGATCGCGCCGAAATCGTCGGCCACCTGAGCGGCCATATGGGTCACCTGTTCTTCATCGGCGACGTTGCACAGGTAGGCCCGAGCCTCGACACCCTTGGCTTTGCAAGCCGCGACGGCGGCGTCGAGTTTTTCCTGGTTCAGGTCCACAAGGGCCAGCTTCGCGCCACGACCTGCAAGATACTCGGCCATGGACCGGCCTAAACCCTGGCAACCGCCGGTGATAATGATTACTTTGTCAGTGAGTTGCATTCGCATAGCCCCGTTAGCTGGTCAGAGTGGATTTCTTGTAGGGTGCGCGGGCCCGCCGCACATGAGAACTGCCTGATGGCGTCCTGGGAACTTTAGCCCAGTTGTCCGTCTGTTTTCGACGGATTCTACATAAGGAGTCATAAATTGAGCATTAAAGTTGCTAAGAACGCCCGAGAATTGCTTCTCAAGGAATACCGTGGAGTGCTGTCGACCCACTCCAAAGCGATGCCCGGTTTTCCGTTTGGCTCCGTGGTTCCCTATTGCCTGGATGAGCAGGGCCGGCCGCTGATCCTTATCAGCCGCATCGCTCAGCACACTCACAACCTGCAGAAAGATCCAAAATGCTCGCTGCTGGTGGGTGAGCGTGAAGCCGAAGACGTACAAGCCGTTGGTCGCCTGACTTACCTCGCTGAGGCAGAAAAGCTTCAAGACCCCACTGCCATCGAGGCGGCAGCCGAGCGTTACTACCGCTATTTCCCCGATTCGCAGAACTATCACAAAGCCCACGATTTCGATTTCTGGGTACTCAACGAGGTACGTCACCGCTACATCGGCGGTTTCGGTGCGATCCACTGGATCGATCAGTTGACCCTCGCCAACCCGTTCGCCGGCAAGGCCGAAGTGAGCATGGTCGAGCACATGAATGCTGATCACGCTAAAGCCATCGCTCACTACGTCGAGCTGGCGGGGCTGCCGAAAACCGCTCCGGCGCAATTGGCCGGTATCGACACCGAAGGCATGCACTTGCGCATCGGTCAGGGGCTCTACTGGCTGCCGTTTCAAACGCCCTGTAATACGCCGACACAAGTCCGGGAAGCCTTGGTTTTCCTGGCTCACGCCGAGCATTGGCCGAAAAATGAAGTGGCCGACGCTTGAATTCACGAAACGGCGACGTCATCTAAGGAAAACTGGCAAGGCATTCTTGCGTTGAGGAACCATTTGATGCGCCCTTTTTTATTGCTCTTTGTACTGTTCCCGGTGTTGGAGCTGTTCGTATTCGTCAAGGTCAGTGGGGCGATCGGGTTTTTCCCGGCCCTGCTGCTGATCATTCTCGGCTCGATGCTCGGCGTGTTCGTGCTGCGTATCGCCGGTCTGGCTACTGCGCTACGCGCCCGTGAAAGTCTGAACCGCGGCGAGCTGCCGGCCCAGACCATGCTCGAAGGCCTGATGCTGGCCCTGGCGGGCGGTCTGTTGATCCTGCCGGGCTTCGTCACCGACGTGCTGGGTCTGATCATGTTGCTGCCGATCTCTCGTCGACTGCTGGCCAACAAAATGCGTCTGCGCGCCGAGGAACAAGCGATGCGTCAGCGTGCGTTCGCCGATGACCTTCAGCCACGGGGCGGTCCTGCTCCGCAGCAGCCATTGGGCCGTGAGCCCAATGTGATCGAAGGCGAGTTCGAGCACCGCGACTCCAAGTAACACTTCCATCGACACGGCACCTTCGGGTGCCGTGTTGGTTTTCAGGGCATTGACGTAAAAATTTTTCGCTCCCCGCCCTTGAAATAAGCTTGTGCGCCCTTATGTAACGGTCACCGCAAGGTTTCTGGCAATTGCGCCAGACAGACTTCCGCGGTTCGCTCGACGAACCGCACCCGGCGCCGCCGGATTTGTTAAACCCGCCGGGACTACACCGGCCGATGAAAACCACAATTAGGAGAGATCGACAATGAAGCTTCGTCCTCTGCATGACCGCGTCGTCGTCCGTCGCAGCGAAGAAGAAAAGAAAACCGCTGGCGGTATCGTCCTGCCAGGTTCGGCTGCTGAAAAGCCAAACCAGGGTGAAGTCCTCGCTGTAGGCCCAGGTAAAGCACTGGACAACGGTGAAGTGCGTGCGCTGGCCGTGAAAGTGGGTGACAAGGTTGTGTTCGGCCCTTACTCCGGCAGCAACACTGTGAAAGTTGACGGCGAAGACCTGCTGGTCATCGGCGAGAGCGAAATCCTCGCTGTCATCGAAGGCTGATTCCCCGCTCATTTTCCCGTTACTACAAAGTATTTAAGGAATATCGATCATGGCTGCTAAAGAAGTTAAATTCGGCGATTCCGCCCGCAAGAAAATGCTCGCCGGTGTCAACGTCCTGGCTGACGCAGTAAAAGCGACCCTGGGCCCTAAAGGCCGTAACGTGATCATCGAGAAGAGCTTCGGCGCTCCGACCATCACCAAGGACGGCGTTTCCGTCGCCAAAGAAATCGAGCTGAAAGATCGCTTCGAAAACATGGGCGCGCAGCTGGTCAAAGACGTTGCCTCCCGTGCCAACGATGACGCAGGCGACGGTACCACCACCGCTACTGTTCTGGCTCAATCGATCGTCAACGAAGGCCTGAAAGCCGTCGCTGCCGGCATGAACCCGATGGACCTGAAGCGCGGTATCGACAAAGCGACCATCGCGATCGTCAAAGAGCTGAAAGCCCTGTCCAAGCCTTGCGCTGACACCAAGGCCATCGCTCAGGTCGGCACCATCTCGGCCAACTCCGACAGCTCCATCGGCGACATCATTGCCGAAGCCATGGAAAAAGTCGGCAAAGAAGGCGTGATCACTGTTGAAGAAGGCTCGGGCCTGGAAAACGAACTGTCGGTTGTTGAAGGCATGCAGTTCGACCGTGGCTACCTGTCCCCGTACTTCGTCAACAAGCCAGAGACCATGACTGCCGAACTCGACGGTCCGCTGATCCTGCTGGTCGACAAAAAGATCTCCAACATCCGCGAAATGTTGCCAGTCCTGGAAGCCGTTGCCAAAGCCGGCCGTCCACTGCTGATCGTGGCCGAAGACGTTGAAGGCGAAGCCCTGGCGACTCTGGTTGTGAACAACATGCGTGGCATCGTCAAAGTCGCAGCCGTCAAGGCTCCAGGCTTCGGCGACCGTCGCAAGGCCATGCTGCAGGACATCGCCGTTCTGACTGGCGGTACCGTTATCTCCGAAGAGATCGGCCTGAGCCTGGAAAGCACTACCCTGGAACACCTGGGTAATGCCAAGCGCGTGATCCTGTCCAAAGAAAACACCACCGTGATCGACGGCGCCGGCGTTGAAGCTGATATCCAGGCTCGCGTACTGCAAATCCGTCAGCAAGTGGCTGACACTTCGTCCGACTACGACCGTGAAAAACTGCAAGAGCGTCTGGCCAAGCTGTCCGGCGGCGTTGCAGTGATCAAGGTTGGCGCTGGTTCCGAAGTAGAAATGAAAGAGAAGAAAGCCCGCGTTGAAGACGCCCTGCACGCTACCCGTGCAGCCGTTGAAGAAGGCGTGGTACCTGGCGGCGGCGTGGCACTGGTTCGCGCTCTGCAGGCTATCTCCGAGCTCAAAGGCGACAACGATGACCAGAACGTTGGCATCCAGTTGCTGCGTCGCGCTGTTGAAGCGCCACTGCGCCAGATCGTTGCCAACTCCGGCGACGAGCCAAGCGTAGTTGTCGACAAGGTCAAGCAGGGTTCGGGTAACTACGGTTACAACGCTGCGACCGGCGAATACGGCGACATGATCGAAATGGGTATCCTGGACCCGGCTAAAGTGACTCGTTCGGCTCTGCAAGCGGCTTCGTCGATTGCCAGCCTGATGATCACCACCGAAGCCATGATCGCCGAGATCAAGGAAGACGCACCAGCTGGCGGCGGCATGCCAGACATGGGCGGTATGGGTGGCATGGGCGGCATGATGTAAGCCAGCCTTACCCCGTACATAAAAACCCCGTCTGCGCTAAGCAGGCGGGGTTTTTTATTGCCTTCAATTTGGTCCGCCGGGAGACCGAGTCGCGGCCATCGCGGGCAAGCCACGCTCCCACAGGATCGGCATCAACCCTGTGGGAGCGGGCTTGCCCGCGAAGGCGTCAGCTCAGACGCTGACAGGCTCCACGTTAACTACTCGCGCAGCTTTGGAGGCCGGTCGATAAAGGATGTAGTAATACGCCCCCAGACAAATCAACCAGCAGAAAATTGCCGTCCACACGTTGTGCGAAAAGAAGTGCGCCCCCTGCATCATCCGGCTGATGGAAAACACCGAGCCCAACGCGAAGGCGAAGACAAACGCTTTGCGTGCCAGACGCGGGCGCCGGTCGCGTAATACGAAGAACAGCGCAAACAACGTGAAACCGGTCGCCGCATGACCACCCGGCCAGCAACGGCCCGGCTTGTCGGTGTGCGGGCGAGGGCTGAGCAGTTCGCTGTAGGTTTCATGCCCGCCGAATTGCTCCAGGCTCCATGGGCATTGCACTGCGGTCACGGCTTTGACCGGAGTGACGAACGACGTTGCCAGCGCCAGAGATAACACCAGGCAACCCAGTTCGCGCTTGAACGGTTTGAGCCTTTCCAGGAAAAAAGAGCCGATGAAGCCCAGGATGGCGAACACCGAAAAGGCGATGACCACTTGCTTGGCCCGGTCATGCAAAATGTTTTCCAGGAAGTAACTGTGTCGCCCGATGAACTCGCCGGCGACCGGGTCGTAGAACAGCCTGGCAAGGTCCATGTCCAGGGACGTCAGTTCGAGCAACAGCAGGGTGATCGCCGCAATGGCGGGCACTCCCAGGCACAGCCAGACATTCAGTGGCCTGGAAGCGGGGCGGGCAGCGGTCGAAGCCATGGCAAATCCTTGATGAGTGAAATGTTCTGAAGCGCGCAACCGCGGGAGTCTGAACACGCCTCTGTCGTCAGCCTGTGAATCGATGGTGAAAAAGTTGTTAAGGCCCTCTCAGGCTTTTTTTGTCGGATTTACCCCTGCACGCCACCCTATCCCTGAGCCACACTTGGCCTTAAGCTGCGCGCCAAGACAGCCGTTACTGTGTACGGAGGAGGTGCCGATGCGAATTCTATTGGTTGAAGACAACCGCGATATCCTGGCCAATCTGGCCGATTATCTGGGGCTCAAGGGTTACACCGTGGATTGCGCGCAGGACGGTTTGTCGGGCCTGCACCTGGCGGCCACCGAGCATTACGACCTGATCGTGCTCGACATCATGCTGCCTGGCATCGACGGCTATACCCTGTGTAAACGCCTGCGCGAAGACGCCCGCCGCGACACGCCAGTGATCATGCTCACTGCGCGCGATCAACTGGATGACCGTTTGCAGGGCTTCAAATCCGGTGCTGACGACTATCTGATCAAACCCTTTGCACTGTCCGAACTGGCCGCGCGGATCGAGGCGGTCATGCGCCGTGCCCAAGGGGGCGGTCGCCGTGCCTTGCAAGTCGGTGATCTGAGCTACGACCTCGATACTCTGGAAGTCACGCGCGAAGGCCGCCTGCTGAAACTCAACCCGGTGGGCCTGAAGTTGCTGGCCGTGTTGATGCAGAAAAGCCCCCACGTGCTACGCCGCGAGGTTCTCGAAGAGGCCCTGTGGGGCGATGACTGCCCGGACAGCGATAGCCTGCGTAGCCACGTCCATCAACTGCGTCAGGTGATCGACAAACCGTTCGACAAGCCCTTGCTGCACACGGTGCATGGCGTCGGTTATCGCTTGGCCGAGGGCCGTGATGGAGTTTAAGCAGAGCCTTGCTCAACGGATCATCATCGCCTTTGCATTGATGAGCGCGCTAGTGGCGGGAGCCTTCGCCATGGGCATTGTGGCGACCGTGCACCTGGTGGAAGAAAAACTGATTTCGGCAGGTCTGGGCGGCGATTTGCAACGCCTGTTGCTGATGGACAGCGTGTCGGACTGGAGCCACCGCCCCGAGCCGGACCAGCTGTTCTATTTCAGCGGCGGGCCGGGCGACTTCGAACTGCCCAAGGATTTGCGGCACCTGGACTCGGGCTTTCATGAAGTCTTTCGCGAGCAGCTGTCGTATCACGCGATGGTTGAAATCGTTGACGGTCGGCGTTACGTGCTGATGCAGGACCAGAGCGATTTCGAAGAGCGTGAGCGGGTGCTGTTTGCCGTGGTGCTGGTGGGTTTCGTCCTGAGCCTGGCATTGGCGGTATTTCTGGGCTGGGTGCTGGCGCGCAAAGTCATGGCGCCGGTGGTGCGACTGGCCCGTCAGGTGCGTCATCGGGATCAGCTGCTGGGCCTGGCGCCGCCACTGGCGCCGGACTATGCCGCCGATGAAGTGGGCGAGCTGGCCGTGGCCTTCGACGCCACCCTCGGGCGCTTGCGTCAGGCGTTGACCCGGGAGCGATTGTTCACCAGTGACGTCAGCCACGAGCTGCGGACGCCGTTGATGGTGTTGGCCAGCTCCTGTGAGTTGTTGCTGGAAAACCCCGGCATCGATCAGCGCGGACGTGCCCAGGTCGAGCGAATCGCCCGTGCATGTGCGGAGATGCGCGAGCTGGTGCAAACCTTCCTCATGCTGGCCCGAGCTCAACATGAAGACGCCAGCATGGCCCCCCAGCAGACCCTTAGCCAGGTAGCCGACGGGCTGCTCAGTCAATGGCGCGAGCCGATCGAAGCCAAGGGCCTGATGCTGAACTTTGAGCCGGGCAATCCGCCGGACACCCGTTATAACGCGACCCTTTTACATGCGGTGATGGGCAACCTGTTGCGTAATGCGCTGCATTACACCGAGCATGGCTACATCCGCCTTTCCCTGACGGATACAGGGTTCGTGGTGGAAGACAGTGGCGTGGGCATTCCCGAGGAAAAACGCGAGGCGATGTTCGAGCCGTTCGTGCGCGGCAACGAGAAACGCGGCGAGGGCCTGGGGCTGGGGCTGTCGCTGGTGCAGCGGATTTGCGAGAATCAGGGCTGGAGCGTCAGCCTGACCAACATGGAGCCCAATGGTTGCCGTTTTCAGGTGGATTTGAGTCCGTCCGTGATCTGACGGATCCTGAATGTCGGTCATGTAAAATCCTGAAATAATCCCGGGTTTTACATGACAAATTTTTCACAAAGGCACGACCTGACACTGACACCACACTACCTAAGGTGGTAGCCATCAGATGTTCAGGAGACTGCAGTGATGGCTGGTCCGATCAAACTCGATTTTTCCGAAAAGTACGACGATCAACACGCCCGGAAATATTTGCGCAAGCATCAGGAGGGGCTCGGCCGCCGACTGTCCCACTGGCGTGACGAACAACTGGCGCGAAAAGCGCTGATGCTGGCCGGTGAGCCTGGGTTGGTCCTCGATTTGCCCTGCGGCGCAGGGCGTTTCTGGCCGCTGCTGGCGGAAAAACACAACCGTGTCATCATCGGCGCCGACAACTCGGAGTCCATGTTGAAGATTGCCATGCAGGCACAACCTGCCGAGGTGGTGAAACGGGTACAACCCTTGCACACTTCTGCATTCGACATTGCCTTGCCCGATAACGCCGTCGACAGCATTTTCTGTATGCGTCTGCTCCATCACATCGGTGAAGCCGAGCATCGACTGACCATCCTGCGCGAATTCGAGCGCGTCACCCGTGACAGCGTGATTGTTTCGTTGTGGGTGGACGGCAATTTCAAGGCCTGGAAACGCAAGCGCTCGGAGAAAAGGCGTGGGCAGGAGGGTTACCAGAATCGATTTGTGTTACCGGCTGCCACGGTTGAAAAGGAATTCGAGCAGGCGGGTTTTCGGATCCAGGAACAACTGGATTTTTTACCGCTCTACGCCATGTGGCGGGTATACGTATTACGCAAGAGGTAACAAGATGGCAGTGCAATGTGCAGCACAAACGCAAGTTGCTTCTCAGGACCGCTTTGACTACTTCTGGAACCTGCGCGGTGAATGGGTAGAAGAACCCAATGTCCGTCGCGGTGGGGAAAGTGGCGTGCAGCGCGTCATGGGCAGTGATGGACAGCTGCTCTACACCAAGCGTCAAACCGGGCATATCTATCGCAGCGCGTTACATCCCTTCGGTCGGCCGACGGTGTTGCGCGAGCGTGATGCGCTCATTGGCCTGCGGCTGCTCGATGTTCGGGTTCCGGAAATCGTTTTTTGCGGGGCACAGCGCGATCCCGTGCATAAGTGGCGCGCATTACTGGTTACCAAGTCCCTGGATGGCTTCGAGGAACTCGTTCACTGGTACAAAGGTGGCGGTCGCGAGCGTCATGGTGAGGCGGTGCATGATCGCGTATTGAAGGATCTGGCCGACAACCTGGCCCGCATGCACAAGGGCCGTTGGCAGCACAGCTGCCTCTACATCAAGCACGTATTCGTGCGGGTCACCGGTGAAGGCGAGTCCGCAAAGGTCGAGGTGGCATTGATCGATCTGGAGAAATGTCGACAGCGTTTTACCGCCCGTCGTGCAGCGGCCCATGACCTGCAGCAATTGCGCCGCCACTCGTCGTTCAGCGATACAGACTGGAAAAAACTCGTCTATTTTTATGAGACGGCGTTTGGCAGCGCTATCAAAGGCTTATAACAATGAAACTCGAAATTGCACGAGGTTTGTTTTTAGCCGGAGCCTTGGCAGTTGCTTCATTGGCGGTGGCAGCGTGGGAGCAGCCCCGCACTCAAGTCCTCAGCTCCGTGCACGGTGACGCGCATTGTCCGTTGCCCCGGGTTGCCAAAGCACCCGTGGCCACTCAACCCGATCATGACTTGTTACTGTTCATGTTCGGACTTTCTCAGGGACTGAGGCCACAAAGTTGAATAGATTGAAGCCCAAATGAAAGGCCTCGCAAATGCGAGGCCTTTTTTTTGCCGATCGTTCCCACAGGTTTATGGGTGTTCTTCAGGTTTATAGGGCTTGGCCAGCAACGTGTAGATGCACGGCAACACGAACAACGTAAACAGCGTCCCGATCGACATCCCCGTCGCGATCACCGTGCCGATATCGAACCGGCTGACGGCACCCGCGCCCGTGGCGATGATCAACGGCACCATGCCGAATACCATCGCCGCCGTGGTCATCAATACCGGACGCAGGCGAATGGCCGCCGCTTCCTCCACTGCTTCGCGAGGCGACAGCCCCTTCTCCTTGCGTAACTGGTTGGCGAACTGAACGATCAGAATCCCGTGCTTGCTGATTAGCCCGATCAACGTCACCAATCCCACTTGGGTATAGATGTTCATGCTCGACCAGCCAAGGAACAGCGGGATCAGCGCGCCACAGATCGACAGCGGCACGGTCACCAGAATCACCAGCGGATCGCGGAAGCTTTCGAACTGGGCCGCCAGCACCAGAAAGATGATCGCCAGCGCCAGGGCAAAGGTGACCCACAGCGCGCTGCCTTCCTGAACGTATTGCCGTGATGCACCGGCATAGTCGACGGCATAACCCGCCGGCGCTTCTTCCCGAGCGATCTGGCGCACCGTGTCGAGGGCTTCACCCATGCTGACCAGCGGCACCCCGGAAAGAATCGCCGAGTTGAGTTGCTGGAACTGGTTCAACTGACGCGGTCGCGCCCGGTCCGTCACGGTGATCAGGGTCGACAGGGGCAGCAATTCGCCTTTGGTGTTCTTCACGTAATAATGGTTCAGCCAGTCGGGGTTATCCCGGAAGGGCCGTTCCACCTGAGCAATGACTTTGTAGCTGCGGCCTTCGATGGTGAAACGGTTGATCTCCGCCTCACCCAGCAACGTCGCCAGGGTGCCGCCCAGATCCTGCATCGACACACCCATCTGCGCGGCCTTGGCGCGATCGATATCCACCACGACTTCGGGTTTGTCGAAGGCCAGGTCGACGTCGACAAAAGCGAACTTGCCGGATTCCATTGCTCTTTTTTTCACCCGGTCCATCACTTCCAGCAATGATTCATAGCTGTTGGCCGAGTTGATCACGAATTGAAACGGCAAGCCTTCACCCGTGCCCGGCAGGGAAGGCAGATTGAAGCCGAAGATCTGCAAACCCGAAATGCTTGCCAGTTTGCCCTGGACCTCGGGCAGGATCTGCATTTGGGTTCGGCTGCGTTCGTTCCAGGGTTTGAGCAGGAAGCCGCCGATCCCCGATTGCACGCCGTTGAAGCCGTTGATCTGGAACGAGGAGTAGTACTCGGGGAACTCCTTGAAAATCGCGAGGAACTCGTCGGTGTAGGTGTTCAGGTAGTCGAGGTTGGTCGGTTGCGGGGCATTGGCCATCATGAAGATGACGCCCTGGTCTTCGTCCGGCGCCAGTTCCGACTGGGTGAATTTGAGCAGCACCGGAATCAGGCAGAGCACGATCACCGCGAACACCAGCACCACCGGCCGGGTGTTGAGGGTGCCATGAAGCAGACTCTGGTAGCGGCGCTTGAGGCCTTCGAAGATCACGTCCAGGCGATGGGCCAGGCCGGTAGGGTTTTCATCGTGGCGCAGCAGCATGGCGCACATCATCGGCGACAGCGTCAGGGCGACGACACCGGAGATCACCACCGCCCCCGCCAGCGTCAGGGCGAACTCCTTGAACAGCGCCCCCGTCAGACCGGTCAGGAAACCGATCGGCGCATAGACCGCCGCCAGGGTAATGGTCATCGACACCACCGGCATGGCGATTTCCCGGGCACCCTCGATGGCCGCATCCAGCGGTGTCTTGCCTTCTTCGATGTGCCGGTGGATGTTTTCCACCACCACGATGGCGTCGTCCACCACCAGCCCGATGGCCAATACCATCGCCAGCAAGGTCAGCAGGTTGATCGAGTAGCCCATCATCTGCATGAAGAACATTACGCCGATCATCGACAGCGGAATGGTGACCACCGGGATCACCACCGAGCGCAGGGCACCGAGAAACAGGAACACCACCACGATCACGATCAGCACCGCTTCGAACAGGGTTTTCACCACTTCGTCGATGGAGGCCTGGATGAACAGCGTAGCGTCGTAGGCGATTTCACCTTTCAGGTTCGGAGGCAGCTGGGCTTCCAGGTCCGGCATGATCTTGCGCACCTCCTTGATCACGTCCAGCGGGTTGGCGCCGGGCGTGGCCTTGATACCGATGTACACCGAGGGCGTGCCGCCGAAAGAGCTGATGGTGTTGTAGTTCTCCGCGCCCATCTCGACCCGCGCCACGTCCCGCAGCAGCACGCGACTGTCGCCCTCGACCTTGAGCGGGATCGCGCCAAAGGCCTCGGCGGATTTGAGTTCGGTGTTGGCGTTGATGCTGGTGACCACGTACTCGCCTTTCACTTCGCCGGCGGCGGAGAGGAAGTTGTACTGGCGCACGGCGTTGGTCACATCGCTGGCGCTGAGGCCGAAACCGGCGAGTTTCACCGGGTCCAGCCACAGGCGCATGGCGAACACCTGATTGCCAAGAATCTCGGCTTCGGCCATGCCCGGCAGGGTCGCCAGTTTCGGCTGGATGACCCGGGACAGGTAGTCGGTGATCTGCGGATTGCTCAGCTCGTCGCTGAAGAAACTGATGTACATCAGCGCCGAGGCGTCTGCGGCTTCCTTGCTCAGCACCGGGTCTTCGGCGTCCTGGGGCAGCTGGTTCTTGACCTCGTTGGCCTTGGCCAGCAGTTCGGTGAACAAGCGGTCGCTGTTGGAACCGACGCGCGCGTAAATCGAGATCACCGAGAAGTTCTGGCGACTGACCGAGGTCATGTAGTCGATGCCCTCGGCACTGGCTAGGCTCTGCTGCATTGGTTGGGTGATGTAGCCCTGGATGGTTTCGGCGTTGGCCCCGGGGTAAGAGGTGGTCACCGTGATCAGGGCGTTTTCCATTTGCGGGTATTGGCGCAGCGGCAACTTGCTCCAGGCCTGGAAGCCCAGCAGCACAATCAACAGGCTGACCACGGTGGCGAGCACCGGGCGGCGGATGAACGGGTCGGTAAAAGCCATGGGGATTCCTTGATCAGTCAGCGCGCGGCTGACTGCTCTTCTCGGCTAGGGTCTTGTCGTCGCTGATGGCAATGTGCGCGCCGTGGTCCAGTTTGATCTGGCCGGCTGTGACCACTTTTTCGCCCTTCTGCACGCCTTTGGTGATCATGACCATCCCGTCGCGGCGCTCGCCGGTTTCGATGAAGCGCCGTTCGGCGATCAGAATCGGCTCGCCCTTGTCGTCTTTTTCGAGACTGCCGTCTTCGGCTTTTTTCTGCGCGACGACGTAGAGCGAGTTGCCATAAAGGGTGTAGGTGATCGCGCTTTCCGGCACGACGATGCGTGGCTGCGGATCGGGCAACAGCACCTGCAGGCTGGCGAACATCCCCGGCAGCAACTTGCCATCGGGGTTGGCCAGGGTGGCGCGTACCATCACGTTGCGGGTGCTGTTCTCGACTTTCGGGTTGATTGCGCTGATGGTGCCGGGGAAGTGCTCTGTCGGGTAGGCCGAGACAATGACCTGTACCGGTTGGCCAAGGGCGATTTTCGGCACGGCCTGCTCGGGCACAAAGAAGTCGACGTAGAGGCTGCTGAGGTCTTGCAGGGTGGCGATCATCGTGCCGCTGGCCACGTAGTCGCCGACGTCTACCTGACGAATGCCGATGGTCCCGCTGAACGGGGCGAGGATGCGTTTTCTCTCCAGCGCTGCCTTGAGTTGATTGACCGTGGCCCGGCTCTTTTGCAACACCGCCGAGAGTCGGTCGAACTCGCCTTTGGAAATAGCCTGGCTGCCCACCAATTGGCTGCCGCGACCGTAATCCAGTTGCGCCAGTCCCAGGTCGGCTTGAGCGGTTGCCAGCAGGGCGGTTTCAACGGAGGTGTCGAGTTGCAGGATCGGCTGACCGGCCTTGACCTTCTGTCCTGACTCGAACTGCACCTCCTTGACGGTGCCGGCGATCTCCAGGCTCAGGTCGACCCCTTGCAGCGCCGTGAGGGTGCCGACCGTTGGCAAACGGCTTTGCCACGGACGTTCGGTGGCGGTGGCCACGGCGACACTTATCGGAGGTTTCGGCGCGGAGAAGCCTTGCATCATCGTGTAGATAGAGAAGGCTTTGTAACCGGCCAGAACCAGCACGATCAGCAGAACAACACCCAACATGATCAGCATGCGGCGACGCAGCATATTTCCAGTTCCTTGGAGAAAATCAGGTGAGACAGGCGGGAACATTACTCCCACTGCGAAGGGGATTCCAACTGTAGCAGCTGCCGAAGGCTGCGTTCGGCTGCGAAGCAGTCGTGAAATCAGCCACCGAGTTGTATCAGGCAAACCGCGGCGTATGGATTACGACTGCTGCGCAGCCGAACGCAGGCTGCGCCAGCTGCTACAGGTCGCATGTTTAGATCAAATGAAGATGGTTGTCCCAGAGCCCGGCAGGCAACTCCAGAGGTTTTGCAACCAGGGTTGTCTGGCGGCAGTCGTAGTAGCGGCATCGTCCTTGGCCGGAGGTCACGACAAAACCATCGGCCACGGCGCCGACGCCGGCGCAGTCGGGAAGTGGCGCATCCAGGCGTACTTCACCGCTGTCCAGGTTCCAGATAAAAAAGCGGTTGCCCCGCGGCGCGGTCAGGGCGACCAGACGCAGTTCGCTGTGTACGGCGACGCTAGCGGTGTAATGCCCCATGGCCTGCAACTGATGCTCGGGTACCGGGAACGCCACGAACGGTTGGCCGGGACGCTTGATCGCCAGCAGCTCCGATGACTCGTGGGCAGCGCCCATGAACTGCTGGCCGGCGACGATGGTGCCATCGCTGGCGACGCCCAAGTGCCGCACGCTGTTCATCTGCTGGACCAGTGTTTCCTTGCTCAACAAAGTGCCATCGCGCTGCATCAACACCAGGCTCGGTTCCATCGCGTTGAGGTTCATCTCGACCCGGCTTTCGGCCTCGGTGCGAATGCCGCCGTTGGCCACAATCAGCGTCTCGCCATCGGGCATCCACGACACCTGATGCGGGCCGATACCGTGGGTGGAAAGTTCGCCGCTGTGCACCAGTCGCTCACCTTCGAACTTATACACACCGAGCAGGCCACGGCCCGGATCGGAGGTGTCGTTTTCGGTGGCATACAACCAGTCGCCGCTCTGGTGAATCACTGCATGACCGTAGAAGTGACGGTTCGGCTGCGAGACCACGGTTTGTAGCAACGTGCCGTCGCGCAGGTCGATCAGGTAACTCTCGGTACCCGGACGCCGAGCGACGAACAGCCCTATCGGCAGGGTCGGGTGGTTGATGATGTCGTGGCAACGCTGGCCGACCTGGGTGGCAAACAACCGGGTGCCGTCCAGCCGATAACCGACGGCGTAGTGCTTGCCGTCACCATCGTCTCGCGCCGAGAGCAGCAGCGGGCTTTTGTCCTTTTGCTTGAACAGCGTCCAGCCGCCCAGTGTCACCGCACCCAGCAGCAAACTCCCTAACGTCAGAGCCTGGCGTCGTAGCATGGCACTTGCCCTCATCAGTCACCGTCGTTGGCGTTGAAGCCCAGTTGGATCCCCAGCGCCTTGGCCAGCTCGCCTTCGTGCAGGCGATGGACAACGTTGAGGCTGTCGTAGATCGCGTTGAGTTGCTGGCGCCCGGCATCGTCAGTGAGCATGTCGGTCAGCGAGCGCTGGTTGCTGGCGAACAGTTTCAGGGACGTTGCGTAGGCCGCGTCGATCTTGTCGGCCAAGGGTTTCTGCTCGCTCGGCAACAGACCGCGCAGGCCTTTGTTGTCGACACCGACCCAGACGGTTTGCGCCGCGCTCAGGCTTGCTTGCAGGCCTTGCAGCGACGATTGGCTGCGCCAGGCATCGGCCTGGAACGGCTGTGGCGTGCCCTTGCTCTGACGGCCCATCGGCGTGCCGAGTTTTTTCTTCAGGGTGTCCAGCGCCGTCACTTGCACGCGCAGCAGATCGGCGATCGCTTCGTGGGAGTCGGCGTAGCGCTGGTTCGGGAATTTGCTCATCTGCGCGAGCATGCCGTCGTTAGTGTTCCAGCCCGACAGGATCTCTTCGGCCAGTTGCTTCTGGCGTTCGCCAATGGCGGTCAGCAGTGGGCAATATTTGGCTTTCTGAGCGCTGTCGGCCATGTCGATCTTGCTGTCGAACAGGATGTATTCATAGGCCGAGAGGCCTTGCACCACGACGCTGGACTTGGTCAGGGCGGCGGCATCGATCTGCGGTTGTGCGGTGACCAGTTGCTCGACCTGACGGCCCACGAGGTTTTTCTTGTCCGGCCAGAACTGCACCTGCCACGAACGGTTGCCCTCGGCCAACGGCCCGATCAGCAGCGGTTGCAACTCGGCCCAGGCTTTCTGCGCGTGCAGGAAGTCGGCGCGGGCGGTGTCCAGGGTTTCCTTGCCTTGGCAGAACGCCAGGGCGCTGACCGCCAATTGACGGTCGGCTTCGACCCAGCGGCTGTAGGTCGGCAGGATCACTTGCTTGGCGATCGCCGCCGACGTGACCGCTTGCGGGTCCTGGGGCGAACAGGCGCCCAGGGCGAGGGCGGCAAGGCTGGTGAACAACAATTTGGGACGGAACATGTCGGGCTCCCGCTGAAGGAAAACGTATTAAAGGGAATTCAAAAACGCCAGCAACGCCGCGCGCTGCTCGGCATTGAAAGACAAAACATGTTGCTGCGCCGCCGTTGCCTCGCCGCCATGCCAGAGCACGGCTTCAAGCAGATTGCGGGCGCGGCCGTCATGCAAAAACCGGGTATGGCCGCTGACCGCCTGCGTCAGGCCGATGCCCCACAATGGCGGAGTGCGCCAGTCGCGGCCGCTGGCCTGGAACTCGCTGCGGTTGTCGGCCAGGCCGTCGCCCATGTCATGCAGCAGCAGGTCGCTGTAAGGGCGAATCACTTGATTGGCCAGTTCAGGTTCCGCGGCGTTGGCGGCAGTGGTGTATTTGGGGGTATGACAGGACTGGCATCCCGCCTGGAAAAACAGATTCTTGCCGGCCAGCACTTGCGGCGCGCCGACATCGCGCCGGGCCGGTACCGCGAGGTTACGGCTGTAGAACAGCACCAGACGCAGAATGTTGTCGCTGACTTCCGGCTCGCCATCCGGGCCATTGCCGTTGGGCGCCTGCTTGCAAGCGGTTTGCGCGTCAGTGCAGTCATCAACGAGTCTCAGGCTGGTCGTGAGGCCCATGTCACCAGAGAACGCGTGAACGTTTTGTTGATTGAGGTTCGGTTGCCCGGCCTTCCAGCCAAATCGCCCGAGGACGGTTTTTTGTTGGGCGTCATCCCAGACCCGGTTCGGCCGTCCGGCGATGCCATTCTTCTCTCGCGCCTGGGCCTCGGCGTTGGCCAGAATGGCCTCGTCAGGGATCGCTTCAAGCAAGCCCAGGCCAATCATCGGCGGTGCAATGCGCGCCGAGAAGCGCGTGTCGGGGTGCATCGGGCCGTAGCCGAGCTGAGTGATCTGCAGGGTCGGCTTACGCAACTCAATTTCGCTGCCGTCCTTGAAACGCACCGGGACTGCTGTGTATTCGACGCGTACTTTGCCTTCCGGGGCGACGCCGGGCACCGACATGTCCTGCAACTGGCCGCCGTAGACCGGTTCCGGCACCACGCCCAGTTGTTCGATGACCTTGGCGTAAGCCGGCGCATCGGGAATCGACAGGCGCACCAGCATCGACACTGCATTCGGCGCATCGGGCGCGGGCGGGTGACCGCGGCCGTCCTTGATGTGGCAGTTCTGGCAGGCATTGGTATTGAACAGCGGGCCGAGGCCATCGCGGGCGGTGGTGGTCGACGGCGCGATCACCCAAGGGCTGCGAAAGAAACTGTTGCCGACGCTGAAATCGACCCGCCGTGACGGCGGCAGATTGGCGGACGGCAGGGAGAATGCGTTCTGATCGGTCTTGCGCACCGTTGCGCTGCCACCGGAGCGGGCTTCACCGGGTTCGGCCTGGGTAAAACGCGGGGCGTCATCGCACGCACTCAGACCCAGGGCCAGCAACAGTGCGGACAAGCGAAGAGGCAGCGAGGGCATTGGACATCCTGCAAAACGAGCAAAACAAGGGCGCAAAGTCTAACAGGGCAGGGGAGTTTGAATAAGAGGAATTATCGTTTGGTTGATGTGGCGCAGGGTTTGATTTGAGACCGCGTCGCGGCCATCGCGGGCAAGCCCGCTCCCACAGGTCTTGCACTGAACCTGTGGGAGCGTGGCTTGCCCGCGATGAGGCCATCAGCATCACTCAAAAATCAGGCATGAAAAAGGCGACCCGAAGATCGCCTTTTCACTCAGTCAGCGTTGATCAGAACTCGTGATCAGCGTTGTCCGGGTTCAGGTCGCTGATACCCAGTTTGCCGGCAGCCGCTTCGATCGAACCGGTCTGCTTGACCAGCGAGGCGATGGCGTCGCGTACGATCTGGTTGCCGGCAGTGTTGCCGGCAGCGATCAGTTGGTCGTAGTGCTCACCTTTGTTGGCGTGATCGACCATGACCTGAAGCTTGGCTTCGGTGGCGGCCAGGTCGGCTTTCAGCGCGGTGTCGGCTGCCGGGTCGGCTTTGGCGACCAGCGACGACAGGCTGGCGCCAGTCATTTTGCTGCCATCGACGCGGGTGTATTCGCCCAGGTACACGTTACGCACGCCTTTGGCGTCGTAGAAGTGCGAGTTGTGGGTGTTGTCGCTGAAGCAATCCTGTTCGTCTTCCGGGGAGTTGGCTTCCAGGGAAACCTTCATGCGCTCGCCCGCCAATTCGCCCAAGGACAGGCTGCCCATGCCGAACAGCATTTTGCGCAGGCCGGTTTCAGCCGGTTCCGCTTCCAGTGTGGCGCGGTAGTTGTCGGCCACGTTCGGCTTCCAGTTACCGACCATTTCTTGCAGGTCGTTGACCAGCAGTTGGGTCACGGATTTCAGGTAAGCACGACGACGATCGTTGTGACCGCCGGTGGCGCCTTTGCCTTCCAGGAAGTCGGTAGCCGGACGGTTGCCAGCGCCAGGGCCGGTGCCGTTCAGGTCCTGGCCCCAGAGCAGGAATTCGATGGCGTGGTAGCCGGTGGCGACGTTGGCCTCGGAACCGCCCAGCTCGTTCAGGCTGGCGAGTTTTTCCGGGGTGATGTCTTTCACGTCGACCTTGTCTTCGCCGACCTGAACTTTAGTGTTGGCGATGATGTTGGCGGTGGCGCCCGGGTTACCCAGTGCGTGTTCGTAGGATTTGTCGACGTAGTCGATCAGGCCTTCGTCCAGTGGCCAGGCGTTCACCTGACCTTCCCAGTCGTCGATGATCGTGTTGCCAAAGCGGAACACTTCGCTCTGCAGATAAGGTACGCGGGCCGCGACCCAGGCAGCCTTGGCGGCTTTCAGGGTATCGGCGTTCGGCTTGGCCAGGAACGCGTCGACGGCAGTTTGCAGGGTTTTCGCGGTGGATTCGGCATCGCTGTAAACGGCGAAGACGATGTCGGCGTAGTGCGCGACCACAGCCTTGGCGGCGGCTTCATCGACTTTACCAGTAGCAGCAGGCGCAGCCGGGGCAGCGGTGCTGGCGGCCGGGGTCGGCGCTTGTGGAGCGGCAGCCTTGTCTTTGCCTTCGCCGCAACCGGCGAGGGAAATAGCGATGGCCAGCAGACTGGCGGTGGCCAGAGGCATACGAATCATGGCGAACATCCTGCTTCGGTGATTAATGGACGCGCGTGGAGGGCGCGCAAAACTGCGACATAATGCAAATCTTTCGCATTATGTGTAAAGGGTTGTGCTTGTAAATATTTCTTATTCACGGGCGTGTTATGCCGCAGATCAAACGATCGTCGCCTTCGTAGCAGCAGGCTTCGCCAGCTGCTACAAGGCGGCGCGCTTTCAGAGAATGAATGCGTTAGTGCGCTGGGCTTGCTTGAGATACGCGCTCAATTCCCGTGCCGGCAGCGGTTTACTGTAGTGATAGCCCTGACCTTCGTGGCAGCCTTCGGAGATGATGTAAGCCTCTTGCTCGGCGGTTTCCACGCCTTCGGCAATCACCTGCATGCCCAGGCTCTTGCCCAGCTGGATGATGGCCCGAACGATAGTCGCATCGTCGTCGTCATCGAGCAGATCCTGAACGAAGCTCTTATCGATCTTGATCTTGTCCAGCGGCAGGCTTTTCAAATAACTCAGTGATGAATATCCGGTGCCGAAGTCGTCGATGGCGATCAGCGCACCGGAGCGACGCAGGCTCAGCAAGTGCTGGGCGGCGGTGCTGATGTCTTCCATCAGGCCGGTTTCGGTGACTTCCAGTTCCAGGCTGCGCGGTGGCAAGCGGTACATCTGTAGCAGGTTATTGACTACGCGCGGCAACTCGGCGTGGTGCAGTTGCACAGTGGACAGGTTCACCGCCATGCGCAGCTCGAAACCCTGATCGTGCCATTCGCGCAATTGTTTGCAGGCCTGATCCAGCACCCATTCGCCGATGGCGATGATGGTGCCATTCTGCTCGGCCAGCGGAATGAACAGGTCCGGCGGCACCAGCCCGTGTTCGGGATGCTGCCAGCGAATCAACGCCTCGACGCCCACCACGCGATGATCGCGGTAGCTGATCTGCGGCTGGTAAACGAGGTAGAACTGGTCGCGGATCAAGGCATCGCGCAGGTCTTTTTCCAGCTCGCGGCGTCGACGCATTTCCGTGTCGACGCTGGCGATATAGAACTGATAGCGGTTGCGCGAGCGAGTCTTGGCCAGGGTCATGGTCTGCTCGGCTTTTTGCAGCAACTTCTCGGTGCTGTCACCGTCCTCGGGGAACAAGGTGATGCCGATGGTGGCGCGCAGGCGAATTTCCTGATGATCGAGGGCGAACGCCGCTTCCAGATCATCAAGAATGCTTTGGGCCAGTTCGGCCGCTTCATAGGGTTGTTCGATGTCAGCCTGGACCAGTGCGAACTGGTCGCCCCCCAAGCGGGCGAGGGCGCCGAGGCGGCCGCTGTGGGCTCGCAGGCGATCGGCCAGAGCCAGCAGCAACTGGTCGCCGGTCTGATAACTGAACTGTTCGTTGATACCTTTGAAATCATCGAGCCCGACACACAACACCGCGACCCGACGCTGCAATTTGCCGGCGTCGACGAGGATTTTGTCCAGTTGTTGCTGCAATTGCTGGCGGTTCGGCAAACCGGTGAGGAAGTCGTACTGGGCCATGCGCAGCAGGCTGTTTTCCGCTTCGTGGCGCAGGTGAGTGTTGCGCTCGATGGATTCGAGCAATTGGTTGGCGGTGTTGATCCAGACCCCCAGCTCGTTTCTCTCATGACCCTTGAGCTGCGGAATCTTGTGGGCGCTGGGCCGGTCCGGGTTGATTTCGGTCAGGTGTTCAATAATCCGCGACAGCGGTTTGGTCAGCAGCCAGTGATAGACCAGATACAGCACCAGGGCCATGGCCAGGGCGCGCAATACGCCAGAGATGAAGATGATCACCGAGCTGACTATGAAGCCCTTGCCGTAGGTGGCGGTGTCGAGGGTAATGCTCAGGTCGCCGTAGTACTCGCTGTAGGGGCCGCGGCCCACCAGTTGGGTGGTGAAGGTGCGTTCCTGGCCGAGGATCAGGTCGGTCAGCCAGCGGCTGTTGGAGTGCTGCAGTTCACGGGTTTTTTGCGCAAGCATGGCTTCGTGAGGGTGGCCGATGGAGGCCATGCGCACGGCGTCGTCCTGAAACAGGCCTTCGATCACCTGCATGCCCATTTCCCGGTCCAGGCTATAGACGGCCTGGGTCGAAGGGTCGCGGAACATATCGAGGATGCGTTGGGCATCGCTGGCCACGGCCTGGCGTGTTTTATAGGCATCGAAAACGATCTGCGCGCAGCTCAAGACCACGCCGACGATCAATGCCGACAGGAGCACGACCCGGAGCAACTTCACCGACAAGCTGTTCTTGAGTTCCAGCTTCAAAGGGTAATTCCTTGTTCCGTGCGGGTAGCGTCAAGTTGCCATGAGTATTGGCAATCCCGTGATGTCAGTCAAAGGGACAATCCAACCCAGGGGATTTTGCCGGTAGCTTGGCGGATATGCTGTTGTTTGGAGTATTTGCCCTATTAGCACTGTGTCGGTTGTTGGGGCCCTCAACTTGAGGGGCGCGGGATAATTTTTACGTGTGGTTGATGTTAGACGGCTGTGATGTGGGGGCAAGAGGGCGAATGCCACTCGTGTTGTGGGAATGTTCCCTCCAACTGTAGGCGCGAGACTTGACCGCGAAGGCGGCTATAGGAATGTACCCATCTCCCGAGCCCATAAAAAAACCCGGCAAAAGCCGGGTTTCTTGACTGGCGCGAAGCTTAAGCGGTGAAGGTTTTGCCTTCGAACTGCTCAGCCACGAATTTCCAGTTGACCAGGTTCCAGAACGCTTCGACGTACTTCGGACGAAGGTTGCGGTAGTCGATGTAGTAAGCGTGTTCCCAGACGTCGCAAGTCAGCAGCGGGGTGTCGCCGCTGGTCAGCGGGTTGCCGGCGCCGATGGTGCTGGCCAGGGCCAGGGAACCGTCAGCCTTTTTCACCAGCCAGCCCCAACCGGAACCGAAGGTGCCGATGGAGGTTTTGCTGAACTCTTCCTTGAACTTGTCGAACGAACCGAAAGCTGCGTTGATGGCATCAGCCAGCGCGCCGGTTGGTTGACCACCGGCGTTTGGCGCCAGGCAGTTCCAGTAGAAAGTGTGGTTCCAGACCTGAGCGGCGTTGTTGAAGATGCCGCCCGAGGAAGTCTTGACGATTTCTTCCAGGGTCTTGCCTTCGAACTCGGTGCCTGGCACCAGGTTGTTCAGGTTCACGACATAGGTGTTGTGGTGCTTGTCGTGGTGGTACTGCAGAGTTTCCTCTGAAATGTGCGGCTGCAGGGCATCGTGTGCGTAAGGCAGCGGCGGCAATTCGAAAGCCATGATGATTCTCCTAATCAGGTCAGTTGCGGTGAGCGCAAGGCCGATCACGGGCGGCCAGACATGCGCCGGGGAGTTTGTACTCTTTGCGGCGCAGGGATCGGATCATAGCACCGGGGGTGCGGCATAACCACGCAACAACTGTGTGGAATAGAGGTTCCAGAGCCTTTTGGAATAAATCATCCGGCGCTGATCAACTGGAACGCTACGGTGAACATCATGACGGCGACCAACAGGTCGAGGATTCGCCAGGTGCTTGGCCGTGCCAGCCATGGTGCGAGCCATGCCGCGCCAAGGGCTAAAGTGAAAAACCACAACAATGACGCACTGGCCGCGCCTACCACATAAGCACCAGGCTCGGTTTGTTGTGCGCCGAGAGAACCGATCAGCAACACGGTGTCCAGGTAAACGTGCGGGTTGAGCAACGTCACCGCCAATGCACTGAGCAGCACCGCCCGCAGCGAGCGCACGGTCTGATTTTCACCCTGTTGCAGGCTTTGTTTCGAGCAGGCCCGACGCAACGCCAGGCTGCCGTACCACAGTAAAAACGCCGCACCACCCCAACGGGCGATAGCCAGCAGGGTCGGGTTTTGCGCCAGCACCGTCGCCAGGCCGAACACCCCGGCGGCCACCAGCAACGCATCGCAGGTGACGCAGAGCGCCGCCACCGGCAGGTGATGTTCACGCCGAAGGCTCTGCGCCAGCACAAACGCATTCTGGGTGCCGATCGCCATGATCAGCCCCGCGGCCACCAACAGGCCGTTCACATAGCTTTGCCACATACGTTTTACTCCGCGTTGGACGCCAGATCCCGCAGTACCTGCAGGGCGCGTTCGGCATCGGCCTGGCCGACGAACAAATGGTCGTGGTAATACCCGGCGATCACGTTGCAACTGATGCCGGCCTTGCCCAGCGCCGTGGCGAACGCGGCGGTCAGGCCGACGGCTTCGAGGGCCGAGTGCACGTTCAAGGTGATCCAGGCGGCGACGTAGTCGAAGCTGAAACCGGCCTTCTGGGCGTGGGAACGTTCCAGAATCACCGTCAGGCCTTCCTGTTCACGAAAGCTGCCGACAATCTCAAGACCCGCGGGCAGCTTGCCGTCGCGCAACGTGCAGAACACGTATTCGCCGTCGTTGAGTTGCGGGCTCATGCTGCGCAGCAGGGTTGCCAATGACGTTTCGCCAGCCATGTCGGTGATCCTTGTTCGAGAGTTCTTGCTGGCCATTCTCCGGTTCAAGGCTGTATAAGAAAAACCAATAGTCCTGATCGCCCATTAGGAAAACTGATGTTCGACTACAAATTACTTTCCGCGCTCGCCGCGGTGATCGAACAGGCCGGATTCGAACGCGCCGCGCAGGTGCTGGGTTTGTCCCAATCGGCTATCTCCCAACGGATCAAACTGTTGGAGGCACGGGTCGGCCAACCGGTGCTGGTGCGCGTCACACCTCCAGCGCCGACGGAGATTGGCCGGCGATTGCTTAACCATGTACAGCAGGTGCGATTGCTGGAGCGCGATCTGCAAACGTTGGTCCCGGCGCTGGACGAAGAAGGCCTGCCGGAACGCCTGCGTATCGCTCTGAATGCCGACAGTCTTGCCACTTGGTGGGCCGAGGCGGTGGGGGACTTTTGTGCGGAACAACATCTATTGCTCGACTTGGTGGTAGAAGACCAGACCGTCGGCCTTAAACGCATGCGCGCAGGCGAAGTGGCGGGGTGTGTCTGCGCCAGTGAACGGCCGGTGGCCGGTGCGCGCAGCGTTCTGTTGGGGGCGATGCGCTACCGTGCGATGGCGAGCCCGGCGTTCATTGCCCGGCATTTTCCCGAAGGTGTACGCGCCGATCAGTTAGCCAAAACCCCGGCCCTGGTGTTTGGCCCGGATGATTTCCTACAGCATCGCTACCTCGCATCCCTCGGTGTGGATGGGGGGTTCGAACACCATTTATGCCCATCGTCCGAAGGGTTTCTTCGTCTCACGGAAGCAGGGCTTGGCTGGGGCCTGGTGCCTGAATTGCAGGTGCGCGAGCAACTTGAGCGCGGTCAATTGCAGGAGCTTTTGCCAGATAAGCCGATCGATGTGCCGCTGTACTGGCATCATTGGCGCAATGGCGGTCAGCTGTTGGGGTTACTCACCGATCAATTGGTGCGCTCGTCGAAGCAATGGCTGGTGCCGTTGGACTGACGGGCAGCGTCAAGACCTCACGCCCTACGGCCTACGCAATATGCAAAGCGCAAAACGTAAAACGAAATATTCGGAGCAATTCATGAAGATTCTGGTCACCGGCGCAAGCGGCTTCATTGGCGGACGCTTTGCGCGTTTCGCCCTGGAGCAGGGCCTGGACGTGCGGGTCAACGGTCGCCGGGCCGAGAGCGTCGAGCATCTGGTGCGCCGTGGCGCCGAGTTCATTCAGGGCGATTTGAGCGACCCGCAACTGGCGCGCAACCTGTGTTCAGACGTCGAAGCCGTGGTGCATTGCGCCGGCGCAGTGGGTTTGTGGGGGCGGTATCAGGATTTTCATCAGGGTAACGTCGAAGTCACCGAGAACGTGGTCGAAGCCTGTCTGAAACAACGGGTCCGGCGTCTGGTGCACTTGTCGTCGCCGTCGATCTACTTCGATGGCCGCGATCATCTGGGCTTGACCGAAGACCAGGTGCCCAAGCGCTTCAAACATCCCTACGCCGCGACCAAATACCTGGCTGAGCAAAAAGTCTTCGGGGCGCAGGAATTCGGCCTCGAAACCCTGGCCCTGCGCCCGCGCTTCGTGACGGGCGCCGGCGACATGAGCATTTTCCCGAGATTGCTGAAAATGCAGCGCAAAGGACGGTTGGCGATTATCGGCAATGGCCTGAACAAGGTCGACTTCACCAGCGTACAAAACCTCAATGAAGCGTTGCTCAGCAGCTTGCTGGCCAGTGGTTCGGCCTTGGGCAAGGCCTACAACATCAGCAACGGAGCGCCGGTTCCGTTGTGGGATGTGGTCAATTACGTGATGCGCCAAATGGATATCCCACAGGTTACCCGTTACCGTTCCTACGGTTTGGCCTACAGCCTTGCCGCGCTCAACGAGGGTGTGTGCAAGCTGTGGCCAGGTCGTCCCGAGCCGACCCTGTCGCGGCTGGGCATGCAGGTCATGAACAAAAACTTCACCCTGGACATCAGCCGCGCACGGCATTATCTGGACTACGATCCGAAAGTCAGCCTCTGGACCGCCCTCGATGAATTCTGCGGCTGGTGGAAGGCTCAGGACATTCGCTGACACACAAGGGCGGCCCCTTACTGAACCGAGTTCGGGGTTCAGGGTCAACCGGTGCGGCAGCGGGGGTTATACTTCGCCGCATCAAGCCATCACCGCGTTCCACAAAGGTTGACCCTAATGCCCATGCGTAACGATGCCAACGACGACTTCGATGTCCCGAGCCTGCGCGCCGACAGCCTCGATGACGATGATTTTCCAACCACCGCTCGCACTGCCGTGCATTCGCGCACCGCGCCGGTGGTCAAGGTCAAAGGCCCGAGCACCGGCCCCCTGTGGGCATTGGTCGGCGCGTTGTTCTTTGCTTTCGCCGGCCTTGCCTGGTGGAGTTTCCAGCAGATCTCGCTGATGGAACAGCAACTGGTGGCGACCCAGGAAAGTTTTGCGCGCATCAGTGAGGAAGCGGCGGGGCGCTTACAGGACATTTCCGGCAAGGTCGTGGCCAGCCAGTCCAACGTCAACACCGGCAGTGAAGCGTTGAAGCTGCAAATCAAACAGCTCGAAGGCAAACTCCAGGAGCAGAGCAAACAGCTGGAAAGCAAGCTTCAGGACCAAAGCAAACAGCAGCAAGGCGTACTCGGCCAGACCTCAGAACTGGACAAGCGCCTGGCGCAAATGACCGCACAAGCCACCGAACAACAAACCGCCAATGCTCAGTTGCAGGCCCAGGTCAAAGCCTTGAGCGGCGAACTGGCCGCGTTGAAGAGCGCGTCGGACGATACCAGCCAATTCGACGCCCAACTGAAAAGCCTGGGCGCTGACATTGTCGCGCTGAAGAAACAAGGCAACCCGAGCGCCGCCATCGAGCGCCTGGAGCAAGACATGATCGTGCTCAAAAGCCAACAGGACAACCGCCCGGCCGCCGCACAAGGAGGCACCAACACCGCCGAGTTCGACGCCTTCCGCAGCCAGGTCACCCGCAACATCAACACCCTGCAGGCGCAGATCCAGAATCTGCAGCAACAGCTGCGCACCCGGTCTCAATAGCGCGATGCAGTGATGGAGCCTGTGGCGTTGATCGTTCCCACGCAGAGCGTGGGAACGATCGGTCGGAGGGATTACCGAACCGTGTCCTCCCGCCCCCGCAACACTCTGTTCGGCATGGCAATCGCCGCCGCCAGCCCCAGCAGCGACACCGCCGCGCTGACCATCAGCAAATGCCGGAAGGTCAGCAGCAACTCAGCGCGCAGGGCGTTTTGCGCATCCCCCGGCGCGGCGTTCAAACCATCGAGCAAGACATTCCCCGAACTCCCTTCGGCCATCAACGACGAGCCCGCCAGATGCGCGAAACTCGAATCCTGTAACAACGCCAGCAGCAGCGCCGACATCAACGCCACCCCCATTGCGCCGCCCAGAGAACGGAACAGATTGGTGGTGCTTGTGGCGACGCCGATGTCCCGTTGTTCCACCGAGTTTTGCGTACCCACCAACGACGTCGGGAACTGCATGCCACTGGCGATGCCGCTGAGCAACATGAACAGGCTGCTCAGCACAAACGCCTGAGGCGCACTGAACGCCATGCCCAGGATCGAGAACGGCATCAGCAGGGCGCCGGTCAGGATCATCGGTTTATAGCGACCGGTCACCGACGTCCTGCGACCGGCGAAATACGCGCCTATCGGCAACCCCATGGCCAGCGGCAACAGGTGCAGCGCGGCGCTGTCAGCCCCGGCGCCGGTGACGCTCTGGAAGCGCAGCGGCATCAGCACAATCAAGGAAATCGCCTGGAAACTGGTGAAGAAAATCGTGCACCAGCAAAAAATCGCACTGCGATTGGCGAACAAGTGCATCGGCAGCAACGGTTCCCGCGCCCGCCGTTCATGCCAGACGAACACGGCCAGCACCACCACCGCACAACCGAGCAAACCCGACACTTCGGTGCTGCGCCACAAATGTCCCTGGCCAACCTGAGTAATACCCAGCAGCAACGCCGTCAGGCCAATGATCATCAGCAGCGTGCCGAAGTAGTCGATGATCGGCTTGCGCTGCGGCACTGGCAGCCCCACCAGCGTGCGGTGGGCCACCCGCCAGGCAATCAGGCCCAGTGGAAGATTGATCAGGAACACCCAGCGCCAGGACAGGTATTCGGTCATGTAGCCACCGAGAACCGGGCCGGCCACACTGGCCACCGCGTACATGCTGCTGAAGTAACCCTGATAGCGACCGCGCTCGCGGGGTGGAACGATGTCGCCGATGATCGCCTGGCTCACCGAAATCATCCCGCCGGCGCCGATGCCCTGAAGGATCCGCGCCAGCACCAATTGCTCCATGCTCTGCGCCATGCCGCAAAACAACGACGCCAGGGTGAATAGCCCCATGCCGAACAGCATCAACTTGCGGCGGCCATACAGATCGCCGAGTTTGCCGTAGATCGGCACCGCCACGGTCATCGCCACCATGTACCCGGAAATCACCCAGGCCAGCAGGCTGACATCCTTGAATTGCGCGGAAATGGCCGGCATCGACACGGCGACGATGGTCTGGTCCAGCGCACCCAGAAAGATCGCCAGCATCAGGGCGATCAGCACACTGCGAATGGCCGGTTTGGGTGTTTCAGGCCGGTTGAGATTGGTCACGGTAAAACCTGCGGGCAGTGATGGACCCGCAAGAGGCAAGGCGAGCGGGGATGCTCGCCAGTGTAAGTCGATAGGAACCTATTCGATAGCCTCATAAGGAAGGCCGACGTAATTTTCCGCAATGGTTTTTCGGCCCGCCTCAGAGTCCACGAAATAGGCCAGTTCCGATTCGCTGATGCGCTGGCTGAACGCGTCGTGCTCGTCGAAGCGATGCAACATCGAGGTCATCCACCAGGAAAACCGCTCGGCTTTCCATACCCGACGCAAGCAGACCTCGGAATACTTCTCCAGCAAATCCACACGCCCTTCGCGGTAAACCTTCAGCAGAATATTGAACAACGTACTGACGTCGCTGGCCGCCAGGTTCAAACCCTTGGCGCCGGTGGGCGGGACGATGTGAGCGGCGTCGCCGACCAGGAACATCCGCCCGTACTGCATCGGCTCGACCACGAAACTGCGCAGCGGCGCGATGCTTTTTTCAATCGAAGGGCCGGTCACCAGAGAAGCGGCGAGGGCGGTCGGCAGACGGGATTTGAGCTCATCCCAGAAGCGCTGATCGGACCAGTCTTCGACTTTGTCCTGGGCTGGAACCTGGAGGTAATAACGGGTGCGTGTCGGCGAACGCATGCTGCACAGCGCAAAACCCCGTTCGTGCCGTGCATAGACCAACTCTTCATGCACCGGTGGCGTGTCGGCGAGAATCCCCAGCCAGCCGAACGGATAAACCCGCTCGAACACTTTCAGGCAGTCAGCGGGGATCGATTGCCGCGCCACGCCATGGAAACCGTCGCAACCGGCGATGTAGTCACAATCGAGTCGATACGTTTCGCCGTCCTTGTCGAAGGTCACAAAGGGTTCGGCGGTTTTCATGCCGTGGGGGACGACATTGCTGGCTTCATAGATCGTCTGTGCACCGGCGTCCCGACGAGCGGCCATCAGATCGCGGGTGACCTCGGTCTGGCCATAGATCGTTACAGTTTTGCCGCCAGTCAGCGCCTGCAAATCGATGTGTACCCGGCGCCCGTCGAGGGCCAGTTCGAAGCCTGCGTGGACCAGCCCTTCAGCATCCATGCGCTGACCCACCCCGGCCTGACGCAACAGCTCTACCATGCCTTGTTCGAGGACGCCGGCGCGGATGCGTCCGAGCACGTAGTCCGGGGTCTGGCGTTCGAGGATCAGGGTGTCGATGCCGGCGTTATGCAGCAATTGGCCGAGCAGCAAACCAGAGGGGCCGGCACCGATGATCGCGACTTGGGTTTTCAGTGTTTTCATTGTTTTTATGACTCGCAAGCTCCACGCGACCAAGGCCGGTGAGTGATTTTTATGGATCGAGTACTTGCATTTTTCACTTGCGGGTCTGTCAATTGAAGGGGAAAACTGAGCCGATACCTGTACATTCTGCCAATCGGTGCGATTATCGCCCCGTTACCCTCGAGGCCTGGATTGACGTGATGAACAAGCCTGACCTGCCATCGATTCCGGTGTTCAAACTCTACGGTGAAAGCCTGGACTGGCCGACCCCTGACTTATTGCACTGTGAAACCATTTCCAAACGCAGCCGCGAACATCAATGGGAAATCAAACCTCACCGCCACGCGGATTTGTGTCAGTTGCTCTTCGTCTTCAAAGGTCAGGCAGAGCTTGAGATCGAAGGCAAACGCTCACAATTGACTGAGCCGGCAATCCTGATTCTGCCGCCGTTATCGGTGCATGGTTATCGGTTTTCCGAGGACGTCGAAGGGTTCGTCGTCACGCTGGCCGCGCCGCTGATCGCCCACCTGCAAGCACAACTGGGCAATTCGGTGAACGCTCTGGCACAGGCCGAAAGCTACCCGGCGGGCAAGGACAGCGAGTACCTCAACAGCCTGTTTTCGGCGCTGCAAAGCGAGTACACCGGTCATCAACCGGCGCGGGAAATGCTCATGCATTCGCTGGTCAGCGTGATCATGGTGTGGGTCAGCCGTCAGGTGATTCAGCGCCAAGCCGCCACCCAGCGTCCGCAGCGAGCCCGGGAATACCTCAACGGCTTTATTCAACTGGTGGAAGAAACCTATCGCCAGCACGTCAAGGTCGAGGACCTGGCTCATCGGCTGGGGATTTCCGTGTCTCACCTCAACGGCACATGCCGTGAACTGGCGGGGCAACCGGCGTTGCAGATCATGCACGAGCGTCAATTGCTGGAGGCCAAGCGTTTGCTGACCTACACCAGCATGACCATTTATGAAATGTCCGACGTGTTGGGTTTTTCCGATCCGACCAACTTCACACGCCTGTTCAGGCGTCGCGTGGGGATTTCACCCAAAGCCTTTCGCGACCGCTTGAAGGCCGATCATGACCATGCCGATCAGGACAACGAGGCCTGAAACCCCTTCGTCATCGGAGGGCGTTGAGGGTCGCGTTGTGGGGAATGCAGCGCTCGAAGTTGCAGCTCGCGTATTCACGGGGCACTTGTCGCAACTGCTCGACACGCCAGGCGGCCGTGCCATACAGCGCCAGCGTCGCTGCGCAAGTGATGAAAATGGCGAGGTATCTTCTTGTTTTGATGTTCATGGCGTTGACCTCTGAACGAATACCTTTCGGTACTGTTTTGAGCATAGGTCAGCGCGGATGAGTTGCCAGCAAAGCCGCTTTCGCGGTTAACGCGATATTCAGAACACTGATATCCCTGCGGGAGTGTTTACAGGTCGATATCCCACTCCGGCTCTTCCGGAAACCTCAACACCAAAAAATCCAGCATGCTGCGCAACGCCGCCGGCATGTGTTTGCGTGACGCATACACCGCATAGATGTTCATCTGCCGGGGCTCGGCCTGGGGCAGCAGGCGGATCAGTTCGCCGCTGTGGATATGCACTCCCGCCTGATAGCTCGGCAGCATCGCCACACCGGCGCCGGCGATCGTCGCGCGCAACAGCGTGCTGGCTTCGTTGGCGCTGATGTTGCCCTGCACCGGTACCGAGACGGGTTCGCCGTCCTGTTCGAAATGCCAGAGGCTTTTGCCGAAGTAGGAATGGGTCAGGCAGTTGTGCAGGCTGAGGTCCTCGACCCGTTGCGGCGTCGGGTGTTCGCGCAGGTAAGCGGGGGAGGCGCAGATCACTGAGCGGCAGACCGTCAGGCGCCGGGCGATCAGGTTCGGGTCCAGGTCGTTGCTGGTGCGGATGGCCAGGTCGATGCGTTCATCCACCAGGTTCACCGTGCGGTCGAGCATTTGCATATCGATGCTGACGCCGGGGTAACGTTTGACGTAAGCCGCCATGGCGTCCGCCAGTTGCGCCTGGCCGAACGAGGTGCTGACGCTGAGTCGCAGCAGGCCTCGCGGTGCGTCGTCCGGCTCGCTGACGGCGGCTTGCATGTCGGTGGACAAATCGAGCATCTGCCGACAGCGAGGCAGGATCTCACTGCCGGCGGCGGTCAGGCTCAATTTGCGCGTGGTGCGGTGCATCAGGCGTGCGCCGACCCAATCTTCCAACTCCGCCAGGTAGCGTGAAACCACCGGCCGTGACAGGTCCAGGTGATCGGCGGCGGCCGATTGGCTGCCCAGGTCCACCACCGTGACGAACACCCGCATTGCTTGTAGACGATCCATGATTTGCCCGCTTTCAGAAACAAACTATGTTCAAGCATCGCATTTTTTGTATCGAACCAGGCAACTAAGCTCTGTCCCATCGCCAAGCATGGCATTCGGACAACGGAGCAACAGATGATCGGCTTCACTTCAATCAAACGCATTCTTCTGGCAACCGCCACGCTCGGCTTCGCGGCCCATGTCGCTGCGGCGTCCACTCTGACACTGGACGTCTACAACCCTGGCACCGATGCGATCTTTCCAGTGACCTCGGTGCTGGTCAGCGGCGAGAAAGAAGCGATTCTGGTGGACGCCCAATTCGGCAAAGCCCAAGCCGAACAGGTGGTGGAAAAAATCCGCGCCAGCGGCAAGCAACTGACCACCATCTACATCAGCCACGGTGACCCGGATTACTACTTCGGCCTCGACACCGTCACCCAGGCATTCCCGAAAGCCAAGGTGCTGGCCTCGCAACCGACTGTTGATCACATCAAAAAAACCGTCGACAGCAAACTGGCGTTCTGGGGCCCGAAAATGGGGGCCGACGTGCCGAACAAAACCATCGTGCCGCAGGTGCTCAAGGGCGATAGCCTGATGCTGGAGGGGCAGAAATTGCAGGTGCTCGGCCTGGACGGCAAGCAGCCGGATCGCAGCTTTGTGTGGATCCCGTCGATCAAGGCGGTGGTCGGTGGCGTGGTCGTCGCCGAAAACATTCACGTGTGGATGGCCGACACCCAGACCCCGCAATCCCATGCCGATTGGCTGACGACGTTACAGGCGATAGAAGCGCTGAAGCCGACCACCATTGTGCCGGGTCACTACCTCGGTGAGAGCGCTCGTTCTCTGGCGGCGGTGCAGTTCACCGCCGATTACATCAAGGCTTTCGACGAAGAAACCGCCAAGGCGAAAGATGCTGCCGAACTGATCGGCGCAATGAAAAAACGCTACCCGAGCCTGGGCGAAGAAAGCTCGCTGGAGCTGAGCGCCAAAGTCGCCAAGGGCGAGATGAAGTGGGGTGAATGAGGGATCGTTCCCACGCTCTGCGTGGGAATGCAGCCCGGGACGCTCCGCGTCCCATCAAAAGCCGAACGCGGAGCGTCCGTTGAGGCATTCCCACGCAGAGCGTGGGAACGATCAAAGCCCTGAGTCACACCTGTATCGATTCACCCAAGCCAACTGGAGAACGTCATGAGCAACATCGCAATCATCGGTGCCACCGGTCGTGCCGGTAGCCAACTGTTGGAAGAAGCCCTGCGTCGCGGTCACAGCGTCACGGCCATCGCCCGCGACACCTCGAAAATCGCCCCACGTGCCGGGGTCGTGAGCAAAAACGTGGACGTGCTCGACGCGGCTGCATTGCGAGCCGCTGTGGCCGGGCATGATGCGGTGATCAGCGCTGCGCATTTCTCCACCATCCCCGCCAGCGCCGTCATCGAGCCGGTGAAGAAGGCCGGGGTCAAGCGTCTGCTGGTGGTCGGCGGTGCCGGTTCGCTGTTGCTGCCGGACGGCACTCGGGTGATCGACAGTGAAGGTTTCCCGGAGGAATACAAGGCCGAAGCCAGCGCCGGTGCCGAATTCCTCAATACCTTGCGTCAGGAAAAGGACCTGGACTGGACCTTCCTGTCGCCGTCGGCAGAGTTTGTCGAAGGTGAGCGCACCAGCACGTTTCGGGTCGGCAAGGATGACTTGCTGGTGAGTGCCGAAGGCCGCAGCTGGATTACCTTTGCTGACTTCGCGATTGCGTTGCTTGATGAAGTGGAAACGCCGAAGCATTCCCGTCAGCGGTTTACTGTCGGGTATTGATCGTCTGATCGTTCCCACGCAGAGCGTGGGAACGATCATCTCTTAGCGACTCTGCGCCTGCTCCACCAACCACCCCATCAATTCGCGCAACTTCGGCGAAGGCGCCGGTTTCTCGGGAAACACCAAGTAATACGCCAACCCGGTTTTCACCTTCAAGTCAAAAGGCATGACCAGCCGTCCGGCACTCAGGTCATCGCCGATCAACGACCAATCGCCAATCGCTACACCTGTCCCCTGAGACGCCATCGACATCGCCAGGTCCAGGGTTTCGAAATGCTGACCTTTGCCGACATTGCTCAGCCGAATATCCGCAGCCTTCAGCCAGGCGTTCCAGTCCCGTTCATCGCGGGTGGGGTGCAGTAACAAGTGCTGTTGCAGATCGGCCGGTGTATGCAAAGCCATCGGCCCTTCAAGCATCGGCCGGGAACACACGGGGGTCAGTTGCTCATCGAACAGATGCCGGGAGGCCAGTGAGTTGTCCGGCGGCGGGCCATACATCACCGCCGCATCGAACTGCTCGCGATGAAAGTCCACGCCGTGTTTCACCGTGGTGGTCAACTCCACCGGTACATCCGGGCGTTCCTTTTGCCACTGCAACAGGCGTGGCAACAGCCAGCGCATCACGCAGGTTGGGGCTTTCAGTTGCAGGGTTTCGCGCTTCTCGCCGATCTGCTCCACCGCCTCGTCGATCAGGCCGAAAATCTGCTGCACCCGTGGCAACCACTCCCGGCCTTCGGCGGTCAGGCTCAAGCCCCGCGCCTGACGAATGAACAGTTCATAACCCAGATGATCTTCCAGCCCGGCGATCTGTCGGCTCACCGCGCCTTGGGTGATGTGCAGCTGTTCGGCGGCCCGGGTGAAGTTGCAGCACTGCGCGGTGATCAGAAAAGTGTGCAGCGCCGGCAGGGGAGGCAATCGTTTCATTGGGATCCAAGGTATGACGTGAGGACATGGCTAGTATGACTTTTTATCCATTGTTGCGGCGACGTGTCGCCCGTTCCAATGAGGCCATCCCTGGACCTGCCAACCCATCATAAACACTGCGCAGGCCCGGCGTCTCAAACGAACAAAAAGGGCAAAGACATGGCGACGTGCGGCGAAGTATTGGTCAAGTTACTCGAAGGTTACGGGGTCGAGCAGGTGTTCGGCATTCCCGGGGTTCACACCGTGGAGCTGTATCGCGGGCTGGCCCGTTCGAGCATCAACCACGTCACTCCGCGTCACGAACAGGGCGCCGGTTTCATGGCCGACGGTTATGCGCGCACCAGCGGCAAACCGGGTGTGTGCTTCATCATCACCGGTCCTGGCATGACCAACATCACCACCGCCATGGGCCAGGCTTACGCCGACTCGATCCCGATGCTGGTGATCTCCAGCGTGCAATCGCGCAGCCAATTGGGCGGCGGTCGCGGCAAGCTGCATGAGCTGCCGAACCAGAGCGCACTGGTTGGCGGCGTGGCAGCGTTCTCCCACACCTTGATGTCGGCGGCTGAATTGCCGGGCGTCCTGGCTCGCGCCTTCGCGTTGTTCCAGGCTGGCCGTCCACGTCCGGTGCACATCGAAATTCCGTTGGACGTCTTGGTCGAAGAGGCCGATGACTTGCTCGCCAGCGTGCCGGTGAACATCGACCGCGCCGGCGCTTCGCCAAGTGCGATCAGCCGCATGACCGAGTTGCTGGCCGGTGCCAAGCGCCCGTTGATTCTCGCCGGCGGCGGCGCCATCGATGCCGCGGCCGAGCTGACTGAACTGGCCGAGCTGCTCGACGCGCCAGTGGCACTGACCATCAATGCCAAAGGCATGCTCGGATCCAGCCACCCGTTGCTGATCGGTTCGACCCAAAGCCTGGTGGCTACCCGTGCACTGGTGGCCGAGGCCGACGTAGTGCTGGCCATCGGCACCGAACTGGCCGAAACCGATTACGACATCACCTTCGCCGGCGGCTTCGAAATCCCCGGCGTGCTGCTGCGCGTGGACATCGACCCCGATCAGACCGTGCGTAATTACCCGCCGAAAGTCGCGTTGGTGGCCGACTCGCGCAACGCCGCTCAGGCCTTGCTGAGTGCGCTTTCCCACCAGTCGCTGGCCGAGCGTCGCAACGATTGGGGCCAGGTGCGTGCCGCGCGTTTGCGCGATGAACTGGCCGCGACCTGGGACGCCCCGACCCTGGCCCAGACTCGCTTCCTGGAAACCGTTTTGCACGAATTGCCGAACGCGGTATTCGTCGGCGATTCGACCCAACCGGTGTACACCGGCAACCTCACATTCAACCCGGAACGCCCGCGCCGCTGGTTCAACTCGTCCACCGGTTACGGCACCCTCGGTTACGCCTTGCCGGCGGCGATTGGCGCCTGGCTTGGCGGCAGCGTCGAAGGTGGCGCGCGGCCGCCGGTGGTGTGCCTGATTGGCGACGGCGGTCTGCAATTCACCCTGCCGGAACTGGCCAGTGCGGTAGAAGCACGCACGCCAGTGATCGTCCTGCTGTGGAATAACCAGGGCTACGAAGAGATCAAGAAATACATGGTCAACCGCGACATCGAGCCGGTGGGCGTGGACATCTACACCCCGGACTTCATTGGTGTGGCCAAGGCGCTGGGCTGCGCGGCCGAGGCGGTCAGCGGTGTTGAAGAACTGCGCAGCGCGTTGCGTCTCGCCACCGATCGCCAGGGCCCGACCCTGATTGAAATCGATCAGACCCGGTGGATGAAGGCGGTGTCGAAATGAGTTTTCCTATCACTCTGGATGGCCTGTACATCGATGGTAAATGGTCGTCTGGCAACGAACATTTACGCGTGATCAACCCGGCGACCGAAGCGCTGCTGACAACCGTCAACGGCGGCGATGAACACGCAGTCGATCAGGCCGTCACAGCGGCGACCCATGCTTTCAAAGAATGGTCGAAAACCACCGGCACTGAGCGCGGGGCGATCCTGCGCAGAATCGCCGCGGGCGTGCAGGCCGGTCGTGAACAGTTGATGAAATTGCAGTCGAGCAACAACGGCAAACCGCTGTTCGAAGCGGCCATCGACGTCGACGATGTGATCGCCACCTTCGAGTATTACGCCGATCTGGCCGAAGGCCTGGACGCGAAACAGGACAGCGTCGTGGCGTTGCCGAGCGACGATTTCAGCGCCCGTTTGCGTCGCGAACCATGCGGTGTGGTGGGGCTGATCGTGCCGTGGAATTTTCCGATGGTCACCACCGCCTGGAAACTCGCCCCAGCGCTGGCCGCCGGTTGCTGCGTGGTGCTCAAGCCGTCTGAGGTGACGCCGCTGCCGGAGTTGGAGCTGGCGACGATCATTGCCGAAGCCGGTCTGCCAAACGGTGTGTTCAATCTGGTCTGCGGCACCGGCCTGGCTGTTGGCGCGCCGCTGTCGGCTGACCCACGCATCGCCAAGATTTCCTTCACCGGCAGCAACGCGGTGGGCGTACAGGTGATGCAACGGGCGGCGGAAACCGTGAAAGGCGTGAGCCTGGAACTGGGCGGCAAATCTTCGCTGCTGGTACTCGCCGATGCCGATATCGAATTGGCCGTGGAAGTGGCCTGTGGCGGCGGTTTCTTCAACGCCGGGCAGATGTGTTCCGCCACCAGCCGTGTGTTGGTTGCCGATGAACTGGCAGAAAAGTTTGTAGCGCGATTGAAGGCCCGTGCCGAAGCCATTCGCGTGGCCGACCCGTTCGACCCCAACGTGGAAATGGGCGCACTGGTCAATCAGGCGCAATACCAACGCGTGCTGGGCCACATCGATCGCGGTTTGAGCGCAGGCGCGAAGTTGATCTGCGGCGGTAATCGTCCGGCAGATCTGCCACGCGGCTATTTTTTGCAGCCGACGATTTTCGTCGACGTGCCCCTCGACAGTGCGCTGTGGTGCGAAGAGATTTTCGGCCCGGTGATCTGCGTTCGCAGTTTCAGCTCTGAAGCCGAGGCGATTGCCCTGGCCAACAACAGCCAGTTTGGCTTGGTGGCCAGCGTGGTCACGCGCGATGGCGAAGCGGCTGATCGGGTCGCCAACGCTTTGCAGGCGGGGCTTGTGTGGATCAACGCGCCGCAAGTGATCTTCCCGCAGACCGCCTGGGGTGGTTACAAACAGAGCAGCATCGGCCGCGAATTGGGGCCGTGGGGCTTGCAGGCTTTCCAGGAAATAAAACACGTGATTCGGGCCGTCTGACAGCACGAAAAAGGTGAGCGCATGCCTCGTGATGAGGCATGCGCCAGCGTCATGGCTTCAATGAGTTTTTATCGATAGTCAGGTGTTTTGCACGACCTCAGGATGAACCCGCTGGCATCGCCAAGGCCCATTGAAACCGGGGGCTTGAAGCTGATCTGGCCGCGCGGATGCAACGGTTGCGACCAACCTCATACTTAAAAAAACAAAGGGAGTCCTTCATGGGCGAGCACGATCTGAACAGACGTCAATTCATCAAAACCGTGGGCGTAGCGTCCGTGGCGGCGGCGGCCATGAGCATGCCGTTCATCAAGGCCAATGCCAGCGATACACGTTTCCAGGGCAAGACCCTGCGCTTGCTGACCTGGTCCGATGACACCGGCCTTGCAGCATTGCGCAACATCGCCGCGACCTTCGAAGCCAAGTACGGCTGCAAGGTCATCGCTGACCGCACTGGCAGCACCTCGGAAATGGTCGCCAAACTCAAGGCCGGCGGTGATCGTCCGCAGTACGACATCATCACTCTGGCCGGTGTTGGCGCCGAAGGACTGGCCGCCGCCAACCTGCTGGAAAAACCTGACCTCAACCGCATTCCCAACCTGGTCGACGTACCGGAGCAATACCGCACTGGCGCCAACGGTCACGGCATCGGTTACCTGCTGTGGTGCAACAGCCTGGTCTACAGCACCCGCACCATCAAGGAAGCGCCGGACAGTTACGCCGCGCTGTGGGACGCGGAGCTGTCGCCGAACATCTTCCTGCCGCCGCCGAACTGGACCGAGGCCATGGACCTGATCATCATCGCCGCCAAACTGGCCGGTGGTGACGAACACAACATCGAGCCAGGCTTCAAGAAACTCGCCGAGCTGAAAGATCGTGTGGTGACCCTGGGCGAAAACCCGAACCAGATCGCCGAGCTGTTCCGCACCGGTTCCCTGGACATGGGCGGCTTGTACGCGCCGGCGTTTTTTCCGAAACAGATTCGCGACCCGGCCTACGGTCTGGGCGCCACCTTCGGCATGAAGGAAGGCTTCTACACCGACTTGATGTTGTCGGTGATGCCGAAGAATCGTCCGGGCGATATCGATCTGGCCTACGCCTTCATCAACCACTCTCTGGACCCGCTGGTGCAGGGCAAGATGGCCGAAGACATCTACAACGGCCCCGTCAACGCCAAGGCGATCATCTCCGCCGAAGCGCGCAAGAGCCCCTACATCCTCACGCCGGAGCAGATTGCCGAGAAGGCAATCATGCACGACAACGCCTTCCTGGCCACCGTGCATGACCAATGGATTCGTCGTTACACGGAAATCTTTTCTTCCTGATCGAGTGGCGAACACAGGTTTTCAGAACACTGCAAAACACTGTGGGAGCGGGCTTGCCCGCGATGACGGCCTTCCTGTCGATAATGATGTGACTGACAGATTGCTATCGCGGGCAAGCCCGCTCCCACAGGGTTAACGGTGGTTTTGAAGGTTGTGCTCGCTCAGCTGCTTTCCATTGACGAGACCCTTGCTATGGAACACCAACCTCTGACCCATCCGGTAAGCGCCGCACCCGTGCGCATCAATCGGGGTGTCTCACCGACGGCGCGTGCCTGGTTTTTCCTTTCGCCGTCGATGCTGTTTCTCGGCGTGCTGATTGCCGCGAGCCTCTTGGTGCTGCGCATGAGCGTCGGCACCAAAGGCGCGGAGTGGACCGGGTTCAGCCTGGCCAGTTACGCCCAATTGCTGGAACCCTATTACCTCAAATCCTTGCTGCTGACGTTGCGCCTGGCGCTGATCAGCGCGGTGATTGCGGTGCTGCTGGCGATCCCGGTGGCCTACACCATGTCGCGGCTGACCTCACCGTTTGTGCGGCGGATCTTCCTCGCGGCGGTGCTGCTGCCCTTGCTGGTCAACCTGCTGCTGCAAAGCTACGGCTGGCTGGTGATTCTCGGCCCCGGCGGCATGCTCAATCAGGCGCTGATGGGCCTGGGCCTGATCAAGCGGCCGATCATGCTGCTGTACAACCAGAACGGCGTGTTGATGGGCCTGGTGCAAACTGCCTTCCCATTGGCCGTGCTGCCGATTGCCAGCGCCATGCGCGGCGTTGCTCGCACTTACGAAGAAGCCGCTGCCACCCTCGGCGCCAGTCGCTTGCAGGTGTTCCGTCAGGTGGTATTACCGATGAGCATGCCGGGGATTATTACTGGCGCGACATTGGTGTTCGCCTACAACGCCAGCAGTTTTGTGGTGCCGCTGCTGCTCGGTGGTCGGCGGGTGCCGATGCTGGCGGTGATGGTGCATGACCAGATCGCCCCGCTGATGAACTGGCCCGCCGCGTCTGCTGCCGGTGTGGTGCTGATCGTCACCACCCTGGCGATCATGACCTTGTCCGAATACATCACTGGCCGTCGTCGGCGCATGCTGGAGGCTTCCCAATGAGCACCCTGATCAAGAAGCGCCACTCGCTGCTGCCAGGCGATACCGGCAAGTTCGCCGGCATCCTGTCGGGCTTCATTTTGCTGCTGGCAGTGCTGCCGATTTTGACCATGATCGTCATGTCGTTCAGCGGCGCGTCGAACCTCGACTTCCCGCCCAGCAGCTACAGCCTGCAATGGTACGAGGCTGCCTGGAACACCTTCGTGTCGCCGGATTCCAGCGATGTGCTGAGCCTCGGCAAAGCCATGACCACCAGCCTGATGGTGGCCTGTCTGACCATGGTTTTCGCCACGATTATCGCGGTGCCGGCAGCCTATGCCCTAACCCGTTGCGAGTTCCGCGGCAAGGCCGTGGCGTTGCAATTGATGTCGCTGCCACTGGTGTTCCCGATGGTGGTGTTGGGTCTGGCCTTGCTGCTGGTGTTCGACAGCCTGCCGTTCCACATCACCACCTCGCGATTGGTAATTGCCCACGTGATTCTGGCGCTGCCGTTCGTGGTGAAAAACTGCACCGCGGCGATGCTCTCCATCGGCAGCGAAGTCGAAGAGGCCGCGCAAATGCTCGGCGCTTCACCGCTGCGGGCGATTGTCGATGTGGTGGTGCCGCTGATGAAGTCGGGGATTCTGGCGGGCATGCTGCTGGCATTCATCGTCTCGTTCAACGAATTCACCGTGACCTATTTCCTCTACACCATCGACGTCATGACCGTGCCGATCTGGATGTACAGCCGCACCGTGTCTTCGCTCGACCCTACCGTTTTCTCGTTTGCCGTGCTGATCGTGCTGATCGACTTCGTGCTCATTTGGGCGCTGGAAAAGTTGGTTGGCGAAGGCGGCGTTTCGTTCTGATTTCTTGAGGTGATTCAAATGACTGGTCTGATTCTGGAAAACGTCGAGAAACATTACGGCTCGGCCTGCGCGGTAAAGGATGTGAACCTGCATTTGCCCGAGGGCAAACTGGTGTGTTTTCTCGGCCCTTCGGGCTGCGGCAAAACCACCTTGCTGCGGATGATCGCCGGGCTTGAAACCCTGACCGGTGGCGAGATTCGCCTGGACGGTGAAGACATCGGCCAGACGCCGGCGCACCAGCGTAATTTCGGCATGGTGTTTCAATCGCTGGCGCTGTTTCCGCACATGACGGTGGGGGAGAACATCGCCTATCCGCTGAAACTGCGCGGGGTCAGCAAGGCCGATCAACAGGCGCGGGTGGTGGAACTGCTGGAGCTGATTCAGCTGCAGGAAATGATTGATCGCCCGGTGGCGAAACTCTCCGGCGGTCAGCGTCAGCGTGTGGCGATTGCCCGGGCGATTGCCTCGCGGCCGAAAATCCTCCTGCTCGACGAACCGCTGTCGGCGCTGGACGCCAAGTTGCGTGAGTCGATGCAGGTAGAAATCCGTCAGCTGCAACAGCGTTTGAACATCACCACCATCATGGTCACCCACGACCAGCGCGAAGCCATGACCATGGCCGACATCGTGGTGGTGCTGGGTGAGCATCGGGTGCAGCAGGTGGGGACGCCGATTGAAATCTATCGGCATCCGGCCAATGAATTCGTCGCGGACTTTATTGGTTCGGGGAACATTTTCCCGGCCACGGCGCTGGGCAACGGCAAGGTCAGCTTGCCCGGGGGCGATGCCCTGCAAGTGCCGATCTGCAGCAGCATTGTGGTGGGGGAGAAGGTAAAAATGCTGATTCGCCCAGAAGACCTGCAATTGTCGCAACCCCAGGCGACGGCGGGGAATCGCTTGCTCGGCAAGGTGACGTTTGTGCGGGATATCGGCGCGACCATCGAAACCACTGTTGAGTGTTCCGGGGTGTCGTTTACCGCGTTGAGCACGCCGTGTCAGGGGGGGGGGGTGAGCATTGGCAATCCGGTATCGGTGACATTGCCGGCTGAGGCTTGCCGAGTACTAAGCGCCTGACTTTAGAAGTGGGTCGCCTTTGCGGCCCCTTCGACTTGCTCGCGAAGGCGTCAGTAGCCTCACCGAAAAAGCCAGATCAAACCGACAACCGCAACCGCGCCAAATCCCGGAGCGGCGGCGCGCCGAACAACCGGCTGTACTCCCGACTGAATTGCGAAGGGCTTTCATACCCCACCCGATAACCCGCCGCCGAAGCCTCCAGTCCTTCGGCCAGCATCAACCGCCGCGCTTCTTGCAGGCGCAATTGCTTTTGATACTGCAACGGACTCATCGCCGTCATCGCCTTGAACCGGTGGTGCAGCGTCGACACGCTCAGGTTCACTTCCCGCGCCAGATCATCGATGCGTAGCGGTTGCTCATAATTGCCGTTGAGCCATTTGATCGCCTGGCTGATGCGGTGGCTCTGGCTGTTGGCAATGGCAATTTCATACAGCCGATGCCCCTGCTGGCTGCGCAACAGCCGATACAGAATCTCTCGACGAATCAGCGGCGCCAGCATGGCGATGTCTTTGGGTGTATCCAGCAAACGCGCCAGACGCAGCACGGCATCGAGCATTGCCGTGTCGACCCGCTCGACATACAAACCGCGGCCAGTGGGCCGTGTGGGTACGCCGATGGGGCCGGCGTCGGCAATCAGTGTGGTGATTTCCGCCGGGTCGATGTCCAGCCGCACGGCGAGGATCGGTTCCTCGGGCGAGACATTCACCACCCGCCCGCTCAGGGGCATCGAGACTGAAACCACCAGGTAATTCAGGGGATCGTAATTAAAGTATTCATCCGCCAGCCGTACTTCCTTGCGCCCCTGGGCCATGATGCACAGGGCCGGTTGCGCCAGCACTGGAGCGAATTCATGGTTTTTACTGTGGCGCGACATGAACAGCGAACCGACGGCGGTGGCATAAGTGCCATCCTCCAGCGTGTTACGGCGGATGAGGGCGGCCAGTTCCGCGCGCTGTCTTTCCATATCGGCGGCTAGCGGGGCTTCAAAATGATCGAGCGACGACATGCAGGCATCCTCGGTGTCGCGTTGATAATGAGCTGAGCTTAAATTTGTGCAAGGGACAGCGGTAGACACATCCTGCCAAAAGCTTGCCTGATTCTGCACGAGGTGAATACGCGATGCTGCTATGGCAAGGCAGCGCGGGTGAAACTTGCTTGAAAGTCGTGTGACAGCGGTGTGACATTGTTTTACGCGCTGTTACAGACGTTTTTGCCGTCGCGCAGGATTGTGCAATAAGCCGGCAGGAATCGACTAACGACGACTGCGACACGCCGCCTAATCTTGGATCCTGTCGCAGCCCGTCCCCGGCTGCCACTGGATGACCTGGGAGGGTTGAACATGTCTACGCAGATCCCCGTCAGTCATATGGCCTTCGTCCGCGCCCGCGTCGGGCGTTCAGCAGAACTCGGTGCACGCCTGAGCGCCTTGATCGAGCCGTCGCGCAACGCACCGGGTTGCCTGAGCTTCGCCCTGCAGCACTCGCAATGCGATCCCGAGCTGTGGCTGGTGTCCGGTTTCTGGGCCAACCAACAGGCCATGACCGCTTACTTCGGCAGCCCGGCGATGCAGATTTTTGCCGAGCTGGTGCAGGAGCTGGTGGTCAACAGCCTGGATTTTCATACCTTCAAGGATGTCTCGGCGGCTCAGGCCCTTGGGCAGTCCCAGGCAGCGGTACACAAACTCGCCGGTTGAGGGTTTAATGGCGCAATTCTCCATTAGCCAGGATCCGCGACATGGCACGTAAAGCCTTTGAACACTTCGAAGCCGTTTCAGCAGTAGTACCGGGCGAGGGCGGTTACCACGCCGCGATTGCCGTCAAAGCCCTCGGCGGTTCCGGTGCCCCGCGTTTTCACAAAGTGCTGGAAAGCCAGACCTTCAAGACCGCGCATGAAGCTGACGAGGCCGCGGCCAAAGAGCTGACTCGCCTCAAAGACGTTAAAGAAGACGCCGACCTGCTCTGGTAATTACTTGACCGCCCCGGGGCGGAACATTTTGAACAGTGCCTCTGGCCCCAACTGAAAGTAATCCGCCGGCCCGCCGCCGCGCAGAATCGGTTCTGCCGCGGCGGTGTCGTACACCCCATCCTTCAACAGCCACTTGGCGATGTGCACGGCGACCACTTCGCCGAGAATCAGCCAGCTCGGCACCACTTCCTTGTTTGCGCGCTGCAACTGAATGATCTGCGTGACCTTGCACTCGAAGGACACCGGACTTTCCGCAACCCGTGGCACCTGAATGATTTTCGACGCCGCGGTGGTCAGCCCGGACAGTTCGAATTCATTGACCTCGGGCCCGACCATGGCGCAGCTCTGGTTCATCTGCTCGGCCAGCGGACGGGTCGCCAGGTTCCAGGCGAATTCGCCGGTCTGCTCGATGTTGTTCAGGCTGTCTTTGCGCCCGACGCTGGAAAACCCAATGATTGGCGGAATGTAGTTGAAGGCGTTGAAAAAGCTGTAGGGCGCCAGGTTCAGGCGACCATGGGCGTCCTGGGAGGAAATCCAGCCGATAGGGCGCGGACCGACGATGGCGTTGAACGGGTCATGCGGCAGGCCGTGGCCGTTGGCGGGTTCGTAGAAGTGGATGTCGTCGGGCATGAACGGAGGTTCCTGAGGGCTGGGTTTCGGGGTCGATCATAGTGCAAGGACGAGCGGGTTATTTCCAGCGATGAGATCTAATGTGGGAGCGAGCTTTGTGTCGAGCCTGGCATTTTGCTTTCCCCCAGAAACGACCAAGCCCGACCAAGGCCGGGCTATGGTGTTGCGTTCAGGGATCAGTCCGTCTCGATCCGCGAATGCTTGCGGGTGTCTTTCATGGTGATGTACACCAGCAACGACACCGCGATGCACGCCGTGACATACCAGTAGTAACCGGTTTCCATGCCGATGCTCTTGAACCACAGCGCGATGTATTCAGCGGTGCCGCCGAAGATCGACACGGTCAGTGCGTACGGCAGGCCAACGCCCAGGGCGCGGATCTCGGTCGGGAACAGTTCAGCTTTGACCACCGCGTTGATCGAGGTGTAGCCGCTGACGATGATCAGGGCCGCCATGATCAGGAAGAACGCGCCCCACCAGCTCTGGATGGTGTGCAAGGTGGTCAGGATCGGCACGGTGAACAGTGTCCCGAGAATGCCGAAGGCGATCAGGATCGGCCGACGACCGACTTTATCCGACAGCCCGCCGATGATCGGTTGCAGGCACATGAACAGGAACAGCGTGGCGGCGGAAATCGTGGTGGAGTCGGAAATGCTCATGCCGACGGTGTTCACCAGGTATTTCTGCATGTACGTGGTGTAGGTGTAGAACGCCAGCGTGCCGCCCATGGTCAGGCCGACCACGGTCATCAGTTCCTTCGGATGGCGCAGCAAGGTGCGCATCGCGCTTTCCTTGGCTTTCTCTTTCTTGGTGAACGACTCGGTTTCTTCCATGCCGCGACGCAGGTAGAGCGCGACCACGGCACACAGCGCGCCGATGGCGAACGGAATGCGCCAGCCCCAGGCGTAAAGCTCTTCGGTGGTCAGGGTCTGTTGCAGCACGATCAACACGGCCAAGGCGATGAGCTGGCCGGAGATCAGGGTCACGTACTGGAAACTGGAGTAAAAGCCGCGACGTTCCTTGGTCGCCATCTCACTGAGGTAAGTCGCCGAGGTGCCGTACTCACCCCCGACCGACAAACCTTGCAGCAGGCGGGCGAACACCAGCAGGATCGGCGCGCCGATGCCGATGGTTTCATAGCCCGGGCTCAGGGCGATCAGCAGCGAGCCGAAGCACATCAGGTACACCGAAGCCATCAACGCACGTTTGCGACCGGCCTTGTCGGCGTAGAGGCCCATCAGCCAGCCACCGATCGGGCGCATCAAAAAGCCCACGGCGAAGATCGCGGCGGTGTTGAGCAGTTGTGCGGTGGTGTCGCCTTTGGGGAAGAAGGCTTTGGCGAAGTACAGGGAGAAGGCGGCGTAGACGTACCAGTCGTACCACTCGACCATGTTGCCGACAGAGCCGCTGAAGATCGATTTGATCCGGCTGGCAGTGCTTCTTTCTTTGGCCGGCAGGGCAGCCGACCCAAGGGGCAGGGCGTTTGAGTTATCCATTGAAGGATCCTTCGTTTAATTGTTTTTGTGGAGCGCGTTGAAACGCAGCCTGCTGGAGCTATAGCAGGAGCTGTGCCAAGGAGAGGAGGGCCGGGTTAGAGGGGTTTTGAAGCTTGAGTGAGCGGAAATCCGCTTATGGTGCGCAGGGTGACAAGCGGATTTTTGCCGAACCTGATCGTTCCCACGCTCTGCGTGGGAATGCAGCCCGGGACGCTCTGCGTCCCAAAAGCCGAACGCGGAGCGTCCGTTGAGGCATTCCCACGCGGAGCGTGGGAACGATCGGTTAGATGAACATCTCGCGGGTCAGTCCATGCCGCTGCATCTTTTCATTAAAGGTACGCCGCGGCAGTTGCAGTTCTTCTAGCACCGCTTTCACATCCCCTTTATGCCGGGTCAACGCCGCCCGCAGGCAATGCGCTTCGAAGGCTTCTTGCTGCGCCGCCAGTGACTGGCCGGGGTCGATCCCCGCCGGTTCCGGTTCGCCCAGGCCCAGCACTTGGCGCTCGGCGACGTTCGCCAGTTCGCGCACATTGCCCGGCCAGTCGTGGCTCAGCAGATGGCTCAGTTGCGGCCCGCTCAAGGGTGCAAAGGTACGGCCCAAACGCTCGGCGGCACTTTGCGCGAAGAACTCGAACAACAGTGGAATGTCTTCACGCCGATCACGCAACGGCGGCAGGCGCAGCTCGGCGACGTTCAATCGATAGGCCAGATCTTCGCGAAAACGTCCGGCCCGGGCTTCATCCAGCAAGTCGGGTTTGGTCGCGGCGATGATCCGCAAATCTACGTGGATGCTCTGGTTGGAACCCAATCGCTCAAGCTTCTGCTCCTGCAACACCCGCAGCAATTTCACCTGTTGGGCCAGCGGCATGCTTTCGATTTCATCGAGAAACAGCGTGCCGCCGTCGGCGTATTCGAGCTTGCCGATGCGTTTGCCCTGAGCGCCCGTGAACGCGCCACTCTCATGGCCGAACAGTTCGGCCTCGAACAACTGCTCGGGAATCGCTGCGCAATTTAGCGCCACAAAGGGCTTGTCCGCGCGGGGACCGAAGTCGTGCAGGCAACGGGCAACCAATTCCTTGCCGCTGCCGGTTTCGCCCCGGATCAGCACATTGACCGGCAACGTCGCCAGGTCCAGCACTTGCCGACGCAACGTCTGCAAGCCACGGGAAACCCCCAGCAGAGTGGCATCGAGTTTGGCGCGATTGTCTGCCTGCTCGTGCAGGGCACGGTTTTCCAGCACCAGCCGGCGCTTGTCCAGAGCGCGGCGCAGGCTGCTCAGCAGGGTTTCCGGGCTGAAAGGTTTTTCGAGGAAATCATAAGCACCGTCGCGCATCGCTTCGACGGCCATTGGCACATCGCCGTGACCGGTCAGCAAGATCACCGGCAAGTCGACATCGCGGCGCTGGACTTCGGCCAGCAGTTCCAGCCCCGTCATGCCAGGCATGCGCACGTCGCTGAGAATCACCCCGGGGAAATGCTTCGGCAGTTGCGCCAGGCACTCATCTGCGCGACTGAACAGCTGCACCTCGAACCCCGACAGGCTCAGCCACTGTTCGACAGCGCTGCGGATGCTGCTTTCGTCATCGACCACCATCACCGAATTGAGCATCAAGCAGGCACCTCCAGATCAATGGGCAACGTCAGGGTGAACACCGCGCCGTGTTCGCCATTGTCGGCGCTCAGGCGTCCGCCCGCTTCGTGAACAATGGCGAAGGAGACCGCCAGCCCAAGGCCCAGACCATCACCCACCGGTTTGGTGGTGAAGAATGGATCGAACACCTTGTCCAGGTTTTCGTCGGCAATGCCGCCACCGTTATCGGCGACGGTCAGGCGCCACAATTGTTCATCGGCTTCAAGGCGGATTTCCAGACGCTTGCAGGGTTTGTCGTGCATCGCATCCAGGGCATTGCGCAGCAGGTTGATCAGCACCTGTTCCAGGCGAATCGCATCGCCACGCACCCAGGCCGGGCGAGTCAGGTGGAGCACAGTGCTGACATGTTCGTCTCGCAAGCGCGCATCCAGCAACTGCAAGGATTGATCGACCACCGCCGCCAGGTCCAGCCGTTCACGCAGGCCACTGGGGCTTTTGCGGGCGAAGGTCTTCAGGTGGCCGGTGAGGGCAGCCATGCGCGTGAGCATGTCATCCACCGGTTTGAGCGCCTTGTAGGCGTCTTCGACCCGGCCGTGATCGAGCAGCAGCCTCAGAGTCGCAAGCTGCATGCGCTGGGCGGTCAGCGGCTGGTTGATTTCATGGGCCAGCGCCGCAGACATCTGGCCGAGGGCGGCGAGTTTGGCCGATTGCACCAAGCCGTCTTGGGCAGTGCGCAAATCCCGGGTGCGTTCTTCCACCAGTTGCTCGAGTTCTTCACGGCTGCGCTGACGCATCTTGGCCAGGCGCCAGCGCTGGTTGAGGAACAGCAACAGAAATACCAGCGTCAGCCAGGCGCCGGCGGCGGCGAGCCCGGCGTTGCGGCGGTCTTCGAACGCGACTTGCGGGCGACGCAACAGGTGCAGCGTCCAGCCTTCGGCGGCCAGCGGCAGCGATTCCCAGAGGTAATCCGCCGTCCCGTCGGGGCCAACGACCCGGGTCAGCGCACTGTTGTCGTCGAAGCGCCGCACCGATTGATATTCCAGCGGGGTCAGCGGTTGTTTGTCGTATTGGCGGGTGGCTTTGAGCTCGGCGCGGTCGCTGTCGCTCAGCGGTTTCAATTGGCGATAACGCCAACCCGGCTGGTTGGCTATGAAGATAATCCCGCGCGCATCGCTGACCAGCAACGTGTCGCTGCCCTGGCGCCATTCGCGCTCAAGCTCCGGGAATTCGAGTTTCACCACCATGGCGCCGAGGAACTCGCCACTGTCGCTGGTCACCGCGCTGGAGAGGAAGTAGCCGGGAATACCGCTGGTTACACCCACCGCGTAAAAACGCCCGGTGCCTTGGGTTCGGGTCTGGCTGAAGTAGGGGCGAAAGCCGTAATTGTGGCCGACGTAACTGCTGGGCAGGCGCCAGTTGCTGGCGGCGACCGCCAGGCCGGTGTGGTCGAGCAGTTCCAGGGTCGAGGACTGTGCCGCGCCGTTGATTTTTTCCAGTTTCAGATTGAGCACAGCTTGCTGTTCGGCGCTGACCGGGCCGGCTAGCGCCGAACGCAGTTGCGGATCCAGCGCCAGCACGGCGGGCAGGGCGCGGTAGCGGTCGATCAGGGTGTGCAGCGAGTTGGCGTACAGCGCCAGTTGTTGATTGGCGCGCACGGCGTCCTCTTCCTGCGCCTGGCGCTCGGCGTGGCGGATGGCCAAGGTGGCGGCGAGCACCGCACCGGCGATGATCAGCAAGGAGTACAACGACAGGCGCAGGGTACGGGAGGTCGGCAGCATGCTGTAGGAAATAGGTTGAAAGATGGGCTGGCACCATACCATGAGGCTGCGCATCCTTCGTCCCGGCATGACGTGTTCAGCCAATTCGTTAGTGACCTCTACTTAGATCGAAGGGCTAAATCGACATCCAAAAAAAGGCCGGGTCGTCTGGGAGACGGCCCGGCCTTTTCGTCAGCGAGGGAGGTGTTTACTGCACTTCCACCGCCAGGCTCTCACTGATCTTTTGCTGCCAGATCGCAGGACCGGTGATGTGTACCGACTCGCCCTTGCTATCGACCGCAACGGTCACAGGCATGTCTTTGACGTCGAACTCGTAGATCGCTTCCATGCCCAGTTCGGGGAAAGCTACCACGCGGGATTTCTTGATGGCTTGTGCCACCAGGTAAGCCGCGCCGCCGACCGCCATCAGGTAAACGGCTTTGTGGTCCTTGATCGCTTCGATCGCGGTAGGGCCGCGCTCGGATTTGCCGATCATGCCCAACAGGCCGGTTTGCTCGAGGATCTGACGGGTGAACTTGTCCATCCGCGTCGCGGTGGTCGGACCAGCCGGGCCGACTACTTCTTCACGCACCGGATCGACCGGGCCGACGTAGTAGATGAAGCGACCTTTCAGATCTACTGGCAGGGTTTCACCCTTGTTCAGCATCTCGACCATGCGCTTGTGCGCGGCGTCGCGACCGGTGAGCATCTTGCCGTTGAGCAGAACGGTTTCGCCCGGCTTCCAGCTCTGCACTTCTTCAGGCGTCAGGGTATCGAGGTTGACACGACGGGCCGATGGACCGGCTTCCCAGACGATTTCCGGGTAGGCGTCCAGCGGTGGCGCTTCCAGCGAGGCCGGGCCGGAACCGTCGAGCACGAAGTGCGCGTGACGGGTGGCGGCGCAGTTGGGGATCATGCACACCGGCAGGGACGCGGCGTGGGTCGGGTAATCCATGATCTTCACGTCGAGCACGGTGGTCAGGCCACCCAGGCCCTGGGCGCCGATGCCCAGTTGGTTGACCTTCTCGAACAGCTCCAGACGCATCTCTTCGATACGATTCTGCGGGCCGCGTGCTTTCAGCTCGTGAATGTCGATGGACTCCATCAACACTTCCTTGGCCATGACGGCGGCTTTCTCGGCGGTGCCGCCGATGCCGATGCCGAGCATGCCCGGTGGGCACCAGCCGGCGCCCATTTCCGGAACGGTTTTCAAAACCCAGTCGACGATCGAGTCGGACGGGTTGAGCATGGCCATTTTCGACTTGTTCTCGGAACCGCCGCCCTTGGCCGCCACGTCCACTTCCACGGTGTTACCCGGAACGATGGAGTAGTGGATAACGGCCGGGGTGTTGTCCTTGGTGTTTTTACGAGCGCCCGCCGGGTCGGCGAGGATCGAGGCACGCAGGACGTTTTCCGGCAGGTTGTAAGCCCGGCGCACGCCTTCGTTGATCATGTCGTCCAGGCCCATGGTGGCGCCATCCCAACGCACGTCCATGCCCACGCGCACGAACACGGTGACGATACCGGTGTCCTGGCAGATCGGGCGGTGGCCGGTGGCGCACATGCGCGAGTTGATCAGGATCTGCGCCATGGAATCGCGGGCTGCCGGCGATTCTTCACGCAGGTAGGCCTCGTGCATCGCCTGGATGAAATCCACGGGGTGGTAGTAGGAAATGAATTGCAGGGCGTCGGCAACGCTCTGAATCAGGTCGTCTTGCTTGATCACGGTCATGAGTCGCGCTCCTCTAAAAGACGGGAACATTCAATAAGGTGCTTGCAGCTTGGGTACATCGGTCGGTTGCAAGCACCTTTCAAGGCACGCCGGGCATGCTGGCGCGACGCTAAAAAGGCGCGGCAGTATACCGCGCCTCGATGGCGGGCACATCCGTTGACAATCAAACGTTGGTCGCATAGGTCGGGAGGTTCTGATCGCCAGTTATCGCACGATGCGGACCTGTAGCAGCCTCGCAAGCCAGGCTTCGCCAGCGGCTACAAGGAATGCAGCAAGGCTCGGCTCCTATGGAAGCGGGTCATGGCTTTGACGCCAGTTTTCTGCCCCAAAAATTGAATGGTCATTTATCAGACACGCCACTAAAGTGGCATCCGGCCTGTAGAGTAGGACACTCGATCAGCCCCCTTTCCCACGGTGAATCAACGATTGACCAACGCCATCCAGCGGCTTTTGCTCAAACGCTTTGCCCTCGCAGCTGGCACCTACGCCCTGGCTTTGCTGCTGCTGTGGCTGGCGTTTTTCACCGGTCACTACCAAGAGTCCGTCACCGGCATGGCGATCGGCAGCGCGTTGGTGGTGCTCAGTCAGGCGGCGTTGTTCGCGGTGTTCTCCAGCGGCCGCAATCTGCGCTTTTCCGACCCGAGCCTGACCGAAGTGCAAATACTGCTGGGGCTGGGTTGGCAAACCTGGCTGATCGCTCATCTGGACGAGGCGCGCGGTGCGTTTCTGGTGTTTTACCCGCTGATTCTGTTGTTCGGGTTGTTTCATCTTTCGCGCACGGCCTTTGTGCGCTGCGCGTTGCTGGTGTTTTTCAGTTTCAGCGCCATCACCTTGTGGGAGGGCTACCACTTTCAGCTGCCCGACCCGACGCTGGCGCTGTTGCAGGTGTGCGTGCTGTTTGTGGTGCTCGCGTGGCTGGTGCTTTACGCCCGTTACGTGCAGATGTCGCGCCAGCGTATGCGTCAGCGGCGGTTCGCCTTGCAGGCGCATCAAGACACCCTGCGCGGAATGATGCGCCAGCTCGAAGGTCTGGTGGCGACCGACGAACTCACCGGGCTGTTTAACCGCCGGCATTTCCTGCGCCTGGCCTCCCGCGAGTTGAACGCCATGGAAGCCGACGTGGTGCATGGCCTGGCGTTGATCGACCTCGATCACTTCAAGCGCATCAACGATGTTCACGGCCATGCCGCCGGCGATCAGGTGTTGCAAGCGTTCGCCGGGGTGGCCACTGCCTGCCTGCGCGATGGCGATATTCTGGCCCGCTATGGCGGTGAAGAGTTCGTGGTGCTGTTGCCCGATTGCGATCCCGAGCGTCTGACTGCTTGCTGCGAACGGTTGCGCATTGCGTTCATGGATGTCGAATTGGTCGGTCTGGAGATCGCCCACCTCAGCTTGTCGGCGGGTATGACGTTGTTGGCGCTTGGCGACGATCTGGATGATGCCTTGCATCGCGCCGATCAGGCGCTGTATCGCGCCAAGCGTGACGGCCGTAACCGTTGCGCGGCGGCCTGGGAGAATGTCGATGCCTGAGTTACGGGTCGGCGAACGCCAATGGACAGTGGCGGCGGGGAGCAACCTGCTCGATGCCTTGAATCAGAACGGCGTATCGGTGCCCTATAGCTGTCGCGCCGGCAGTTGCCATGCCTGCCTGGTCAAATGTGTCGAGGGCTTGCCCAGCGACAGTCGTCCCGATGCCTTGAACCATGAGCAGCGCCAGCAGGGTTGGCGGCTGGCCTGTCAGTGCCAGGTGGTCGACGATCTGCAAGTCGAAACCTTTGACCCGCTGCGTGATGGGCTTGCTGCTCAGGTGGCCGCCAGCGATTGGCTGAGCCCCAGCGTGTTGCGTTTACGCCTGACCAGTGAGCGGCCGTTGCGCTATCAGGCGGGGCAGCATCTGGTGTTGTGGGCGGGCCAGGTGGCGCGGCCGTATTCTTTGGCCAGTCTGCCGGAAGAAGACCGCTTTCTGGAGTTCCACCTCGATTGCCGCCAACCGGGGCAATTCAGTGATGCGGCGCGTTGCTTGAAAATCGGCGATCCGATCCGCCTCGGCGAGTTGCGCGGCGGGGCGTTGCATTACGATCCGGACTGGCACACCCGACCGCTATGGTTATTGGCGGCAGGCACCGGTCTGGGGCCGTTGTTCGGTATTTTGCGCGAAGCATTGCGTCAGGATCACCAGGGCGCCATCCGTGTCATTCATCTGGCCCATGATACGGGTGAGCATTATCTGGCCAAACCCCTGCAAGCCATGGCCGACGGCCGGGAAAACCTGACGGTCGAGCTGTGGACCGCGGCCGAGTTGCCCGCGGCTTTGGCGCAACTGCGCCTTGTTTCGCGACAAACCCTGGCCTTAGTCTGCGGGGCGCCCGACAGCGTCGACGCCTTTGCCCGGCGCTTGTACCTGGCCGGTTTGCCGCGCAATCAACTGCTGGCGGATGTCTTTCTACCCCGTGGTTGAGCGCTGATCGTTTAACGACGCGAGACTCACCACGCAGAGCGTGGGAGCGATCACTAAAAAGCCCCGCCATTCACATGGCGGGGCTTTTGTTTTTCAGCGAGGGATCACTCAGACCATCGGGTCGCCAACGTGCAGGATTTTCATCCCGTTGGTGCCGCCGGTGGTGTGGTAGCTGTCGCCCTTGGTCAGGATGACCCAGTCGCCTTTCTCCACAACGCCGCGTTTGAGCAACTCGTCGATCGCGGCCTGGCTGACTTGCTCAGGCGGCAAGGACGCCGGGTCGAACGGTACGGTGTAGACACCACGGAACATGGCCGCGCGGGCCTGGGTTTCGCGGTGCGGGGAGAACGCGTAGATCGGCACCGAGGAACGGATGCGCGACATGATCAATGGCGTGTAGCCACTTTCGGTCAAAGCGATGATCGCCTTCACGCCCGGGAAGTGGTTGGCGGTGTACATGGCCGCCAGCGCGATGCTCTGGTCGCAGCTTTCGAAGACCTTGCCGATGCGATGGCTGGAGGTCTTGCTGGTCGGGTGCTTTTCAGCGCCGATGCAGATGCGCGCCATGGCCTGTACGGCTTCCAGCGGGTACAAGCCGGCGGCACTTTCGGCCGAGAGCATCACGGCGTCGGTGTAGTCGAGCACGGCGTTGGCTACGTCGGACACTTCGGCGCGGGTCGGCATCGGGTTCTGGATCATCGACTCCATCATCTGGGTCGCGACGATCACGGCCTTGTTGTGGCGGCGTGCGTGCAGAATGATTTTCTTCTGAATGCCCACCAGCTCGGCGTCGCCGATTTCCACACCCAAGTCACCACGGGCAACCATCACCGCGTCGGAGGCTTTGATCAGGCCGTCGAGGGTTTCGTCGTCGGCCACGGCTTCAGCGCGTTCGATCTTCGCCACCAGCCAGGCAGTACCGCCGGCTTCGTCGCGCAGTTGACGGGCGTATTCCATGTCGGCGGCGTCACGCGGGAAGGACACCGCGAGGTAGTCGACTTCCATTTCCGCAGCGAGCTTGATGTCGGCCTTGTCTTTTTCAGTCAGGGCCGGTGCGGTCAGGCCGCCACCGCGACGGTTGATGCCTTTGTGGTCCGACAGCGGGCCGCCGATGGTCACGGTGCAGTGCAGCTCGGTGGCGGTGGCGGTATCGACGCGCATGACCACGCGGCCGTCGTCGAGCAGCAGCTCGTCGCCCACGCCGCAGTCTTTCACCAGGTCCGGGTAGTCGATACCGACCACTTGCTGGTTGCCTTCGGTCAACGGATGGCTGGTGGAGAAGGTGAACTGGTCACCGATCTTCAGCTCGATCTTTTTGTTGGCGAATTTGGCGATACGAATTTTCGGGCCTTGCAGGTCACCCAGCAGGGCGACGAAGCGGCCGTGCTTGGCAGCGAGGTCACGCACCAGTTTCGCGCGAGCCTTGTGCTCGTCGGGGGTGCCGTGGGAGAAGTTCAGACGGGCGACGTCCAGGCCAGCCAGAATCAGCTGTTCGAGAACTTCCGGCGAGTTACTGGCCGGGCCAAGGGTAGCGACGATTTTGGTACGACGGACGGACATGCAAAGACTCCTGAGTTCAAGCGCCAGCAGAGGCTACTATGGTCTTTGGGTGTAGTCATTGTTCGTATGCACTACTTAATGCTTTCTTTATTGAACCCCGACAACTTTGCAGCAACATCCTGAAGATTTCCGACAACGGGTCGATACAGAGCGCAAGACAGGAGATCCCCCATGCGATTCGTGCCCATTGCCGCCCTTGCCCTCAGCGTCCTCAGCGTCACGGGCTGCACCCGTTGGTCGATGAACCATCATCTGAATAATGCCTACAGCGCCTATGAACGCGGCAATTGCGAGCAGGTGATGCTCGAACTGTCCAAGGTCGAACGCGCAAGCCAAGCGCGGCCTTATGTGTGGCCGGAAGTATCGATGATGCGCGGCCAGTGCCTGGAACGGCAGAAGATGTTCATTGATGCGGCCCAGACTTACCAGTTCATCATCGCGTCCTACCCGCAAAGCGAATACGCCTACCGCGCCCGTGCCCGTCTGGAAACCTTGCAGAGCCTGGGGCATTACCCGACCCGCAGCGCGGCGGTCGTGCGCCCAACCCGGTTCTGATTGAAGGATATTCAAAGGCTGGCTGACCGGCGGCGGTGAGCTATAGTCGAATAGATCGGTTTAGAGCCTTGTTTCTAATTCGAGGTAACACCTTTGATCGGCAGCAGTAAGCGACAGCGGTTGGATGGACTGTCGCACCAGGATCGGGGGAGAGCGCGGCGTATGCCTATCAAGCAATAGAGCAGGCCCCGTTCCGAAGCATTAGTGCGGCCCTGCTTAAGGGCCTTGCGTAGCGAAATCAGCATGTTCACTGACCGCCGGATCGAGCGGCATCAACTGCCGTATTTTCTCAAAGTGTTCAACAGCGTCACCGACAAGCCCATTGGCTTTTTGGGCAATCTATCCGAGGACGGGCTGATGTTGATCAGCCAGTTGCCGATCATGGTGGGCGCCGACTTTAATCTGCGCCTGAAAATCCCTATGGATGGACATTGTCAGCAGGTGATCGACCTCAATGCCTGCTGCCTGTGGTGCCACGAGGACGCAACCCCTCACCACTATGACGCCGGGTTCAGCCTGCAACGGGCACCGCCGGAGTATGAGCAATTGGTCGAGGCACTGAAGCAGTACTTCAGTTTTCAGTCGTTGCCTGCCTCTGCGTGATCCGGGCAATCGCCTTCGCGAGCAAGCCCGCTCCCACACTTGATCTGTGCCCAAGCACGGTTTTGTGATCGACACACATCCCCTGTGGGAGCGGGCTTGCTCGCGAAAGCGTCCGTTCAGACAAGAAAAATTTAGTGGCTAAACCCTAAGCAGGCTTAATCGCCCGCTCGATATCCAGCGACCGCTCCGCCAGCATCAACCCCATCTCACTCATCTGATAAATCGCCATCGCCAGATGCCGCTGTTTGTCGTCCAGGCTTTCTGCCAGGTCGAGCAGCAAAATGCTCACCGAGGAAAAGGTTTCATAGGTCTGGATGATGAGGGCTTCGGGATTTGCATCAGGTACGACGGTGAACATCTTCATGGATCGTTCCTCGGTGGTGCGTTCTTCGGCAAAGCACGGTTTAGTGTTTTCCCGTTTGAGATAGTGATCTAGGGCCCTGTCGGCAGCTTCGTGGAGTTTTCTCGAGTCGAGGGTGCTGTAGGGCGAACGGGAGGTGGTTTTGAGTAGGTTGGGGCGGGGCGTTATCACGGTTAACTCCTTGTTGGGGCTGCCACCGATTCGGAAATAACGAAGGGCGGCGGCGACAGGAGAACCTTATGTCGGGACGGACACCACCCACAATCAGACTGGGTCGCTGATATTTGTAGGCAGAGGCGCTTCATTCTGTAGTCATTTGCGCGGTTATTTGAGAAGCCTGAGGGAGAGTACAGCAAGCAAATACTGGCCATGAACGTCAGTTTTTACACAGCAGAGCTTATTGCCCCTCGTTATTGCACGATCAGGAACATCGGGTAATACCTAGGAGAAACTACAAATATTGAAGGTTAGCTAGCCATTAGAATCAGGCCTTTTTGGAGTCTGTGATTCTTGAAAATCGGTGGAGATAGAAATAAGTGCCAAAGAGATAAAGTCTTGGTTTGCATCTAGCGTTTGTAAGGCACACCGGACGTTATCCGCTATTTCGGCAGCCCCTTGCTGCGCCACCCAATTCGATAGTTCCTCTACAGCGGCACGCAATGCCAGTTGGTTCTCATTGATCTGCGTTAGCATTGAAGCGAATAGTTTTGTCTCGTCCATGATTGATTCCTGTGATAGAGCTATCAGATTCTTGGGTGGGGCTGCTTCTCGTAATTACTCTGGGATGAGAGCTAGTCGTACGTGTTCGCACATCATATTCATATGGAGTCCTGACATGATTATTTTATATGCGATTGGCCATTACATCGTTCCAGCTTTTTTCCATCCCAAATACCGCGTCACCATCTCGGCTCCCAGTTCTGAGGGCCGAGCATCCAGCACCGGAATTCCATGAGCACTCAACCGCTCATGGAGCTCTGCCCGTACATTCATATAATCCACTGTTCCGCAATAGGCCAGCGCCTCGGGCAATGTTTGTATCGGTGCGTGCCGCAGACTGTCGAGCACCTCTTCGCGCAGGCTGCCCACCAACACCCGATGCTGACGGCTCAGCCGTTGGACGGCGGCAAGCAGTTCTTCGTCATCTTCATCCCTCAGGTTGGTCACCAGCACCACCAGTGCCCGGCGTTTTTGTCTCGCCAATAACTGGTTGGCGGCGGCCAGATAGTCGGCGGGGTATTGTGTGCTGTCGAGATCGTAAACGCTGTTGAGCAACACGTTGAGTTGACCAGTGCCTTTGACCGGAGCGAGGTAGCGCGGCTGATGGCTGGCGAAGGTGCTCAGTCCCACCGCATCGCCTTGGCGTAGCGCGACGTAGCTGAGCAACAGGCAGGCATTGAGCGCATGGTCGAAGTGCGACAACTCATCGTCTTGGCTACGCATGCGTCGGCCGCAATCGAGCATGAAGATAATCTGTTGGTCGCGCTCGTCCTGGTATTCACGGGCGATGGGTGTGCGTTGCCTGGCTGTGGCTTTCCAGTCGATCTGACGCAGGCTGTCGCCTTCTCTGAACTCGCGTAGCTGATGAAACTCCAGACCCAACCCGCGACGCTGCCGTTGGCGTACACCGAGTTGGCTGAGCCAGTTATCCACCGCCAACAGTTGCCCACTGTAGAGGCGAGCGAAATCGGGGTAGACGCGGGTGTTGTCGATCACGTTCAACAGGCGTTTGTCGGACCACAGGCCCATTGGACTTGGCAGGCTGAGTTCGCAGCGTTCGAAGGTGAAGTGGCCGCGTTTCAGGGGGCGCAAACGATAGCCGATCTGGCTGTGCTGACCGGGTTGAAGTTCGACCGACAAGGGCAGGTGCTCGAGGTCCAGGCCGTTCGGTACATGGTCGAAGATTTGAATGTTCAATGGCTGGGCAAAATCATGCGTGATCTCCAGTCGCACTTCGCCCCATCGACCGAGCGCCAGGCTGCCGGGCATTTGCCGTTGTACGTGGGGCGAGGGCAGGCGTTTGAGGCGGATGGCGTCGAGTATCGCCAGCGCCGGCAGTGCAAGCAGCAATCCCCAGTTGATCGATAAAAGGCTCGATGGAATCGGGATGTCCAGTGCCCGTAATGCGCCGAGCACGATGCCGATGGCCAGCAGCATTGCTAGCCAGATCAGCAGCAGGCGCGTGGGTTTCATCGGCGCATACCTTTTGTGGCGAGGGAGCTTGCTCCCGCTCCAGTGCGCAGCGCTGGCAAGCTCTTCGTCCTGTCAGAAATGTCGGGGCCGCTTCGCAGCCCAGTGGGAGCAAGCTCCCTCGCCACAGGGGTGATCCGCATGACGGTGTTCACAGCCGAGGCGCCGGCACTTGGTCGAGCAGTTGCTTGAGCACCTGATCGACTTCCAGCCCTTCGATGTCCAGCTCCGGGGCGATGCGCACACGGTGGCGCAGAACGGCCAGCGCGCAGCCTTTGATGTCGTCGGGAATCACGAACTCGCCGCCGCGCAGCAAGGCCCGGGCCCGGGCGCAACGTACCAGCGCGATTGACGCGCGAGGCCCGGCGCCGAGGGTCAACCCCGGCCAGGTCCGGGTGGTGCGGGCCAGGCGCACGGCGTAATCGAGTACCTGATCGTCCATTGGCAGATCACTGGCAATGCGCTGCAAGGCCAGCACGTCCTTGGCTTGCAACACGGTGCGCAATGGTTGCACGTCGAGCATGTCGGCCCGGGTCGAGCGGCTGACCTGGCGCACCATGTTCAATTCCTGCTCGGCATCGGGGTAGTCCATGCGCACCTTGAGCATGAAGCGGTCGAGCTCGGCTTCCGGCAACGGGTAAGTGCCTTCCTGTTCGATGGGGTTTTGCGTGGCGAGCACCATGAACGGTTGCGCGATGGGCAGGGCACGGCCTTCGAGGGTGACCTGGCGTTCCTGCATGGCTTCGAGCAGCGCCGCCTGGGTTTTCGCCGGGGCGCGGTTGATCTCGTCGGCCAGCAGCAGGTTGGTGAACAACGGCCCTTTGCGCAGTTTGAATTGCTCGGTTTGCAAGTCGTACACGGCGTGCCCGGTGACGTCGCTGGGCATCAGGTCTGGGGTGAACTGGATGCGCGCGTATTCACCGCCGAAGCAGCGAGCGAGGGCGCGTACCAACAATGTCTTGCCTAAACCCGGCACGCCTTCGAGCAGTACATGGCCGCCGGCGATCAGGGCGGTGAGCACATCGTCGATCACGATGTTCTGGCCGATCACGGCTTTTTGCAGTTCCGTCCTTACCGCTTGGGCCAACTGGCTGGCGCGCTGGCGCTGCTGGGCGGCGTGGGTCTGTGTGCCGGGCTCGATCTGTTCACTCGTGCGTTCCGGAGCCTTGTTAACAGTTACATGTGTTTTATCTTCCATAAATCAGTCACTTACCTAATTTAACTTTTTTCGGGATTTTTTACCTACAGAACGGGTGATCGGCTGCCAATCTGCCTCATAGCAATCCCATGGCAACCCCTCAATTGAGCGTTCGTCTGAAACGGAGGTTAGGCCATGACGCCCACTTATGTATGGGGGGCGTGTACCCCAAGTGCCGGTTGGCCCTCTCTCTTCGGATGATCCTCTGATGGTAAATGCAAAGGAATTGGCAAAACGCGACCATTCTCAGTTACTGGCCGCCTCCTAGCTGAGAACTGGCGATGTGGAGACTGTACAAACCATCCTCGGTCATACTTTTCTCGACCACAGTAAGCCGTATCTAACTGTTGATATAGAGGTTATCCGCCGCGCTTTCGCGGTTGCGCTGGCATAGTGATGTCGGTAACCCTATCCGCTTGTCAGCATGAATATGGAAATAAGCGCATGCCAGCGATCACTGATCCCCAGTTAGGGCTGACCAGCTTTCAAAAAGCGCTGCTTAGCGGAACCATCAAGCCCAAGCGGTGCAGGGTGCGGCGCGAGCTGTACTTTCTCCGTGATAAGCCGACTCCGGACACTATCCGCCTTACTTACGCAATGATTGTAGGTCGCCAGGTCAAAGCGATGGCTACCTACATCGAGGCCGAGCCCAATGAAGGTAAACGCTGCTTCGGTGTGGGCTATGCCGTTGCGTTGCCTTTCCGGGGGCCAGGGGCTAGCTAAAGCCGTACTCTCCAGTAGTTTGGAGGAGTTTGGATGCCTGTTGGCGACCGAGCTTTCTGAGCCAGGCTTCTACTTGGAGGCCATCATCGGCGTCGATAACGAGCGATCCCACAGGGTGGCTAAGCAGCTCATAAGCGAGGAACCCGAAGAGATCTTTGATAGCGAATCTGGCTTGCCTGCCCTGCACTAGATCAAGCTTGTGTCCTGAAACAAATGACATAGAAAAAGCCGCCCAGTACACCCCAGACCTCGCCACCGTGCGGGGCCGTGGCCGTGGCCGTGGCCGTGGCCGTGGGAGAGGCGCGATTTCCGCGCCCATAAAAAGGGTTAGAAATTCGAATGTTGGATGCTGACGCTGCGTATTTCGTATTGGCCTGTTTCGCGGCTTTCCTCGTTTATGGGGTAGGTCAGTCGAGCGGTTCAAAAGGTGTAAAACGATGGATAGAGAAAGCACTGGATCGGCATGAGATTGACGTTGCTCACGGCTACACGGAAGGCTATTCAGGGCTCGGCATTGCCCGGATCATCAGGGACATAATCAGTTAAGGGAAATAACCGCATGGTCACAGTCATGAACAAGACCTTCTCAACAGCACGACTGGTCGCAGTCCTTATCTTTGCGCTCGTATCAGAATCATCGTGGGCGCTTGAAGTGACCATGGATTTGAAAGCGCGAGGTGGGGTCTATCCCGTTATAGAAGGAACAACAAATCTCCCCGACGGGGTGGATGTGATGATCACCCTGATCATTCCAGGGGTTTACATGGGCCAAAGCCAAACGGTTATATCGAACGGAAAATTCGTATCCGAACGCTTCAGCAGCAACGGCAATAGTCCGGTGCCAAGCGGAATCGCCCGAGTAGATGTCACAACCTCGCTACCGGACCTCCAGGCCACCTCAGTTCGATCGATCATAGGCGAACAAGGTGAGAAGATGACTGGACCTTTTATCTTCACATTGCCAGGCTTTCCTGGACGAACGATCAAGGTGTCAACCACCCTGCAAATACCTTAGAGCGGCTTGACGAAGCTGATGGAACCTCTATCAACGAGACGAGCTGACAACGGACATACCGATGCTTTCTGATCCGCCCAGTTCTGATGATCCGCTCATGCCACTTCTGATGGAGGCCATGATGCGTTTGCTTACAGGGGATGGAAAGTGGCCGATTACTTGGGTGGTAGGAGATACGTGGGTCGTTTACCACGGGCCCGGCGATTGGAGGATTGGGCCTGACGAGCCTGCGACAGATGAGCAGGTTCGAGAGCTGATGCTTCAAGCTGGTAGGGTATTTGAACTGCAAGATTTTTGAATGAAAAAAACTGATGACATACGTTGGGCGCTATGCTGGCTGTTTGCGAACCGAGGCAGTGGGGCACTACTCGATAAGTATCGATGTGCCCTACCAGTGCGGACGCAAGCGGCGCGAGTTGGGTTTGCCCTGGAGTCACGCTGGTATGTTGGTCTATCGGGTTCAGCGCTTGGCTCGGCTGCTTGGACGCGGCGCGTGGCCTACCAGTTCGACCGTTTGCCGAGGCTTGGCCGAACATTGATCACTGAGTTAGAGGGATAAGTCGATGAAAACGGCTCCGAGGAAAACGATCGCCCCGGCAATTCAGACTTGGCCCTTCTGGGCTAATTGGTGCGGACTAGATCCAGTAGGGTATTGGATTTTCTACGAAAACAAACCGACAACGACATCGGAAGGTCGGTTACCCAATGGCGTAAATTGGGGCGAGCCGCGTGAGTGTGTTGGTCCTGGCTACAGTTCTTGGGAGTCGCTACTGTTTTCACGCCAAGACTTGGGTGCTTAGGAAAGAGGGAGGACGCTCGGATGGACGCAGTTGCCGTTTTCACCAGACAGACTCTCAGCCGCTCAAGCGACCACAAGCGGACTATGCAGCTTCTAGCGAGTGCAAATATTCCGAGTCAGATGATTGCCATTCTTCGCAAGAGTTGGACTCGATGGTTCGCGTTACCACAATTGGTATCTGGCTTAGCATGAATCTCTTCGCTGCCCTGGTGGTGTTGATTGGCCAATGGGTTATCGAGGTTTTCGTCATGCCAAAAACTGACGGGCTAATCTTGCAACCACACGCTCCACAAACAAAGGAAAATGATGATGAAGATTAGCTACGCAGTGTTGGTAATGCTGTATGAGTACTAACGCGAGAATTGAAATCGCACCCGGCGGTAAATTTCGGCGCCAAGCAGGACCCTACGATATAAAGACTCACCTGCCGCGATACGATTTTGAGGTCGTGGCCGCTGATGCTGATGCCCTACGGCGCGTCGTAGACGACTCGCAGATTATGGGATCAACTGATAACCATTTCTGGGTCTGGGATATCAAGAACAACTCAACCACGCCAGTGTTCATCACGCTTACAAAAGATGGTGCCCCGCTGTGATGCCTGGATGAAGGAAATGCAACCATATGAAAGCTATGATCAGATCGGAACTAATCGAATCAGTGCTTGCTGAAATGGATCGCGTCTGGGGACCAGAGGGGTTCGGCGGGGAGTTTGAGGCCTATGCGTGGCTTAAGGAACACTTTGGAATATCGGAAGATGAAGATGTGAAATGGCAGAACGTTCTTTCGGATTGGGCCGGCAGCCTAGACGGGGATCTGGAGGATCTAGATGAGACCGAAAAAGAACGTGTGATAGCGTTTCTTCAAGACGACTCAGCTGTTACGACATTCCTTGAAGCTTTGCTCCAGCGGTATAAAAGTTCTGCCGTCATATATCCTGGTTAAGTTGAGAGAAAAACTGCGGGGATATCGCTGCCTTTTACTGGGTGCCCCTGGTTCGAAAGCTCAGAAATGAAAGAAAACCGCTGCACCACCGCCCCGTTGAATCGGGGTTTCGGTAGTAGTACTAGGGCGCGGGTTTCACGTCCACGAGAGCGACAGGGAGTTGACATGCCAAACAAACTACTTGAAAACTTTTCCCATCTCGACTTCCTTGCTTTTGAGTTTTTTCGTGAACTTCTGAGAGAAAAGCCGAACAGCCCTGCGGGCTGCATCGGAAAGCGTTCATTGCCCAAGCCCAGCCATCGAGTTGGGCATCGGCAGTAGAAGAGGCGCGGTTTTCGCGTCCGCGACAACCGCTGCGTAGCGTAAACCATGGCGGAGACAAGTTTCTGTCATCAAGGTACACGCCCGTGTACTAGTTAATGGTCTGGATGTTTCAGGAACCAGCAAAGGGGGCTGGAAGACCTGCCTCTACAGCAGCATCGATTGCCTTCTTGCGCGCTAGCTCGAGCGTGGCCCGCGCAGAAACTCGGTCAACAGCAGTCGTGCTCGGATCGGCTAAGGCTGCCTTGAGCTGCGCTTCTGCAATGTCCGCCTTCCCTTTCAGTTCAATCGCCGATGCCTCCAAGCTTCGCTGTGTCGTTGCCCCTGTTCGATCAACCGCGTGCCGTTCTTCGCGTGCTGTGCGGTTGGTGATCACCTCATCGGCCAAGGCACTGATGGACTCCGTCGCTTTCTGTGCCGTCTTCAAGGACGTGGTCTTGAGCGTGTTATCGGCGTTTAACTCAACTTTGAACCCATGGTCAGAGAGCATCTTTGCATCAAAGTTAGCAGCATATATACGCTCTTGGTCTGGCATAGAGCGGCTTTCGCTATACACTTCCTTATAGGTGCCGTCCTTCTGAAGACGAAACACTCGTACCCTATACTTATCTGCTAGGCGGAACGGAACTCCTGATATGGTCTGGCCGGCCTGGACATTGGTGATGTCATATACCTTATTGACAGCAGAGCAACCGACAAGGGAGCCGATACATATGGCAGATGCTGCCTGAATGGCGTAGCAGGCTGTTCTCATGTTCATTTCCCCTTGTCGATGACTATCACTATTTCAGGTATGTCGGTACCGTCCTCAGGAAGTTCAGTGACAACCTTATCGAGCACCCATGAACCATCCGCCTCAGTCTGTCCAGTGGCATTCAGCATCTTCACCACATCCTTGTTGACCTGAATGGGTTGGGGGTGAGGTGGCCCGTTCAGTAGCGCAGATTTGGCAGAATCGACATCCGTCAAAGCGGCATTCCTCGCAACCCTCAATCTTTCATATGCCTTCGGGTCGATCTCGTTTGAGCTCGTAGCTTTGGATGCCAATTGCGAGCCGAATTTGGATGCCAGGCGATAGTCTGTCAGTCGCCCGAGGTTCGCTGCGAAGTCTTCCCGGGCAACAGAAAGAGCGCCAAGAGCTCGTCTGCATTCGGTGGCGCTCTTGCCTAAGGACTTAGTTACCACGCTTGGGACGCCGCAGCCAAGTTGGGCAACCTCCCACTCACGTGCTTGGACTTCGCGCTGGATGGTGAGTAGGCGCCGTTGGCGCCACTCCTCGGGAGACATATCTACAAGAGCCTTGGTCAATTTCAGTACGGACGAGGGTTCGTAACTAGCAAAATTGCTAGTGGCCACAAGGACTGGCGATATCTCACTCTTCCAAGCAGATATCTTCTCCAGTTGCCTTAGTCGAGAAAGCGAAGCGATACGAGAGTTTAGAGGCATCTTTGGATCGGTTGCGCTTCTCACGAGATCGATGATCCTCGTCCCATCCTTGTTACCAGGTGTGAGTTTGTCGAGCTCATCATCCGTTTTAGTCATACGCGCCGCACGCTCATCGAACCATTCCTCCTCTAGACTGCAACGCACGGCTTTGAGCAACCTGAACTCCTCGTCGTTCATATAGTGCAGAAGACCCGCAGTTTCAGGCAGGTCATTGGCCAAGCGAAGACGATTAACAAGGGCTGACCGGACTCCCTTCTGTCTTTCCTCAAGGTCCGTCAGTCCGACAAACTTGCTTCGATACTCAGCCCCTCTAAGGCAGGAGTTCGGTGGGGAGCTCGTCACGGCGATCTGGTTCTGCTTTTCTACCCTGTCGGCAAGGGAACTGTACGGTTCATTGTTCAGGTCGAGCGCGCCGACCATCGCAGCGGCACTCGCCAGCTTGGCCACTGTTTGCACTACAGCGGTTACGTTTGAGGTATTGCTGGAGTTGATCGATATAAGTTGACCATCGGATCCAAGGTCGATGTCCAGGCCTGACGAGGTTGCCCAAGAAGGGCTAATGTTCAACAAATACCGGTGATCTAGGTCAGCGACATAGGTGATGGTGATTGTTGCTGTACTTTCGTCATCTTCAGTCTCGCCAGGAGTAAAGCTGACGCCAAACTGCGGCTTGGTCATGTTAATTGGTATACCTTCGAGCGTACCCGAGGGTTCCGACGGCAGTCGCGATCCCACTAGCGTCGAAGTGCAAGCGGGAAGTCCCATCAAGAGTGTCGCAAAGACGGTGTATTGGAGGTGTCTCATCGTCTAGCCTCCCTTTTGATAACAGCACTTCTTAGTTTCAACCGAAGCGTTTCGTCTTCTTTGGACGAGTACATCGCGTCGACTGTATTTACATACTCACGAAGCGTGTCATCAGAAAGACGTGAGGCGCGCCGGAGAATCGCTGCATGACGGACTGCACGTGGGGCTGTGGGGCTTTCTGCGATGCCGAGCAGTGTAGAGTTGCGTGGTACTCCATGCAGAAAGCGTTGGTACATCCCTCCTAGGTCCTGATTCGGTGCCGACTTCCAGTGTTGGAGTGCGGCATCGATAGTGGGGAAGGTGGTAGAAGGCCTTGCAATGAGCTCGAATGTGCCTTGAAGCGCAATTTTTTGGCCCATTAACTGAGATTTTCCAAGTTCTAAACGCACCGTAACGTTATAGGCCCCAGGAACAGGAATCAGGTCTCCATACTGGTCGTCGAGTAGTGCAACTGGGAACACGGCACGATCGCCTGGTGCGATAGAAATGAAACTGTCGCTACAGGCAAGGGACCTCGGAGTGTAGGCTCGGGCTCCATTTGCTTCAGAGTTGACGACGACCTCAAGATGTCCAAAGTCAGCATGGAGATTTAGAGGGACCTTTATCGTGTGGGAGCTCTGGTTCCATAGCTCTACCTCAAATGCGATGTCGTCGCCTATTGAACAACTTCGTCGATGGGAGTGCACTGTCATGCGGACGTAAGGGGAAAGCGCATCCTCTTGTTCAAGCTCCCCAGTCCCGTGGAAAAGCCCAGTCCATGGTCCCCACTTTTCGATAGGCCTACCTAATTGGCGCCTGCATCCATAGTTGAATGGTAAGCAGTCTATGTCGGTGGGGCGAATCACTCCTTGCGCTATGCCATTTTTCCTCGCTTCTGCATCCGCTAGACTCCACGCAACTGCTATATCGTCATCACGTCCGTTTGCCTGTTTCATCACTGAGTCGAATTTCGAACCCTCGGCCAATCCGTGCGTCAAATTACAGAGATGACCGATTTCATGTGCGCACACCGCAAGGAGTGAGTCCCTCGGTCCGTTGAACCCCGTATTGCCGATGTATACCGTTGCCATTCCATGAAGTTGTCCGAAGACCTCGCCCAAAACAGTCTCATTTCCTCCCCAATGAGAGCGAACAAACAGAAGGTGACCTACCCCATTCGTCGCCAAAGTCGGTCGGAATTTGTTTTCGAGCTGAGCGAAATCTTGAAGGCTTTTGGGAGTCTCTAACAAGGACAATCCCTCTGATATCAATAAGTTTACCTGGACGCTTTGGAACAGCGCGCTTAATGCCACTTCAGGAATCGACTCGGAAACGCCCGGAGCTCGATGCCACTCTAATGGAAGATTTTGCATCCTTTCCTCCCAACCGAGCACCACACAGCTACGTTGTTGTAGCGGTAAAATGCCATTTATCGCTTATTAGCGTAGCAGGGATATTTCACCTTCAAGATCGAATGCATGAGTTCCACTTGTTTGCCATAGGTCCTCCAGTCGGGCTGCTTCGCACAAAATGTATGATGTCCCTGATTGCTCTACTTTTTCGGGGTCATACTTCACCGTATTGTCGTTAGGCGGCACTCTCTTTTGAGTTGGAGATGGTACATGCAGGATGGCCAGCCCAGAGTGCCAAAGTGGCGCTGCGCTTGTCCTCGGAGCTATAGACGGCAAGAGCAAAAGATCCATTGGAAATTACACATACAGATCAATATCGCGAAATCGTTTCTATAAGGGCAAGCAGGAAGCCGGTATCGCTACTAAGTTCATTAGAACGCGCAAAAGGTTCACTCTGCTGGGACGGAGGCCTGATGTCGCATTTTATCCGGATAACTTCTCGTTTTCTTCGGCGGACATCATGGAAGTCAGAGTGTTGAAAAAATCAAAGGAATGTTGTGCTGTAGGGGTGTCGCCTAATAATCAGTTGGTGGCGGGAAGTCCGATATGATCCGGAAAGGTCTAGAGTTTGAACTTTTAAAGTGGATGAAAGTATTCACAAAATCAGGACTTACGTGCTCTGGCAGGAGCCAGAGTATTCTGGGCTTCACCTCCGACGGTTTTCACACGAACGGTGCGCGTGCAAACGGGCACTTACTGGTCGCTCTTGACGTCGAGGTCAGCCAGGCGCATGCCGATACTAACGTTGTAAACGTATTGGTTGTCAGGGCGCGAAAAATATACAAAATATACAGAAATTATTCTCTTTCATGCCTATGCCCCAAGGTTCAACTCGTATCGCTGGCGTAAAAAATCCGGAGAGTTTTATGCAGCTAAAATAGCCGAATAGTTGCCGCTTGAATATGAGCTGCTTAATAAATGGGGCGCAAAGGATTTCTTGGCTACCATTACAGAGGTCATTGCAGAGGTGCAATAACTTACGGAGCCATACATACGACAAGAATTTCTCATAATTATAAGTTGCCGTAGTGCCGCCTATCAAACGGTTCAAGCCGCTTGCTTCGCTCACAGGTACCGAGTTCCAGGATCCCTTAACCTGAACGTTTGGCTTAAAAACTGTAAGGAGGCCATATGACAGAACAAAACAATACCAATCAGGCGGCATCCACCAAGTCTACCAAAGTGGCTCGGGCCGCCAAATCGCCATTGAGCCGGGTCGTGTACCTTCTCGGCAAGGGAACCTCTCGACTACTGGACGCGCGAGTCAACCGGGAAGAGATTCATCTCCTCGTGAACGGCCCGACAATGCTTTACGGCTCGGGCCGCCTGTTGACCTCACTCGACATGACTGATGGTGCGACCTTTCACGCCTGGACCCGTTTGGCCGCAGCATTGACATGTACATCGTACTGCGGGCACAACGGGACGACAGTCATTCCCATCGAAGTAGAGGCTAGCCGGATCGGCACGTGTCTGACGTTTTCCACTGGGCCGATGTCGATGTACCAATCCCTGGTCGTGATTCGCCCCAAAAAGAAGGGCAAGACGATGCGGGACGTAATCGACGAAGCGTTCGGATGCCTGAAGAAATCTTACTGGGCGGTCATCGTGCCGGAAGCTGCAACTGGGCACGCCGAACATGATGCGTCCATTTTCGAGCCCGTTCCAAACTCCGGGGAGCACGACCACGCTCCCCCTCACAACCATCACTAGGAGGATTTGGCGATGGCCCTAGACGTGCGAAAGAATGCCGCCACGATGCCCGCCGGCGAGTTTGAGAGCTTCTTGAAGGCGTGCGTACTCCTGAAAAGCCAACTCGTTCCCGGTCAGACCTTTAGCCTATATGACCAGTGGGTCGCCGTCCACGGATGCATCATGGGGGTGAAGTCGCCTGGCTCACCGTCCTTCATGAACATGGGGCATCAGAATATCGGGTTCCTGCCGTGGCACCGTGAGTACGTTCGACGCTTTGAGTTGGCCCTTCAATCGGTCGTTCCCGGCGTGACGATTCCGTACTGGCCCTGGCCGATGACGCCGGAGCCATCAGTTTTGTTTTCCAGCGACCGTATTCACCCCATCTTCTTTTCGAGTATGACGCTACAGGATGTCGGCGGCCTTTTTGCATCGGCTGGCCCCGAGGTCCCACCTGCGTGGTGGCCCGCCGGATTCCAATGGCGAATTAGGCCCGAGCTTCAGGTCGGCGGGGCTCCGATTCTACGACGCGGAAGCTCAGTAGACACCTGGCCACCGACGCCTGCAGCCATCACTTCCGTTGAAAACTTGAACAGCCCCTTGCCGGGCGTAAACACCTACTGGGCCTTCTGGAATCGGCTCGAGGCGGGAGTGCGCACGCACAATGCCGGCCACAACATTGTCGGCGGATACATGGCCAATCCGGTCCTTTCGCCGAACGATCCGCTCTTCTGGCTCCACCATTCGTTTATCGATCGGGTCTGGTCGCGCTGGCAGGCCAATCGGCTCGCGGGGCAACCAGGCAGCAAGTTGACCTCGCACTATCCGCCACCGACGGAGGTTTCCCCATTCAACGGGCAACTACCCCCTGTCGGGCACCGTCGTGACGATCTTTTGTGGCCGTGGGTCGGGACGACGCCTGGGTACTCGGTCAACGCGCCCGACAAAGTTCAGGTCATGCTGCCGAACTTTTCCACTGTCCCGGGGAGGCGGATTCGTGATGTGCTCGATATCGCGAACCTGGGAGCGGGCCTCGGAGGATACCGATACACATGATCTTCAGGGAGCAAGAGAAAGGGCAATGCAGCGCCGCGTCCTCTGCTCTCTACCCGCATCCTATGCGGGCTTGTCGTTTCAGCCTCTGAGCGACCATCCAAGTTGCAGTGCGTAGATGATGGTTGCTGATTTTTTCTTTCGCATTCCTCACTTGGCATCGAGGCATGATGCTCGAATCGGTTAGAACACTCCTATTCGACCACCTGGGAAGGGTCTTGGGGGATAAAAAAATTCGCAAGTTGAATTATTGTTCCTGATGAAGCCACCTTTGGTTTTTGCGTACCCCTGCGCCGTCGTTTTCGCGTCAGCGAGACCTTTCTTCTGCTGAACCATCTGCTCAGTTGTCAGCACTTCATAGCCCTTGACCTTAGCTAATTGAGATTCCACACCATTGATCTGAGTTACGAGGTTGTAACCAATATTGCAGCCTCTGACTTTATCGATGGGTCTGTTCGAGCGGACTTTCCGACCGGCATCGGCCAGCTTCGCATTGATATCATTCATTGACGCTGTGAAGGTGTCGAATGCGGCCTTGCCCTTGGTTACACGGTCGTTCGTCACTAGCGCCAGCTCGTCGTTAATACGCAACAAGTCAACCAGCGTGGTTTGGTATGGTTCCCACTTGTACTTGTTGAACCACCCGCCCGGCTTTGGCGGAGAAGTGACACGCGCAAACCGCTGGTCAGCGGCAATTTTGTCCTTGTCCTGCTTGAGCGAGGAGGCCAAGGTTTCTTTTAGGCTATTGGAAACTAACTCGTAACAGTTGCCAGAACTAGTGCATTGCCCGTCGAGACGCGCCCACAATATGTAGGCAGCCGTAGCCTGGCCCCTGACTTTGACGATTTCCGAACGAACCAAATCACCACTGCTTGACTTGCATCGCGCCACGCTGGCTTTGAAGTCCAAATCGGCGTACCTGATCCGAAAATGGCTTGGCGTGGTGTCCCACTTGGCACCCTCACGGGTAGACTCTAGTTCATCGTTCAGGGTTTCTGCGGGATTGCCGTCTTTGCCGATCAGACGGTCGAGTGCATCTTTTGGAATTGAAGAGAGATCGATGCTTGCGCAATTCAGCGCATCCTGTGCATTGATCAGAAGCTTGTCGGTATGGTCGAAAAAGTTGTTCACACTGAGATCAGTCCGATCAAGACTTTGTCTTACTGCCAAGACGAAATTCGCACGCACATCGGTGGGGAACTGTCTCAAAAACTCCAATGTACCTTTGTCGATACCGGCAGTTACATCAAAGCCTAGTAAACCGGCATGACTGGTGTCGGGGAGCACGCCGATGGCGAGAGCACAGGTCAAAGCTGAAAGAAGGGGGCGAGGTGTGAAGGTCCGTATCTGCATGGGGCGCATTCCTTTTGTTATGGACATCAAAAGGCATAGCAGATAGCCATAATAGTCGCCACACGGTTCGCGTCAGGGATGGTCTATGCCCAGTCAATGCGTGAAGTTGCCCGCCAAGCCTTTTTAGCATGGATTTCTCTTACACATGGCGAGCGATTCTGGCTTCCAGTTCCTGAATTTTCTGCTGTTTCGACGTCAGCGCATTGTTCTGTGGGGTAACGCCTTTGCACTCCCGCTGAGCTTGGTCGCCCCAGTGAGGTAGTGCCGGCCCACCGACGCCGAGTGAACGGCCGGCTTCGATGAAGCTGTAGTTTTGCTTAAGCACGAGGGCGGTTGCCTCGCGTTTGAATTCAGCAGAAAAAGGAACGACGTTGTTTCATCATCTGATAGCTCGGGTTGGTGAACATTCTCACCTGAATGTGTGTCCGGTTTTATTAGACCACTACAGAGCGCTCACAAGCCACGCTCAATGAAGTGCTAAGGCAGCTGAATAGCCTCCCTCGGAAAACATTAAACTACGAACCGCCCGCTGAAAGATTTAGCCAGTCTGTTGCATCGACCGGTTGAATCCACAACCCAAAGAGGACGTTCGACGATGGCAGCTACCGGCCAAGAATCACCAACAAATGGTCGAACTTGGGTGACGACTATGGGCTGGTCGCTGTGCATTGGGTGCACCGTTGGGGTCACATCGCCATCATTGGAGTGCTATCATTGGCGGTCAAAGGGATGCGATCTCAGAATCGATTAGTTCCACCATATAGGATATAGGTTAGATGCTTGGCAAAGGCCCAGTGTGCCTTGTATTTTGCGGGTGGCTCGACGCCGCTTCCCTTCCTCTCCGCGACAGTAGGTGCAAGCTGGGAATTGGTGCAGGCCTGATCTGATTACAGACGCCTAACGGAGATGGGACCAAAAGTATAGAGAGGACGAAATTCAGGGAGTTGCGCAGTCCCCCGTATTTAACCGGGGGTTCAAGTATCATTTTGCGACATCACAATAAGGTCCGGAGACCAGGGAATGGAACAAGAATTTTTGTTGAGGTTTCTTGAGATTGGAGCTATCGACCTCAAAGGCGATGACACCAAACTCGAGAAGCTTCGATCTACGGCCAAAGACCTGTCAGCCACTCTTCGAAAGTCGCCCTCAAAGACAACCAGCTTCACGATGGTGGCGACCGACCCCAACGTTGCAGCTACGGATCCAACCATAGAGGAGGCAATGGCCTTCCTCCGTAAGCAATGGGAGACTGTTGCTTACGCCTTTTCCGCGCGCCCCGTTGGCATCTTGCGTGCCATCCTTCTGGACGCGATTGTGCAGGCGGCTCGATCGGATGATGCGATTGCCGTTGCCTTCGTCAATACGGCGCGCAATGCACTGTCCCACGCCGAAACGTCCGACGAAGCTGAGATTTGGCGCGATGCTATTGGCGAAATTGAGACGAAGGTCGATGCGCGCGCCGAGATTGAGTGGGCAACGCCGGAGATGATTACGGTCGATCCCTTGCAGTACACGCCACCAGCCCCAGTGTCTACGGACTATGAGGCACCCACTGTCGATCAGAGCGCACTCCGAGAGAACATCTTTTCGGCCGCAGGACCTTGGGGGACTAACAACCCAAATCCGTATCAGTCGAGCCAGTCTCAGCACTGGGCGCCAGAATTTGCAAACAAGATGAGCGTCGCCATCGCAGAAGTGTTGAATGAAATGGCCGAGGGGCTTGCGCCCGCCCCCGTCGACCTATCGGGCCCGCTATCTACGCTGGCGAAGGCGGTCACCGCTCACGTTGACAAGGCGTTATCCAGCTTCAGCGGCGCGACGGCAGGTCTGCAGCGCCGTACCAACCTGCTTTGGTGGAAGGAAGCGCTGTATTCCCCTAGCGCTCACGCTAGCTACCTTGACCTGCCGCCTTTCGAGGCCTCTGCTTTGATGGCGCTCGACTTACACCAACAAGTACCAACCTATTCACCGGCGAGCGTGTCGGCTTTTCTGCGGGAGGCAATTCGCTGTCTTCCGATTGAAAAAGAAGAGGGCCAGTACAACGGCGAGCGTGACGTCGCTAGCCTAGTGTACGACGCTAGGACAACCGCATTCATGCAGCCTTTCCGCACGCTGGCCGCTCAATATGCACCTGAACCAACTGGCCGAGGTACGCTGCTGTCGTTGATTGGGCATCCAAGGGATTCAGGTGCAATCGAAGCGACAACTCTGCGTGATCTCTGTGGTGTGGATGCTTCTAGCAAGATGACCCCGTCCGAATGGGGAACATACCTATTCCGTGAGCTTCAGAGCGCACGCGCCATAAGCGGAAGCCCAACCAAGCGGGTCAAGAAGAATTAAGGCGCCCATGGACAGATGCCCCCATCCCAACTGTTTCGCTGACGACAACACCACCTGCACGCTGGGTCACATCCGGCTCGATGTGTGCCCCGAGTGGAAGCGTGTTAGCAAAGGCGAAGTAGCCGCTTCGGCTGACTGTGACCAGTTGCTACTCCCATGGAGCGGCTTGGCGATGGGAGAGTCTGACCTCAACTTCGTCAGCGGTAAGGTCAAGCCCATCACTGTCGGTATCGTCGGCCCAGAAAGCGCAGGTAAGACGACACTTCTCGGTGCGTTCTATCTGCTGCTGGGTCAAGGTGCACTGACTACTGATGCCAATTTATTCAGCAACTCTTACACGCTGGCAGGTTGGGAAGCGGTGGCGACGTATCTGCGCTGGAAGCCGGGGCAGCCCCCAAGCTTTCCGCCCCACACCCCCAGCGGAGCGGCTCGAGCACCCGGAATGCTTCACCTTGGCTTTCGCCGTGAAGACGGGTCGCTACGCGACTTTCTTTTTGCCGATGCACCTGGAGAGTGGTTTCAGAAATGGGCGATCAACGAGCAGGCAGCCGACGCGGAAGGAGCCCGCTGGATTGCACGGCACGCAGACGTCACACTCCTGATTGCTGACCGTCAAGCTCTTGCTGGGCCCAAAATGGGAACCGCTCGGAACGACTTTCAGCTACTTGCTCAACGTGCAGTAGCCAAGGCCCGCGGACGGCGCTTGGCACTCGTCTGGACGAAGGGGGACGTAGATGTGGCTGCAGCCATGGAGGCGCAGATCAGAAAAGCGGTCGCCTCGCACTCATCTAGCGTCCCGGAGTTCATAGTCAGCGTATCGCCTTGCGGCGAGGTCGACGCTGCAGAAGGCTTCCGTAAGCTATTTGACTGGGTACTTTGCACCAAGCGTGCGGGGGTTGATTTACCCACGACAGAAGTCTGTGGTCACGATCCGCTTTTTCGATTTGGTAGGAGATAATTGGTGGCGGCTCAACACACCATCTTGTTGGTCGGCGAGTCAAATGTCGGTAAGACTCACTACGGTGCCCAGTTTTTGAAGCGCCTAATGGTCAAGGCATGCGCGCTCAAGATGACCGGCGCTCCAACGAACCTGGAGGCGTTCACTACAGCTCTCAGTTGCCTGACTGAGGGAAAGTCGACCGACCACACACCGGCTGACATCTATGTCGAGAGCGTCTGGCCCATTACGGACGAGGCCGGCCGTTACGCCGAACTGGTTTGGCCGGACTATGGCGGCGAACAGGTTCGTAACCTTGTCGCGCAGCGGCGGATCCCGGCCGCCTGGCGAGATCGCGTGGTCGAAGCCACGGACTGGGTCCTGCTCATCAGACTGCATTCGCTTCGGTCCGAAGACGACTTGTTCTCGCGCCCGCTGCAGTCATTCGCTCCAGTTGAACCACAGGGCGAGGCGGCGGAATACGAGCTCTCAGATCAAGCAAGGACAGTGGAGCTCCTTCAAATGCTGCTCTACCTGGCGCAGTTCCATTTGGACCGGCCGCTTCGCAAACCTCGCTTAACCATCTTGTTGAGCTGCTGGGATGAGCTTGAAACGACGGATCTGCCGGCTGACCTCTTGGCATCTCGACTGCCGATGCTGTGGTCGTTCGTGCGCAGCAATTGGGCTTCGCCTACTGTAATTGGCCTATCGGCCCTCGAACGGGCGCTCGACAAGACGGATGCGGACCAGGACTACGCAATCCGCGGCCCGGAAGAGTTCGGTTACGTGGTGCTACCCAACGGTGAGAAGAGCACCGACATTACCCTGCCGATCCAATATTTGATGGCAGACGGGAACTAAGCGAATGCGAGTCGAGCAGGCCGTTTATGGCGAGATCCCAGGCCGTGGTCACGGACTGAGAACATCGAGTACGAATGCGCCTATAGCCGCTGCCATTGCATCAAAGCTCGACTTGCCAGATGTAGTGCCCCCAGGTGTCCAAGCTTGGTCGCCGTTTGTTCGCGGCTTTCCTATCGACGACCACTACCTTCTCGCCCGCACGTTTCTGGATTCGAGCGCGTCGCGCGGCGGCATGGTGCTGACTCATGCGCTAATCGTCAGATTGGACGATATGTGCGAGGTGGGAAGCCTGGCCGCGCTATTTGGGCGACTGGCAGCCTCGGTCACAGAATGCCCCGATTCGGTGGAAACGCTTGAGCTTGACATTGCAGGCAGTAGCAACCTGCCGGCTGCTGACTTGATCGGTACGGCGAACGCGTTGGCAGACCAAGGACTCGCTCCAGTTGTACGACTGAGCGTTGAGGGATTCGAGCACCTCGTTGATTCACTGTGGAATAACCTCTGGCCGGCCTTAAGACGAACTTTTGCGTTCCGGCTGAGCTTCGGTCCGAACGATGTGGTAGAGCAACCCACGCCGACGCTTGTATGCACGCCTGAGCAGCTCCAAGCTCGCTGGACAAAGCATCGTATAGTCAAGCCAGACGATCAAACTTCGAATTCTGAAACTGCCGGGATTCTCTGTGGCCAGCGCGACGTGCAGCCAATCCTAGCTCTCGCCGATGACCTGGGCCTTGGAGTTCATACGCTCAGGGACTTGAGCCGGCTTGAACGGCTGCAAACCCTCCTCTCTACCGGCGAAAGCTTTGATGATTTGCTGGCTGCCATACGCTTGGCAGACGGCCTCTCAAATCAGCCGGCATTCGGCGCAAGCATCAAGGACAAGCTCATCGGTCGGTTCACGGCCTTGATTCCAAGCACAGGCTGCAAGCAGTTGCTGTTAATGAGGAATTTGGTGCTCTCTGGCTTTGCCAACACGCGACCGTTGTGGTCAGCCGTTGAGCTCCTCGTTAGTAACCTCGGATTTGCGCCAGTGGACGACAGCGATTTGATGGAGATGGTCGCGGCCTCGGTTGATGAGGCGCTCGCATTGCCGCCATGGTGCGCTGCAGTGATAACCGGCTTATCGACAGTTGCTCGTAGAGACAAGCCCGCCATTTACCAAGCAGCTTGGAGATGGGCCGAGCATAGCCACGTCGCGTTCGCCGCGGCTGTAGGCGCACTACCAGCTGACGCGGCAGTTGAGCAGCGGCTGGCGGAGGAAGTGCCCAGAAAGCTCCACGTTACCTCATCGGCCGCTCTACTTTCGCCGCTACTGAAGAAGCGCTGGCTGACTGCGTACGGCGCCGCGCTAGCGGCAACACTGTCCCCTATCGATGCAACAGGCCAGCAGCTCAAGGAGGATAAAGATCTAGATCACAGCGCCGGTTTGAGGTCAGCCCTTCGGTTCGCGAGCCCTTCACAGACGTTGGAGTGTACGCTCGCGCATAAGGATTTACGCTTGGTCGAATTGTGCGCAGAGCAGGCCGCTAACCATCCTCAGATCCTGTCTAACATCCGCTGCGATGACATTACTGAGCAACAGGTGTGGGGCGCTGTGATTAGCAAGAACTCTTCCCTGTGGAACGCACCTAGCAATGCCATCGGCGCGCGTGACACTGTTTTAGCTCAACTCGTCCAAGGACGAATCGTCGACACCGGCTTACTCGAGGCGATGGCAAAGACCCCATTGGCTGACCTCTGCGCCACTTCGGAGCGGGCGCGACTGTGGTCGCTTCTGCCCGCTTCACAGCGTGACCACTACCTGCAGGCGACCGCAACAGGCTGGCTGGAAGGCGCGGCGAAAGGCGCGGTGATGACTACCCCTGAAGCCCCACTTGAACGCGCAATCATGGCGAGCTTGAGCCTGCGGTCAGTACTTGAAAGGTCATCAGTGCCGGTTGATACGCATCTAGCGATCGTCAGTGGCCTCCCGTCTTTTCCCGAAGAGTTGTTTATCGAATGGCTGAACAACCTCTTGAAGGGCGCTCGCATGCTTTCCCATGCGGCTTCTGAGCAGTTGGGAACGCTTGTGGCATCCCGACATTGGGAGCGCGCGGCTAAACATCTTGCGGACTGGCTTGCCAACCGTCCAGATATTAAGCCAGGGCTAAGGCTGTGCGCAGACTTGCTTAGCTTTTATACGCGTTGGATGCTTGGAATCTCAAAACTAAGCGCTGCCGAGAAGTGGAAAGCCTTCGAAGATGAGGTCTGTGAACTATATCCAAGCGGTCCGGATAGCGACGAGCTCTGGTCACGCGCCGGCGGCAAGAATTCCGACCTGCCAGGACGGTCTCAAAATGGGTCAACACGTTGGCACACTGCATTGACTTCAATCCGTTTCGGCGGCCGTCCGACAGCACATGATCTGCTTAAAATGATGTGCAAAGACTTTCCAATGAACGAGAAGCTACGCCTCTATATCAGCGACACGGACATTGTTGGCTGGCGTTAAACTCCCACATACGCATGGTTGAAACATGAACCCAACTGGCTACCCGCAAGGCCACGCCCTTCTTATCGGCGTGGCAAACTATCAGCAAATCTCCAGACTACCTGCCGCGATTCTGAACGACGTCAATGACGTCGCCGCAACGCTCTCATCGCCGGATCACTGTGGCTATCCCCCCGCCAACGTCGTCACTCTCTTAGACGCAAACGCTACTCGGACAGCAGTTTTGAAACGGCTAGATGAACTGGCTACTCGGGCGGGGCCTGATGATACAGCCTGCGTGTTCTTCTCCGGCCACGGCGGCATCGTGGGTAGCCCAGGCAATGAAGACAGCGTGCTGCTCACTGTGGATAGCGATCTCGCTGACATTGAAAACACATCCATTAACTCGAATGAACTAGCTGCTGCACTTGCGCAGATCAAGGCGAAGCGACTTCTGGTCTTCATTGACGCTTGTCATGCTGGTGGCGCTGCGATTTCGAAGAGCTTGACTGATGACAAAGGCCACGAGCTCAAGTCTGGCTATAGCCAAAACACCTTCGCAAAGCTGGCAGTTGGTAGCGGACGTGCACTAATGGCATCGTGTCGTGCTGACGAATTGTCGTCCGTATTTGACGGTGCAAGGAACAGCGTATTCACGACTGCACTGCTGGCGGGTTTGCGCGGAGCTGCCGACAAAAGCGCCAGCGGCTTCATCAAGGTCTTTGACCTGTTTAACTACGTCTCCGAAGAGGTGCCTAAACTGATCCCAGACGACCAGCATCCAATCTTTAAGGCTGACAACCTTGAAGTGAATTTCGCTGTCGCGCTGAGCCAAGGAGGGAAGAAGTCACCGTACAGTCCTGAGATCATGCTAACGGTGCAAGAGGAACTCCCGTGGTCGGTGCTAGAGAAGATCCTGGTCGAGCTCTACCCATTCGGACCGCGGGACCAAGAAGTGTGGAGTCGCGCCGGTGGTGATCTGTCCCGTCTCCAGTTTCATTCCACCGGTCAAGCTGCTTGGCATGCAGCGCTTCGCACGCTGAAACAGGGCGGCGGTGGCAGTAATATCAACTTCGGCAGCTTACTCAGTGCAGCAAAGGAAGACTTTTCGAACCATCCGCAGTTGGCGATGCTGCAGACGTCTTAAGCACGACCGTTTGAGAGTAAGGATCTGCCGATAGACAAAGCTCAAAATGAAAGTTGTCGCGCTCGAAGTTGTTAGGCTTACACAAGACAGCCGACATCTAGTGGTTTCCAAGTTCGTCCGCGATTTTCGGCAACCACCGATTTTCGTCGAGAAACGTAAGCGTCCGGCAAAACCACCTTTCCGAACTCCAGCATTAAGGGTGATGTGTCCGCGTATTTTTAAGCGGACGCGATCACCCTTATCGCCAGGATTTCCATGCGCCAACGAAGCTCTTATCCGAAACAGTTCAAAGCCCAGGTCGTTCAGGAATGCCTGCAACCTGGAGCAACCGTGTCCGTTGTCGCCATCAGTTACGGCATCAGCGCCGATGTCATCCGCAAATGGATGCCGGTCTATCGTAACCTGGCGAAGCCTTGCCATCCGGCGGGGCTTTTTTATGGATGTTCACTTGAGGCTGCGATCGGTTTCAGCGAGGTTGCATACAGTCAGAGCCGGGCAGCACCTTCTTGCTGATCTCATAGGTTCAGGGCAACTCCCCGACATGATCTCACTTTAGTATTATCGGCCATCGCGCAAAGCACTCACTTACGAGCAGCCACCTTAAGGAGCTGTCCATGCAGGAAGCTGATCACCCACCGTTGATGCCTCAGAGGGCGTTCGACTATTACCTAGACGAACGGGATGCCTCGCGCCTTTACCAAAAGGCTGTGAGCATCCGCAATTGCCTGGAAAACCTTTTCAGAACTGTCCTCGTTCACCTGATGGATCCTGAGGATGGTGGGGCCGTGCTCCCCACAAATCTCTACAGGCGCATTGACCTTCTCAAAAACTTCTTTCCACAGGATGTCATTGACTCCCTCCACGGCATTCGGGAATTGGGCAACGATGGTGCCCATGAGGCAAATCACAAGAAGCTATCAAACGAGCGAATCCGAACTGGTCTGCGCGATCTAGGCCTGATCTGTGAGTGGACAATCCTCACGTACTTTAAAAAGCACGGACTCAGATCGAAGGCCTGGGTGGCCACGTTGTTCAGCACTCTGCCTCCGGTCTACCGTGTTCGAATATTGAAGCAGTTGGTCGCCGCCAACACGCTTGAGCAAGCGCAGGTCTTTGCCCAGCAGGAGATCACAAGGGAGTGGAATGAGCGGAGGGATCAGGAAAATTTTATCAGGTTCAGTCAGGGGCTTCCCTTCAATGACCAGATGCCAGAGGAAACCGAGGATGAGGCGAAGATCTCGAACTTTCTGCTGATTATCAACAAGCTCGCAGTGGCGCTTGTGAAGAACCAGCAGTTCGATGAGGGCTTCCAATTTATCCATGATATGCACGAGCAGGGTTGGATGACCGATGCAAATGCTGCCTACACGTTCAGCGATTTGCAGAGGTTGCAGGCCAACTTGCATCGATTTCCGATCGCGACCACGTTGGAAGAAGCTCGTCGAAACCTTCAGGAGGTACTTCCTCTCATAGCGGAGGAGGAGAGCGCTCTTTTCACCACCTTGTTTTCTGCGATCGTCTTGGGGCGTCCAGAGGACTTGGAAGCTCGTGAAGTTGACGGTGAGTCAGGGTAGGGGGCGGTCAGGGTTAACCCGCTTCATTCAGCGCGGGCGAAGCACATCTATACATCCACCAGCGGCTGGAGTCGCACGCCGGTTTGTCCGACCCACTGGGCCAAGGCCGAGCGAGCGATTCGCACTGACGGCAGGCCCATTTGCCCCGTACATGGTCCTAGACTATAAGCACTCCCGGCGTGTAATCCAGTTTCTCGATGACGTCTTCGCCGATGCGTTGAAGTTGGCAGCCGTAGGCGCACGAGGTGTTTTCTGGTTCATGGCGAATCACCGTGCGAGGAAACTGCGGCGGCAATGGTGCACGTTTGCGGAAATGTCGGGGGCGGTCTGTGGCGAAGCTGGGAGGAACTGTGTAAGCGTCCGACGAAGACATCTTTTCTCCCTAGAACTTTGTATACGTCAAGATCTTAGGGTTAGGTGCGGCTTTTAGTGGGACGAATGCCGGTAGTGAGGCTACTGCGGGCTGGTCTCGAAAGAGCGGCATCCAATTGCGGATGACGTTGGCATTGATGCCCTGGCTGATGGCGACACTCGACACGGTTGCGCCAGGTGCAGGCATTCCTGGACGACTTGGGCTTTGAACGGTTTGGGATAAAAGCTTCGTTGGCGCATGAAAATCCTGGCGATGAGGGTGATCGCGTCCGCTTAAAAATACTCGGACACCATCGCCCTTAATGCTGGAGTTCGGAAGGTGAGTTCACCGGACGCTTACCGAGAAACGTCGACCCTCAACCAAAAGCAGTCTTCAGTTATCGACCAGGAGAGCGGTATCTCCTGGTTGAACGAATTGGCCTCTCCTGGGTAGAGCTCGGTCAGCACCACGGCAGCGTCCTTTCGTGTAACAAAATGCAGTGGTCCGGTTTCGTGGTGCTTGGCCTTGTGGTATTGATGGCCCTTTAACGCCGCCGGAGCACTAGCGCTAGTAATGGACGATAAAGAGAGGTTTGCTTTTTACGAGAAGGTTTTCTATCAGGAGCTCGACCGCAAGGAAAAGCTCTACGCCAGGTTGAGTATGCCGCTTGCGATGCTAGTAGCCATAGTGACGTTCCTCTCGTATATGCTCAATAAGGCACCAACCACCGAGGACGGTACCGCAAGCGTCTTTTTCTGGATTTTCTATCTCAGCACGTGCGTGATGCTACTGATCGGCGCTCTGTATTTCCGTGCTGCATGGTCCCTGAGGGATTCCGACAGGGGCCTCCCCACACTGATGGAACTTGAGACTCATCGGCGCAGCTTCCGCGATGATTACGAGAAATATTGGGACACTCCAGAAGAAGCCGATGCGCACTTCAAGAGCTTGGTGCTTAACTACTTCATCGAAGGCGCCACGGTGAATACAGAAAATAATGACAAACGCGGGATCTATCTCCGATCACTTGCAAATTATGTAACCGCGGCGTTATTCGTCTCAGTGCTGTCATTCCTTCCGTTCTACATACATCAGCAGGAGCAAGCTAATAATGACCCAAAAACCACCACCACCGCCTCCACCGCCGATGCGCTACGTAAAAGATAACCAGCCGAGGAAGGAGCCGCCTCCACCTCCGCCTCGGCCTTCTCCATCCAAAAATTAACTCTTCAGCCCGCAGTGACGCGGGCTTTTTTTGCCTCGTAGTAGCGATCAAGTACTGCGTCTGGATAATTTTGTCTGTTGAACTGCTGCTACCGGCCCAAAGCAGCACCAGTGAACATCAGCTTTTGGCCGTGGTTTCAACCGGTAGACGCAACGGGTTGGTTAAATTGCTCTCAATGCTAGTAGCCAAAACGCCTTGTCCTCGCGCAGCACCTGGGCAAAAGTATGACTCAGCGAGCCGCCGCTCCCACCGGACTTTCCCTAGCAACTCTGGCCAGTAACGCGTCCACCATTTCCGATACCGTGTCATACCTGGAATCGACGATGTGCCGAGCGAAGGCTGAGTACTCGTTGTTCGCTTTGGCGTGGCTGAAGAACCTATCGATGTGCATCTGCAGCACGGGCATCCACTCCCTGACTCCCTCGTCAGTGGTTTCTTTGGCGATTTTGTGGATCGTTGTCTTCAGGCATAGAAACTCTTCGTCCAGTTTGAGTTGGTACTCCAGTCTCGCTTCCGCGAGTTTCGAGCGATTGAGACCGAACAGGTCGATGCTAGTCTGGCCATACTGCGAGATGGCGACGGCCAGCGGTTGGTCAGCCACGACCTTCCAGCCGATATGCTCGCCGGGGTCCACGCAGGTGGGGTCGATCAGCAGCGGGTCTTCCAGCGCGTGGTCGTCGGTGGCGCAAGTGGCACGCGGCCCGGCGACCGGGAAGTGATCATGCTTGCCACTCAGGCGTTCGCCCTGAGTCAGTCGCTGGCCGTCTTCGCTGCCCAGCAACGTCTGGTTCCGCCCGCGGTTGCAGTCGATGCAGGAGGCCAGCAGATTGGTCCATTCAGTGGCCAGCCACCAGTAGCCCGGATGGTTTACTTCGCCTTCTATCTGGCCTTTGGGGCGGAAATGTTCGACATCGATGGGCCCGGTGCTGGTGATTTTGCCCTCGCAGTAGGCGCACTTGTTGTGGAACAGCTTGTTCAACGCCGTGACCACGTCGGGCTCCTTGTAATGGGCGAAGCCGTACGCCTTGTTGCGCGGGCTCTGGTAGTACATCGCCGCACGCAGGTGCTCGCGATGGCCCGCGCCATTGGGTGCGGTCAAAGATGCCGGCTTGGCGACCCGGTTCCGGTCAACGGGTACCATATTCCCTCCGGTTGCGTTCGAGCACCTCAATGATCGCCCGCACTGATTCTTCCCTAGCGTTGGCGTGTTCGATGGGGGTGGCAAGGCCCGTGTCGCGGATATGGCGGGTCAGGGCTTGGGCGAGGATCTGCCGGTCGAGGGTGTCGCCGATCATGGGGAGGCTGCCGTAGTGTTCCAACAGTTCGTCGCGATGCCTGAGGTCCTTCTGCGAGAGGTCCCGGTCTTCGCGCGCAGCATATTTGGCGAGCTGCTCGAGTGCTTGTTGACGCATCGGGTCTTCGGTGGTGGCCAGCCCGAAGTAGTCGGATGTCAGAATCTGCTCGATGCGCAGGTTCGCTACATTAGGCAATTGCTCGACGCGCTGCAGGCTCCCGTTGCGATCCCGATACAGCACTTGCACCTCGCCCTCGAACATCCCCCGCAAGCACAGCGGATCGTGGGTGGAGGCAATGAACTGTACGCGAGGGAACGATTCGCGCAGCGCACTCATCACACGCATCTTCCAGCGTGGGTGAAGGTGGTTTTCGATTTCGTCGACCAGCACGATGCCTTGGGCGAATTCCAAGTTGTCCCAGTGTTTTAGCATTTCCCGCATGATATCGACGGCCATGGCGAACAAAGATTTGTAGCCATCGCTCAGATGTTCGATGGGCAGGGACGAGCTGTGGCGCTGGATAAAAATCGAACGGTCGTCCCGGGCTACGAACTCACCGGCGCGTAAGGCGAGCAGCGAGGCCAGTGCTCGCGCCACGGCGTCGAATTTTTCCTCCTCCTTGAGATTCAGCAACCAGTTCGTAGGGTCCGGCAGGCTGGCAGCCTGATTGAACAGCGTCCTGCTGGGACAGCTTTGGACTTTCGTCGATCTGCCGGACAGGAAGTACCTTCTCGAGCCATAACCGAACACCCGGTTTTGCGGAGTACCGATGGATTTCAGGCGACCCGTATGCAAGTCCATGCTGAGGGCGACGGTCTCGCCATTGCTGAAGTGCACCGTGACCGCTGGTTGCAGGGGGGGCGCCAAGGTGTCGTCGATACCGTGGGGGATGATGCTCTTCTGGTTGAGACGGATGCGCTGACGTTCCTCACGGGGCATCAGCGCCAGGGCGATTGCTTGCAGGATCGAGCTTTTGCCCGTGGCGTTTTCGCCCAGCAGCATGGTGCAGGGCGATTCATTGCGGCCCTGGCCGGATGGGCTGGCGTCGAGATCTAGCGTGAAGTGATCGATGCCCTTGAAGCGGCCGATCTCGATACGGGTGATGTACGCATACCGGCGGGTCTTAAGTTCGCCCAGATCGGGGTTCTGGATAACGAAGGCCAGGTCATCTGTCTTGCACAGCGAAATAGCCTCCTGCCAATCATGGGATGAAAACTCACCCCTAAGCCGAATGATCTTCTTTTTCAGATCGGTGCGGGCAGAGTATTTGCCGTGGCGGATCTCGGTTTGCAGAATCCGACAGACATGCCCCAGACAGTTCCTTACGGCCCCTCCGTGGGAAGTCTCATCGCTAGTGAAATGGCCCAGTGCTTCGGTCAGTTCATATTCATTGTTACTCTTCAGGATGAGCTCCAGCACCTTGTCGATCTGCTCCTTGCGTTTCAGGCAAAGAGCTGTCCGGTTGAGGTTGAGCAACTCGATAGTCGCCTTGCCGGCGGCGGTGGTGGCGCGAACGACACCGTCGGTATCGAACATGAGGTGATCTGAAGGATTGTCCTCGAACGGGTTGAGCAGGAGCGGCATTTCCCGGAGCTGGGCCGTTCTCCAGGAGGAAAGTGCAACGGCGGTCCGGCCTGATATAGGGAAAAAGTTGAGTTTATGGTTGTCGCAGTCCTTGCAGATCAGCATCAGGTTCTGCCATTCGTATGCGAACCAGGCATAGCACTCAAGTTGTTCAGTGTCGTGAATCGGATCAACCGCGTTGCTCAACGGCCGATAGTGGGACACGTAGCGGCCAGGATCGTGTTCGAGAATGGTTTCGCAATAGGCACACTTACTGTGCTGGATCCGCTTGAGCTCTTGAATGGCGGATTGCGCATCCAGTACCTCCTTGTTGAACGGCGGCCGGGTACGAGCCCGTTCGGTGGGGGCGAGCTTGAAGTAGGCCTTGACCCTAGCCGTCTCCCGGACGAACAGTATGTTCTTGGTGGAAACCTCTATGGGCTTGGGATTTGCCAGTTTCTTGAGCTTGATCAAAACGCACAATCTTCCGTGAAGGTGGGGCTGTGAGTGACTTCAGGAGTGACAAAACTGATCCGGTCGTGACCGCCTTGATGTCATGGGCGATCTCCTCGCGACTATGTAAAACTTCTTGCGCGTCGATTACGGCCTGACAGAGCTAATCGTCGCTCCTTTAGAGGTTGGTGCGCGAATTTTACTTCAAACGCTCCGTCAACGCATGGCCATATGCTATTAATGCTCAAATCGTTGAATTATAGAGGGAAGCGTTTCTTGGAGCAGAGCGAATGGGAAGTGATGCTGGCGTCAGGTGAGCCGGAATACCTCCGTCACCTGAGTAGACACGGCTATAGCAATGGCTATTTTCGGATTTGGGGTGGGCTGGATTATCAAAATGACTGCGAGAGCGATCACTTCAGCTTCAACTCTATCTATTTTGAAGGCGACGATGTGGATGAAGAAATCGTCTGGCAGGTGTCTTACGAGCTTCTCTGTCTACTTAACGGCGCGGTGGAGCTTTTCTACTTCGATCATCGAGAGTGGCGGATCGATCGGATCCTGCGTGCAGGTATACCCATACAGAGAGTCGAAAAAAAAATCCCTAGAGCACTGCTAGGCGCACCCAACTTCCCTCCGCATAGGAGGAACGAACGATTCCTTAATAGAAGGGTGCTAAATTCTATAACTCTCATCCAATTAGCTACAGAAAATCAGGACGTACACATGATCCTAAAGTACTTAGCACTCAAAGGTGGTTGGGCAAACTATTACAAACTAATGGAAACAATAGATTCGCACGCATCCATCAAAAATATTGATGTACCAGATGACAGAGCGAAGCGCACTACTTTTAAGAATACGGCAAACAATTTTTCTCTTGCCGGATATGACTCGCGTCATGGATTCAAACAGTTGGTGAAGCAAAATAATACTCCAGCGATGACGCTTCAGGAGGGTTATAGCTATGTAATCAGCTTAGCAAAAAACTACTTGGTCCGCGCTTATGATCTGTCAACAGATGCGTAGCATACGAATTTTTTGTGCTTTCTGAGTTGACATTCACGTGCCAGCCAGTGGACTGCTACATAAGATCAATTCTATTAATTTTTGAGCGGTGGTGCTAAACCTACGCTATCCCAATCCTCGCCAAATTCACTCCTGGTTAAATTACCAAATGACCACAGATCTTATAAAACTTGCAAGAATTCACTACGAATGCGGATTGATAGGGCTTGATGAGCTACTTGAACGTGTCGCCGTGGTGCGGTGGCTCGCAAATCCTGGAATCGATATAGGAGATCCTCGCATGGAACCGGGTGAAGAATTATTCAAGAATGACGCAAGTGACACTAATTTGGATTCATCTCAACACGACTTTCAAGGCACTGGCCACTCACACCGCGCTGCTGAGCTAAATGATCAATGGCTAGAGTTTCTCTGCTTAAACACTTGGGTGTTCACCAAGGCTGACCCCGACCCCTATCCTTCAGTTCCGCACGGTCATTTCAAGAGCCAGAATAACAAATGGCCAAAGCTGAACCCATATACTGGAAGGGTTTTCATTGCAAAGCACCAGGAAGATCAAGCCCGAAGGCTATCAAAAAAAGAGATGCAAAAAATTTGGAGAGATCAAGAGTTTAGGATTTTTTGTCGAGATATGATTATTTGGTATTGTGAGCGATTTCCACACCATATATTTCCGGTTGACGTTGATAAAGTTTTCCGCATGCCTAGATGGTGAGACAAGGCGACTTAAGTTGTCGATCGAACATTGGTCAACTGCCTTTCGCAAATGTCCGTATATGGACTCCTCCTCGTTGCAAGCCTCCTTTACTTTGGCGCCCGTGCCGACTGCACACGTATATTCGGCCTCTGACTTTGGCATCGATTCGATGCAGGGCCATGATGGGCTATTCGCGCGTCGGCTCCCAATCGCTTCTACGTGCTTTGCGCACCTGGACACTTGAGGGTTTTGCCGACGCCGGTTCGACCGGTTTGCCATTGCTCGGGTTGCTTCGCAATCGTGGTGTAGGGTGCTTCTCCCGGGATGAATAGGTCAGGCTACTGCTCGATCCGGTTGGTAATCAGTGCCGTTGCGCAGCATCGCCCAAGCCATGCGTGCAGTTTTGTTAGCCAGTGCGATAGCGGCCACGTTGGGATGTGAGCGCTCGGCTAAACGGACAGCCCACTGGCTAAGTCGATCGTCTTTGAATTTGGCTGTGCGCAGTGCCGAGCGCGCACCGTGGATCATCAGAGTTCGCAGATAAGCATCCCCGCGTTTGCTAATGCCAAGCAGTCGATCCTTGCCGCCAGAGCTGTGTTGCTTTGGCGTCAGCCCTAGCGAGGCGGCCAGTTGTCGGCCATTGTCAAACTGGCTGGCATCACCGATGGCAGCAACAAGTGCGGTGGAAATCATCGGGCCGACGCCACGCAGCTGTTGCAAACGGGCGGCCGCTGGGTCACTTGCCGCGATCGCTGATATCTCGCCATCGAGTTCTCTCACGCGGTCATCAAGTGCTCGCAGGTCGTCCCACAAACCGTTCAGCAGACGACGAAAGCGTGCCGTCAAACCATTATCGGCATCTTCTAGCCAGCACGGTATTGCACGACGCAGCATCAGTAACTCCTTCGGCGCTACGAGGCCGTACTCGGCGACCAGCCCACGAATCTGATTGGCTTTGGCCGTCCGTTGTTCGATTAAGCCGGCCCGGATGCGATGCGTCGCTTGGATATCCTGTTGCTCGATGGTCTTGACGGCGACGAAGCGCATGCTGGGACGGCTCATCGCTTCGCAGATCGCCTCGGCATCGTTGGCATCGTTTTTGTTGCTCTTGACGTACGGCTTGACGAACTGCGGCGCGATCAGCCTCACTCGAAATCCGCGTGCCTGTAGCTGCCGCGCCCAATGGTGCGCACCGCCACAACTTTCCATGCCGATCTCGCAGCCGGGTTCGATCTTTTCCAGCACCGTTTGCAGCCAGCGATCGCGCGATAAACGCTGCCGCCAGATGGGCTGCTCATGACGATCCACTCCGTGGATCTGAAACACGTTCTTGGCCAGGTCGACCCCAATGCGCATAAGCTTCATGTGTGGACTCCTTCTCACCGTTGACTGTGGTTCGCACTTTCAGTCTGGCACTCAAGATGCCGAAGTGAGGAGGAGTCCATCCCATTGCTTCTGGCCGATTGTTGCCTATCGCGAAGGGTGATTTCAGCCGGTCAATACAATACACTAGATTCTGCTTAGGGTTAGATGGAGGGCAATGGCCTCATTGCGAAGAGGGCGCATTAGATACCCTTTTGCTACGACCAAGACCAGCATCGTTTCTCCCAGGGGATTCTCGACTTGCTTATAGGCATGTAGCAGGCTTTCCATTTCCCACTCCATGCGCGCGATGATCGCTACGTGTAAGCCTGACTTGAGTTTGAACATAAAAGTTCTAGTCAGAGAAAAGCCGGTTCGAAGGTCGGTTTTTTCGTGGTTGCTGTATTTGTTGTGTTCCAGTTAAGCAGGCAGCCGAGAATCAGCTTTAATTTTTTTAATTTTTTATCAGTTTTTTTTCGTTCTTCACGATGATGAGTGGCACATGTTTTTCCTGTCCTTTGACTAGCGCCTCGCCCCTCATGATTTTCATGCAACTGCGTAGCGCGTCAAAGGCAAAGAATCCGCATCCAGGGATTGTGACGAGAGCCAGCAGCATGAATTTGGGGCCAAGATTAAAGGGCGCGGCGAGCAGAAGGGGGGACATTGCTAACAAGGAAGCCATAACGTAAATAAGAACATAAAATGACTTCCTCCAGACTCTCGAAAATTTTCTCTGGTATTTTGATCTGAAATCAATTTTATGAAGTTTTTTGTTGAGCTCGACATATTTTCTTGAAAGCGCGTAATCCTTCAGGGATTTGTCAGGGTTCGAGAGTGAAATAAGATACTTAATGTCGGAAACCTGTATTGAAGAAGTTCCCGCTAAGGCGTAGTAACCTCGCTCAACGGCAAGATGATGAAGTGGTGTCTCCTCATCTAGGTCGGCGAGAAACTCTTTCGCAAATTTATACTCTTCTCTCAGTTTCAACTTGCTGCTGGATGAGAGTTCATAAATGATTTTTGCTACACCAATCATCGCACCGATAGCCATGATGATTTTTACGATGTTTCCTATTTCCATTGGGGAATTCATCCATTAGGTTTTGAGGTGACGCAATTGCCGACGGAATAGTATCAAATGGCTATTATTTTTGTGAGTGTAGATGCGTATAGAGCAACACGGGCCGATCTCCGCCTGTCGTGAAAACAGAGATACCGATGCACATAACCTGCTTGAAAAGCAAACCTGCTCTGCATGAAGAGGGTAAAGCCGAGCAGTTGAGCTAGTGCTGTATCCCGCACCTGAAGCATGAGTAATGTAATAGTCACGCGCTGAGGTGAATGTGTGGTTGATGGCCAGCACCAAGCGTCCAGCGTTCAGTTCGACCTGGGAGATAAACAGCGGTTCCAGCGCAAATCCCAACCCACCCATGGCCGCTACCGCCAGCAATAGCGGCTAGTGAAAACGTGGAGTCAGAGCTAGATAAGGCTGCGCCAGGCCATAATACGTACAGTACTCGACCAAGAATCCGGTACCAGCACTGACGGTATGGGGCAGCAGTGGTCGGCCGAGAATATCTGCGGGGCTATTGAGCGTTTGGATGTCTTGAGTTCAGGGGAGCACACGACTCCCATCAGCATGCCAAGTGGTAGCACTTCTGCACTTATGCCCGGCCAGTTACCTTTGCCATAACGAATGGTGAGCTGCGCGAATAACGACGCAACTAGCCACTATGCAAGGGGAGCAGAGGTCGTACTTTCACCTATCGGGCGAACGCAGGCGGGGGAATGCGTTGACGGCGTGATCCATCTGGTTTTTTCATTACATTTTTCAACCGACGTGCAGGTTCTTCTAGTTCAGAAGGCGATGCAAGGCTAATAGCAAGCATCAACGCATCACGGCGTTTCTGTTTCCCTTCCAAAATTTCAAAAAGGCTATTTTCCAGTTGCACTGGGTGCTTCATCGCTGCTGACCTCGATCTTCGGATCAAATTGGATGCTAACACAAGCCCTACAATCCAAAGTCTTCCGTTGATCCCTTTGCCTATGGAACGCAATCCGTCAGATGTTCATTTCATCTCGCTTGGCAGTTCCGTTCGAATTCGGGAAAACAGTCCGTCGAGGGAGATTGGACTGTCTTGAATCAGATAGCAGCCTACGAGTATGGTCAGCGGATGAACGTCTAAAACAGATGCCAACTCGTCTACCTTCTCAATCGTAGGACTCTTCAAACCGCGCTCTAGGGTGCTGAGATAGGTACGACTGCTGACGTCGGAGAAATCCTCCTGCGAAAGCTTCCTTTTCGATCTCAGCTGTTTCAGAGCTGCGCCAAATGCCTGTTTCAGTTCCATATTGCCGACCTCGCAAAAGGAACGATGAAGCCTTTGTGAGCTCTATAGGGCTACAATCTATAGTGTTCATTATTGGAAGGGCGCTATGTTCATCACTCACAAACCAGCAGAAATCTTCCTCGGTGCATACCTGGGGGATGACGCCACCCAATACTGGCAGTACGTTGAGCAGACCACTCATTGTCCCTGGTTCTACGTCAAGGTGGGGCGGCGACAAGGCAGCGAAGCTCTGACTAGGATGGTTCTGATTCCCAGCATTTCAGCGCTTGAGCAGTTACTTAATGAACAAGGAGCAGACATTTGGCTGTTGGATGTCCAGTTGGTTTCACCGGCTTATCTGAACGGAGGTGATGGGTGGAAGATGGAGAAGCTATTAGAGATGCGCGAAACGGTGGATGACATCCGTGAGGCGGCCTACGTATATAGCCTGGAGGGAGGGCATTTCTACACTGAGGCTTTGGGGGCCTGCAGGTCCGATTTGAAAAGTCCTCGCATCATTTTTTCGGTCACACCGGCATCTCGATAAGCACAAGCTCAATACGCTCGAACGCGAGCCCTTAAGATTCATCCGCCCGCTGCGTAGGTCCGCGACGCTAACAAAATTAGACCAACCTAATGTTTGATCAATTAGAGCTTCTAGTTTTGAACCGGTCACTACGCTCGTCAATTTATGGATTCTATAGTCAGCGGTCAGCAAGCATGAAAATGGCTAGTCAAAAGGTGCGATTGCGGATTATGAAAAATCGACCTGTCCATGGGGTTTCCTTGATACCAGATCGATCACCTTACGGTCGTTCATTTTATCCTTGAGGACACGGTTTTCGTCCAACAGCACCTCGTTAATGGATGCAAGACTAGCGACTTCGGCTCGCAATTCCTCTATCTCCTGGCGGTAGGCTGCGGACTTTTTGCGCTCTTCAATCAAATTTTTTTGTTTCACATCACGCATGGCGCGACTGGAGCGCCCCTGAACCTGGCGAATAGCCTCGGCAAACCGTGGGTAGTGGTTGTGAATTAGCGCCGTCGATACGCCCGCCTCGCGAGCTACTGCGGCGATAGAAATCCTGGTTTCTCCGGTGTGCGCGCGGCCTTTTTGGATGCGGTAGAGGGCGAGCTTTAGATCCTTTTCACGATCCTCCGCCGACTTATAATTGATTGCCTTTTTCCTGGGCTTCATAAAGTCTCCGGGTCCATTCCCAGTTGGACCAGTACGTCACGGCAGCGATTCAGGTCTCGGTGAATACGCTGGTGTCCGCCCTCGCCTATGTCCGGGCAATGCAGCAATCCTTTCAGATCATCGTAGAGTCCCCGGTAAATGGGCGCGTGGCGGCGCCCGATCACGGCATTGTTACAATCGCCGCAACGGGTACGCTGAAGGTTATTGCCAACGCAATTATCATTGTCCGCTGTGCACCAAGCATGGCCGTTGCTGCGAATCGCTGTGCTCTCGGCAATGGATTTCAGCATCGAGGCGTGATCTTTGAAGATCAGCAGATTCTGCGGCTCCCGTCGCCACTGCTTGAGCGCGCGACCATAGCCCCCGGCTAAGGGTTCGTCACCCAGCCAGTTATCGACCACGCCTAGTTTAATATCGTCCAACTCCCCCTGAATGTCGGCGTACAGTTCGAGGTCCAGATGCTGCCCCCAGCCGTCGCCCATGGCGTAGCTCAAGGTCATGTCCAGCGAGTAATGAGCGTAATGCTCCTTGAGGTAACGCAGATCGCCGAAGCGGCTGTGTGCAGCGTAGTTGGCGAACTTGCGGCGGAACTGGTGGCTGGCGAGATTCCAGCTCAGACCGCAGTTTTTGGCGAATTCCTTGAGGTACATGTTCCAACTAGTGTTGCTAAGGGGGCGCACTTGATTATCTGCATTCGGATATACACCGAGAAAGAGTGCATGGCGGTGTTTGTGCGCCTCGGCGATCTGCGGGTCATGCGAGTTGGCGCGGCGCCGCTGCGCGATCTCGGCGGCGATCATTGTCTGATAGGGCGAACTCCAGCGATCCATTAGGCGCAGGGCACGTACCGCAGCCTTCGGAATCATCCAATCATGGGTACCGACATCAGTTTTGGCAGAATGGGAGCGCATCCAGTGGTAGACCGTCCCTTTATCGTCTTGGCTACGGTGGTGCGCGCCCGATAGCACGTTAACCAGCTCGTGGTTACGACAGCCGGAGGTGCTAGCCAAGACAATGTAGCAGGCCGTACGCAAGTCCCTCAGCGCTTTATTGAATGCCCGGAGACCTCCCTCCCATCCAAGGCTGCGCAATTGAAGGCTCTTCATCCTACTGATGGAACATGCTGGTAGCAGCGTTCGCTGCACTGAACTTGTGTGAAGCGCATCTTGCAGGTCAAGCAATTGATGGCCTCGCTCAACCTGCTGGTACGCCCGCTCAAAAATAATGCAGAACACCTCATCGGGCATCAGCGGCGTTTTACCGCCACGGGGGCTGCCGGCAAGCCCCGCCATAGTCTTGGCAGAAGTCTCGGGCCAAGGGTCTTGCGGGATCCGGTCGTCGGTGTACTGACTCAACTCATGTAGCGCTTCAACGGCTCGGAAGCGACTACATAGTCCAGCCTGCGACAATGGCTTGCCCTTGGACCGGCGGGGCTGGCGGTACGCCTTGCAAGCGGACGCATACGTGGTACAGATTAGGGGTGTAACCGAGCCCAGGTGGTCGAGCTTCAATGCTTCGAGGTAGCGTAAGAATGACCTTGCATCATAAAAAAATACTCGCATTACGGCGCCTTTGGGCCGACCCACCCCGCGACGACCACGCCGCAGGTAGCGGTACAGCATCGCCTTCATCACAGCCCGAAACGCCGGCGGCACAGTTCCGAAGTCCAGCTGTTTATGGCTAAGCGGCACGTTACTGGTGAAACCGTCGAGTTGCCAGACGTCGTCGACGTAGCGACTGAGGATGACCCATTGCCCATCCACCTCAATAGCGCTAATGATCAGAGCGGCGCGCTCGGATTCGGTAAGCTCACGCACATCGCCCGGCTGCGTATCAAGGAGTGCCCAGGATAGCGCCGCGAGTGTGTCATCGCTCATGCAAAGACCTCCAGGCTGTCGATCAAATCGACTGACCAGTATGGATGCGGAAGGGTGCGAGCGCGCTCACGGGCGGCCTCCACTGCTGCCCCCTTGAAGGTGCCGCGCCGTAGTCCCTCGGCAACGATGTAATGGTCAATCAAGCGGGGGATGTGGGCGTACTCCCGTGTCCAGCGCCGCTTGTCCATGCGCGAGCGCTCAGCCAGCACACGGAAATAGAAACTGAATAGCTTGTACAGATCCTCCGCGGTCACCGCGTAATGTTTGCAGCGCAGGCAGTTCATGAAGTTCATGCAAGTTGCGCCCTCGCGCTTCGGGGCATACTGGCCGTTCACCGGGTCTGCGCACCGGCCTACGGGGGTATCCTTGTGGGTTGCACCGATAGTCCGAGTCTGCAACTCCTGCACCAGTACCTCCCCCATAAACTGCCAATTACGACGAGCATCTTCATCAGGCGACAAGTAGTTTCGGTCGGCTACCTGAGGGGAGTTTCCGAGAGCTGCGGCCGTGGTCACCAAATCGCTGTCGGTCAGCTCGAAGATTCGGTTGGCAAAGGTTTTGCGAAGGCGTGAGATGTTGACGCGCAGCGGCCCTCCGTCGCTGTCGATCAGGTCGTAGTTGGCTACGAGGCGGCTTGTCGCCCAAGCCAACGTTTCTGCGCTCAACGCCGTGACTTGACCGACACCTTTGCCGGTGTGCATGCGATACAGCCACACGCGGCCCTTTAAGTCGCCCGGGGCCACTGCATCCAGGGGCTCGGTCAGGGCCATCACGCGGCGGATCAGGCGCTCCACGTTGGTTCTCACGCTCGGCGTGGACTCCAGAAGGCGCTCGGCTTCCGACTCGGCGCGCAGCGCCACCTTGCTGCTGTTGTATCCGCGCCGCTTCCACAGCACCAAGAACACGGTGTTGTCCTTCGGGTGCGGGCGCAGGCAGTCGCGGTCCATTTCCAGCAGTGGCGTGGTATTACGTCCGGTGTGAAGCGCCACGACCAGCAAGGCGAAGGCTAGTAGTTCACTGGTCAGAGGTTCGTCGTCGGCCCAAATCGGTTTGATTGCCTGCCGCAGTGCCACGGTGAACGCTTGCCGCTCGTGCTTGCATAGTGCCGACTCGCCCTTTGTCTTGCGGTTGCAGTTTGGGAAGGGATTGCGTGGGAAGGTGGCCATATCGCCGGTATTGACCAAGGGGATTAGTCCACGCCGCCCCAAAGCGAGCAGCACCGGTTTGGTCTTTGAGTAGAAGGACTTCTGACAAGTAGTCGCCACGCCCAGCCCGGCTATATGGCCAAGAAAGCCATCGATCAGATATCGGTCTACATCGGCCAGGGCGAGAGCACGGCCAAAAGCCTTCGCTTGAAGCACGCAGTAGTCGAGAAAAAAGCGCAACCCGCTCCGGCAGTAGCTAGCCACGGTGCTGCCCGCGATGGCACCCTCCTGGCCAGAGAGGAAGCGTTCGATTTGGCGCTGGCAGGCATAGGTGACGGGGTCAATATCAACTCCGTACCAACGGGCAAAGTCGAAGTTACGACTGTTTGAGGCGTTTCGGCCAAACTTGACCAACGTGTTTGTCGGAGGGATAGCCTCGGGCAGAATGACCACATTGCCTGCTATGTCGCGGCTGTGCTCGACTTGCGGGACGCTGAGGTCGGTCTTAGTGAATACCTTGCGTTTCCCCATCAGCCCCCCCCAGCGCGTTCAACTCGTCGTCATAGGCCAGCACCGCCTCATCGGCCATTTCGTTGATCAGATGCAAGTACACCAGGGTCGTCTGAATCGAACTGTGGCCGAGTTGTCGCTGAATAAACACAAGGGGCTCCAGTCCGCTCTCAGGGTTACGCTGAAGGCTGGCCAGGGTTTGAGTGGCGTAAGTATGCCGAAGCATGTGCGTATGGATCTTGATTCCAGCCTGCTTGCCAATCTCGCTGATGATCCGGTTGAGGCTCTTGCCGCCGTCGCTGTAGGTTTCCCCGGACTTGTTGAGGATCAATGCCTTTTGCGGGGTCTTGCTGAGCGAGGCACGCTCGCCGCGCACCTTGGTAACATAGCGATAGAGTTCGGCCATGAATTTCCGGCTGACGTAAATATCCCGTGGCTTGCTGCCCTTGGTCACCATGCCGCTGCCGTCGAACGGATTGAGCGAGATACGGAGGTTGCGTTCGGCTCGTCCAGCCTTGTCCGGGTCGAAAACATACGCTAGAGGGAAGGCGGCGATTTCCTCTCGGCGCAGACCCGTATGCAGCGCCAGTCGCATCATCATCCGGTGATGGGGGTTCTCCGCTGCGGCCAGGAGTGAGTTGATCTCGGTCGTGCTCAGGAACTTGGGCAGAGCTTTGTGACTTCGTGGCATCACATCGTTTGCCATGGCCTTGCCGCCATTGGTGTTGACGTGCGCAAGGAAGCCTATTTCACGCCTTACGGTACGTTCTTCGTAGGCAAAGGGCAGGCGTTTCACCCAACCCTCCTTCAGGGCGTACTCGTAGAATTTGCAGATGTAAGTCAGTCGCTGGCGAGTGGTGTTCCGTGCTAATTCGCACGTCATCAGGCAATAGTCCCGATAGGCTGCCACCAGGTTCTTCGACTCGCCACGATCAACATCGCGCCAGTCCAGTTCATGCGCTTGGAGGAAGCTGAAGAAATCGTAAAGAGCGCGCCCAGTACTGGGCCAGGAACGCTTAGACCCTATAGCCCCACGAAGCAGGTAGTGGCGAAAGAACTGATTGGCCGGAACGCAACTCTCCATCGAGTCCCACAGAAGAATGGGAAATCCCGGGTAGGGTTGCCCAGCGATCACTAAATCCTTAGTAGATCTCACAAGCTCCATCTGCCATCCCCTGCATTGACCAGACCCCAATCCCTTTAGTCTGCTTTAACAGATTCAGGACGATTAGACCGCCCCTAAATCACCATCTCAGGCTATGAGTACGTCAGGGGTAAGTTCTAATATAGTGGGGATTTAACGTTTGCAAGGTGTCAGATCATAAGGCGTTCCTCAAGGTTTGCAGGTGGGCGACCTGACGGCTGAATTCAGCGCTGGGCAGCCGCTGCTTCGGTCGCGGGCTCATGGCTTGGCTGATGGCGCGTGTGGGTTGGCCAGTCAGGCGTGCGATCACCAGCCATTGTTCGGCGACGCCGAGCTGTTCAAAACCGGGATGACGGTGACGGACACGGCGCAGGATGTCTTGCTGCAAGGCTTGCAACAGGCTGTGCTGACCGTTGTGACGGAGCATGAAGTTGGCGCTGGCACGCAGGTGTTCCTGGAGCTGGCGGCGGGCTCTTGGGGCCGGCTCCAGCAACGGGCCGTTGCGCACGCCGACGTGCCAGAACCCGAAAACGATCAAGGCGATCAGGGCCACCAAGGCTTGTGGAAAGTAGCGCCACAGCAAGGTCAGCAAGCTGTCGTGATCGGTATTGAACAGCAAGGTCACGTCTGTGTCGGCCGTCAGGTACCACAGCAGCCAGGCGTTGTCGTACTGGTCGATGGCCGGGGTTTTCCAGAGGTCGGCGTCGGTGACCACGGTGATCGAACCCTGCCCGTGACTCAGCTGCATCATGTGCGTGGCCTTGCCGCTGTTGGCCCAGGCCTGGGCGAGGTTTTTCGGGTCGTCGAGGTGGAACGCGGTGTCGAAGGTGACGTAAGCCGGCGCCTCTTCGTTCTCCAGGTAGAGCTTGGTCAGTTTGGGGTAAGGGTCGTCGCCAGGATCGGGCGGCGGTTCCTTGAGGTCTTTGCTCAGGGACTGGTGCACCTGCACCCGGTCGAGCAGCAGGTCATTGCTCTGACCGGTCTTCTCATCCCATAGGGCTTCGGCGACGAATAAAAGACGTCCACCGGCCCGGGTCCAGTTCAACACTTGATTCACCTGTCGTGGCGACATGTTCGACCGATCGCCGAGCAACAACAAACTGCGCTGATGGGGCTCGAGGCTTGGCAAGATGTCGAGGCTGTTGGCGTGGCTGACGGTCAGGCCCTGTTTACGCAGAAAATGCTCGGCCGCCAGATAGGGGTTGGCCTGGGCTTCGGGGGACGGGCCGTGATCGATTTCTGCTGGATAGGGTATGGCCTTGAAATACAGGTAAACACTCAGCGCGCCCACCAGTAGGGCGATGAACGCACCGACCGAAAGCCACAAACGCTGGTTCAACGGATCGCTCCGGGGCCGAACAACGCGCGCCAACCGTCACAGAGTTCCTGCTGCAAATGTGCCGGTGGCAGGCGATGCCCGTAGGCCATGTTCTGCCAGTGCCCGGTGAGGTTTTTACTGAAGGCCAGCAAGGCAGGTTGTTGCAGTTGTTCAACGCGCTGAAGAACTTCGCCTTCGGTGTCGGCGGGTTTGAGCGCCATGTTGAAGTCGTGCAGCAAATGGCTGAGCAAGGCGCGATAGAGCAGTCCGAGGGCTTCACGGGGATGGGTCTGCCAGAGGCTTTCGGCGCTGGCTGCGATGTCGGCGGGCAGGGTTTCGCGGTTGAGGTCCAGGCCGAACGCCTGCTGCGGTAATGGCCGTGCGAGTTTGCGATTTAACGTGGGGCGGCGGCTGACGAAGGCCTGCAGCCAGTCGCGGTAACGCCAGATCAACAGCCCAATGGCGCCGATCACCGTGCCCCACAGCAACACTTCGATCAGGCTGGCCAATGCGCCAAAGCGTTGGCTGTCCAGCAAGCTGAACAGCGCCTTCAGCCAGGCGGGCGTTTGACCATTGCCCGCAGTGTCGGAGGCGGGTTTGTCTTCGCCAAAGCGATAGCGCGTGACCGTTTCCTTGTTCTTGAAGGGGGGCTGATCGAGGATGGCCTTGATGCTGTCCCGGGACGCCTGGCTGGTCAGTGGCTGGTCCAGTAGACGCGCAGAGTCCGGTGAGAAAACCGGTTCGGCGGCCCAGACGCTTTGCGCCGTCGGCACCAGCAGGATCGCGGCCAGCAGCAGCGTGACAACCGTGCTGGTCAAGCGTTGGCGCAATCGGCGAAACACCAGCTCGATATCCCAGGCTTCCAGCCGCGTGCGCCGGTTCAGATAAAGGCTGAAACCGCAGGCCACATAGGTCGGTTCCCAGACAATCAGCACCAGAACGTAAAAGGTATTGGTCAGGTGTTCCAGCCAGAGCCAGTCTTGGGTGGCGGCGGTAATCAAGGTCTGCCAGCCCCAGTCGAGTTCGACCTGTTGCGGCAAGAGCATGTAGAACAGCACCATCAAGCCGATCCACAGCGCGGTTTCCAGATGCACGCCGATGATCGTCAGCCACCGGGCGGCACCCGCGTTGCGTTGCAGCAACACGCGCAAACGTTGTTGGCGTGCTTCGCCCGCCAGGCCTTCGAGTTGCACCACCGGCATCAGAAAACTGCGGCTCAGGCTCAGGCGGCGCCAGGTCAGGCTGGCCAGCAGTTGCGGTTTGAGCAGGTGCGGCCATTGGCGCAGGGCCTGTTTCAGCGATGGCGTTTCGCCGAACATGGCTTTGGACAGGATAAACAGCGGCAGCCGATCGAACGCCGGTTTGAGCCACCAGAACAGGAACACGGCGAGGGAGGGCGAATCCCACAGCAGCAAGGTGAGCAGGGCGAAGATCGGCAAGGTGACGATGGCCCAACTGGTCATCAACAGGCGTCGATGGCGCTGACTCAGCAGCACGCCCAGGTCCATGGCTTCCCAGGTCGTGCGAGGGCGGATCACCACACTGGCATCACTCAGGCGCATGGCGAGTCCGTCCGGCGAACAGTAGATAAGTCGCCACTAGTATCCAGAGCGCTGCGCCGACCAGGTATTTGGTCAGCGGCGTGAGCCCGGTCCGCGACGACCAGTAGGCTTCGATAAACGCCGCAATCAGCAGAAACAGCATGACCCCGCAAATCAGCAACACGCTCTTGCGCGCCGCCAGCTGCAGGGCTTCGGCGCGGAGCAAGCGTCCCGGCGCGATCAAGGCCCAGCCCAGTTGCAGTCCTGCGGCACCGGCCAGGGCGATGGCACTCAGTTCGAAGGCACCATGGCCGATCACGAACGACCAGAAGGTTTGCCCATAGCCGATATGCGTCAGGTGCCCGGCCACCGCGCCGATCATCAACCCGTTGTAGAACAGGAAAAACGCGCTGCCCAGGCCAAACAGCAAACCGCTGGCGAAGGTCTGAAAGGCGATGCCGATGTTGTGCATGATGTAGTAACCGAACATCACCCAGTCTTCGCTGGCCGCCCGCTCTGCCAAGCGCCCCAGATGACCGGCGTCGGGGTCGTACATGCTTTGCATCTCACTGACCTGCTCGGCCGGGATGAGGTTGTAGACCAGCTCCGGGAACAGATACACCAGCAACGCGAAGCCGATCAGGCTGCCAAAAAACAACAGGCTGGCGGCAAGGACGAAACGCCACTGCTCACGCACCAGTCGCGGGAAATCGGCGAGGATGAAACTCAACACGTTGGCACCCAGTTGACTGCGATGCCGATAAAGCTGTTGATGCCCGCGCAGGACCAGTTGCTGCAATGAATCGATCAGGAAACTGCTGTAGCCGCGCTCCTGAGCCAGGGCCAGGTGTTGGCAGATCCGTCGATAATCGCTGGGGAAACTGGCGACTCCAGAGGCGCCCCTGTCTCGTTCCAGCCGTTCAAGCATGAGTGCAAACTGCTCCCATTCGGCTTGGTGGCGACTTTCGAACAGGCTTTGCTTCATGTGGGCCCCAACAGTCCACGGGCGATGCCGCTGAGTTCGGTCCTCGCCTGTGACTTCGATACCTGCAACGGTTGCGCGAGTATCGAGGCGAGTTCGTTGGCCCGTGCCTCGGAGAGTTCACCCTGGCGTTCGGCAAACCCGAGGATGGCGCGTTGCTCGGTCAGCTTCAGGGCGAAGGCTGCGCGCTGCGGCGGGACATCGGGCAGTTGGGGGCGGGTGAGCGGTTGTTCGCGGTAGATCACCAGTGTACCGGCGGCCAGGTCGCCGAGGCGTTTGAAGGTGGGATGTTGCAGGCAGCTGATTGCCCCGAGAAAGTAACCGAACGGCAACATGTCGACAAATCGCAGCAGGTTGCGCAGCAAGGACGCGGACCAGCCGATCGGCGTGCCATCGTCATGCACCACGCGCAACCCCATCCATTGCTTGCCCGGCGAGCGGCCTTGATTGAGCACCTCGAACAGCACCATGTACCACCAACTCACCACGAACAGCAGAATCGAACCCAGCCCGGCACCGAGTTTTCCCAGAAACGCCAACACAATAAACAGCAGTCCCAGAATCAACCCACGCAGGCCCAGGTCGATGGCGAATGCCAGCGCACGTACCATCAACCCGGCCGGGCGCAGCGGCAAGTCGATGCCTTCGGGCGTTTCGACGTGATACCGCGTGTCCAGTGGCGGGGGCAGCGTCGCGTTCCCTGGCAGTGCTGTGGTCTCGAGCATGGGCAACCTTGATGTGGCCTGGTCCGTCGGATGCTAGCAGCCTCTCGGGGGGAAACGACATAACTATGTAGTGCACGGTGCGTGGTCAGAAATGATTGAATAACAAGATTTCTGGTCGGGGCGCCATAGGTGCGCCTAGACTTCGACGGTCTTCAGTTCAGGAACAACCCGTGACCTCGATCTTCTGGTACGACTATGAAACCACTGGCATCAACCCCCGTTGCGATCGCCCGCTGCAAGTGGCGGGGATTCGCACCGACTTCGATCTCAATGAAATAGACGAACCGGTCAACCTTTATTGCCAGCCCAGTGACGACATCCTGCCTCATCCGGCGGCGTGCGCGATCACCGGAATTACGCCCGCGCGCCTGGCCGAGCAAGGTTTGAGCGAAGCCGATTTCATGACACGGGTTCATGCCCAGCTCGCGGCGCCCGGCACCTGTGGGGCCGGGTACAACACGCTGCGTTTTGACGACGAGATGACCCGTTACAGCCTGTATCGAAACTTTTTCGACCCCTACGCACGGGAGTGGCAGGGCGGCAACAGCCGCTGGGACCTGATCGATGTGGTGCGCGCGGCTTATGCCTTGCGTCCCGATGGCCTCGTCTGGCCCAAGGACGACGAGGGGCGAGTCACGCTCAAACTCGAACGTCTGACTGCCGCCAATGGCATCGATCATGGGCATGCACACGAGGCGCTGTCGGATGTTCGCGCCACCATCGCTCTGGCGCGCCTGATTCGGGAAAAACAGCCGAAGTTGTATGACTGGCTGTTTCAATTGCGCAGCAAACAAAAGGTCATGGATCAAATTCGGTTGTTACAGCCGATGGTGCATATTTCCGGGCGCTTTTCGGCGGCCCGCAACTATGTGGGTGTGGTGCTGCCGTTGGCCTGGCATCCACGTAATCGCAACGCGCTGATTGTCTGTGACCTGCACCTGGACCCTCAGGGGTTGCTCGATCTGGATGCCGAGACGTTGCGTCAGCGGCTCTATACCCGACGTGATGACTTGGCCGAAGGCGAGCTACCGGTGCCGCTCAAGCTCATACACATTAATAGGTGCCCGGTAGTAGCGCCTTTGTCCGTACTTCGTCCTGTAGATCAGCAACGTTTGGGGCTGGATATGGCGCTCTATCACGAACGAGCGCTGCGGCTAAGTGACGCACAACAAGTTTGGCGAGACAAAGTGTCGGGCATTTACGCCAACGACGATTTCTCCCCGAGTCTGGATCCCGAGCAACAGTTATACGACGGTTTTATTGGTGATCGGGATCGGCGTCTATGCGAGCAAGTCAGAACCGCTGATCCTGCGCATTTAGCACAAGAGCAATGGCCTTTCGATGATGAACGTTTGCCTGAATTATTGTTTCGTTATCGCGCACGCAACTTTCCCGAAACGTTGAGTTTCGAAGAGCAAGAGCGCTGGCGAATATTCTGTCAGAAACGTTTGACTGCACCTGAGTGGGGCGCACCCAATACCCTGGGAAGTTTTCTGACAGAGGTTGCCCAATTGATGACTAGTGCTACATCGTTTCAGCGAGAGGTTCTGGATGAATGGCAGAATCATGTCCAGGTATTACGCAACCGTTTGAGTCTTTGAAATCGAAAATAATCTGCGCTTGAATTCCAGGCATAAAAAAACGCCAGCATTTTGCTGGCGTTCTTTTGGTCGCGGATCAGTCTGCGACACGCTTGCGGCTTAGCCCAGCAGGGTAGCCCAGCCTTCAACCACGTCACCGCCCCACTTGGCTTTCCACTCTTTCAGAGTTTTGTGGTTGCCACCTTTGGTTTCGATGACTTCGCCGTTGTGCGGGTTTTTGTATTGTTTAACTTTGCGAGCACGCTTGGTGCCGGTAGTTTTTACTGCGCCGCCACGTGGAGCCTTGGTTTTGGACTCTGGATCCAATAATGCGATGATGTCGCGCAGGGATTTAGAGTATTCGCCCATCAGGGTGCGCAGTTTGCCTTCGAATTCCAGCTCGGTTTGCAGTTTGTCGTCTTGGGACAGATTCTTCAAACGGGCTTGCAGCTCTTTGATAGCTTCTTCGGTGGCGCGGTATTCGTTGATCAAGGACATGAGGACTACCTTATGTTGGGCGCTGGATGGCAGGTGACAGTGCGACAATAATAGTCAGGGTGTTTCATCAAGTAAACATTTAACCGGAGTTTTATTTAAATTAGTTGCGGAATAGGACACACATTCGAGGGGCAGTTAAATAGCGTCACAAATATTCACAGTTGACCTCTTGAAGATTGCCCACAAGAACACCATCGCGTGGGGCGGCGTGGTGCTTGTAGAACCTGTACCGGACCTGCGGCCAAGGCCACACGTCATCAATACTGCAGTTTTGCTGCGCAATCGCTAGAATGGCGGCCTTTGCGAAGTTCTGGAGTTTCCCCCTCATGCGCACTTTTCGGCTGGTGATTGCTTGCCCGGACCGCGTCGGCATCGTTGCTAAAGTCAGTAACTTTCTGGCGTCACATAACGGCTGGATCACTGAAGCGAGCCACCACTCGGATAATCTCAGTGGCTGGTTCTTCATGCGTCACGAAATTCGTGCCGATTCGTTGCCTTTCGGTATCGAAGCCTTTCGTGAAGCGTTTGCACCGATTGCTGAAGAGTTCTCGATGGACTGGCGCATCACCGACACCGAGCAAAAGAAACGTGTGGTGTTGATGGCCAGCCGTGAGTCCCACTGCCTGGCCGATTTGCTGCACCGCTGGCACAGCGACGAGCTGGACTGTGAAATCGCCTGCGTGATTTCCAACCACGATGATTTGCGCAGCATGGTCGAGTGGCACGGTATTCCTTACTACCATGTCCCGGTCAACCCACAGAACAAGGAGCCGGCCTTCGCCGAAGTTTCGCGTCTGGTCAAACAGCACGAAGCCGAAGTGGTGGTACTGGCCCGTTACATGCAGATTCTGCCGCCCGAGTTGTGCCGCGAATACGCCCATAAAGTCATCAATATTCACCATAGCTTCTTGCCGTCTTTCGTCGGCGCCAAGCCATATCATCAGGCGTCGATGCGCGGTGTGAAATTGATCGGCGCCACTTGCCACTACGTCACTGAAGAGCTGGACGCCGGTCCGATCATCGAGCAAGACGTGGTGCGTGTGAGTCACAGCGACAGCATCGAAGACATGGTGCGCTTCGGTCGTGATGTCGAGAAAATGGTGCTGGCCCGTGGCCTGCGTTATCACCTGGAAGACCGCGTGCTGGTGCACGGCAACAAAACCGTCGTGTTCTGATAGCCGCTGTTGATCGTTCCCATGCTCCGCGTGGGAACGCATCCTGTGACGCTCTGCGTCACCTCTCCCGCAGCAGACGCGTAGCGTCGAGGGCTGCATTCCCACGCAGAGCGTGGGAACGATCCGGGTAAAGAGGGACATGATCATGGCCGATCCACTGGACAAAGCCGTTTCCAAGGCGCCCGCCACATTGGGTGAGGGTTGTCTGAGTCGATACGACCCGGATGACCTGAGCCCTGAAGATGGCACGGAGTTTCCTGGTGCCGCCGAGTTGTGGGAGCAGATGCAGGACGATTCCGACGATACAGCCGAGGGGGCCTGAAAAGATCTTTCAAGCTTGCTTGAACTTCATCAACTTGCGCAGCAATGGCCGCCCAAGCATCAGCAAAAACACCGGGCCACCGACCACCAGATAGAAGTAATAAGTCACCGTCCGCCAGATCAGAATCGCCGCCGCCGCGGTGGATTTTCCGACCATGGGCGCCAGCAGCGCCGCCGATGTCAATTCCGCCGCCCCGGCACCGCCCGGCAACAGGCTGAACTGCCCCGCACTCAGCGACAGCATCTGGATCAGAAAACACCAGGCCCACTGCAAGTCTACGCCCAGCCCACGCAATGCCAAATACAACACGCTGTAGCGCAAGAGCCAATGCAGACAGGTCAGTGCAAACACCGCAATCAATGTCTGAAAGGGCAACTTCAGTGTGTCAGTGAACGCCGCCAGGAAGTGCAGGAGTTTTCGCGCCCAGCGCATTCGGGTGGTGCCTTTGACATTGAGACGAGCGAGCAACCGACCACTCAGACGAATCAGCGAGCGGTGGTAGCGAGCTGCTAATACGCAACTGAACAGCCCGCCGAACATCGAGAGGGCACTGACGGTCAGCAGCCATTCCATGCGCTGGCTGAGGTGCTGGAACAGTGCATAAATCAGAATCCCGCTCAGCGCGCAGAGAAAAAACAGCAGATCGCTCAACTGATCCATGGCGAACACGGCACTGCCCCTGGCCGGTCGTACGCCGTGGCGTGCCAGCAGCGCCATGATAGTCAGCGGTCCGCCACTGCCGCCGGGGGTGGCGCAGTAGGCGAATTCGGCGGACATCACCACCCCAAGGCTTTTGAAGCGACTGACCTTGTCGCGCTGATCCCCCAGCAGCAGGCGCAAGCGCTGGGTGTTGAGCATCCAGCACAGCAGAATCATGCCGAACATGATCAGCAGCCATTTCAATGGAAAGCTTTGCAACCGCGACCAGGTCTCGCCGCCGCCCAGCAACGAAGGGATCAGCACCGCAGCGAGCAGGGCGACGACCAGCAGGATCCCGCGGCTCATGCGGCGCGACCGATGGCGTCGCATTGCATTGCCAGCCAATGGGCCTTGGTCATCGGCACACGGCCCTCGTCGAGCAGACGCTTGAGAGTTTGCAGCCAATACTGACGCGAAAACTCATGGCGCATATCAACCGGATGCAGGCCGAGACGAATCACCGGCGCTTGCTGCCAGCGTTGTTCGCGCTGATCGCTGACGATTTTCGACAGGCCGCGGCGCCAGGCGCTGCGTGCGCTCCAGACCAGGCCGGGGGCATCGATCGCGGTGAAGTCCGGCAAACGATACAGATGCTGCGAATCGGTGGTGTAGCTCAGAGGTAACTGGCGCAACGCCTGGCGGGTGCCTTCGCTCATCAGCCAGGCTGGGGCGACGAAACCTTCCAGTGGCCAGTTGTAACGTTGGAATACCTCGATTCCGGCATGCAGGCGGGTGAGGGCGGCTTCCAGAGGCAGATCGTAGAATTCGGCTTCATGGGTGTAGATTCGGCGCATGAACCAGTCTCGGGGAGTGATGGGGATCGGTCCTTCATCGCAATGAAAGTAACCGTGCAGTGCCAGTTCGTCGCCGCAAGCGACGCGGCGGGTCAGCAAACGTCGAAACGCCGGATACGCGTCCAGGTCGTTATGCTTGTGGTAATTGGGCACTACCAGCCAGTTGATCGGCACCTCGCCCAGCGCGTCGACAGCTTCGACGAAGGCTTGGTAATCGGGCCAGGTTTGCGGCGCAACGTCGTGCAATACCAGTAACAGGCTGGGCGCGTTCATGGGCTCAACCATTGGCGATCAGGGGCCATTGAGTGCCGAGTACGGAATGATAGTGCCCCAACAGGCTGTCAACCACGATATCCCAGGCGTAATGCTGCTCGACATGGCTACGGGCTTGTTTGCCCAATGCGGCACTGCCCTGACTGAACAGTTCGCGCACAGCGTTGGCCATCGCCGCTGGATTGTTCGGCGTGCAAAGCAGGCCGCATTGATCGGTGACAATTTCCTGAAAAGCCCCGGCGGCCACGGCCACCACCGGAATGCCGCTGGCCATGGCTTCGAGGACCACCAGACCAAAGGTTTCCTGATCACCGGCATGCACCAGTGCATCGGCGCTGGCCATCAAGCGCGCAACTTGCGCCGCCGGGTAGAACTCATTGAGGACGGTGACATTGCGCGGTACCAGGGTCGGCATCGACGAGCCCACCAGTAACAGGTGATAGCGACGGCCCAGACGTTTCATGCATTTGAGCAGCACCGGCAGGTTTTTTTCCTTGGATCCGCGGCCGGCGAAGATCAGCAGATGCGTATTTTCATCGATGCCCAATTCGGCCCGCAAACCTGGATCCCGTGCATTGGGGTTGAACGTTTGCAGGTCGACGCCCAGCGGTTGTACGAAAACGTTTTTCACGCCCAACCCGATCAGTTTATCGGCCATGATTTGACTCGGCGCCAGAACCCGGTCGAAGTTGCCATAAAGCTTGCTGACATAAGCTTCGATATTGGGTGTAACCCAGTTGCCCATGCGATTGCTGACCAGCAGTGGCAGGTCTGAGTGATAAAAACCGATCACCGGCACGTCGAGTTGGCGCTTGGCGTCCAAAGCAGCCCAAGCGGTCAGGTAAGGGTCGCCGACTTCAATCAGATCGGGCTGCAAATCCTGCAGGACGTTGCGCCAAGGCGCGAGACGGACGGGGAAGCGATAACCCTTGCCAAATGGAAGGGCAGGGGCCGGAACCGTGTAGACACCGTCCTGTTCACTGAAATGAGCCCCAGGAATCAGGAGACTGTGGCGAATGCCCGGTTTAATGCCCAGACGACGGTGTTTGGCATCCAGATAAGTACGCACGCCACCGCTGGCAGGGGCGTAGAACATGGTTATGTCAGCGATATGCACGATGAACATTCCTCCGGTCCGTTTGTTCTCCCTTGGTTGACCTATATGAAGGATAGATGTTCGGTCGGGGTTTTGCGGCGGAGGGTGTCAGCGGGTTTTTGCGGGGCTTTGCAAACCGTCTTCACGGGCAAGCCTTGCTCCTACAGGGATTGGTGTGAACCTGTAGAGCGAGGCTTGCCCGCGAAGAGGCCAGAACAGACGCTAGATGCGGAAACTACCCACCAACTGCTTCAATCGCGAAGCCTGCTGCTCAAGGTCCGAGCATGCACGCAACGTCGATTGCAGGTTTTCCACGCCTTCCTGGTTCAGCGTGTTGATCTCGGTGATATCCACGTTGATCGACTCAACCACCGCCGTTTGTTCTTCGGTCGCTGTGGCCACAGACTGGTTCATGCCGTCGATTTCGCCGATGCGCAACGTCACGCTGTTCAGGCGCTCGCCGGCCAGGTTGGCGATTTCCACGCTGTCTTGGCTGTGACGCTGGCTGTCGCTCATGGTGCTGACTGATTCCCGGGCGCCGACTTGCAGTTCCTCGATCATGGTCTGCACCTGTTGCGCCGACTCTTGCGTGCGGTGCGCCAGGTTGCGCACCTCGTCGGCCACCACGGCGAACCCGCGCCCGGCTTCACCGGCCCGCGCCGCTTCAATGGCCGCGTTGAGCGCCAGCAGGTTGGTTTGCTGGGAGATGCTGGTGATCACTTCGAGAATCTGCCCGATGTTCACGGTTTTGCTGTTCAGCGATTCAATATTGGTACTCGAGGCGCTGAGCATGCTCGACAACTGATTCATCGCGGCAATGCTGCGATCCACCACTTGCTGGCCGTCCTCGGCCAGGCTGCGCGCGTCGCTGGCTTGATTCGACGCTTGCGCGGCGTTACGGGCGATTTCCTGGGCGGCGGCACCGAGCTGGTTGATCGCCGCGGCCACGCTGCTGGTGCGCGAGGCCTGTTGGTCGGAGTTGAACATCGACGAGTTCGAGGCCGCCACCACACGCAAAGCCACTTCGTTGACCTGGCCGGTGGCCGAGGACACTTCGCGGATCGACGTATGAATCCGCTCCACGAAACGGTTGAACGCCGTGCCGAGGGTGCCGAATTCGTCCTGATTCTGGATGGTCAGGCGCTTGGTCAGGTCGCCTTCACCGTCGGCGATGTCTTCCATGGCGCGGGTCATGACGTGCAACGGCTGGATCAGGATGCGGATCAGCATGCCGAGCAAGGCGATGATGATGGCGACGGCAATCACTGTCGCGACGACCGCCGAGGCGCGGAATTCGCTGAGCATCGAGAAGGCTTTGTCTTTATCCACCGACAGGCCGATGTACCAATTGACCGAGGACAGGCCTTTGATTGGGGTGAACGTGACGATGCGGGTCTTGCCGTCGACGTCGATTTCACTGAGTTCGCTGCTGATGCGCGGGGTGGTTTTCGGATACGCCTCGCTCAGGGACTTCATCGCCAGGGCTTTGTCCGGGTGAACCAGGATCTTGCCATCGGCGCTGATCAGAAAGGCATAACCCATGCCGTCGAAATCCAGCGCGTTGAGGCTGTCGGCGATCACTTGCAAGCTCAGGTCGCCCCCGACCACGCCGATGCTTTGACCGTCCTTGAGCACACTGTTGACGATGGAAATGACCAACTGGCCGGACGCGAGATCGATGTACGGTTCGGTCAGTGCCGAGCCGCCGGTGCTTTGGGCGCTCTTGTACCAAGGCCGGACGCGAGGGTCATAGCCGTCGGGCATCTTGCTGTCAGGGCGGATGATGAAGGTGCCATCCTTGTTGCCCAGATAGGCGCCCATGAAGGTCGAGGTCACGGCCTTCTGCTCAAGTAGTTTGGAGACATTGCCGGTGTCAGCGTTCAGGGCGACGTTTTGTGACAGGTTTTCGATCAGCAGGCTGCGTCCGGCCAGCCAGGTCTGGATGTTGTTGGCTGTCACGCTGCCCATTTCTTGCAGATAGTTGTCTAGATCGTTGCGTATCGCATTGCGCTGCAAATAGTCGTTGTACAGTGTGAACGAGGCGAAGGCAGCAATAACGATGAGGGCGGCGGCAAGCAGTATTTTATGGCTGAAGCGTAGATTTTTATTCATGGCTTGGGGGTCCGCTAAAGTCTTAATGTCCAGGGCGTGCTTTTATAAAGGCGCGCAAAATGGGCAGTGTTGAAAGTAAGCTGATATTTCCGTCTCTCCTTAGGGAATTACCGACGCTATTTTTCAGTCTGGTCTCTCGCTTGTTATCGGCCATGAAGGATCAAAGATTAACCATGGGTGACAAAATGCCTGACTCATCGCAACTCGTTATCGGCGCCGACCTCGCGGGCCAGTCCATCGCCCAGGCCATGCGCCTGGCCAACCGTCACGGCCTGGTGGCGGGCGCTACCGGGACCGGTAAAACCGTCACCTTGCAGCGCCTGGCCGAAGCCTTCAGCGATGCCGGCGTGGCGGTGTTCGCGGCAGACATCAAAGGCGACCTGTGCGGCCTGGGCGCCGCCGGCAACCCTCAAGGCAAGGTCGCGGAGCGGATCGCCGGGATGCCCTGGCTGAACCATAAGCCTCAGGCGTATCCGGTGACCCTGTGGGACATTAACGGTCAGTCCGGTCATCCACTGCGCACCACCTTGAGCGAAATGGGTCCGTTGTTGCTCGGTAGCCTGCTGGAACTGACCGACAGTCAGCAGTCGGCGTTGTATGCCGCGTTCAAGGTGGCCGACCGCGAAGGGTTGTTGCTGCTGGATTTGAAGGATCTGAAGGCGCTGCTCAATCACCTGCGCGACAGCCCCGAATTGCTGGGGGATGACGCGGCGCTGATGACCACCGGTTCCAGCCAGGCCCTGTTGCGCCGCTTGGCGACGCTGGAACAGCAAGGCGCCGAAGCATTGTTCGGCGAACCGGCGCTGCAACTGGAAGACATGTTGCAACCGGCCGTGGATGGTCGTGGGCGCATTCACTTGCTCGATGCCAGCCGTCTGGTGCACGAAGCGCCGAAGGTCTATGCGACGTTCCTGTTGTGGTTGTTGGCCGAATTGTTCGAGCAACTGCCAGAGCGCGGCGATGCCGAGAAACCGCTGCTGGCGCTGTTTTTCGACGAAGCGCACTTGTTGTTCGCCGGCACGCCGAAGGCGTTGCAGGAACGTCTGGAACAAGTGGTGCGACTGATTCGCTCGAAAGGCGTGGGGGTGTATTTCGTCACCCAATCGCCAGGCGACTTGCCGGACGATGTGCTGGCTCAACTGGGCCTGCGCATTCAGCACGGTTTGCGTGCATTTACCGCCAAAGAACAGAAATCCCTGCGTGCGGTGGCCGACGGTTTCCGGCCGAACCCGGCGTTCGATGCCTTGTCGGTGTTGACGGAGTTGGGGATCGGCGAGGCGCTGGTCGGCACCTTGCAAGACAAGGGCACGCCGGGGATGGTCCAGCGTGTATTGGTTGCACCGCCGCAATCGCGGATCGGGCCGCTGACCGAAACCGAACGCACCGTGCTGATCGCCGGTTCGCCGTTCAAGGGGCGTTATGACAAACCGGTCGATCGCGAATCGGCTTATGAAGTGCTGATGGGGCGCAAAGGCCTGGCGCCGGATCCTGAAGCCGCACCGGGTAAACCTGCACCTGAAGAGCCGAGTTTCACCGAACAGGCCGGGGAATTCCTTGGTACGGCAGCTGGGCAGGCGTTGAAATCAGCCATGCGACAGGCGGCGAATCAATTGGGCCGACAATTGGTACGCGGGTTGATGGGCTCATTGCTTGGCGGCAGCAAACGTCGCTAAGAACCTTTGATTGAACATAACCCCCGCGTAGGAGCGAGGCTTGCCCGCGAGCTTTTGCGGCCTCAAGGGCCTCTTCGCGGGCAAGCCTCGCTCCTACGGAGTATGTGTCAATTTCAGATTTTGGGTTTGGCGTGAGCCGCCAGGCGTTCGAGGGCCGCCCGCAGATTCGGGTCGGTAATGCCGTCAGCCGTCGCCTGAATGGTCGCCGCCGCATCGGTCGACAAATTTATCGTATGCCCCGCAGCCCCTTGCTGAACGGTAGGCGGTTGAACCTTGAACAGAATCCGCGTCAGGCTGGCGAACTCGTCGAACAGCTGTAACTGCCGTTGCAGACGCTTTTGCTGATAACGCAGACGGGTGGCCCAGTGGCCGTCGGTGACAATCAGCAATAAACTGCCTTCACGCCACGACGCCACATGGCAATGCTCGCGGGCAGCCGGCTGCAACTGGCTTTCCACCAGCCGTTGTAAATGACCCAGGCGTTGAGCGTGACCAAAGATGGCTTTCAGCGGTTTGGCTTCGCGAAGCAGAACGGCGGGTGCTCTGGCCGTGAGAGGGCGAAATGCCATGATTGAACACCTGAAGTAACAGAACGGCCATGGTAACAGAAAGCCCCCGCTGCCCCCGACCCATTGCTTTGCGAGCGCTTTACCCATTAAATCAACGAGTAACTTGTGCCCTCGATGGGTTGAAGTTCAGCAAAAAGCCCTTATTTTAAGTGAGCCCCGTCACAGCGCAGTGCATGCATCGTGGAACAACGCCACTTTCCTCACCATCGTTTCCGGGTAGAATGCTCGTTCGCATGCGGCCATGAGGGCTGCACGGGCGACTCACGGGGCCGCCCTCCATCCCTTTAGTGTGGAAGATCCTGCCGATATGTTTGCGCCTTTGTTAAAGAAACTTTTTGGAAGCAAGAACGAGCGTGAAGTCAAACGCATGCTCAAGACGGTGCAGCTCGTCAATGCCTTCGAAGAGCAAATGGTAGCCCTTTCGGACGATCAATTGCGTGCCAAGACCGACGAGTTCAAGGCCCGCCTCGCCAAAGGGGAAACCCTCGACAAACTGCTGCCAGAAGCCTTTGCGGTCGCCCGCGAAGCCGGTAAGCGTGTCATGGGTATGCGCCACTTCGATGTCCAGCTGATCGGCGGCATGACCTTGCATGAAGGCATGATCGCGGAAATGCGTACCGGTGAAGGCAAGACCCTGGTGGCAACACTGGGCGTTTACCTCAACGCGCTGTCCGGCAAGGGCGTGCACGTTGTGACGGTGAACGACTACCTGGCCCGTCGTGACGCCAACTGGATGCGTCCGCTTTACGAATTCCTCGGCATGACGGTCGGCGTGGTCACCCCATTCCAGCCGCCGGAAGAGAAGCGCGCCGCTTACGCCGCCGACATCACCTACGGCACCAACAACGAATTCGGTTTCGACTACCTGCGCGACAACATGGCGTTCAGCATGGAAGAAAAATTCCAGCGCGAACTCAATTTTGCCGTGATCGACGAAGTCGACTCCATCCTCATCGACGAAGCCCGTACCCCGCTGATCATCTCTGGTCAGGCCGAGGACAGCTCCAAGCTGTACATCGAGATCAACAAACTGATCCCGCAGCTGGAATTGCACGTTGAAGAAGTCGAAGGCGAAGTCACCAAGGCTGGCCACTACACCGTGGACGAGAAGACCCGTCAGGTCGAACTCAACGAAGCCGGTCACCAGTTCATCGAAGACATGCTGACCCGCGTCGGCCTGCTGGCTGAAGGCGAGAGCCTGTATTCGGCGCACAACCTCGGTCTGCTGACCCACGTTTATGCCGGCCTGCGCGCGCACAAACTGTTCAATCGCAACGTCGAATACATCGTGCAGGACGGTCAGGTCGTGCTGGTCGACGAACATACCGGCCGTACCATGCCGGGGCGCCGTTTGTCCGAAGGCCTGCACCAGGCCATCGAAGCCAAGGAAAACCTGAACATCCAGGCCGAGAGCCAGACCCTGGCGTCGACCACGTTCCAGAACTACTTCCGTCTGTACAACAAGCTGTCCGGCATGACCGGTACCGCGGACACCGAAGCGTTCGAATTCCACCAGATCTATGGCCTGCAGGTCATGGTCATCCCGCCGAACAAACCGTTGGCGCGTAAAGACTACAACGACCTGGTGTTCCTGACCGCCGAAGAGAAATACGCGGCGATCATCAACGACATCAAGGAGTGCATGACTCAGGGCCGTCCGGTGCTGGTGGGTACCGCCACCATCGAAACGTCCGAGCACATGTCCAGCCTGCTCGTGAAGGAAGGCATCGAACACAAGGTTCTGAACGCCAAGTTCCACGAAAAAGAAGCCGAAATCATCGCTCAGGCCGGTCGTCCGGGCGCGCTGACCATCGCCACCAACATGGCCGGTCGTGGTACCGACATCCTGTTGGGCGGTAACTGGGAAGTGGAAGTGGCTTCGCTGGAAAACCCGACCCCTGAGCAGATTGCCCAGATCAAGGCCGACTGGCAGAAACGTCACCAGCAAGTGCTGGAGTCGGGTGGCTTGCAGGTGATCGCTTCCGAGCGTCACGAATCGCGCCGTATCGACAACCAGTTGCGCGGTCGCGCCGGTCGTCAGGGCGACGCCGGTTCCAGCCGTTTCTACCTGTCGCTGGAAGACAGCCTGATGCGCATCTTCGCCTCTGACCGGGTGAAGAACTTCATGAAGGCGCTGGGCATGCAGTCCGGTGAAGCGATCGAGCACCGCATGGTGACCAACGCCATCGAGAAGGCTCAGCGCAAGGTTGAAGGCCGTAACTTCGACATTCGTAAACAACTGCTCGAGTTCGACGACGTCAACAACGAACAACGTAAAGTGATCTATCACATGCGTAACAGTTTGTTGGCCGCCGACAACATTGGCGAAACCATCGCCGATTTCCGCCAGGACGTGCTCAACGCAACCGTCAGCGCGCACATTCCGCCGCAGTCGCTGCCAGAGCAGTGGGACGTGGCCGGTCTGGAAGCGGCGTTGCAGAGCGACTTCGGTGTGGCGCTGCCGATCCAGCAATGGCTCGACGAAGACGATCACCTGTATGAAGAAACCCTGCGCGAGAAGCTGATGAACGAGCTGATCGCCGCGTACAACGAGAAAGAAGACCAGGCCGGTGCCGAAGCACTGCGCACCTTCGAGAAGCAAATCGTTCTGCGCGTACTGGACGACCTGTGGAAAGACCACCTGTCGACCATGGATCACTTGCGTCACGGCATTCACTTGCGTGGTTATGCGCAGAAGAACCCGAAGCAGGAATACAAGCGCGAGTCCTTCACCTTGTTCTCCGAGTTGCTGGATTCGATCAAACGCGATTCGATCCGCGTGCTGTCGCACGTTCAGGTTCGCCGCGAAGATCCGATCGAAGAAGAAGCTCGCCTGCGCCAGGAAGCCGAGGCACTGGCTGCGCGCATGCAGTTCCAGCACGACGAAGCCCCTGGCCTGGAGCACCCGGAAGTGTTGGGTGAAGAGGTCGATGTAGCCCTCGCCACCGCACCGGTGCGCAACGAGCAGAAGCTGGGCCGTAACGAGCTGTGCTACTGCGGTTCGGGCAAGAAGTACAAGCATTGCCACGGGCAGATCCAGTAAACCCGTTTCATACGCTGAAATACCCGCGCCGCGACCGGCTTATGCCGTCGCGGCGTTTTGCCATTTAAACCACCGCGCCACGTTAAAAGAACGGGGAAATGACGGTGCAGACACTACTTTTTAAGGAGCGCATTCATGGCTGTTGGTCTTGGTCCTTTGCCCACGTTGCACCCGGTTGCCGGTTTTGAACTCGGTATCGCCTCGGCCGGCATCAAGCGCCCGGGGCGCAAGGATGTCGTGGTCATGCGCTGTGCCGAAGGCTCCACAGTGGCGGGCGTGTTCACCCTGAACGCCTTTTGCGCCGCGCCTGTTATCCTGGCCAAGCAACGCGTGCAAGGCCCGGTGCGTTACCTGCTGACCAACACCGGCAATGCCAACGCCGGCACCGGCGAACCAGGCCTGGCGGCCGCCGAGCGCACCTGCGCCAAACTGGCTGAGCTGACTGGCGTCGATGCAAGCCTGGTGCTGCCGTACTCCACCGGTGTGATCGGTGAGCCGCTGCCGGTCGAAAAAATCGAAGGCGCGCTGCAAGCCGCCCTCGACGATCTGTCGGTGAATAACTGGGAAGCCGCCGCCACCGGCATCATGACCACAGACACCCTGCCCAAGGGTGCCAGCCGCCAGTTCCAGCATGACGGCGTGACCATCACCGTCACCGGTATCAGCAAAGGTGCGGGCATGATCCGCCCGAACATGGCGACCATGCTCGGCTATATCGCCACCGACGCCAAAGTCTCCCGCGATGTGCTGCAAAACCTGCTGCTGGATGGCGCCAACAAGTCGTTCAACCGCATCACCATCGACGGCGACACCTCGACCAACGACTGCTGCATGCTGATCGCCACCGGTCAGGCAGCACTGCCGGAAATTACCGAGGCCAGCGGTCCGCTGTTCGCTTTGCTCAAACAAGCGGTGTTCGAAGTCTGCATGGACGTGGCCCAGGCCATCGTGCGCGATGGTGAAGGCGCGACCAAGTTTGTCACTGTGGAAGTCAACGGCGGCGGCAACCACCAGGAGTGCCTGGACGTCGGTTACACCGTGGCTCACTCGCCGCTGATCAAGACCGCGTTGTTCGCCTCCGACCCGAACTGGGGCCGCATTCTGGCCGCCGTGGGCCGTGCCGGCGTACCGAACCTGGACGTGAGCAAGATTGACGTATTCCTCGGTGACGTGTGCATCGCCAGCCGCGGCGCTCGCTCTGCCACCTACACCGAAGCCCAGGGCGCGGCGGTGATGCAGCAGGAAGAAATCACCATCCGCATCGAACTGGGTCGCGGCGATTGCAGCGAAACCATCTGGACCACTGACCTGTCCCACGAGTACGTGAAGATCAACGCTGAGTACCGTACTTAAGACTGCGTCGACCCTATCGCGGGCAAGCCCGTTCCCACAGGTTCAGTGCTGTGCACAAGTTTTGTGTTCACGCCGATCACTGTGGGAGCGGGCTTGCCCGCGATGACGGACGGCCAGACACTAAAAAATCTGGCCTGTTCCACTTACCAAAAGGTCCCGAACATGAGCCTCCACCTGATCATCGGCGACAAACTGTATTCCTCCTGGTCCCTGCGCGCCGCCCTGGCCCTTGACCTGACCGGCGAGCCCTACACCGAAGAACTGATCAAGCTGAACCAGCCGGACACTCGCGAGCGCCTGCTCAAGCATTCGCCGACCGGGAAAGTCCCGCTGCTGAAAACCGAACACGGCACCATCGCCGATTCCCTGGCGATTGCCGAGTACCTGGCCGAACAATTCCCCGACGCCGGCCTCTGGCCCAAAGACACTGCCGCCCGTGCTCAGGCGCGTTCGGCGTGCGCGCAGATGCACAGCGGTTTTTTCGCCATGCGCGGCAACATGCCGTTCGACCTGAGCCACGATGCGCCACTGTCGCCGACCCCGCCTGAGGTTCAGGCTGAAATCCAGTGCATGCTAGCGTTGTGGGCTGAATGTCGTGCCGTCGCGACTGAAACCGGTCCGTTCCTGTTTGGCGGTGCGACCCTGGCCGATGCGTTTTTTGCACCGATCGCCGTACGCCTGCGCACCTATCAGGTAAAACTGCCCGAGGCCGACGCGGCCTATGTCGAAACCATCTACCAATGGCCGGCCTTCAAGGCTTGGCGGAAGGCGGGTCTGGAGGAAATAGAGCGGTGAAACGAGTCCATGTAGCAGCCGCGGTTATTCGCGATAGCAACGGCAAAATCCTCATTGCCCGCCGTGCCGACACCCAGCATCAGGGCGGTTTGTGGGAGTTCCCCGGTGGCAAGGTCGAGGATGACGAATCCGTCGAAACGGCCCTGGCTCGCGAGCTTCACGAAGAGCTGGGCATCGTGGTCACTACTGCGCGACCGATGATCAAAGTCCGCCACGACTACCCGGACAAACAGGTGTTGCTGGATGTCTGGGAAGTCTCGGCGTTTACCGGCGACCCCCATGGCGCCGAAGGTCAGCCTTTGGCCTGGGTGACCGCGCGGGAACTGGTGGACTACGACTTCCCGGCCGCCAACCAGCCGATCGTCGCCGCTGCCCGCTTGCCCGGCGACTACCTGATCACCCCGGAGGGCCTGGAAACCCCGGCCTTGCTGCGCGGTATCCAGAAAGCCATCGCTGGCGGCATCAAGCTGATTCAGTTGCGCGCGCCCAATGGCTACGACCCGCAATACCGCGATCTGGCGGTGGACGCGGCGGGGCTGTGTGCCGGCAAGGCGCAGTTGATGATCAAGGGACCATTTGAATGGCTGGGGGACTTTCCGTCCGCTGGGTGGCACATCACGTCGGCACAGTTGCGCAAGTACGCGGCGGCCGGGCGTCCGCTACCGGCTTCGCGCTGGTTGGCGGCGTCTTGTCACAACGCTGAAGAACTGGCGCTGGCCGAGCAGATGGGCGTGGACTTTGTGACCCTGTCGCCGGTGCAGCCGACCCAGACGCACCCGGATGCGCTGCCATTGGGTTGGGAGCAGGCTTCGACTTTGATCGAGGGCTTCAGCAAGCCGGTGTTTTTGCTCGGTGGGGTGGGGCCGGCGGAGCGGCAAAAAGCCTGGGAAGCGGGGGCGCAGGGTGTGGCGGGGATTCGGGCGTTTTGGCCGGATTCTTCGGTGTAGCTGCTGGCCTCATCGCGGGCAAGCCCGCTCCCACAGTGGTTCGTAGTGGACACAGATTTGTGTACGACGCTGATCCCTGTGGGAGCGGGCTTGCCCGCGATGGCGTCTTCGGACGCGCCGACTAAACCTCGGGCTTGGCCGCAGGCTGCCACAAAATCTCGGCAATCCCCTGACGCTTGGCAATCAACCGTGCCGCCACAAACAACAAATCCGATAACCGATTGATATACGCCAGCCCAACCCCGGCCAGCGGCTCAATCGCATTCAACTGCTGACAGCGTCGCTCGGCACTGCGTGCCAGGCAACGGCATACGTGGGCCTGGGCAATCAGTGCCGAGCCGCCGGGCAGAATGAAGTTTTCCAGCGGCCCCAACTCTTCATTCCACACATCAATCGCCGCTTCCAGCCGTTCGATTTCTTCCGTGTTCAGTGCCTGATAAACCGGCATCGCCAGTTCGCCACCCAAGTCGAACAACCGATGCTGGCAGGGCGCCAACACCTCGATCACTTCGTTCAACCCCGGATACGTATCACTTTGCGCCGCCAACCCCGCCAACAGCACGCCCACCTGGCTGTTCAGCGTATCGACTTCGCCAATGGCCTCGATGCGCGGATGGTCCTTGGGCACGCGGCGGCCATCGCCGAGCCCGGTTTCGCCTTTGTCGCCAGTGCGGGTGTAAATCTTCGACAAGCGAAAGCCCATGGTTACCTCGACAGCTGATTGAGTTCTTGAGAAACCACCGGAGTACCCGACAACGGCAGGCGCAAGGTGAAACAGGTACCTTGGCCCGGCGTCGATTGCACTTCCATCTGGCCTTTGTGGTTGTTGGTGATGATGAAGTACGAGACCGACAGTCCAAGACCGGTGCCCTGACCGATTTCCTTGGTGGTGAAGAACGGCTCGAACGTGCGTTTGCGCACGTTCTCGCTCATGCCGATGCCGTTGTCCTCGACCTGAATTTCCGCCCAGGGCGGATTCAGTTTTGTACGCAGAATGATCCGCCCCGGTTCGCGGTCGTCGGTACGCTGATGAATGGCTTGCGCGGCGTTTTTCAGCAAGTTGAGCAGCACCTGTTCCAGTTCGTTGGCGGTGCCGGGCACCGGGCCCAGTGCCGGATCGAACTGCCGAATGATCGCCTGACCCTTGAAGTCGAAGCCGATGGCCAGGTCGAAGTCGTTGCCGGCGATTTCCACCGCTTGATCGATCAACGCCGGCAAATCGCAGGGAGCCATCTGTCGGGTACTGCGGCGGCTGAAGCTGAGCATGTGGGTCACGATTTTGGCCGCTCGGGCGCCGGCCTGTTGAATGCCATCGAGCAGCTTCGGCACTTCGCGAGCTTTCAAGTACTGGTTGACCGTTTCCAGCTCAATACCGAGTTGTTCGGCTTGTTCGAGGTTTTTCGGCAGATCGGGTGACAGGCGCCGACGAATGTTCTGCACGTTGTGCAAGATTGCGCCCAGTGGATTATTGATCTCGTGGGCCATGCCAGCGGCGAGGCCACCGACCGAGAGCATTTTCTCCGACTGCACCATCATTTCTTCCAGGGACAGACGCTGAGTGATGTCGTCGATCCGGATCACCACGCCGCGCCCGGCACCGCCCATCAACGGATAAAACGTCAGGGCGTAATGCCGGGGCTCGTCGTCCTTGAGCCAGGTAACACGTTCGATCTTCGCCACCGTGTGCTGCTCGACGGTTTGCCTGAGTTGCGGCAGGAATGGCTTGAGCGGTTCGAAGGCAAGGAAGATCGGTTGGTTCAAGGCTTCGTCCAGGCGCGTGCCGGACAAAGCGCTGGCTTCCTGATTCCATTGGGTCACGTAGAGCTGCTCGTCGAGGGCGATCAGGGCCGACGGCATGGAGTCGATGATGCTGTTGAGGTAATTCTGGAATCCGGTGAGCTTCTTTTCGATCTTGCTGCGCACCTGAACTTCCAGTTCCAGCTTGCGGTTGGTGTGGCGGGTTTCTTCGGCCAGCCCCTGGGCTTGATCGTAAGCGGCTTGGGAATCGTCGCGGGCGCGCTTGAGCTGCTGCTCACGGGCTTCGATGCGCGAGAGCATGGTGTTGAACGCTTCGGCGAGGCTACCGATTTCGTCGTGGTTGCCGCGGGAGGCGCGCAGGGCATAGTTCTCTTCCCGGGTGACTTGCCGGGACAACTCTTCGAGCTGATGGATCGGCCGGGTAATCAGCCGTTTGATCTGCCGGGCGATCACCAGCCACAACAGCACACTGAAAATCAGAATCCCCAAGCTGGCGGTCAGGGTCCCGGTGTAGAACGCCATCGGCAACTCGCTGCTGGCCACCAGCAGCAAATGCCCAGGCGCAGTGCCGGGGCGGGGCAGGGTGATCACTTGGTTGCTGCGAAACTCCGTGGCTTGCCAAGCCTCGAGGTGCCGGTAATGCTCCGGGAGGTCCAGCTTGTCGCCGTGTTGCAATTGGGCCAGACGCACCCCCTTACCGTCATAGAGCGCTGCTGCCCGCAGCGGTGTGTAGCTGCTGAGTTCGTTGAGCAGGCGCTCGGCGGTTTGCGGCGACTTCAGGGCTTCGGAGATCAGGCTGGGGTTGGACACCAGTCGGCCGATGGTCTGCAAGGCCTGGGGGGCCATGCTTTCCTGGGAGATGTAATAGGCGGCGCTGATAAAGGTCAGGTTGGCGACCAGCAAAACGGTGGTCAACAGCACCAGCAGGGCGGCCAGCAGTTTCTGGCCGACTGGAAGGTTTTCAAGGCGCTGGCGCAATGGCATCAGGTTTATCGCTGAAAAGGAACAAGTGGCCAGCGTAGCCGCTGCTCAGTCGCTGGGCAATCCAAGGCTGCGCAGATGAGCGATCAGGCGCTGCTGCAATTGATTGAGGTGGGGCAGGTTCAGCTGATGCCGCGACGCGACTTTGCAGGCATGGCCCAACAGGTAACTGATTTCAGTGCGGCGCTGATTCGCGACGTCCTGGTACATCGAGGAAAAATTGGCGGCAGTGGCCTGGATCACCCGTTCGACTTCCTTCTGGAGGTTTTGCGCCGCTGCCGGCTGGCCGCAGTGTTCCAGCAGCTCGGTGAGCTCGGCGCAAAGGGTGGCGACTTCGCAATGATGCTGCTGCAAACCACCGTTGCGGCATTCGTGCAGCACGGTCAGCGGGTTGATCGCACAATTGAGCGCCAGTTTTCGCCACAGCCTTGTGAGAATGTCCGTGCTCCACTCATGGGGAATACCGGCGGCGCCCAAGTCCTCCAGCCAGATCGGCGCCACCGGGTGGCCGGCATCCCCCAGCCAGGTGTAGCCATGACCGGCGAACACCACACGCCAGTCGCCATCGCGAAATGCCCCTTCGGTGCTGGAGGCGAAGATGCAGCGCGCCTGAGGCACCTGCGCGGCAACCGCGTCCTGACTGCCGAGGCCGTTCTGCAGCAGGATCAGTTCGGCGTCGGGTGTTAGCCGGTGAGCGAGCCGGGCGACGGCTTCTTCGGCGTCGTAGGCTTTGCAGGCCACCAGCAGGCGGCGGATCGGCTCGTCGCTGTCGGCTGTTTCGCCGGGCACCGGATACAGCTGCGCTTCGCCGTGTTCGACCAGCGTCAAACCGCCCGCCGCTTGATAGGCCTGCAAGCGTGTCGCGTCCCGCACGATCAGCCTGACCGGCACATCCGCCCGCGCCAGACGCGTGGCCCAAAGGGTGCCGAGGCTGCCAGCGCCCAGAATATGCCAAGGGATAGACATCAGCTTTTTGCTCGGTTTGACGCTGGCATGTGAGGCTCGCAGTATCGGTTGGAAAAGACCCGTTATAATGAGCCCGATTTTAACCGCAAGCCAAGCGCGCTCCATCGTTATCGAGCGTGCCTTTTTATTGGAGAGATTACATGCCGTCGTTCGACGTGGTATCCGAACTGGACAAACACGAAGTCACCAACGCGGTCGAGAACGCCGTCAAGGAACTCGATCGTCGTTATGACCTGAAAGGCAAGGGCAGCTTCGAGTTCAAGGAAAAAGACCTGACCGTCAACCTGACCGCGGAAGCTGATTTCCAGCTCGAAGCGATGATCGAGATCCTCAAGCTGTCCCTGGTCAAGCGCAAGATCGATGTGCAGTGCCTTGAAGTCAAGGATGCCTACGCGTCGGGCAAGCTGATGAAACAGGAAGCGGTCCTCAAGGAAGGCATCGACAAGGAGCTGGCGAAGAAAATCGTCGCTCACGTCAAAGACGCCAAGCTCAAGGTTCAGGCCTCTATTCAGGGCGAGCAAGTGCGCATCACCGGCAAGAAGCGTGATGACTTGCAAGAAGCAATTGCCGCTCTGCGCGCCAAATCCTTCGATATGCCGCTGCAGTTCAATAACTTCCGCGACTGACTTTTCAAGCGGGAACCTCTCGGCGTTTTCGACGTCCGAGGCCCAAGCAACGGCAGAAACGATTGAATCCCTCATGGGTTCGGTCTTTCTGCCGCTCATTTTTTGCGTGCCGGGTAGCCGGAAATCAGGAGAGAGAAGATGGATTTGAATGCTGAAGTGGACAACCTGGTCAAGGCATCCCAAGCCTGGGTTCCGATGATCATGGAGTACGGCAGCCGCGTGCTGCTGGCGGTGATTACCCTGGCCATCGGCTGGTGGCTGATCAACAAGGTCACGCAAAAACTCGGCGGCCTGCTGGCGTTGCGTAATGCCGACCTGGCGCTGCAAGGTTTCATCAGCAGCCTGGCGAACATCATCCTCAAGGTTCTGCTGATCGTCAGCGTAGCGTCGATGATCGGCGTAGAAACCACCTCGTTCGTTGCGGCCATTGGTGCTGCCGGCCTGGCAATCGGCCTGGCGTTGCAGGGCAGCCTGGCGAACTTCGCCGGCGGCGTGCTGATTCTGTTGTTCCGCCCGTTCCGCATCGGTGACTGGATCGAAGCCCAAGGTGTTGCCGGTACTGTCGACAGCATTCAGATCTTTCACACTGTGCTGCGTACCGGTGATAACAAAACCATCATCGTGCCTAACGGCAATCTGTCGAACGGCATCATCACCAACACCAATCGTCAACCGACCCGTAAGGTCGTGTTTGATGTAGGCGTGGCTTACGAGGCGGACTTGCAGAAGGCCCGTGAAGTATTGCTGGGCCTGGCCAAGGACCCGCGTGTATTGACTGATCCGGCACCGGAAGCGGTGATTTCCATGTTGGGTGACAGTTCGATCACTGTTTCCCTGCGCGTGTGGGTGAAAACTGCCGATTATTGGAATGTGATGTTCATGTTTAACGAGCAATCGCGTGATCGTTTGAAGACTGCCGGCATCGATATTCCGTTTCCGCAGCGGGTTATTCGAATGGTTCAGGAAACTGTGCCGCAATAACGTCTCAGTTGTGACTTGAAGGTTCGGTCAGTTTTGTATTGTTAGGTTGCTATCTAACTAACAACATCAAAGATTGTATGAAACCAGACACAAAAAAACGCTCACCTGAATCAGGTGAGCGTTTTTTTTTTTGCTGTGTTGTGTAGCTGTCGAACTAGCGCTGAATTACAAGATGCTCAGCGGGTATTCGATGATCAGGCGGGTGTCAACTTTGTCGCTATCGTACGCGGAGTTTGCACGATAGACCGCGTTACGTACGCGGAAAGACAGGTCCTTGGCTGGACCGCTTTGCAGAACATATTTGGTCTCGAAGTCCCATTCGTGTTCTTTGGCTTCGCCATCATCGGTGGAGATGTTGTCACCGGTGATGTAGCGGGTCATGAAGCTCAGGCCAGGAACGCCGTAGCTCTTCATGTTCAGGTCGTAGCGAGCCTGCCAGGAGCGTTCGTCTTGACCGTTGAAGTCGGAGTATTGAACGGAGTTGGCGAGGAAGATTGTGCCGCCGCCATCAACGCCGTAAACATAACCGGTGTCACCGGTAGAACGCTGGTGAGCCAGGGTGAATTTATGTGCACCAAGGCTATAGGCCGCTGCGAGGGACCAGATGCGGTTGTCAACGTCACCGCTCAGCTCTTGACCCTGGCTCTTGGAGCGATAGCCGTTGAAGTCGAAGTTCAAGGACTGGTCGTCATTGATTGGCAGGGTGTAGTTGGCGTTGATGTATTGCTTCTTGAAGTGGTCTTCAACATCGGAAGCAGCTACGCCAGCTACAAAATTGTCGGTGAACTGGTAGGTTGCACCGGCAATATCAGCGGACTTCAGACCAAGGCTGTCGTGGCCCATTTGGTTCTGCGCCCGCATTGCGGTGAAATGACCACCGCTCAATTCAAGACCTTTGATTTCTTTACTGGTGATCAAAGTACCGGTAGCGACTTCTGGCAGCAAACGGCTGTCGTCTGTAGAGAAGACAGGGCTGGCAACGTATTGGTTACCGTGTTTCAGAACAGTGTCGGACAGACGGAATTTGACCGCGCCGCCAGCGTTGGATTGGGTGTCTTCTGGCGTGCCGTCGCTGTCCTTGCCGAACATACCGTTACCGGTACGGCCCGGACCGCTGTCCAGTTTGACCATGCCATTGGCCAGGGCGTCCAAACCGAAACCAACAGTACCTTGGGTAAAGCCCGACTCATAAACAGCCTGGACGCCCAGGCCGGTTTCTTCGCGGTAGCCTTTGATACGTTCTTTATTAGCGGTGCTCTGGTTGTTGGAGGCACCGTTCTTGAAGTCGCGATTCATGTACAGAATGCGGCTTTTGACAGTCAGGCTCTGATCTTCAAAAAAGCCCTTGGATTCCTCTTGAGAAGACGCCATTGCGAACTGCGAGGTACTAGCCGAAACAGCCAGTGCGATCATGCTCCACTTCATCACGCGCATCGTGATTTGCTCCTTTGGTTTTTAGAAGAGTACTGCCGTCCCGCCTGTTTTATTATCCGGGCGGCTCTTTCTTTTTGTGTCGGCGCAAACTTATATCACGCCGACCATGTTGGCGATACTTGCGCATCTAACCTTTCAGCTTCTTTACGACCCTGTCGCAAATGGCTGGGTAGATGTCGCAAATTCACAATCCCGACGCAATCGGACTGACAACTTCAGCGTTGTTTTCCATAGCTTGAGCATCGGTAAAAAAGAGTCCCTGGTCCTGCACTTGAATCTCCATCGGGCAATCCTGCCACTGTTTTTATTGGCCTTAAGGCTTCCACTTCCAGCGGACGCCTTATAGACGATATAGGTGTGAATGCAACAAGCGTGCACAAATCGGAATTCTGTTGCTGTTTTTTTCCAAAGGCCTGCCTGCTGCTGTAAAAAACCCATAAAACCGGGGGTTCAAGCTCGTTTTTCTTGAGCTTGACGCCATGCTTCGCATCGTGGTTACCACATCGAACCTGTGGGGGCGACAACCAAAAACGTTACCGGTTCACCCCGCCAGTGAGTAGTTAGCGGATGCTGACGCACTGAGCGTAGACGCGTTGTGCGGTTTTGGTGCAAAAAATTTCAATTGCTGTACCGGATTCACATAGTGTCGCTTTGTCGTGGGTTCGAACGGCCCGTTGTTTATCGGTCATTTCGGCATTTTTTGTGTGGCGGCTGGTTCTGTCATGGTGCATGCCGGATCAAAATGGCTCATGTCGGGGCGCCCGGAGGGCGCAGCAGGCGGCAGTTCGTCGTGAAGCGCTTGGCATTCGCAGGTATGCTGCCGTCCTGTCGCTTGGTGCAGCCGTCTTTTGGTATGGGCGCTAAGCTGAAAAAAGATGACCAGAGGGGAGTGCGCGCTGTGTTCGCTTTAGATCCACGACTTCAACAAGACACGTTGCCGATCGGCGATTTCCCGCTCTGTCGGTTGCTGTTGTCCAATGATTCGAACTACCCATGGTTCATCCTCGTGCCACGCCGCGAGGATATCAGTGAGATATTTCAGTTAGATGTCGCAGATCAACAGCAGCTGTGGCAGGAAACGACCGCGCTGGCGGAAATGCTCAAGGATTCGTTCGATGCGGACAAATTGAACGTCGCGGCCTTGGGTAATGTCGTCAGTCAGTTGCACATGCATGTGATTGTGCGCAAGCGTGAGGACGCCGCCTGGCCAGCTCCGGTCTGGGGCAAGCAGCCGGCCAAACCCTATAGTCCAGAGCAGATCGCGACGATTCGCGAACGGCTGCGTCTGGTGTTGACCGATGACTTCACGTTTCTGGAGGGTTGAGTCATGAGCCTGGAAGAACGCGTTACCGATCTGGAAAGCCAGTTGGCGTTTCAGGATGACACCATCCAGACGTTGAATGATGTGCTGGCGGCGCAGCAACATGTGGTTGAGCGCCTGCAACTGCAAATGGCGGCCCTGATCAAGCGGCAGGAGGAAATGGTCGGCCAGTTCGACTCTTTCGAAGAGGAAGCGCCACCGCCGCATTATTGAGCTACATAGTGAAAAAGAGGCCATAAAAAAACCGCGAACAGCCTGGGCTGTTCGCGGTTTTTTTTAGCTTTGGAGTCAGCGACGCGGCAGGGCGGCGATCACATCTTCGGCTTGCAGGCCTTTGTCACGGTTCATGACAGAGAACTCCACGCGCTGGCCTTCGACCAGAACACGGTGGCCTTCACCGCGAATTGCCCGGAAGTGCACAAAAATATCATCGCCGGAGTCGCGGGAAATAAAGCCGAAGCCTTTGGAGGTGTTGAACCATTTAACGGTGCCAGTATCGCGGTTGCTCATGTCATAGCTTGGCGAGGCGGCGGCCGGTGAAGATTTGTAGAAGCTGACGGCCAAGTGCAAAAGAATGGCGATCAGGGCAACGACCAGACTGAACAGAACGGCAGGTTGACCGGCGATGACAGGCATCGGGGCGAACAATGTCAGTGTTTGCAATACCACAGCCAGAACCAGCAGGGCGCTGACCAGATTTTGCAGTTGATGACGCGGCCCTTTGTTCCAGTAAGGGATAACAGGTGCAAGGGTGAGGTTGAGCAGGCCGAAAAAGGCCAGGTACAGCGCATCGGGTTGTTGCAGGTAAGGTACCGCTTCGGATCGCAGGCTAGGGATGAAGGACAGCAGCAAGGCTGCTGCGCCCATTAGCAGGTGGACGATTTTCAACATTTTGATTAACTCACGTTAAGACGGATCACAAGGAAGAGCTGATGGAGCACGGTTCGCTTCAGAACAATAAGAGGCGTTGGACACGTACCCGGTATCAGCCTATGCGCAGCCCCCGGAAAATAGGTGGTAGCGACACACTGCCTATTTAACAGCAAAGCCCGCCGCTACTCAAATCAGGCAGTCCGGCGGTGCTTGTCTTCTGGCCGCTGAGCAGATAACGATTGCTGAGTGTTGTTTGCGCGCTGTGTTCCTCTGATCTTTTGCCTTTCATTGAGTGATGTTGCGTCAGTCTTCGTAGGAAATCGTCAGGCCTAGGACGTGCTCCATGATCTCCCCTTTGTTGTTGGCTTATCCTACGTCGATGGTCATAAAGTCATCTAGATATCCCTGTACGCCTGCGCTTTTATAAGGAAACGGAATATGAGTCTTATAAGCAGCAAGGATGGCAAAGGAGTGTCAATGGTATGGTTTATCAAGAGAGGCGAAGCGAGGGGAGGGTCGGTCCACTCAAGGAAGTAAGGATTGATTCATTTGTCAGTGAATTCGATATGGGCCTGGCCCAGCCATTATCCCGGTCCGTGCGTTTGAATGGCTTTGCGACCTGTTTGCGATTGGAGCAGGTCTATTGGGATATTTTAAGTGATATGGCCAAGGTCAATTGCTGCTCGATCAGTGCGCTGTTGTCCCATGTGGATCGCGAAGTGCATTTGCGCCATGGCGGGGTGAAAAACTTCACCGGGCTGGTGCGGGTTGTCTGCGTCGTGCACAGCCTGAAGGAGGGAAGTTGCCTCGTCATGGCCTAGCGGTGGCGGTTGATCGTGTCGAGTGTCGGTCTGTGCAGTCTTACGGCTGCACAGGCTGCATTTAATGGATATAATCCCGCCCTTTGCCGCAAAGCCCAGCATGCGCGGTAGCAATCTGATCGCCGAGACAACCCCCATGCCGATGTACGACTATCAATGTGCTTCCTGTGGTCATCAGTTGGAAGCCATTCAAAAGATCAGCGCAGCACCGCTGGTCGACTGCCCTGCCTGCCAGGCGCCAGAGCTTAAAAAGATGCTGTCCATGCCGGGCTTCCGCCTTAGCGGCACCGGCTGGTACGAAACCGACTTCAAGACCGGTTCCAAGAAAAATCTGGCCGGTGGCGACAAAGCTGACTAGGGTCTGGCGCCCGGTCTGAATGACACGCGCGAGCTCTTGCATCATCCGGCACCTTTATTCAAGTGCGGGGGCGGCAAGACCTCCAACCGAATTTCGAATTACGAGAAGCGAAACCACTACCATGATGCGCAGCCATTATTGCGGCCAACTGAACGAAAGCCTGGAAGGCCAGGAAATTACCCTTTGCGGATGGGTCCACCGTCGTCGTGACCACGGTGGGGTGATTTTCCTCGATATCCGTGATCGTGACGGTCTGGCCCAGGTGGTGTTCGATCCGGACCGCGCTGAATCCTTCGCCGCAGCCGATCGCGTGCGCAGTGAATACGTGGTCAAGATCACCGGCAAGGTTCGCCTGCGTCCGGCCGGTGCCACCAACGCCAACATGGCGTCGGGCATGATCGAAGTGCTGGGCTACGAGCTGGAAGTATTGAACGAAGCGGAAACCCCGCCGTTCCCGCTCAACGAGTTCTCCGACGTCGGCGAAGAAACCCGCCTGCGTTATCGCTTCCTCGACCTGCGTCGCCCGGAAATGCTCGAGAAGCTGCGTCTGCGTTCGCGCATGACCACCAGCATCCGTCGCTTCCTGGACGAGAACGGCTTCCTCGATGTCGAGACGCCGATTCTGACTCGCGCCACGCCAGAAGGCGCTCGCGACTACCTGGTGCCGAGCCGTACTCATGCAGGTAGCTTCTTCGCCTTGCCGCAATCGCCACAGCTGTTCAAGCAGCTGCTGATGGTCGCCGGCTTCGACCGTTACTACCAGATCGCCAAGTGCTTCCGCGACGAAGATCTGCGCGCCGACCGTCAGCCGGAGTTCACCCAGATCGACATCGAGACCAGCTTCCTCGATGAAAAAGAGATCATGGGCATCACCGAACAAATGATCCGCAACTTGTTCAAGGAAGTGTTGGGTCTGGAATTCGGCGACTTCCCGCACATGACTTTTGAAGAGGCCATGCGTCGCTACGGTTCCGACAAGCCGGACCTGCGTAACCCGCTGGAACTGGTTGACGTTGCCGATCAACTGAAAGAAGTCGACTTCAAGGTGTTCAGCGGCCCTGCCAACGACCCGAAATGCCGCGTTGCCGCTCTGCGCGTTCCAGGCGCAGCAAGCATGCCGCGCAGCAAGATCGACGACTACACCAAGTTCGTCGGCATCTACGGTGCCAAGGGCCTGGCGTACATCAAGGTCAACGAGCGCGCCAAAGGCGTCGAAGGTCTGCAGTCGCCAATCGTCAAGAACATCCCGGAGGCCAACCTCAACGTGATCCTCGATCGCGTCGGTGCAGTCGATGGCGACATCGTGTTCTTCGGCGCCGACAAAGCCAAGATCGTCAGCGAAGCCCTGGGCGCGCTGCGGATCAAGGTTGGTCACGATCTGAACCTGCTGACCTGCGAATGGGCCCCGATGTGGGTCGTCGACTTCCCGATGTTCGAAGAGAACGACGACGGCAGCTTCACCGCGTTGCACCACCCGTTCACCGCGCCGAAGTGCACGCCGGAAGAGCTGGAAGCCAACCCGGCAACCGCGCTGTCCCGTGCCTACGACATGGTCCTGAACGGCACCGAGCTGGGTGGCGGTTCGATCCGTATCCACCGCAAGGAAATGCAACAGTCGGTGTTCCGTCTGCTGGGTATCAGCGAAGCGGAGCAGGAAGAGAAATTCGGCTTCCTGCTCGACGCCCTGAAATACGGTGCGCCGCCGCACGGTGGCCTGGCCTTCGGTCTGGACCGTCTGGTGATGCTGATGACCGGCGCCCAGTCGATCCGTGAAGTGATCGCCTTCCCGAAAACCCAGAGCGCTGCCTGCGTCATGACTCAGGCACCGGGTCTGGTGGATGCCAAGGCATTGCGCGAACTGCACATTCGTCTGCGCGAAACGCCTAAAGCTGAGTAAGGCTGACCAGAAGGGCGCATCTTCGGATGCGCCCTTTCCATATAGAAGGTCGAGATTTTTATTTGCTGGCTGGCGCATCATGGCGTGGCGGGCAATGTTTCAAAGATAATTCGGAGCGAGTTATGGCGGGTCATTCCAAGTGGGCGAACATCAAGCACCGCAAAGAACGTCAGGATGCCAAGAAGGGCAAGATTTTCACCAAGTGGATTCGTGAACTGACGGTTGCTGCTCGTCAGGGCGGCGGTGATCCAGGCTCCAACCCGCGTCTGCGTCTGGCGCTGGATAAAGCGCTGGGCGCGAACATGAGCCGCGACATCATCGATCGCGCGGTCGCTCGCGGTGCCGGTGCTGCCGATACCGACGACATGGTCGAGCTGACCTACGAAGGTTACGGCCCGGGCGGTGTGGCAGTGATGGTTGAATGCATGACCGACAACCGCAACCGCACCGCAGCGGCTGTTCGCCATGCGTTCAGCAAGTGCGGCGGCAACCTGGGCACCGACGGTTCGGTGGCCTACCTGTTCGAGCGCAAGGGACAGATTTCCTTCGCGCCAGGCGTGGATGAGGATGCGCTGATGGAAGCGGCCATGGAGGCCGATGCCGATGACGTGGTGACTCACGAAGACGGCTCCATCGATGTGTTTACCTCGTTCGCCGGCTTCTATTCCGTGCGCAACGCTTTGGAGGCCGCAGGCTTCAAGGGCGATGATGCGGAAATCGTCATGCTGCCGACCACCAGTGCCGAACTGGACCTGGAAGGCGCCGAGAAGGTTCTGAAGCTGATCGACATGCTCGAAGACCTGGACGACGTGCAAAACGTGTATTCCAACGCCGACATTCCGGAGTCGGTGGCCGCACAGCTCGGATAAGGGCGACTAAGATTCAGTGTGGGAGCTGGCTTGCCTGCGATGGCGGCGTGTCAGGCTACATCATTGTTTGATGTGCCTACGCCATCGCAGGCAAGCCAGCTCCCACATTTGTTATTCGCTGTATTGAATATCGTGCTCTTACCTAACCCGCAGGCGTTATGACTTTAATTCTTGGTATCGACCCCGGTTCGCGTATCACCGGTTATGGCGTGGTACGTGATACCGGGCGTGGTTGCGTGTACGTGGCGTCGGGTTGCATTCGCACGGGCTCCGGCGAGCTGCATGAGCGTCTGCAAATCGTCTATCGGGGCGTGCGTGAAGTGATCCAGACCTATGGCCCGGTAACCATGGGCATCGAAAAAGTCTTCATGGCCCGCAATGCTGACTCCGCGCTCAAACTCGGTCAGGCTCGCGGCGCAGCCATCGTGGCCGGGGCCGAGGAAAGCCTGGAAATTGCCGAATACACCGCGACCCAAGTCAAGCAGGCGGTGACCGGCACCGGTGGGGCGAACAAGGAACAAGTGCAAATGATGGTCATGCACATGCTGAAATTGACCAGCAAGCCGCAAATCGATGCTTCGGATGCCCTGGCCATTGCGATTTGCCACGCTCACACCCGGTCCAGTCTGTTGCCTCATGGTCTGGGTACAGCACGCAGTCGTGGCGGGCGCCTGCGTCTCTGATAGCATCAGCAATCATTTTTATGGAATGAGGGTTTTGCGCCTGTGTTGTCGGCGCAAAACCCTTGTTCTGTCAGTCGCCAGCACTGATCTGGCCAAGGCTCAAGGATCTGAAACGTGATTGGACGCTTGCGCGGCACTTTGGCTGAGAAACAGCCGCCGCACCTGATTCTGGATGTAAACGGTCTGGGGTATGAGCTGGAAGTGCCCATGACCACGCTTTATCGCTTGCCGTCGGTCGGTGAACCGCTGACCTTGCACACCCATTTGGTCGTGCGCGAAGACGCGCAGTTACTCTATGGCTTCTTCGGTAAGCGCGAGCGAGACTTTTTTCGCGAGCTGATCCGTCTCAATGGTGTGGGGCCGAAACTGGCACTGGCCTTGATGTCGAGCCTGGAGGTCGACGAGTTGGTGCGTTGCGTGCAGTCCCAGGACACTTCGGCGCTGACCAAGGTGCCGGGCGTGGGCAAGAAGACGGCCGAGCGTTTGCTGGTGGAACTCAAGGACCGCTTCAAAGCGTGGGAGACCGTGCCGGCGATGTTCGCGTTGGTGCCAAACCAGCCGGGTGGGCCAGATGCGCCTCCGGTCGCCACCGCCGAAAATGACGCGGTCAGCGCGCTGATTTCCCTGGGCTACAAGCCGCAGGAAGCCAGCAAGGCGATTTCTGCGATCAAGGAGAAAGGTTTGAGCAGTGAAGACATGATTCGTCGTGCCCTGAAGGGAATGATCTAAGTGATTGAAGCTGATCGTCTGATCGCCGCCACGGGTGGTCCCCGTGACCGCGAGGAAGTCCAGGACCGGGCGATTCGTCCCGTCAGCCTGGCCGAGTACATTGGCCAGCCAACCGTTCGCGAGCAAATGGAGTTGTTCATCCAGGCCGCGCGTGGGCGCAATGAATCCCTGGATCACACGCTGATTTTCGGTCCGCCGGGCCTGGGTAAAACCACCCTGGCCAACATCATTGCCCAGGAAATGGGCGTGTCGATCAAAAGTACCTCGGGCCCGGTCCTTGAGCGTCCGGGTGACTTGGCGGCCTTGCTGACCAATCTTGAGCCCCATGATGTGCTGTTCATCGACGAGATCCATCGGTTGTCGCCAATTGTCGAAGAAGTGCTGTACCCGGCCATGGAAGATTTCCAGCTCGACATCATGATCGGCGAAGGGCCAGCCGCGCGCTCGATCAAACTCGATTTGCCGCCGTTCACCCTAGTCGGCGCAACCACCCGCGCCGGTATGCTGACCAACCCATTGCGCGACCGTTTCGGGATCGTTCAGCGTCTGGAGTTCTACAACACCGCCGACCTGGCAACGATTGTCAGCCGTTCGGCGAACATTCTCGGTTTGCCACTGGACCCGGAAGGTGCCTTCGAAATCGCCCGCCGTGCCCGTGGCACGCCGCGGATCGCCAACCGCTTGCTGCGTCGGGTCCGGGATTTTGCCGAGGTCCGCGCCAAGGGCCACATCACCAAGCCGATCGCCGACCTGGCGCTGAACCTGCTGGATGTCGACGAGCGCGGTTTCGACCATCAGGACCGACGCCTGCTGCTGACCATGATCGAGAAGTTCGACGGTGGGCCGGTGGGGGTGGACAGTCTGGCGGCAGCCATCAGCGAAGAGCGCCACACCATTGAAGACGTGCTGGAGCCGTATTTGATCCAGCAGGGCTACATCATGCGCACTCCGCGGGGGCGGGTGGTCACTCGGCATGCGTACCTGCACTTCGGTTTAAACATCCCGTCACGATTAGGCGAGATGCCCGTGGTAGACGAGTTCCTCGATGCCGTGGACGATTAGTCACCTTTGCGCGCTGATTTATTCGGTGTTTGTGCTGTCCCAGGACCGTACTTTCGCCAGAAAGCCGCGAATCAATGAAAAACAGTTGCCTGGCCGGATTGGCAACCTGAGGAGTAAGCACTAGAGTATGCGCGCGCAAAACGGGCTTGAGCCGTTCGCACATCGTTGTCGCGTTTATTACGAGGACACCGATGCGGGCGGCATCGTGTATTACGTCAATTACCTCAAGTTTATGGAACGGGCTCGAACCGAGCGGCTCCGGGAGCTGGGCTTTGCCCAGTCGGCGCTGGCAGGGGAGGACCTGTTGTTCGTCGTGCATTCCAGCGAAGCGCGTTACCACGCGCCGGCGCGACTGGACGACGAACTGCTGGTAAGCGCTGAAGTAATTGAATTGAACCGGGTCAGCCTGCGCTTCAAACAGCAGGTCAGGCGGGCTACGGATAATGTGCTGCTCTGCGAAGGGCAGTTTCTGGTGGCCTGTGTGCGCACCAACAGTTTGAAACCCCGAGCCATTCCCGAAGCTCTACGTGCGGCCTTTGCCGACGTGAGCGGCGCGGGTACACACTCAAAGCAGGAGATAAAGCGTGGAAGCTAACGTCGTCGACCATTCCTCCATGTGGAGCCTGGTCAGCAATGCCAGTATCGTGGTGCAACTGGTAATGCTGATCCTGGTAGCCGCATCGGTGACCTCATGGATCATGATCTTTCAGCGCAGCAACTTGCTGCGCGCCGGTCGACGTGCCCTGGAGAGCTTTGAAGAGCGCTTCTGGTCCGGTATCGACCTGTCCAAACTCTACCGTCAGGCCGGCAGCAACCCTGATCCGGATTCGGGCGTCGAGCAGATCTTCCGTGCCGGTTTCAAGGAGTTCTCCCGTCTGCGTCAGCAGTCAGGCGTTGATCCGGAAGCGGTCATGGAAGGCGTGGCCCGTGCCATGCGCGTCGCCATTTCCCGTGAGGAAGAAAAGCTCGAGCAGAGCCTGCCGTTCCTCGCCACCGTCGGTTCCGTCAGCCCGTACATCGGTCTGTTCGGTACGGTCTGGGGCATCATGAACTCCTTCCGTGGTCTGGCAACTGCCCAGCAAGCGACTCTGGCCACTGTGGCTCCTGGTATTGCCGAAGCACTGATCGCTACCGCGATCGGTCTGTTCGCCGCTATCCCGGCCGTTATCGCGTACAACCGTTTTGCTGCTCGCAGCGAAACCCTGCTGGGCCGTTACTACACCTTCGCCGACGAATTCCAGGCGATCCTGCACCGCAAAGTGCACACCAGCGAAGAATAAGCAGGTAATTTCCAATGGCTTTAATCGCTCGAGCTCGCAAAAAGCGCAAGCCGGTTGCCGAGATGAACGTGGTGCCTTACATCGACGTGATGTTGGTACTGCTGGTCATCTTCATGGTGACCGCGCCGATGCTTAATCAGGGCGTGAAAGTTGATCTGCCCAAGGTTTCCAGCGAAGCCTTGCCGCAGGACAACAACACTCAGGTCCTGACCATTTCGATCAAGTCTGACAAGACCTACTACTGGAACCTTGGCAGCGAAGTCGACACCGAAAAGCAGCAGGACAAGGCCATGACCTTGCCGCAAATGACTGACGCGGTGACCAAGATCATTCGCGCCGGTACTGAAGGCGGCAAGCGTACCCAGGTATTCATTCGCGGCGACAAGACTGTCGATTACGGCTCCGTCATGGGCGCCATGGGCGGGTTGCAGAAAGCCGGGGTCGGTAATGTTGGCTTGATTACCGAGGCACCCTGATGCAGCAAATGCGAGAGCCGTCCGCCTCGGAAAGCTACTTCTGGCCTAGTGTCTGGGCGATTGTCTTGCACGTGCTGGTTTTTGGCATGCTGTTCGTCAGTTTCGCCTTCACACCGGAGCTGCCGCCGGCCAAGCCGATCGTCCAGGCGACCCTGTACCAGCTGAAATCGAAAAGTCGGGCGACCACCCAGACCAATCAGAAGATTGCGGGTGAAGCGCAGAAGTCTGCTGCGCGCCAGACCGAAGTCGAACAGATGGAACAGAAAAAGATCGAACAGGAAGCGATCAAGGCCGCGGAACAAAAGAAGGAAGATGCGGCTCAAAAAGCCGAAGAATCCAAGAAGGCCGACGAGACGAAGAAAGCGGAAGAGGCAAAAAAGGCTGATGAAGCCAAGAAAGCCGATGAAGCCAAGAAGACCGCCGAAGCCAAAAAGGCCGAAGAGAAACAATTGGCTGATATAGCCAAGAAGAAATCTGAAGAAGAAGCCAAGAAAGCTGCTGAAGAAGAGGCCAGGAAAGCGGCCGCTGAAGAAGCGAAGAAAAAGATCGTCGAAGACGCGAAGAAGAAAGCCGCCGAAGACGCCAAGAAGAAATCTGAAGCTGAAGAGGCGAAGAAGAAAGTCGCCGAAGACGCGAAGAAGAAAGCTGCTGCCGATGCCGCGAAGAAAAAATCGCAGGAAGCGGCACGTAAATCCGCCGAAGACAAAAAGGCCCAGGCCCTGGCAGATTTGCTTTCCGACACGCCGCAGCGTCAGCAGGCCTTGGCCGATGAGCAGGGTGACGAAGTCGCCGGCAGTTTCGATGATCTGATTCGTGCTCGTGCAGCGGAAGGCTGGGCTCGTCCACCTTCGGCACGCAAAGGCATGACGGTCGTGTTGCAAATCGGCATGTTGCCCGATGGTACGGTGACTTCGGTCGGCGTGGCCAAGTCCAGCGGCGACGGTCCGTTTGACGCTTCCGCTGTAGCGGCGGTCAAGAACATTGGACGTTTGACAGAAATGCAGGGAATGAAGCCGAGTGATTTCGCTCCGTATCGTTCATTCAAGATGACATTCACACCTGAGGATCTAGCCTTGTGAGAAACCTTCTTCGAGGAATGCTTGTCGTTATCTGCTGCCTGGCAGGGATAGCGGCAGCTGATGAAAAAAACATTCTGGTCACCAGCGGCAGTGATCGGGCCACCCCGATCGCAGTTGTTCCGTTCGGTAACCAGGGCGGCAGCGTGCTGCCGGATGACATGGCTGAAATTATCGGTAACGACCTGCGCAACTCGGGTTACTACTCGCCGATTCCAAAACAGAACATGATCAGCCAGCCGAGCCAGGCCAGCGAAATCATCTTCCGTGACTTCAAGGCGCTGGGAGCCCAATACGTCATGGTCGGCAGTATCGTTCCAGCGGGCGGTCGTCTGCAGGTTCAATACGCACTGTTCAACGTCGCCACGGAGCAGCAAGTGCTGACCGGCAGCGTGTCGGGCAGCGTCGATCAACTGCGTGACATGGCGCACTACATCTCCGACCAGTCGTTCGAGAAACTCACCGGTATCAAAGGTGCGTTCTCGACTCGTCTGCTGTACGTGACGGCCGAGCGGTTCTCCGAGAAGAACACTCGCTACACGCTGCAACGTTCGGACTATGACGGTGCCCGTGCCGTGACGCTGCTGCAATCGCGCGAGCCAATCCTGTCGCCGCGTTTTGCACCGGATGGCAAACGTATTGCCTACGTGTCGTTCGAGCAGAAGCGTCCGCGCATTTTCATGCAGAACATCGACACCGGTCGCCGTGAGCAGATCACCAACTTCGAAGGCCTGAATGGTGCGCCAGCCTGGTCGCCGGATGGTCAGCGTCTGGCATTCGTACTGTCGAAAGATGGCAACCCGGACATCTATGTGATGAACTTGGGGTCGCGTCAGATCAGTCGTGTCACCAACGGTCAAGGCATCAACACCGAGCCGTTCTGGGGTAAAGATGGTTCGACCATCTACTTCACCTCCGACCGTGGCGGCAAGCCGCAGATCTACAAAACCAGCGCAAGCGGTGGTGGTGCGGAGCGTGTGACCTTTATTGGTAACTACAACGCCAACCCTAAACTGTCGGCCGATGAAAAGACCCTGGTGATGATCCATCGTCAGGAAGGCTTCACTAATTTCAAGGTGGCGGCCCAGGATTTGCAGCGCGGTAGTGTAAAGATCCTCACTGATAGCACTCTGGACGAGTCGCCTACTGTTGCGCCCAACGGCACCATGGTAATCTACGCCACCCGCCAGCAGGGCCGGGGAGTCTTGATGCTCGTGTCCATAAATGGACGCGTGAGGCTCCCGCTTCCTACCGCACAAGGCGAAGTCAGAGAACCGTCCTGGTCCCCTTACCTGAACTGACGCGGCGCTACATGTTGTACTTAACACACTGGGGTTCATTAGGAGTTTCACGATGGAAATGCTGAAGTTTGGTAAATTTGCTGCGCTGGCTCTGGCCATGGCTGTAGCTGTAGGTTGCTCGTCCAAAGGCGGCGACAATGCCGGTGAAGGCGCTGTTGATCCAAACGCTGGTTACGGCGCAAACACTGGTGCCGTTGATGGTTCCCTGAGCGAAGAAGCTGCTCTGCGCGCAATCACCACCTTCTACTTCGAATACGACAGCTCGGACCTGAAGCCAGAAGCCATGCGCGCTCTGGACGTTCACGCCAAAGACCTGAAAGCAAACGGCGCTCGCGTTGTTCTGGAAGGCAACACCGACGAACGTGGTACTCGTGAGTACAACATGGCACTGGGCGAGCGTCGTGCGAAAGCCGTTCAGCGCTACCTGGTACTGCAAGGTGTTTCCCCAGCTCAGCTGGAACTGGTTTCCTACGGCGAAGAGCGTCCAGTTGCTACCGGCAACGACGAGCAGTCCTGGGCTCAAAACCGTCGCGTCGAACTGCGTAAGTAATTCGTCATGCGAACGTGCCGTCGTGCTGTAACTGTTTTGGCTCTCAGCCTCGCACCGCTTGCGGTGTGGGCTGCGGTTCCTGTGGTCGAGGACAACTCCGGCTATAACAATAGCGGGAGCAGTTATCCGCCTGCGGGTTACGGTACGAACGGCGCCTATGCCGGGGGAGGGGTTTCGACCCCTGTCTCGGCACAGGGCCAGCTGTTCAACCAACTACAACAGATGCAGGATCAGATCTCGCGCCAACAGGGTGTGATCGAAGAACTGCAAAATGATGTAGCGCGCATGAAGCAAGAGAACCTGGAGCGATATCAGGATCTTGATCGGCGCATAGGAACCGGCGTTGCACCAGCCGCGACTCCTGATAATTCTTCCACCGGTGGCAATTTGAATGCCCCCGGTGCAGGCGCAGGCGCAGGCGCAGGTGCAGGAGCGGCAGCCGCTGCCACTTCCACACAAGCACCTGCCGCAGGTGGCGAACCGGCTGATCCGGCGAAGGAAAAACTGTATTACGATGCAGCCTTCGACCTGATCAAAGCCAAGGATTTCGACAAGGCCAGCCAGGCTTTCGCCGCATTCCTGCGCAAATACCCGAACAGCCAATACGCGGGCAACGCCCAGTACTGGTTGGGTGAAGTGAATCTGGCCAAAGGCGATCTGCAAGGTGCAGGTCAAGCATTTGCCAAGGTTTCACAGCTGTACCCCAAGCACCCTAAAGTGCCTGATTCGTTGTACAAACTCGCTGATGTAGAGCGCCGCCTCGGTCATACCGACAGGGTCAAAGGCATTCTGCAGCAGGTTGTGTCCCAGTATCCGGGCACTTCCGCCGCTCAGTTGGCACAACGCGACTTGCAGCGCATGTAAGGCTGCTTGAGCTGTATTGAAGAAACCCGCGCCTATCGCGGGTTTTTTCGTTAGAATTCATGCCCTTTTTATGAAACACGCTTTTTGGGATCTGCGCGTTGGCGAGGTTCCTTGAAGTGCCTGACGGAGGCGGACAGCCTGTTTAGCTGTTACGCCCGTGGCGACTATGCAAGACACATTGAGAATCACCGAAGTTTTCTACTCGTTGCAGGGTGAAACGCGGACTGCCGGGCTGCCCACTGTATTTGTGCGCCTGACCGGTTGCCCATTGCGTTGCCAATACTGCGACAGCGCCTACGCGTTCACTGGCGGCACCATTCGCACGCTCGACGACATCCTCGAGCAAGTGGCCGGTTTTCGCCCGCGTTATGTTTGTGTTACGGGTGGCGAACCCCTGGCGCAACCGAATGCCATTCCCTTGCTCAAGCAGTTGTGTGACGCCGGCTACGAAGTGTCGCTGGAAACCAGTGGCGCACTGGATATCTCGGCGGTCGATCCGCGAGTCAGTCGCGTCGTCGACCTGAAAACTCCGGGTTCGAAAGAAGCACACCGCAACCGCTACGAGAACATCGAGCTGCTCACGCCTAACGATCAGGTAAAGTTTGTCATCTGCTCGCGGGAAGACTACGACTGGGCCGTGTCCAAACTGATTCAGTACGGTCTTGACCTGCGTGCCGGCGAAGTCCTGTTCTCGCCGAGCCACCATGATCTGAGCGCGCGTGATCTGGCGGACTGGGTGGTGGCGGACAATCTGCCTGTGCGTCTGCAATTGCAGCTGCATAAATATCTTTGGAATGACGAGCCGGGGCGCTGAAATGACTGAACAAATGAACACTGTCGAAAAACGTGCGGTCATCCTGCTGTCCGGCGGCCTCGACTCCGCGACCGTCGTGGCCATGGCCCGCGCTGATGGCTACCGCTGCTACACCATGAGCTTCGATTACGGTCAGCGCTCGCACGCCGAATTGCATGCCGCAGCACGTGTCGCCCAAGACTTGGGTGTGGTCGAGCACAAGGTGATTGGCCTGAACCTGAACGGTATCGGCGGCTCGGCACTGACCGACACTAGTATCGATGTGCCGGAAACGCCGGGTGAAGGTATCCCGGTGACGTACGTGCCGGCGCGCAACACCGTGTTTCTGTCCCTGGCGTTGGGGTGGGCTGAAGTGCTGGGCGCGCGGGACATCTTTATCGGGGTTAACGCGGTGGATTACTCCGGTTACCCGGATTGCCGTCCCGAGTTCATCGAAGCCTTCGAGCGCATGGCTAATCTGGCGACCAAGGCCGGGGTAGAAGGGCAGGGCTTCCGTATTCAGGCGCCACTGCAGAACCTGAGCAAGGCGCAGATCGTTCAGGCCGGCGTGAAGCTTGGCGTCGATTACGGGCTGACCGTTTCCTGCTATCAGGCAGACGATAATGGCCGCGCCTGCGGTAAATGCGACAGCTGCCGCCTGCGTGCAGAAGGCTTCGCAGCAGCCGGTGTGACCGACCCAACACCTTATTTTTGATTTATTTCAAATTAGGTGTTGAATAGTCCTTAAAAATCAGTATTATACGTGCCACCACACAGCGGGTCGTTAGCTCAGTTGGTAGAGCAGTTGGCTTTTAACCAATTGGTCGTAGGTTCGAATCCCACACGACCCACCATTTTTGTAGCAGTTTTAAAAGTCTGGAAGGCCCACGCAAGTGAGGATTTCCGGATTTTTTTTTTGCCTGCAATAAAGCACAGGCGCGGGTCTGGAAGGGGGAAAGGCAAACACCTGTGTCTTCATCCCAACCCTGCTGATCACCAGAGTAAACGGCACGGAAGATTCTGCCTCCACGCTTCGATGCCCGACCCTTGCTGTTCAGGTCCAGATACCGCTGCCAGCGGCTGAGCCCGAAAGCGCTGTCACTATGTGACTTCGAAATCACTGCCCAAGCATTCGAAATAGTATTTGGCCGCCGCTCGACGATGGGCAGTGGTCGCATGTACGCGAATTGGCCCAAGTCGATGGTCGCGGTAATGTCGGTCATATTGCATTTGGCGCCTAGGACATCCAAACAGTCGAAGCCGTGACGAGTGACGCCTTGCAACCGGTATTTCTCGGTGTTTCACCTTGTAGTGAATGGGGTCCGCTTCCCGGGCTATAAACTCGCTTCTCTCGACTATTACTGTTGGTGCTCTTGGTCGAACCTGTGCAGGGAGAAGGTGGTGTCAATCTGCCTGATGCCGGCTACCTGACCAAGTTGCGTGAGATCTGCAATCGTAAAGGGTGGTTGTTGATGCTGGACGAAGTCCAGACTGGCATCGGCCGCACCGGTCGGTGGTTTGCCCACCAGCACTCGAAAATTCAACCCGACGTAATGACCCTCGCCAAGGGGCTGGGCTCCGGCATACCGATCGGCGCGTGCCTCGCCTGGGGGGATGCAGCGACAACGTTCACCCTAGGCAGTTATGGTTCGACTTTCGGTGGTAATCCTCTTGCCTGCCGTGCAGGAACAGAGACCATAAGGATCATCGAAGAAGACGGTCTGCTGGATCACGCCCGAGAACTCGGAGAGTTTATCGTAGAACAATTGCGCGAAAAATTAGCCGACTTGCCACAGGTCCAGCAAGTACGCGGCCTGGGTCTGATGATCGGGATCATGCTTGATCGTCCCTGCCAGAAGCTGGTGGCTGAAGCCCTGCGTGAAGGCCTGTTGATTAATGTTACGGCCGAACGCGTTATCCGGTTGTTGCCGCCTCTGGTGCTGACTCGCGAAGAGGCCCGCTGGGGAGTCGACACGCTTGTGCGTCTGATCCGGACCTTGCTCCAGCAGGGCTGAATACCTCTCTCGTTGCGAGGCAGTTTGATAGTATATGGCGCGCTTGCAAGCGACATTCGGAGGCTCCCAGCCATCAACTTTCGGAGGAGGTTCCAGCTTTTTTAGTCTTGCCATCCAAGGAGTGATTTTGAGCGAGTTAAAACTGTTCATCCCTGGTCCTACCTGGATCAGGCCCGAGGTACGCAAAGCCGGTAGCTACCCGGAATTCGGACATCGAGACAAGCAGGCAGTCGAGATTATCTCGAACATTCTGATGAACCTTGAGCACATCGCTGAGTTGCCCGCGGCCTATCAGGCGACGCTGATCAATGGCAGTGGCAGCAACGCCATGGAGTGCGCAGTGCGCTCGCTGGTTGCCGAGACCGACCGCGTCCTGTGTATTTGCGTCGGTGCCTTTGGCGAGCTGTTCCAGACGTTGGCCACTGGCTTCAATGCCCACGTTGAGCGCCTGGATTTTACGCCGGGTGCCGGTATCGACTTGGACATTCTGAAGAGTGTTCTGGACAAGGGGAGTTTCGATGTGGTCACGCTGACCCACAATGAAAGCTCCACTGGGGTAGCGACTGATATTGTCCAGGTCTGTGAGCTGATTCGCATGCACGGAGCGCTTGCCATTGTCGATGGCGTCAGTCTTTTTGCCGGCGCACCCACGTGTATCGCACAAGCACTTCCCGCCGCTTACGTAACGGCCACGCAAAAATGCCTGGCGCTGCCACCCGGGTTCGGAATCGCTTTCGTCAATGAGGCTGCGCTCGCCAAGGCGCAGACAATAAAGAACAGGGTGTACACCTTGGATCTGCTTCGGCACGTCGATATGGCGCGGCAAGGACAAACCCTGACGACACCGAACTGCACATTGCTCAACCAGATGCATGTTCAACTTGATTACATCGTCAATCAGGAAGGCTTGCAGGCGCGGTTTGCACGGCACCGCAAGCAGCAGAACGATGTACGGGCCTGGGTGCGCGCCCGGCCGGAACGCTTCAGGTTGTTTACTGAGGACGCCGATGCGTCCCCGTCGCTCACCTCGCTCTATGTCGATTCCAGACTCGACCTGTCGCGCACTAAGGCACTGATGCGCGAAGCCGGATATTTGATCGACACGGGGTATGGCAAGTTGAACAAGCGACTGATGGCCGAAAGTGGTCAGGTCATGATGCGCATTCCTCACATGGGTGACATCAGCGACCAGATGCTGGGAAGTTTCCTTAATGCGCTGGACAATTTCACAGGTGATCTTGCCCGCTGAAAGAGTGGACGCGACTATCGCTCCCAAGCAGTAGAAAGTCCGCCTGGCGATTAGGTCGGACCTTGCGGAACTGCTGCTTGGGTCGGTCCTCGATCCGAGTTATGGCATAGAGTTGAAGCGTTTGCGCACGGGTTGTCACCCATACAGGCTAATGACTCGGCCGAACACCTGATGCGCCGAACAGCGCCTGCAGGGTTTTCTCGTCAAGGTTAATATTAAGGGCTACGGCCTGTTCGATACCGATGCGCAATGAAGGGCCAAAGCGGGTCATGGATATGCCTGTTTTCTTCAGCATCCGTTCAACGCCCACAGTGGTTACAGTGAGCAGCTGATGTGCTTGCCGGTTTAACGAAAATCTGACGACTTCCCTGATTGCTTGCAGCGTGATGTCTGAGAAAGTCGAATTGCCTGGACGTTGGGCGCGAACGACAAAGCGGCTGAGTTCAAGCGTTTGAATATTTTGCGGAGCGGCTTACCGTGGAGCAATTCAGGGAAAGTATCTTTGAGCATGTAGGGCCGACGGTTTCTAGAATCCGCCAGCAACCGATAACCTCGTCCCCCGTATACTGACTGATCAACAGGTAATAAGGGTTGAGACTGTCGTATTCGTCGACCTCTTTGTTATCAATGACGTGGACATCCCAATTTTTTTGTCTTTGAAAATGTGTGCCCGCAACTGGTGCATTCCATCAAGGCGCTGTGTGTTCAAGTGCTCGCGTCGTGCGATTTCGATAAACATTTGATCCCTCCGTGATGTACAGCACTCATTGTCCTCTTGAAAGGTAATGCGACACCACTATCAGTTTTACTAGTCACGTCCCCATTCACATGGACTTATCCATGGCGTTTCCTTGCCGATGCACGGGGCTCGTGGAGAATTTGGCGTGTTTAGTTTCTGTCTGATGCAGAAACGACAGCCATCGCCCGTTCTCATATTTCTCAAGAGATCTCTAATCTTGCCTTGTTAAAAGATATAGCACTTCAAAGTGCTGCATCCTTTGTCTTCGATTCAGCTTCACAAGGCACCTTTAGTTTGACCGAGCAAGAAAGAGAAATCCTGCGATGGTGTTCCAAAGGCAAGACCAGTTGGGAGATATCGGCAATTTTTAACTGCGCTGAAGCCAATATCAATTTTCATATAGGAAAAGTCATCCGCAAATTTGGTGTGACGTCTCGCCGCGCTGCGGTGCTGCTCGCTATAAATGCCGGCCTGATTCAACCCTGAGCAAGAGGTGGACCGCGTTCGTGGTTTCACCAGTGCCGCCTTTGGTCGAAATGGCTGAAAGAAGCCTCTAATGTGAGCAGAGGCTGCAAGGCCATGCTTTTACGGCATTTTATGGGGCTTCCTGCAATCCAGTAGTCCAATTGTCTTCTAGCCAGTTGGTCATAGGTTCGAATCCCGAACACCCCCAAAAAAAATGGAAGGCCCACGCAAGTGAGGATTTTCGGTTTTTTTTTTGCCCGCGATTTATGTCTGGCTCAAGCTGGATGCTGCACCGCGTGACGCAGGTCAGAATGGTCTTTTGCATCTCGGGGATATTCTGTAGCCTTGCGCATCTTCAACGCTATCCACGCCTGATGAACACTCACTCTCCCGGCGGTACCCTGAAGGGTCCAGAGCCGGGTGTATACTCGACTTTCGCGCGAAAGCGCCTGCAGGTCTTGCGAACATGACGCAGATTTCCGAACGCCTTCTGGTTCAAGCCCACCTCGACGCCAAGCAGCCCAAGCCGCTGACGGCCGAGGAAGAGGCTTATTACCGTACTGCCATCGCTGCCGAGCTCAAGGCTCAGGACGCAGTGCTGGTTGCCCACTTCTATTGCGATCCCGTCATTCAGGCCCTGGCCGAAGAAACCGGTGGTTGCGTCTCCGACTCTCTGGAGATGGCCCGCTTCGGCAATGCCCACCCGGCCAAGACCGTGGTGGTCGCCGGCGTAAAATTCATGGGCGAAACCGCGAAAATCCTCAACCCTGAAAAACGCGTGCTGATGCCGACTCTGGAAGCGACCTGCTCGCTGGACCTGGGTTGCCCGGTGGACGAGTTCTCGGCGTTCTGCGACCAGCATCCGGAACGTACGGTGGTGGTGTATGCCAACACCTCGGCGGCGGTCAAAGCCCGGGCGGATTGGGTAGTGACTTCCAGCTGTGCACTGGAAATCGTCGAAAGCCTGATGGATAACGGCGAAACCATCATCTGGGCCCCGGACAAACACCTGGGCACTTACATCCAGCGCAAGACCGGTGCCGACATGCTGCTGTGGGACGGTGCCTGCATCGTCCATGAAGAGTTCAAGGCCAAGCAGCTCGAAGACATGAAAGCGCTGTACCCGGATGCGGCCATTCTGGTGCACCCGGAGTCGCCGACCGCCGTTATCGAGTTGGCCGACGCGGTGGGTTCCACCAGTCAGCTGATCGCTGCTGCGCAAAGTCTGCCAAACAAGACCCTGATCGTGGCCACTGACCGTGGCATCTTCTACAAGATGCAGCAGCTGTGCCCGGACAAGGTCTTTATCGAAGCGCCAACGGCCGGTAACGGCGCGGCCTGCCGCAGTTGCGCGCATTGCCCGTGGATGGCGATGAACACGCTTGAGCGCACGCTGAAGAGCTTGCGCGAGGGGACCAACGAGATCTTCGTTGATCCGGCGTTGATTCCGCAGGCGGTGCGGCCGTTGAAGCGGATGCTTGATTTCACGCAGGCGGCGCGGATGAAGTTGGTGGGGAACGCTTGAGAGCTGTCAGTTAAGCCGCAAAAACTGTGGGAGCGAGCCTGCTCGCGAAGAGGGCATGTCATTCAACATTGATGTTGTCTGACACACCGATTTCGCGAGCAAGCCCGCTCTCACAGTGATTTTCATACGGCGCAATTACTTGGTTTTCTTTGGGATCCGTACAAGCTGTGTATTGGAATAGATGTCATGCCAGCTGCGCTTCTGCTTGTCGAACAGCGACCAGAAGAACCCCAGCCCCAGGCATAGCCAGGACGCGATCGACACCACAAAGCGCAACAGCGCCTGCCACAGGCTGATGGATGAGCCATCGGCGTTTTGCACGCGGATGCCCCAGACCTGCATGCCCAGCGTCTGCCCCGACCAGGTCCAGAACTTGGCGAAGAAGCCGAACAGCACGAACAACAGCACCGTCGACAGCAGCGGATCACCGTCCAGCGCGCCGGCTTCAGTCAAGGCGCGCATTTGGCCTTCGCCGATGATCGCCATCTGAATCATCTTGTAAATGCCGCTGGTGACGATCAGCAGGGCGGTGCATAACAGAAAGTCGTAGAACATCGCTGCCAGACGACGCCCCAGGCCGACGGCGGGGAAGTCGCCCTGTGGGTAGAGCAGGTGTTTCGACATGGCAGCCTCTGAACGGAAAAAGAAGCCATTTTACGGATTTACGCGCACAAAAAAGCCCCTGATATCAGTATCAGGGGCTTTTTCGTTACAGAAGATCAGGCTTCTGCTTGTACTTCGTCAGCCTGCATGCCTTTCTGGCCTTGCACAGCAACGAAAGTCACTTTCTGGCCTTCTTTCAGGCTCTTGAAGCCGTTGCCCTGAATAGCGCGGAAATGTACGAACAGATCCGGACCGCTTTCTGGAGTGATAAAACCAAAACCTTTCTCGTCGTTAAACCACTTGACGGTACCGCTCTGACGTTGGGACATTTCTTATTTCCTTTGACGCAAAAAATGAATGACAGCCTCCTTCTGGTGAAAGAGTACTGGGGCTGGTTGCAGGAGAGTAAGAAGGCGTCGAACGGGATGTAGCTAACTTGTAGGCTACTGCCCAGGTCACGATTCCAAGCGACCCATGCAAACACAGTGAACAAACTCTACGCCAACCACGGGAGAAAAAACAAGCCCTGCGAAGGCCCGTATTTCCTCGGGTTGGTCACACTAGCGCGGGCTTTTTTGACAGAGTTGTTCAGTTGTTTTCAATCGTTATAAGTAACGTTCATAAACGAAACGTACGCACTGTTTTATGGCGGCTGCGTTACAGATTAGTGCACTGTTAACGCAGCCGCGTTACTTATAGAAACAGTCAATCAACCGCGATAGTAGCGTTGTGGAACAAATGGCATTTTGCTTACAAGCAAAGGCACCTTTTTCCCACGAACAATTGCCCAAACCGGCGTATCCAGACCGATGTAAGCGCTGTCGAGGTAACCCATGGCCAAAGGACCGCCAAGGGTCGGACCGAAGCCGCCACTGCACACGCTGCCGATGATGTCGCCGGCATCGTTGACGATCTCTGCACCTTCGCGCACTGGTGTGCGTTCCTGCGGCAGCAGGCCAACGCGTTTGCGGCTGACACCGGCTTGCTGTTGGGCGAACACGGTTTCAGCGCCAGGGAAGCCGCCGGCCCGCGCGCCATCGGCACGTCGAGGCTTGGAGATGGCCCACAGCAGGCTCGCTTCGATTGGAGTGGTTTCGGTATTCATGTCGTGGCCGTAGAGACACAGGCCGGCTTCCAGGCGCAGGGAGTCGCGAGCACCGAGGCCGATGGCCGCTACTTCCGGTTCGGCCAGCAGGGCACGCGCCAGGGCTTCGGCATTGGCCGCTGGTACGGAGATTTCGAAACCGTCTTCACCGGTGTAGCCCGAACGGCTGACAAAGCAGTCCACGCCCAACAGCTTCACGCGGGCGAACTGCATGAAGGTCATCTTCGCAACTTCCGGCGCCAGGCGTGCGAGCACGGTGACAGCGGCCGGGCCTTGCAGAGCCAGCAACGCGCGCTCTTCGAACAGTGGCTCGATCGTGCATTGGCCGCCGATGTGCTTGCGCAGGTGCGCCAGGTCCTGGTCCTTGCAGGCCGCGTTGACCACCAGGAACAGTTCGTCGTTACCGAGGTTGGCGACCATCAGGTCGTCGAGGATGCCGCCGGTCTCGTTGGTGAACATCGCGTAGCGCTGCATGCCCACCGGCAGGTCGATGATGTCCACCGGCACCAGGGTTTCCAGGGCTTGGGCCGCGTTGGCGCCGGTCAGGCGGATCTGGCCCATGTGCGAAACATCGAACAGCCCGGCCTGATCACGGGTGTGCTGGTGTTCTTTCATCACGCCCATCGGGTATTGCACCGGCATGTCATAGCCGGCAAACGGCACCATGCGGGCGCCGAGTTCGAGGTGCAGTGCGTGCAACGGGGTTTTCAACAATTGTTCGGTGGACATATCCAGCTCCTGAAAATAGTGCAGATGCGCGCATCAGCACTCGATAATGTTGACCGCCAAACCGCCACGGGCGGTTTCCTTGTATTTGCTTTTCATGTCGGCGCCGGTCTGGCGCATGGTGCGGATGACTTTGTCGAGGGAGACGAAGTGCTGACCGTCGCCGCGCAAGGCCATGCGCACTGCATTGATGGCTTTGACCGAGCCCATGGCGTTGCGCTCGATGCAAGGTACTTGCACCAGCCCGCCAATCGGGTCGCAGGTCAGGCCGAGGTTGTGTTCCATGCCGATTTCGGCCGCGTTTTCCACCTGCTGCACCGTGCCGCCCAGCACTTCACACAAGGCGCCGGCGGCCATGGAACAGGCGACGCCCACCTCGCCCTGACAGCCGACTTCGGCACCGGAGATCGAGGCGTTTTCCTTGTACAGAATGCCAATCGCGGCGGCCGTCAGTAGAAAGCGCACGACGCCATCTTCGTTGGCGCCGGGGATGAAGCGCATGTAGTAATGCAGCACCGCCGGGATGATTCCGGCTGCACCGTTGGTGGGCGCGGTGACCACGCGTCCGCCGTTGGCGTTTTCTTCGTTGACCGCCAAGGCGTACAGGTTGACCCAGTCCAGCACCGACAGCGGGTCGCGTAGCGATGATTCCGGGTTGTTGCACAATTGCCGATGCAGCGCCGCGGCCCGGCGTTTGACCTTCAGTCCACCGGGCAGGATGCCTTCGTTGCGGCAACCGGCGGTGACGCAGTCTTGCATCACTTGCCAGATCTTCAGCAAACCGGCACGGGTCTCCGCTTCCGGGCGCCAGGCACTTTCGTTGGTCAGCATCACTTGGCTGATGGACAAACCGTAGGTGGTGCAGTGACCGAGCAGGTCCTTGGCGCTTTTGAACGGGAAGGTCAGCGGTGTGGCGTCTTCGACGATGCGGTCGGCACCGGCGGCGTCTTCATCGACGACGAATCCGCCACCGACCGAGTAGTACTCGCGGCTGCGGATCTGCAGGCCAGCCGCATCGAACGCGCGAAAGATCATGCCGTTGGGGTGATAGGCCAACGGTTTGCGAATCATCGCCAGGTGTTCTTTCTCGTTGAACGCAATGCTGTGTTCGCCGAGCAGGTTCAAGCGACCGTTGCCACGAATCTCTTGCAGGCGAGCGGCGACGGTTTCGGTGTCCACGGTGTCCGGGTGTTCGCCTTCCAGGCCCAGCAACACAGCCTTGTCGCTGCCGTGGCCTTTGCCGGTGGCGCCGAGCGAGCCGTAGAGCTCGACTTTGACACAGGTGGTTGCCGCCAGCAGCCCTTCACGGCGCAGACCTTCGGCGAAACGCGCAGCGGCACGCATCGGGCCTACGGTGTGGGAGCTGGAGGGGCCGATGCCAATCTTGAACAGGTCGAACACGCTTAACGACATGGTTGTTCTCCGGTTTCTTGTTATAGGAATTGGCGAAATTTTTTTGACTAAATACGATCCTGTGGGAGCTGGCTTGCCTGCGATGGCGGTGGGTCAGTCAGCATCTCAGTTGCCTGATCCACCGCCATCGCAGGCAAGCCAGCTCCCACAGGGGGTTGTGGTGTTCTTGAAAATGGGGCGAGTAAACCCGCCCTCATTTGTTTAAGCGTAGCTTTCGATCGACGGGCAGGCGCAGACCAGGTTGCGATCGCCGAAGACGTTGTCGACGCGACCGACCGGCGGCCAGTACTTGCCTTCGATCAGCGACGCGACCGGGTAAACGGCTTGCTCGCGGCTGTACGGGTGAGTCCACTCGCCGACGATTTCCGCGGCGGTGTGCGGCGCGTTTTTCAGCGGGTTGTCGTCCTTGTCCAGCGTGCCGTTTTCCACTGCGCGGATTTCTTCGCGGATGCGGATCATGGCGTCGCAGAAGCGGTCCAGTTCTTCCTTGGATTCGCTTTCGGTCGGCTCGATCATCAATGTGCCGGCCACCGGGAACGACATGGTCGGGGCGTGGAAGCCGAAGTCGATCAGGCGCTTGGCGACGTCATCGACACTGATGCCGCTGCTGTCTTTCAACGGACGCAGGTCGAGGATGCATTCGTGCGCCACCAGACCATTGCTGCCGGTGTACAACACTGGGTAATGCTCTTCGAGGCGACGGGAAATGTAGTTGGCATTCAGGATCGCCAGTTGCGAAGCACGCTTGAGACCCGCGCCACCCATCATTCGAATGTACATCCAGGTGATCGGCAGAATGCTCGCGCTGCCGAACGGTGCCGCGCAGACCGCGCCTTCCTTGCGTTCCATCTGGGCGTGGCCCGGCAGGAATGGGGTCAGGTGCGACTTGACGCCAATCGGGCCGACGCCCGGGCCGCCACCGCCGTGTGGAATGCAGAAGGTTTTGTGCAGGTTCAGGTGGGACACGTCGCCGCCGAACTTGCCCGGTGCGCAGAGGCCGACCATGGCGTTCATGTTGGCGCCGTCGATGTAAACCTGGCCGCCGTTGTCATGAATGATGCCGCAGATTTCGCGGATGCCTTCTTCGAACACACCGTGGGTCGACGGGTAAGTGATCATCAGCGCGGCGAGGTGTTCGCGGTGCTCGATGGCCTTGGCGCGCAGGTCTTCGATGTCGACGTTGCCGCGGGCATCGCACGCGGTCACGACCACACGCATGCCAGCCATGTTGGCGGTGGCCGGGTTGGTGCCGTGGGCGGACGACGGGATCAGGCAGATGTCGCGACGGTCTTCGCCACGGCTCTGATGATAGGCGCGAATCGCCAGCAGGCCAGCGTATTCACCTTGGGAGCCGGCGTTCGGTTGCAGGGAGATCGAGTCGTAACCGGTGGCGGCGCAGAGCATCGCTTCCAGTTCATCAGTCAGCTGCTGATAGCCGGCGCTTTGCTCGGCCGGGGCGAACGGATGCAGGCCACCGAATTCAGCCCAAGTCACCGGGATCATTTCGCTGGCGGCGTTGAGTTTCATGGTGCAGGAACCCAGCGGGATCATGGTGCGATCCAGGGCCAGGTCCTTGTCGGCGAGCTTGCGCAGGTAGCGCATCAGCTCGGTTTCCGAGTGATAACGGTTGAACACCGGGTGGCTGAGGATCGGCGATTGGCGAACCAGTGCGGTCGGGAGGGTGCTGTCGACCGAAGCGGCAAGGGCGGCGAAGTCCGGCAGTGCCTTGCCGTCGGCCAGCACGCTCCACAGGGTTTCAATGTCAGCCTGGCTGGTGGTTTCGTCGAGGGACAGACCCAGACGCTCGCTATCTACAACACGCAGATTGATCTTCTGAGCACGCGCCTTGTCGTGCAAAGCAGCCGTTTGCGCGCCGGTCTTGACCGTCAGCGTGTCGAAGAAGTTGGTTTGCTCGACGGTCAGACCCAATGCGCTCAAGCCTTTGGCGAGGATCGCGGTCAGGTGATGAATGCGCTGGGCGATCTGCGTCAGGCCTTTCGGGCCGTGGTACACGGCGTACATGCTGGCGATGTTGGCCAGCAGCACTTGGGCGGTGCAGATGTTGCTGGTGGCTTTCTCGCGGCGGATATGTTGCTCGCGGGTCTGCATGGCCAGGCGCAGGGCCGGCTTGCCGAAACGGTCTACGGAAACGCCGACCAGACGGCCCGGCATGTCGCGCTTGAACGCATCGCGGGTGGAGAAGTAGGCCGCGTGCGGACCACCGAAGCCCAGCGGCACGCCGAAGCGTTGCGCGCTGCCGATGGCCACGTCGGCGCCGAACTCGCCTGGCGGGGTCAGCACGGTCAGGGCCAGCAGGTCAGCCGCGACTGCGACCAGCGCATTAGCCGCGTGGAAACGCTCGGTCAGTTCGCGGTAGTCGAACACGTCACCGTTGCTGGCCGGGTATTGCAGCAAAGCACCGAAGAATGCGCTGACATCGGTCAGTTCGCGCTCATCGCCTACCACCACGTCGATGCCCAACGGCTCGGCACGGGTGCGCAGCACGTCGAGGGTTTGCGGGTGGCAATGTACCGAGGCGAAGAACGCGTGGCTGCCTTTGTTCTTGCTCAGGCGTTTGCAGAAGGTCATGGCTTCGGCGGCGGCGGTGGCTTCGTCCAGCAGGGAGGCGTTGGCGATCGGCAGGCCGGTCAGGTCGCTGATCAGGGTCTGGAAGTTCAGCAGCGCTTCGAGACGACCTTGGGAAATTTCTGGTTGGTACGGGGTGTAAGCGGTGTACCAGGCCGGGTTTTCCAGCAGGTTGCGCAGGATTGGCGACGGCGTGTGAGTACCGTAGTAGCCCTGACCGATGTAGGTCTTGAACAACTGGTTTTTGCCGGCGATGGATTTGATCAGCGCCAGGGCATCCGCTTCACTCAGGCCATCTTCCAGACCGAGAACGCTGGTGCCCTTGATGCTGTCGGGAATGACGCTGGCGCTCAGGGCTTCCAGGGAATCAAAGCCCAGGCTGTTGAGCATGGCTTGCTCATCGCCGGCACGCGGGCCGATGTGGCGCGCGATGAATTCGTTGGCGGTGCTGAGGTTTACTTGAGTCATGTCAGTGCTCCTCAGGCTTGGGCAATCAGACGGTCATAAGCGTCTTGATCCAGCAGTTGGCCGACAGCCGAGGCGTCGGTTGGCTGGAAGCGGAAGAACCAGCCTTCGCCCAACGGATCTTCGTTGACCAGTTCAGGGCTGCTGTCCAGCGCCGGGTTCACTTCCAGCACTTCGCCGTCGAGTGGCATGTACACGCCGCTGGCGGCTTTTACCGATTCCACGGTGGCGGCTTCAGCGCCTTTGTCGTAGGACTGCAGCTCAGGCAGTTGTACGAAAACCACGTCGCCCAAGGCGTTCTGTGCGAAAGCAGTGATGCCGACGGTGACGGTGCCGTCAGCTTCGGTGCGCAGCCATTCGTGATCTTCAGTAAAACGCAACTCGCTCATGGAAACTCCTAAGGGGGCCAGACTCGTCTGGTGGACGCGATTGAATGCTGGGGCAATGCCCTGTTTTATGGACGCTGCTTTTTTATAGAAACTAAGCAAAATCGCGGCCAATGTTATTTATTCTTTATAAATCAATTGGTTATTTGTTTTTGCGGAAGGCGGAGAAGGGCTGGCTGTAGCGAAATCGCTACAGCACAGACTGAAGAAAAAAGCTGAGGTGGATCAAAGCCTTGCACAGCGGTGATCAGGAGAAGATGTAGCGATATCGTTCCACTGTAGCGCTTTCAGTACAGGTGGAGGTCGTTTTTGAGTGAGTGCTCGTTCCCACGCTCCGCGTGGGAATGCCTCAATGGACGCTCTGCGTCCGCTTTGGGACGCGGAGCGTCCCGGGCTGCATTCCAGAGCGTGGGAACGATCAATACAGAAGCCTTACGGTTTGTTGGGTATGCCGTACTTACGCAACCGATGGGCAATCGCTGTGTGGGAGGTTTGCAGGCGGCTGGCCAGTTGGCGGGTCGAGGGGTAGCTGACGTAGAGCTTTTCCAGCAGGTTTTTCTCGAACTCTTCCATGGCCTGTTCAAGGCTGTCGACCTCGCTATCACTCTGGCGTGCCACGGAGGTGCCGGCGATGTCGAGGTCGCCGATGTCCACCAGACTGCTTTCGCAAATTGCAGCGGCGCGGAAGATTACGTTCTGCAATTGCCGCACATTGCCCGGCCAGCGATTGCCCAGCAGCGCCGGATAAGTGCCCGGCGCCAGGCGACAGACCGGGCGCTGGATCTGCGCGCAGGCCTGCTGCATGAAGTAGCGTGCCAGCAGCAGGATGTCCTGGCCACGTTCGCGCAGGGGCGGGACTTCGACATTCAGCACGTTGAGCCGATAGAACAGGTCTTCGCGGAAGGCGCCTTCGCTGACCATTTTTTCCAGATCGCGATGGGTCGCGCTGAGGATCCGCACATTGACCTTCACTTCACGATCGCCACCGACTCGACGGAAGCTACCGTCATTGAGAAAACGCAGCAATTTCGCCTGCAAGTACGGCGACATTTCACCGATCTCGTCGAGAAATACCGTGCCCTGGTTGGCCAGTTCCATCAGCCCCGGTTTGCCGCCCCGTTGTGCGCCGGTGAAGGCACCGGGGGCGTAGCCGAACAGCTCGCTCTCGGCGAGGTTTTCCGGCAATGCCGCGCAGTTCAAGGCCAGGAACGGCGAACTGTGGCGAGCGCTGATGGCGTGGCAGGCGCGGGCCACCAGTTCTTTACCGGTGCCGGTTTCGCCCTGGATCAGCAATGGTGCATCAAGGGCCGCCACCCGTTGAGCGCGGGCCTTGAGCGTCCGAATGGCCGGGGATTCACCGAGCAGGGCATCGAAGCCTTCGGCGTGGTCGTGGTGCAGTGCCGAGAGGCGCTCACCGATGCGGTTCGGTTGATACAGGGTCAGCAGGGCACCGGCGTCGGTGATCGGCGTGGCGTCCAGCAGCAGGGTCTGACCGTTGACGGTGATCTCCCGCAGCGGCAGGCGAAAGCCGTTCTCCAGCAACGCGTCGAGCAGCGCCGGGTCAGCAAACAGCTCGCTAATGCTTTCGCCGGCCGGTTCGCGGCCGTACAGGGCAATCAATGCCGGGTTGGCCAGCAGCACCTTGCCGGCGCTGTCCAGAGCCAGCACCGGGTCGGTCATGGCGGCGAGCAACGCATCGAGCTGCAAGTGACGGCGCTGGCCGGGAAGGATGTCGACTACCGTCACCGCTTGCACGCCGCGCACGCTGAACAGCGCATCGCGCAGCTCTTCGAGCACCTGCGGGCTCAAAGTCGGGGCGTCGATGTAGACGTTGGGCGGCACCATCTCCACTGCATCCAGATTGAGATTGCGCCCGCCGAGCAGAGCCAGGACTTCCTGGGTGATACCGACGCGGTCGATGAAACTGACGTGGATGCGCATGGGGCGGTTGGGTTCTGGAGTGCGGAGGGTGGCAAGTATGCCTTGGGGAGGGCCAATGGTGAAATCCTGCGCAGGACTTCAGGGTTACACCGAACCAATGTGGGAGCGGGCTTGCCCGCGATAGCGGTGTGTCAGACAACATAAATGTTGAATGTTAAACCGCAATCGCGGGCAAGCCCGCTCCCACAGGTACAGCGTTCATCCAGGGGAATTGGGTTATTCGAAGTTCTCGAGGTTTACCGGGTCGCCGGATTTCATATCCAACTGCTTGCGGATGTCTTCAAACATTAAATCGTAATGCTTGTGAATCGAGCCGATCTGGCTGTGTGTCTTCGGGATTCCGTACTTCTCAGCGATTTTCGTCACGTTGTTGGCGAAGTTGTAAGCCTCCTCCTTGGGCAGAAAGAAGGTCTCCGACATATCCTTTCCTTGCATGCTGCCGTGCATGGTGAACAGAATCCCTTTGCCTTTCTTGGGATCCTGCGTGACCTCATAGTCGAGGTGCACGTTGTAGCTGACATCATCCGGGGTCAGCGCGTGGCGCTCGATGTGCAGATGACCGGGCTCGAACATTGCCATTGGCGTCTCTCCTTACAAGTAAGTTATGCCAGGTGTCGCCGTGCTGATGCGCGTGCCGGCCTTGCCCTGGACGATCGCTTCGATGTCCGAGAGTGAACCGATCACCGCGGTTTTTCCAGTATGGCGGGCGAACTCGCAGGCCGCCTGGACCTTTGGTCCCATGGAGCCGGCCGCGAAGCCGAGTTTTTCCATCTCATCGGGGTGAGCCTGGGCGATGGCTTTCTGGGTGGGCTTGCCGAAGTCGATGAACGCCGCGCTGACGTCGGTGGCGATCACCAATAGATCACTTTCAAGCTGTTCGGCCAGCAGCGCCGAGCACAGGTCTTTGTCGATCACCGCTTCCACGCCCTGCAGTTTGCCGTTGGCGTCGTACATCGTCGGGATGCCCCCGCCACCGGCGCAGATCACGATGCTGCCTTTTTCCAGCAGCCACTTGATCGGGCGGATTTCGAAGATGCGTTTGGGTTTCGGGCTGGCGACCACGCGGCGGAACTTGTCGCCGTCCGGGGCGATGGCCCAACCTTTCTCGGCAGCGAGTTTTTCCGCTTCGGCCTTGGTGTAGACCGGGCCGATGGGTTTGCTTGGGGCCTGGAACGCCGGGTCGTTGGGGTCGACTTCGACCTGGGTCAGCAGGGTGGCGAACGGGACTTCGAAGTCCAGCAGGTTGCCCAGTTCCTGTTCAATGATGTAGCCGATCATGCCTTCGGTTTCGGCACCGAGCACGTCCAGCGGGTAAGGGGAAACCTGGGTGTAGGCCGCCGCTTGCAGCGACAGCAGGCCGACCTGCGGACCATTGCCGTGAGCGATCACCAGTTGGTTGCCGGGATGGACTTTGGCGATCTGTTCGGTAGCGGTTCGGATGTTGGCGCGCTGGTTGTCCGCGGTCAGGGGTTCACCCCGGCGGAGCAGGGCGTTACCGCCCAGAGCAACGACGATACGCATAATGCAGATCCTTTCAGAGAGGGAACGAACAACACAATGATCGTTCCCTCGCTGATCGTTCCCACGGTCCCCGTGGGAATGCCGCCCGGGACGCTCTGCGTCCCATGTGACGCGGAGCGTCACCGGATGGCCCACGCAGAGCGTGGGAACGATCAGCGGAGAGCGTGGGAACGATCACCGCGTCAGTCTTTAGATATCCGCCAGCGCCGACACCAGGATCGCCTTGATGGTGTGCATGCGGTTTTCCGCTTGCTCGAAGGCGATGTTGGCCGGCGACTCGAAGACTTCTTCCGTCACTTCGACGCCGTTGGCCAAGTGCGGATAGCGCGCCGCGATGTCTTTGCCGACCTTGGTTTCGCTGTTGTGAAACGCCGGCAGGCAGTGCATGAATTTCACGCGCGGATTGCCCGAGGCCTTCATCATGTCGGCGTTGACCTGGTAGGGCAGCAGCTGTTCGATGCGCTCGTCCCACGCTTCCACCGGCTCACCCATCGACACCCAGATGTCGGTGTGGATGAAGTCCACGCCCTTGACCGCTTCTTTCGGGTCTTCGGTGATGGTGATGCGCGCGCCGCTTTCCTCGGCGAAGGCTTTGCACTGATCGATGAAGTCCTGATGTGGCCACAGTGCTTTCGGCGCGGCGATGCGTACGTCCATGCCGAGTTTGGCGCCGATCATCAACAGCGAGTTGCCCATGTTGTAGCGGGCATCGCCGAGGTAGGCGTAGCTGATGTCGTGCAGCGGTTTGTCGCTGTGTTCACGCATGGTCAGGGTGTCGGCGATCATTTGCGTCGGGTGGAATTCGGCGGTCAAACCGTTGAACACCGGCACACCGGCGAACTTCGCCAGCTCTTCGACAATTTCCTGTTCGAAGCCGCGGTACTCAATGGCGTCGAACATCCGCCCGAGCACGCGGGCAGTGTCTTTCATGCTTTCCTTGTGGCCGATCTGTGATGACACCGGGTCGATGTAGGTGACGTGAGCGCCCTGGTCGTGGGCCGCGACTTCGAAGGCGCACCGTGTGCGGGTCGAGGTTTTTTCGAAGATCAGCGCGATGTTTTTGCCTTGCAGGTGTGGCCGCTCGGTGCCGGTGTATTTGGCGCGTTTCAGGTCCCGGGACAGGTCCAGCAGGTAATGCAGCTCGCGAGTGGTGTGGTGCATCAAACTCAGCAGGCTGCGGTTGCGCATGTTGAAAGCCATGATTGGATCTCCTTGGGTTTCGGTTATCCCCTCGGCCGTGCTGGATAAGCATCGGCCAAGGCTCGAAAGTTAATAATCGATAGGGTCACGAATGATCGGGCAGGTCATGCAGTGGCCGCCGCCACGCCCGCGACCGAGTTCACTGGCGCTGATGGTGATGACTTCCACACCGGCCTTGCGCAACAAGGTGTTGGTATAGGTGTTGCGGTCGTAGCCGATCACCACCCCGGGTTCCACCGCCACCACGTTGTTGCCGTCGTCCCATTGCTCGCGTTCGGCGGCGAAGCTGTTGCCGCCGGTTTCGACGACGCGCAGCGCTTTCAGGTTGAGGGCCTTGGCCACGGTGTCGAGGAAGCTGGTTTCTTCGCGGCGAATGTCGACACCGCCCGGTTTGCTTTCATCAGGGCGCACGCTGAAGGCGACGATCTGGTTCACCACTTCCGGGAAAATGGTCACCAGGTCGCGGTCGCAGAAGCTGAACACGGTGTCCAGGTGCATCGCTGCGCGTGACTTGGGCAGGCCGGCGACGATCACCCGTTCGACCGCTTTATTCTTGAACAGGTTGACCGCCAATTGACCGATGGCCTGGCGGGACGAGCGCTCGCCCATGCCGATCAATACCACGCCATTGCCGATCGGCATCACGTCGCCGCCCTCAAGGGTGGCGCTGCCATGGTCCTGGTCCGGATCGCCGTACCAGATCTGGAAGTCGGCGTTGGTGAATTGCGGGTGGAATTTGTAGATGGCGGTGGTCAGCAGGGTTTCCTGACGACGTGCCGGCCAATACATCGGGTTCAACGTCACGCCACCGTAGATCCAGCAGGTGGTGTCGCGGGTGAACTGGGTGTTGGGCAGCGGCGGCAGAATGAAGCTTGAGTGACCGAGATATTCGCGGAACATCTGAATGGTCTTGCCGCCGAAGCTGTCCGGCAAGTCATCGGCGGAGACGCCGCCAATCAGGAATTCAGCGATCTTGCGCGGCTCCAGGCTACGCAGCCAGGAAGCTGTTTCGTTGACCAGGCCCAGGCCCACCGAATTGGCGGTGATCTTGCGCTCCAGGATCCAGTCGAGGGCTTCAGGAATCGCCACGATGTCGGTCAGCAGGTTGTGCATTTCCAGCACGTCGACGTTGCGCTCGCGCATTTTAGTGACGAAGTCGAAATGGTCACGCTTGGCTTGAGCAACCCACAGTACATCGTCGAAAAGCAGTTCATCGCAGTTGTTCGGGGTCAGCCGCTGGTGGGCCAGGCCGGGGGAGCAAACCATGACTTTGCGCAGTTTGCCGGCTTCGGAATGGACGCCGTACTTAACTTTTTCGGTGGTCATTACAGTGATCCTCCAGATGACAAATGAGTCGGGCGTTATAGAGTCAGGAAGCCGTCATACAGCCCGTAAGCTGCCACCAGGGCGCCCACGATGACCGCTGCGAAAATCAGCTTCTCGACGTTGGTGAAAACCGGTTTGTTGACTTCAAGTTTGGCTTTGGCGAACAGGATCACGCCGGGCGCATAGAGCAGGGCGGAGAGCAGCAGGTATTTGACGCCGCCGGCATAGATCAGCCAGACCGCGTAAATCAACGCGACGGCGCCGATGAACAGGTCTTTCCTGCGCTCGGCCAAAGCGTTCTCATAACTCTCGCCGCGCACCGCCAGCAGCAGCGCGTAAGCCGCCGACCACAGGTACGGCACCAGAATCATCGAGGTGGCGAGGTAGATCAGCGACAGGTAAGTGCTGGCCGAGAACAGCGTGATGATCAGAAACAACTGGACCATGGCGTTGGTCAGCCACAAGGCGTTGACCGGTACCTGTTTGGTGTTTTCCTTGCGCAAAAACGCCGGCATGGTGTGGTCCTTGGCGGCGGCAAACATGATTTCCGCACACAGCAATACCCACGACAGCAGCGCACCGAGCAGCGAGATGATCAGGCCGACGCTGATCAGCACCGCGCCCCAATGACCGACCACGTGTTCCAGCACCGCGGCCATGGACGGGTTCTGCAGTTTTGCCAGTTCCGGTTGGGTCATGATCCCGAGCGACAGCACATTCACCAGCACCAGGAACAGCAGCACGGTGATGAACCCGATGACGGTGGCTTTACCCACGTCGCTGCGTTTTTCCGCACGGGCCGAGAAAATGCTCGCGCCTTCGATGCCGATGAACACCCACACGGTGACCAGCATCATGTTGCGCACCTGATTCATCACGCTGCCCAGGTCCGGGTTTTTCAGGCCCCAGATGTCGGCGGTGAAGATGTCCAGTTTGAACGCGAACACCGCGATCAGGACGAACAGCAGCAGCGGTACGACTTTGGCGACGGTGGTCACCAGGTTGATGAACGCTGCTTCCTTGATGCCGCGCAATACCAGGAAATGCACACCCCAGAGCAGCACCGACGCACCGATCACCGAAGCTAAAGTATTCCCCTCGCCAAAAATGGGGAAGAAATAGCCAAGCGTGCTGAACAGCAAGACGAAATAGCCGACGTTACCCAGCCAGGCACTGATCCAGTAACCCCAGGCGGACGAGAAACCCATGTAGTCGCCGAAACCGGCCTTGGCGTAGGCGTAAACACCGCCGTCCAGATCAGGTTTTCGATTGGCGAGGGTCTGGAAGACGAAGGCCAGGGTCAACATCCCTACCGCAGTAATTGCCCAACCGATAAGAACGGCTCCGACGTCGGCACTGGCGGCCATGTTCTGGGGCAAAGAGAAAATCCCGCCACCAATCATTGAGCCGACAACCAACGCAACGAGTGCACCGAGTTTCAGTTTTCCGGGGGATTCAGACATTGCATGACTCCAATGCAGGAGAAGAGAGAAAACAGATTAGTTTCGTTCGCTGTTCAATCATCTGATTTAGATCAATGCATGATCACATTCCATTGTTAATTAAAGACTTATGAGTCTTTGGCAGGCATAAAGGCTAATGCCCGGAAAGCCCTCTCCAGAGGCCTCTGTTAAAAGTTAAAGAAAAAGGCGTATCAGTTGAGATTTAGACGCTAGTTTGTTTTCTTGTTTTGGCAAGTGTGGGGCATTGAATTTGCGGAGATATGGATTTGTTAGGATCTTGCGACAAAACCGCTATTTTCAAACAGGTTCGATAGCGTGGTCAGTTATAAAAAACCAGGATTGGCGTTAATTGATAAACGTTATTACGCTTTATCTATTTAGTTAAAAACCGACTATATGACGGTCTCGCGGCGATAGCGCGGCGGGGTAAATGGAGACGCACGAATGTCGCAACCGACACAAAAGCTTCGTCTGAGTGCGCTGATCGCTTTGGTGGTGGGGTCAATGATTGGCGGCGGGATTTTTTCGTTACCGCAAAACATGGCGGCGCGTGCCGATGCCGGGGCGATATTGATTGGTTGGGCGATCACTGCCGTTGGCATGCTGACCCTGGCCTTCGTCTTTCAGACCCTGGCCAATCGCAAACCCGAACTGGATTCCGGGGTGTACGCCTACGCCAAGGCCGGTTTCGGCGATTACATGGGGTTCTCGTCTGCCTGGGGTTACTGGATCAGCGCCTGGTTGGGCAATGTCGGTTATTTCGTATTGCTGTTCAGTACGCTCGGTTATTTCTTTCCGGTGTTTGGCCAGGGCAACACGCCGATCGCCATCGGTTGCGCCTCGGTGCTGCTGTGGGCTGTGCATTTTCTGGTGCTGCGCGGAATCAAGGAGGCGGCGTTCATCAATCAACTGACCACTGTGGCCAAGATCGTGCCGCTGATCATGTTCATCGTTATCGCCGCCGTGGCCTTCAAGGCGGACATCTTCACCCGCGACATTTGGGGCCGCAGCAACCCGAATTTCGGCGGCGTGATGGATCAGGTGCGCAACATGATGCTGGTCACCGTGTTCGTCTTCATCGGCATTGAAGGCGCCAGTGTGTATTCGGCGAAGGCGCAGAAGCGTTCGGACGTGGGCCGGGCGACGGTCATCGGTTTTATCGGTGTGTTGGCGCTGCTGGTGCTGGTGAATGTGTTGTCCCTTGGAATCATGAGCCAGCCGGAATTGGCCACCTTGCAGAACCCATCGCTAGCGGCGGTGCTGGAACATATCGTCGGCCCTTGGGGCGCGCTGCTGATCAGCATCGGCCTGGCTATTTCGCTGTTGGGAGCATTGCTGTCCTGGGCACTGCTCTGCGCCGAAATCCTCTTTGCCACCGCGAAAGACAAGACCATGCCGGCGTTCCTGACCAAGGAAAACGCCAATCATGTGCCGGTCAATGCGCTGTGGCTGACCAACGCGATGGTCCAGGTTTTTCTGCTGATCACGCTGTTTTCCGCCGGTACTTACACCAGCCTGATTTACCTCGCCTCATCGATGATTCTGGTGCCGTATCTGTGGTCAGCGGCGTATGCGGTGTTGTTGAGCGGGCGAGGGGAAACCTATGAGCATGCGTCGGCCGAGCGCACGAAAGACTTGCTGATCGGTGGCATTGCTCTGTGTTACGCGGTTTGGTTGTTGTATGCCGGCGGCGTGAAATACCTGCTGCTCTCGGCGTTGTTGTATGCGCCGGGGGTGATTCTGTTTGCCAAGGCTAAACGGGAACAGGGCGAGCCATTGTTTACGTCGGTGGAGAAGGGGATTTTCAGCGGTGTGGTCGCCGGGGCGGGGTTGGCGGCGTATGGGTTGTACAGCGGGTTACTGTCGTTGTGAGGTTGTTGCTGACGTATCAACCGCCTTATGACTGGTCGGCGTTGCTGGGTCTTTTGTGGCCGCGGCGATCAGGTTAGCCTGAAGGAGCGAGCCTGCTTGCGATAGCTATCTGATGGTCACCACCACTGCGCACGATGAGAACCCAATTCCCCGGCCGGCAGCGCCCACTGCAACGGTGTCCCGGTAATTTTCAACGGGACCTGCAACCGATGGGCCGGCCCCCAAGGTGTCTGCTCAACCAACATACCTTGATCGCTTTGATCCTCCGCCCGCAACGCCTCACCGGTCCCCGCGCCATTTTCAATCAGCAACTTGGCGGTCCGCGCCAACGACAACCTGGCCGCCCCGCCTTGTCCCAATAATTTGATCACCGCAGCCGCCATCAAATACCCGGTGGCGTGGTCGAGGGCCTGCACCGGCAGCGGCGTCGGTTTATTCGCTTTCTTCCAGTGCATCCCCGCTTCGGCAATCCCGCTGCTCATCTGGACCAAACTGTCGAACCCGCGACGGTTCTGCCAGGGGCCGCTCCAACCGTAGGCGTTGAGGCACACATCAATCAGGCCCGGCGCCAGTTTTTGACGCACGGCGACGCCGTACCCCAACCTTTCCAATGCATCGGCGCGGTAGCCGTGGAGCAAGATGTCGGCGTCCTTGAGCAGGCTTTCGAACACCGCGCGATCAGTCTTGTCGTGCAGATCCAGGCGCGCACAGCGTTTGCCCAAAGTAACTTCCGGCACTACGCCCGGTTCGTTCCAGGTCGGTGGGTCAATGCGCAGCACATCGGCACCGAGCCCTGCGAGGAAGCGGCTGGCGATCGGGCCGGCAAGTACCCGTGTGAGATCCAGCACTTTGATCCCGGCCAGCGGTTGCGCCACTGAGCCTTGCCACGGTTTGGGGTTTTGGTCGTTGTCGGCGCTGAACTGAATCAACGGCTCGGCATTCACCGCCAAACCTTGGGGATGCGCTTGCCATTGCGCCCAGCTGCGCATTTCGGCCGCGCAACCACCGGCACCCACTACGGCCTGTTCCAGATCGCTTTTGGCCCATTGAGCGACCTTGCTCGCCATCGCGGCGCGGTCGGCACAGGCACCGAGGACGCTTTCAGCGGCGGCACGATGATGAGGCGCGTTGGTGTGCAGGCGGATCCAGCCGTCCTTGGTCGCATAGTCACCGGCAACCGGGTCCCACAATGGTGGAACGCTCCAGCCCACGGGGCGGATCGACGTCGCAAACCAGAACGACGCCAGGCGCCGGTCGACTTCAAGGGTAGGCAAACGGCCGGTGTGTTGTTGCAGCAATTGACTGACAGCCTGACCGGCAGCGGCAATGCTGGCGCAGGCAAGGTCGGTGACGGCAAACGCCGAGGGCAAGGCGCCGCTCGAGGTGAACGGAATTGAGGTGTGCGGCAAGCCGAGTGCGGCTTGAATGGACGTGAGTAAATCAGTCATCGAAGGCCCTCCGGAGCGAGAGCCCGAGCATAGATCAAAATACTCGCCGCCCGGATGAAATCCTGTGGGAGCGAGCCTGCTCGCGATAGCGGTCTTTCAGTCGACCCCCAGTGAATGTCAGTCCATCATCGCGAGCAGGCTCGCTCCCGCAGGGCATTTGTGTCAGGAGGGTATCGCGAGTGATTCCGAGCGCATTACCCACGACCCAGCAGATAGGTCGCGTAATCCGGGATGCGGTGTTCGTGAGCCTGATCCATCAACGGGCTGCTGAGCAGGTAATCGGCGCTGCACTCGTTGCAGGCCACCGGGATGTTCCACACCGCCGCGACCCGCAGCAGCGCTTTGATGTCCGGGTCGTGGGGTTGCGGTTCGAACGGGTCCCAGAAGAACACCAGCATATCGACCCGCTGCTCGGCGATTCGCGCGCCGAGTTGCTGATCGCCGCCCAGCGGACCGCTGATCATGCTTTCCACCGGCAGGTCGAGGCGTTGTTGCAATAACAACCCCGTCGTACCGGTGGCGACCAGTTCATGCTGCGCGAGTTTGTCTTTCTGCCGCTCGGCCCAGTCCAGCAAAAATATTTTGCAGTGGTCGTGGGCAACCAGGGCGATACGCTTGCGCGCCGCCAGGGTCTTTTGCGTAAAGCTGATACCGATCATCGCTTGCTTCTCCAGACGAAAATGCGCCTGCAACGACGCATTTTCCGGCGTTTCACATACCCGTAGGGGCCGCGTTCAACGTAAGAGCGAGGCGCTTACTCGGCGTTGCAGAGCGCCAGGCAGTTATCGAGCATGCGGTTGGAGAAGCCCCATTCGTTGTCGTACCAGGCCAGCACTTTGAGCAGCTTGCCGCTGGACTTGGTGTGGTTGGCATCGAAGATCGACGACAGCGGGTTATGGTTGAAGTCGCTGGAAACCAGCGGCAGGGTGTTGTAACCGAGAATCTTCGAGTGCTGGCTGGCTTGTTTGAGCATCGCGTTGACTTCATCGGCCGACGCTTCACGCTTGAGCTGCACGGTCAGGTCCACCAGCGACACGTTGATCACCGGAACACGCACCGCCATGCCGGTCAGTTTGCCCGCCAGTTCCGGCAGCACCAGGCCCACGGCTTCAGCGGCGCCGGTCTTGCTCGGGATCATGTTCTGGGTGGCGGAACGGGCGCGGTACGGGTCGGTGTGGTAGACGTCGGTCAGGTTCTGGTCGTTGGTGTAGGCATGGATGGTGGTCATCAAACCGCTTTCAATGCCCAGCTCGCGGTGCAGCACCTGGGCCACCGGGGCCAGGCAGTTGGTGGTGCACGAGGCGTTGGAAATAATCTGGTGCGATTGGCGCAGAATGTCGTGGTTAACCCCATAAACCACAGTGGCGTCAGCGCCTTTGGCCGGGGCCGAGATAATCACTTTGCGCGCGCCGGCCGTAATATGCGCGGCGGCTTTGGCACGGTCGGTGAACAAACCGGTGCATTCGAATACGACGTCAACCTTCTCCGCGGCCCAAGGCAGTTCGGCCGGGTTACGAATGGCGCTGACCGAAATACGGTCGCCGTTGACGGTCAGGCTTTCCTGATCGTGCTGGACATCGGCATCGAATGTGCCGTGAACGGTGTCGTACTTGAGCAGATGAGCATTCATTGAGCTGTCGCCCAGGTCGTTGATCGCTACGATCTGCAGATCCTGACGATAACCTTGGGTATACAGTGCGCGCAGGACATTACGGCCGATACGGCCAAAACCATTGATTGCGATTCGAAGAGTCATTGATAGCGCCGCCGTCGTTTTGTTGTTGGAATTACAAGATTATTCGCAAAAAAATAGAAAACAAGCCTTTTTAGTGGCAATATTTTGTTTTATCTACAACGAGTGACCTGAATCAACTGGTCCGAATGATCAAGAAAACCGTCTGTCATCCCAATCACAGCGGTGCTTGATCAGCATAGACAATCAGGTCGCCACATCCGTTAGCCTGGAGTTCTACACATGCATCCCCGCGTCCTTGAGGTCACCGAACGGCTTATCGCCCGCAGCCGCACCACGCGTGAGGCTTACCTTGCATTGATCCGCGGCGCCGCCAGCGACGGCCCGATGCGCGGCAAGCTGCAATGCGCCAACTTCGCCCATGGCGTGGCCGGGTGTGGCAGCGACGACAAGCACAGCCTGCGGATGATGAACTCCGCCAACATCGCAATTGTTTCGTCATATAACGACATGCTCTCGGCGCACCAGCCGTACGAAGTCTTCCCCGAACAGATCAAAAAAGCCCTGCGCGAAATCGGCTCCGTCGGCCAGTTCGCCGGTGGCACCCCTGCGATGTGCGATGGCGTGACCCAGGGCGAGCCGGGCATGGAACTGAGCCTGCCGAGCCGTGAAGTCATCGCGCTGTCCACCGCTGTAGCGCTGTCCCACAACATGTTCGATGGCGCGCTGATGCTCGGCATCTGCGACAAGATCGTGCCGGGCCTGATGATGGGCGCGTTGCGTTTCGGTCATCTGCCAACGATTTTCGTGCCGGGCGGGCCGATGGTTTCGGGCATCTCCAACAAGCAGAAAGCCGATGTGCGTCAGCGCTACGCCGAAGGCAAGGCGACGCGTGAAGAGCTGCTGGAATCGGAGATGAAGTCCTATCACAGCCCTGGCACCTGCACCTTCTACGGCACCGCCAACACCAACCAGTTGCTGATGGAAGTCATGGGCCTGCACTTGCCGGGCGCCTCTTTCGTCAACCCGAATACCCCGTTGCGCGATGCCCTGACTCGCGAAGCGGCGCACCAGGTCACCCGCTTGACCAAGCAGAACGGCGACTTCATGCCGATCGGCGAAATCGTCGACGAGCGTTCGCTGGTCAACTCCATCGTGGCCCTGCACGCCACCGGCGGTTCGACCAACCACACCCTGCACATGCCGGCGATCGCCATGGCCGCGGGCATCCAGTTGACCTGGCAGGACATGGCCGACCTCTCCGAGGTGGTGCCGACCCTGAGCCACGTGTACCCCAACGGCAAAGCCGACATCAACCACTTCCAGGCGGCGGGCGGCATGTCGTTCCTGATCCGCGAACTGCTGGAAGCCGGCCTGCTTCACGAAAACGTCAACACCGTGCTCGGCCACGGCCTGAGCCGCTACACCATGGAACCGTTCCTCGAAAACGGCGAACTGGTCTGGCGCGAAGGCCCGATCGAAAGCCTCGACGAAACCATCCTGCGTCCGGTCGCTCGCGCATTCTCGGCGGAGGGTGGCCTGCGAGTGATGGAAGGCAACCTCGGCCGTGGCGTGATGAAAGTATCCGCCGTCGCTTTGGAAAACCAGGTTGTCGAAGCACCGGCCATGGTGTTCCAGGATCAGCAGGATCTGGCCGATGCCTTCAAGGCCGGTTTGCTCGAGAAGGATTTCGTCGCGGTGATGCGCTTCCAGGGCCCGCGTTCCAACGGCATGCCGGAACTGCACAAAATGACGCCGTTCCTCGGCGTGCTGCAGGATCGCGGCTTCAAAGTCGCGTTGGTGACTGACGGGCGCATGTCCGGCGCCTCGGGGAAAATCCCGGCGGCGATCCACGTCAGCCCCGAAGCTTATGTGGGCGGTGCTTTGGCGCGAGTGCAAGAGGGCGATATCATCCGCGTCGATGGCGTCAAAGGCACTCTGGAGCTTAAGGTGGACGCCGAAGAATTCGCAGCGCGCGAGCCAGCCAAAGGTTTGTTGGGCAACAACATTGGCAGCGGTCGCGAACTGTTTGGTTTCATGCGCATGGCCTTCAGCTCCGCAGAGCAAGGCGCCAGCGCCTTTACTTCTGCCCTGGAGACGCTTAATTGAAACTGGCTCTGGTCGGTGACATCGGTGGCACCAACGCACGTTTCGCGTTGTGGAAAAACCAGCAGCTGGAATCGGTCCAGGTGCTGGCGACGGCAGACCACGCCAGCCCGGAAGAGGCGATTGCGCTCTACCTGAGCGGGCTCGGTCTGGCACCGGGGTCGATCGGTTCGGTGTGCCTGTCGGTGGCAGGCCCCGTGAGCGGTGATGAATTCAAGTTCACCAACAATCACTGGCGGCTCAGTCGCAAGGGTTTCTGCAAGGCCTTGCAGGTGGATCGACTGCTGTTGATCAACGATTTTTCGGCAATGGCGCTGGGCATGACCCGCTTGCAGCCGGGCGAGTTCCGGGTGGTCTGCGAAGGCACGCCGGAACCGTTGCGGCCGGCGGTGGTGATCGGTCCGGGCACTGGCCTGGGCGTGGGCACGTTGCTCGATCTGGGCGGGGGGCGTTTTGCTCCGTTGCCGGGGGAGGGCGGTCACGTCGATCTGCCGCTCAGCAGTCCACGGGAAACCCAACTGTGGCAACACATCTACAACGAGATCGGTCATGTCAGCGCTGAAACCGCGTTAAGCGGCAGTGGTTTGCCGCGAGTCTACCGGGCGATCTGCGCGGTGGACGGTCACACGCCTGTGCTCGACACGCCTGAGGCGATCACAAAGGCCGGGCTGGCGGGCGATCCGATTGCCATGGAAGTGCTCGAACAGTTCTGCTGCTGGCTCGGTCGCGTGGCCGGCAACAACGTGCTGACCACGGGGGCGCGCGGTGGCGTTTACATCGTTGGCGGAGTGATTCCGCGGTTTGCCGATTTCTTCATCAACAGCGGTTTCGCCCGTTGCTTCGCCGACAAGGGTTGCATGAGCGATTACTTCAAAGGCATTCCGGTGTGGCTGGTGACGGCGCCGTATTCCGGCCTTGTTGGCGCGGGTGTGGCGCTGGATCAGGCGCAGTAATGATCGTTCCCACGCTCTGCGTGGGAATGCAGCCCGTGACGCCCCGCGTCACTGGACGCGGAGCGTCCCTTGAAGCATTCCCACGCAGAGAGTGGGAACGATCGACACACTATAGATCCACGATCGATCAGGCATAATCCTCCCCAACACCAACAACAAGGATGCCGCCCTGTGAGCTCAGTCAACAAGTCGATTTTGTTGGTCGATGACGATCAAGAGATACGCGAGTTGCTGGACACCTACCTGACCCGCGCCGGTTTCCAGGTCCGCACCACGCCTGACGGTGCAGGCTTTCGTCAGGCCCTGAACGAGGCGCCGAGCGATCTGGTGATTCTCGATGTGATGCTGCCGGACGAAGACGGTTTCAGCCTCTGCCGCTGGATCCGCCAGCACCCGCGCCAGGCCCATGTGCCGATCATCATGCTCACCGCCAGCTCCGACGAGGCCGACCGCGTCATCGGCCTCGAACTAGGCGCAGACGACTACCTCGGCAAACCCTTCAGCCCCCGTGAATTGCAGGCGCGCATCAAAGCCTTGTTGCGCCGTGCGCAGTTCGGTCAGGAGCGTTCCGGCAGCGAAGTGTTGGCTTTCGACGACTGGCGGCTGGACATGGTCAGCCATCGACTGTTCCACATCGACGGCGAAGAAGTGATTCTCTCGGGCGCCGATTTTGCGTTGCTGAAACTGTTCCTCGATCACCCTCAGGAAATCCTCGACCGCGACACCATCGGCAACGCCACCCGTGGCCGTGACTTGATGCCGCTCGATCGCATCGTCGACATGGCGGTCAGCCGTTTGCGCCAGCGCCTGCGCGACACCGAAAAACCTCCCCGGCTGATCCGTACCGTGCGCGGCAGTGGCTACCAACTGGCAGCGAACGTGGTTGCCAGCAATGGTCACTGATTTTCTGCGCAAGCTCGCCGGGCGGCTACCGGTGCCGCGCTCGCTGCTCGGGCGCATGTTGCTGCTGACCCTGCTGGCGGTGCTGTTTGCCCAGGCGCTGTCGAGCGTGATCTGGGTGTCGCAATTGCGCGCCACGCAACTTGAAGGCCTGGTCACGAGTGCCCGCAGCCTGGCTCACTCGATGACGGCCAGCGTCAGTTATTTCCGCTCGTTGCCGGTGGCGTTTCGACCGCTGGTGCTCGATCAATTGCGCAGCATGGGCGGCACCCGGTTTGTGGTGACGCTCAACGACAAACCCTTGGGGATGGAAGTGCTGCCGATCACCCCGCGCAAAGAAGCGGTACTCAAGGCGGTGGACGAAGTGCTGCGTCAGTCGCTGGGCCAGGACACCGACATCTCGGTGACCTTCGTCAGCCCCGAAGACCTGCGGATTTTCAACGGCGGCTTGAAGCTCGATGAGTTGCCGCGCTCCTGGGCGCATTACGCATTGACCCTGGAACCGGTGAACCCGCCGGTGCTGGTCACACAAATCCAGATGGCGCCGGGCGAATGGCTGTACATCGCCTCCTTGTTGCCCGAGCCCTACACCAGTCTCGAAGAACAAGGCCTGCCGGCGCAGCAGGTCTGGTTCATCGTGCTCACCAGCGGTTTCCTGCTGCTGTTCATCGGCCTGTTGGTGCACTGGCAGAGCCGACCGCTCAAGCGATTGGCGCGGGCAGCTCGGGACATGTCTCTGGGTGCCGAAGTCGAACCGGTGGCCGAGGGTGGCGGCAGTGAAGTGGTGGAAGTGGGCCGCGCCTTCAATGCGATGCGTGAGCGTATCAGCCGTTACCTGACCGAACGCAGCCAGTTGTTCAGCGCGATTTCCCATGACTTGCGCACGCCGATTACCCGGCTGCGACTGCGGGTCGAATTGCTCGAAGACGAAAAGCTGCAAGCCAAGTTCGGCCGTGATCTGGATGAGCTGGAGCTGCTGGTCAAAGGCGCGTTGCAATGCGTGAAAGACACCGACATCCACGAAAACATCGAGCCGGTGGACCTCAATCATGTGCTCGACTGTCTGGTGGAACCCTATCTGGCGCCTAACGGCAATGGCCGCGTGACCCAGCACGGTCGGGCGCTGGCGCCGTATCCCGGCAAGCCATTGGCGCTCAAGCGCTGCATTGGCAACCTGATCGACAACGCTTTGAAATATGGGCAGAACGCGCATCTGCACATCGATGACGATGAGAGTGCGTTCGTCCTGCATGTCGACGATGAAGGGCCGGGCGTACCGGAGCAACGGCTGGAACAGGTGTTCGAGCCGCACTTCCGCTTGGCCGGGCAGCAGCAGGGTTATGGTCTGGGGCTGGGGATCGCGCGCAACATTGCCCACAGCCATGGCGGTGAAGTCAGCCTGCAAAACCTGCGTGAAGGCGGGTTGCGGGTGACGTTGCAGTTGCCACGTAGTGTTGATTAGCGGCACCGCGTTATCGTTCATCGCGAGCAAGCCCGCACCAACAGGATTGCCTACATTTTCAAGGTATGTGCATAACCTTGTGGGAGCGGGCTTGCCCGCGATGGCGTCAGATCAATCAACGCTGCCTGAAGGTAAAGTCACAACTCTGTGACAAAAGCCGCCCCCTTCGTTACCTGCCCGCCACCGCCCGTTGTTTAGACTGCCCTCAGTCATAACAACAAAAAAGGTACTCCCATGGACACCTTCCAACCGGCCTTCAGCAGTTGGCTGAACGCGCCTGCCCATCAGCAATGGCTCGCCACCGAAGGCCTGCGCCTGTTGGCGTTTGCCAAGGCTTCAAAGCTTGCCGAAGGCTTCGGTAACCTCGATGAAAAGGGGCGCCTGCCGGCCAATGCTCAAGCCGAAACCATGAACACCGCGCGCATGACCCACAGCTTCGCCATGGCGCACATCCAGGGCCTGCCGGGTTTTGCCGAGCTGGTGGATCACGGCATCAAAGCCCTCAGCGGGCCGCTGCGTGATGCCGAACACGGCGGCTGGTTCGCCACACCCGAACACCGCGACGGTAATACCGACAAAGCCGCTTACCTGCATGCCTTCGTGGCATTGGCCGCGAGTTCTGCGGTGGTCGCTCAGCGCCCCGGTGCACAAGCCTTGCTCGACGATGCGATCCACATCATCGACACGCATTTCTGGAGTGAGGAGGAGGGCGCCATGCGCGAATCCTTCAACCGCGACTTCAGTTGCGAAGAAGCCTATCGCGGTGCCAACAGCAACATGCACGCCACCGAAGCCTTTCTCGCCCTGGCCGATGTCACCGAGGACAACCGCTGGTTGATTCGCGCCCAACGCATCGTCGAGCGCGTCATTCACGATCACGCCGCAGCCAACGATTACCTGGTGGTCGAGCATTTCGACCGCGACTGGCAGCCGCTGCGTGACTACAACCACGACAACCCGGCTGACGGTTTCCGCCCTTACGGCACCACGCCGGGCCATGGTTTCGAATGGGCGCGCCTATTGCTTCACCTTGAAGCGGCGCGGGTGCAGGCCGGGATACTCACGCCGGGCTGGCTCGCCACCGATGCGCAAAAACTCTTCGACCACAATTGCCGTCACGGCTGGGACGTCGACGGTGCGCCGGGCATTGTCTACACCCTCGACTGGGACAATCGCGCAGTGGTTCGCCATCGCTTGCACTGGACCCACGCCGAAGCCAGTGCCGCCGCCAGTGCGCTGCTTAAACGCACCGGTGATGAGCAATACGAGCGCTGGTACCGACTGTTCTGGGAATTCTGTGACAGTCATTTCATTGACCGTTGCGATGGCAGCTGGCATCACGAACTCGATCCGCTGAACCGTCCGAGTGCCGATATCTGGGCCGGCAAACCCGACCTGTATCACGCCTGGCAAGCCGTTTTGATCCCGCGCCTGCCGCTGGCGCCGAGCATGGCCACTGCGCTGGCGCAATTGTCCCAGAGCGCTCCTGTGTAACCATGTGGTGACATTTGCGCGTCCCTTCGTTACCTGCGAAGGGGCATCCCCTGTTTAGAATCCTATGCAGCGCAAGCACCAGACTTGCATGCATAACAACAAGAAAGGTACTACTAGATGAATGCGATTTCTCGCCTCGCTACTGTCATTTCTCTCGCTTCGTTGCTTCCCGTTGCTGCATTCCCTGTCAGTGCCCTTGCCGCCGATGCCAAAGGTTCGGTGGAAGTCGTTCACTGGTGGACGTCTGGTGGTGAAAAAGCGGCCGTCGATGTGCTCAAGGCCCAAGTCGAAAAAGACGGCTTCACCTGGAAAGACGGCGCAGTCGCCGGCGGTGGCGGTTCCACGGCCATGACCGTACTCAAAAGCCGCGCCGTGGCCGGTAACCCGCCGGGCGTTGCCCAGATCAAAGGTCCGGACATCCAGGAATGGGGCAGCACCGGCCTGCTCAGCACCGACACCCTCAAAGAGGTTTCCAAGTCCGAAGGCTGGGATAACCTGCTGATCAAGAAAGTCTCCGACACCGTGAAATACGAAGGCGACTACGTCGCCGTGCCGGTGAACATCCACCGCGTCAACTGGCTGTGGATCAACCCGGAAGTCTTCAAGAAAGCCGGGATCGAAAAAGCGCCGACCACCCTCGAAGAATTCTATGCCGCTGGCGACAAGCTCAAAGCCGCCGGCTTCATCGCGCTCGCCCACGGTGGCCAGCCTTGGCAGGACAGCACCGTGTTTGAAGACGTGGTGCTCTCGGTCATGGGCGCAGACGGTTACAAGAAAGCCCTGGTCGACCTGGACCAAAAAACCCTTTCCGGGCCGGAGATGGCCAAGGCCTTCACCGAGCTGAAAAAAATCACCGGCTACATGGACCCGAACCGCGCTGGTCGTGACTGGAACATCGCTGCGGCCGACGTCATCAACGGCAAGGCCGGCATGCAGATGATGGGCGACTGGGCCAAGAGCGAATGGACCGCCGCGAAGAAAGTCGCAGGCAAGGACTACCAGTGCGTGCCGTTCCCGGGCACTGAAAAAGCCTTCACCTACAACATCGACTCGATGGCTGTGTTCAAGCTCAAAGCCGATCGCAAAGGTGACATCGCCGCCCAGCAAGACCTGGCCAAGGTCGCTCTGGGCAAAGACTTCCAGAAAATCTTCAGTATCAACAAAGGCTCGATCCCGGTGCGTACCGACATGCTTAACGACATGAGCGCGCTGGGCTTCGATTCTTGCGCTCAAGCGTCTGCCAAGGATTTCCTGGCTGACGAGAAGACGGGCGGCCTGCAACCGAGCATGGCGCACAACATGGCCACTTCCCTGGCCGTTCAGGGCGCGATCTTCGATGTGGTCACCAACTTCATGAACGACAAGAACGCTGATCCGGCCAAGGCCAGCGCGCAACTGGCGTCGGCCGTCAAAGCTGCCCAGTAATCCCTGACGCGCGTGACCCCTGTGGGAAAGGGCTTATGTGGGAGTCGGGCTTGCCCGCGATGCAGGCGACTCGGTTTAACTTCAAACCGAGTTGATGCCATCGCAGGCAAGCCAGCTCCCACAGAAACCCGCTCCCACAAGGGATCGCCGTGCCGATTCCATTTCTCTTCACCTGGATTATCCCGATGAGCTCTGTGGCGGTTTTCAGCAAAGCCTCACCGTTCGACGCATTGCAGCGCTGGCTTCCCAAGCTGGTTTTGGCGCCTAGCATGCTGATCGTCCTGGTTGGTTTTTACGGTTACATCATCTGGACATTTGTTCTGTCCTTCACCAATTCCAGCTTCATGCCGAGCTACAAGTGGGTCGGCCTGCAGCAATACATTCGCCTGATGGACAACGATCGCTGGTGGGTCGCGAGCAAGAACCTCGCGGTGTTCGGCGGCATGTTCATCGGCATCAGCCTGGTGCTGGGCGTATTCCTCGCGGTGCTGCTGGATCAGCGCATTCGCAAGGAAGGCTTCATCCGCACCGTTTACCTGTACCCGATGGCGCTCTCGATGATCGTGACCGGTACCGCGTGGAAATGGCTGCTCAACCCAGGCCTGGGTCTGGACAAAATGCTGCGTGACTGGGGCTGGGAAGGCTTCCGTCTCGACTGGCTGGTGGATCAGGATCGCGTGGTGTATTGCCTGGTGATCGCCGCCGTGTGGCAAGCCTCCGGGTTTGTGATGGCGATGTTCCTGGCCGGCCTGCGTGGCGTCGATCAATCGATCATCCGCGCGGCGCAAGTCGACGGTGCGAGCCTGCCGACCATCTACTTGAAGATCGTATTGCCGAGCCTGCGCCCGGTGTTCTTCAGCGCTTTCATGATCCTGGCGCACATCGCGATCAAGAGCTTCGACCTGGTGGCGGCGATGACCGCGGGTGGCCCGGGCTACTCGTCTGACTTGCCGGCGATGTTCATGTACTCCTTCACTTTCAGCCGTGGCCAGATGGGCATTGGTTCGGCGAGCGCCATGATGATGCTCGGCGCGATCCTGGCGATTCTGGTGCCGTACCTGTACTCCGAATTGCGAGGCAAACGCCATGAGTAATCAACTTGGCAAACCGGCGATCAGCTTCAGTCGCATCGCGATCTATGCAACCTTGTTGCTGGCTGCGGCGATCTATCTGGTCCCGCTGGTGGTGATGCTGCTGACCAGTTTCAAATCCCCGGAAGACATCCGCACCGGCAACCTGTTGAGCTTGCCGCAAGTGATTGATGGCATCGGCTGGATAAAGGCCTGGGACAGTGTCGGCAGCTACTTCTGGAACTCGGTGAAAATCACCGTGCCGGCAGTACTGATCTCTACTTTCATCGGTGCCATGAACGGCTACGTGCTGTCGATGTGGCGCTTCCGCGGTTCGCAACTGTTCTTCGGCCTGTTGTTGTTCGGTTGCTTCCTGCCGTTCCAGACCGTGCTGCTGCCAGCCTCGTTCACCCTCGGCAAGATCGGCCTGGCCAACACCACCACCGGCCTGGTGCTGGTGCACGTGGTTTACGGTCTGGCGTTCACCACGCTGTTCTTCCGCAACTACTACGTGAGCATTCCGGATGCGCTGGTCAAGGCGGCGCGACTGGATGGCGCGGGCTTCTTCACGATTTTCTGGAAGATCCTGCTGCCGATGTCGATCCCGATCGTGATGGTCTGCCTGATCTGGCAGTTCACGCAAATCTGGAATGACTTCCTGTTCGGCGTGGTCTTCGCCAGTGGCGATGCCCAGCCGATTACCGTGGCCCTGAACAATCTGGTCAACACCAGCACCGGGGCCAAGGAATACAACGTTGATATGGCCGCCGCGATGATCGCCGGGCTGCCGACACTGCTGGTCTACATATTCGCTGGCAAGTATTTCCTGCGTGGGCTGACGTCCGGCGCGGTCAAGGGGTAGAACATGGCAACTCTCGAATTACGCAACGTTAACAAAACCTACGGCGCCGGTTTGCCGGACACCCTGAAAAACATCGAGCTGAAGATCAATGACGGTGAGTTCCTGATCCTGGTCGGTCCATCGGGCTGTGGTAAATCCACCTTGATGAACTGCATTGCGGGTCTGGAAAACATCAGCGGCGGGGCGATCCTGGTGGACGACGCCGACATCAGCGGCATGAGCCCGAAAGATCGCGACATCGCCATGGTGTTCCAGTCTTACGCGCTGTACCCGACCATGAGCGTGCGCGACAACATCGCGTTCGGCCTGAAGATTCGCAAAATGCCCACCACCGAAATCGACGAAGAAGTCGCTCGCGTGGCCAAGCTGCTGCAAATCGAACATCTGCTCAGCCGCAAACCGGGCCAGCTCTCTGGTGGTCAGCAACAGCGCGTGGCCATGGGCCGGGCGCTGGCGCGGCGGCCGAAGATTTACCTGTTCGATGAGCCGCTGTCCAACCTCGACGCCAAGCTGCGGGTCGAGATGCGCACCGAAATGAAACTGATGCACCAGCGCCTGAAAACCACCACGGTCTACGTGACTCACGACCAGATCGAAGCCATGACTCTGGGCGACAAAGTGGCGGTGATGAAGGACGGGATCATTCAGCAGTTCGGCACGCCGAAAGACATCTACAACAATCCGGCCAACCTGTTCGTGGCGAGCTTCATCGGTTCGCCGCCGATGAACTTCATCCCTCTGCGTTTGCAACGCAAGGAAGGTCGGTTGGTAGCGCTGCTCGACAGTGGTCAGGCGCGTTGCGAGTTGCCGCTGGGCATGCAAGACGCCGGGCTTGAAGACCGCGAAGTGATCCTCGGCATGCGCCCGGAACAGATCGTTCTGGCGGGCAGCGAGCCGAATGGTTTGCCGACCATTCGTGCCGAAGTGCAGGTCACCGAACCGACCGGTCCCGACACCCTGGTGTTCGTCAATCTCAACGACACCAAAGTCTGCTGCCGCCTGGCACCGGACGTCGCGCCGGCCGTGGGCGAGACCCTGACCCTGCAATTCGATCCATCGAAAGTGCTGTTGTTCGATGCCAAGACCGGTGAACGCCTGGGGGTGGCCGGCCTGCCAAAAACCGAAGCTCACAGCGCCAACGTAGCCCAATTTAAAGGTAGATAAAGATCAAAAATGTGGGAGCGAGCTTGTGGCGAGGGGGCAGCCCCCTTGCCACAAGCTCGCCCCCACAGGGGGGATCCGTGGCGCCCGGACTGTCGTGCGTTGCACTTGATGTAAACCGCGTTAGATAAAAACAGTTAATAACAATAAAGACGAGGATGTAGGGATGAAGAAGAACAACAACGCTCAGCTTATCTGCCAATTGTCAGCTCTTGCGGTGATGACTATGGCCGGTAGCGTACACGCGGCTGACGCGTTCAGTGCTGACTCGCAGTGGATGACCGGGGATTGGGGCGGCGAGCGGACCAGGCTGATCGAACAAGGTATCGACATCAAGGCCGACTACGTCGGTGAAGTGGGCGCCAACCTGCATGGCGGTTACAACGACGACAAGACGGCGCGTTACGCCGACCAGTTTGGCTTGGGCGTGGCGCTGGACCTGGAAAAGCTGTGGGGCTGGGATAACACCCAGGCGAAGATCCAGCTCACCAACCGTAACGGTGAGAACATCTCCAATGACCGTGTCGGCGACCCGCGTGCCGGCACCTTGAGTTCCTCCCAGGAAGTCTACGGTCGTGGCCACATGGTCCGTTTGACCCAGTTGTGGATCAAGCACCAGTTCCTCGACGGTAAGCTGGACGTCAAGGCCGGTTACTTCGGCGAAGGCGAAGACTTCAACACCTTCCCTTGCGAGTTCCAGAACCTGGCATTCTGCGGTTCCCAAGCGGGTAACTGGGCGACCAACATCTGGTACAACTGGCCGGTCATGCAGGCGGCGATTCGCGTGAAGTACAACATCACGCCTGAGTTCTATGCGCAGATTGGTGCGTACAACCAGAACCCGTCGCAACTGGAACACGGTAACGGCTTCAAGCTCAGCGGCAGTGGTACCGAAGGCACCGTCTTGCCAGTTGAATTGGTCTGGTCGCCGAAGGTCAACAACCTGCCGGGCGAATACCGTGTCGGTTACTACAAGAGCACTGCCAACGCCGATGACGTTCGTGAAGACGCCAACGGCAATGATGCAGCGACCAGCGGCAACGCTTATCGCAGCCACGATAGCAAGCACGGCTACTGGTTCGTGGCGCAGCAACAACTGACCACTCACAACGGTGATGCTTCACGCGGTCTGAACATCGCGGCTAACGCCACCTTCCACGACAAGGACACCAACTTCGTCGACAACTACCAGTCGCTAATGTTTGTGTACAAGGGCCCGTTTGATGCGCGTCCTAAAGATGACGTCGGGATCGGTTTCTCCCGTATCCATGTCAACGAAGATGTGAAGAAAAACGCCGAGTTGGTCAACGCCGCCAATGGTGTCACTGACTACAACGATCCGCTGTTCTCGCCGTTGCGTTCCACCGAGTACAACTACGAGATCAACTACGGCTTCCACGTTACCAACTGGCTGACCGTGCGTCCTAACCTGCAATACATCACTCACCCGGGTGGTGTGGATGAAGTCGACAACGCTCTGGTGGCTGGTCTGAAAATTCAGTCGGTGTTCTAACGCTGTTGCGATAAGCTCCTCTCTATGTGCGCATATTTGCGGACGGCCATGGCTGTCCGCTTTTTTTTGGGGGCAGCACATCCCTTGGAGCAGATCGTTCCCACGCTCTGCGTGGTAACCGCCGCTCTGCGTCCATCGTATGTGACGCAGAGCGTCACGGGATGCATTCCCACGCAGAGCGTGGGAATGATCAGGTAAAAAAATGATTTTCAGGACCGTGGCACATGCTTGAGCATCCGCTACAACGCTTCTTCAAATCCTTGCGCGAACGGCCGGTGTTTGCGTGGGAGCGCTATCAGATGCGCGATGTGCTGGTGATCGACCATCCGCTGTGTCAGGCGGTGTTCAGTCGACAGGGCGCGCAGTTGCTGCACTTCCAGCCAAAGGGTCAGAAACCCTGGTTGTGGTGCGCGGCGAAGTGGCCGCATGTCGGTGCGATTCGCGGCGGTGTGCCGGTGTGTTGGCCGTGGTACGGCCGTCATCCGAGCGAAAACGCCTGGCCGTCCCATGGCTGGGCGCGTTTGCTCGACTGGAAACTGCTCGACAGCAGCAGTGATGACGATGGCGTGCACCTGCACTGGCAGTTACAGCTGTGCGACTGGCAAGTGGACTTGCACGCGCACCTGGGCGAACGCATGGATTTGCACCTGAGCACCGAGCATCAGGACGACATGCCGTGCCAGTTGAGCCAGGCGTTGCACGCCTACTGGCGTATCGGTGACGTGGGCGAGGTAGCGCTGTCTGGTCTCGACGGCGCGCAAGGTTACGACCAGTTGAGCCGCCAGGTTTGCCAGCAGGAAGGCGAGTTGCGGGTCGACGGCGGTTGTCAGCGAGTGTTCCAGCATGACGGCGAATTGCAGCTCAAGGACCACGCCTGGCAGCGGCAGTTGTGCATCGACACCGGTGACCATGCAGACACGGTGGTCTGGCATCCCGGCTCGCGGCCGTTGCTGGGCGTAAGCTGGAACGAGGTTTTAGAGTTCGTCTGTGTGGAAGCGGCCAGTGGCGGGACCGACAGCCTATGCCTGGCACCGGGAGAGCGGGCGCATTTGAGTTTGCAGGCGCGGGTGATCGTTCCCACGCTCTGCGTGGGAATGCCTCAAGGGACGCTCCGCGTCCAGTGACGCGGAGCGTCACGGGCTGCGTTCCCACGCGGGAGCGTGGGAACGATAATGGTGGACTAATTAAACTCATCCCCAATCGGATACCGACTGGCATTCAGGCTTTCCTTGATCTTGCGCAGATGCGGCTGGAAATCCACGCCCCGGCGCAGGGTCATCCCGGTGGCGAGTACATCGAGCACGGTCAACTGAATGATCCGCGACGTCATCGGCATGTAAATGTCGGTGTCTTCCGGCAACGGAATGTTCAGGCTCAGGGTACTGGCCTTGGCCAGCGGCGAACCTTCGGCCGTCAGGCCTAGCACCGAAGCGCCGTTTTCCCGCGCGATGCGCGCCACTTCCACCAGTTCGCGGGTGCGACCGGTGTAGGAAATGATCACGAACAACTCACCGGTGTGCGCTACCGACGCAATCATGCGCTGCATCAGCACATCGGCATGGGCGGTGACGGCCAGGTTGAAGCGGAAGAACTTGTGCTGCGCATCCAGCGCCACCGGGGCCGAGGCGCCGAGGCCGAAGAAGTGGATCTGCCGGGCCTGGATCAACAGGTCGACGGCGCGGCTGATCAGGTTCGGGTCAAGCGCCTGTAATGCACTGTCCAAAGAAGCGATGGCGCTGCCGAAAATCTTTTTGGTATAGGCCTCTGGATTATCGTCGGCCTCGACCGCACGGCTGACATATGCCGCGCCACTGGCCAGGCTTTGGGCCAATTGAAGCTTGAGTTCCGGGTAGCCGCTAACGCCAAACGAACGGCAGAAACGGTTGACCGTCGGCTCGCTGACTTTAGAGGCCTGGGCGAGGGCGGCGATGCTGAACCGGGTGGCCTGCTCTGGGTTGAGCAGGATCACTTCGGCGACTTTGCGTTCAGCCTTGTTCAGGTCTTCAAGGCGATTCTGGATCTGTTCCAGTAAATTTCGCACGCGGTCCATTTCATGTTCCTTAGGTCAGCAGCGCAAATAAGCGTTCGGCTAATGCAAATTGGGCCTTTGATACGGCCCATAACGGTGGCCTATCCTACTGATGGCTCCGACCGACCACCACTCGGAATCTGTATTTTGCGAAAATGTTGTGGTTATTACTACATTTTCCCTTGAGTGATGCCTTGAAAAAAGGTATTTGTAGCTTAACTTGATAAAAGAACAAACATCATGCCTTCGATTACGGTTGAACCGTGCACCTTTGCCTTGTTCGGCGCTCTCGGCGATCTAGCCTTGCGCAAGCTGTTTCCTGCCCTCTATCAACTCGATGGCGCCGGCCTGCTTCATGAGGATACGCGCATTATCGCGCTGGCCCGTGAACCCGGCAGCGAGCAGCAGCATCTGGCGTTCATCGCCACCGAGTTGCGTCGCTACGTCGGAGCCAAAGAACTGGATGAAGCGGTGGTCGAGCGCTTCCTGGCGCGTTTGAGCTACCTGCACGTCGACTTCCTCAAGGCTGACGATTACGTCGCCCTGGCCGAACAGGCTGGCAGCGCCCAGCGGGTGATTGCTTACTTCGCCACCCCGGCAGCGGTTTATGGCGCTATTTGCGAGAACCTGTCGAAGGTCGGCCTGACCGAAAACACCCGCGTGGTGCTGGAAAAACCCATCGGTTCGGACCTGGAATCCTCGCGCAAGGTCAACGACGCCGTGGCGCAGTTCTTCCCGGAGAACCGCACCTACCGCATCGACCACTACTTGGGCAAAGAGACCGTACAAAACCTGATCGCCCTGCGTTTCGCCAACAGCCTGTTCGAAACCCAGTGGAACCAGAATTACATCTCCCACGTGGAAATCACCGTGGCCGAGAAGGTCGGGATCGAAGGCCGTTGGGGCTATTTCGACAAGGCCGGGCAGCTGCGGGACATGATCCAGAATCACCTGCTGCAATTGCTCTGCCTGATCGCCATGGACCCGCCGGCCGACCTGTCCGCCGACAGCATCCGCGACGAGAAAGTCAAAGTCCTCAAGGCGCTGGCACCGATCAGCCCGGAAGGCCTGACCACTCAGGTGGTGCGCGGCCAGTACATCGCTGGTCACAGCGAAGGCAAATCGGTGCCCGGTTATCTGGAGGAGCCTAATTCCAATACCCAGAGCGACACCGAAACCTTCGTCGCCCTGCGTGCCGACATTCGCAACTGGCGCTGGGCCGGCGTGCCGTTCTACCTGCGCACCGGCAAGCGCATGCCGCAAAAGCTGTCGCAGATCGTCATCCACTTCAAGGAACCGTCGCACTACATCTTCGCCCCCGAGCAGCGCTTGCAGATCAGCAACAAGCTGATCATCCGCCTGCAACCGGACGAAGGCATTTCCTTGCGCGTGATGACCAAAGAACAAGGCCTGGACAAAGGCATGCAGCTGCGCAGCGGTCCGTTGCAGCTGAATTTTTCCGATACCTATCGCAGCGCGCGGATTCCCGACGCCTACGAGCGGTTGTTGCTGGAAGTGATGCGCGGCAATCAGAATTTGTTTGTCCGTAAAGATGAAATCGAAGCCGCGTGGAAGTGGTGTGACCAGTTGATCGCCGGGTGGAAAAAATCCGGTGATGCGCCCAAGCCGTACGCGGCCGGGTCCTGGGGACCGATGAGCTCCATCGCACTGATTACGCGGGACGGGAGGTCGTGGTATGGCGATATCTGAATTGAAACTGCCTCAGGGCGTCAGCGCTCATGAGTTCAAAAGCCCGGTGCTGCTGGCCGAAGGCCTGGCGCTGAATGTGGCCAAGCAACTGAGCGACGCGATCGACGCGCGCGGCACCGCGACCTTGGTGGTTTCCGGTGGCCGCAGCCCGGTGGCGTTTTTCCAGCACCTGGCCAAGCAGACGCTGGACTGGTCCAAGGTTGTCGTCACGCTGGCTGACGAGCGCTGGGTGCCGGTGGAACATGCCGACAGCAATGCCGGTCTGCTCAAGCGTTACCTGTTGCAAGGCCCGGCGGCCAAGGCTCAGTTCCTGAGCCTCTACAGCGCCACCGCCAACCTGGAACAGGCCGCCGAGCAGGCTGATCGCTTGCTCGCCGAATTGCCGTCGATCGACGTTCTGGTGCTGGGCATGGGTGATGACGGTCATACCGCATCGCTGTTCCCCAACAGCCCGAACCTGGCCGACGCCTTGAAAGTCGACGGTACCCGTCGCTGCTGGTCGATGCTGGCGCCGACCGTGCCTCATCAACGGCTAACCATGAGTCGCGCGTTGCTGGCTTCGGCGAAGCACACCGTTCTATCGATTTCCGGTCAGTCCAAGCTGACCACCCTGAATGCCGCACTGGCCGGTGACGATGTCGCCGCCATGCCGATTCGGGCGTTTCTGCAACCTACGTTAGAGATTTACTGGTGCCCATGAACCAAGGATCAGCCGCTATGACAAACACATCCCCGACCGTTTCCATGGCGGACAAAGTTGCCCTGATCGACAGCCTCTGCGCCAAGGCGCGGATCCTGCCGGTGATCACCATCGCTCGTGAACAGGACGTGCTGCCGTTGGCCGACGCCCTGGCGGCCGGTGGCCTGACGGCGCTGGAAGTGACCCTGCGTTCGCAGTTCGGCCTCAAGGCGATCCAGATCCTGCGCGAAAAGCGTCCGGAACTGGTGACCGGTGCCGGCACCGTGCTCGATCGCAGCATGCTGGCCGCTGCCGAAGCGGCCGGTTCGCAATTCATCGTCACGCCGGGCATTACCCGTGATCTGCTTGAAGCCAGTGTCGGTAGCCCGGTCCCGCTGCTGCCGGGCATCAGCAATGCCTCTGGCATCATGGAAGGCTATAGCCTGGGTTATCGCCGCTTCAAGCTGTTCCCGGCGGAAGTCAGCGGCGGCGTCGCGGCCATCAAAGCCTTGGGCGGCCCGTTCGGCGAAGTAAAATTCTGCCCGACCGGCGGCGTCAGCCCGGCCAATATCAAGAGCTACATGGCGTTGAAAAACGTGATGTGCGTGGGCGGCAGCTGGATGCTTGACCCCGAGTGGATCAAGAACGGCGATTGGGCCCGCATCCAGGAGTGCACCGCCGAGGCATTGGCCCTGCTGGACTGATTAACCGGATTTACCAAACACTTCGTTGTGTGTTCTACGGCTTTACGGTGCGCTTGGTCGGTGCACCGTTTTTTTTGCCTGAAATATAACCCGCTCCCACAGGACATCATGCGATACATAGTTACCGCATCTCGTCGCTCGTTCAGCGTTAACCTGCGTTCATCTTATGGATGAGAGAACGTCATGGACGACAACACTGCAATTACATCCCCACCAACGGTGTGCCAACTGTCACCCGAACAGATCGCCGGTCCGTATTTTCGAAACCCGAAACTGATCAGACGAAACATCAGCGAAGGCATGGATGGCATTCCCCTGGTGCTGCGACTGACGATCGTCGATGCGATGACCGGTCAACCGGTCACCGGGGCGCTGGTCGATATCTGGCATTGCAACGCGCGCGGGGCGTATTCGGGTTGGAGCAAGCTCGACCCGGACAAGGAAGTCGATGTCGATGCCATCGGTTCGATTCCGCGCACCGATGACGATACCTACCTGCGCGGCGGGCAATTCACCGATCAACTGGGCGTGGTGCGATTTACCACTATCTACCCGGGTTTTTATGCCGGCCGCGCCGTGCATATTCATGTCGCGGTACGAATCACGGCCGGCAACAACTACCTGGAAGAGCGGCATGTCGCCTGGGTCGGCCAGCTGTACTTTCCCGAGGCGGCTTCGCGGTCGGTACTCAATGCCCGCGAGTACCGTGGGCGTGGTACCTGCGCGCTGAACAACGAGCAGGATGAGTTCTATCAGAGCATGGGGGGGGAAGCCTCGATCTTGAATGTCCATTCCATCGGTCGAGATTCGAATGAGGACGGCTTTTTCGGCCGCATGACCATCGGTGTCGACACGTTTGCGCTGTCATCACAGATCAAACCCCAGGACTTCGACAAGTACACCGTGTGACCTCAGCGCAATGCGTTCAGGGCATCGGCCAGCAGATCCATGTCGGCGGCGGTGGTAGTGAGTCCCGGTGTAATGCGGATGCACGGGCCACACGCCGCGCCGCTGCGTGCCACGGTAAACAGGTTGTAATCGTTGAGCAGGCGCTCGACCATCGCCTGTTGATCGGCATGCCGGGTAAAGCGCATCGAGGTGATGCCGCAATACAGGCGCGGGTCATTGGGGGTCATGACATCGATCCCCGGTAACCCCCGCACGGCATCGACCCATCGGTTGCGCAGGTAATTGAGCCGCGTGCCCTTGGCGACGGAACCGCCCATGGCGTGATGTTCTTCCAACACCAGTGGCAGGGTCAGCAGGGCCGGGATATTCGGGGTGCTGTAGGGCGTGCGGGCGCGAATGTCGGTGATCGGGAAATGCATCTCGCCCATGTCCGGGTCAATATCGGCCAGGCGCTGGGGCGCGATATAAATGAACCCCAGAGTCAGCGGCGCACCGATCCATTTGTGCAGGTTGTAGCCGGCAAAGGCGATGCCCAGCTCATCGAGATTGAACTTGATCTGACCCAAGGCATGGGCGCCGTCGAGAATCACGTCAATGCCGTATTCCCTGGCGGCAGCAGCAATCGCCTGCACCGGCATGACCAGCCCGGTGCGATGGGTGACGTGGGTCAGGGCCATCAGCTTCAGTCGCGGATAACGCACGAAAGCTTCGCGGTAAGTGGTCAGCAAACTGTCGAAACTGGCGGGGTGGTGGTGTTCGATCTCGATCACTTCCACGCCTCGATAGCGGGCCAGCCAACGCATCGCGCTTTTGACCGTGTCGTATTCCAGATCGCATATCAGCACCTGATCGCCCGGTTCCAGGCGGTTGTAGTTGCGGATCAGCGATTGCAGGCCGTCCGAGGCGTTGCGGGTGAGGGCGACGGCTTCGGCGGGGGCACCGATCAGCTCGGCCAGTTGCGCACGAATCTGGACGCTTTCGCCCTGTTCGAAGCGCTGGCGCACATGCACCGAGTTGCCCCGGTTGATCAGTTCGATGTTGCGCTGATACTCCTCGACCACAGTGCGCGACATGCGCCCGAAGTAACCGTTCTCCAGGTTCAGGGGGCCGGGTTCGACAGCGTAGCGGTCGGCAAAGGTCTGCCAAAAGACTTCATCGCGGGAGCGGCGGGTGTTATCGGGCATGAGCAACTCGGTGAGGTAGGGCGGGTCAGTGACGAGGGGCGGGTTTGCCGTGTTTGACGCGCAGCGGTTCGAGCAGTTCCGACAAGCCGTTGTGGTCGATTTCCTGCATTAAAGCCAGTAAACCGCCCAGTTCACCGTGGGGGAAACCTTCGCGAGCGAACCAGTTCAGGTACTGGCCGGGCAGGTCAGCAATGATGCGGCCCTTGTATTTGCCGAAGGGCATTTCGCGGGTAATGAGTAGTTCAAGCTTTTCGGGATTCATCATCAGTCGTCTTGATTCAAAACAGTCTGGAAAATACAGGCATTCTGCATGCAGGCCAAATGACAGATCATGCAAAAAAAGCGGATACAGATTTCGCCTTAAAAGCTAACTGATTGAAATATAAATAAAAAGTCGTCAATTCAAAGCTGGCATGCAGGGTGCAACTACTTATTGCATCTTTCATCAACCGCAAGGAATTGAAAAATGACCGACATCAACAAAGAAGCGATCTCTGTACTCAACGACCTGATTGAAACCTGTAAAGACGGTCAGGAAGGGTTCAAGACTTGCGCTGAAGACATCAAAAATCCAGAACTTAAAAACCTGTTCATTCAGCGCTCCGCCGACTGCGCGGCTGCCGCTGCCGAGCTGCAGGCCACTGTGCGTTCCCTGGGCGGTGATCCGGAAACCTCCACCAGTGTCAGTGGCGATATGCACCGTCGCTGGGTCGACGTGAAGGCGATGTTCACCGGCAAGGATGAAGAAGCGGTGCTGAACGAGGCCGAACGCGGTGAAGACCACGCTAAGAAGGCTTACAAGGAAGCCCTGGAAAAAATCAACAAAGACAACCTGGTGAGCATTCGTGACATCGTTGAACGCCAGTACCACGGCGTGCAACGCAACCATGATCAGGTGAAAGCCCTGCGTAACCAGGCTCGCGCACGCTCATAAGCGTTCGTTGCCTGTCAAGAACGCCAGCCAGTCTGGCGTTTTTTTATGTTTGGAATTTAACGCTGGACGGGATATAGATAGCTAGCTAATAATTTGTCACCCATATCATCTTGCCTAACCCGGCTATCGTTAAACCGTCCTTTCAAGAGTGTCTTACGTGCCCATTACTTTGCAGGCCTTGTTCGCGCCTGACCGCCGCGCCTTGCAGTTCGCGATCAAGACGTTGATCGGCGGCGGCCTGGCGCTGTGGCTGGCGTTGCGCTGGGGGCTGGAGCAACCATCATGGGCGTTGATGACGGCGTTTATCGTCGCCCAACCGTTGTCCGGGATGGTGGTGCAGAAGGGGTTGGCACGGCTGTTGGGTACTTTGGTCGGGACGATCATGTCGGTGGTGTTCATGGGCCTGTTCGCCCAGACGCCCTGGCTGTTTTTGCTGGCGTTGGCGTTGTGGCTCGGGCTGTGTACGGCGAGCTCGACCTTGCTGCGCAGTGCCTGGTCCTATTCCTTTGTGTTGGCCGGTTACACGGTGGCGATCATCGCATTGCCGGCCATTACCCATCCGCTGACGGTGTTCGATCAAGCCGTGGCTCGCTGCACGGAGATCTGCCTGGGCATTCTCTGCGCCACTGCAGCCAGTGCATTGCTCTGGCCGTTGCGGGTCGAACGGCAACTGGCGGATCAAGCCCGGGCAGCCTGGCAAAGCGGGATGAATACCGCGCGTGCGACCCTGGCCGGCGACGGTCAGGCGCGTAAAGGCTTGCTGGAAATCCTCGGGAAAATCGTCGCAGTCGACGCGCAACGGGAGCATGCCTGGTTTGAAGGCAGTCTCGGTCGGCAACGAGCTCGCGCCATCAGCGGTTTGAGTCAGAAGCTGTTGATGCTGTTGCGCATCGCCCGTTCGGTGCGCCGCCAATGGAATCAGTTGGAGCAGCAGGAAGCCGAGCAACTGATGCCATGGATGGCCGAGGTTCAGGATGCTCTTGGCGCTTGTGATACCACCCTGTTGCAAGCGTTGCGCCCGAGGTTGCTCGATGCCTCTCACGATGCATTCATCAGTTCGGCGCAAAGTTACTGCCTGGCCCGTTTCACCTTGTTGCTCGATACCGCCATGGCAGCCAGTGCGGCATTGGAAGCGGTGCAGGAGGGGCGTGAAACGGTCGATCCGCCGAGAACCCTGACGCCGCACCGTGACCTGTCATTGGCGCTGGTCTTTGGCGCGCGCAGTGCGCTGGCGTTTCTGGTGGTGTCGGGTTTCTGGCTGGCGACGGCATGGCCGGCGGCGTCGGGCGCTCTGGTGCTGACGTGTGTGGTGTGCAGTCTGTTTGCCAGCCGCGAGAATGGGGCGCAAATCGGCATGAGCTTTCTGCGGGGGATTGTGCTGGCGATTCCGTCGGCATTTATTGTCGGGCAGATTCTGCTGCCGCAATGGAGCGGGTTTGCCTTGCTGTGCATGGGCATGGGCGTGCCGCTGTTTCTCGGCGCGCTGGGCATGGCCATGCCGCAGATCGGTGCCACGGCCACTTCGTTCTGCCTGCACTTCATTGTGTTGGTATCGCCGCTGAACATGATGAAATTCGATGTCGCGAATTTCTTCAACAGCGCTCAGGCCATGCTGATTGGTGTCGGCGCCGCCGTGCTGGCGTTTCACTTGCTGATCTTGCGTAACCCGACATGGCATGGTCGACGGTTACTGGCGGCGACCCTCGCCGATCTGGTGCGCCTGACCCGACGCAGTCTGCGCGGCGCCGAAAGCTGGTTCGGCGGGCGTATGGCCGACCGTTTGCTGCAACTGGCGCGGCATTATCCCGAGTTGCCGGAGCCGGCGCGCAGCCGCTGGGATGATGGCTTGCTCGGCCTGGACATTGGCGATGAACTGCTGCATTTGCGCTTGAGCCTGGCGGTGGCGCAGGCGCCGGTCAAAGAGCCCCAGCGACGTTATCTCGAACAACTGGAAAAAGTCCTCGAGCAAGGCCCGGCCGGCAGTCGCGCCGAGGCGTTGGCGCAACCGAGTGAAGAGTTATTGAAAACCTTGTACGCGTTGCCGCCCAGCGATGCGGTGAAACTCGCCCAGGGCGCGGTGCTGCAATTGCAAAGCAGCTGGCGTGCCTGGTGTCACCAACAGGAGCAAAGCCATGGGCTTGCGTGAGTGGTCGATGGGCGGCGTGCTGCTCAGCCCGTTTCTGATTGATGTGCTGCTGGCGTTGCTGGTCACCGGAGCGTTGCGCATGGTGTTGCGCATGACCCCTGTCGGCCGCTGGATCTGGCACGAAGCATTGTTTGATTGCGCCTTGTACGTCTGTGTATTGACCCTGATCACCGTCGTCTTCGGGCCTTTATAAAGGAGTTGAATATGCGTACACCCGTACGTGTCGCGATAACCCTGAGCCTGACGGCGCTGGCGATTTTTGCCGGTTTCCATCTATGGCAGTACTACATGTTGACGCCCTGGACCCGCGACGCTCGGATCCGCGCCGACGTCGTAGTCATCGCCCCGGACGTTTCCGGCTGGGTGCGTGAGCTCAAGGCGTTCGATAACCAACAGGTCAAGGCTGGCGATGTGTTGCTGAGCATCGACCGTGATCGTTTCGAAGCCGCGCTGGAGAAGGCGCAAGCGGTGGTGCAGACCCGTCAGCAGCAACTCAGTCTGCGTGAACACGAAGCCAGCCGCCGCGCCAGTCTTGGGCCGCAGGCGATCAGCGCCGAACTGCGCGAGAACGCACAAATCAATGCTGGCATCGCCCGGGGCGAACTGCGCGAAGCTCAGGCTGAAGCCAAGGTCGCGCAACTCAACCTGACCCGCAGCGAGGTGCATGCGCCGCGCAGCGGCCACGTCACCAACTTGCGTCTGGCCCAGGGTAATTACGTGAATGCCGGGCAGCCGGTGATGGCGTTGATCGACGATTCGACTTTTTATGTCCAGGCGTATTTTGAGGAAACCAAACTGCCGCGAATTCGCGTCGGCGATCCGGTCAAGGTCTGGCTCATGAGCGCGGGGGAGGCGTTGCAGGGGCACGTCGAAAGTATCAGCCGCGGGATTACCGACCGCAATACCACGCCCGATGGGCAGTTGCTGGCCGAGGTAGAACCGACGTTTAACTGGGTGCGCCTGGCGCAGCGGATTCCGGTACGGATCAAGCTCGACAAGTTGCCTGAAGGGATCAGTTTGAGTGCGGGGATGACGGCGAGTGTGCAGGTTCAAGAGGGGCGCTAAGATCAAAAGATCGCAGCCTTCGGCAGCTCCTACGCCGATCTCTGCAGGAGCTGCCAAAGGTTGCGATCTTTTGGGGCTTGCAAATCAGCCGATACTGATCGCCGGCAACGTCGGCAATGTCACGGTCTGTTGCTTGCGTGGCGCCAGAATTTCCGCCTCGCCATCCACCACCAACTCATCGCGCTGGTTGAACACTCGAGTGGCGATGCGCACACGAAACTTCGGCAGTTTCTCGAGAATTTCCAGGCGCACAGTCAGTGTGTCGCCAATTTTCACTGGCTTCTGAAAGCTCATCGTCTGACCGATATAAATAGTCCCCGGCCCAGGCAATTCGCAAGCCACCGCCGCGCTGATCAACGCGCCGCTGAACATGCCGTGGGCGATGCGCTCCTTGAACATGCTGGCGGCGGCGAATTCGGCGTCCAGGTGCACCGGGTTGTGATCGCCGGACATCGCGGCGAACAACTGAATGTCGCGCTCTTCGACGGTCTTGCTGTAGCTGGCGGTCTGGCCGATTTCGAGGGCTTCGTAAGGGGTGTTGGTAACCTGGGTCATCTGTCTCGATTCCTGTGACGAATTAAAAAATCCACAAAAAAACTATTCGGTTCTGGGTGGCCGGCGAGCGCTCAAGGCTTGGGCGATCCAGTTCAGCACGTCGGCCGTCACTTCGTCGCGGTTGCTCTCATTGAACAGTTCATGCCGGGCCTGCGGGTAGATAGTCAGCTGCAGGCTCTGGCAGCCAGCGTTGCGCAACGCGTGGGCCAGATCTTTCAGACGTTTGCCTTCGCTCACCGGATCACATTCGCCGCCAATCACCAGCAGCGGCAGGCCCGGATCGATCTGGGCGAGATTGGACGCTTTGCTGATTTGCTGCAAGCCGCCGAGCAAATCGATCCACAGTTGATTGGTACAGCGAAAGCCGCAGAGCGGGTCATTGGCGTATTTGTCGACTTCGGCCGGGTCGCGGCTCAGCCAGTCGAACGGCGTGCGCGCCGGTTTGAATTTCTTGTTGAATGAACCGAACGACAGCCACTCGATCAGCGCGCTGCGCCCCTTGGGGCCTTGGCGCAGGCGTTCCAGGCGAGCAATCTGTCGCGCTGCGCGATAGAGCGCTACAGGCTGGAAATTCGAGCCGCTGAGAATCGCCCCGTGCAGACTGGCGCTGTGGTGCAGCAAATAAGCCTGGGCGATGTAACTGCCCATGCTGTGGCCGAGCAAAACGATCGGCACGCCGGGATGCTGTTGGCCGATCTGTTGGTTAAGGCTGGCCAAATCGCCGACGACTTTGCACCAGCCATCGTCATCGGCGAAATGGCCCAACGTACCGTTTTCGGCGGTTTTGCCATGTCCACGCAGGTCCGGCGCATAAACGCCGTAATCCTGATCACAGCAGGCTTGCGCCAGACGGGCGTAGCGACCGCTGTGTTCCGCCATGCCGTGGGCCAGCAGGATCACCGCCTTGAGCGGCGCGGCCGGCAACCACTGGTTGACGAAGAGGCGACTGCGGTCACTCGCGGTCAGCCAGAAAGTGTCGTGGATCATGGCGATTCCTTTGCTTTGGGCTGCGATGGGAAAACAGCCCCGCTGCATTGTATAGCGCATCCAACGCATGCCGTCTGATCAGGCCACGCCGGGGCAGCAAGATTCACGCGATCAATGACGAGCGTGCGCATATTTGCCTGATTCACCATAGCTGCTAGTGTCCGGGAAGCACCGCTTTTCGCTTTCTGCTTTTGAGGAATGAGAGAGAAGGACAAAAAAGCGGCCCCGGATAGGTTCAGGTAAAGAGGACAAAAACAATGCAACCTGATTTCTGGAATGACAAACGCCCGGCCGGCGTGCCCCTGGATATTGACCTTGGGGCCTATAAGTCGGTGATTGAGGTGTTCGAGCGTTCCTGCAAGAAATTTGCCGACCGCCCGGCATTCAGCAACATGGGCGTGACCCTGACCTACGCCGAACTGGAACGCTACAGCGCTGCTTTCGCCGGTTACCTGCAAGCCCACACCGACCTGGTGCCGGGGGATCGCATTGCGGTGCAGATGCCCAACATCCTGCATTACCCGATTGCCGTGTTCGGTGCCTTGCGCGCCGGGCTGATCGTGGTCAATACCAACCCGTTGTACACCGCCCGGGAGATGCGCCATCAATTCAAGGACTCCGGTGCCCGGGCGCTGGTTTACCTGAACGTATTCGGGAAAAAGGTCCAGGAAGTGCTGCCCGACACCGACATTCAGTACCTGATCGAAGCGAAGATGGGCGACTTGATGCCCACCGCCAAGGGCTGGCTGGTCAATACCCTGGTGAGCAAAGTCAAGAAAATGGTCCCGGACTATTCATTGCCCCAGGCCATTTCCTTCAAGAGCGCGTTGCGTCTTGGCCGAGGTCTGGGCATCAAACCGCTGAGCGTCGGCCTCGATGACATCGCCGTGCTGCAATACACCGGCGGCACCACCGGGCTGGCCAAGGGCGCCATGCTGACCCACGGTAATCTGGTGGCGAACATGCAACAGGCGCGCGCGTGTCTCGGGCAATTCGGCACCGACGGCCAACCGCTGCTGCGCGAAGGCCAGGAAGTGATGATCGCTCCGCTGCCGCTGTACCACATCTATGCCTTCACGGCGAACTGCATGTGCATGATGGTGACCGGCAACCACAACGTGCTGATCACCAATCCACGAGATATTGGTAACTTCATCAAGGAACTGAAAAACTGGCGGTTCTCGGCACTGCTGGGGCTCAACACGCTGTTCGTCGCCCTGATGGACCACCCCGACTTCAAGACCCTGGACTTCTCCAGTCTCAAACTCACCAATTCCGGCGGCACCGCGCTGGTCAAGGCCACGGCCGAGCGTTGGGAGCAGCTCACTGGTTGCCGGATCACCGAGGGTTATGGCCTGACCGAAACCTCGCCGGTGGCCTGCACCAATCCCTACGGCGACAAGTCGCGCATCGGCACGGTCGGCTTGCCGGTGCCGGGCACGACGCTCAAGATCATCAACGATGAGGGCGTCGAGCAGCCGCTGGGCGAGCGCGGCGAATTGTGCATCAAGGGCCCGCAGATCATGAAGGGTTACTGGCAGAAACCCGAAGCCACCGCCGAAGTGCTGGACGCCGACGGCTGGTTCAAGTCGGGTGACATCGCGGTGATCGATCCGGACGGTTTCGTGCGCATCGTCGATCGCAAGAAAGACATGATCATCGTCTCGGGCTTCAACGTGTACCCGAACGAAATCGAAGACGTGGTGATGGCTCACCCGAAAGTCGCCAACTGCGCGGTGATCGGCGTGCCGGACGAGCGTTCGGGAGAGGCGGTGAAGTTGTTTGTGGTGGCCCGTGAATCCGGGGTCAGCCTTGAAGAGCTGAAAGCCTACTGCAAGGAAAACTTCACCGCCTACAAAGTGCCCAAACACATCGTCTTGCGTGAGTCGTTGCCGATGACGCCGGTGGGCAAGATTCTGCGGCGGGAGTTGCGAGAGATCGCCTGATCGTTGAATGGTCGCGCATCGTGCGGATCGCGGGCAAGCCACGCTCCCACAGGCCCAGTGTTGTTCACATAGCAGTGAACGACGCGAACCCTGTAGGAGCGAGGCTTGCCCGCGAAGCTTTTAAGGGGCTAAAACCCCGGTTTCAGGGGCTTCAAAGGCGCTATAGAATTTTTGCTCTAAAAGTGACTATTGAATATTCAAGAGTCATAAACGTGACCATGGAGGCCGATTTTGGCTCTAGTCGGCCCTTGGCAAAGCTGCTACTCTCGGCGCGCTTTGTGACCTCTCGGCCTTGTTAAAAGCCAGACTCACCAATAATCAAACACCAATAATAATCGCATCAAATGCGGTATTTGAATTCGCGTTGCTGAGGAGTGGGCTTCCATGATCGAAGACTTTTGGAAGGATAAGTACCCAGCTGGAATTGCTGCCGAGATCAATCCAGACGAGTATCCGAATATTCAGGCAGTGTTGAAGCAGTCCTGCCAACGCTTCGCTGACAAACCGGCATTCAGCAACCTGGGCAAGACAATCACCTACGGTGAGCTGTACGAATTGTCCGGTGCCTTTGCCGCTTACCTGCAACAGCATACCGATTTGCAGCCCGGCGATCGAATCGCCGTGCAACTGCCCAATGTGTTGCAGTATCCGGTCGCCGTCTTCGGTGCCATCCGCGCCGGGCTGATCGTGGTCAACACCAACCCGTTGTACACCGCGCGGGAAATGGAACACCAATTCAACGACTCCGGCGCCAAAGCCTTGGTCTGCCTGGCGAATATGGCGCATTTGGCCGAGCTCGTGGTGCCGAAGACTGGCGTCAAGCACGTGATCGTTACTGAAGTGGCCGACCTGTTGCCACCGCTCAAGCGTCTGCTGGTCAACAGCGTGATCAAGTACGTGAAGAAGATGGTCCCGGCGTATCACTTGCCCAAGGCCATCAAATTCAATGACGTGCTGCGCAAGGGCCATGGCCAGCCAGTGGCTGAAGCCAACCCGGCCAGCAGCGACGTCGCCGTGCTGCAATACACCGGCGGTACCACCGGCGTGGCCAAGGGCGCGATGCTGACCCACCGCAACCTCGTGGCGAACATGCTGCAGTGCAAGGCGCTGATGGGCTCCAACCTCAACGAAGGTTGCGAGATTCTGATCACGCCGCTGCCGCTGTACCACATCTATGCGTTCACCTTTCATTGCATGGCGATGATGTTGATCGGCAACCACAACATCCTGATCAGCAACCCGCGCGACCTGACGGCGATGGTCAAGGAACTGTCGAAGTGGAAGTTCAGCGGTTTCGTCGGCCTGAACACGCTGTTCGTCGCGTTGTGCAACAACGAAGCGTTCCGCAAGCTGGATTTCTCCAGTCTGAAAATCACCCTGTCCGGCGGCATGGCCTTGCAACTGGCCGCGGCCGAACGCTGGAAAGCGGTCACCGGTTGCCCGATCTGCGAAGGTTATGGCATGACCGAAACCAGCCCGGTGGCCACGGTGAACCCGAGCCAGAACATCCAGATCGGCACCATCGGTATCCCGGTACCGTCGACCCTGTGCAAAATCATTGACGATGCCGGTGTTGAACAGCCGTTGGGCGCCATCGGTGAATTGTGTGTGAAAGGTCCGCAAGTCATGAAGGGCTACTGGCAACGTCAGGACGCCACTGATGAAATACTCGACAGCGAAGGCTGGTTGAAGACCGGTGACATCGCGCTGATCCAGCCTGACGGTTACATGCGCATTGTCGATCGCAAGAAAGACATGATCCTGGTCTCCGGTTTCAACGTGTACCCCAATGAACTTGAAGACGTGCTGGCGACCCTGCCGGGCGTGCTGCAATGCGCGGCCATCGGTGTGCCGGACGAGAAGTCGGGCGAGGCGATCAAGATTTTCATCGTCGCCAAACCGGGCGTGACCCTGACTAAGGAACAGGTGATGGAGCACATGCGCGCCAACGTTACCGGCTACAAAGTGCCCAAGGCCGTGGAATTCCGCGACGCGCTGCCGACCACCAACGTCGGCAAGATTCTGCGCCGCGAACTGCGCGACGAAGAGCTGAAGAAACTGGGCGTGAAGAAAGTCAGCGCCTAATCAAACAAAAGCCCCGCAGATGCGGGGCTTTTTGTTGCTTGACTGATCGTTCCCACGCAGAGCGTGGGAGCGATCAACTTACAGGCGGAACTGCGCGAAATTGACGTTGGTACCGGCCGGGCGCATGTCCTGCAGGTAGGAGTCTTTGTCGGCGCTCAGTTCCAGGCTCAATGCAGCCTTGCGCTTGCCTTGGTTGCGCACCACCAGGCCTTCGAGTTTCTCGCGCAGGAACACCGTCGGCACTTTCAGGTGCAGCAGTTCGTCGGTATCCGGGGTATGCATCAGCAAGTGAATCCATTCGTACTGACCAACGGCCAGACGCGCGACCGGGATATCGAACCAGAAAATGTTGCGGTTACGGTTCAATTCGGTGAAATGGCAGTTGTTGACGCCGAGCACCGCACCGCCAAGTTCCTGGTTTCTGCGGGCAATGGCCTGCTTTTTATCGAGTTTCATAACGTTCCTACGGGATTGGATCTTCAGCGCCATGGCCTGAATACGTTGCGCATTCTCGGGGCAAAGCCTGCAAACATAAAGCCTAACCTGCGAAATGTCCGGTTAATAAATAAATGAAACTCTGCGCAAAGGCCTTCGGTCAATCCTTGTGTAACCACTTTCCCCGTTGAATGTTCACAGGAGAAATACCATGGGCAGCACTGGCGATAAAGTTAAAGGCATGGCAAACGAAGCGGCCGGCAACGTCAAGCAAGGCGTCGGCAAGGCCACCGGTAACGACAAAATGCGCGCCGAAGGCGTGGTGCAGGAAAAGAAAGGCGAAGCCCAGCAAGCGGTCGGCAAAGCCAAGGATGCTCTCAAAAAAGGCATCGACAAGGCGTAACCCGGGCTTTGACGAGTAATAGAAACGGCCATCCGCGGATGGCCGTTTTTGTGTCAGCTTGAACTTGAGCAAGGAAATTGTTTCAAAGTCGCCAAGTAGGCTACTTTGTTGTAGAAAACGGCCTCTGAGTCGCCATGACTTCAACCTTTTTGCGGCGAAAGGAGACGCTAATGTTTTTTCCTACCATGAAAGGTCTGCCCCTGCATCGCGTGATGATGCGCACGGTCACCGAGTTCGTCGACGACGAAATGTCGACCTATGCCTCGGCGCTGGCCTATCAAATGCTGTTCTCGCTGTTCCCTTTCATCCTGTTCCTGATCGCCCTGATCGGTTTTCTGCACTTGCCGGACTTCTTCTCCTGGCTGCGCCTGCAATCAGAACTGGTTCTGCCGCCCCAGGCGCTGGAGCAGGTGAACCCGGTGATCGATCAGCTGCAGCAGTCCAAGGGGGGATTATTGTCGGTGGGGATCGTGATCGCCCTGTGGACCGCGTCCGCCGGCGTGCGGTTGATGATGAGCGCGATGAACGCCGCGTATGACGTAGTCGAAGGCCGTCCGGTCTGGAAGCGTTTTCCGCTGTCGATTTTCTACACCATTGGCATCGCCGGCATGTTGCTGATCGCCGCCGCGCTGATGGTGCTCGGGCCGCAGGTGATGGGCTGGATTGCCGCGCAAGTGGGCCTCGAAGATTTCATCGTAACCTTATGGACCATTGTGCGCTGGCCGGTGATCGTTATTCTGTTGATGATGGCGGTGGCGCTGATTTACTACGTCATGCCCGACGTCAAACAAGAGTTTCGCTTCATCACCCCGGGTGCGGTGTTGTCCGTGGTGGTCTGGATCATCGCTTCGCTGGGCTTCGGTCTCTACGTCAAAACCTTCGCCAACTACAACGCCATGTATGGCAGTATCGGCGCGATCATCGTGTTGTTGCTGTACTTCTATATTTCCGCCGCGGTGCTATTGCTCGGCGCGGAAATGAACGCGGTGATCGAGCACATGTCATCCGAAGGCAAGAAGCCTGGCGAAAAGGTGCCCGAAGAACCCAAACACCACGTTTCGGGACTGGGACGGGACCACTCAATCAAGCCGACCACTGACGAAGCCATAAAATGATCCGTGAAATTCTGAAAATGGGCGATGAGCGCCTGCTGCGCATTGCCCCACCGGTGCCGGCAGAAATGTTCGACAGCCCCGAGTTGTGGCAATTGATCGATGACATGTTCCAGACCATGGAAAGCGTCGGCGGGGTCGGCCTGGCCGCGCCGCAGATCGGTGTCGACCTGCAACTGGTGATCTTTGGTTTCGAACACAGCGAACGCTATCCGGACGCCGAAGCGGTGCCGCAGACGATTTTGATCAATCCGCTGATCACGCCATTGAGCCCGACCCTCGAAGAGGGTTTCGAAGGCTGCCTGTCGGTGCCGGGCCTGCGTGGTGCGGTGAATCGTTATCAGCAGATTCGTTATGAAGGCTTCGATCCCAAGGGTGAGCCGATCGTGCGCATTGCCTCGGGATTTCATGCGCGGGTGGTGCAGCATGAATGCGATCACTTGATCGGCCGGTTGTACCCGTCGCGCATCAGTGATTTCAGCAAGTTCGGGTTTACCGAGGTGATGTTCCCTGACCTCGACCCTGCGGCGGACGACTGACACCGTCCCTGAATCCACCGCTCCCACATTCGATCTTCACAGGGCTCTAGTGCTTCGGTTCCAACCCCATCGCAATCATCGGTTTGCTGCGCGCATAACGACTCAATCGTTCAGCCATGGCGTAGGGCAGGGGCGGGTCGAAGGTAAAACCGCGGCGCTCATAAAAGCCACGCAAATCCGGATGGCAAAACAACCAGACCGGCTCTTCGAGGTGCTTGACGGCGTGGGCGATCAACGTCGCGGCGATCCCCTGCTCACGACAGCCCGGATCGACGAACAACCCGGTCAACCAATGCCCGCCCGCCACTGGCCGCAAACATAACGCCGCAATGATCTCATCGCGTTTTGCCACCCACAACCGAGCGTCGCGGACCGCTTTCATCGACGATTGGTGGGCGCGGTAAAACTTGTTCATCAACGGCCATAACGGCTCGTCGAGCAAGGTGTACTGGGTGTTGGACATGGATTCGGACTGTCGGTACGCAAAGCGGGTGATTATAAAAGAACGCGGGCGCGAGGATAGGTGTATACCTGATCTCACGTCCCGTATGAGTGGAGTATGTATCATGGCCAAAGGCATGGATTCAAAGAAAGCGGCAAAGAAGAAACCGGCTAAAACCGCCGATGAAAAACGTGCGGACAAGAAGGCCAAGAAGGTGGGCGTGTTCGGCCACTGATTCCGCGTCAACGGAGCTCGAGTCCTCGGGCTCCGTTTTATTACGTCTATCGAAATAACCAATCAATCTGCAAGAAATCCCAGCGCGGTGGCACAGAGGCGGACAGGTTCCCGTTTTGAGCAAAGGCTTGCCCGCGAAGCGATTCAGCGCCTTACACCAACTCCGCCGCCAACGCCGCTTTCACGCTTGGCCGCTGATCAACCCTCGCTTGAAACCGCGCCAACGCCGGCCAATCATCCAAATCAATCGCAAACAGCCGAGCCCACCGCAACACCGTAAACAGATACGCATCGGCGATACTGAATCCGCCAGCGAGTAAATAATCCTGCCCCTCCAGCGTCTGACTCAACACGACAAATCGCTTGAACAGCTTCTCTTTGATGAGCGCTTTCACATCACCCGGAAACTGCGAATTGAACAGCCAACCCAGCCCGCCATGAATCTCGGTCGAAACGAAATTCAGCCATTCCTGCAAGCGCACCCGCTCGAACACCCCGTTCGCCGGTGCCAGGTTCGCCTCAGGCCGCAGGTCTGCCAGGTATTGGAGGATCGCCGGGCCTTCGGTCAGCACATCACCGTTAGCCAGCTGCAATGCCGCAACGTAGCCTTTTGGATTAATAGTCAGGAAGTTCTCGCCGCTGACGGTTTGCTTGGTGCTGTTGTCGACGCGGACTAACTCGAAAGGCAAATCCAGTTCACGCAGCACAATGTGCGGCGCCAATGAGCAGGCTTGCGGGGCGTAATACAACTTCATGGACAGGGCTCTGGTTGCGGATTTGCGCCAGTGTCATAGTGCGCGGCATGCTCGGTAAAATTAATCTTTCAGAAAACTGCCATTAGGAAAGCTACTGCCATGATGAACCTGATGCATTGGCGAATGGTGGTGGCGGTGGCCGATACCGGCAACATCACCCGGGCCGCCGAGCGGGTCGGAATGACTCAGTCCGGTGCCAGTCAGGCGTTGGCACTGATCGAAGAAACCCTGGGCGTTCAGCTGTTCAGCCGGGAAAACCGTCAGACCTTGCCGACTGCCATCGGCTTGCCTGTGATCGAACAGGCGCGAGCCATGCTCGGTGCTCTGGAGAACATTCGCAGCACCGTCGATGCCACTAAAGATATCCAGCGCGGGACGATTCGCCTGGCCAGTTTCCCATTGGTGCTGGCGACCTTTCTGCCGCCGCTGCTGCGCCAGTTCAATCGGCTGTACCCCGGCATTCAAGTGGTGGCGCTGGAGGTCAGCGACGATGAAGTGGAAACATTGCTCAGTACCGGGCTGGTGGATGTCGGCGTGGCGTTGAACCCGGCACCCGCGCGCAATGCCGGTCGTTTGGGGCGTGATGCCTGGGTGGCGGTGCTTCCCGGTGGCCACCCCTTGGCGCGCCGCTCGAATGAGGAGGGCGTTTCATTGGCGGAACTGGCGGAGCAACCCTTTGTACTGGCCACGGGCGGTTGTTCGACCAATGCCCGCAGCCTGGCCGCCGACGCCGGGCTGCAGCTGCTGGATGTGCGGGCCGAGGTGCGAGAGTGGAGCAGTGCGTTCACCCTGGTGCGGGAAAATATCGGTGTGACCCTGGTGCCGGAAATGACCCTGCCGAGTAATCGCCAAGGCTTGCGTGTCGTGCCCGTGACGCCGCGTATCGATCGCGAGTTTGCCTTGGTGGTCGCGCCCAACAAAGAACCTTCGGCGCCGGTGCGGGCACTGTTGGGAATGGTCGCAGACCGCAATCCATGTGGGAGCGGGCTTGCCCGCGATGGCAGCGTCACATTCAACACATTCGTCGACTGACATTTCGCTATCGCGGGCAAGCCCGCTCCCACAGGTTTCGCGCCTGAACTGGGCCGGGTAAATCGTTCAGGTGAATCAAGGCACGCCATTACAGGCGTGTGCCATGAACCCCGGCCGCAGCGCCAGTCGTTGGCAATAGGCGTCGACGGCGGGGTAGTCCGGGCGCTCCATCGGTGTCATCCGCCAGCGGTTGACCGACAACCCAATGAGAATATCGGCCAGCGTGAACCGTGGCCCGGCAACATACGCACCGGTTGCCGTGAGTTGCTGTTCGAGGATGCCCATCTTCGCGTTCCAGCCGCGAACGCCATCAGCAATCCGCTGTGAGTCCTGGAAATCTGGCGATTGCCGAACCAGTGCAAAAAAGGCGTAGCCCCACGACGGGTTGAGTTCGGTGGCTTGCCAGTCCATCCACTGCTCTACGCGAGCGCGCGCCGCAGGTTCGATGGGCAACAGGTCAGTGTTTTGGTGTTTGCCGGCCAGGTACCTGCAAATGGTATTGGACTCCCACAGCACGCCGGCTTCGTCGATGAGCACCGGCACTTGTGCGTTGGGGTTGAGCTGGAGAAATTCCGGGCTCTGGGTCGATGCGAAACCGCTGCCCCAGTCTTCGCGTTCGTAGGAAACGCTCAGTTCGTCGCAGGTCCACAGCACTTTCCTGACGTTGATTGACGAGGCCCTACCCAAAATCTTCAGCGTATGTCCCATTGAGCTTCTCCGTTTGCTGTTCCAGGTATCGGAATCTAGCACGCGGAGCGTGGGAATGGTCGTGCGTCAGGTGCTCTCGCGCACCTTCAATTCAAACCCCATATCCTGCACCGGCTTGGTCACTGAATTGCCGGCCAGCAAGGTCAGCATCAGTTCCGCGGAGCGACGGCCAATGGCTTCGCGCGGAGTGTTGATGCTGCTCAGGCGTGGGACCATGTGTTCGGACATGGGCAAGTCGTTGAATCCGAGGATCGCCACTTGTTCGGGGATCTTGATGCCGCAGCGCAAGGCTTCGAGCAATGCGCCCTGGGCCAAGTCGTCGTTACCGAAGAAGATCGCATCGACCTGCGGGTGACTGGCCAGCAGTTGCAGAAACAGCTCACCGCCCAAACCGACGGAGGAGGGGCGCGGGGTCAGTATTTCCAGGGCCGGATCATACAAACCGGCCTTTTGCAGCGCGCGGCGGAAACCTTCGCCGCGCAGCAGCGTGCGCTGGTCCAGTTGAGCGCCGATGTAGGCCAGACGCTTGCGCCCGCGTGACAGCAAATGCTCGGCCGCCGTTTCGCCGGCAGCCAGTTGCGAAAAGCCGACGCAATTGAGCCCGGCCCCGCTGTCCAGCTCCATCATGTAGACGCAGGGAATGTTGCTGGCCTCGATCATTCGTCGCGAACTTTCGGTGCGGTCGAAACCGGTAAGCAATAAGCCGCGAGGCTGATAAGCCATGTAATTGCGCAGCAGGTTTTCTTCTTCATCACGCGAGTAATGGAAGTTGCCGATCAGCACTTCGAAGCCCTTTGGTCGCAAAACCTGATGAATGGCTTCCAGCGTGTCGATGAACAGCAGGTTGGACAGCGAGGGCACCAAAACCACCACGGAATGGCTCTGGGCCGAGGCTAATGCGCGGGCGGCGGGGTTGACCACGTAGTTCAGGTCGAGGGCGGCCTTCTGGACTTTTTCCACCAGTTCGGTGGCCACCGTGCTGACGCCGCGCAGTGCGCGGGACGCGGTAATCGGGCTGACACCGGCCAGGCGCGCGACTTCGTTGAGGGTAGGGCGGCCAGTGGTGCGAGTATTTTTATCGTTTTTAGGGGTATTCATCGGACGGCTTGCCAAACAAAATTCAAGGCACTAAGGTAGCGCTGTCTCGATGCAGCTGCAAATGCGTGAACGAGGTTTGCCTGATCCTCGCTTTTTGGCATCGAGAACGAACATGCTGCAACCCACAAAAATGACAAGAAGGCGTCGGCAATTTCTGCTTTTGCACTTGAGTCTTACGTAGCAAAGGTAGCGCTGTCTGCGCGCTGAGGTGTTACATGAATCATCCCATCACCGCCCTGGTCATCATGGGCGTTGCCGGTTGCGGCAAGACGTGCGTCAGCCAGTCCCTGTGCCAGCTTAGCGGCGCGACCGCCATTGAAGGCGACACTTTTCACCCTGCCGCCAATATCGAAAAGATGAGCGCGGGTATCCCCCTGAACGATGAAGACCGTGCCGGCTGGCTCGACAGCCTGTGCGATGAACTGCGCCGCGTCGATGCCAAGGGCGAACGCCCGGTGCTGACTTGCTCGGCCCTCAAACACAGTTACCGCGAACGCTTGCGCAGTGCCTTGCCGGGCCTGGGCTTCGTTTTCCTTGAGCTGACCCCCGAAGTCGCCGCCGATCGTGTGTCTCATCGGCCGGGCCACTTCATGCCGTCGACCTTGATCGACAGCCAGTTCGCCACCCTTGAATCGCCCGTTGGTGAGCCCCTGACCCTGGCTCTGGATGCGTCCAGCCACAGCGTCGATGAATTGGCGAAGCAGGCTCATGCCTGGTGGCTCGATCATGGCTTGAAACTCGCCAGTTGAGTTTTACTCCAAGAGATAGCGCTGTCCTGACGGCTTCTGATTAACCGCTTTAATAACAACAACAACCAGGAGACACCCCTAATGTTTGGCATGTCCCACGAGACGTTTCTGCTGCTAGATGCAGTGGTCACGGTGATCGGGCTTATCGTCCTGATCACCAAGTTCAAGTTGCACCCATTCCTCGCACTGATCATCGCCGCCGCCTTCCTCGGGCTGACGTCCGGCATGCCGATCGGCACCATCATCAAGGCGTTCCAGGACGGCTTCGGTGGCGTGCTTGGTTTCGTCGGCATCATCCTGGCGCTGGGCACCATGCTCGGAAAAATGATGGCCGAATCAGGCGGTGCGGATCAGATTGCGCAGACGTTGATTCGCGCCTTTGGCAAGGACAAGGTGCAGTGGGCGATGATGTTCGCCGCGTTCCTGGTCGGCATTCCGCTGTTCTTCGAAATCGGCTTCGTGCTGCTGATTCCGCTGGTGTTCATTGTGGCCCGTCGCACTGGCGTGTCGATCATCAAGATCGGTATCCCGCTGCTGGCTGGTTTGTCTGCCGTGCATGGTCTGGTTCCGCCGCATCCGGGTCCATTGTTGGCCATCGGCGTGTTCGGTGCCGACATCGGTAAAACCATTCTTTACGGTCTGATCGTTGCGTTGCCGACCGCTATTATCGCCGGTCCGATCTACGGCACGTTCATTGCCAAGCACATTCCCGGTCATCCGAATCAGGAACTGGTGGACCAACTGGTGCGCGATGAGGATGCAGGCGATCTGCCTAGCTTCGGCATTACCTTGGTCACCGTGCTGTCGCCCGTGTTCCTGATGCTGCTCAAGACCTTTGCCGATGTGGCGCTGCCGGACGGCAACTTCTTCCGCACCTTCATGGACCTGATCGGTCACCCGATCTCGGCGCTCCTGCTGGCGTTGCTGCTGTCGCTGTACACCTTCGGCTACAAGCAGGGCATCGGTTCGCAACAGATGCTCAAATGGCTGGACGCGAGCCTTGCACCAACCGCCGCGATCATCCTGATCATCGGTGCCGGTGGCGGCTTCAAACAGATGCTGGTGACCAGCGGTGTGGGTAATGTCATCGGCAACATGGCGGTGGAAGCGCAGATCTCGCCAATCCTTCTGGCATGGCTGGTGGCGGCGGTGATCCGTATCGCGACCGGTTCGGCAACCGTGGCAACCATTACTGGCGCGGGCATCGTGGTGCCGGTGGTGGGGATGATTCCGGGCGTGAACCGTGAGCTGCTGGTGCTGGCCACCGGTGCCGGTTCGTTGATTCTGTCCCACGTCAACGACGCCGGTTTCTGGCTGGTGAAACAGTACTTCAACATGACCGTGGCGGAAACCTTCAAGACCTGGACCGCGATGGAAACCATCCTGTCCGTGGTGGGCCTGGGCTTCATCCTGCTGTTGTCGTTGTTCGTCTGACACGATTGGCAAACACAAAAAAACCGCAGCGATGCGGTTTTTTTGTGGGAACGATCAATGTGTCAGGCGTTGGTTTTGGTCACTAGCCCATCCGCCCGGAACATCCCGCGAATCCCGCGCACGGCCTGACGAATCCGGTCCTGGTTTTCGATCAGCGCGAAGCGCACATGATCATCCCCATACTCGCCAAATCCTACACCCGGCGAGACACAGACCTTGGCCTCGGCCAGCAATTTCTTGGCGAATTCCAGCGAGCCCATGTGTGCATAAGCCTCGGGAATCTTGGCCCAGACATACATCGAGGCTTTCGGGTTCTCGACCATCCAGCCTAGTTCATGCAGGCCTTTGACCAGCACATTACGCCGCTGCCGATATTGATCGGCAATGTCTTTGACGCATTGCTGATCGCCTTCCAGCGCTGCGATGGCCGCGACTTGCAGCGGGGTGAACGTGCCGTAGTCGTGATAGCTCTTGATCCGCGCCAGGGCGTTGACCAGCTCCGGGTTGCCGACCATGAAACCGATGCGCCAGCCGGCCATGTTGTAGCTCTTGGACAGGGTGAAAAACTCCACCGCGATGTCCTTGGCGCCGGGCACCTGCATGATCGACGGGGCTTTCCAGCCGTCGTAGACGATGTCGGCGTAGGCCAGGTCGTGCACCACCAAAACGTCGTACTGCTTGGCGAGGGCGATCACCCGTTCGAAGAAATCCAGCTCCACGCACTGGGCGGTGGGGTTGGACGGGAAGCCGAGGATCATCATCTTCGGTTTCGGGATCGAGCCGCGAATCGCCCGTTCCAGCTCGGCGAAGAAGTCCACGCCAGGGATCAACGGCACCGACCGCACCTGGGCGCCGGCAATCACGGCACCGTAGATGTGAATGGGGTAGCTCGGGTTAGGCACCAGCACGGTGTCGCCCTGGTCGAGGGTGGCCAGCATCAAATGCGCCAGACCTTCCTTGGAGCCGATGGTGACGATGGCTTCGGTTTCCGGGTCGATGTCGACTTCGTAGCGATCCTTGTACCAATTGGAAATCGCCCGGCGCAGGCGCGGAATCCCTTTGGACGTGGAGTAGCCATGGGTATCTTCGCGCTGGGCGACGGTGACGAGTTTTTCGACAATGTGCGGCGGCGTGGCGCCGTCGGGGTTGCCCATGCTCAAGTCGATGATGTCTTCGCCACGACGACGGGCGGCCATCTTCAGCTCGGCAGTGATGTTGAAAACGTAAGGGGGGAGTCGATCTATGCGCGCAAAGCGGCGCGGTGAACCTTGTTCGGCCATTGTTGCCTCGGATAACGTAAGCGCCCGGAACCGTCCGAGCGACGCTGGCCACTGCGGTGGCCTGTGGCGGAATGTAAGGGCAGTCGTGGCAAACTGTCTAGCCTGCGCATCAATAAATTTTCCCCAAGGATATGGTCGATGGAATTTACCAGTGGCTTCCTGTTGAGCCTTTCGCTGTGCCTGGACATCGGCGTGGCCAATATCGCAATGATCACGCTGGCGATGCAGCGCGGCTATTTTCAAGGCTTTGCCTTGGGGCTGGGGACGTGTGTCGGCGACCTGATTTACGCAGTGCTGGCACTGGCCGGCATGACCGTATTGCTGCAGTACGAGACCGTGCGCTGGGTATTGTGGATTGGCGGGTCGGCGTTGCTGGTGTATTTCGCGGCGAAGATGATTTATTCGGCGATTCACCATGAAGCGCTGTTGGCGCAAACCCCGGAAGTGGGGCACAACTCGCACCGGCGCGAGTTTTTCCGCGGGATTTTTCTCGCCATGTCATCGCCCAGTGCCATTCTCTGGTTCGCCGCGGTGGGCGGCACCCTGATCGCCCGTTCCGGTGGCGGTGACGCGCTCAGCTCGGCGCTGTTTCTCGGTGGCTTCCTGTGCGCCGGAGTGCTCTGGTGTGTCGGCCTGTGCTTCGCGGCGAGCCACGGCGGAAAATTGCTCGGTGACAAATTGCTGCGTTATTCCTACATGGCATCGGCAGCGATCTTCTGCTATTTCGCGGTCTACGTGATTCTATCGGGTTATAACGAGTTTATCGGTCCAGGCGCCCTCGAACAGTTGCACGCACTGTAATTGGGCGAATCGGGTTTGGCTTCTATACTCCAAGCCGAACCCACCTTTTGTACCAGGAGTTGAGTCATGGATGAGCAAACAGGCGTCGAAATGGCAGAGCCACGCTTCGAAAACGGGCACTTCATGCTCATAGCGGGGCTTGGTGGACGATTTACTGCGGATACGACCAAAGCGATCCCCGACCTATGGGAGAAATTCATTCCCGAGATTGGCAAAATCCCTGGTCAGAATAGCGAAGTAACCTACGGCATCTGCTGCAATCCAGATGGCGAGGGTGGTTTCGAATACATCGCCGGTGTGGAAATCAGCAAGCTCGACGACCTGCCCGAGAAGTACCGCTGGATCGAAGTTCAGCCTCAGAAGTATGCAGTCTTCGAACACAAGGGCTCGCTGGATGCCTTGCCCCAGACCTTTCAATACATCTGGAAAACCTGGCTGCCGAAGTCCGGCCACGAAGCGGCGGACGCTCCGGAGTTCGAACGCTACAGCGACGATTTCAACCCGAAGCTCAATACCGGCGTGCTGGAAATCTGGCTGCCGCTCAAGGCGTAATGGCCTGGATCGAGAGGCGGGTCGGTGATTCGCCTCTCGATGTCGGGTTGATGCTGATTTATGATCCCAACCTTTCCCACGCCGATTCCGAGCTGCCATGAACACCGTCATCCGCCACGTCACTCCCGCTGACCTGGACCGCTGCTACGCCATCGAAACCCTTGCCTACGAAGGTGATGAAGCCGCCACCCGCGAGAAAATCGCCACCCGCATCGCCACCTGGCCCGAGGGCTTCATCGTCGCTGAAGTGGATGGCGTTGTCGCCGGTTTCATCAATTCCGGCGCGGCGTTTGAGGTGGAGATGTCGGACGAGGCGTTCAAGGAACTGATCGGCCATGACCCGGCCGGCCCGCACGTAGTGATCATGTCGGTGGTGGTGCATCCGGACTATCAAGGGCAGGGCCTGGCGAAACGCTTGATGGCTGAGTTCATCCAGCGCATGCGCGCATTGAACAAGGCGAGTATCCATCTGATGTGCAAAGAGCGGCACATTGCGCTCTATGCCGGGTTTGGTTTTGCCTACATCAAGCCCTCGGCTTCCGACCATGGCGGGATGGCGTGGCATGAGATGGTGTTGGAGTTCTGACCAATCTGTCAGGACGCCGCAAACCCCTGTGGGAGCGAGCTTGCTCGCGATAGCGGACTCTCAGTCGACTTGGATGTTGACTGACACACCGTCATCGCGAGCAAGCTCGCTCCCACAGGATTGGTGTTGCTCGCAAAACTCAATCGATTCCGACAAACCCCCCGGTCTGGTGCTGCCACAACCGCGCATACAAGCCACCGTGGGCCAACAGTTCGGCGTGGCTGCCGGTTTCGGCGATCTTGCCGTTTTCCAGCACCACCAAGCGGTCCATCCGCGCGATGGTCGAGAGGCGGTGGGCGATGGCGATCACGGTCTTGCCCTGCATCAGGGTTTCGAGGCTTTCCTGAATCGCCGCTTCGACTTCCGAGTCCAGTGCCGAGGTGGCTTCGTCCATGATCAGGATCGGCGCGTCCTTGAGCAGCACCCGGGCGATGGCAATCCGCTGACGCTGGCCACCGGAGAGCTTCACTCCGCGTTCACCGACGTGAGCATCGAAACCGGTGCGGCCTTCGGAGTCCGACAGTAGCGGGATGAATTCGTCGGCGCGGGCCTTGTGTACCGCTTCCCAGAGTTCGGCATCGGTGGCATCGGGTTTGCCGTACAGCAAGTTGTCGCGGATCGAACGGTGCAGCAGCGAGGTGTCCTGGGTGATCATGCCGATGCGTTCGCGCAGGCTTTCCTGGCCGACTTCGGCGATGTTCTGGCCGTCAATGAGAATCCGCCCGCCCTGCACGTCATAGAGGCGCAACAGCAGATTGACCAACGTCGATTTGCCGGCACCGGACGGACCGATCAGGCCGATTTTCTCGCCGGGTTTGATGGTCAGGTTGAGGTCGCCGATGATCCCGCTTTTCTTGCCATAGTGGAAATCCACGTGATCGAAACGCACCTCGCCACGCGCCACATTCAAAGGTTTGGCCTGTTCGCGGTCGGTGATGCTGACCGGCTGGGAAATGGTCTGCAAACCGTCCTGGACCATGCCGATGTTTTCGAAAATGCCAGTGACCACCCACATGATCCAGCCAGACATATTGACGATGCGGATCACCAGGCCCGTGGCCAAGGCAATTGCACCCACCGTGATCAGCGATTGCGTCCATAGCCACAGCGCGAGGCCGGTGGTGCTGACGATCAGCAGGCCGTTCATGCTAGTGATGGCCACGTCCATGCTGGTGACCACACGACCGGCCAGTTGGGCTTTTTCGGTTTGTTCCTTGATCGCTTCGCGGGCGTATTGCTGCTCGAAGTTGGTGTGGGCGAACAGCTTCAGGGTGGTGATGTTGGTGTAGCCGTCGACGATCCGCCCCATGAGTTTGGAGCGCGCATCGGACGACACCACCGAGCGTTCCTTGACCCGTGGCACGAAGTAGTAGAGGGCGCCAATGAAGGCGGCGATCCAGGTCAGCAACGGGATCATCAGGCGCCAGTCGGCTTCGGCGAACAGCACCAATGAACTGATCGCATAGATCAGCACGTGCCATAGCGCGTCCACCGCTTGCACAGCCGAATCGCGCAACGAGTTGCCGGTCTGCATGATGCGTTGGGCGATGCGCCCGGCAAAGTCGTTCTGGAAGAAATTGAGGCTCTGTTTGAGCACATAACTGTGGTTTTGCCAGCGGATCAGGCTGGTCAGGCTGGGGCTCAAGGTCTGGTGCACCAGCAAGTCATGCAAGCCAACAAATATGGGGCGCAGGACCAGCGCAACCACCGCCATCCAGGCCAGTTCGATGCCGTGTTCCTTGAAAAAATTGGCGTTGGGCGTGCCTTGGGCGAGGTCGATGATGCGGCTCAGGTAGCTGAACAGCGCCACTTCGATCAGCGCGCCGAACAGGCCGACGATCAGCAGGGCGGCGAAACTCGGCCAGACCTGCTTCAGGTAATAGGTATAGAAGGGGAGAACCCGATCCGGCGGAGCCGCCGTCGGTGCATCGCGGAAAACATCGATCAGTTTTTCAAAACGGCGATAAAGCATCAGTTCTCCGCCCGCGCACGGGCTCTCCTTTAAACGATATGAGCGGCGCCGGAAGAACCGGCGACCGCTCAAAACTCCCTGTCCAGCTTAGTCTCAGTCGATGCGCTTGGCCGACTTGATGAACACGGGATCGGCTGGCACGTCTTTCATGCCGCTTTTGGTGGTGGTCTGGGAGTTGACGATGACATCGACGACGTCCATGCCTTTAACGACTTTACCGAACACGGCATAGCCGTCGCCCTGGTCCAGGAAGTCGTTGTCTTTGACGTTGATGAAGAACTGGCTGGTGGCCGAATCCGGGACCGAAGTACGGGCCATGGACAGCGTGCCACGCACGTTATGCAGGCCGTTTTTGGATTCGTTCTTGATCGGCGCCTTGGTTTCTTTTTGCTGCATTTGTTGAGTGAAACCGCCGCCCTGGACCATAAAGCCCGGAATCACACGGTGAAAAATCGTGTTGTTGTAGAAGCCGCTGTCGACGTACTCAAGGAAGTTCTTGGTACTGATCGGCGCCTTGACCGGGTCCAGTTCGATTTCGATCTGGCCGTTGGTGGTTTCCAGCAGCACGTGCGGCGCCTTGGCGGGCGTAGCGGCCATCAGGTTGGCGGCGAACAGAACGGAGCCGGCGACGAGGGCGATTTTTTTCAGCATAAGTCAGTGATCCTGAGTGGTGGTGTCGACTGCGGTGAGAAACTCGAGCAGCGTTTGGTTGAAACGTTCGGGTTGATCCAGCGGGGTGGCGTGGCGCGAATCGGCAATCACCACCAGCCGCGCATCGGGCAGCAGTTTTACATAGGTTTCTTTCAGCGCGACCGGGGTGTAGTCACGGTCGGCGCTGACGACGAGCGTTGGACACGAAACCCTGGAAAGTCGTTCCTGAACCCCCCAGTCAACGATGGCATCGAAGCTGGCGAGATAAGCATGTTTGTCGTTTTTTGCCCAGCGCGCGGCTATTTTTTGTCGTAGCGAAGCTTGCTCGGGCTTGGGAAACAGCTTCGCACCCAGGGCCTTGCCGATGGTGCCCATGCTCAGCGCGCGCATCAGGCTCCAACGCTTGAACCACTGCCAGTAATCGTTACGGCTGCGCCGTTTGACCTCGGGCGCGCTGTTGACGATGCACAGGCTCTTGAGCAGTTGCGGCTGGTCCACCGCCAGTTGAAACGCGATCATGCCACCCATCGAAAGCCCTACAAGATGTGCAGGGCCCAGATTCAAGTGTTCCATCAACGCAATCAGGTCGGCGCTGAACCCGGCGATGCTGTAGCGCTCGCGGGGTTTGTCGGAGCGCCCGTGGCCGCGCACATCCGGGACAATCACCCGATGATGGGCTGAGAGCGCCGGGATCTGCATTTCCCAGTCCAGGGTGCTGGAACCCAGCCCGTGAACCAGCAGCAATGGCGTGCCGTGGCCATATTCCTCATAGTGCAGGTTGCAACCTTCATGTTCGAAATAGGCCATGGGTACACTCCGTGTCAGGCTTGTTCAGGGGCGGCGAAGGGCGCATCCAGCGGCGCGGTATCGAAGGTGCGCAGCAGTTCGATGAGAATCTGCGTCGCCGGGCCCAAGGGTTTGTCCTTGTTTGAATACAGATAGAAGCTCGGGTTACGGCTTCCGCCCTGATCCAACGGTAGCACTTTGAGCGTACCTTCCTTGAGTTCACGCTCGATCATGTGCCGGGGCAGCCAAGCGAAGCCCAGACCGCTGCTGACGAAGGTCGCGGCGGTGGCCAGGCTGCCGACGGTCCAGCGCTGTTCGGCGCCGAGCCAGCCGACGTCCCGTGGCTGCTGACGACCGGAGTCGCGGATCACCACTTGCATCTGGCTTTCCAGATCCTGGAAATTCAATTCGCGGTTCAGGCGATGCAAGGGATGCTCGGGATGGGCGACCGCGATGAATTCGACATCGCTCAATTCCGCGCCCAGGTACCCGGGAATGCTAAAGCCGGTGATGGCCAGGTCGGCCACGCCTTCGAGCAGCACTTCTTCTACCCCCGATAACACTTCCTCGCGCAGACGCACCCGGCAGCCACGGCTTTGCGGCATGAACGCGGTCAAGGCGCGGACGAGGCGGGCGCTCGGGTAAGCGGCGTCGACCACCAGCCGCACTTCCGCTTCCCAGCCTTGCTCCATGTGGTGGGCCAGGTCTTCCAGTTGGCTGGCCTGTTTCACCAGTTGCCGGGAACGGCGCAGCAGTACGCCGCCGGCCTCGGTGAGCACCGCTTTGCGGCCATCAATGCGCAACAGCGGCACGCCGAGCTGGTCCTGCATGCGCGCGACGGTGTAGCTGACCGATGATTGCGAGCGGTGCAGCACTTCGGCGGCCTGGGCGAAACCACCGTGATCGACCACGGCCTGCAATGTTCGCCATTGATCAAGGGTCACGCGGGGCGCTTTCATGTTGAGCTCCTCTTGTCCTAAGCTGGCAGTCCTTATTGGAGGCTGCTGAATGAAAAAACTTTGTTGTGTGATGGCGGGTTGTGCTGTGTTTGCGATGCTGCCGCTGACTGCGTTTGCCTATCCGATCGACGTTCAAAAGCAATTGAACGGCTTGAGCATCGACTACAACGCCTTTGATACAGATGCCGATATCGCCTCCATTCAGGTGAACAACTACGGCAGCGCCGATGCGATCTGCAAGGTGGTTTTCAACAATGGTCCGGAAGCGCCGCGTAACCGCACAATCGAAGTGCCCGCGGGTAAACACAAAAACGCGACCGCCAAGTTCACCCGCACCATCATCAAGATGCGTATCAACCTGACCTGCACCCCGAAATGACATCGAGCGGAGCAGCCCAGCTGGGATATGCTTCGCTTATAAACGAATTTATCGATGCTTTATAGCAGTTATTTGCGCTTTTTCATCGATATGACTCTGTTTAACCTTCACTCCATCGACCTACAGCATTCTCAGATGGAGGCTACATCCCATGTCCCGCGTTCTGATCATCGAAAGCAGCGCCCGTCAGCAAGACTCGGTTTCCCGTCAACTGACCCAGACCTTCATCAGCCAATGGAAAGCCGCACACCCGGCCGACCAGATCACCGTCCGTGACCTGGCCGTCAACCCGGTGCCGCACCTGGATATCAACCTGCTGGGCGGCTGGATGAAACCTGCCGAGCAACGCAACGACATCGAGCAGGCCTCGCTTGAGCGCTCCAACCTGCTAACCGATGAACTGCTGGCCGCCGACGTACTGGTAATGGCTGCGCCGATGTACAACTTCGCCATTCCAAGCACCCTCAAAGCCTGGCTCGACCACGTGCTGCGTGCCGGCGTGACGTTCAAGTACACCGAAACCGGCCCTCAAGGTTTGCTCAGCGGCAAACGCGCTTATGTGCTGACCGCTCGCGGCGGGATCTACGCCGGCAGCACCGCGGATCACCAGGAACCGTACCTGCGCCAGGTCATGGGCTTCATCGGCATCCACGACGTAACGTTCATTCACGCCGAAGGCATGAACCTGGGCGGTGACTTCCAGGAGAAAGGCTTGAACCAGGCCAATGCCAAGCTTTCCCAGGTCGCCTGACCCGTTAATCGCCAGATAATCGCAGGATGGTCTAGTGACCTGGCGCAACCCTTCAAGCCTGTACGCGCATCGAACCTCCCTTTGCACTTATTGCTCCTGAGTGCTCTAGCCCGATTGAACGCATTAGCGAGATCGGGCTTTTTTTTGCCTGCGATTTTGTGAGCGCAACATAAACCTGTGGGAGCGGGCTTGCCCGCTCCCACAGGGATTTGTGTATTGGCTGACTGTCGCGATGAAGGGCAAAACCCGCTATCGTCGCCGCCATTCGAAATGAGGCGACCATGGGCTATCTACTTTTTGTCACGCTGATCCAGGCGTTTTCCTTCAGCTTGATCGGCGAATACCTGGCCGGGCATGTCGACAGTTACTTCGCGGTGCTGGTGCGGGTGCTGCTGGCAGGGCTGGTGTTCATTCCGCTGACGCGCTGGCGTCAGGTCGAGCCGGCGTTCATGCGCGGTATGTTGCTGATCGGCGCCTTGCAGTTCGGCGTGACTTACGTCTGCCTGTACCTGAGCTTCCGGGTGCTGACGGTGCCGGAGGTGTTGCTGTTCACCATCCTCACGCCGCTGCACGTGACCCTGATCGAAGACGCGCTGAACCGGCGCTTCAATCCATGGGCGTTGATCGCGGCATTGGTGGCGGTACTCGGGGCGGCGGTGATTCGCTTTGACCGGATCAACCCGGATTTCTTCATGGGGTTCCTGCTGCTGCAACTGGCCAACTTCACCTACGCTGCCGGGCAGGTGCTCTACAAACATCTGGTGGCCCGTCATCCGAGTGATCTGCCGCATTACCGACGCTTCGGCTACTTCTACCTGGGCGCGTTGGCGGTGGCGTTGCCGGCGTTTCTGCTGTTCGGCAAACAGAACTTCCTGCCCGAAGCACCGCTGCAATGGGGCGTGCTGCTGTTCCTCGGCCTGGTCTCGACGGCATTGGGTTTGTACTGGTGGAACAAGGGCGCGTGTCTGGTGAGCGGCGGGACGCTGGCGGTGATGAACAACCTGCATGTGCCGGTGGGATTGCTGATCAATTTGCTGATCTGGAATCAGCATGAAGAGCTGGGGCGGTTGTTGTTGGGTGGCTCGGAGATTCTGATGGCGGTGTGGATTAGTCGGTTGGGTGTACGACAACCTCTGACCGTCCACTGAATCCTGTGGGAGCGGGCTTGCCCGCGAAAGCGTTGTGTCAGGCAATATTGATATCGACTGACACGGCTTCATCGCGGGCAAGCCCGCTCCCACAGGTTGGAGGCGGTGTTACATCACGTGTTTTTCGGGCTCGGGAATGTGGCTTGCGCCCAACACCGCCGGGAGCAACCCGGACCGCAAATCCCCACCGCTCGGCTGCTGATAAAGGCTCAAGCCAAACTCCGGCAGCACCGCCAGCAGGTAATCGAAAATATCCCCCTGAATCCGCTCGTAATCAGCCCACACGGTGGTGCGGGTGAAGCAGTAGATTTCCAGCGGAATGCCCTGGGCGGTGGTCTGCATCTGGCGAACCATGCAGGTCATGTTCGGCTGAATCTCCGGGTGACTCTTCAGATACGCCAGCGCATAAGCGCGAAAGGTGCCGATGTTGGTCATCCGTCGACGATTGGCTGACATCGCCGCGACGTTGCCCTGAGCTTCGTTCCAGGCCTTGAGTTCGGCCTGTTTGCGGTTGATGTAATCGGTCAGCAGATGCACCTGGGACAGCTTCAGTTCTTCGTCATCGCGAATAAACCGCACGCCGCTGGCGTCGATGAACAGGCTGCGCTTGATCCGACGGCCGCCGGACTGCTGCATGCCGCGCCAGTTCTTGAACGACTCGGACATCAGGCGCCAGGTCGGGATCGACACAATCGTCTTGTCGAAATTCTGCACCTTGACTGTGTGCAAGGTGATGTCCACCACGTCACCGTCGGCACCGACTTGCGGCATTTCGATCCAGTCACCGACCCGCAGCATGTCGTTGCTGGTCAGTTGCACGCTGGCAACGAACGACAGCAGGGTGTCCTTGTAGACCAACAGAATCACCGCCGACATGGCACCCAGACCCGACAGCAGCAACAGCGGCGAACGATCGATCAATGTGGCGACGATAATGATCGCGCCAAACACGAACAACACCATTTTCGCCAGCTGCACATAACCTTTGATCGAGCGGGTGCGGGCGTGCTCGGTGCGGGCATAGATGTCCAACAGGGCATTGAGCAATGCGCTGACGGCCAACACCAGGAACAGAATGGTGAACGCCAGCGCCACGTTGCCGAGGAAGTTCAGGCTGGTCTTGCCCAACTCCGGCACCAGGTGCAGGCCGAACTGGATCACCAGCGAGGGCGTCATCTGTGCCAGGCGATGAAACACTTTGTTGTGGCGAAAATCGGTGATCCAGTGCAACGACGGCTGGCGACCGAGGATTTTGGTCGCATGCAGAATGAGGTAGCGCGCCACTCGTCCGAGCACCAGCGCCACCACCAGCAGCAACATCAGCGCGAGCGTGGAATGCAGGAGCGGATGCTGATCGAGAGCACCCCAGAGGTCTTGGGCGTTGAGCCAGAGCTGTTTGATATCCATGGGTGAAAACGGTTCTTCTGTAGGACGCGATGGGGCAATTAGAGCATTTAAGACGTTCCGGATGACGTTTTGAGACAAACCAGGCAACAAAAAAACCACTGTTTGCAGCCGTTTGTATAAAGAAACTCGGCCTTCGCGCTCGAAACCGTTACCCTATGCAGCTGTTTTTTTGTATTTCTTCGAGGTAGCACCCGTGTTTTCCCAATTCGCCCTGCACGAACGCCTGCTCAAAGCCGTGGCCGAGCTTAAATTTGTCGAGCCAACGCCTGTGCAAGCAGCGGCTATCCCGCTGGCGCTCCAGGGGCGTGACCTGCGGGTGACAGCGCAAACCGGTAGCGGCAAAACCGCTGCATTCGTTTTGCCGATCCTCAACCGCTTGATCGGCCCGGCCAAAGTCCGCGTCAGCATCAAGACCCTGATCCTGCTGCCGACCCGCGAGCTGGCCCAGCAGACCATCAAGGAAGTCGAGCGCTTCGCTCAGTTCACCTTCATCAAGTCTGGCCTGATCACCGGCGGTGAAGACTTCAAGGTCCAGGCCGCCATGCTGCGCAAGGTGCCGGACATCCTGATCGGTACGCCGGGCCGGATGATCGAGCAACTGAACGCCGGCAACCTCGACCTCAAAGAAGTCGAAGTGCTGGTGCTCGACGAAGCCGACCGCATGCTCGACATGGGCTTTGCCGAAGACGTACAGCGTCTGGTGGAAGAGTGCACCAACCGTCAGCAGACCATGCTGTTCTCCGCCACCACCGGCGGTTCGGGCCTGCGCGAGATGGTCGCCAAGGTCCTGAACAACCCGGAACACTTGCAGCTGAACAACGTCAGCGATCTGAACGCGACCACCCGTCAGCAGATCATCACCGCTGACCACAACCAGCACAAAGAACAGATCGTGAACTGGCTGCTGGCCAACGAGACCTATCAGAAGGCCATCGTGTTCACCAACACCCGGGCCATGGCCGACCGTATCTACGGTCGTCTGGTGGCTCAGGAATACAAAGCGTTCGTGCTGCACGGTGACAAAGACCAGAAAGACCGCAAACTGGCCATCGACCGTCTGAAGCAGGGCGGCGTGAAGATCCTCGTGGCCACCGACGTCGCGGCCCGTGGCCTGGACGTGGAAGGCCTGGACCTGGTGATCAACTTCGACATGCCGCGCAGCGGCGACGAATACGTTCACCGCATCGGTCGCACCGGCCGCGCCGGCAACGATGGCCTGGCCATCTCGCTGATCTGCCATGGCGACTGGAACCTGATGTCGAGCGTCGAGCGCTACCTCAAGCAGAGCTTCGAGCGCCGCACCATCAAGGAAGTCAAAGGCACCTACGGCGGACCGAAAAAGGTCAAGGCCTCCGGCAAAGCCGTTGGCGTGAAGAAGAAAAAGGTCGACGCCAAGGGCGACAAGAAGAAAACCGGCGCCAAGGCCCCGACCAAGCGCAAGATCGCCAACCGCCCGAAGACCGACGCCCTGTCGCTGGTCAGCAAGGACGGCATGGCCCCGCTCAAGCGCCGCAAGCCGGAAGCGCCGGCTGCTGAATAAGGCGCTGTAGCGATCCAATAAAAAACCCGGACAGTGTCCGGGTTTTTTTACGTCTAAAAATCGCAGCAACTCTTACAGCTGCACGCTCAGACCGGTGTAGCTGCCGAAGGCTGCGATCTTTTGATCTTGCCCTTTAACTCTCGGCTTTCTTCTCCGCCGACTGCAACTCCTTGAGACGCTGATCAATCAACTGACACTTGTCCGGCAAATCCTTGCTGGCCGTTTCCAGGTCCATCTTCTGCAACTCATCATTGATCTCCTTGGCCTTGGCCGGGTTCTGCTCAGTGATCTTGGCGATCTCCTTGGCCAATTGTTCGCGCTTGGCGGTGGCTTCGTCGGGAGGGCAGGCCCAAGCGGGGAGGGCGCAGGCGAGAGTGGCGGCGAGGGTGAGTTTGAGCAGGGTTTTCATAAAGTCAGGCCTCGGTTCCGGTTAAGGCGGGTTATCCGGTTGAGGGCTGAAAGGCGAAAAAAGTTCAGTGACAGAAACGGGCGACCCACAGGTCGCCCGCTTTCATTCACTCCGCAGCCTGCGCCCGCAGCCGTCTGCCAATCACATCCATCAAATCACAACCATCGCGCAACGGTATGGCCAGCAGTTTTGAAAAGTCGGACAGCACCACCGTGTCGCAACCGATCTCGGCGCGAAAGGCGATGTTTTCCAGCACCTGGGTGACGGTGCGAATGCGGTAGTCGGCCATGGCTTGCAGGACGTCGAGTGGGGCTTGGGTGTCGATGAGCAGGGAGGCTGGGATCAGGTCGATTCCGGTGAGGGGCATGTATCTATTCAATGGTGGAGTCTCTTGTGATTGATGAGAGGACTCTGTTTATCAGGTCGCCAAACCCGGTCGCCTTGTGAGTGACGGGTTGACTATAAAGTTCAGCCCGCCAACGGTATAGAGCGCTGGATCTGAACTTGATGTAGGGGAAGTATCCCGATGAGGTCAGAAAGCCTGAGGCGATTTGCTGATTAATAAACACCGCCAACACCTGTGGGAGCGAGCCTGCTCGCGATAGCGGTGTATATCAGTCGACATCAATGTTGAGTGTCAGTCAGTCAGCCATCGCGAGCAGGCTCGCTCCCACAAGGGATTGGTAGCCTACCCCCCATGACAGCAACTGGCCGCTGCCTTGTCCTCATACCGGTCGTGATGCCTCACCCAGTCCATGATTTCCTCTTCATTTCGCCCCTTCGGCGTGAGGTCCAGATAGTTGTAGGCGCCGACCAGCAAATCCAGGCCGCGGGCATACGTTGAATAGGTATGGAAAATCTCCCCCGCTTCATTGCGATAAAACACGCTGAGCCCAGGAAGTTCTTCTTCAGCCCCGTCGGATTTTTCGTAGTTGTAGGTGGCTTTTCCCGCGGCGACGTCTTCGGCTCGGGCTGAGACGCTAAAGTCGTAGTTGAAGTCGCAGCCTTCCGACGACACCCAGTCGAATTTCCAGCCCATGCGCTGTTTGAAGGATTGGAACTCGGCGAACGGAGCGTGGGAAACCACGACCACGGCTACATCGTGGTGGGCCAGGTGTTGGTTGGCGCCGTCGATGTGGTCGGACAGGAACGAGCAACCCGGGCAGCCTTCGTCCCAGCCTGCGGCGAACATGAAGTGATAGATGATCAATTGGCTACGGCCGCCGAACAGGTCGGCCAGCTTCAATTCGCCGTTCGGGCCTTGGAAGCGATAATCCTTGTCAATCTTCACCCAAGGCAGGGCGCGGCGTTCGGCGCTGAGTTTGTCTCGTTCTTTGGTGAAAGCTTTTTCGTGGGCCAGGTGTTGTTTGCGAGCGGCCAGCCATTCTTCCCGGGACACGACCGGATGATTCTGAATGTTCATGGTGATTTCTCCTGCATGCTGTGGCGAAAGTCGATCCGCGCAGAGGGGTAAACCGTCTTACACAGCCTAGTCGTTTGGCCTGTGCCCTATTCGACATACCGCCGGTCGGTAGGGCGAAATATCCAGGCTGAACGGCCGCCCTCCCTGTCGGTCACAACTTATGAAGGCCATTTCACTCACGGGCTCTGGAGGTTGATCAGGATGACGACTTATAACTGGGATTTGCTTGAACGCTTGCTGCATGAAGTGCAGAACGGCGCTAGCCACAGTTTCACCCCACGACCCTATGCCGAGCAGTATGCAGCGGCGAAAGCTGCCGCGGGCGAGCCGTTCGAGAATCTGGATCACCTGAAAACGGTGGCGGAGAAGTACGAAAAATTACTGCTGCTGCGGGGCTATATCGAGCCTCGGCCGGAAAATCAGGGTGGCAATGGCGAGAACTACATTTTGACGCCCCGGGGCTCGAGTTTGTTGAGCCTGATCGACAGCAGCATTCCGGGGAATGAACATCCGCGGCAGGTGCTGGATGAACAGGAGGATGCGCTGGAGGAATTGACGTTTGATAAAGTGGCGTCGAAGGCGCAGATTGCTTGATACCGTAAAAAGCTTCGCGGGCAAGCCTCGCTCCCACAGGTAAACGTCGTTCACTCATTTTGTGAACAACACAAACCCTGTAGGAGCGAGGCTTGCCCGCGAAGCTTTTTTATCTATAGAACCTATCCCTGCCGCGTCGCTTTTAGGCATTTCAAATCAGTGAAATCCTTGCGCACGCCTTCAATCTTCTGCAGCAACCGTTCACGCTGAACCGGTGTGCTCTCCGCCATCACGTCCACCAGCAACGCCCGAGCCTGGGCTTCGGTGTTGGCGAAGGCCTCGCGGTAAGCGGGCGTCCACAAGCTCTCGCGATTCACCAGAAGTGTCTCGATTCGCTGTGGGAATTCCGGACTCTGCCGTTGCGCGACAGCCGCGCTGAATTGCTGCTGCCAATGGGCGCGGTTGCCAATCCATTGTTTGTTCTGATCACCCAGGGCATTCGACCAGGCCACTACCCGTTGCTGTTGGGTTGGGCTGAGCGGGCCGAGCCAGACATTCAGGCGTTTCTCCATGCGCTTGCTCCGCGCGCTGATCTGTTGCTCCAGCGACGGTTTTAGGTAGGCCTCCTGGCGTTTGCGCTGGTCCTTGGCGAAGGCATCGTTCATTTCCGCGACTTGCTTGTCATCAAGGCCCTGCAACAGCTCGATGGCCGACGGGGTGATTGCCCGGGCGGTTTCGGCGATGGCCTGTTTGGCTTCCTGGGTGCGGGTTTGCAGTGCGGCGTCGGTGATCTGGTTGGCTTCGACCATGGCCTGTAAGCGATCCAGCCAGTCGAGGTAGCCGGGCAATTGCGTGGTGCAGTGCCAGCTCAGGTGTTCTTTGAGGCGCTCGTTGAACCAGTCTTTTTGCTCGTGGTTCATGTCCAGATAGTCGCTGAGCGTCCAGGGAACGATCACGTCGAGGTTGCGGTAAGCCAGCCCCACGCGGCTGCACGCGGCGACGGTAAGGCTGAGGGTGATGATGACGCCGATCTGTTTCCACCAGTGCGACATGGCGAGTCCTTGCGAAGACCTGGTTTCTTTAAGGGTTCTCTTATGTGATCGCGGGATGAACCCGGCGGTTCAGCCGATTAATAGAAACTGTGTACAGCCTTGAGCGTGACCAGGCCGTCGCACTCGGTGTTGTGGCCGGAATAGGCGGAGCAATCACTGCCGCTCAGGCTTGAATCACTGTAGATCAAGTCCAGGTCGATGCCCATGAACGGCCGGGACAATTTCACCGACCAGTCGGTAAAACTGCCTACATACCCATCGTCGACGGACACCGGCGTGTTGAGTTGGTGGGTGGTGTATTTCAGGCTGATCCCGATACCGAACGGCTGATTGCCACTGAGGTCGGCGAACAGGGTGCTGTTCTGTTTGTCCGGGTCGTTGCTGAAGGCGGCGCCGAAGCGACTGCCCAGCAGGGTCAGGCCACCGAACAGCTCCTGGCTGTCGAGGGTGTCCACTTTCGGGTAGCTGTAGTGGATCATGCCCACTTCGTAGCCGAGGGAGTGATCGAAAGGCTGTTTAAAGCCCATGTAGGAATCGACTTCAAGGTTGCTCGACGGACTCAGTCCCATGCTGGGGGACCATTGACCCACATAGAAGCCGCTGTCGTGACTCAGGTCGAGGCCACCATGGAACGAGCCGGACGTCGAGGGCTTAACCAGACCTTGGGCCATGCTGCGGCTGGGGGTGGTCGCGAGCTTGAGATCGAAGTCGCCCAGTTCGCGCTGGAAGACTTGCGCCTGGGCGACCGAATACCACAGCAGGCTGCCGAGCAGGAAAAGAGAGGGCTTGAACATGCGTCACTCCATGAACAGCGAGGAGCAGGTGCTGAAAAACCTGCTGAAACGCTTGATCCAGACACGTGCAAGCATACCGGCGAATGTTCGGCATCGAGGGCCGTTCGTCGATTTTTGAAATATTGATTTGTTTTATGGGGTATTGCGGGAGGGTTCCAGTCCAAGCGCTTCGAAGCTCAAAGCGCTTAGGGACCAGTTAACGCGGGGGAATTACTTCTTGCCCAGCGTGATCTGCTTGGACGGGCCGAACGTCTGGCCGCTGACGCCTTTGGCAATTTGCTGGATCTCGCCGCCGGACTTGAGAAACGCAGCGATCTGGTTGTTGATCGATTCGCTGGTTTCAACGGCTGGAGCTGGCTTTGCTTTGCTGTTGGATGCTTTTACACGCATGGCGGCCATTAACCTGTAGAAATTAACTTGGCCAGGCATCGTACAGGAAATACTTGACAATTGCTTGGTAAATATCCTCCCGAAATACACAGTGGAGCAACGCAATTTATCGCAAGTTATTATTCGCAATGTTCCCCTAAGCTGCTGTTTTAACTAAGAACCCAAGTGAAGAAAAAGCGTTTCCGGATGGGCTGGCGAGGGGGAGGAACAGCCGAACGGCCTGACGAGCGGCCAAATGCACGCGGCAAAACCCAGGAAAATTAAGGCCTTCGACGGATTTTCTTGCGCCACCGGGCCGGCCACCGAACGCGGCCCGCAAAACCGGGTAGAATGCCGCCCACGCAATGAGGGTATTGGACATGGCTTTAATCGGGCGCTACAACAGTTTGCAAGTGGTTAAACACACTAACTTCGGTTTATATCTGGACGGTGGCGCGGATGGCGAAATCCTTCTGCCTAATCGTTATATTCCCAAAGATATTCCCAGCGAAGATGAAGACTGGCTCAACGTTTTTATTTATCTGGACAGCGATGACAAACTTATCGCTACTACCGAAAAGCCGAAAGTTCAGGTCGGTGAATTCGCCAGTTTGAAAGTTGTTGAAGTCAACAGCATCGGCGTGTTCCTGGATTGGGGTTTGCCGAAGGATCTGCTGCTGCCGTATTCCGAAGAAAAGCGCCAGATGACGGCCGGCGAGTATGTCGTGGTGCACGTCTACCTCGACAAACACACGCGGCGCATCACCGCGACGGCGCGTCTGGATCGCTACCTGGACAAGACCCCGGCCAATTACACTCCGGGTCAGGAAGTTGACTTGCTGGTGGCCGAAGCGACCGATATGGGCTTCAAGGCAATCATCAACAACAAGCACTGGGGCCTGATCCACAAGAACGAAATCTTCAAGTTCATGCGCGCCGGTAAAGAAGAGAAGGGCTTTATCAAAGAAGTCCGCACCGACGGCAAAATCAGCCTGAGCCTGCAACCGGTAGGCGAGGAAGCTGCCACCAGCCTGAACTCGAAGATCCTCGCCAAGTTGCGCGACAACAATGGCACCCTGCCAGTCAGCGACAAGAGCGACCCGACACTGATCAGTAGTATGTTCGGCGTCAGCAAGGGCAACTTCAAAAAGGCCATCGGTGCGTTGTACAAGAACGGCCAGATTGTCATTCACGCTGATCGTATCGAACTCAGCTGACCCTATCTGCCCTTCGGAGGTGTCGCCGCAGGCTGCGATCTTTTACAGGCAAAAGATCGCAGTGTGCGGTGGCGGCTAAAGAGAGGACGCGACCGCCACATGACGCAAGCAACGATTTAAAGGTCTTTTGCAGACACCTTTTTCTGTCCATCTGGTTAATAATCGGCAGCATCATTTTTCGCCTCGACACCTCTGTTCAGCCAGAAGGCCGGGGCTTTATTTTTACTGTCGAGTCACTGCCATGGATTGTGTTGTCGAGGTGTTCCGGTGAGCGCCACCCGGCGTAGCGCCGATGGGTTTGCCCTGCAAGTGATGGTCGGGCTGTGCCTGATCTGGGGCGTGCAGCAGGTGATGATCAAATGGGCCGCGCCCGACATCGCGCCGGTCATGCAAGCGGCGGGGCGGTCGGGTATTTCCGCGTTGCTCGTAGGATTGTTGATCTGCTGGAAGGGCGGTTGGGATCAGGTCGGCAGTACCTGGCGTGGCGGCTTGCTGGCGGGTGCGTTGTTTGGCCTGGAGTTCTTCTTCATTTCCGAAGGCCTGCAATTGACCACGGCGGCGCACATGTCGGTGTTCCTCTACACCGCGCCGATTTTTACTGCGTTGGGCGTGCATTGGCTGCTACCGAGTGAGCGTTTGAGGCCGGTGCAATGGCTGGGGATTTTTCTCGCCTTCATCGGCATTGCCATTGCGTTTGCCGGGGGCGTGTCGTGGGACAACCTCGACCACCGCATGCTGATGGGCGATGCGTTGGGCGTGCTGGCCGGCGCCTCATGGGGCGCGACCACCGTGGTGGTGCGCGCCTCGCGTCTGTCGGAAGCGCCGGTGACCCTGACGCTGTTTTATCAACTGATTGTCGGCTTCGTCGGCCTGCTGTTGATCGCGATCCTCAGCGGGCAGGTCACCCATGTCAGCCTGACCACAGTTGCCGTGGCCAGTGTGTTGTTCCAGGGGGTGGTGGTGTCGTTCTTCAGTTACCTGACCTGGTTCTGGTTGCTGCGTCGTTATCTGGCAGCGAACCTGGCGGTGTTTTCGTTCATGACGCCATTGTTCGGTGTCACGTTCGGCGTGGTGCTGTTGGGCGAAGAACTGAGCCTCAACTTTGTGATCGGCGCGGTGCTGGTTCTGCTCGGGATCACTTTTGTGAGCGCAGAGCAGTGGGTCCGCCGTCATTTGCGCAAAGCACTTGGGCAACCCTGACCGGGCGTAGCAACAGGCCTCCCGCGATGATCAAGCCGCTGCCGGCGATTATCAACGCAGGTTGCAATCCACCGCTGAAATGGCTACTCAGCGCTGCCAGCAACGGCCCGCTGAGCTGACCCACGGCGAAGCACGCGGTCAGTAGCCCGGCGTTGCGCTGGGTAGCGTGGGGCGCCAGTTCCCGGGAGCGCTGCATCACCAGTTGCATGCAGGCCAGGAATGGCCCGCCACACAGGATCACCCCCAACGCCAGGCCGGCACCGCTGCCCAACAGGCAAGCAAACACCCCGGCCGCCTGCAACCACAACGTGGCTATCAACCAATGGCGAGTGGCGTTCGGGTTGTGTCGACGCAGGCTCACCAACACCACCCCGATTGCTGCTGCGAGGCCGAAGCATGGCCAGAACAGATCGGCTTGCCATTGCCCATGGAATTGCGCGCTGGCCATCTGCGAGAGGAAAGTGGCCGGGATGATGTAGCCCAAACCGTACAGACCATAAATCACCGGTAAACGTCCGACACCTTGGGTGCCCGATGTGACGGCAGACGGTGTCGCTATAGCAGGCGTAGCCGGCTGCGGTAGGAACGGCAGAATCCCCAGCAGCATCACCAGCCCGACACCGGCATACACCAGCCACAAGGTCGCGGACGTCTGCCCCAGCAGGTTCGAGCCCAAGGCCAACAACCCCGTCAGAAAAATCCCCAGACCCGGCCCGGCAAAGACCAGCGCCCCGAGCCGCGGACGACCGGCCGCCGCTGCCAGCGGTTGACTCAATGCGGTAATCATCACCAACACCCAGGCGCTGGCCACGCCCGTGCCGAAACGCAATACCAGATGCGACCAGAACCCGTCGGCCCAGAAGGAGGCCAGGGTCAGCAATACACAGAGCCACAAACCGCCGAGCAGGCGCCGACGAACCTGCTCGGGTCGACGGGCGAACATCGCGTCCACCGCGCCGACGAAGTAGCCGAGGTAGTTGGCGGCGGCAATCAGACCGGCGGCGGTCAGGTCGATCTGGCCTTCGCTGAGCAAGTGCGGCAGTTGCGGGGTCAGGGCGAAGCGCCCGATACCCATGGCCATCATCAGGGCGATAAAACTGGCGGTTAGGCGAATCAGAGGGGACATGGTCTGAGTTCCGTTTCGAGGATCAATGACCGTCAGGCTAGGACTGATTGACTTTCTTTAAAAATGAATAATAGTGAGAAACTTGTTCTTATTTGGAGAATGGCGTGGAATTCAGCCAATTGCGGATCTTCCAGGCGGTGGCGCAGGAGGGCTCGATTACCCGTGCTGCTGAACGCCTGCATCGCGTACCGTCCAACCTGTCGACCCGGCTCAAGCAGCTCGAAGAGCAACTCGGTGTCGAACTGTTCGTACGCGAGCGTCAGCGTTTGCAGTTGTCACCTGCGGGAAAAGTCCTCTTGGACTACACCGCCAAGCTGTTCGCTTTACACGACGAAGCCCACGCGGCGGTGCAGGGCGGGCAACCGGCCGGGGATTTCGTCTTAGGCACCATGTACAGCACCGCCGCGATTCATCTGCCGGAGCTGTTGGCGCGATATCACCGCAGTTATCCGGCGGTGAACCTGCAAGTGCAGTCGGGGCCCAGCGGCGAATTACTCGAAGGTCTGCTCACCGGGCGCCTCGATGCGGCGCTGGTGGACGGCCCGCTGGAATTGGCCGGGCTCGACGGCGTGCCGTTGTGCGACGAACGGCTGGTGTTGATCAGCGAGGCCGATCATCCGCCGGTACGCAGCGCGCTGGATGTTGAAGGGCGTTCGGTATTCACGTTTCGGCAGGGCTGTTCCTATCGGATGCGTCTGGAAGCCTGGTTCGCCCATGATCACGCGGCCATGGGCCGGGCGATGGAGATCGAGTCTTATCCGGGAATGCTCGCCTGCGTGATTGCCGGCTCCGGCGTGGCGCTGATGTCGGAGTCGATGCTCGCCAGCCTGCCGGGGCGCGAAAGCGTGGCGGTGCACCCGTTGGCCGAGCCGTTCGCCAGCGCGACAACCTGGCTGATGTGGCGCAAAGGCATGGTCGGGGCCAACCTGAATGCATGGATCGAGCAGCAGCAGGCGGTGTATCCGTCGACAGCGATTCAGACCCAGGCCATTGCTTGAACCAACGTCCAGGGATTTGGATCAATTCAGTAACAGATCATTGCGATGTTGGACGAGCATTGCGTAGGACTTCGGACTATTATCAGTGCGAAGGGGCTACAGAACTTCGGCCGCTCGGCACTACCCTGAAGGGGGCACCATGAAAGAGAAAATCCAAAACTGGCTGCATGACCTGGGTGTCGCACTCGGTTTGATCGAACCGCCTCTGCAACCCGTGCCTATTCGCACTGACGACGAACAACGTCGCCGCCAGCAGCAGCGCCGCAGGTAAGTTATTAATCCTGAAAAAGATCGCAGCCTTCGGCAGCTCCTACAGGAGTGCACCGGTGCTGCGATTGCGGGTGCCTGTAGGAGCTGCCGAAGGCTGCGATCTTGGCGGTCGACAGGTTAGATCAAGTGTGGCGGTTAATACCGCCCAATCTCAATCAAAAACCGGCTCAAATCGTCGACAGTCGTCGCCGTCCTGAGCATCCGGTCTTCTTCGGCGGTAAACGCCGTCAATCCCAGCTGATCTTCCAGATGGAAAATCAGATCTTCAATATCTTCTTCATCCAGTCCCAACTGCACCAGGCGAGTGTTGTCGTCAAAGTCCTCCTGATTTTCCAGCAGGCGGCTGATGAAGCGGTGCACGGCTGTACGAACGGCGGCTCTGGTCATGATTGTTCTTCGAGGGCGTCATTGTTGTGGTCCCTGGTGCTGAGTACAGCAGGCTTCAGGCGTGTCGGCGCTGCCACTCGTCAATCATCGTAGCCCGCGTGCAAACGAGATCGAGCCCCTCGCTTCACCTCCAACCACCGATCGCGGCTGACGATCTTCACGGATAGATTCCTTCAGGCGAAAAAAAACGGGTGTGGCAACCGACGCCACACCCGTCGAAGAAATGGTTGCTACAACATCAGCTTAGATCGCGCTCGCCACCACTGCCGGGCGACGGGACAGCAAGCTGACCACCACGAAACTCACCAGGCCCACGCCGAGGCTGTAGTAGATCGGGGTGTTGGCGTCCATACCGTCCTTGAACATGAACACCAGCGCGGTGACGAAGCCCAGCGCCATGCTGGTGATCGCACCGGCCGTCGTGGCGCGTTTCCAGTAGATCGCCCCCATCAGCGGGATCAGCATGCCGCCCACCAACAGGTTGTAGGCCAGGGTCAGTGCGCTGATCACATCATTGACCACCAAAGCGATGCCCAGTACTGCGATGCCGGTCAGCAGGGTAAACAGGCGGTTAACACTCACGTTCGATTGTTTACCGCCACGCAGCTTTGGCAGCAGGTCTTCGGTCAGGGTGGTGGATGCGGCGAGCAGGCCGGCGCTGGCGGTGGACATCATGGCCGCCAGTGCAGCAGCGATCACCAGGCCGCGGATACCGTCCGGCAGGGACACTTTGACAATGGCGGCAAAGGCATTGTTGACGTTGTCCAGATCTGGAATCAGCACATGAGCGGCCATGCCGATCAGCGCGCACACCAGGCCGTAGACAATGCAGTAGATCCCGGCAGACGTACCGGCGTACTTGGCGACTTTCTCGCTTCGTGCGGTGAACACCCGTTGCCAGATGTCTTGACCGATCAGGATGCCAAAGAAGTAGATCAGGAAGTAGGTGATGATGGTGTCCCAGCCGATGCTGGTGAAGTTGAAGCTGGCGGCCGGCAATTGCGCAACCAGTTGATCCCAGCCACCGACACGGTACAGGCAGATCGGCAGCAACAGGAACATCAGGCCCACGGTCTGGATACCGAACTGGACGATGTCGGTCAGGGTCAGGGACCACATGCCACCGATGGTCGAGTAAATCACCACCACACCGCCACCCAGCAGCACCGAGAGCCAGAACGGCAGGCCGAAAAGCACTTGCAGCACGGTGCCGATCGCCAGGACCGAGGTCACACCGATCATCAGCGCATAGGCCAGCATGATGGTTGCGCTCGCGGTACGCGCCATTGGGTTGTAGCGCTTTTCCAGCACCTGGGTAACGGTGAATACCTTCAGCTTCAGCAACGGTTTGGCGAGGAACAGGTTCAGCGCCACGATGCCGCAGCCCAGTGCGGCGCACAGCCAGAAACCGGAAATGCCATGAACGTAGCCCAGGCGCACGGTGCCGACGGTGGACGCGCCACCCAGAACGGTAGCAGCCATGGTGCCCATGTAGAGACCAGGACCGAGGTTGCGACCGGCGACCAAATAGTCTTCGTGGGTCTTGGCCTTGCGCATGCCGTAGTAGCCGAGCACCAGCATCGCGGCGGCGTAAATGAGAACGACGAATAAATCCAAAGCCATGATGGCGTGTCTCCGATTGTCTTTTTTATGGTGAGGCGAAACCAATCCCTGTGGAAATATCAATCCCCTGTGGGAGCGTGGCTTGCCCGCGATGGGGGCGCCACGGTCTGTCAGGCAGACCGCGTCATCGTTCTTCGCGGGCAAGCCTCGCTCCTACAGGTAATGCGTTGACCACAGGTAATGTGTTGAATCAGGCCGCTTGTCGAATCGCCGGTTTACCGAGCGAATCCGTGCCCTTGCTGCGTGGATCACTGGGGCCGAACACCGTGGCCGGTTCCGGGAACAGGCTCAGCAGCGTCAGGTACACCACGGAAGCCAGGCCCAGCGTCACCGGCAGGGAGATGTCGATACCGCCCGCCAGATTCCCCAGTGGCCCGACAAACTGCCCCGGCAGGTTCACGAAACACAAACCCACCAGCGCGCTCGGGATCCAGGCGCCCAGGCCACGCCAGTTCCAGCCGTGGGTGAACCAGTAGCGGCCACCTTTCTCGCCGCGGGTGAACACTTGCAGGTCATCCGGGCAGTAGAAGCCGCGACGTACCAGCAGGCCGATGATCATGATCACCATCCACGGGGTGGTGCAGGTGATGATCAGCACAGCAAAGGTCGACACGCTCTGCACCAGGTTCGCCGCAAAGCGCCCGATGAAGATGAAAGCAATCGACATCACGCCGATCAGCAGCGTTGCCTTGACCCGTGACAGCACCCGCGGGAACACGCTGGACATGTCCAGCCCGGTGCCATACAGCGAGGTGGTGCCGGTGGACATGCCGCCGATCACCGCAATCAGGCACACCGGCAAGAAGAACCAGCTTGGCGACACCGCCAGCAGGCCGCCGACGTAGTTGTTGGCCGCGATGTAGTCCGGTGCCTTGATCGCCACGATGGTGGCGGTGGCGAGGCCGAACAGGAAGGGGATCAGGGTGGCGATTTGTGCTGCGATCACCGCCAGCATGATGCGACCCTTCGGGGTTTCGCGCGGGATGTATCGCGACCAGTCACCGAGGAATGCGCCAAAGGAAATCGGGTTGCTCATGGCCACCAATGCAGCGCCGATGAAGGCGGCCCAAAATCCGGCCTGACCCATGGCGACGGTGCCGGCGAACTGGCTGTCGAAGGTCGGGGCGAACGCGAAGATGCCGAGCAGGAACAGCGCGCTGGCAGCCCACACCGCGATGCGATTGACCCACAGCATGAAGCGGAAGCCGTAGATGCAAACGGTCAGTACCAGTATTGCGAACAGTCCATAGGCTAGGCCGAGTGTCAGATCGGTTTCCGGAAGGCCGATCAAGCGTTTGGCGCCACCCACCAGCGCATCACCCGAGCTCCATACCGAGAGCGAAAAGAAGGCAATGGCGGTCAACAGCGACAAAAATGAACCGACGATCCGCCCGTGTACGCCAAAGTGTGCACCGGAAGACACGGCATTGTTGGTGCCATTGAGTGGGCCGAACAGGCCCATCGGCGCAAGGATTAGCGCGCCGAGTACCACGCCCAGCACAATCGCCCACACGCCTGCCTGGAAGGACAGGCCGAACAGCACGGGAAAACTGCCGAGTACCGCTGTGGCGAAGGTATTGGCGCCGCCGAAGATCAGGCGAAACAGGTCGCTGGGTCTGGCGTCGCGCTCATGATCCGGGATCTGTTCGACCCCGTTTGTTTCGATGCTGCTAAGGCTTCTTTGTTTGTTGTTGTTATTCATGATCTGCTCCGATCATAAAGGCGCGCTCATCGTGCGTGAGCGTCACCTGTTTGGCTAAGGGGGTGGCAGCCCTTCCGGCATTGCGGACAAATGTTCGTGGCAGGCCAGCCATAGGCCTTGTTGTTCTTGGCCAGACGTCTGTTTCTTGAAAACAATCGTCTCGCGCTCCTGGCTGAAGTGTTGCTCCCCTTGCATGCGCAGCTCGGTGGCCACGTCATGGATGAAAATCGCCACGTCACCCTGCTGGCTGACGAAGGCGTTGCTCGAGGTGCATGACAGCACCTCGAAGCCGTCCTCGGCGCGCCAGCTGTCCCACAACGCCTGATAGGCATCGCGCGACAACAGGGGTTGCTCGAGGGTGTAGAACACGAAGCTGGCGTCGGCGCTGAATGCGCCGAAGTAGGCTTCGCGATCGTTACGGGCAAAGGCCGACACCAGCTCGACGGCGGCGTTGAGTACCTGATCACGTTCGCTCATGACCGATCCTCAGCGATGGACCACGCCCGGCAGTACGCAGAGCATTTCGTACAGCAGGTTGGCGCCCAACAGCGAGGTGTTACCGGTGGTGTCGTACGCTGGCGAGACTTCTACCAGATCGCAGCCGACCAGATCGAGGCCTTGGCAGCCGCGCACGATTTCGATCGCCTGAATGGTCGTCAGACCGCCGATTTCCGGGGTGCCCGTGCCTGGTGCCCAGGCCGGGTCGATACCGTCGATATCGAAACTCAAGTACACCGGACCGCCGCCGACTTTCTCGCGAACTTCGGCCATCAGCGGTGCCAGAGATTTGTGCCAGCATTCTTCCGCTTGAACCACACGGAAGCCTTGATTGCGGCTCCAGTTGAAGTCATCAGCGGTGTAACCCTGAGCGCGCAGGCCAATTTGCACCACGCGATCGCAATCCAGAAGGCCTTCTTCAACGGCGCGACGGAAGGTGGTGCCATGGGCGATTTTCTCGCCGAACATGTGATCGTTTACATCGGCGTGAGCGTCGATGTGCACCAGACCGACCTTGCCGTGCTTTTTATGGATGGCTCGCAGGATCGGCAGGGTGATGGTGTGATCGCCGCCGAGGGTCAGGGGGATCACATCGTGTTCGAGGATATTGTCGTAGGCCTCTTCGATGATCCGCACGGCGTCCAGCAGGTTGAAGGTGTTGATCGCCACATCACCGATGTCGGCAACCGACAGCGAATCGAACGGCGCGGCGCCGGTGGCCATGTTGTACGGGCGGATCATCACCGATTCAGCGCGGATTTCACGTGGCCCGAAACGGGTGCCGGGGCGCAGGGAAGTGCCGATGTCCAGCGGGATGCCGATAAAGGCAGCGTCCAGGCCTGCAGCGGATGGCAAATGGGGGAGTCGCAGCATGGTGGCGATGCCGCCGAAGCGCGGCATTTCGTTGCCGCCCAGTGGTTGGTGAAGAATCTTGTCCACGGGTAAGGCCTCATCGTCGTTGTTTTATTTATGTCGGTTGCACGCTCGGGGAGAGACGGGCACCGCTGTGGGCCGATTCTGCGAAATGTAGTGGCCGGGAAGAATCGCTACGGGCAAATACTTAGTTCAGATTTTTCTAAACTAATGGCCGCTGCGACGATAGACTCTTTCCCGTGATCGTTCCCGCGCTCTGCGTGGGAATGCATCCACGGACGCTCCGCGTCCAGCTGTTCCGAGTATGTGACGCAGAGCGTCACGGGCTGCATTCCCACGCAGAGCGTGGGAACGATCTACGGAGTGCCCCATGGCCAACGCTTTACCCGACCTGAAACTATTGCGCATCTTTGTCAGCGTGGTCCGCCATCAGGGGTTTGCCAACGCCCAGCACGAGCTCAACCTCTCGACCTCGGCCATCAGCACTTACATGAGCCAGCTGGAAGCGGCCCTCGGCCTGGTGCTGTGCCATCGCGGTCGCGGTGGTTTCAGCCTGACCAGCAAGGGCGAGCTGTTCCATCAGGAAACCCTGCGTCTGTTGGCGGAACTCGAAGGTTTCGAACAATACGCCGCCGCCCTCAAAGGCGAGCTGCGCGGCACTCTGAATCTCGGCGTGATCGACTCCACCGTCAGCGACAAAGCCTTGCCGTTCGCCGAAGCCATCGGTGCCTACAGTCAGGAACACCCGGCGGTGCATTTGCATCTGTCAGTCATGAGCCCCTACGAACTGCAACTCGGCGTGCAGGACAACCGCCTCGATTTGGCCATCGGTGCCTTTTCCACGCGCATGAGCGGTCTGGTCTACATGCCGCTGTACCGCGAGCAGCACTGGTTGTATTGCAGCAGCCGTCATCCGCTGTTCACCGAGCGGCGTATCCCTGAGCAAGTCATCACCCAACAGCGCATGGTCGGCCGTGGCTATTGGAGCCAGGCCGAACTCGCGCGCCACGGTTTCAAGCACAGCGCGGCGACCGTGGAAAGTATGGAGGGCCAGTTGATTCTGGTGCTGTCCGGTGCCTACATCGGTTACCTGCCGGAGCATTACGCCCAGGCTTGGGCCGACAAAGGTGATTTGCGCGTGCTGCTGCCAGCGACGTTCGGTTATCAGGCACCGTTTTCGATGATCGTGCGCCGTGGCCGCAGCCGCGAACCGCTGATCCAGACCTTTCGCGACCTGCTCAAAGCGCAGCTCAATCAGGCTTAAGACAATGTCCAGAATCCAGTGCCCGCGTTGCCTGCGCCCGCAAACCCATTGCCTGTGCCCGCTGATCCCAAGCCTCGACAGCCGCACTCGGGTGTTGCTGCTTCAGCACCCAAGTGAAGTGAACCATGCGCTGAACACCGCGCGATTGGCGGCGTTGGGATTAAAGAATGCCGAGTTGATTGTGGGCGAGGTGTTCGAGGATTTGCCGGCGCTGCTGAATCAGCCGGGCTATCAGGCACGGTTGCTGTTTCCCGGCGAGGAGGCGCAGCCGATGCAGGCCTACACCGCTAATGATGAGCCGCTGCTGCTGGTGGTTCCGGACGGCACCTGGCGCAAGGCGCGCAAAATGCTGCACCTCAATCCGTTGTTGGCGGCGTTGCCCAGAGTGACTCTGGCCGAGGGCGGGGTGTCGCGTTATCGCTTACGCAAGGCTCCGGGGCCGGGGGCGTTGTCGACGGTGGAGGCGATTGTTCAGGCGTTGCAGACGCTTGAGTCTCCCGTCAGTTTTGAGCCGTTGTTGAAGCCATTCGAGGCGTTGATCGAGGGGCAGATTGCGGCGATGGGGGAGGAGGTTTTTCAGCGTAATCATGGGCCGAGATAGTGATCGTTCCCACGCTCTGCGTGGGAATGCATCCAGTGACGCTCTGCGTCACATCCTGGAAGGGACGCGGAGCGTCCCGGGCGGCATTCCCACGCGGAGCGTGGGAACGATCACAACAAAGACTACCTTTCCCGCATCGCCTCGGTCCGCGCTTTCAACACCGGTTTAAGCAAATAATCGAGCACGCTTTTCTCCCCGGTAATAATGTCCACCGTCGCGACCATCCCCGGAATGATCAGCAGCGGTTTCGCATCCCCGCCCAAGTGATTCTTGTCGGTTCTTACCTGAATCAGATAAAAGCTGTTGCCCTTGTCATCGGTGATGGTGTCCGCGCCAATCAGCTCCAGCTTCGCACTCAGCCCGCCATAAATCGTGTAGTCGTAAGCGCTGAACTTGACCATGGCTTTCTGGCCTGGGTGCAGGAACGCTACGTCTTGAGGGCGGACTTTGGCTTCGATCAGCAGGTTGTCTTCCAGCGGCACGATTTCCACCATGTCGTTACCCGGCTGGACCACGCCGCCGATGGTGTTGACCTTCAGCATTTTGATGATGCCGTGAACCGGCGACACCACGGTGGTGCGCGTCACCCGGTCGTCGATGGCAATGCTTGAGGCAGTGATTTTCGACAGGTCGGTGCGTTTTTCATTCAGCTCTTTCGCCGCATCGGAACGGAAGGATTGTTCGGACTCATCGATCTTGCTTTTGATCTCATTGATCGCCGATTCGGCACGGGGAATCGCCAGGGTCGTGGCATTCAGCGAGCCGCGGATTTCCACCGCGCTGCGTTTGAGCCGCAAGATTTCCACCGGCGAAACCGCCCCGGTGCCCACCAGCGGCGCAGACATGTTCATCTCTTGTTGCAGCAGGGCCAGGCTGGAACTGAATTGCCCCTGTTTGGAACGGAATTCCGCCAGCTCCTGGGTTTTCTGCCGAAGTTGTTCGGTCAGCGTGCGCTGCTCGCTGGCCAGTCGGCGCTGACGTTGTTCGTACAGCGAGCGTTCGTCCTCGGCCACTTGCGGGGCTTTGGCAATGACTTCCGCAGACAGCTTGAACGGCCGGCCTTCTGCTTCAGCCGACAGCCGTTCGACCTGCGCGGTCAGCGCATAGCGGTCCGCTTCGCTTTCACCCTTGTTCGACAGAAATCGCGTGTCATCCAGGCGCAGCAAAGTGTCGCCCTTGTTCACCATTTGCCCTTCGCGCACGAAAATTTCCGTGACGATGCCGCCCTCCAGGTTTTGGATCACCTGAATCTTGCTCGACGGGATCGCCTTGCCTTCACCCGTGGTGACTTCCTGCAACACGGCGAACTTGGCCCAGACCAGCGCGGTGATCAGCAGCGCGGCCGCCAGCCATACGGTGATCCGCGACCAGCGCGGTGAATCCTGCAACGAGGCGCCGGCAGTTTCCGGCATGAATTCGACTTCGGCGCTTTTGCCGAAACTGTTGAAGTAGCCACGGGAACCTTGATCCGCAGACATGGGCAACTCCTAAACCGTCGCAGAGCCGACACGGCCCTTGCGCAACGCATCGATGACCGCTTCTTTCGGGCCGTCGGCGACGATCCGCCCGTTGTCCAGCACCACCAACCGGTCCACCAGGCTGAGCATTGAGGTGCGGTGAGTGACCAGCAGCAGGGTTTTGCCCTGGATCCAGCCGTGGAGTTTTTGCCGCAGGACGTCTTCGCTGCTGTTGTCCATGGCACTGGTGGGTTCGTCGAGCAGCATGATCGGCGGGTCGAGCAACAAGGCCCGCGCCAGCAATACTGCTTGGCGTTGACCGCCCGACAACAACTGACCGCGCTCACCCACCGGCCGGTCGAAGCCTTGGGGATGTTGGCGAGCCAGTTCGGTGACGCCGGTCAGTTCAGCGACTTCAAGCATCCGGGCATCGCTGATGTAGCGCGCGCCGAGGGTCAGGTTGTCGCGCAGGCTGCCGGCCAGTAGCGGCAGGTCGTGGGCGACGTAGCCGATCTGTTGACGCAGGTCGGCGACGTCCAGTTGTCGCAGGTCCAGGCCATCGAGCAACAACTGGCCTTCTTCCGGCGCATAGAAACCCATCACCAAACGCGCCAATGTGCTTTTGCCCGAACCGCTGCGGCCGATGATGCCGATCCGTTCGCCGGGTTTCATGCTGAAGCTGACATTGGCCAGGGCCGGGGCGTTCTGGCCGTTGTAGTGGAACGTCACGCCGCTGACAGCCAGTGCGCCTTGCAGTTGCGTGCGCTCCAATGGCCGTTGTTTGGCGTCACGTTCTTGTGGCAACGACATCAGCGCATCGGTGCTTTTCATGGTCAGTTGCGCTTGCTGATAGCGGGTGATCAGCCCGGCGATTTGCCCCAGCGGCGCAAGCACGCGGCTGCCGAGCATGTAGGTCGCCACCAGCGCGCCGACGCTTAGGTTGCCGGCGATGATGCTGTAGACCCCGGCGACGATGGTCGCCATGCCGGAGAACTGCTGAATGAACAGCGTGCCGTTGGTGGCCAGCGCCGAGAGGTTGCGCGCATGGCTGTCGAGGCGGGTGAGGGCGCCGTGGGTGCTTTCCCATTTGTGTTGGCGTTCGCTTTCGGCGCTGCACGCCTTGAGGGTTTCCAGGCCGCCGAGGGTTTCGATCAGCAGGGCCTGGCGTTCGGCGCCCAGGCTCAGACTTTTCTGCACGGTGTCGCGCAGACGTGCCTGAATCACCATGGCAAAGATGATCGTGATGGGGAAGGCGAACAGTGGAATCACCACCAGCCAGCCACCGAGCAGGCCGATCACCACCAGCATCAGCACGGCGAAGGGCAGGTCGATCAGGCTGGTCAGCGTGACGGCGGTGAGAAATTCCCGCAGGCCCTGAAAGTCATGAATGCTCTGGGCGAAACCACCGATGGTCGCTGGCCGCGCTTTCATCGCCATGCCGGTGATGCGTTCGAACAAGGTTGCCGAAAGAATCACGTCGGTTTTCTTCCCGGCGGTGTCCAGCAAATGCGCGCGAACCACCCGCAGCACCAGCTCGAAGCCGGTGCCGATCAGCAAGCCGATCGACAGCACCCACAACGTTGAAGTGGCCTGGTTCGGCACCACCCGGTCGTAGGTCTGCATCACGAACAGCGGCACCATCAGCCCCAGCAGGTTGATCAGAAAACTCGCCAGAATCGCATCGCTGTACAGCCACTTCGACAGCTTCAACGTGTCGCGAAACCACGCCTCGACGCGCGGCACCAGCGGCGCGCGCAAGTCTTCGAGTTCATGCCGCGGCCGGGCGAACAAGGCCTGGCCGCTGTAATTGGCGGCCAGCTCGTCCGTGCTGACCCATTGTTCTCCACCGTCGGCTTCGCTCGGCAGAATCAGCGCCTGACCATCATCGCCGAAGCGACGCAAGACCGCGCAGCGGCCATGGTTGAGGATCAGCATCACAGGCAGGTTGAGCGCGGAAATCTCCCCCAGTTCACGGCGCAACACACGCGCCTGCAAACTGGCCCGGGCCGCTGCGCGCGGCAGCAGGTCCAGGCTCAAGCGTTGGTGTGCCAATGGCAGCCCGGCGCTCAGGCTGGCGCGACTGACCGTCGCGCCATGAAGTTTGCAGAGAATCAACAGACCGTCCAGAAGCGGGTCATCGAAGCTCAGGCGCGGATCGACACCCGTGTTGCCGGTTTCCATGCTGGTCACATTGATCGCTCCCTTTGCGCTACTTCATTTGAGCTACTTCAGTTCAGGCAAACGCGCTTCGTTTTTTACTTCGGTGGAGGCGATCGCATCGGCGGGCAGTACCACTCGTTGTTTGCTCAGCAACTGACCCATGTTCGCCAGCACGCGGTACATCGAAAACTCCTCGGTGTAGCGCACTTCGGTGTAGCGGCGGTTGGCGTTGTAGAGTTCGTTTTCACTGTCGAGCACGTCGAGCAGGGTTCGTTGACCAAGGCCGAACTGATCCTGATACGCGGCCCGCACACGGGTGGTGGTTTCGGCGTATTCACGGGCGGTCGGGGTTTGTTTCTTGGCATTGAGCATGGCGTTCCAGGCCAGGTGGATGTTCTCGTTGAGCTGGCGCAGGGCGTTGTTGCGGATGTCCAGCGCCTGGTTGATCTGGTGCGCATTGGAGGCCAGGCGAGCCTTGTCGCTGCCACCGCGGAACAGGTTGTAGTTCATCACCACACCCACTCGCCATTCGTTGTCGTGACCTTCGTCGCCCTGAATATTGTTATTCGCACCCACCGCCGCTTCAGCGTCAAAACGCGGGTAGAACGGCGACTTGGAGACTTCGTACTGGCTCTCGGCCGATTGCACATCGGCCTGGGCGGATTTCAGGTACGGGTTGTTTTCCACCATGCTCTGCTGGGCTTCCGGCAGGGTGGCGGGCAATTCGCCGCGGGTCGATGGCGGCGCTTCGAGTTCATCGGGCATGCGCCCCACGACGCTGTAGAAATTCGTCTCGGCATCGGCCAGATCGACTTCGGCGGTGTCGAGGTTGTTTTGCGCCAGCGCCCGGCGAGCGGTGGACTGGTCGGAGTCAGCGTTGCTACCGACCCCACGCTGGGTGCGCAGGCCGATCTGATCGTTGACCCGCATGTGCGCTTGCAGGTTGTTCTTGGCCAGGGTCACCAGTTCGCGGCGCTTGAGCACTTCGAGGTACACCTCGACGGTGCGCAGGGCCAGATCCTGGGCAGTGCCCTGAGCGTAATAGGCTCGCGAGTTGGCCACGCCTTTGGTGCGTGCAACCTCGTTGGAGGTGTTGAAGCCGTCGAACAGCATCTGTCGCAGGCGCAGTTCCGACTGGGTGTAGGTGAGGATTTCGGTGTGGTGATTGCCCTGCGCCCGAGTGGTGGTGTTATCGCTGTACCCGCGCCCGTAGCCGGCGTTCAAATCCACCGATGGATAGAAGCCCCCTTTGGCGACTTTAATCTGCTCGTCGGCCGAGAGCCGGGCATCGACCCGCGACGACAGTTCCGGGTGGGTCGCAATGGTGCTCTGGATCGCCTCGGTCAATGACATCGCCTGAGCCTGAGAAGTGCAGGCCATGGCCAGCAAAATCGCGCTGCAGAGGGGGGTTAAAACGCGCATGGATGCCTCTCCCTGATTCCTGATGGTATTTTGCGGGTCGCCAAATATTTGACGTTATTTTTAAGTGAATCCGTCTCACGCTTGTTACAGCTAGAGCTAAGAACATCCTGACGCGAAGCTAAGAAGGATTTCTCATAAGGCTTATGCCGAAAAAAACTTATGCGCTCTGAAAAATCCAGCACATTGTTCAATGCGAAAGCCTTTGTTTATGAGCTCTAAGGAGCATCGAAGGGCTTGAGGAAAGTTCAATTCACTTTTCGACACAGAGCGAAGAAGTGCTGGAGGGGAGGGAAGCGAGACGGTTTAGAGGCGACAATTTTTTGTCGCTCGAGTGATTCAAAACCGTTACGCATCGTTCGCAGGGCGGTTATTTTGGAAGTGGACCCCGATGCCGTTGATTGCACAGGGTTTTATCCCGATCCAGAAATTCCCCTTGCGAGCGACACGCCTGGCGAGAGCGTCGGGAGGCAGCGGTTTACCTCAGGTAAACGCTTTCTCGGCAAGCAATCCGCCAGACAACCTGCCTGAACCATGAGCACGTCTTCGCGCAAACAGGATGCCGACAGCAGTTGGCAGCGGAGGAAATGCACATGGCAACGCTCATCGGTATCGTCAGTAAGGTCATCGGTCAGGTGTACGCAGTGGCGGGTGATGGCACCCGACGCACACTGGTCGAGGGCGATCGGCTGTTTGCCGGCGAGCAACTGGTCACCGGGGCCGAAGGCGCGGTGGCGGTGCAGTTGAAAAATGGCCAGGAGCTGACCCTGGGGCGTGACAGCAGCCTGCAGATGACGACCCAATTACTGGCGCATCAGGTCCCGCACGTGGAGACCGCCGATGCGGTAACGCCGAGCCAGGCGCAACTGACCGATGTCGAGCAACTGCAAAAAGCCATTGCCGCCGGCGCCGACCCGACCCAGACCGGTGAAGCCACCGCCGCCGGGCCAGGCGCCTCGGGCGCGCCGGGTGGATTGGGCGGCGGTCACAGTTTTGTGTTGCTGGAGGAAGTGGGGGGCCGGGTCGATCCCACGATTGGTTTCCCCACCGCGGGCTTCAACGGTATTCCCGAATTCCCCCTGGAACGCCGGGACCCGGACAACGGCGACAACGGTGCTGATGGTGCAGGAGGTACAGGCGCGCTGAATAACCCGGTCACCCTCATTGGCCTTTCGGTGGCGGGAGGCGAACTGACCCTCAATGAAGCCCACCTGGCGGACGGTTCGGCCAGCACCCCTGGAGCGCTGATTCAAAACGGCACCTTCACAGTCATTGCGGCAGACGGGCTGACCAGCTTGAACATCGGCGGGATTAACGTGATCAGTGGCGGTGTGCCCGCCGGTTTTCCGCAGTCGATCACCACGCAACTGGGCAACACCCTGACGATCACCGGCTATAATCCGGCCACCGGCGTGGTGAGTTACAGCTACACCCTGGTCGGCAACGAAACCCACGCGGCTGGCGACGGCGCCAACAACCTCAGTGAACAGTTCACCGTGGTCGCGAGTGACAGCAACGGCGATACCGCCACCGGTTCGCTGGACGTCAACATCACCGACGATGTGCCCAAAGCCATCGACGACACCAACGCCAATAGCGCCTCGGAAACCCTGCTGACCCTGACCGGCAGCGTGCTGCCCAATGACGTCCAGGGCGCTGACCGCATTGCCACCGGCCCCGACAGCGGGCCGATCATCGGTGGCACGTTCAATGGGACTTACGGCACGCTGGTACTCAATCCCAACGGCACCTACACCTACACCCTGAACACCGGCGACGCCGATTTCAAAGCCCTGAACGGTGGTGGCAACGCTACCGAGAGTTTCGTTTACACCCTCACCGATTCCGACGGCGATACCAGCACCGCGACGCTGGTGCTGAACATCCATAACAACGATGACCCAGTGACCCTCGATGGCCTGAACGTCAACGGCGGTGAACTCACCGTTTACGAGAAAAACCTCAGCGACGGCACCAGCCCCAACACACCGGCCTTGACCCAGAGCGGCACCTTCACCGTCACCGCCCTCGACGGTTTGCAAACCCTGACCGTGGGCGGCATCGCGGTGGTCACCAGCGGTGTGGCCGCAGGCTTCCCGCAATCGATTGTCACTGCGCTCGGCAATACGCTGACCATCACCGGTTTCAACAGCACGACCGGCGTGGTCAGCTACAGCTACACCCTGACGGATAATGAAACCCACCCGAACGCCAACGGCGCCAACAGCATCACCGAGAACCTCGATGTCGTCGCCACCGACATCGATGGCAGTACGGCATTGGGTCAGATCAACGTCAACATCGTCGATGACTTGCCCACAGCCAATCCTGATCTCGCCACGATCGCCGAAGGCGCAACGGCCTCGGGCAACGTGCTGAACAATGACGTGGGTGGCGCTGACGGCCCGGCACTCAGTGGTGCGGTGGTCGGCGTGCGCGCCGGCAGCGACACGTCGACTTCAGCCATCGGCGGCCTGAACACGCAAATCAACGGCACCTATGGCTACCTGACCCTGGATGCCAATGGCAACGCCGTGTACCACAGCAATCCGAATTCGGTCAGCGCGCCGGGCGCCACGGACGTATTCACCTACACCGTGCGTGATGCCGATGGCGATGAAAGCACCACGACCATCACCATTAACGTGGCGGACTGCACCCTCGTAGCAGCCAGCGATAGCGACGTGACGGTTAACGAAAAGGCCCTGGATTTGACCCAGGATGGCCAGGACCTGGCGGCAGGCACGGCCACCGGCAGCGAGCCCGGCAACACCGGTGAAACCGCCTCCGGCACGTTGGTCGGCTCGGTCACCGGCACCACTGGTACGATCACTTACACGTTGGTCGGCAGCGCTACCGGAACCTACGGGCAAATCCTCCTCAACCCGGATGGCAGCTACACCTACACCCTGACCTCCGCACCAACGACCACACCCCACGCCAACGACGGGCCGAATACCCTGAGCGAAAGTTTCACCTATCAAGCGACCGATCCTTTGGGTAACAGCGTCACCAGTACCATCGTGATCAACATCGTCGATGACGTACCCACCGCTCACGCCGATGCAGTCTCGGTGGTGGAGGGTGGAACGGTCAGCGGGAATGTGTTGGGCAATGATGTGCTCGGTGCTGACGGTCCTGCGTCGGGTGGTGCAGTGGTCGGCGTGCGCGCCGGCAGCGACACTTCGACTTCTGCTGTTGGCGGTCTGAATACGCAAATCAACGGCACCTACGGCTACCTGACCCTGGATGCCAACGGCAACGCCGTGTACCACAGCAACCCGAATTCGGTCAGCGCGCCGGGCGCCACGGATGTGTTCACCTACACCGTGCGCGATGCCGACGGCGATGAAAGCACCACGACCATCACCATCAACGTGGCCGACTGCACCCTCGTGGCGGTCAGCGATAGCGACGTGACGGTTCAGGAGAAAGCCCTGGATTTGACCCAGGATGGCCAGGACCTGGCGGCAGGCACGGCCACCGGCAGTGAGCCTGGCAATACCGGCGAAACTGCCAGCGGCACCTTGGTCGGTTCCGTCACCGGCGCTACTGGCGTGATCACTTACACGTTGGTCGGTAGCACCACCGGGACTTATGGGCAAATCCTGCTCAACCCGGATGGCAGTTACACCTACACCCTGACGACCGCACCAGCGACCACGCCCCATGCCAACGACGGACCGAACACCCTGAGCGAAAGCTTCACCTATCAGGCCACCGATTCTCTAGGCAACAGCGTCACCAGTACCATCGTGATCAACATCGTCGATGACGTGCCGACTGCGCACTGCGATTCAGTCTCGGTGGTGGAGGGCGGGACAGTCAGCGGTAATGTGCTGGACAACGATGTGCTCGGTGCTGACGGCCCGGCAGTGGGTGGTGCGGTGATCGGCGTACGCGCCGGCAGCGACACCTCGACCTCGGCCATCGGCGGTTTGAACACGCAAATCATCGGCAGCTATGGCTACCTGACGCTGGATGCCAACGGCAACGCCGTGTACCACAGCAACCCGAACTCGGTCGGCGAGCCGGGCGCCACGGATGTATTCACCTATACCGTGCGCGATGCTGATGGCGATGAAAGCACCACCACCCTGACCATCGACGTGTCCAACAACTGCCTCGTAACGGTCACCGATACCGACGTGACCGTCTACGAAAAAGCCCTGGATTTGACCCGGGACGGCCAGGACCTGGCGGCGGGCAGCGTCACCGGCAGCGAACCTGGCAACACCGGCGAAACCGGCTCCGGTACGCTGGTCGGTGCGGTCACCGGCGCCAGCGGTGCGATCACTTACACCCTGGTCGGCAGCGCCACCGGAACCTACGGGCAGATCCTGCTCAACCCCGACGGCAGCTACACCTACACCCTGACCTCGGCGCCGAAAACTTCGCCCAACGCCAACGACGGCGCGAATACGCTGAACGAAAGCTTCACCTATACCGCCACCGATGCCGTGGGCAACAGCACCACCGGCACCCTTGTGGTCAGCATCGTCGATGACGTACCCAACGCCGTCGCCTCGGAGCGTTCGGTGCCCGCGGTGCAGATCGACTCCAACCTGCTTCTGGTGATCGATGTGTCCGGGAGCATGGTCGACCCTTCCGGCGTGTCGGGTCTATCGCGGCTGGACCTGGCCAAACAGGCGATCAGCGCACTGCTGGACAAGTACGACGACCTCGGCGATGTGAAAGTGCAGATCGTCACCTTCAGCAGCAGCGCCACGGACCTGACCTCTGTGTGGGTCGATGTGGCGACCGCCAAGTCGCTCATCGCTGGTCTCAGCGAGGGCGGCGGCACCAACTACGACGCAGCCGTGGCGACCATGCAAACCGCGTTCAATACCTCGGGCAAACTGATCGGGGCGCAGAACGTCGGCTACTTCTTCTCCGATGGCAAACCCAACGAAGGCGACATCGGCACCGCGGACGAGACCGCGCTCAAAGCCTTCCTCGACGCCAATGGCATCAAGAACTACGCCATCGGCCTGGGCAGTGGCGTCAGTAACGACAGCCTCGATCCGGTGGCCTATGACGGCAGCACGCACACCAACACCAACGCCGTGATAGTGACCGACCTCAATCAACTCAACTCGGTACTCTCGGGCACCGTGCAAGGTGCGCCAGTCACCGGTTCGTTGCTGGGCGAGGGTGGTACATTCGGCGCCGATGGCGGATTCATCAAATCCCTCACGATCGACGGCACCACTTATACCTACGATCCAAAAGCCAACAGTAATCAGGGGTCGCTGAGCTTCAGCGGCGGCGCCAACCACGGCACGTTCAACACCGCCAATAACACCCTGAGCATCGCCACTGACGACAGCGGCACCCTATTGGTGAACCTCGACACCGGGGAATACACCTACCTCTCGCAGAAAACCACGGCCGCGGTCATCACCGAAAACATCGGCTTCACCGTCAGCGACAATGACGGCGATCTGGCCAGCTCCACCCTGGTGATCAACGTGATTCCGAACACGCCTCCGGTGGCGGTCGATGACCACGTCATCACCAACGTGCTGTCGGGCAGCATTGTGCTGCCGGGCGAATTGCTGCTGGCCAACGACAGCGACGTCAATGGCGACCCGCTCACCGCATCGCCGACCACCTTCAATACCGGCTGGACGGTCAGGGGCGGGGACTTTACCGGCACCAACCCGAACTTCAGCTTCACCGGCAACAATGTCCAGGCAGTGACCATCGCCCGTAGCGCATTCGTCGCCAACACCGCAGCCATGACGGCAGTATTGGTGGTCAGCGGAGCACTGGGGTCGGTCAACGCCAACAATACCAATGATGAGGACCGGATCACCGTCAACCTCAAACAGGGTGAAACCCTCAACCTGGACCACAACCTGGCGGTCGGTCATATCACCATGGAGTACTCGGTCAACGGTGGAGCTTTCATTGCCATCGCCGACGGCCAAACCATCACCGCCACGGCAGACGCCACGTACCAGATCCACATCACCAACATCGACGACGGTGGTCCGGGCAACAGCGGGAAGGGGGCGGAAAACTACCAGTTGACCATGACCGTCAACTACGCCGGAGCCCACGATGCCACGCCGGACTTCCACGGCAGCTACACCGCCAACGACAACCACGGCGGCAGCGACTCGGCCAATGTGACCATCAGCTATCAGGACGGCCATACGCTGACCGGCACTTCGGGGGACGACGTACTGGTGGCGGGCGCTGGCAACAACGTCATCAATGCCGGCGACGGTAATGATGTGCTCACCGCAGGTTCAGGCAACAACGAAATGCACGGTGGCGCCGGCAACGACTTGCTGTTCAGCGGAGCGGGCAATGACCTGCTCGACGGCGGCACTGGCAACGACACCGCGAACTACGCCCACGCCACTGCCGGGGTCACTGTCGACCTGGGCCTGCTTACCGCGCAGAACACCCTTGGCGCGGGCACTGACACCCTGACCGGCATCGAAAACCTCACTGGCTCAAACTTCAATGACAGCCTCATGGGTGACAACAACAGCAACATCATCAACGGCGGTTTGGGTAACGATGTGCTCAACGGCGGGGGCGGCGACGACTTCCTCATCGGCGGCCTCGGCAACAACACCCTCACCGGCGGCAGCGGTGACGACACCTTCCAGTGGCTCAAGGGCAACAGCGGCCACGACGTCATCACCGACTTCACCCCAGGCACCGACAAACTCGACCTGTCGCAACTGCTGCAAGGCGAAAACGGCACCGCGGCGTCACTGGATGACTACCTGCACTTCACCGTCAGCGGCAGTGGCGCCTCGGTGATTACCAGCATCGACGTCAGCGCCATGGCCGGCGCCACACCGAACCAGACCATCGACCTGGCGGGTGTGAATCTGGCCAGCCATTACGGTGTAACGCCAGGGGCGGGTGGGGTGATTGCCGGTGGGGCGGATACGGCGACGATCATCAACGGCATGCTCAACGACCATTCGTTGAAGGTGGATACGGTGTGATCTGAAACGACAAAACCCGCCATTCCTGTGAGAAGGAATGGCGGGTTGATCGTTCCCACGCTCTGCGTGGGAATGCAGCCCGGGACGCTCCGCGTCCCCTCTAGAGCCGAACGCGGAGCGTCCGTTGAGGCATTCCCACGCAGAGCGTGGGAACGATCGGTTACAGGTTCTTCGCTAGCCTCGAGGATCGAGGTTATCCAGCACCCGGTTCACCGCCAATTCACCAAGCATGACCACCGATTGAATCCCCAACATCATGTTGCGATGTGGCATGTCCATCAATCCGGCGAACTCACTGAGCATCACGCTCGCCGACGCCAGGGATTCGCAGGCGTTGACCAGCAGGGTTTCGTTATCGACCTTGGCGCCGACGTGGTAAATGGTGCTGGGTTTGCGCTTGGTGTCTTTGGGGGTGGGTGGTTTGAGGTAGTGATCGAGGGCGCGGTCGGCGGCTTCGTGGAGTTTTTTCGAATCGAGGGATTCGTAGGGGGAAGTTGGGTCGGTTTCAGGGGGATTGGGTGTGGCTTTGAACATAGTGATACTCCTTGATTAGTGGAGCCGCCACGATTCGCTGCGAAACGAAGGGAGGTGGCAGCTGTACGCAGGTTCGCAGACCGGGAATCAAGGAACCCGGCAGACCCGAAGATCTCCCGCGCACAGCCGCCATAACGCAATTCAGCGAACGAAAAAAACGTTATCTGAAAAGGAACGGTGGCGCTGTGCGCCTTGATTAATCCGGGCTGCGAAACCCGATCGCTGATTCGTCAGCGACCCGGAAACGATAGAGCCCGACCCCAAGACACACAAGCCGGCGGATTCTGGCGCAGCTGTAGGCAGCGACGCAAGGTTGTGTAGCCTGAGAGAGTTTCTGGAGATGTCGATTAAACATCTTTGTTTATTGATCACTCAGGCCCTGGTTCAGGCGGAGCGAACGGTAAATAAATACGTCCCCTTTTCGAACGCCGGTTAAACGAGATGGTGGGTCTTTCATGATCGTTCCCACGCTCTGCGTGGGAATGCCTCAACGGACGCTCCGCGTTCGGCTCTGGAGGGGACGCGGAGCGTCCCGGGCTGCGTTCCCACGCAGAGCGTGGGAACGATCAACACAGGAATGGCGATTTTTTATTGTGTGGGGAGCCAGGCCCGGGTTGAAGCTATCCGGCCCTGAGTTTTTTGTTGGGGCTTAGGGCCTCTTCGCGGGCAAGTCGGATCGACGCACCGCCCGCGAAGCTTTTGACTCAGGTTGCCACGTTCAGGTATTTGCCCACGGTCGCCACGTTGTCGAGCGAGTACTGCTTGCTCAGGTTGGCGATCATTTTGTTCAGGGCTTCGGTCGCGTTGAACTGATCGGTGGAGCTGTCAGTGTTCTGCTCGCGGCCGGCTTGCAGGGCGGCTTTCAGTTCATCGCTGCTGACGCCACCGCTGCTGTCGCTATCCAGGACCTTGAGCAATGCGGCGCTGGTGTCGGTGCTGGTCGAGGAGGTGCTGTCGCTGGCCAGGGCGCTGCTCAGTTCGGTGGTTGTGACACTGCCGTCACTGTCGGTATCGAGCTGGCTGAACAGTTCTTCGCTGGACATCTGCTGAGGTGGCGGCGGTGTTGGGGTCAGGCTGGCGACGAGTTCGTCCTGGCTGACGGTGCCGTCTTCGTTCTTGTCCAGGGCCGAGAAGATTTCTGTGCTGTCGGCCGTGCTGCCGGCGCTGGTCAGGCCGTTGCTCAGTTCATCGCTGCTGATGGCACTGTCGCCGTCAGTGTCCAGGGCGCTGATCAGCGCATCGGCCAGTTCTGTGCTCGGCGCCTGATCACGCGGTGGCGGCGGTGGAGCCATCGCGGCCATTTCTTCGCTGCTCAGGCTGCCGCTTTCGTCGCTGTCCAGGTCGCTGAAGTTTTTGCTCAGGCTGACCAGCAGGCCGTCGTCGGTTTTCTGCGACAGGGCGCTCGTGAGCTCGTCCTGATCCACCGCGCCGTCGCTGTTGCTGTCGAGTTTGGCGAGCAGTTCTTTCTGGAATTGCTGGCTGCGGGCGCTGTTGGTGGAGGTGCTGCTGGTGCTGGTATAGCTCGTGTAGTTGCTGACACTACCGATCATTGTGCTCACTCCTTGGAATGGGAAACCGGTGAGTGCACCGGCTTATGCAGCCTCAAGGGGTGAGTTGTCGTGGGTATGTGGGGTTTGTACCGATGGGTACACACACACACACACACACACACACACACACACACAACTATTGGTCGGCTCAGATCCTGTGGGAGCGAGCTTGTTGTGGCTTAGAGACGGGGCAGGCGGATGACTGCGGTTAAACCACCACCGAAGGTCTCTTCCAGGCTCAACTGCCCACCCAAACGCTCCGCTGCTTCCCGGGCGATGGTCATGCCCAGACCGACGCCGCCGGAGTTGCGATTACGTGAACCTTCCAGACGAAAGAATGGTTCGAACACCGCTTCACGTTTATCCGCCGCGATACCCGGGCCATGGTCGATGACCCGGATCACCAGTTCCTCGCGGCTGTCTTCAAGCGTGATCAGCGCGTCCCCGGCATAACGCAGGGCGTTGTCCAGCAGGTTATTGATGCATGAGCGCAAGGCCATCGGCTGAACCTGCAGCGGCGCGCAATGACCGCTGGCCTGGACATTGGAACCCTGGTCCTGGGCGTTTTCGCTCAGGGATTCCACCAGCGCCTGCACGTCCATCCATTGCGGCGCCTCGCTGGTGCGCTGTTCGTGCAGGTAGGTGAGGGTGGAATCGAGCATGCTGATCATGTCGTCCAGGTCCTGACGCATCTGGCCTTGCAGCTTGTCGTCATCGATCTGTTCCAGCCGCAGCTTGAGCCGCGACAGCGGCGTGCGCAGGTCGTGGGACACCGCGCCAAGCATTCGTGAGCGCTGCTGCACTTGCTGCAGAATGCGTTGTTGCATCAGGTTGAAGGTGTGGGCCGCTTGCCGCGCTTCCCGTGGGCCGGACTCATCCAGCGGTGGACTGTCGAGATTTTCACTCAGGCGCTCGGCGGCGTCGCTCAGGCGTTGAATCGGCCGGGTCAGCAACTTGGCGCCGTACCAGGCGGCGATGATCAGCGAGACAAACTGAAAGGTCAGCGGCACCAGCGGCCCGCCGAACCACGGCCGTGGCGGCCGGTTGCCGAAGCGCGGATCCGGCGGTGGGCGTTGTCCGTCGAAGCGTTCGGAAAATTCCGACGGCGGAGGAGGGGGAGGCGGTGGACCGTAATGCCTGAACCAGAAGAACGCCAACAGGTGCGCCAGTACGATCGCCAGCAGCAGCACGCCAAACAGGCGGCCGAACAGCGTATCGAAGCGCGCACGCATCAGCCGATGTCTCGTGCGTCGAACAGATAACCCTCGCCGCGAACGGTCTTGATCAGTTGTGGGGCTTTCGGGTCATCGCCCAGTTTCTGGCGCAGGCGCGAGACGAGCAAGTCGATGCTGCGATCAAAGGCTTCGATCGAGCGACCACGGGCGGCGTCCAGCAGCTGTTCGCGGCTGAGTACCCGGCGCGGACGTTCGATGAACACCCAGAGCAAGCGGAATTCGGCGTTGGACAGCGGCACCACCAGGCCATCGGCGGCGATCAATTGGCGCAGTACGCTGTTGAGACGCCAGGTGTCGAAGCGAATATTCGCACGCTGTTCGGTGCGGTCGTCGCGCACTCGACGCAGAATGGTCTGAATCCGTGCGACCAGTTCCCGCGGCTCGAATGGCTTGGCCATGTAGTCGTCGGCGCCCAGTTCCAGGCCGATGATCCGGTCGGTGGGTTCGCAGCGGGCGGTGAGCATCAGGATCGGAATGTCCGATTCGGCGCGCAACCAGCGGCACAGCGACAAGCCGTCTTCGCCCGGCAGCATCAGGTCGAGCACCACCACGTCGAAATGCTCGGCTTGCAGCGCCTGACGCATCGCGGCGCCATCGGTGACGCCGCTGGCGTGGATACTGAACCGGGCCAGGTAGTCGATCATCAGTTCGCGGATCGGGACGTCATCGTCGACGATCAGGGCGCGAATGCTCCAGCGTTTATCGTCGGCCGGCGCTTTTTGATCGTCGTTCAGAGGTGCTGGGGAGTTGTGCATGCGTGCGTTCATCTGCCAGATAGGCTGCCAACCACAAAGATAGGCTGCGAGGTTGTGGCTTCAGCATAGGCGTCCGGCCGTGAGGCGGGAAGTGCTGTAGGACCTGTTGCGGCTGCCGAGGGTAGCGTTGGAGGGTGTTGTGGGCGTGTCGTGTGTGTATCGAACTCGACACAATTGACGCAGGAGCTAGTCTTGTCTTGACCGCGACGACGAATTACCGATCATCGGGTCCCGCAGCGGCCCTGGTTCCGCTACAATGCGCGCCGATTTCGACTTGCCTGAGAGCCCACTCATGTCCGCCTGCCAGACGCCTATCATCGTCGCCCTGGATTTCCCTACCCGTGACGCCGCACTGAAGCTGGCCGATCAACTGGACCCGAAGCTGTGCCGGGTCAAAGTCGGTAAAGAACTGTTCACCAGTTGCGCCTCGGAAATCGTCGGCACCCTGCGCGACAAAGGTTTCGAAGTGTTCCTGGACCTCAAGTTCCACGACATTCCGAACACCACCGCCATGGCCGTCAAGGCCGCCGCAGAAATGGGCGTGTGGATGGTCAACGTGCACTGCTCCGGCGGTCTGCGCATGATGGCCGCCTGCCGTGAAGTGCTCGATCAGCGTACCGGCCCGAAACCGCTGTTGATCGGCGTGACCGTGCTGACCAGCATGGAGCGTGAGGATCTGGCGGGTATCGGTCTGGACATCGAGCCACAGGAGCAGGTGCTGCGCCTGGCCGCGCTGGCCGAAAAAGCCGGGATGGACGGTCTGGTCTGCTCGGCCCTGGAAGCCCAGGCCTTGAAGGCTGCTCACCCGTCGTTGCAACTGGTGACCCCGGGAATTCGTCCGGCGGGCAGCGCCCAGGACGATCAACGCCGCATCCTGACCCCGCGTCAGGCGTTGGAGGCAGGTTCCGACTACCTGGTGATTGGTCGTCCGATCAGCCAGGCGGCGGATCCGGCGAAGGCGCTGGCGGCGGTTGTTGCCGAACTCGCTTAAACGCCACTAAACCTGTGGGAGCGGGCTTACCCGCGATAGCGGTGTATCAGACAAGATTGATGTTGACTGACACGCCCTCATCGCGGGCAAGCCCGCTCCCACAGGGTTTTGTGATTCTTTCAAAATACCGGGTTAAACCTTCAACACCAACTTCCCGAAATTCTCGCCGCTGAACAATTTCATCAGCGTCTCCGGGAATGTTTCCAGTCCTTCAACGATGTCTTCCTTGCTCTTGAGCTGCCCCTTGGCCATCCACCCGGCCATTTCCTGCCCGGCAGCGCCGAACTGGGCGGCGTAATCCATCACCACAAAGCCTTCCATCCGCGCGCGGTTGACCAGCAGCGACAGGTAGTTGGCCGGGCCTTTGACCGCTTCTTTGTTGTACTGGCTGATGGCGCCGCAAATCACCACCCGCGCCTTCATGTTCAGCCGGCTCAGCACGGCATCGAGAATATCGCCGCCGACGTTATCGAAATACACGTCGACGCCTTTCGGGCATTCGCGTTTGAGGCCGGCGTGTACGTCTTCGTTTTTGTAGTCGATGGCACCGTCAAAACCCAGTTCATCGATCAGGAACTTGCACTTGTCCGCGCCGCCGGCAATGCCGATCACACGGCAACCTTTGATCTTGGCGATCTGCCCGGCAATGCTGCCCACCGCACCGGCCGCGCCCGACAACACCACGGTATCACCTGCTTTCGGTGCGCCGACATCGAGCAAGGCAAAGTAGGCAGTCATCCCGGTCATGCCCAGCGCGGATAAATAGCGCGGCAGCGGTGCCAGTTTCGGATCGACCTTGTAGAAACCTCGTGGCTCGCCGAGGAAGTAATCCTGCACGCCGAGGGCGCCATTGACGTAGTCCCCCACGACGAAACCCGGATTGTTCGAAGCGATGACTTTGCCTACACCCAATGCACGCATGACTTCGCCAATGCCGACGGGCGGGATGTAGGACTTGCCCTCGTTCATCCAGCCACGCATGGCCGGGTCCAGGGACAAGTATTCGTTCTTGACCAGGATCTGACCCGCCGCCGGTTCGCCGACCGGTACTTCCTGATAGGTGAAAGTCTCGCGGGTAGCCGCGCCCACGGGACGTTTGGCGAGCAGGAACTGGCGATTGATCTGGGTAGTCATGACAGGCACTCAAGATGAATGAAGTCTTGTTGATAGACCTTCATTGGCGATGCTGCAAGGTTGGCTGACGCTGCGAATGCACATCGATCCAGTGCAGTGATAGTCAGGGCGCCGGTTCTATCACTGCAACTCATGGGCAACCAACCGGCCTTCTGATAGTGCTGCCGTGCCATACGCCCCTATGACTAGACTGGGCACACGCGATCCCCCGCATTCTTCCCTCCGAGGACATAACAATGAGCATGACGTTTTCCGGCCAGGTCGCCGTTGTGACAGGCGCGGCCAATGGTATTGGCCGCGCGACCGCTTTGGCGTTCGCAGCCGAAGGTTTGAAAGTGGTGGTCGCCGATCTGGACGCGGCCGGTGGTGAAGGCACTGTGGCACTGATTCGCACCGCGGGCGGTGAAGCGACTTTCGTGCGCTGCAATGTCACTGTGGAAAGCGATGTAAAAAATCTGATGGACGAGGTGGTGAATACCTACGGCCGTCTCGACTATGCCTTCAACAACGCCGGTATCGAAATCGAGAAAGGCAAACTGGCCGACGGCACGATCGATGAGTTTGACGCGATCATGGGCGTCAACGTCAAAGGCGTCTGGCTGTGCATGAAGTATCAGTTGCCATTGCTGCTGGCCCAGGGTGGCGGCGCGATCGTTAACACCGCGTCGGTCGCCGGCCTGGGGGCTGCGCCGAAGATGAGCATCTACGCCGCCTCGAAACACGCGGTGATCGGCCTGACCAAATCGGCGGCCATCGAATACGCCAAGAAGAAGATTCGCGTGAATGCGGTGTGCCCGGCGGTGATCGACACCGACATGTTCCGTCGAGCCTATGAAGCGGACCCGAAGAAGGGCGAATTCGCCAACGCCATGCACCCGGTCGGGCGTATCGGCAAGGTCGAAGAAATTGCCAGCGCGGTGCTGTACCTGTGTAGCGACGGCGCGGCATTCACCACCGGGCATTCGCTGGCGGTGGATGGCGGGGTCACGGCGTTTTAATGTTTTGCCCACTTCTTCAAGCGCCGGTTCCCTGACGACACCGGTCAATGTGTTTCAAATGGTTAGAACCGAGGGTTTTGGCGGCGTTGTCGCACATCTTCTCGAGCGCTCCTGTGATTAACTGTTTCCCGCAAAACGGAGAGGAGTTTGCTTGCTCATGGAGTTGAGAATCGATCGAGAGGCATTGGTGCCTGTCGTGCAGCAAATCGTCGACGCATTGGCCGAATGGCTCCGTCGCGGCGAGGTGTCACCGGGGATGCGTTTACCTTCCGTGCGGCAAATCGCGCGGATCAATCTGCTCAGTCAATCCAGTGTCGTCGAGGCCTGTGAACGGCTTGTGGCTCAAGGGTTACTGGCAACGCGTAACGGGACGGGTTTCTTTGTCGCGGTAACGGCGCTGGCTGCTCAGGGGCAACAGGATCTTCCCTGGTTCGAAGGGGTTGAGGAAAAGCAAAGCAGCCACGTCGGTGAACTGAAACTGGGTTGTGGCGGATTACCCGAAAGCTGGCGCGAGACTGACGACCTGGGCTACGCCATACGCCAGGTCAGCCGCACCGACATGGCCGGATTGTTCAACTACAGCACGCCGCTGGGCTTGCCTGCCTTGCGTCAGCAGATCCTTAAACGATTGAAACAGCTGAATATCACGGTGGATGAAAGCCGAATCCTGACTACGGCGGGGGCCAGTCATGGGCTCGACCTGATCGTACGGACTTTATTCAAAACGGGCGATTGCGTGGTGGTGGAGAGTCTGGGCTATTCGATGCTGTTCGAGCTGCTCAGGCTGCACGGGATCAGCATGATCGAGGTGCCGCGAACCCCTCACGGGCCAGACACCCATGCCCTCGAGGCATTGTTGCTGAAGCACAAACCCCGTGGCTTGTTCATCAACAGCTTTTATCACAACCCCACCGGCAGCAGTCTGACCCCGGCGGTGGCTCAGCAAGTTCTGCAACTTGCCAAAAAAAATGGCGTGCTGGTGATTGAAGACGACGTCTATGCGGATTTGCACAGCGGCCCCGGCACGCGCCTTGCGGCACTCGGCATTGATGACAACGTGATCTATGTCGGCAGCTACTCCAAAACCCTCAGCAGTTCGTTACGGGTCGGCTTTGTCGTGGCTGGTGCCGATGTTATTTTGCGACTGGCCAGGGTCAAGATGATCAGCAGCATGGGCGCTTCACGATTCAGCGAGTCGGTACTGGCTTGTTTGTTGGCCAGTGGTGCCTATCGCAAGTTGGTGCAGCGTCAGCGTCAGCGATTAAGTACTGACAGGGAAGCGGCCTTGCAAATACTTGAAGACGCCGAATGGGAGGTTTTCGGCAAACCGGTGGGTGGCCTGTTCATCTGGGCGCGCTCACGCAACGCTGACTATGCTCAGGTGCGGACTCAGGCGCGGCGCTACGGTGTCCTGCTGTCTTGTCCAACGGCGTTCAGTCCGACTGGCCAGGCTCATGACTGGCAGCGGATCAACGTAGCTTATGCCTGTGATCCTCGTGCCCGGGCATTTTTTCAGGCCACCGCTCGGGATCGACCTCAAGCGTTCTGAAAGCGACGCGGGCGTAGCTTTTTGCCATTATTCCGACGCCAGAGACTTGTGTTGGCACCGGCCCGTTGCGAATCTGCATCAACAGACAATGGCAGGGGACTAAGCGCAATGATTTCGGCCGTGCAAGGACGTTTTGCCAACCTCGGTATGGCGAAAAAACTGGGTGTCGGGTTTGTACTGGTGCTGCTATTGACCGCACTGGTCGCGGCCATTGGCGTATGGTCCCTGCAAACCATCAGCCATCGCTTCGACGGGCTCAAGCAGATGTCGTCGCTCAACAGTGGTTTGCTCAAGGTTCGCCTGCTCGAGCAGGAATACGCCTTGCACGGTAATCCGAAAACCGCGGACGCCTTGCGCGCCGGGGTGGACGCTCTGGTCGCTCTGGCAACCGAACTCAAGGCTCAGTCGGCGACCAATGTGCCGGTCATGAATGATGTCGAACAATCTCTGGGGGCCTATCGCAAGGCTTTTGACGAGTTTGTCTCGCTGAGTCAGGCCAAGGATCTGGCGCTGGAAATGGCCAGTTGGTCGGTCTCCAGCGTGGCCAATAACCTGGACGTACTGCAGGCCGGTCTCGCCGACGATGGTGCCTATACCTTGAAAGAATCCGAAGGCAAGGACGGCGCACAATTCATCGAGCAAGCCAATCAGGTCAGCCAGGTTTCGCGGTTGATGTTGCAGGCCATGAACGAAGCGCGCGTACGCCTGGACCAGAGCCGCAAGGGCGACGATAGCGGCGGGCAGGGCAAGATCGAGCAGGCCGATCAGGCATTGACGCAGGCCGGGCAACTGAAAACCACGATCAAGGATGAGGGGTACCAGACCGTCCTCAATGAAGTGTCCGGTCACATCGCCGGTTTCAGTGAAAAACTCGCCGAGTACACCGGCTTGTTGGCGCAGGAAAAGACCGTCTACGAGCAACTTCACCAGCGCGCCGCTCAAGTGGTGGCGCGGGTGGATCAGGCCTACGTTGCCGAAGATCAGTCGATGCAGGCAGAGCTGAAAAAGAACTCGCTATTGATCATCGGCTCCTCGGCACTGGCCTTGCTGGTGGGGCTGATTGCTGCGTGGGTGATCACCCGGTTGATCGTCGCGCCGCTGCGCAGTGTGATTCGTGTGGCTCAGCAGATCGCTGCGGGCGATTTGAGTGCAACGATTGAAGTGACCCGCCGTGACGAGATCGGCCAGTTGATGCAAGCCATGCAGCAAATGGGCGCAGGGCTCAGCAATATCGTCAGTGGTTTGCAAGCCGGTATCGAACAGCTGGCAAGCTCTGCTCAATCACTGTCGGCGGTGACCGAACAGACCAACCTTGAAGTCAGCAGCCAGAAGGAAGAAACCGAGCAGGTCGCCACCGCGATGAACCAGATGACCGCCACGGTGCATGACGTTGCACGTAACGCGGAGGAAGCCGCCCAGGCCGCGCAGACTGCCGATGGCAAGGTCGAAAGCGGTCAGCAGGTGGTGCGTCAGAGCATGGCGCGGATCGAACAATTGGCGGACTCGGCCACCTCGGCCAGCTCCAGCATCGAAAGCCTCAGTGCGGAAATCCAGAACATTGGCACGGTGCTCAGCGTGATCAAAAGCGTCGCCGAGCAGACCAACCTGTTGGCGCTCAATGCGGCCATCGAGGCGGCGCGGGCCGGTGAGCAGGGCAGGGGCTTTGCGGTGGTGGCCGATGAAGTTCGGGCATTGGCCAAGCGAACCCAGCAATCGACCGAAGAAATCGAACGGCTGGTCAGTGCCTTGCGCTCGGCGGCGCAGTCGTCGGTGCAGCAGATTCAGAACAGTGGCGAGTTGGTGAAGCTGGCGGTAAGCGATGCGTTGCAGACCGAGAGCGCCTTGGGGAGCATTGCGGCAGCGGTGTCGTTGATTCAGCAGATGAACCAGCAGATTGCGGCGGCTGCGGAAGAGCAGAGTTCAGTGGCCGAGGAGATCAATCGCAGTGTCACCAGTATTCGCGCCAGTGCGGATCAGTCGTCGCTGGCGATGCAGGGCAATGCGGCGTCGAGTATTGAGTTGGCGCAGTTGGGGGGTGAGTTGAAGGGGATGGTGGGGCACTTCAGGTTGTAGGGGCTGCCTCTCCATCAATCCCAACGCAAAAAAAAGCCACCTGACCCGGTGGCTTTTCAGCATTTGCGTGATCAGTCGTAGATCGCTTTTTTCTTCCAGTCGGCATCCGCCTCGACGTCTTTGAGGCCTTCAGTCAATTGGTTCATCTCGCCTTCTACCGGAGCGATCTTGTCCATGACCTGGGCGTTGGCGCGGGCCAGGAGTTTCTCCAGGTATTCCAGCTGTTCAGCGTAAATCTGCGGTTCCTGTTGTTTGCGCAGGTATTGCACACCGCGTTCAAAGGCCAGGCGAGCCTGGCCGGGCTGGTTCTGTTGTAGAGAATGCTGGCCCAGGTTGTTGAAGAATTCGATGTGCAGCAGGACCAGGATGTGGCGCACTTCGCGGATCCAGCGCTTGGCTTCGTTGGTCGGCAGGAAGCCGTCCTGTGCGGCGCGGGTGATCTGGCCATGCATGGCTTCGAGCAGGAAGCGCACGTCTTTGGCTTTGGCTTCGGTCTGGATCGGTGCCGGCGGGTTGTTGACCGGGATCGATTCGCCCTGGGCGACCAAGGCACTCAGCTCGGTAATCCGTGCCTTCAACGTGGCGTTGGTTTTTTCCAGGTTCAGCAGGCGCTGGCAGACGTTCAGTTCCAGACGGGTCAATAGCAGCTTGAGCGTCGGCGTCATCAACTGACCGGGGAAGGTCTCGGTGATTTCGCCGCAGCGACGCAGGCGGTCATTGAGTTCAACCTTGGTGCGGGCCTTTTCCAGCTTATTGTTCTCCACCACATGGTTCATGTAGCCAATGGCGATCAATAGTGCGATCCCGGCTACGACTAGCAGGGTGATCATGAGTGGTGTCACCGGTAAGACCTCTTATATAGGGTTCGCGTGCGTGTCGAGTGTAGTGGCTTGGCATTTGGGCGCCTAGGGCCGCTCGACGAGTTGAATCGGCTATGGCTTTGCTTATATCGGCCGTAACGCTGCATATATAAGTAAATAGCGTGTGAGGTGCACAGTGCCATCATCTCGGTGTGGACTATAGCGCCTTGCTGGAAGCCAGAATATAGGCGCCAAAGGTCAGGCGACGGAAAAGCCTGAATCGCTGCTGAAAGCAGGGCGAAGTCATTGATTTAAATAAATTTATATCTGGGGGTTGACGACCCCTCAATCCATCCATAGAATGCGCGCCACTTACAGCGTAAAGCACACAGCGAAACGCGGTAGGGAGTGAATGTTGTACGTGTGTCCCCTTCGTCTAGTGGCCTAGGACACCGCCCTTTCACGGCGGTAACAGGGGTTCGAGTCCCCTAGGGGACGCCAATGCGGGAATAGCTCAGTTGGTAGAGCACGACCTTGCCAAGGTCGGGGTCGCGAGTTCGAGTCTCGTTTCCCGCTCCAGTTTTAAACGGCTTTGCTTTCGGGCAGGGCTGAGTGAAACCAGAACCAAATCTTCGGATGCGGATCTGGGCACCGAAACACACACCATGTGTTCCGGGCAGCGTGTCCCCTTCGTCTAGTGGCCTAGGACACCGCCCTTTCACGGCGGTAACAGGGGTTCGAGTCCCCTAGGGGACGCCATTTGCGGGAATAGCTCAGTTGGTAGAGCACGACCTTGCCAAGGTCGGGGTCGCGAGTTCGAGTCTCGTTTCCCGCTCCAAATTCAAAGAAAACGCCGCTCATTGAGCGGCGTTTTTTTGTGCGCGTGAAAAAAACCTGCCTCAACTCCCGAGGCTCTGCACCAGGCTTTCGAGCGCTTCAGCGGTTGTATCCTCCAGCGCCGGTTGCGCTGCTACCGCTCTGAGTTGGCAGGTCAAACGGTATTCGCTGGGTGTGCAGTTGACGAACTGCTTGAAGGCGCGAGCGAAGTAGGACGGATCCTTGAAGCCGGCCTCATAGCCGATGCTGGTAATAGGCATCTGGCTATTGTCGAGCAGTTGCTTGGCGAAGCTCATGCGCTTGTTCAAGATGTAATCGGTGAAACCAACGCCATTGGCTTCCTTGAACAGGCGGCTGAAGCGAAAGGTCGTCATGCCGCAGCGCTTCGCCAACTCCCTCTGATCGATGCTGTCCCGAAAGTGCTGATCGATGTAAAGCATGACGTTGCTCAGCGCCTGGTGTTTTTGGTGCCCCGAGGTCAGGCGGATGCTGTCCGGCAGGGTAGGGGAGTGATCGATCAACGATGTCTGGCCCTGGCCGTTGGTATTTCGGCGCAACTCGCACAGCTGCACCACCGCCGTCAGGTAACGCTTTCTCTCGTTGGATGAGAGCGGCAGCACCATGTATTCCCAGACACTGGAGCGCATGGCCCAGACAGCCAGTTCTTCCGAGTGCTGCACCGTGAACATGGTGATCGGGATGGTGGGAGTGGTGCGTTTGATCTCCAGCAACAGCCTCAAGCCTGGGGTGTCGGGGCGATCGAAATGGATGCAGATCATGTCTGCGTGTTCCCCGTGGGGCAACACGGAGTTTTTCGCCAATTTGCAGTCGCAGGTATCCTCGAACTGCGCGATGAGTTCCTTCGTGGAACGATCATGGGTCAGATCGAACCACAGTAGCGATGGCCTTCTGGTCAAATTGGACGTCATGTCTCTACTCTGCGGTTCTTCGTGCCGTTCTCGGTGAGTAGTATTGCTAACGTGCTATCACTTTGCAGATTAAATGGTGATAAGAAAAACGTAGGTAAGTTCTATTCGCTCTATGTGTTGCGTGAAGCCAGTCTAGGGCAACTGTTTGTTGACGTGGTTTCGCACACTCGATATCAACCGCTCGTCGCTTGTGAATCAATGGTAATCGCCGTTGCCTGCCATCCCTCGTTTTGCCCCCTCTTAACATTTCTTTAAAGGCCAATGACCCGTATTTGGCACCCCCGCAAAAAAGTCCTAGTGATGTGCAAAATCTTCCTAACGCCTATGCCTTGCCCCTGACTAGTGTTGCATCCAGGCAGAGCAGAACGCACTGCCTTCCGAAAAAACAACATTCGAGTGAGGTGGGCAAAATGATCATGCAAACAATCAAGGCTTCGGTAGTGAAGTTCGCCAAAGACGAAGACGGCCTGACCATTGTGGAATACGCAGTGGCCGGTGGGTTGATTACGGTCGCTGTTGTCGCGGCGTTCACGCTTCTTGGCGGGGTCGTGGATACCAGAATCCGGGCAATTTGTAACGCCATTATTCCTGGCACTTGCTGATAACAACAACTCTGTTAGGGAGATGCGCAATGTCCATGGAACAGCTGGTTGCGACCGTTTTGCTGATAGGACTGCTGGGCGTGGCGGTGGTGAGCGACTTGCGTCGCCACCGCATTCCCAACCTGCTGATCCTGGTAGGTCTGGCCTTGGGATTGGCCGGCCAGACTTACTCAGGCGGAGTCAGTGGGATGGGGGACGGCCTGATGGGCCTCCTGATCGGTTTTGCACTGTTCCTGCCCATGTATGCCCTGGGCGGCATGGCTGCCGGCGACGTCAAGCTGATGGCCATGGTTGGCAGTTTCCTACCCCCCCATTACGCCTTGTGGGCTGTGTTCTTCAGCCTGCTATGGGGAGGCTTGTGCGGTTTCCTGATCGTGCTGGTGCGCGGTCAATTATTGCAGACCCTGGGACGTTATCGGTTGATGCTTCGGGCGCGGGCCTATATGGCACCGAACTCGGAGGAGGTGGCCGGTAAGCCCTTTCCTTATTCGGTTGCGATCCTGCTCGGGACGTTGAACAGCGTCTACTGGCAACTCGTTGCCGGTGGATTTGGAGGTTAGTCATGCACGTCATCGTCGATAGTGATGCCTACCCCAGTGATCGAGACGCGGTGCAGCGACTGGCTCCTCAGCCGTGCAGTATTCGCGAAACTGGTCTGACCGACAGTTTTCTCGGTGAGTTGGTGTGCAAGCATTTGTATGACGCCGGCGTGCTGGACATGCCGCGGCTGGTGGAGCGACTGGCATTGACCGGCGCTGTACTTGAAGAAGTCCTGGCGTTCCTGCGCAAGGATGGTCGTGTCGAAGTGCTGGGCCAGGCGGGTCCGCAAACGACGAGTGGGCAGATGCTGCGTTATGGCCTGACCGAACGTGGTCGCAGTAATGCCCGCGACGCCCTGTTGCGCAGTGGCTACATTGGCGCGGCACCCTTCCCGGTGAGTTCCTACCGCTCCCTGATCAAAATCCAGACCATTCACCATGGTCGCATCAACTCCAACGATATGCACAACGCTCTTGCTGGCGTGGTGCTTACCGAGGGGATGCTCGATCAGTTGGGTGTGGCGCTGAATTCCGGCCGCGCGATCATGATTTATGGCCCTGCAGGTACCGGCAAGACCTATGTCAGCAGCCGGCTGATTCGTCTGTTCGCCGAGGCCATCTGGGTGCCTCACGCCATCGTGATCAACGAGTCGGTGATCGAGATCTATGATCCGCAGGTGCATCAGCGTCTGGATGACAACAGCCAACAAAACAATCTGATGCTCAACGAAGGAATCGACCGTCGACTGCTGTGCTGCAAACGTCCGATCGTCATTACGGGCGGCGAACTGAGCATGGAACAGCTGGACGTTCGCTATGACTCCTCCACCCGTCAGTACCAGGCCGCCTTGCAACTCAAGGCCAGCAATGGCTTGTTCATTATTGACGACATGGGACGCCAGCGCATGGCCCCCGCCGAACTGTTGAACCGCTGGATTGTGCCGATGGAAGAGAAGCGCGACTTCCTTAACCTGGGTGGCGGTCGGCATTGCGAGCTGCCGTTCGATCTGATTCTGGTGTTCTCCACCAACCTTAATCCCCTGGAGTTGGCCGATGAGGCCTTCCTTCGCCGGATTGGCTACAAGCTGCAATTCGGTTACCTGAAGCCTGAGGAGTACGAAAAGATCTGGCGTCAGGAAAGCGAGCGCCTGGGCATTTCTTTTGACCCGCTGCTGCTGCGTTATGTCCTGCAAAGGCTTTATGCAAGTGAAGGCATGCCCCTGGTGCCTTGCCATCCCCGCGATCTCCTGAACATGGCGCTCGATCGCCAGCGTTACATGGGTGGTTCCGGACCATTGTCACCGCAAGAGTTGGAATGGGCCTGGCACAACTACTTCGTCCAGCTCGACTTTCTTTGATACGGAGATACTGACATGAGCTCTCGTACTCTTACCCTGGTAGGCGTTTCCCTGGTCATGGGCCTTGGTGCTGCATGGATGGCCGACTCCTGGCTGAGCGCCCGCCTCAATGCCAGCCCGGATGACCACCTTCGAAGCGTGGTAGTCGCCACGGTCGAGATTCCATTCGGGCAGATGGTTGAGGCTCAACAAGTCACGACCATGCGCATGCCCATGGACACGATCCCGGACGATGCCTTCGACTCCACCGACAAAGCAGTAGGCAAGATCGCAACGTTCGACATTCTGAAGGGCGACATCATGCGCGGCGCGCGTCTGAGCGAGCATCTGGGGGGCAGTACCCTGGCCTCTCTGATTGCGACAGACAAACGTGCCATCTCGGTACGCGTGGACGATGTGGTCGGCGTGGGCGGGTTCCTGTTGCCGGGTAACCGGGTCGATGTGCTAGCGACCAAACGCACTGATGGCAGTGGCAACAACGCCGTGTCCAAAACCATCCTCGAGAACTTGCGGGTGTTGGCGGTGGACCAGACCGCAGGTACCGACAAGACCCAACCGGTGGTGGTGCGCGCAGTGACGCTGGAGATGACGACCGCAGAGGCTGAAACCCTGGTCACCGCGCAAACGGAAGGGAAATTGCAACTGACCCTGCGCAATCCGCTGAACGCCGACAAAAAAATTGCGACCGTTGCGCCTGCGCCTGCGCCTGCGGCACCGGTCATGGCGATGGCCGCTGCCCCAGCGCCAAAACGCGTGGTGCGTCGCAGTAATGGCGAGGGTGGCGGGAGTGTCACCATTATCCGCGGGACCCAAGCCAGTGTAGTCAAACGTTGACAGGGCGGTAGGGGTGCCTGGGCACCAAGGTATTGGCGGAGCCGATCCGGATCAGTTTCGGTAAATGAGGGCTTGATGATGAATCTTCGAATTCAGCAGCCGTTCACTGCGACGCCAAGGCGCCAGGAAGGCTCGGTGAGCGTATTGATGGTGATCGCGTTGGCGGCGATTTTAATGGTGGCGGGTTTGACGCTCGACGTGGGCCACATGTTGTTGAACAAGACACGCCTGCAGAACGCTGTAGATGCTGCCGCTTTGAGTGGCGCCAAAACCCTGCTTCAGGTGGAAGGTGGTGTCAACATTGCCAGCGTAACACGCACTGCCGCGCTCAATACGCTGACGCAAAATGCCAATGCCACGGGTAATAGCGAATTGGCAACGGCGATGGGTGGCAACGCAGGCTTCGCGGTAGTGGAACTGGCAAGCAGCGTCTATGGCCCGTTCGCCTATCCCGGGCCTGCGGATGCCAAATATGTTCGGGTATCGGTACCGACCTATAGCCTGACCGGTTTTTTCTGGAACTTCGTCCAGACCTTCGGCACTAGCGGTCTGGGGAACAAAGCCGTGTCGGCGATCGCCACCGCAGGCCCCAGCCCTACCAGCCCCTGCGATCTTGCCCCCCTGATGGTCTGTGGCGACCCGACTCAATACGACCCGGACGCCGGTATGTTCTGGGGCTTCCAATTTGGTGATTTGCAAGTATTGAAGTCGGCTGCCGGCAATTCGTCCCCCATTGGTCCAGGCAACTTTCAGTTGCTCGATTTTGGTTCGGGCGGCAGTTCGGTCAGGACAGATATGGCCGGAGGCGGCTCGATCTGCCGCAACGTGGGGGAAAATGTCCAGACCAAACCCGGCAACACGGTGGGCCCTGCGTCTCAAGGCTTGAATACGCGCTTCGGCATCTACAACGGCCCGGTCAGTGCCTCGGACTATCCGCCCGACCTGGTAACCACGTCCAGCAATCCCGCGATCACTTACGACGACTCAGTTTCCCCACCACAAATGAAATACCAGGGGCAAACCGTCACCTCGAACAACGGCGATCTCACGGCGGGCGGCAACGCGATACAGGACTACAACGACTGGCGTGCGAGTGCTGCGGCCTGTGTGGCAGGGTCCGGCAGTGGCTGTCAGAGCAATGGGGTGTTCGAGCGCCGGATGCTGAAAATCGTGGTGGGCAACTGCACCGGCCAACAGGGCGGTACCACCTCGATCCCTGTCCTGGGTTTTGGTTGCTATTTCGTGGTGCAGCCAATGAGTAACGGCGGCACGGAAGCGCAGATCTTCGGCCAGTTTGTGAAGGAGTGCGAAGGCGACAATGTGCCCGGTCCTAATCCGACGAACGATTCCGGCCCGCAGATCATTCAGCTCTACAAAACCTATCTCAACGGCAGCGGCACTCCGAGCACAGACTCATAGGAGGCGTCATGAGACTTCATTCGTTTAAACATCCGCGGCGCCAGCAGGGCCTGGCCATGGTGGAATTCACCCTCGCTCTGCCGGTGCTGCTGTTGTTGCTGCTGGCTCTCGGTGAGTTCGGCCGCATGCTCTACCAGTACAACGTACTGCTGCAGGCCAGCCGTGATGCCGACCGTTTCGTCGCCAGCCAAGCCTGGAACTCGACGCTCGGTGCAGTCTCCCTGAGCAATACGCTACAGACCCAGACGAAAAACGTCGCGGTCTATGGTGTGCCGAGCCAGACCGGAACCCCAGTGATATCCGGATTGACGACCAACAACGTGGTCGTCGCCGCCGTAGGCACCGACCATGTGCGAGTCACCATCACTTTTACATTCTGCCCGGTGATTGGCGGTGGCAATTGCACCGGATCGCTTCCCGGGTTTTTCGGTAATCCGATTGCGCTGAGCATTCCGCTGGTCGCCACCACTGTCATGAGGGCACTGTGATGAATCGCAAACGCATGCAAGGCACCTATGTGGTGGAGTTCGCCATCATCGGCGCGCTGATATTCACGCTGTTGTTCGGCGCGTTGGAAATCGGCCGCCTGTACTTCACGATCAATGCGCTAGATGAAGTCGTGCGCCGTGGTGCGCGCCTGGCGTCGGTGTGCAATATCAGTGATCCGGTGGTGTTGCGGCGGGCGATCTTCAATGCCGCGACCGACGCCGGTGCGAGCCAGATCATCACCGATCTGGCCACCACCCACTTGACGTTGACCTATCTGGACGTAAACGGCGCTCAGGTGGGCAACCCCGCCGACACGAGTGGAGCCAATGGATTTCGTGCCATCCGCTACGTCCAGTTGAGCTTGCAAAACTTCGTTTTCAACCTGTTTATTCCCGGGTTCGGCGTGCCCATTACCTTGCCCACATTCAGGGCAACGTTGCCACGTGAAAGCCTCGGGCGTCATTCCGATTCCGGGGAGATCACACCATGCTGAATACCAAGGAAACGCCAGTCGCCAGCTCGACTGGCAAAGCCGGGCTCCGGTTGCTGATCAGCAGCCGTGATGCCACCTCTTTGCGCGATCTGCAGAGCGTTTGCCAGCGCATGCCCGGCCTTGAGGTGAGCACTCGCCTGGTGAGCAACGGGCATGTCGATCCGCTCTACGGTCTGGACCGGATGCCCGATCTGTTGCTGTTACGCGTCAGCCACCTGTGGCGCGAGGAGCTGGCCGCGTTGTTGCTGCATCCGGCCCATGAGCGTCCACCGATGTTGGTCTGCGGTCTGCTGAGCGAACAGGAAGGCATGCGTATGGCGATGCAGGCTGGCGCCCGGGACGTGTTGCCGGAGCCGATCGCCGAGACGGAATTGGTTGCCGCCTTGAATCGTCTGGTCATGGAAGTCCGGACTGGCAGTGGGGCAGAAGGGAAATTGATCGCTGTAATGAGCGCCAAGGGCGGCTCCGGCGGAACCCTGGTGGCCTGCAACCTGGCTCAGCAGCTCAGCGCCAAGGGCGGCAGCACCCTGTTGCTGGACATGGACCTGCAATTTGGCAGCGTCACGCATTATCTGGATGTAGCGCAGACGCACAGCCATCTTGAGGTGTTGCACCAGATTGATGGCATGGACAGCGTCGCGTTACGCGGTTTTTGCAGTCACTTCAGCCCGACTTTGCATGTGCTGGGTGGTCGGGCCGGTGAGTTGTGTCTGCCGCAGGATGCCCAACCCGAGCAACTTGACGCCCTGTTGAAGTTGGCCCGCGCCAGCTATGACTGGGTGGTAATCGACCTGCCGCGGCAAATCGACCACCTCACCGGCTCTGTGCTGGAGCAGGTGGATCGGGTGTACGTGGTGGTGCAGCAGAGCGTCAGCCATCTGCGCGATGCCAGCTCCCTGGTGCGGATACTTCGCGATGACCTGGGCGTGCGCGGGGATCAATTGCAGATCGTGGTGAACCGCTTTGACAAGGCGGCACCGATCAGCCTCAAAGACATCGGCGAGGCGTTGCGCTGCACCAATCTGTCGAAATTACCCAACGACTTCAACCTGGTCAGCCAGAGTCAGAACACTGGTGTGCCGTTGGGGCTGCATGCGCCGAGGGCAGCGATCACTGCCGCCCTGCGCGACATGACCGAAGACCTGGTCGGTCAACAAGTGGCCGGGAACAAAGGCTTACTCAAACGCGCCTTCAACCGTTTTTTCGGGGGATGACCCATGATCAGCGACTTTCGTAACCGCTTGCGCAAACAGTCCGGTAAACCCGCCTCATCGTCGGCTACTCAACTGGGCGATGACCTGCTGGACCCGGCAGAGGAAATAATGGCATGGGAACGTGCGGCGCCGGACGTTCTTTACGAAACCAGAAGCCAGGTCACTCCGGTGGAGGCCGAGTGGCGAGAAAAGATCTACCAGCAGTTGCTCAAGGTCATGGACCTGTCCTTGCTGGACTCCCTTGAACAGGCCGAAGCCACGCGGCAGATTCGCGATATTTGCCAGCGCCTGCTCGATGAACATTCGGCGCCGGTGAGTACCGCCAGCCGCCAGTTGATCATCAAGCAGATCACCGACGAGGTGCTCGGCCTGGGTCCCCTGGAACCGTTGCTGGCCGATCACAGCGTGTCCGATATTCTGGTCAACGGCCATGCCTCGGTCTACGTCGAGCGCTTCGGCAAACTGCAACGGACCGATGTGCGCTTTCGCGATGATCAGCATTTGCTCAACATCATCGACCGCATCGTCTCCAGCCTGGGGCGGCGTATCGACGAGTCCTCGCCATTGGTGGACGCCCGGCTCAAGGACGGTTCACGGGTCAACGCAATTATCCCGCCGCTGGCCATCGACGGCCCGAGCATGTCGATTCGCCGCTTCGCGGTGGACCTGCTCAACACCGACAGCCTGATCTCGGTGGGGACGTTAACCCCTGCAATTGCCCTGCTGCTCAAGGCGATTGTCCGTGGACGCTTGAACGTGTTGATTTCCGGCGGTACCGGCAGCGGCAAGACCACCATGCTCAATGTGCTGTCCAGTTTCATTCCGCAAAACGAGCGGATCGTCACCATCGAAGACTCCGCCGAACTGCAATTGCAGCAGCCCCACGTGGTGCGCCTGGAAACCCGGCCTTCGAATATCGAGGGGCGTGGCGAGGTGAGCCAGCGCGAATTGGTGCGCAACAGCCTGCGGATGCGTCCGGACCGCATTGTGATCGGCGAAGTGCGCGGCGCCGAGGCGCTGGACATGCTGACCGCCATGAACACCGGGCACGACGGCTCACTGACCACCATCCACGCCAACACCGCGCGCGATGCGTTGGGGCGAATCGAGAACATGGTGTCGATGACCGGGGCGACTTTCCCGATCAAGGCCATGCGTCAGCAGATTGCTTCGGCCATTGATGTGGTGATCCAGCTGGAACGTCAGGAGGACGGCAAGCGCCGCCTGGTCAGCGTGCAAGAGATCAACGGCATGGAAGGCGAGATCATCACCATGACCGAAATCTTCTCCTTTGCTCGCCAGGGCATGGGCGAGAACGGCGAAGTGCTTGGCGATTATCGCCCCAGCGGCATGATTCCGGCCTTCCGCGACGTGCTGGCCAAGCGCGGTATCGAGTTGCCGCTTACGATGTTCAGGCCTGAGTGGATGGAGGCACGGCAGTCATGAACAATATTCCTGGTGAATTCATACTGATGTTCCTCGGCATGGTGTTTATCGCCGTGTTCCTTCTGTCCCAGGGCGTGGTGGTACCGGTGTTCGGCGAGGCCGGCAAGATGCGCAAGCGCATCCGCGGCCGCTTGCATGTGCTGGAGAAGGCCAACAATCTGCCCAACATGCAGACAGTGTTGCGGCAGAAATACCTGACGCGCTTGTCGCCTCTGGAGGCCATGCTTGAGCAGTTGCCCTTCATGGCAAACCTGACACAGGTGATCGAGCAGGCCGGACACGAATATCGGGCCTATCGGGTGTTATTGCTCGGGCTGTTCCTGGGGGCCTGCGCGGGCGTCTCGATCTGGATGATCTCGTCAATCTGGTGGATGGCCCTGCTGGCGGGTTTCGGGGTGTTCTGGTTACCCCTGCTGAAAGTTTTTCGTGACCGTGGCAAACGCTTCGCTCAGTTTGAGGAAGGCCTGCCGGATGCATTGGATGCCATGTGCCGTGCCCTGCGCGCCGGACATCCGTTCAATGAAACCCTGCGCCTGGTCGCCGAGGAGCACAAGGGGCCGGTCGCTCATGAGTTCGGCCTGACCTTCGCCGATATCAACTATGGCAACGATGTACGCCGGGCCATGCTCGGCCTGCTGGAGCGCATGCCAAGCATGACGGTGATGATGCTGGTGACCTCGATCCTTATCCATCGTGAGACCGGCGGCAATCTGACCGAAGTGCTGGAGCGTCTGAGCCGGTTGATCCGCGGGCGCTTTCGCTTCCAGCGCAAGGTCAAGACCCTTTCAGCCGAAGGGCGGATGTCGGCCTGGATACTGGTGGCCATTCCCTTCGTGCTGGCGGCGGTGATCGTGTTCACCAGTCCCACCTACTTGCCGCTGCTGCTCAATGATCCGATCGGTCATAAGCTGATCTTCGCCGCTTTTGGTTGCATGTTGATCGGGATTTTCTGGATTCGCAAAATCATCCGGATTCAGGTTTAAGCGTTATTCGCCATGTGGAGGTACAGGTCATGGATTTTTTACTCGGGTTGTTCAGTCGAGTAACAGGCAATGAGGAGATGGCACGCCTGTTGTTCATCGGTGCGATGAGTCTGAGTGCAGTGCTCGCGATCATCACCGTGATGCTACTGCTGCTGGGATTGCAGGACCCTGTGCGGCGTCGTCTGGCGCTGATCAAGCGCGGTCATTCGGGGAGTTCAGTCGGGCAGGATGCACCGGGAAATCTGCAGTTATTGCTGGAGCGGGTCGGCCAACGCTTTGCCTCGACTGAGGAAGGTCAGACGTCCGCTACACAAACCCTGTTGATGCACGCCGGTTACCGCTCACCGTCGGCAATCCAGATGTACTGGGCGGTGCGCTTGTTGTTGCCACTGATATTGGTTGGCCTTGCGCTGTTGGTGTTGCCGCTGATCCCCAGGCTTTCTCTGATTACGGGGTTGTCGCTGGTGTTAATGGCCGCAGCTATCGGCTGGCTGGCCCCCGCGCTGTATGTCACAAAGCGCAAGCAGGCCAGGCAGGGCAGGCTGCGTGCCGCCTTTCCGGATGCCCTGGATCTGATGGTTGTTTGCGTGGAGTCGGGCCTGGCCTTGCCTCTGACGATCGAACGAGTGGCTGAAGAGATGTCGGTCAGTCAGGTTGAACTGGCTGAAGAACTGGCCTTGGTCAATGCGCAAATCCGCGCGGGCATTTCCAGTACCGAGGCGCTCAAGCAACTGGCTGTGCGCACCGGCCTGGAGGACGTACAAGGGTTGGTCAGCCTGTTGGCGCAAAGTATCCGCTTCGGCACCAGCGTGGCCGACACCCTGCGCATCTATGCCGATGAGTTCCGTGACCGGCGTACCCAGGCTGCCGAAGAAGCGGGGGCGAAAATCGGCACCAAGCTGGTATTCCCTTTGATTTTCTGCCTGTGGCCGAGCTTCTTTCTGATAGCCATAGGCCCCGCCATGATCGGGGTACTCAAGACATTCGGAAAGTAATGAGCTTCTTGCGGTCGAACAGGATGGCTGTGTTGCATCCGTACGAGGTGGAGCAGGCGAGCGGAGGGCATTCACTCCAATCGCCTGCTCCACCTTTTGCCATATCTGTATTTTTGTGCACACATGATTGAGCCTGGCTTTATTAGCCAGGCTACTCCGGACCACGCCAGAGGCTGAGCACCCCTTGACGTGCCTCAGTTGCTGATGGTCATTTTCCCCGCTGCATCCTGGTCAAAAAACTCCGGAATCGGGTAGAGGAAACTATTCAGCCAACGCTGCATGGCCAGGTCACGTTCGGTAGCCGAAGCGGTTTGCAGTTTAGGCGAGGCAAACACACCACGAATCTGCATCTGCAACCACTGCTCAGTGCCTTTTTGCTCCTTCGAAGAGGGACCCGGCTCAATAGCCCAGGCACTGGTGGACAGGCAAGCCATGCACACGATCAACAGCCTCTTGGTATTCATCTCGACTCCTCGTACGTTTTACTTTGTCGCACTGGGTGAGGCAGCGGCTACCTCAGTCCTGCGATTCCCCTCCGAAGCCGCCACTTTTTTTGCGGAGGCCTTGAGTTTTTCCGCGCGGCTTTGAGCCTCGGCGACTTGCTGGGGGCTCAAGCTGGCACGGTTCGCGAGTTCGGCAGCCGACTTCCAGTTATCCTGATAGATCAGCAGCGTCACCAAATTGAGTGCCGCCAATGAATTGGACTGTTTGAGCTCCATGGCGGTCATGAACTCGAAGCGTGCTTCAGGGATACGTCGTTGATTGAGGTAGACGACCCCCAGGTCATTGCGCATCCTGTCGTCGGTGGGGGCCATCTTCACCGCACGCTCAAGGTGAGTGGTCGCGGTGGCGTAATCATTTCTGGCCGCGGCCAACTGGCCCAGGCCATGTTCCCCATCAGCGGCCAGACAGGTGCCGAGCAAGCTTTGATACAACGGCCCCGCCTCGTTACGCCCCATCAAGCGCAGCACCCGAGCCTTGCGCAGGCGAACCTGAACCAGGTTGTCGGGCAAACCTTCAAGATTCGCCAGGCTGGCATACAAACGGCCGTCGTTGGCCATGTTGTCGGCCAGACTCAGGGCCAACTCTTGATCCGAATCGGGCTTGGCACAGATAGGAGGTCGCGAAGACAAACCATTAGTGGCACAACCCGTCAGCATTAATGTCGCCATTATTGCAATGACTGCTTTCATCGAATGTCCTTTGGCTACAACACGTTGAACGCTTGGCCAATGGCAATAAAGCTGGCCCGGCAAGCGCTCAAGGTCACCGTTAGGGGTGAGGGCGAGGCAAGTCTGATTCAGGCTCTGGCTCATTGTGAAAGCCCGGAGCGACTGTCGAAATCGCCATTTTCGAGGAAGAACATGCGGTAGAAATTCGGGTCGTAATTGCGCAGCTGTTCGCCAGGCAATGACGGTAGTTGTGCGTTGACAGCCAGTGGCTGGACCAGATGCGGGGTAACGATCATCAGCAGTTCACGCTCTTCACGGTTGATGGTGTTGTCGCGGAAGAACGCGCCCAGAATCGGGATATCGCCCAGCCCCGGAAACTTGTTCACCTGGGAATTGTTGCGGGTGCTGATCAAGCCGCTGATGACGAAGCTTTCGCCGTCGGCCAGGGAGATGCTGGTGTCGGTTCGGCGTATGGTCAGCGCTGGAACAATGGTGCCGGCGATGCTCACGGCGTTGGTGAAGTCCAGTTCACTGACTTCCGGTGCCACCTTCAGCGCGATTCGGTTTTTGCCGATGATGGTCGGCGTCAGGGTCAGGCGGATACCAAATTCCTTGTACTCGATGGACACGTTATCGCTGCCTGAACTGGGCACTGGAATCGGCACTTCACCACCGGCCAGGAAACTCGCACTCTGCCCGCTGAGCGCTACCAGGCTTGGCCGTGCCAGGGTGTAGGCGAAACCGCTGCCTTCCAGTGCGTTGATCGACACTAGAGTATCGCTGGACGCAAAAGCGAAGTTGAACATGCCGTTGTTCACCGGCACCGACGGCGTGACAATGCCGTCGATGGTGGGCAAGGTTCTCGGCGAGCCGAACAGGAAGTTGCCCTGGCGACCAAAAATCGAGGCATTGGCTTCCTTGAGTTTGGTCCGGCTGACTTCAACGAAGCGGATGTCGGTTTGCACCTGGATCGGCAACAGCGGGTCTTCGGAAGGCACTGTCGAGACGCTGGTCAGCGCTGCGGTGGCCTTGCCCTTGACGAACACCATGCTTTGGCGCGGCTCCTTCGAACAGGCGGTCCAGACCATCAGGCTGGTGGCCCCCGGCGCGAGGCCCGTGAGTATGAAGGCGTTGCTGCCGCTGGGTTGCACGTCGGCAATTTTCGGATCGCCGACTGCCAACTGCGTCACCGGGACGGGGACGCGCAGTTCGTTCTGAAGCCCCTGACCGACCTCGAACGTTGCCGGCAAACTATCCAGTTGCGAACAATTGGCCGGCGCGGCCTGAGCCGCATTCACGCTGAGACCCGTCCAGAACAGGCCATGGATAATTCGCTTGAAAGCGGGCACGGTACGATAGCTCATTAAGTGCATCCTCGCTGAATAGGCCATCTTTGAGGCTAACTGGGTTGCCTCGGATCACTACAAGGGGCCTTGGGTCGGCCCTCTACCCCGCCAGACCCCTGACTAATGGCCCCGGCAATATTCCGTGGTGCTACATGCAAGCAGGTGCAATACGCTGGTCTGACTGAACAGCGAGTGACCTTCGCCACAACGGTTTTTAGTGATCCAGATACCTGAGCTGTCGACCCGAACGATATGTTCAAGCTCGACCGCAACAGCAGCTAAAGACGGCACTTTGCGCCGACCTGACTCCCCTAAAAAGCAACCGGCAATCAACGTAAAGAGCCGGAAAATGCTTGCCAGGACCATAGTGAGGTAACTCCTTTTGCCATTCCGCTATCTGATCGCTGAACCTAACGTGGCATTTCGAACCGTTATGTCTTCTTCTTGTTTGAAAGGTAGTTCAACCAAGGCAAAGCGCCACGCTTTGAACGAAAACTTTCGATACAGATACTGGTTTTTTTCTGAAAGCCACGGTCAGGCCACGCAATCATTGGTATTGCGCTGGATGCTGATGAAATAAGGGGTGCTTCACGGTCCCGCGAGTTTTTCTTGGGGTTTTGCGCTGCATATTTCACAAAAACGCCACTCAATGAGTGGCGTTTTCAGGCGTGCCGGTGTGTACTTTTCGAATGCAGACCAATAGTAACAACGGCATCTGGCGGGATCTGACAAGGAGGCTGAATACGACTGATTGTGTAGTCTCTACACCTGAGAAGTGCAGGTTGGAGTATTGGCCGTAAGGTACTGAATCACCTCTTTAAGCGTGTCTATGTCAGGAACATTGTTCACTAACGCTTGCGAACTGCACCATGGGTAATCCAGATGCGATAACCACTCCATGATGCAGTGCAGATCAGTCGCTGGCAGGATTTTCATGTGCTCAATGGTGATAGTGAGCTTCTCGACAAGCCCCGACTCGGCGCTGAACTGCCACTCATACAGACCGCAACCGACGCGGGCTTCGCCGCAGCTCTTGTCGGACATGCCGACCAGCCATTTGCACTGGAATGTTTTGGCCTCTGGTTCTGGTGGGAGTCCCAGGCAAAAGGTATAGACGTTCTCGAAGGTCTGGCCGAATCGCCTGACCAGCACATCGCCGATAGGTCCAAGGCCTTCAACGTGGGGTGGAAACGAGATAGATCCGGTGTGCACGACCATGTCCAGTATCGCGTCTGGCGCAAAAGCCTGGGGTAACAAATGTGGGCGGTTACCGTCCTTGGCTTTTATGTACTGTCGAATCGATTGTTGAGCAGTATTCATTGTTTGTCCGTGGCATCCTTATCAGGTTGAAAACAGTCCAATCCAAGGCTCACATTACTATTTCACGCGAACCCGCACTCATTTACAAAGCGCTATTCAAAACATCCGTTACCAGCATGCAGCCGGGGGAGTGGGTGATGCACAGCGGCGGACGTGAAGTTTGCACCACCGATTGCGGGGTCACCCCGCAGGCCCAGAATACCGGGATTTCGTCGGCTTCGACTGGTACGGCATCGCCGTAGTCCGGGCTGCTTAGTGAATCGATGCCGATCAGTGCCGGATCACCGATATGCACGGGGGCGCCGTGGACGTTGGGCATGCGTGCGGTGATCTGGATCGCCTGGATCGCCGCGGCAGCCTTCATCGGGCGCATGCTCACCACCAGTTTGCCGCTCAGGCGCGCGGTAGGGCGGGTGTCTATGTTCGTCCGGTACATGGCGACATTGAGCCCCAGGTCGATATGCCTGAGGGCGATGCCGGCATCCAGCAGCGGTTGTTCGAAGGAGAACGAGCAACCAATGGCGAAGGCCACCAGATCGTCCTGCCACAAATGCTCGATATCCGACGGTTCTTCGCTCAGTTCGCCATGGCGATAGACCCTGTATCGGGACACCTCGTGGCGGATATCAATGGCGGTGCCGAGATTGCGAAAATACGGATCACCCGGTTCGGTAACGTCGAGCACCGGGCAAGCCTGCCGATTGAGCGTGCAATACCGGAGAAACTCGTTAGCCCAGTCATTGGGCAGAATCACGATATTGGCTTGCACCCGACCTTGGGCCAAGCCGCTGGTGTGGTCCTGATATTGTCCGGCAGCGATGCATTGGCGCAGGGCCAGTGGAACGCTGTGCTTCAGTTGTTCGAAAGACAGAGTGGGTTGGCTCATCACGGCATCTCTTCAGGTTCGATGAGCCTTTTTAGAAAACCATGAAGATGCCGTCCAACCAGGAATGTTGTTACCCCGGGACAACAAAAAGTTATTCAAGAGTCCGTCGGCTGTTGAGACCGGGTGCCGGAACCATTCGAAGCGGGCCGACATCCGCAGCGTATTGGGAGACTACCTGGCGGCTCATATCGACGATGCTCTCGATCAACTCCAGGCCGACGCCGGCGCGCCATGAAGCCACGACATCCAGCTGCGGCAAGCGAGTACCCGGTTCAAGCTGAATCAGCTCGCCGCTGGCCAAGGGCTTGGCCACCAGCGCGGCCGGCAAGGCGCCAATGCCGAAGCCGTCACGAATCAGCCGGGTCATGGCCGACACCGAATTGACGCAACTGACGCGTGGCGTGCTGATGCCATGTGCGTGCAGCAGGTTGAGCACATCCTGATGCGGCCGGGAGTTTTTGACGAAGGTGATGATGCGCTCACTGGCCATTTCGGCCAGTGAGGCATAGGGGCGGGCATAGATTGAATTGCTGGCGGCGATCCAGTGCATGGGGTAGTGCGCCAGTTCGAGGTTGCGCACACTTTCGTGGCGGATCAGGTCCGTCTGGAACACGATGTCCAGATAGCCCTTTTGCAGCTGATCGCACAGATTGCGTGCGGCGTCGGCCGTGATTTCGATTTCCACGGCGGGGAAGGTCTGCATCAAGGTTGACATCAACGGACTGAGCCAGGTGTGGATCACCGTATCCATCACACCGATGCGCACCAGGCCCTGTTGCGGGTTGGTGTTATCCAGCGAGTGTTTCAACGCTCGCTGAACCTCGAGCATCTGCTCGGCGTAGTCGAGCACCTTGAGACCTTCCAGCGTCAGCGACACGCCGCGCGAATCGCGCACAAACAAGCGCAGGCCCAACTCTTCTTCCAGCGAGGCAATCCGGCTGGAGATAGCTGCCTGAGTGCTGAACATTTTCTCTGCGGTAAGGCTGAAGCTTTGCAGGCGTGCGACCCAGACGAAGGTTTCGAGAAATTTGAGGTTCATGGCGATTCTCGTGGTGGGGCGTTCACTGCTTTTCCACAGAGAACCGTGGTGGGGGTGCAGTAATTGTTACTCCAGAGTTCGTCGCCGGGGGTATCAAATTTTCTTATGCATAACCTCGTTTTTTTCCCGTTTGACGCAGTTTGGCCTTGGCGCGAAGAATCCGCTCCACGACGCAGCCACTGCGTCTGCCCCCCACGACAACGCCTTCACAAAAAAATAATGAGGCGTGTCCGTCATCTTCGCTTGCTGCCGCAGGAACTCCCATGGAAAAGACCATGACTGACCACGTGCTTTCAGGTTCGGGCCGCACCGGCCCGTTCAGTTGGTACGGCCCCCTGTCGAAAAATGAAAAGCGTACTTTCTGGAGTTGCAAGATCGGCTATGCCCTGGATCACACAGATGCTGAGTTTCGTCATTCCGACCCTGATCGCAACCTGGGGCATCTCCAAGGGCGATGCCGGGATGATTGGCACTTGTACGCTGCTGGCCTCGGCGGCGGGTGGCTGGATCGCCGGAATACTGTCCGACCGCATCGGTCGGGTGCTCACCCTGCAACTGACGGTGCTGTGGTTCGCCTTCTTCACCTTCCTCTGCGGACTGGCACAGAACTACGAGCAACTGCTGGTGGCCCGGACTTTGATGGGCTTTGGTTTCGGCGGTGAATGGACAGCGGGTGCGGTGCTGATTGGCGAGGTGATTCGCTCCCAGGATCGCGGCAAGGCCGTGGGCATGGTGCAGGCCGGATGGGCGCTGGGTTGGGGGCTTACGGCATTGCTCTATGCCGGGTTATTCAGCTTTCTACCACCGGAAGAGGCTTGGCGGGCGCTGTTCATGATCGGGTTGGTGCCAGCGCTATTCGTATTGGTGATCCGCCGACTGGTCAAGGAGTCGGACACCTTCGAGCAGGCCTGTATTGAGCGCAAGGCCAAACCTGAAAAGGATTCGCGTTGGGCCTTCTTTGAAATCTTCGCACCACGGATGCTCAGTACCACCTTGCGCGCTTCGTTGCTGACCACTGGTGCGCTGGGCGGTTATTACGCGATCACCACATGGTTGCCGACTTACCTGAAAACCGAGCGCGGCCTGAGCGTACTCGGCACTGGCGGCTATCTGGCGATGGTGATCGTCGGCTCCTACATCGGCTATGTGACCAGTGCATTGCTGACCGATGCCATCGGCCGGAAGAAGAACTTCATCCTGTTTGCCGTCGGCTCCATGGCGATCGTTCTGGCCTACACCCAACTGCCCATCGACAACACCTGGATGCTCTGGCTGGGCTTTCCGTTGGGCTTTTTCGCCTCGGGCATTTTTGCCGGCATGGGCGCTTTTCTGACCGAGTTGTTTCCGACCCGCATGCGCGGTTCGGGCCAGGGCTTTTGCTATAACGCCGGGCGCTCCATCGCCGCGCTGTTTCCGTTGTTGATCGGTGCACTGAGCGAAACGTTGCCGATTGGTACGGGGATCGGAATCTTCGCTGCCGGTGCCTATGGCGTGGTGATTCTGGCCGCGTTAAGCCTGCCGGAAACCCGCGGTCGTCAACTCGAGTCCTGAACCCCGACACGTCTGGGCAATTGTGCCCAGACGTCGCTGATCCATGGCTAATCGACAAACATCGGCCGCGATCGCAACGCCCCCGAGAGGGCTCGCTCGCGTCCGAAACAGGAGCAGGCATGAACTATTCGCTTTCCACCCAACGGTTGTACCTCCCGGTCGGCACATTGCTCGGCTTGAGCTTGCTCGGCGCACCGGTCGCCCAGGCGGATTTCATTGCCGACAGTAAAGGCAGCCTGGAGGCACGCAACTTTTACTTCAATCGCGATTTCCGCCAGGACGGCTCGCGTGACAAAGCCGAGGAATGGGCACAGGGTTTTCTGTTGCGGATGGAGTCCGGGTATACCGCTGGCACGCTGGGGTTTGGTCTGGATGCGCTGGGCATGGCCGGTTTTAAACTGGACTCCGGCGGCGGCACGGCGGGCACCAATCTGTTGCCGCCGGATTTGTCGGGCGGCTCGCAGGATCGCTATGGCGAGTTGGGCCTGACCGCCAAAGTACGTTTGTCCAAGAGCACGCTGAAACTGGGAACTTTGCAGATCAAGGATCCGGTGGTGAACTCCAACGACACTCGCCTGTTGCCGTCAACTTTCAAAGGCGGCCTGGTGAATGTTCAGGAGATTGACCGATTGAAACTGACGGCCGGGCAACTCACGCAGATCAACTTTGTCGACTCCACCGACTACCAGGACATGACCGCCAATCGCATCGGCGGGCAAAGCGACAAGTTCCAGTTCGCCGGGGCTGACTATCAATTCCTGCCGAACCTGACAGCGCAGTACCGCTACGGCAAGCTGGAAAATATCTACCAGCAAAACTTCCTCGGATTGGTCCACCTGCTGGATCTGGGGGCCGGCCAGTCGCTCAAGAGCGACGTGCGCTATGCGCGCAGCATTGAAGATGGCAACTTTCGTGACCTCGACAACCAGGCTCTCGGTGCGATGTTTACTTACAGCCTCGGCGGCCATGCACTGGGCTTGGGCTATCAGCGCATGAGCGGCGATGATCCGTTTCCGTACATCGGACGTAGCGATCCGTACCTGGTCAACTTCGTGCAGATCGGTGACTTTGCCAACGTTGACGAACACTCCTGGCAAACGCGCTATGACTATAACTTCGCGGCATTGGGTGTACCGGGGTTGAGCTTTATGACCCGCTACATCTCGGGCAATAACGTGCAGCGCAGTGCTCCGGGTGAGGGCAAGGAGTGGGAGCGCGACACCGATATCGCTTACGTGGTGCAGGACGGTACGTTGAAAGGCCTGGGCTTTAAATGGCGCAACGCGTCGGTGCGTTCGAACTTTGGCAATGATCTGGATGAGAATCGCTTGATCGTCAGCTATACCCTGGCGCTTTGGTAAATGTCTGGGTTATCAAGCAAGCAATGAATCGACGGCCCGCCAGTCAGACTGACGGGCCGTTTGTTTTACATCGACAGAATCAACCGGCCAGCGAACAGAATCAGGATCACCCCCATGGTTCGTTCGAACCAGTGCCCCATGCGCATGAACAGCAACCGCACCCGGGTGCTGGAAAAAAACAGCGCCACGATCACGAACCACAAGGCATTCACGAAACACATCCACACCCCGTACAGCGCCTGAATCTGCAGCGGTGTCGAGGCGCTGATGATGGTCGTGAAGATTGCCAGGAAGAACAGCGTGGCCTTGGGGTTGGTGGCGTTGGTCAGAAAACCTGTGGTGAACGCCTTCAGCAACGTTTGCTCGACCACCGGTTCGTCTGCACCTTTGTCGCCTTCCAGCACGGTTTTGGGTTTGCTGCGTATCAGGCTCACGCCGAGGTACAAAATGTAGGCACCCCCCACGACCTTGGCCACCGTCAACAACCAAGGCGTGGTGTGCATCAGTGCTCCCACGCCGAGCAAGGTGTAAAGCACATGCACGGAAATGCCCGCGCCGATGCCCAGCGCCGTGCAGATGCCCACCAAACGGCCGAAACGCACGCTTTGGCGGATGGTCACGGCGAAGTCCGGTCCGGGGGCGACCACGGCCAGAAAGTGGATGGTTGCCAGCGCCAGAAACTCGCCCAGGTAATTCGAAAACATCTCAACTCCAGAAAGTCAGGGGTGAAGCATTGCCGCGATAGCCGACAAAGAAGGAAAGGCTCAATCGCGGGTCGTCCACACCCGGGGTCACCGAGTGCATGCAGCGCGAATTGAACATGATGAAATCACCCGGCTCAGGACGAATCTCCAGGGTCGGCGGGCCGAGCAAGGCCGGGTCGATGCCGTAACTGTCGCCACGCATTTCGTCGAACTGGTCCGGGGAAATGTCGTGGTCCCACATCTGCAACGCGCCGCCTTCGGTCGGCATGTTCAGGTAGACGTTGCAGGCGAACTGCGCTTCCAGGCTTTTGGCCTGGAAACTGTCCGGGGCATCCTTGGCGAAAATGTCGTGATGGGCGAGGAAGCACACCCCAGGCTTCACGACCCGGGATAGCCCCACATACATCTTGCGGCCATAGAGATTTTCCAGATGCGCCCCCGCCGGCCAAGACTCGTCGAGCATGCAACGCAACGTATCGACAGGAGAGGAGTAGGGCGCGCAACGGCTGCGCAATTCGGCGATATTGCTGGTGGCGCGCTCGAAATAGTCCTCGATCAGCAGCGGCTGGTTTTCCGCTTCATAAAACGCCATGCCGATGCGGCCGATGCTCGGCGCGTTGATATAGCCTTCGAAGCCAGGGGCGAGGATCTTGTCGCCGATCTGGATCGCCAGCGGTCCAGGCAACAAGCCTTTGACGCGGATGGCGAGGACTTCTTCGTTGGCCAGTTTTTGTATGCACGTCTCATCGAGACGCTCGACGTCAAGCATCATGTTTTTAGGTCCATCTATCGATAGTCAACAGAGCCCGCGAATGCAGGCTCCCCCGGCGTCAGGCGATGACGGGGCCGACATCGCCCAAATGTTCAGTCCACGCTGTAGTGGACTGACAGCGTTCCCTTTTTCTGTGAAAGGGAAGCGATCGTGACCGTGCCCAAATCCTTCAGGCTCCGTACATGGGTACCGCCGCAGCCGTAGGCGGGCAGCTCACCGAAACCGATTTCCCGGGCGCCTTCGCGCAACGACGTCAGGCGCGGCAGGTCATGGGCGATCCATTGCGTGATGCCATGCTGAATCGTCTGCGCATCGACCTCCTGCGCGCTATCACCCGGCTTGAATTGGACACGTCCTTCATCCGGCCAGTGATGAGCCTTGGTCGGCATCCAGCCCATCGCCTGGACGAAGTGACCGATCAGGTGCCCTGCGGAATGCATGCGCGTGTTGAACCGGCGGCGTTGCTCGTCGACCCGAATCTGGGTCATGCCGAGTTTTACCGGATGATCGACGAAATGGATGATCCGGTCCGGATCCTGAACCACGCGCAGCACCTGGCTTTCGCCGATCCAGCCGGTATCCCAGGGTTGCCCGCCGCCCTGAGGATGAAACAGTGTGGCACGCAGCACTACTGCGAATTCGTTCTCGTAGGGCGTGCAATCCAGGACTTCCACATTGGCCTTGAGGTCATCACTATGGAAAAAGAGGCGAAGCGTCATATTCCATGCCCTTATTAAAGTTTCTATTTTTATTATATGAACCGTGGAATTGCGTGATAATCCGTTCAATCATCAAAGGACTGTTGCGCTGTGAGCATAAATCTTCCCCTGCCGCTGCTCGGTGAAATGGCGATTTTCGTCAAGGTCGTCGAGACTGGCAGTTTCTCCGAAGCAGCACGCCAATTGGGCTCCTCTCCCTCGGCGGTGAGTCGCAGCATTTCGCGGCTGGAGAAGGCCCTCGCCACGCGGCTGCTGCAACGAACCACGCGCAAGCTGCGCCTGAGTGACGGTGGCGAAGAGGTGTTCAAGCGTTGCCAGGAGATGGTCAGCGCGGCGAAATCGGTGATGGAAATCAGCGGTCAGTTCACCCATGAGGCGGAAGGGCTGGTGCGCGTCAGCGTGCCTAAAGCCGTCGGGCGATTCGTGATTCACCCGCACATGCCGGAATTTCTGCGGCGCTATCCCAAAGTGAACGTGGAGTTGTTGCTCGAGGACCGTCAGGTGGATTTGATCGATGACAACGTCGATCTGGCGATCCGTATTACCGATCGCCCGCCTGCGGGGTTGGTGGGGCGGCAGTTGCTGACCATCGATCATTTGCTCTGTGCGACGCCGCAGTACCTGGCTGAACACGGCACGCCGACTCATCCTCACGACCTGCTTAACCACAGCTGTATCTATCTGGGCGAAACCCCGAGCGATGCGCGCTGGAAATTCAAGAAAGGCAGCAAAGCCGTCACCGTCGGCGTGCGCGGACGTTATGCCGCCAATCACACAGGCGTGCGACTGGGCGCGGTATTGCAACACATCGGAATCGGCAGCCTGCCGTACTTCACCGCCCGGTATGCGCTGGAACAAGGGCTGATCGTGCAAGTACTGCCGGACTGGACTTTTCTGGCATCCTACCACGGAGGCGCCTGGCTGCTGCATTCGCCAACCCGTTATCTACCGCCCAAGTTACGGGTGTTTATCGACTATCTGGTGGAATGCCTGGAGAAGGAGCCAACCTTGAGCAGGCCGGGCAAGCCAAGTGGGTTGGGCAAGGTCGCGGCGGAGTATGAATTGCCCGAAAGTGATGGGTTGCTTTGATCTCCCCGGCCAACAAAAAAGGCCCGCATATTCAACCATGCGGGCCTTTTGCATTACTGATTGGGGATCAGTGCTTGCTGTCCTGGTTCGACATCGCCAGCAGCTGTTTTTCCTGATTCCAGTCGAACGGTTCATCGTTCTGTTCGGCTTCGAAGCGACGCTCTTCAAGGGCCTGGTACAGGTCGATTTCTTCGTCGGCCAGGTAGTGCAGGCAGTCGCCGGCGAAGTACCACAGCAGGTCCCGTGGAATCAGGTGGGCGATTTGTGGATAACGGGAAATGACCTGCGTCAGGATGTCCTGGCCCAGGTACTGGCTTTCGATCGGTTCGATCGGCAGTGACGCCAGCAGTTCGTCGAAGCGCTCCAGGAACAAGGCATGGCTTTCTTCGGGAACCTGTTCGGCCTCACCTACGGCGACCAGGATGCTGCGCAGGTGGTCGAGCAAGACGAGATGATCGGCAACGACGTTGGACACGAGATAAGTCCTCAAGAGCAAAACGGGCGCGAGAGTATAAAGCTCTTGCGCCCCTTTTCCCATGATAGAGAGCACATAGTAAAGAGCCCCATGCAAGACACAGGCTCCGCCGGATCAGCGGACCTTGCCTTTGGCCATTACCAGCCCCTTTGGGTCGAAATCATCGACATCGATCACCTTGCGTCGCGCCACTTCTGCCTCGCGCAAGGCCTGGGCTTCAACCGGTTGCAAGACGCCACCCTCCAGAGCGGCATCGATGGCAGATTCTCCGAGAGTGGGTTTGACCTGGCGACTTTTCAACGCCGTATTGAGTTTTTTCTGTACCGGTTTGGCAGCGTTCAGCAAATCGCAAGCGTGCTGCAGGGCACCGACTGAATCCTCTGGTGATTGTGGGCGATAGCAGCCGCCCAGTAACTCCTCAAGCGTTGGATCGCCCTTGGGACGGCCGATGACGGCTGCGACTTGGGCCGCCAGTCTGTCCGACGGGCCTCTGTGGCGACGACCGAAAGGGAACACCATCACCCGCATCAGGCATCCAAGCACCTTGTTCGGGAAGTTGGTCAGCAGTTCGTCCAGCGCACGTTCGGACTGGCCGAGGCTCTCCTCCATGGCCCAGGCGAATAGCGGATGCATATGCTCGGGTGAATCGAGATCGTGATAACGCTTGAGTGCGCCGGAGGCCAGATACAGGTAGCTGAGCACATCACCCAGACGTGCGGACAGCCGTTCGCGACGTTTCAAATCACCGCCCAGCAGCATCATGCTCAGGTCTGCAAGCAGAGCAAAGGCTGCGGCCTGACGGTTGAGGGCACGGAAATAGCCTTGGCTGAGCCTGTCCCCGGGCATGTGTTCGAAATGCCCGAGGCCGAGGTTCAGCACCAAGGTGCTGGCGGCGTTGCACACGGCAAAACCAATGTGGTCGAGCAGCAGCGCATCGAACTCGATCAGTGCCTGTTGTTTGTCTTCGCGATGGGCGAGGGCCATTTCCTTGAGCACGAACGGATGGCAGCGAATAGCGCCCTGGCCGAAGATCATCAAGTTGCGTGTCAGGATATTCGCACCTTCGACCGTGACGGCAATGGGCGCACCTTGCCAGTTACGCGCCAGGTAGTTGTTTGGCCCCATCATGATGGCCCTGCCGCCGTGAACATCCATGGCGTGGCTGATGCACTCGCGACCGCGTTCGGAGAGGTGGTATTTGATAATGGCCGAGGGCACCGACGGTTTTTCGCCGAGGTCGACCGCATTGGCGGTGAGCATCCGTGCGCTGTCCATCAACCAGGTACTGCCGCCGATCCGCGCCAGTGCTTCCTGAATGCCTTCGAAGGCTGACAGCGGGGCGTTGAATTGTTCGCGAACCTGGGCATATTGGCCTGTCACCAGGCTGCTGAACTTGCCCGCAGCGGTACCGATGGCAGGTAGCGAAATGGAACGCCCGACCGACAGGCAGTTCATCAGCATCATCCAGCCTTCGCCGAGCATTTCCTGACCGCCGATGATGAATTCCAGCGGCACGAACACGTCCTTGCCAGCGTTCGGACCGTTCATGAAGGCGGCGCCCAACGGCAGGTGACGGCGACCGATTTCTACACCGGGGGTCTGGGTTGGGACCAGGGCGAGACTGATTCCCAGGTCGACTTTGTCGCCCAGCAGATGGTCCGGGTCATAGGCCTTGAAAGCCAGACCGATCAATGTCGCAACGGGGCCGAGGGTGATGTAGCGTTTTTCCCAGTTAAGACGCAGGCCGAGGGTTTCCTTGCCTTCCCATTCACCTTTGCAGATGACCCCGGTGTCGGTCATCCCGCCGACGTTGGAGCCTGCCATCGGGCCTGTCAGGGCAAAACAAGGGATATCGTCGCCGCGGGCCAGCCGTGGCAGGTAATGATTGCGCTGTTCGTCAGTGCCGTAATGCAACAGCAGCTCCGCCGGGCCGAGGGAATTGGGCACCATGACCGTCGACGCCAGGTCGCCGCTGCGGGTGGCCAGTTTCATCGCTACCTGGGAGTGCGCATAAGCCGAGAAGCCTTTGCCACCGTATTCCTTGGGAATGATCAGGGCAAAAAAGCCATGTTGTTTGATGTGATCCCAAGCCTGGGGCGGCAGATCCAGCAATTGGCCGATCTGCCAATCGCTGACCATCGCGCAGAGCTCTTCAGTCGGACCATCGATGAACGCTTGTTCCTCTTCGCTCAGTTGCGCCTTTGGATAGGCCAGCAGCTTGTTCCAGTCCGGGCGACCGCTGAACAGCTCGCCGTCCCACCAGACCGTGCCAGCTTCAATGGCTTCACGTTCGGTTTGTGACATCGGCGGCAGGTTTTTTTGAAACCAGCTGAACATCGGGGCCGTGAAGAGTCTTCGGCGCAGATCCGGCAACAACAGGAAAGCGGCCACGACCGCGAGCATTACCCAGAAAATCAGCATCAGCCAGACGGGGGCGTGGCTGAAGATGCCCATCGCCAGCAGATAGACGGCGATGATGCCCAAGGCGGGCAGAGGCGCAGTGCGCCGATGTGCCAGGTAGGCAATCCCGACCACCAGAATCAGTATCCACAACAGCAACATATTCAATTCTCCATGAAGCCAGGGGCAAAACCACTTTCAGAGCTTAGACGGCATCCATAAAAGTGGAGGTCAGAGCGATAGGTCTGAGTTTGTAGGAAGCAACGGTTGAAACTCGTCGGCTATTTCGAGGGCGGACGGTTAAGCGCTTTTGTAGAAGGGGCGCTAAACGCTGATATTTGGCCGAAACGTCGTTATCTCTGTGCTAAAGGTGTCGCTAGACTCGTGGCTTCCCCCAGGAGATTGTTCCCATGCACGCATGTCTGAGCCCCGGCCGCTTCATCGATAGTGACCATCCCTCGGTGGTGGAGTTCGCCGAAAAACATCGTGGCGCCGGGCGCGATCCGCTCGAACAGACGATCAATCTCTATTACGCAGTGCGTGAGGCCGTGCGCTACAACCCTTACACCTTCAGCCGCGATCCAGAGACCTTGCGCGGCAGCTATGCGCTGGCGGCGGGGGAGAGTTATTGCGTGCCCAAAGCCACGCTGCTGGCCGGTGCAGCCCGGCATTGCGGGATTCCGGCGCGTATCGGTCTGGCAGATGTGCGCAATCACCTGTCGACGCCGCGTCTGCTCGAACTACTCAAGAGCGATGTGTTCGCCATGCATGGTTACACCGAGTTGTACCTGAACGATCGTTGGGTCAAAGCCACTCCAGCCTTCAATCAACAGCTCTGCGAACTGTTCAATGTCGCGCCGCTGGAGTTTGATGGGATCAACGACAGCGTGTTCCACCCCTTCAACCGTGACGGCGAGCAGTTGATGGAATATCTGATCGATCACGGCCAGTTCACTGATGTGCCGGAAGCGTTCTTTTTCGAACACCTGGAAAAGTGCTATCCGCATCTGTTCGGCGAGCAATTGCCGGTGCTGCTGGGTGATATGCAGAGCGATTTGAGTCGCGTCTGATCCGGCGTATGCTGCCTGCGCATTCATCCAAGAAGGGGCGGTCATGCTGAAGATCTGGGGTCGGAAAAATTCGTCGAATGTCAGGAAGCCATTGTGGGCGGCCGAAGAACTGGGTCTGGCCTATGAAGCCATCGATGCCGGCGGCGCCTTTGGCGTGGTTGACACGCCAGAGTACCGCGCGATGAATCCCAACGGCCGCGTGCCGGTGATTGAAGATGACGGTTTCGTGCTGTGGGAATCCAACACCATCGTCCGTTACCTGATGGCCCGTCATGCCAGCGATACGGCCTGGTATCCGACAGACCTGCAGGCCCGTGCCTCGGCGGAAAAGTGGATGGACTGGACCACCTCAAGTTTTGCCGCTCCGTTCCGCACGGTGTTCTGGGGCGTATTGCGAACCCCGGAACACCAGCAGGACTGGCCGGCCATCAAGGCTGCGATCAAGGAATGCGACGATTTGCTGTCGATGGCCGATCAAGCGCTGGCGGTTAAGCCATACCTGTCGGGCGATGAGATCGGCATGGGCGACATTCCCTTGGGCAGCTTCATTTATGCCTGGTTCGAGATGCCGATCGAACGTGCGCCGCTGCCTCATCTCGAAGCCTGGTACGCGCGGTTGAAACAGCGTCCGGCGTATCAGAAGGCAGTCATGACCGCGTTGACTTAATACTCACTATCGACACGCGTGACTGTACTTGTGTGGCGGCGACAAGCACCATTGCGCTCATGCGCCGCGGTTGCATTGCTCGCCGCCCGCCCTTATTTATTCCTTTCTTCCCTTCCTGGTGCGTAAATCCGATATGAGTTCCGCTCTGTCCATCCGGCAGCTAACCAAAACCTACGGCAACGGTTTCCAGGCCCTGAGTGGTATCGATCTGGATGTCGCCGAAGGTGACTTTTTCGCCTTGCTCGGCCCTAACGGCGCCGGCAAATCCACGACCATCGGCATTCTTTCGACCCTGGTGACCAAGACCAGCGGCACGGTGAATATCTTCGGCCACGACCTGGACAAGGAACCGGCGGCACTCAAGCGCTGCATTGGTGTGGTGCCCCAGGAGTTCAACTTCAACCAGTTCGAAAAGACCTTCGACATTGTCGTGACCCAGGCCGGCTACTACGGCATCCCGGCGAAAATCGCCAAGGAACGCGCCGAGCAGTACCTGACTCAACTGGGCCTGTGGGACAAGCGCGATGTGCCGTCGCGCTCCCTGTCCGGCGGCATGAAGCGCCGCCTGATGATCGCCCGGGCACTGGTTCACGAACCACGCCTGCTGATCCTCGACGAACCGACGGCGGGGGTGGATATCGAATTGCGTCGCTCGATGTGGACCTTCCTCACCGAGCTGAACAAAAAAGGCATCACCATCATCCTCACCACTCACTACCTGGAAGAGGCTGAGCAGTTGTGCCGCAACATCGGCATCATCGATCACGGCAGGATCGTCGAGAACACCAGCATGAAACAGTTGCTCAGCCAACTGCATGTCGAGACGTTCCTGCTGGACCTGAAGAACACGTTGCAAGTGGCGCCACAGTTGCTCGGCTACCCGACCAAACTGATCGACAGTCATACCCTGGAAGTCCAGGTCGACAAGGCCATGGGCATTACCGCGTTGTTCACCCAATTGGCGCAGCAGAACATCGAAGTGTTGAGCCTGCGTAACAAAACCAATCGCCTCGAGGAGTTGTTCGTGTCCCTGGTGGAGAAGAATCTGTCGAAGGTGGCGGTATGAGTTCCGAGCTGCAACCCAACCTCGTTGCCCTCAACACCATCGTTTACCGTGAGGTCAAGCGCTTCACCCGGATCTGGCCGCAGACCCTGCTGCCGCCGGCCATCACCATGGTTCTGTACTTCGTGATCTTCGGCAATCTGATTGGTCGGCAGATTGGCGACATGGGTGGTTTCACCTACATGGAGTACATCGTGCCGGGGCTGATCATGATGTCGGTGATCACCAACTCCTACGGCAACGTGGTATCGAGTTTCTTTGGCAGCAAGTTCCAGCGTTCCATCGAAGAGTTGATGGTGTCGCCGGTGTCACCCCATACGATTCTGATCGGCTACACCCTGGGCGGCGTGCTGCGCGGGTTGATGGTCGGGATCATCGTGACGTTGCTGTCGCTGTTCTTCACCACGCTACAGGTGCATCACCTGGGCGTGACCGTTCTGGTGGTGCTGCTGACGGCGACGATCTTCTCGCTATTGGGCTTCATCAACGCGGTATTTGCGCGCAACTTCGATGATATCTCGATCATCCCGACGTTTGTGCTGACGCCGCTGACGTACCTGGGCGGGGTGTTCTACTCGATCAGCCTGTTGCCACCGTTCTGGCAGACCGTGTCGCTGGCCAACCCGGTGCTGCACATGGTCAACGCTTTCCGTTACGGCATCCTCGGTGTGTCGGATATCAGGATCAGCGTGGCGATCGCCTTCATGCTCATTGCGACTGTTGTGCTGTACATCGGTTGTGCGCGGTTGCTGGTGAGTGGGCGTGGGATGCGTACGTAAGGAAGACCGAATCGCCTGCATCGCGAGCCTGCTCGCGATGACGTCAGCCCAGGCACCGCAAAAAAACGGCCTCCCAAGCGGAGGCCGTTTTTCATTCTTGCATCCGGCTTTTCTTACGCCGCTTCCACTGCCGACTCACCCACCAGCGCCAATACATCATCACCAGGCAATAGGCGAGGGCACCCAGCACCAACCCCGTGACTACCGAGCCGAGCAAGAACGGTTGCCACAGGCTTGAGAGTTCGCCGCTGATCCATTCCCAGGTCAGCTCATTCGGCAGGCTGCGGGCGGGGACGTCCATCAACCAGGCACCGGTCTGGTAAGTGCAGAAGAACACCGCCGGCATGGTGATCGGGTTGGTCAGCCAGACCAGGCTGACGGCAATCGGCATATTGCCGCGCACCACAATGGCAAGGATGGCCGCCAACAACATCTGCAACGGGACGGGCAGAAACGCCGCGAACAGACCGACCGCCATCGCCCGCGCGACCGAGTGGCGGTTGAGGTGCCAGAGGTTGGGGTCATGCAGCAGGGTGCCGAGAAAGCGTAAGGATTTGTGTTCCCTGATGCTGGTCGGATCTGGCATGTAACGTTTGAATAAGCGCCGGGGCATAAGGCTTCTCGGTCGGTTAAGGCGGCAAGTATGTCTTGATTCTACGAACCGCCCATTCAGACTTTGTGACAATTGATAACGACATACGTGCGGCGCAGCGGCTACGCCTAGGGAGGGGACTCTCAAGGACGGGCTTATGCGCACAGGGATGATGGCGCTGGCGTTGGGTCTGCTGGCCTTGCGTTTTTTACCGGCATTACCGCCGGTCTGGTTGTGGCTGTTGTTACCGGTAGCGGGTTTGATGTTGCTGCCGTTTCGAACTATTCCCTTGGCATTTTTTCTGTTCGGTTTCAGTTGGGCGGGCGCGAATGCACAGTGGGCGATGAATGATCGCCTGGCGCTGAAGCTCGATGGTGAGACGCGCTGGGTCGTAGGTCGTGTGACCGGGTTGCCGCAGCAGGCCGACGAGGTGGTGCGTTTCGAACTGACGGACAGTCAGTCCCGTCGCACCAAGCTGCCTGGGCACCTGCGCCTGGCCTGGTATGGCGGGCCTCCCGTCAACAGCGGCGAACATTGGCGGCTGGCCGTCAAATTGAAGCGTCCTGCCGGGTTGCTCAACCCGCATGGGTTCGATTACGACGCCTGGCTACTGGCCCGGCACATCGGCGCCACCGGAACCGTCAAGGACGGCCAGCGCCTGAGGGAGGCGCAGTGGGCCTGGCGCGACGGCATCCGTCAGCGTTTGCAGGTCGTGGATGCCCAGGGGCGAACGGGCGCGCTGACGGCGTTGGTGCTGGGGGATGGCGCCGGGCTGAGTCGTGAGGACTGGCAGGTGCTGCAAGACACCGGCACCGTGCATCTGTTGGTGATTTCCGGGCAGCACATCGGCCTGCTGGCGGGGGTGGTGTATCTGCTGATTGCCGGATTGGCGCGTTATGGTGTGTGGCCCAAGCGCTTGCCGTGGCTGCCATGGGCGTGCGGGCTGGCGTTTGCGGCGGCGCTCGGTTATGGGCTGCTGGCCGGCTTCGAGGTGCCGGTGCGCCGGGCCTGCCTGATGATCGGTCTGGTGCTGTTGTGGCGACTACGGTTTCGTCACCTCGGCGCATGGTGGCCGTTATTGCTGGCGCTTGACGGTGTTTTGCTGCTGGATCCGCTGGCGAGCCTGCAACCGGGTTTCTGGTTGTCCTTTGCGGCGGTGGCGGTGCTGATTCTCACCTTCGGCGGGCGATTGGGTCCGTGGCGTTGGTGGCAAACCTGGACTCGTGCCCAGTGGCTGATCGCGATCGGTTTGTGTCCGCTGCTGTTGGTGCTGGGGTTGCCGATCAGTCTCAGTGGGCCACTGGCCAATTTGCTCGCAGTGCCCTGGGTCAGTCTGGTGGTCCTGCCGCCAGCTTTGCTTGGGACGATGTTGTTGCCCGTTCCTTATGTGGGCGAAGGATTGCTGTGGCTGGCCGGCGGTCTGATCGATCTTTTGTTCAAGGGGTTGGCGTTGATAGCGGGGCAATTGCCCGCATGGATACCAGTGGCGGTCCCGTTGTGGGTATGGGCGCTCGGCACGCTGGGCGCCTTTGTGCTGTTGCTGCCGCGAGGCGTGCCGTTGCGCCCGTTGGGTTGGCCGATGTTGCTGTTACTGGTTTTTCCGCCCCGACACACGTTGCCTGAAGGCATGGCCGAGGTTTGGCAGCTGGATGTCGGTCAGGGTTTGGCGATCCTGGTGCGTACCCGCCATCACACCTTGCTGTATGACGCCGGGCCACGGTTCGGCGATATCGACCTGGGTGAGCGGGTGGTGCTGCCATCATTGCGCAAACTGGGTGTGAGCAGCCTTGATCTGATGCTGATCAGCCACGCCGATGCCGATCACGCCGGCGGTGCGCGAGCAGTTGCCAACGCAATACCGGTGAAGCAAGTACTCAGTGGCGATCACTTGGCCCTGCCAGATCAACTCCACGCCGAGGGCTGCGAGAGTGGTCAGCAATGGGCCTGGGACGGCGTGAAGTTTCAACTCTGGCAGTGGCCGTCAGCCAGCGACAGCAATCAGAAATCCTGCGTGCTACAGGTCGAAGCCAACGGCGAGCGCTTGCTGCTGACCGGCGACATCGATGCCGCAGCCGAGCGGGCGCTGCTCGACGGTCCATTGGCAGTGCGGACGGATTGGTTGCAGGCCCCGCACCATGGCAGTCGCAGTTCGTCTTCGGTGGCATTGCTCAGCGCCTTGCAACCCAAAGCGGTATTGATCTCCCGTGGTAACGGCAATTCTTTCGGCCATCCCCATCCCACGGTTGTGGCGCGCTATCAAAAACGCGGTGTGGCGATCTACGACAGCGCCGAGCAAGGTGCCATTCGTCTGCAACTGGGACGCTTCAGGCCGCCGTGGACGATGCTTCAAGAACGGCGCTTCTGGCGCGGTCCGCCACTATCCAGCCAGTAACCCGAACTATCGAAGCCCGACCGGATGCGACATCGCGGTCTTCGGTGCGTCCACCCCCTATGTTAGAGTGGCGCACTTTTCGAGGGGACTGTCACTGTGTGGGAATTGGTCAAATCCGGCGGCTGGATGATGCTGCCGATCATTTTGAGCTCCATCGCGGCCATGGCGATCGTCGCCGAGCGTCTCTGGACCCTGCGTGCCAGTCGCGTGACCCCGGAGCACTTGCTCGGGCAGGTCTGGGTCTGGATCAAGGACAAACAACTCAATAAAGAAAAGCTCAAGGAACTGCGCGCCAACTCTCCGTTGGGCGAGATCCTGGCCGCCGGCCTGGCGAATTCCAGGCATGGTCGCGAGATCATGAAAGAGTGCATCGAAGAGGCCGCCGCGCGGGTGATTCATGAGCTCGAACGCTACATCAACGCCCTCGGCACCATTGCCGCCATGGCCCCGTTGTTGGGGTTGCTGGGTACGGTGCTGGGCATGATCGATATTTTCAGTGCGTTCATGGGCACGGGCATGGGCACCAACGCCTCAGTGCTGGCCGGTGGTATTTCCAAAGCGCTGATCACCACCGCCGCAGGCCTGATGGTCGGTATCCCGGCCGTGTTCTTCCACCGTTTCCTGCAACGCCGGATCGATGAACTGGTGGTGGGCATGGAGCAGGAAGCGATCAAGCTGGTCGAGGTAGTGCAGGGTGACCGCGACGTGGATCTGGCTGAGGGTAAAGCGTGAAATTCCGTCGTAAACCACGGGAAACGATAGACATCAACCTCGCGTCGTTGATCGACGTGGTGTTTATCCTGCTGCTGTTTTTCGTTGTGACCACCACCTTCACCCGTGAAACCCAGTTGCGCGTCGACTTGCCGGAAGCAGTCAGCGGTTCCCCGGCCGAGGACCAGCAGGCCAAGCAACTGGACATCGCCATCAGTGCCGAGGGAGTGTTCTCGGTCAACAACCACTTGTTGCCCAAGAACGACCTGACCAGCCTGATGGAAGCGCTGCAGAAAGAATCCAACGGCGACACAAACCTGCCGTTGTCCATCAGCGCTGATGGCAAGACGCCCCATCAGTCTGTCATCACCGCGATGGATGCTGCCGGCAAGCTCGGTTTCAGTCACTTGCGCATGACCACAGTCGAGGCGGCGCCGGCGTCCTGATGGCCATGTCCGATCGATTGCTCGCGGCGTGGTACGAAGGCCATCCGGCGTTGAAGCTGTTGCAGCCTCTGGAATGGCTCTATCGACGCGTGGTCACCGGCAAGCGCAAACGCTTTTTGGCGGGCGAGGGCGAGATCTACCAACCGCCGGTGCCGCTGATCGTGGTCGGCAATATCACGGTGGGCGGCACCGGCAAGACACCGCTGATTCTGTGGATGATCCAGCATTGCCAGCGCAGCGGGCTGCGGGTCGGCGTGGTCAGTCGGGGCTACGGCGCCAAACCGCCGCAATTGCCGTGGCGGGTCAAGGCGGATCAAGATGCGGACGTGGCGGGCGATGAACCACTGTTGATCGTCCAGCGCACTGGCGTGCCGCTGATGATCGACCCGGACCGCAGCCGCGCGGTCAAAGCCTTGCTGGCGAGCGAACCGCTGGACCTGATCCTCTCCGACGACGGCATGCAGCATTACCGGCTGGCCCGGCATCTGGAACTGGTGCTGATCGATGCCGCCCGGGGGCTGGGCAACCAGCGCTGCCTGCCGGCCGGACCGTTGCGCGAACCGATCGAGCGGCTGCAAAGCGTCGATGCGGTGCTTTATAACGGCGCCATGGCCGACCGCACCGACGGTTTCGCCTTCCAGCTGCAACCCACGGCACTGGTCAACCTGCAAAGCGGCGAACGCCGGCCCCTTGACCACTTCCCTGCAGGCCAGGCCGTTCACGCCGTGGCCGGGATTGGCAATCCCCAGCGTTTCTTCACGACCCTCGAAACGCTACACTGGCGGCCAGTGCCGCATGCATTTGCCGACCATGCCGAGTACAGCGTCCAGGCCTTGAATTTCACACCGTCATTGCCAGTGGTGATGACGGAAAAGGACGCGGTGAAGTGCCGTGCCTTCGCCGCCGCCGATTGGTGGTACCTGGCGGTCGATGCTGCGCCATCGCCGGCCTTCGTGGCCTGGTTCGATACGCAGCTGATGCGCCTGTTGCCGTCTCGTCTTTTGCCTTAAATCCGTTTCTATCCAGGGAATGTTCATGGACACCAAATTGCTTGATATCCTCGCTTGCCCGGTCTGCAAGGGCCCGCTCAAGCTCAGCGCCGACAAAACCGAGCTGATCAGCAAGGGCGCCGGCTTGGCGTACCCGATTCGCGACGGCATCCCGGTGATGCTCGAAAGCGAAGCGCGCACCCTGACCACCGACGAGCGTCTGGATAAATGACCACAGCCTTTACCGTCGTCATTCCATCGCGCTATGCCTCCACCCGTCTGCCGGGCAAACCCCTGCTGTTGATCGCCGGCAAGCCGATGATCCAGCACGTCTGGGAGCAGGCGAGCAAAAGCAGCGCCCAGCGAGTGGTCGTTGCCACCGACGATGCGCGTATTGTCGAGGCCTGCAAAGGCTTTGGTGCCGAGGTGGTGCTGACGCGCGAAGACCATAATTCCGGCACCGACCGACTGGCCGAAGTCGCGGCGAAACTGGGCCTGGGCCCGGACGCCATCGTGGTTAACGTTCAGGGCGACGAGCCGTTGATCCCGCCGAGCGTGATCGATCAGGTTGCCGCCAACCTAGCCGCCCACACCGAAGCGCGCATGGCCACCCTGGCCGAGCCGATCGAAGACGTGGAAACCCTGTTCAACCCCAACGTGGTCAAGGTGGTCAGCGACCTCAATGGCTTGGCGTTGACGTTCAGTCGTGCCACTTTGCCGTGGGCGCGGGACGCGTTTGCCAAAAGCCGCGAGCAGTTGCCGGAAGGCGTGCCATATCGCCGTCACATCGGCATTTATGCCTATCGCGCCGGTTTCCTGCAGGACTTCGTCACCTGGGGCCCGTGCTGGCTGGAAAACACTGAGTCTCTGGAACAACTGCGTGCCCTGTGGCACGGTGTGCGGATTCACGTCGCCGATGCGCTGATCGCACCGCCCACCGGCGTCGACACCATTGAAGACCTCGAGCGCGTTCGTCGCTTGCTGGAGGCTTGATGCGGGTTCTGTTCGTCTGCCTGGGCAACATCTGCCGTTCCCCCACGGCCGAAGGCGTGTTGCGGCACAAATTGCGTGAGGCGGGGCTGGCCGATCAAGTCGAAGTGGCTTCCGCCGGCACCGGTGACTGGCACGTCGGCAAGGCCCCGGACAAGCGCAGCCAGGCTGCGGCGAAGCTGCGCGGCTACGACCTGTCCGCCCAGCGAGCCCAGCAAGTGACCCGCGCCGATTTCGCCAGCTACGACTTGATTCTGGCAATGGACAACAGCAACCTGCGCCACCTCAAGGCCTTGCAACCGACCAATGGCAAGGCCGAGCTGGATTTGTTCCTGCGGCGCTACCAGTCGCCAATCGATGAAGTGCCGGATCCTTATTACGACGGCGACCAGGGTTTCGAACAGGTACTGGACCTGATCGAGAGCGCCAGCGACCTGCTGGTGATCGAATTGAAGGGACGGTTATGAGTTTGCAGGTACATCCGCTGGTATCGCTCAAGCCGTTCAACAGCTTTGGCGTGGATGTTCAGGCCCGGCTGTTTGCCGAGGCCCATAGCGATGCCGATGTGCGCGAAGCCCTGGCCTATGGGCTGGAACATGATGTGCCCGTGCTGGTGATCGGTGGCGGCAGCAATTTGTTACTGACGGCCGATGTCCAGGCACTGGTGCTGCGCATGGCCACACGGGGGATTCGCCTGCTGAGCGATGACGGCAACCAGGTGGTGATCGAAGCCGAGGCGGGCGAGCCGTGGCATCCGTTTGTGCAACACACCTTGGCGCAAGGGTTGTCGGGGCTGGAGAACCTCAGCCTGATTCCCGGCACCGTAGGCGCGGCACCGATGCAGAACATCGGTGCTTACGGCGTCGAGATCAAAGACGTTTTCGCCGGCCTGACGGCCCTTGATCGCCAAACCGGCGAGTTGCGGGATTTCACGCTGGCCGAGTGCAACTTTGCCTACCGTGACAGTCTGTTCAAACAGGAACCGGGGCGCTGGTTGATCCTGCGGGTACGTTTCACCCTCAATCGCACCGCGCATCTGCACCTGGAGTACGGTCCGGTTCGCCAGCGCCTGACGTCGCAGGGCATCGATCACCCGACGCCTATTGATGTCAGCCAGGCCATTTGCAGCATTCGCAACGAAAAGCTCCCGGACCCGGCGGTGCTCGGCAATGCCGGCAGCTTCTTCAAGAACCCCTTGGTGCCGGCGACATTGGTGGCGCAACTCAAGGAGCAGTACCCGGAGCTGGTGGCCTACGCGCAACCTGACGGGCAAATGAAACTGGCGGCGGGCTGGCTGATCGAACGGGCCGGCTGGAAAGGCTTTCGCGACGGTGATGCCGGTGTGCATAAATTACAGGCGCTGGTGCTGGTCAACTACGGCACCGCAACGGGCCTGCAATTGCTGAACCTGGCGCAACGCATTCAAAAAGACATTTCAGAACGTTTCCACGTCGACCTGGAAATGGAGCCCAATCGGTATTGAGGCTACGCTTCAGGCTGATTCCAAAGCCCTGCACATCTTCAGATGTGCAGGGCTTTTTTGTTAATGCTGGGTTAACTTAGCTACCTAACGATGCAGCATTTGCTCCACCAAAGGCCCGATGCAGACGTCGCGTCCGCATAAGAGAGCCCATTAGCCTGAGTCGATCTGCGTGAAGGAACCCACGCGGCAGATTGCTCGACCCCATAACCTCTATCACTATGCGGGCGTGCCCATGATTACCCTGAAACTCAATGGACAAGATCATCAACTCGATGTCACCGAGGACATGCCGCTGCTCTGGGCGATCCGTGACGTGGCTGGTTACAACGGCACCAAATTTGGCTGCGGCATGGGCCTGTGTGGTGCCTGTACCATTCATATCGACGGCGCGCCTGCGCGCAGTTGCATCACGCCGATCGGCTCGGTAGTCGGCCAGAACGTCACCACCATCGACAACCTGCACGCCGACCCGGTCGGCAAAGTTGTCCAGCAAGCCTGGCTCGACAGCGCCGTGGCTCAGTGCGGTTACTGTCAGGGCGGGCAGATCATGTCGGCCACGGCGTTGTTGAAAACCAATCCGAACCCCAGCGACGAGCAGATTGAAGAGGCGATGGTCGGCAACATTTGCCGTTGTGGCACCTACAACCGGATCAAGACCGCCATCCGCCAGGCATCCACTCACCTGAAGGGGGCCAAGGCATGAGCCAGTTACCGAATGACTTTGCGCTGAGCAACCTCAGCCGCCGTGGTTTCCTCAAAGGCGTGGGCGCCACCAGTGCGCTGGTGCTGGCGGCAAGCTGGGGCTGGCAGGATGCGCTCGCTGCCGAAAAAGACAAAAAGTTCGGCGCCGACGGCATGCCTAACGGCTGGGTCGATGATCCTAAGGTTTACGTCAGCATCGCCGCCGACGGCAGCGTGACCGTGGTCTGCAACCGCTCGGAAATGGGCCAGGGCGTGCGCACCAGCCTGACCATGGTAGTGGCCGATGAATTGGAGGCCGACTGGGCGCTGGTCAAAGTGCAACAGGCACCGGGCGACGAAGTGCGTTTCGGCAATCAGGACACCGATGGTTCGCGCAGCATGCGTCACTGGTACGAGCCGATGCGCCGTTGCGGTGCTGCCGCGCGGACCATGCTTGAGCAAGCCGCTGCCGCGCAGTGGAAAGTGCCGGTCAGCGAGTGCCATGCGCAACTGCATAAAGTCATTCACCAACCGACCGGTCGTGAACTGGGCTACGGCGCGTTGGCCGCTGCTGCCGGTGCACTGGCGGTGCCGGCCCGCGACAGCCTGCGGCTCAAGCAACCATCGGAATTCCGTTACATCGGCAAGGAAGGCACCAAGGCCATCGACGGTGCGGACATCGTCAATGGTCGCGCGGTCTACGGCGCCGATGTGCATTTCGATGGCATGCTTTTCGCCACCATCGCGCGTCCAGCGGTTTACGGCGGCAAGGTTAAATCCTTCGATGCCACCGCCGCGATGAAAGTCCCGGGCGTAATCAAGGTTCTGCAAGTCGAAAGCCGTCCATTGCCGTCCGAATTTCAGCCTCTGGGCGGCGTGGCCGTGGTGGCCAGCAATACCTGGGCGGCGATCAAGGGCCGCGAAGCGCTGAAAATCGAATGGGATGACGGCCCCAACGCCAGTTACGACTCGATCGCCTACCGCAAGGAAATTGAAGCCGCGTCCCTCAAGCCCGGCAAAGTGGTGCGCAATACCGGCAGCATCGACCAGGCCATGAGCAGCGCCGACAGCACCCTCGAAGCCTCTTACTACCTGCCGCACCTGGCACAATCGCCCATGGAGCCGATGGTCGCCATTGCCCGTTTCAAAGACGGCGTGTGCGAAGCCTGGGCCCCAAGCCAGGCGCCGCAAGTCACCCGTGAACGGATCGGCGAGCGCCTCGGCATCCCATTCGATAACGTCACGTTCAACGTCACCTTGCTCGGCGGCGGTTTCGGGCGCAAATCCAAGCCGGACTTCGTCGTTGAAGCGGCGATCCTGGCCAAGGAGTTCCCGGGCAAGGCGGTGCGGGTGCAATGGACCCGTGAAGACGACATTCACAATTCCTATTTCCACACCGTGTCGGCCGAATACCTGAAGGCCAGCCTGAACAAGGACGGCTTGCCGTCCGGCTGGCTGCACCGCACGGTGGCGCCGAGCATCACCGCGCTGTTCGCGCCGGGCATGAACCATGAGGCCGCTTTCGAGCTGGGCATGGGCTTTACCAACATGGCTTACGCGATCCCCAGCGTGCGCCTGGAAAACCCTGAAGCGACGGTCCATACCCGGGTCGGCTGGTATCGCTCGGTATCGAACATTCCCCATGGCTTTGCGATTCAGAGCTTTGTCGATGAACTGGCCCATAAGGCCGGTCAGGATCCGCTCAAGTACCAGATCAAGCTGCTCGGCCCTGACCGTCAGATCGATCCGCGCACCTTGAGTGAAGAGTGGAACTACGGCGAATCTCCCGAGCGCTATCCGATCGATACCGCACGGATGCGCACCGTTCTGGAAACCGCCGCCAAAGCCGCCGGTTGGGGGCGTGAGTTGCCCAAGGGCCGTGGCCTGGGTCTGGCGTTGCATTACAGTTTTGTCACTTATGTGGCGGCGGTGATCGAGGTAGAAGTCAAAGACGATGGCACGTTGATTGTGCACAAGGCCGATATCGCCGTGGATTGCGGTCCGCAGATCAATCCCGAGCGTATTCGCTCCCAGTTCGAAGGCGCCTGCGTCATGGGCCTGGGCAACGCGGTACTGGGAGAAATCAGCTTCAAGGACGGCAAGGTTCAGCAGGACAATTTCCACATGTATGAAGTGGCGCGCATGTCGCTAGCACCAAAGGAAGTCGCCGTGCACCTGGTCACGTCACCGGGCGATGTGCCGTTGGGCGGGGTCGGTGAGCCGGGCGTGCCACCGATTGCACCAGCGCTGTGCAACGCGATCTTTGCCGCCACCGGCAAACGCATCCGTAACCTGCCGGTACGCTATCAATTGCAAGGCTGGCAGAAGGCGCAAGCCTGATGGACAGCGTCGATCTGAACGTCCTGCGCAGCGTGCTGGAATGGCGCCGCGCCGGTCAGCGGGTGATGTTGTACAGCGTGGTCCAGACCTGGGGCACCGCGCCCCGGGCACCTGGCGCCATGCTGGCCTTGCGTGAAGACGGCGTGGTGATTGGCTCGGTGTCCGGTGGCTGCGTCGAGGATGACCTGATTGCCCGGCTGCACGATGGCCGTATCCCGGCCGATGGGCCGCCGGTGCAATTGATTACCTATGGCGTCACTCGTGAGGAGGCTGCACGGTTTGGTTTGCCGTGCGGCGGCACGTTGCGCCTGACCGAGGAGCGCGTCGGCGATCCGGCGTGGGTCGCCGAGTTGCTGACGCGCTGCGAGGCCCATGAAATCGTTGCGCGTGAGCTGAATCTGGCGACCGGTGAAGTGGTTTTACAGGCCGCGAGCAAGACTGATGCACTGGTGTTTGACGGGCAGACCTTGCGCGCCATTTATGGTCCGCGCTGGCGGCTGTTGCTGATCGGCGCCGGCCAACTGTCGCGCTACGTTGCCGAGATGGCGCGGCTGCTGGATTTCGAAGTGCTGATCTGCGATCCGCGCACCGAGTTTGTCTACGGCTGGGAGGAGCAACACGGTCGCTTCGTCCCGGGCATGCCCGATGAAGCGGTGCTGACCATCCAGACCGACGAACGCACCGCCATCGTCGCCCTGACCCACGATCCGCGCCTGGATGACATGGCGCTGCTTACTGCGCTGGACTCCAAGGCGTTTTATGTCGGTGCGCTGGGTTCGCAGGTCAACAGCCAGAAGCGCCGGGACAACCTGGCTCAGCTAGGCTTGTCACAACAGGCCATCGAGCGCTTGCACGGCCCGATCGGTTTGCACATCGGCAGCCATACACCGGCGGAAATCGCCTTGTCGCTGCTGGCCGAAATTGTGGCGATCAAGAACGGCGTCGCGCTGAAACAGAAGAAGCCGTTGCAGGAGGGCGTATGAGCGACTCCATTGGCGTTATCGTTCTGGCCGCCGGGCAGGGCAGTCGGTTTCGACAGGTGGCGGGTGACGATAAGGACAAGCTGCTGGTGGACTGCACCGGTCGTGACGGCGTCACTGTGCATTCGATGATCGAGCAGGTGCTGGTGAATCTGCCGGCCGCGCTTGAGAAACGCGTGCTGGTGACCACAGCGGATCGCCCGCAAGTCATTCGCATGGCTCAGGCCTATGGTTGCGAGATTGTGCGGATCGAATCGACCGGTCTGGGCGACAGCATTGCGGCAGGTGTGGCGGCATGTTCGCAGCTCGGTGGCTGGCTGATCGTGCTGGGGGATATGCCGTTTATCTTGCCGTCCAGCATTGAACAGGTCGTCGCGAATATTGCCGATGATGCCATCAGCGTGCCGGTGCATGAGGGGCAGTATGGGCATCCGGTGGGGTTCGGGCGAAGCTTCGGTCCGGGATTAATGGCGTTGTCCGGTGATCAAGGCGCCAAGTCGCTGTTCGCGCAAGCGAGAGTGGTCGAAGTGGCGGTAGAGGATCCCGGGGTGTTGTGGGATGTGGATGTTCCCGAGAAATTGACCTTCCCGTAATGATCGTTCCCACGCTCTGCGTGGGAACGGAGCCCGGGACGCTCCGCGTTCCCAAGCGGACGCAGAGCGTCCATTGAGGCATTCCCACGCAGAGCGTGGGAACGATCAACACAAAGACAAGGACATAAAAAAGCCCCGCCTGGATCACCAGGCGGGGCTTTTTAGTGGCCGATGGAATCAGGCGAGGGGTTTAGGCTCGTGCTCTTTTTCCAGGGCTTGCTCGTGTTGCTCTACCGCTTCCTGAACGGAGCGCGGTGCTTCGTCGATCGCGGATTCAACCGGTTCGGCAGCGACTTCAGCTGCCGGGGCAGGGGCTGCCTCGACGACTTCAGCAACAACCGGTGCTGGCTCGGCAGCGGCCGGAGCAGCAGTGGCAGCCAGTTCGGCTTCCTTCTGCAGACGCTCGGCTTCACGCTTGCGACGACGTACTTCACGCGGGTCGTTCGGCGCACGGCCACTTGGGGTCAGAGCGCTGACTGGAGCGGCTTCAACCACCGGTGCAGCCTCTTCGGCAACAACTGGCGCTTCAACAACCGCTGGGGCAGGCTCGGCGGCGGCAACCACTGGCTCGGAGACCATGGCTTCAGCAACCGGGGCTTCAGCGACTGGCGCAGGAGCTTCGGCAGCTACGGGTGGCTCGGCAACCCAGTTGAACGTGGTTTGCTCTTCGCGAACTTCACGTACCGGTTCAGCCACTGGCGCTTCAACCACAGGCTCAGCGGAAGCAGCAGGCTCGGCAGCAATGGACGGTTCAGCGGCAGCTTCAACTTCAGGCTGTGCTTCACGAACCGGTGCCACTTCGATTTCCGGAGCAGCGGTGACTTCTACCGGCGTGGTCGCTTCAACGACTGGCGCTTCAACCGGAGCGGTTTCCTGCGTGGCGGCAGTGGCGCGTTCGGCTTGCTCGTTGGCTTGTGCTTCGGCAGGTGCGCTGATCACGGAGCTGGCAACAGCTGCGGTAACAGCCAGGCCGGCGGCCAGATCGGCAGTGCTTGGCGTTTCGGCGTTTTCAGCCGATTCGGATTCTTCCGAACCTTCGATCACATTGCCGTTGGCATCGCGTTGACGCTCACGACGGTTGCTGCGACGACGCTGGCCACGGGAGCGGCGGCGTGGACGATCGCCTTCGGCGACTTCCTGACCGTCTTCCTGCAGTTGCTCTTCGTTGGTGGTCAACTCTTCTTCGGCAACGGCGGCAGCGGCTTGCTCTACGCGTGGCTGACGTTCTTCACGCGGTGGGCGTGGAGCGCGTTCTTCACGTGGCGGACGGGCTGGACGCTCTTCAGCGTTGGCAGCGGCGGCCGGAGCGGCATCCAGAGGCTCGCGCAATTCACGAACCGGGCGTTCTTCACGCTCGCCACGTGGCTTGCGATCTTCACGCGGGGCGCGCGGTGCTCGTTCTTCACGAGGGGCACGTGGGGCGCGCTCTTCGCGCGGAGCGCGTTCCTGGGCGACTGCCGGAGCTTCTTCGCGGGCTTCACGGGGCTCACGTGGTGCGCGTTCTTCACGCGGTGCACGTTCCTCACGAGGCTTGCGCTCTTCATCGCGGCGACCGTTACGATTGCGGCTCTGCTGACGGCCGTTGCGACGCTCTTCGTTGCGGGCAGGGCGTTCGGTGGCAGGCTTTTCAACCACAACCGGCGCAGCAGGCTCTTCCTTGGTGGCGAACAGGCTGACCAGCGACTTCACCAAGCCTTTGAACAGGCTTGGCTCTGGCGCTACGGCGGCTGGTGCAGGCATTGGAGCAGCGGCGACTTCGGTCGGAACCGGAGCGTTGGCGCGGGCCGGAGCCGTTTTGACCGCGGCTTCCTGGCGAACCAGGGTGCGGGTCGCGGCGGCTGGCTGGACTTCTTCGACTTCGGCAGCGGCAGCAGCGATTTCGTAGCTGGACTGGTTGATGCTGGCTTCCGGGCTGTCATCGCGCAGACGCTGAACTTCGAAGTGCGGCGTTTCGAGGTGATCGTTCGGCAGAATGACGATGCGGGCACGGGTGCGCAGTTCGATCTTGGTGATCGAGTTGCGTTTTTCGTTGAGCAGGAACGCTGCAACCGGAATTGGCACTTGTGCGCGAACTTCGGCGGTGCGGTCTTTCAGGGCTTCTTCTTCAATCAGACGCAGGATTGCCAGCGACAGCGATTCAACGTCGCGGATGATGCCGGTGCCGTTGCAACGCGGGCAGACGATGCCACTGCTTTCGCCCAGGGATGGACGCAGGCGCTGACGGGACATTTCCAGCAGGCCGAAGCGCGAGATGCGACCGACTTGCACGCGAGCGCGGTCGGCTTCCAGGCATTCGCGGACTTTCTCTTCCACGGCGCGCTGGTTCTTGGCAGGGGTCATGTCGATGAAGTCGATGACGATCAGGCCGCCGATGTCGCGCAAGCGCAACTGACGGGCGATTTCTTCGGCGGCTTCAAGGTTGGTCTGCAGAGCGGTTTCTTCGATGTCGCTGCCTTTGGTGGCGCGCGCCGAGTTGATGTCGATGGACACCAGGGCTTCGGTCGGATCGATAACGATGGAGCCGCCGGAAGGCAATTCGACAACACGCTGGAAGGCGGTTTCGATCTGGCTTTCGATCTGGAAACGGTTGAACAGTGGAACGCTGTCTTCGTATAGCTTGATCTTGCTGGCGTACTGCGGCATCACCTGGCGAATGAAGGTCAGGGCTTCGTCCTGGGCTTCAACGCTGTCGATCAGCACTTCGCCGATGTCCTGGCGCAGATAATCGCGGATGGCGCGGATGATCACGTTGCTTTCCTGATAGATCAGGAACGGCGCGGAACGATCCAGCGAAGCTTCTTTGATGGCGGTCCACAGTTGCAGCAGGTAATCGAGATCCCACTGCATTTCTTCGCTGCTGCGGCCGAGGCCGGCAGTCCGAACGATCAGACCCATGTCGGCCGGGGCAACCAGACCGTTCAGGGCTTCACGCAGTTCGTTGCGCTCTTCACCTTCAATGCGACGGGAGATACCGCCGGCACGCGGGTTGTTCGGCATCAGCACCAGGTAACGACCGGCCAGGCTGATGAAAGTGGTCAGGGCAGCGCCCTTGTTGCCACGTTCTTCTTTTTCGACCTGAACGATGACTTCCTGGCCTTCGCTCAGGACGTCCTTGATGTTGACGCGGCCTTCGGGGGCTTTCTTGAAGTATTCGCGGGAGATTTCTTTGAGGGGCAGGAAGCCGTGGCGCTCAGAGCCGAAATCGACAAAGGCAGCCTCAAGGCTTGGTTCGATGCGAGTAATCCGGCCTTTATAGATGTTGGCCTTCTTCTGCTCGCGTGCACCGGATTCGATGTCCAGGTCGTAGAGGCGTTGGCCATCTACCAGTGCAACACGCAACTCTTCGGGTTGAGTTGCGTTAATCAGCATTCTTTTCATGTAGTACCGTCGGTTTCCGGGCTGCCGGAAACGGCGTTCGGCACACACGACTTCTCACGGTCGGTGTCAGGTGCGTCAGGAGTGGTTGGCCACTCCAGTGTCTAGCGAACCCCGGCCAATTGGGCCGGTGTCGCGACGTACGCGTCCTGCTTGCTGTGGCTACTTAAGCACTCAGTCAGGAGGAGGAATCAACCGGCGGCTGTGGACGAGATGAAGCGTCTTGATAAAGCCTATTGCTACACAGTCCAGCGGTTGTGCATCTCCACCCTACACGTATCCCTGATAATTCGGGTGCTGCCGCGCGCAGAATCCGCAGCGGGTTGGCATTTACCGTGAGCTCCGAAAGGGGAGGTCACGCATCATGGCTAATTTAGGCGGTGTTTCCGAAGCGTTCGCTCGGGGTCGTTCGCAGCTGACTGCACTTTGTGAACTGGCCGTGAATATTTGCTCGGAAGGCGAGTGAAAACTCTGCTTTGCGGCATGATTCAGGCCTTATGTCACCTGCGCTCGTTACAACTGCAAACTCTGCCGTTACGTAGCGAAAGCCCCGTAGGACGGCCTCTCGTCCTCGTGAATTGCGTTGGTCAGGGCCGGTTTTTGACCGTTAGTCCGCTGTCCAGGCCACTTTTGGCGGCGTTCGCGACTATAGCAGCAATGATTAAGTGCTTCAATTCCATAAAAAATTGTTATCATCCGCGCCATGACGACTACTGCCCCTTCGACCCCAGCCGTACAACTGCTGGAGGTCTCGCCGGAATATGCCGGCCAACGTATTGATAACTTCCTTCTCGCTCGGCTCAAAGGCGTGCCCAAGACCTTGATTTACCGCATTTTGCGCAAGGGCGAAGTGCGGGTGAACAAAGGTCGGATCAAGCCCGAATACAAGCTGCAGGCGGGCGATATCGTGCGCGTGCCGCCGGTTCGCGTGCCTGAGCGCGACGAGCCTGTGCCGCTGGCTCAGGGGCTGTTGCAGCGGCTCGAGGCCTCGATTGTCTACGAAGACAAGGCGCTGATCGTGGTCAACAAGCCTTGCGGTATTGCGGTGCATGGAGGCAGTGGCTTGACCTACGGCGTGATTGAAGCCTTTCGTCAGTTGCGTCCGGATTGCAAGGAACTCGAACTGGTTCATCGTCTCGATCGTGATACCTCCGGCCTGCTGATGATTGCCAAAAAGCGCAGCATGTTGCGCCACTTGCACACGGCGTTACGCGGCGATGGCGTCGATAAGCGCTATATGGCGCTGGTCCGCGGCAACTGGGCTGCCTCGATCAAGCAAGTCCGTGCGCCGCTGGGCAAGAGCAATCTGCGGTCCGGCGAGCGCATGGTTGAGGTGGACGAGGAGGAGGGCAAGGAGTCTGTGACCGTGTTCAAGGTCCTGCGTCGTTTTGGCGACTTCGCGACCCTGATCGAAGCCAAGCCGATTACGGGTCGCACTCACCAGATTCGCGTCCATACTCTGCATGCCGGACATTGCATTGCGGGTGATACCAAGTACGGCGATGAGGGGTTCAGCAAAGAGATTCGTGATCTCGGCGGCAAGCGTCTGTTTCTGCACGCCTACATGCTGACTGTGCCGCTGCCTGATGGTGGCGAGCTCAAGTTGCAGGCGCCGGTCGACGAGATGTGGGCCAAAACCGTGGAGCGCTTGAGTGCACCCTACTGATTACAAGCTGCTGATTTTCGATTGGGACGGCACGCTCGCTGACTCCATTGGTCGGATTGTCGAGGCGATGCATGTCGCGTCCGAGCGGTCCGGTTTTCAGTTGCGTGATGATTTTGCCGTCAAAGGCATTATCGGTCTGGGCTTGCCGGAAGCGATTCGCACCCTGTATCCCGAGATTGGCGACACCGAGCTGATAGCATTCCGTCAGCACTATGCGGATCACTACATTGCGGCGGAGGCCGAGCCTTCCCCGCTGTTTGAGGGTGTTATCGAGTCTCTCGAAGCGTTTCGTGTCGAGGGGTATCATCTGGCAGTAGCGACCGGCAAAGCTCGTCGTGGGCTGGATAGGGTGCTGAAGTCTCACGGTTGGGAAGATTATTTCGATATCACCCGTGCTGCCGACGAAACCGCCAGCAAGCCCCATCCGTTGATGCTTGAGCAGATTCTCGCCCATTGCGAGGTTCGTCCGGAGCAAGCGCTGATGGTTGGCGATTCGTCGTTCGACCTGCAGATGGCGCGCAACGCGGGCATGGATTCGGTGGCGGTCAGCTATGGCGCTCAATCGATCGACGCCTTGAAGCTATTTGAGCCGAGACTGGCCATTGATCGTTTTTCAGAGTTGCACGCCTGGCTGAGTCAGCGGGTTTAATTGGTTTTTCTGCTGGGGTACATGGCATGACCGACGAATGGAAAGCGCCCGCCAAGGCGAGTGCGGAAAGCGGTGACGAGAAAAGCTGGAAGCTTCTGGAAAAAACCCTGCTGGCTGGTGTGCAGGAACAGCGCCGGTCCCGTCGCTGGGGGATATTCTTCAAGTCGCTGACTTTTTTATACCTGATTGGCGCGTTGATTCTGTTATCGCCGTTGATAAGCATGGAGAAAGGCGCAAGCCTAGGCTCTGGCTACACGGCGCTGATCGATGTAACGGGCATGATTGCCGACAAAGAGCCGGCCAGTGCCGACAATATCGTCGGCAGCCTGCGTGCAGCCTTCGAGGACAAGAAGGTCAAGGGTGTGGTTCTGCGAATCAATAGCCCTGGCGGCAGTCCGGTGCAGTCGGGTTATGTCTACGACGAGATCCGTCGTTTGCGCGGCCTGCATCCGGATACCAAGGTTTATGCGGTGATCTCGGATCTGGGCGCTTCCGGTGCCTATTACATCGCTAGTGCTGCGGATCAGATCTACGCCGACAAGGCGAGCCTGGTGGGTTCCATCGGTGTGACGGCGGCCGGTTACGGTTTTGTCGGGACCATGGAGAAGTTGGGTGTGGAGCGTCGTACCTATACCTCCGGCGAGCACAAATCGTTCCTCGATCCGTTCCAGCCGCAGAAACCCGCGGAAACCCAGTTCTGGCAGAGCGTGCTCGATACTACTCATCAGCAGTTCATCAGCAGCGTCAAGAAGGGCCGGGGTGATCGCCTGAAGGACAAAGAGCATCCGGAGCTGTTCTCCGGGCTGGTCTGGTCGGGTGAGCAAGCGCTGTCGCTGGGCTTGATCGATGGTCTGGGCAATGCCAGTTCGGTTGCGCGCGATGTGATTGGCGAGAAAGAGTTGGTGGATTTCACTGTTGAGGAATCGCCGTTCGATCGCTTCTCGAAAAAGCTCGGCGCCAGCGTGGCTGAGCATTTGGCGATGTGGATGGGCTTTCAAGGGCCGTCGTTGCGCTGATCGTCTGGCTGCATAAGAAAACCGGCCTGCGTGGCCGGTTTTTTTGTGCGAGCGCGGTCTCTGTGCAGAGGTGCGGTTCAGGGTATCTGTACGTTTTCAGCCAGCAGCATATCGATCAGGCGAATCAACGGCAGGCCGATCAGGCTGGTGGCGTCAGGGCCTTCGGTGCTTTGAAACAGGCTCACCCCCAAACCTTCGGCCTTGAAGCTGCCAGCGCAGTCGTAGGGCTGTTCGGCGCGCAGGTAGCGTTCGATGCGCGCTGCGTCGAGTGTGCGCATGTGTACGGTAAAGGGCACGCAATCGACCTGGCAGTGGCCGGTTTGGCTATTGAGCAGTGCCAAGCCGGTCAGGAAGGTCACGCTCGCACCGCTGGATGCCAGCAGTTGTTCACGGGCCTTTTCGAAGGTGTGAGGTTTGCCGATAATCCGCTCGCCGAGTACCGCGACCTGATCTGAGCCGATGATCAGATGGGCTGGATGACTGCCTGCAAGCGCACGGGCTTTTTCTTCGGCGAGGCGCTTTACCAGTTCGGCGGCTGACTCGTCTGGACGATGGCTTTCATCAATATCCGGCGAGCTGCAGGTGAACGGCAGCTGCAAGCGGGCCAGTAATTCCCGGCGATAGGCCGAGCTTGAAGCGAGTAATAAAGGCAGCATGCGGATCTCCAAAGGGCAGGGGCGAATTCTAGCGCAGGCTCAAGTGACGGACAGGGCTGAATTTCCTTTGACATGGCTGGGGGCATCCCTATAATGCTGCGCCTATGTTGAATGACCCGATTCCACCTCACGTTGACCCGCGCAAATTGGCTGACCGTGGCACCACCCTTCAAGGTGAACTGCTGCTGGCCGATTTGGAGAGACTCTGCGACCCGCTTTCCGATACTGTCGGTACGGTGCAGGCCAAATTCGTTTTTGAACGAGATGAACGTAAATCTGTGGTAATTCACAGCTTTATCGACACCGAAGTCAAAATGGTTTGCCAGCGTTGTCTTGAGCTGGTCACCCTGCCGATCCATAGCGAATGCAGTTATGCTGTGGTGAAGGAGGGTGCGAATACCCAGTCGTTGCCGAAAGGTTATGACGTGCTGGAACTGGGCGAAGATCCTTTGGATCTGCAGTCACTGATCGAGGAGGAGCTTTTGCTCGCCTTGCCCATTGTGCCTGCTCATCATCCGGAAGAATGCCAGCAGCCGGCGGGTCTCGATGAGCCCGGACCGAGCGAGGACGAGGTAACGCGGTCCAACCCGTTCAGTGTATTGGCGCAGTTAAAGCGTGACCCAAACGTTTAGGAGTTAATCAATTATGGCTGTTCAGCAGAACAAAAAATCCCGCTCTGCCCGTGACATGCGTCGTTCGCACGACGCTCTCGAGGCTAGCACCCTGTCTGTAGAAAAAACCACCGGTGAAGTTCACCTGCGTCACCACGTATCGCCAGAAGGCGTATACCGTGGTCGTAAAGTGATCGACAAGGGCGCTGACGAGTAATCCTTGTCCGCTCAAGTCATCGCGATTGACGCAATGGGCGGGGACTTCGGTCCCCGCAGCATTGTTCAGGCCAGTCTTGCTTGTCTGTCTGCTACACCCTCGCTACACCTGACCCTCGTCGGTCAACCCTCCCTTCTTGAAGAATTGATTGCCAGCCATTCGGCGGTGGATCGCGCGCGTCTGTCGATTACGCCGGCGTCGGAAGTCATCACCATGGACGAAAAGCCTGCTCAAGCCTTGCGTGGCAAGCCCGACTCGTCGATGCGCGTGGCGCTCGAGTTGCTGCGAGACGGTAAGGTTCAGGCCTGTGTCAGTGCCGGCAATACCGGTGCGCTGATGGCATTGTCGCGGTTTGTGCTCAAGACCTTGCCGGGCATCGATCGGCCGGCAATGATCGCGGCCATTCCGACGCAGAAGGGCTACTGTCAGTTGCTCGACCTAGGCGCCAACGTCGATTGCAGCGCCGAGCAGTTGTTGCAGTTTGCCGTGATGGGCTCGGTGGCGGCAGAAACCCTGGGCATCGTTCGTCCAAGAGTTGCATTGCTGAACATCGGCACCGAAGACATCAAGGGCAATCAGCAGGTCAAGCTGGCGGCCACTTTGTTGCAAGGGGCTCGTGGCATCAACTACATCGGGTTTGTCGAAGGTGACGGCTTGTACCGTGGCGAGGCGGATGTGGTGGTGTGTGACGGTTTTGTCGGTAATATCCTGCTCAAGTCCAGCGAAGGCCTGGCGACCATGATTGCCGGGCGCATTGAGGCGTTATTCAAGAAAAATTTCGCGTCGAAAGTGGTGGGCGCTCTGGCGTTGCCGCTGATGAAACGCTTGCAGTCTGAGCTGGCGCCGGCACGACATAACGGCGCAAGTTTCCTCGGTTTGCAGGGAATTGTCGTGAAAAGCCACGGTTCGGCGGGGGTGCAGGGTTTTCAGAGTGCGATTCAACGCGCGTTGATCGAGATCCAGGAAAACTTGCCTGAACGGCTTCATGGACGCCTGGAAGATTTGTTGCCTTAGGCGTTTTCGTCGGACAATGCTTAAATGTGACCGCTCAGTTCAATGGGCCATCCAACTGTGAGTTTCTTGCGTTCCACAAACGGGACGTCATTTCTCCGACGACAAGATCATTAGGGGCTTGTTACATGTCTGCTTCCCTCGCATTCGTCTTTCCAGGACAGGGTTCGCAGTCCCTCGGCATGCTGGCCGAGTTGGGCGCGCAACATCCAGTGGTCCTCGAAACATTCAAAGAAGCTTCCGATGCTCTGGGCTACGACCTCTGGGCACTGACCCAGCAAGGGCCGGAAGAACAACTCAATCAAACCGATAAAACCCAGCCGGCCATTCTGACCGCCTCGATCGCCTTGTGGCGCCTGTGGCTGGCTGAAGGTGGTGCGCGTCCGGCGTACGTTGCCGGTCACAGTCTGGGCGAATACAGCGCCCTGGTGGCTGCAGGCAGTCTGAGCCTGGGCGACGCAGTGAAGCTGGTAGAGCGTCGCGGTCAGTTGATGCAAGAAGCCGTTCCAGCCGGGCAGGGTGGCATGGCTGCAATCCTGGGTCTGGAAGACGCCGACGTACTGGCAGCCTGTGCCGAAGCGGCGCAAGGCGAAGTGGTGAGCGCGGTCAACTTCAACTCCCCGGGCCAGGTAGTGATCGCTGGCGCGAAGGCTGCGGTCGAGCGCGCCATCGAAGGTTGCAAGGCGCGTGGCGCCAAGCGCGCGATGCCATTGCCGGTCAGCGTGCCATCCCACTGCGAATTGATGCGCCCGGCCGCCGAGCGGTTCGCCGAATCGATCGCCGCGATCGACTGGCAGGCGCCGCAGATCCCTGTGGTACAGAACGTCAGCGCTAGCGTGCCGGCGGATCTGGAAACCCTCAAGCGCGATCTGCTTGAACAGCTCTACAAGCCTGTGCGCTGGGTCGAGTCGGTCCAGGCGCTGGCTGCCAAGGGCGCGACCGAACTGGTCGAATGCGGCCCTGGTAAAGTACTCGCCGGTTTGAACAAGCGTTGCGCCGAAGGCGTGTCGACCTCTAACCTCAATACCCCAGACGCTTTCGCTGCCGCCCGCGCAGCGCTGGCTTAACAAGGAGAAGCTTGCATGAGTCTGCAAGGTAAAGTTGCACTGGTTACCGGTGCCAGTCGTGGTATCGGCCAGGCTATCGCTCTGGAGTTGGGTCGTCAGGGTGCCATCGTTATCGGCACCGCGACTTCCGCTTCGGGGGCCGAGCGTATCGCTGCGACCCTGAAAGAAAATGGTATTCAGGGCACTGGCCTGGAACTCAACGTCACCAGCGATGAGTCCGTAGCGACCGTGCTGGCGAGCATTCAGGAGCAATTCGGTGCGCCGGCGATCCTGGTCAATAATGCCGGTATCACCCGCGATAACCTGATGATGCGCATGAAAGATGACGAATGGCATGACGTCGTCGATACCAATCTGAACAGTCTGTTCCGCCTGTCCAAGGGTGTTTTGCGCGGCATGACCAAAGCCCGTTGGGGACGAATTATCAGTATTGGCTCGGTTGTGGGTGCCATGGGCAACGCAGGCCAAGTAAACTACGCTGCCGCCAAGGCCGGTCTGGAAGGTTTCAGCCGTGCACTGGCGCGTGAAGTCGGTTCGCGTTCGATTACGGTAAACTCGGTGGCCCCTGGGTTCATCGACACCGATATGACCCGTGAACTGCCCGAGGCGCAGCGTGAAGCCTTGCAGACGCAGATTCCGCTGGGTCGTCTGGGGCAAGCTCAAGAGATCGCGTCTGTGGTCGCTTTTCTTGCATCTGACGGTGCGGCTTACGTTACTGGGGCTACAATCCCGGTGAACGGCGGGATGTACATGAGTTAAATGTGACGGATTGCTTCAAAAAAATGTCATACGAGCTGTCTAAAATCCGTTATAAAGCTGCAATCTATTTATAGACAGAGGGTCGCCGGGTTTGAGGAGTGAAGCTTTCAGTTGAAAAACTGAAAAGTCTTTCTATACACTTACCCACCGGCCAGCTGCCTGAATTTGTCCATTAGGAGTGAAAACAAGGTATGAGCACCATCGAAGAGCGCGTCAAGAAAATCGTTGCTGAGCAACTGGGCGTTAAAGAAGAAGAAGTGGTCAACACTGCTTCCTTCGTTGAAGACCTGGGTGCCGACTCCCTTGACACCGTTGAGCTGGTGATGGCTCTGGAAGAGGAATTCGAGACCGAAATCCCTGACGAAGAAGCTGAGAAGATCACTACTGTACAAGCAGCAATCGACTACGTTACCAGCCACCAGGCGTAATAGTTTTTAGTCGTCGCTCGCTGTCATGGAAAAACCGCACTGCCATCACGGCGTGCGGTTTTTTCTTTAGGCCTGATGCAAAGTCGTCATTTGAAAAAGGAGAGTGCTGTGTCGCGTAGACGCGTCGTAGTCACCGGTATGGGTATGTTGTCGCCACTGGGCACGGATGTGCCGAGCAGCTGGCAGGGCATTCTGGCTGGCCGCAGTGGCATTGGTCTGATCGAACACACCGACCTTTCTGCCTATTCCACCCGTTTCGGCGGTTCGGTAAAGGGCTTCAATGTCGAGGAATACCTGTCGGTCAAGGAAGCTCGCAAACTCGACCTGTTCATTCAATACGGTCTGGCTGCAGGTTTTCAAGCTGTGCGTAACGCAGGTCTTGAGGTCACCGATGCCAACCGCGAGCGTATCGGCGTGGCCATGGGGTCGGGTATTGGCGGTCTGACCAATATCGAAGACACCAGCCGCACGCTGCATGATTCCGGCCCACGACGGATTTCTCCGTTTTTCGTGCCTGGCTCGATCATCAATATGATTTCCGGTTTCCTGTCCATCCACTTGGGCGCACAGGGACCGAACTACGCCATCGCCACGGCGTGTACCACCGGTACGCACTGCATCGGCATGGCGGCACGCAACATCATGTACGACGAAGCCGACGTCATGATCGCCGGTGGTGCCGAGATGGCCGCGTGTGGTCTGGGCATGGGCGGCTTCGGTGCCTCCCGCGCACTATCGACCCGCAACGACGAGCCGACCCGTGCCAGCCGTCCATGGGACAAGGGCCGTGATGGCTTCGTGCTGTCCGACGGCGCCGGCGCACTGGTGCTCGAAGAACTGGAGCACGCCAAGGCCCGTGGCGCGACCATCTACGCCGAGCTGATCGGTTTCGGCACCAGTGGCGATGCTTATCACATGACCTCGCCACCGGCCGATGGCGCGGGGGCTGCGCGTTGCATCACCAATGCCTTGCGCGATGCGAAGATCAATGGCGATCAGGTCCAGTACATCAACGCCCACGGCACGTCGACCTCGGCGGGCGACCTCGCCGAAGCCTGTGCGATCAAATCCGTGTTCGGCGATCACGCCTACAAGTTGGCGGTCAGTTCGACCAAATCCATGACCGGTCACCTGTTGGGTGCGGCGGGCGCGGTCGAGGCGATTTTCAGCGTATTGGCAATCAACAGCCAGGTGGCACCGCCGACCATCAACCTCGATGAGCCGGACGAAGGTTGCGACCTCGACTTCGTACCCCACACCGCGCGTGGCATGGATATCGACGTCGTGCTGTCCAACTCCTTCGGATTTGGCGGTACCAATGGCTCGCTGGTGTTCCGCCGGTTCGCTGACTGATGGACAGCTGGGTCGACGGTCAACCGGCTGACGCTTTGTCGCTGAAGGATCGCGGCCTGGCTTACGGTGATGGTCTGTTCGAGACCATCGCGGTCAAGGGCGGGCAGCCGCTGCTGCTGGATCGACATTTGTCGCGTCTGGCCGAGGGTTGTTCGCGCCTGGCGATTGCCGCCGATCATCAACTGATCCGCGCGGAGCTGCTGGCCTATTCCGCCGCGCTGGGCGAGGGCGTGCTCAAACTCATCCTCACCCGCGGCGACAGCCTGCGCGGTTATGCCGCCGATCCCTCGGCTCAGGCTCGACGTATTCTGCAAGGCAATCCTCCTGCGGCTTATCCGGCTGTTCATGCGGAGCAAGGCGTTCGGCTGTTCCCTTGTGCGACACGGCTTTCCAAACAACCATTGCTCGCCGGTCTCAAGCATTTGAATCGTCTGGAGCAGGTCATCGCCCGTTCCGAATGGCAGGACACCGAGCATGCCGAAGGCTTGATGCTGGATCAGGTCGGGCGGGTGATCGAGGGCGTGTTCAGCAATCTGTTCCTGGTGCGCGATGGCGTGCTGGTGACCGCCAATCTCAAACGCTGTGGCGTGGCGGGTGTGATGCGTGCCGAATTATTGTTTCAAGCCAAGTCATTGGGAATTCCCACACAAGTCACCGATATCACTCTCGAGCAGCTGCAATGGGCTGACGAGGTCTTTGTCTGCAACAGCGTGTATGGCATTTGGCCGGTGCGCGCCTATGCCGCACTGAGCTGGCCGGTTGGGCCGCTCACCCGTAAACTCCAAACCATTGCTCGTGCGCTACTGGATGCTTGATTCGTGAGACGTAAATTCTTGCTGCTGCTGGAAACCGGATTGGTTCTGGCGGGGCTGTTGGCGGGCGCTTGCGCCTGGAAAATCGATTCGGCGCTGGAACAGCCGCTGAACATCGCCCAGGAAGAGCTGCTGGAGGTGCCCAAAGGCACTACGCCAAACCGCACTTTCCTTCGACTTGAAGCTGATGGCGTCATCAAGGACGCTTTCTGGCTGCGCGTGTATTGGCGCTTCAATCTGGCAGGACAACCGCTGCACAGCGGCGAATACCGCATGGTGCCTGGTATGACAGTCAACGGGCTGATCGACCTGTGGAAGCGCGGAGAAATGGTGCAATACAGCCTGACGCTGGTTGAAGGCTGGAATTTCCATCAGGTTCGCGCAGCCCTGGCCAAGGACGAAAAACTCGAGCAGACCCTCAACGGTCTGAGCGACAGCGAAGTGATGGACAAGCTCGGGCACAGCGGGATTTTTCCGGAAGGACGATTCTTTCCCGACACGTATCGTTTCGTGCGTGGCATGACCGACGCCGATTTGCTCAAGAAAGCTTACGATCGCCTCGACGAGGTCCTCGCCAAGGAGTGGAACCAGCGCGCTGCCGACGTCCCCTACACTGAGCCCTATCAGGCTCTGATCATGGCCTCGCTGGTGGAAAAGGAAACCGGAGTGCCGCAGGAGCGTCGGCAGATTGCCGGTGTGTTCGTGCGGCGCATGGAGATGGGCATGCTGTTGCAGACCGATCCGACTGTGATCTATGGTCTGGGGGATCGTTACAACGGCAAGTTGACCCGCGCCCATCTCAAGGAACCTACGCCCTATAACACTTATCTGATCCCCGGCCTGCCGCCGACGCCGATTGCGATGGTCGGCCGCGAAGCGATCCATGCGGCGTTGAATCCGGCGGACGGCAACAGCCTGTATTTTGTCGCGCGCGGCGATGGCAGCCACGTGTTCTCCGATGATCTGGACGCCCACAATAATGCGGTGCGCGAATTCCAGATCAACCGACGTGCCGATTACCGCTCCAGCCCTGCGCCGACTGTTACGCCGCCGACGGAGGATACCCAGGCTCCGATCCCGGCGGCTTCGCCCAATACGGCGCCCGAAGACCTGCCACCAGTAGCGCCGCAAGATTCCGTGCAAGACCCCGTGGAAGACCCCGCACAAGAACCTGCGCCGGCACCCGAGGCGGATGCCCCCGCGCCGCAAAGCCCGCAATGACTCTGACTAAGGACTGCCTGTGACTGGCTTGTTTATTACCCTGGAAGGCCCGGAAGGTGCCGGCAAGAGCACCAATCGCGAATACCTGGCCGAGCGCCTGCGCGCTGCCGGGATCGAAGTGGTGTTGACCCGGGAGCCCGGCGGCACACCTCTGGCCGAACGGATCCGTGATGTGCTGTTGGCGCCAGTCGATGAGGTCATGAACCCCGACACCGAGCTGCTGTTGGTGTTCGCCGCGCGAGCCCAGCATCTGGCCGAGGTGATCCGTCCGGCGCTGGCCCGTGGCGCGGTGGTCCTGTGCGATCGCTTTACCGATTCGACCTACGCTTATCAGGGCGGTGGTCGTGGTTTGTCACTGGAGCGCATCGCGACCCTCGAAACATTCGTCCAGGGCGATCTGCGCCCGGACTTGACGCTGATTTTCGATCTGCCGGTAGAAGTAGGGTTGGCCCGCGCCAGCGCCCGCGGTCGGCTGGATCGCTTCGAGCTCGAAGGCCGAGGTTTTTTTGATGCGGTGCGCACTGCCTTCCTCGAGCGCGCCAAAGCGGATCCTGCGCGTTATGTCCTGGTGGATGCCGCTCAGCCGCTGGCGCAGGTTCAGCAGTCTCTGGATGCGTTGCTGCCACGTCTGCTGGAGTTGACCCGTGGCTGAAGCCTATCCGTGGCAGGACAGTCTCTGGCAGCAATTGGCCGGTCGTGCCCAGCACGCTCACGCCTATTTGTTGCATGGCCCGGCCGGGATCGGCAAGCGTGCGCTGGCTGAGCGTTTGATGGCCAGTTTGTTGTGCCAGCGCCCCACCGCCCAGGACGCGTGCGGTGAGTGCAAATCCTGCCTGCTGCTGAAGGCCGGTAGCCACCCCGATAACTACATCCTGGAACCGGAAGAGGCGGACAAGGCGATCAAGGTCGATCAGGTCCGTGATCTGGTCAGCTTCGTGGTTCAGACCTCGCAGATGGGTGGTCGCAAAGTGGTGCTGATCGAGCCGGTCGAGTCGATGAATATCAACGCCGCCAACGCCTTGCTCAAAAGCCTTGAAGAGCCGTCCGGCGATACCGTATTGCTGTTGGTCAGCCACCAGACCAGCCGTCTGCTGCCGACCATCAAGAGCCGTTGCGTGCAGCAGGCCTGTCCGTTGCCAAGCGAAGCCATGAGCCTGGCCTGGCTGGCCAGCGCATTGCCGGACTGTTCCGAAGAAGAGCGCATTGAACTGCTGACCCTCGCCGCCGGTTCGCCATTGGCCGCGGTCAAATTGCAGGCTCAGGGCGTACGCGAGCAACGAGCGCTGGTGGTTGAAGGCGTAAAGAAACTGCTCAAGCAGCAGCAATCGCCGACGCAACTGGCCGAAGAGTGGAAAGCCATTCCCATGTTGCTGCTGTTCGACTGGTTCTGCGACTGGTCGAGCCTGATCCTGCGTTATCAGTTGACTCAGGATGAAGCAGGGCTGGGCCTGGCAGACATGCGCAAGGTGATTCAATACCTGGCGCAGAAATCCGCACAGGACAAAGTCCTGAATATCCAGGACTGGATCCTCGCCCAGCGGCAGAAAGTGATGAGCAAAGCCAACCTCAATCCTGCGTTGTTGCTGGAGGCGCTGTTGGTGCAATGGGTATCCTTGCCTACCCAGAAGTGACTGTCTGAGCCTAGACTCTGATCATCAGACAGTGGAGGTCAGCATGAATGAACCCATCAGTCCGGGGCCACGCAATGGCATTTTGTCCTTGACCATCAAGGACAGGGCCGTGCTCTATGCGGCCTACATGCCGTTCATCAAGAACGGTGGCCTGTTTATCCCGACCAACAAAAGCTACAAGTTGGGCGATGAAGTCTTCATGCTGTTGCACCTGATGGATGAACCGGAAAAGATTCCGGTCGCCGGCAAGGTCACCTGGATCACCCCCAAAGGTGCCCAGGGCAACCGCGCCGCCGGGGTTGGCGTGCAATTCAACGAAGGCGACAATACCGCGCGCAGTCGAATCGAAACCCATCTGGCCGGAGCCCTGAAGTCCGACCGTCCCACTCATACGATGTAAGTTGCAGCCCTTTTATGCTCGTAGATTCCCATTGCCACCTTGATCGCCTCGACCTCACCGCCCACGACGGCTCCCTGGATGCCGCGCTCGATGCGGCCCGTGCGCGCGGGGTAGGGCACTTTCTGTGCATTGGCGTCAGCGCCGATAACGCCGCCGACGTCAAAGCCCTGGCCGAACGTTACGACGATGTCGACTGTTCGGTCGGCGTGCATCCGCTCGATGTGCAGCCGGGTGTCGCGCCGGCGCTGGATTGGCTGTTGCACGAACTCAATCATCCGCGGGTGGTGGCGATTGGTGAAACCGGCCTGGATTATCACTACGAGCCGGAGGCTGCAGCGTTGCAGCAGGAGTCGTTCCGCCTGCACCTGCAAGCGGCGCAACAGACCGGCAAACCGGTGATCATCCATACCCGTGGCGCACGGGCCGATACCCTGGAGCTGCTGCGCGAGGCGGCGCTGCCTCAGGCGGGCGTGCTGCATTGCTTCACCGAAGACTGGGAGATGGCCAAGGCTGCGCTGGACATGGGGTATTACATTTCCTTGTCCGGTATTGTCACTTTTCGCAATGCCGATGCCCTGCGGGATGTGGCCAGCAAGGTACCGGCTGACCGGTTGCTGGTGGAAACCGACTCACCGTATCTGGCGCCGATCCCTTATCGCGGCAAACCGAACCTGCCGCAATATGTGCGTGAGGTCGCGGAATTTCTGGCAATGTTGCGAGGTGAGTCCTACGAGCGATTTGCCGAGCAGACCACCGAGAATTTCAAGCGTTTGTTCCCGTTGGCGCACGTCAGGACATCGGTGTAACGGCAAAAGAGATCCCAGCCTTTGGGATTTTTTGGCCGCTGAATCGCAGGCAAAAAAAACCCGGGTTCTGGGGGGTGAATCCGGGTTAAGACCATTAGGAGTAAAACAAAGGCACACAATCCTTTGGTACCTTCATCGGCGCGACACTTGGGGGAGATGCCTCGCCGACAGTTGAAGTATTGATCAGTATTGCGCCGAGTCCAGTTTAGCTGGTCGGGTTTTTAAACAAATTTGGAATACGCGCGCTTCGGTTGAGTTCTCATCAACCGGCGAGGTGGCGCGAATTCATCAAGAAACACATATATGGTCGGATGATCCGTGCATTTTGGCGTAAGTTAGGCATAATACGCGGCTTCGAATTTTGACCCCTACAGACCTTTTCTTATGCATAAAGAACCTCGTAAGGTCCGTGAGTTTCGTCGCCGCGAGCAAGAAATTCTCGATACCGCGCTCAAGCTGTTCCTCGAACAAGGTGAAGACAGTGTCACCGTCGAGATGATTGCTGATGCCGTGGGTATCGGCAAAGGCACGATCTACAAGCACTTCAAATCCAAGGCGGAGATCTATCTGCGCCTGATGCTCGATTACGAGCGCGATTTGAACGAGTTGTTGCATTCGGCCGATGTCGATAAGGACAAGGAAGCCCTGTCGCGGGCCTACTTCGAATTCCGCATGCGTGATCCGCAACGCTATCGGTTGTTCGATCGCCTGGAAGAAAAGGTGGTCAAGGGCAATCAGGTGCCGGAGATGGTCGAGGAACTGCACAAGATCCGCGCCTCGAACTTCGAACGCCTGACCCTGCTGATCAAGGGCCGGATCAGCGAAGGCAAGCTCGAAGACGTTCCGCCTTACTTCCATTACTGCGCGGCCTGGGCGCTGGTGCACGGCGCCGTGGCGCTGTACCACTCGCCGTTCTGGAGCAACGTGCTGGAAGATCAGGAAGGTTTCTTCCAGTTCCTGATGGACATCGGCGTGCGCATGGGCAACAAGCGCAAGCGCGACACCGACACGCCGAGCAGCTGAACCATTCAGTTGCCTTATTGCGCCATGATTTAGCTACATGGCGCAGTACCGCAGGAATATACTCAGGCATAGGGCTTGCTAAAACTTGATTTGTGAGTCAAGTTTTGCGCGTTCGAATCTTCTTTCGCCGGAGTGATCCATGATCGTTGACCGTCAAGGCAGGCGTTTTCGCAATTTGCGGATCAGTCTGACCTCCGCCTGTAATTACGCTTGTACCTACTGCGTGCCCAATGGCAAGCGGCTGGTGGCTGCGCAGGATGAGTTGTCGGCGGAGGCCATGGCACGCGGTGTGGCCTATCTGATCGAGGCCGCGGGCATCGAGCGATTGCGCATTACCGGTGGCGAGCCACTGGTCAGTACCAAACTCGAAGCCTTCATGACTGCCGTCGGGCAGATGGGCCTGGCGGACATCAGCTTGACCACCAATGGTCAGTTGCTGGCGAAGAAACTGCCACTGCTGGTGGATGCCGGCATTCGGCGCATCAACGTTTCCCTAGATACTCTGGATGCCAGTGCTTTTCGCAGTATTGCGCGCGGCGGTGATCTGGCGACCGTCCTCGACGGCATGGACCAGGCCGCCGCGGCCGGCATGAAGATCAAGGTCAATATGGTGCCGCTGCGCGGGCAGAACCTCGATCAGGTGATGCCGTTGCTCGATTACTGCCTGGAGCGCGGCTACGAGTTGCGCTTCATCGAGTTGATGCGCATGGGCCACCTGGCCAGCGACTCCAACGCCTTCCTGCAGCAGTTCGTCAGCCTTCAGCAGTTGCTGAGCCTGATAGGCGAGCGCTACGAGTACCTTCAGGCCGATGCGCCGGTCGATGCCACGGCGGTGCGTTACCAGATTCCAGGGCTGGGCCACTTCGGCGTGATCGCCAACGAAAGCGTTCCGTTTTGCCGCACCTGTTCGCGTCTACGTTTGTCGTCCACTGGTTGGCTGCATGGCTGCCTGTCGTCAAGCAATCGCCACTATGTCGGCGACCTGCTGGACAAACCTCGTCACCAGGCGCTACCGGCGTTGCAGCGACTTCTGGTCAAAGCCTTGGGGGACAAGCAGGAAGTGGCGTTCTCCGGTGGCGCGACCATCATGAAAATCATTGGCGGCTGAACGCGATCTGTAGCAGCAGCCGAAGGCTGCGTTCGGCTGCGCAGCAGTCGTCAATGAGACTTCCCCTATCTTCCTGAATAACCGCAGTGCCTGACTTTACGACTGCTGCGCAGCCGAACGCAGTCTTCGGCAGCTGCTACAAAGATGATCCCAGCATGAGCTGGCGCGGAAGCTGCATCCCATGGCCATTCGCCGGTTTTCCGTCACCGGCCTCTGGAGGGTAGGATGCGTAGCCTGGTTTTGCTGCTGGCCGTTTTGGCGCTTGGTGGCTGCATGAATGTCAGCGATATGGCCGAAGGGACTCGCTACCACATGAGCGACGCGGGCCTGCTGGACCACAGCGACAGCCGTCGCGTGAATAACTTCCGCATACAGCCGGACTCATTCATCTACATCGCCCAAGGTGCGTTCGCGCCGCCGGGCAGTGCTTACCCTCGACCTAACGTGGTGGCCGAAGAAGCCTTCAACGGCTTTATCGAATATTTCCCGATGGTCCGCCGCGCTCGCGCGCCGGAAGGCCTCGACGCTGCCATGGGCGAAGCCCGTGCCGCCGGCGCCCATTACCTGCTTTACACCCGTTTCGCCAAGGCCGACGACCGCATCGGCAACTCGGACGAATGGCTCGACCAGGAACACGTGGATCGCCTCGGAATCGACAATGGCGTGATTCAGATCATGTTGATCGAGACCAGCACCCAGTATTTGATCGATACTGCACGTATCAAGAGTCGTGGCGGTTTACTGACGTTCCACGACAACAAGCCAGAAGACTTGCTGGGCCCGCCGCTGGAGCAATACGCTCGTAGCCTGCTGGGGCTCAGCGACCAGTAAATCAAAGGAGAACGCCATGAGTGGCCCGCAAAAAGCCAACGACCTGTTGGGGCAAATCCCCAAAACCAAAGGCTTGCCGCCGGTCCACTTGTGGAACCCCGACTTCTGCGGCGATATCGACATGCGCATCGCCCGCGACGGCACCTGGTATTACCTGGGCACGCCGATCGGGCGTAAGCCGATGGTCAAGTTGTTCTCCACCATCATTCGCCGCGACGGCGATGATTACTTCCTGATTACCCCGGTCGAAAAGGTGGGCATCAAGGTCGACGACGCGCCGTTCGTGGCGATTGCCGTGGAAGTCGAAGGCGAGGGTGAAGCCCAGGTCTTGCGCTTTACCACCAACGTCGATGAAACCGCCGATGCCGGCGCCGAGCACCCTATGCGCGTGGTGATTGATCCGGTTACTCAAGAGCCCGCGCCATACGTGCATGTGCGCACCAACCTTGAAGCACTGATTCACCGCAATGTGTTCTACCAATTGGTGGAGCTGGCGGTGAGTCGTGAAATCGACGGGCAGCGTTGGCTAGGCGTGTGGAGCGGTGGCGAATTCTTCCCTATCGGACTTGAGCCGTAACGCGCTGTGCTTCTGTGCTGTACAAAAAAACGGCCCGTTATTTCAATGGGCCGTTTTTTTTGGCTTACAAACCTTTGCTCTTGAGTCGCTCAGCATGTTCCAGGTAGAGCCTGACCGGGCTCACGTTCCAACTGTTGATCCCGGCCATCTGATTGACGGCGTCAAAATGGTCCATCGGGTAATCCGAACGAATCACTTTGCCCAGATGCGAGCTGTAGCGGCCGACCAGCCCATCATTGGCGCGCTTCTCTTTATAAAATAACTTCGACAGCACGACAGTGTTCAAATGGCTCGGGTCGAGTGGTTGCAGACTTTGGAAGTTCTGCACGATCCCGCTCCAGGAATAGTAATACACGCCGTTTTCAACTTCGTTGCCTTCCCCGCCCCAAACCTTTGGCAGCCCTTGCGGGTACTTGCGATTGAAGGCAGCCAATCCCGCGCTGGTCAGCGATTCGAAAGCCGATTCAGCGTCAATCGGGTTTTCCGGGTGACCGCTGATCAATGAGATGAAGGTGCCAACGGCGCCCAGCAGGGCCAGTACGAAGGCTTCGGGCAACTCTCCGGGCGTCAGCGCCTTATGCAATTGGTCGGCAATCTCGGAGCCATGATTGGGGCAACTGACCGAGGTGACCGACGCAACCTTGTCCGGGTGCAGGGCTGCTACGTAGCGTGCGGCCAAGGGGCCTTGGCTATGGCCGATCAGATTGACCTTGTCCGCTCCCGTTTCCAGCAAAATGCGGTTGACGTGTTCGAGCAGTTTTTCTCCGCGTTCCTCATTCCCGTTGACGGCTGGAATGTTGACGGCAAACACCTGAGCGCCAGCGCGTTCCAAGGCTTCTTCGATTTCAAAGAAGTAAGGATAACCGGCGATTTTATCGAAGCCGAAAAGACCGTGAACCAACACAATGGGGTATTTCGTAGACGCATCCATGTCCATGTTCATACCTATCAATAGCGGATTTGAAGGGGGACAGATCGCTGACGGCTTGATCTGCTGCGGCTAACCGTAGTTTACAAAGTGGATGGGATCAAAGCGCTTCGGGCAGGATTCGGACGAACAGCCATGTTCATGTTGGCAGGGCAGCTGAAAATCCAATTGACACCCAATCATATGATGATTAGCGTGGACACCCATCGCGAACACACTTTGTGTCGTTTGTTTTTGATCACCGGTCGACGAGGTGCCCATGTCCAGCAGTTTTCATGCGTCGACGGTCGACTGGCTGGGGTGCTGGATTGCTGCCGGCCAGGTCAAACCCGGCGAAACCATCAAGGTCGAAGCTGATCTGGGCGAGCAACTCGGTGTCAGCCGTACGGTCATCCGCGAAGCCATCAAAACCCTGGTCGCCAAAGGCATGCTCGAAGTCGGGCCGAAGGTCGGCACACGCGTATTGCCGGTACGGCGCTGGAACCTCTTCGATCCACAAGTCGTCGGCTGGCTGTCGCGCAGCGGCTTGCCGGAAAACTTCGTCGACGACTTGCTCGACCTGCGCCGCACCATCGAACCCATGGCGGTGCGCTGGGCCTGCGAGCGGGCGACGGTGGAACAGGTGCAAGCCATACTCCAGGCCTACAACGCGCTGGAACGGGCAGTGGACAGCGGCATCGATTACAACCGCGCCGACCAGTTCTTTCACGAGTGCATTCTCGCCGCCAGCCACAATCAGTTCATCGAACAAATGGTCCCGGCCCTCGGCGCGTTGCTGGCAGTGTCTTTCGAAGTGTCTGCCGCCGACCCGGACGAACTGCGCCGAACCTTGCCCATCCACAAAGACATGGCCGACGCCATCGCCGCCCGGGATGCCGCACGGGGTGTTTGGGCGTGCATGACCCTGATCGATAACGCGGACCTGGCGATCAAACGCTTCTACCCCCAAGTCATGGCCGACAAGAAGGCCAGCTAATCAGACGAACTCTGTGGGAGCGGACTTGCTCGCGAAGGCGATGTGCCAGGCGACAGAGATGGTGAATGTCACGGCCTCTTCGCGAGCGAGCCCGCTCCCACATAAAAGCAAAAAGACAGGAGGTTTCATGACGTGGACTGCGGTTACCGGACACCGTGCGCAACTCGGCGAAGGCCCGTTCTGGGATGCTCCGACCCAGGCGCTGTATTGGGTAGATATCGCCGGTAAACAAGCGCTCCGGCTGATCGGCGCCAATGTGGACATCTGGCAGATGCCGGAGCCCGTGTCCGCGTTCATTCCCTGCGAAAGCGGTGATGCCCTGGTGACATTGAGCAGTGGGGTTTATCGATTGGATCTGGATTCTCCAGGCCTGGAACCTCGGCTGACCTTGTTCTGCGTCGCCGATCCGCAACCCGGCAATCGCCCCAACGAAGCCCGCTGTGATGCCCAAGGCCGGCTCTGGCTGGGCACCATGCAAAACAACATCGGTGAGCAGGGCGAAGATTTGCCCGTCGTGCGCCGCTCGGGTGGCCTGTTTCGCATCGACCGCGATGCTAGGGTCACGCCGCTGCTTCGAGGAATAGGTATTCCTAACACGTTGCTGTGGAGCGATGACGGCACGACCCTGTATTTCGCCGACAGCCTCGACAAAACGCTTTATCGGCATTTCATCCATGCCGACGGCAACCTGGACACCGCCTATGTCTGGTTCGGCCCCCACGAACGTGGTGGCCCCGACGGCTCGGCGATGGATGCCGAAGGCTATATATGGAACGCCCGCTGGGATGGCAGTTGTCTGCTTAGACTGAACCCGGACGGTTATGTTGATCGGGTAATCGAACTGCCGGTCAGCCGTCCCACCAGTTGCGTGTTCGGTGGTGAAGACCTCAAAACCCTGTACATCACCAGCGCCGCAAGCCCGCTCAATCATCCGTTGGACGGCGCGCTGTTATCGATTCGAGTGGATGTGCCCGGAAAAACCTGTCAGAGATTTGCTGGGTAAATCCCAAAATATGGGATGTAAAATTATATATTGAGATTATTTAGTGGTCGGGTTTATAGTCGGCCCCCATCAGTTACACGCACTCACACTTAAAAAAAACAAAACAGGTGAAGTGATGCAGCGATATTCCACCGCACTCCCTTGCGGAGTCAGTGCTTCAGGCCGCCTCGGCGCCCGGGCGTTTTCGCGCCTGCCTGCCTATTCCCAACAGCTTTTTGACCGGACATCGACAGATGCCCGGTTTTCGTCGTGCCTTCGAACAGGAGTGTTGATCCATGGCTGAACCTCTTTCCTTGCCTCCGGTGCCCGAACCGCCCAAGGGTGAGCGGCTGAAAAATAAAGTCGTGCTGCTGACCGGTGCTGCTCAGGGTATCGGCGAGGCGATTGTCGCAACCTTCGCCTCTCAGCAGGCCAAGCTGATCATCAGTGATATCCAGGTCGAGAAAGTCGAAAAAGTCGCGGCGCATTGGCGTGACCAGGGCGCGGATGTCGTGGCGGTCAAGGCCGACGTGTCGCGCCAGCAAGACCTGCACGCCATGGCCAGATTGGCCATCGAACTTCACGGCCGGATCGACGTGCTGGTCAACTGCGCCGGGGTCAACGTGTTCCGCGACCCGCTGGAAATGACCGAAGAAGACTGGCATCGCTGCTTCGCCATCGACCTGGACGGCGCCTGGTATGGCTGTAAAGCCGTGTTGCCGCAAATGATCGAGCAGGGCATCGGCAGCATCATCAACATCGCCTCGACCCATTCCACTCACATCATTCCCGGCTGCTTCCCGTACCCAGTGGCCAAGCATGGCTTGCTCGGGCTGACCCGCGCCTTGGGCATCGAATATGCGCCCAAAGGCATTCGCGTCAACGCCATCGCGCCGGGCTACATCGAAACCCAACTGAACGTCGATTACTGGAACGGTTTTGCCGACCCCCATGCCGAACGTCAACGGGCCTTCGACCTGCATCCACCGCGGCGTATCGGTCAGCCGATTGAAGTGGCGATGACCGCTGTGTTCCTGGCCAGCGATGAAGCGCCGTTCATTAACGCTTCATGCATCACCATCGATGGTGGGCGCTCGGTCATGTACCACGACTGAATAACTTGGGTTTCAGACGCGAAACTACGTCTGAAATCCAATCATCATACGATATGACTATTGGCTGCATGCTTCGACTGCTGTATTGGCTTTCAAATAACGCTCAAAAAAAAATAACAAGGAGTCAGCTTATGAAACGTCGTCGTGGGATCCGTTCCCTGTGCTGTGCCGCTTTGGCGGTCACCGCGGTCAGCCTCAGCAGTACATTGCTGGCGGCCGAGGAAGTGAAGATCGGTTTTCTGGTCAAGCAAGCGGAAGAGCCCTGGTTCCAGACCGAATGGGCCTTCGCCGAAAAGGCCGGCAAGGACAAGGGCTTCACCGTCATCAAGATCGCCGTGCCTGACGGCGAGAAAACCCTCTCGGCCATCGACAGCCTGGCGGCTAACGGCGCCAAGGGCTTCGTGATCTGCCCGCCGGACGTCTCCCTCGGCCCGGCAATCATGGCCAAGGCCAAGCTCAACGGTTTGAAAGTGATCGCTGTCGATGACCGTTTCGTCGATGCCGGCGGCAAGTTCATGGAGGACGTGCCGTACCTCGGCATGGCCGCCTTCGAAGTCGGCCAGAAGCAGGGCGCCGCCATGGCCGCCGAAGCGAAAAAACGCGGCTGGGACTGGAAAGACACCTACGCGGTGATCAACACCTACAACGAACTCGATACCGGTAAGAAACGCACTGACGGTTCTGTCAAAGCGCTGGAAGACGCCGGGATGCCGAAAGACCACATCCTCTTCTCGGCGCTGAAAACCCTCGACGTACCGGGCAGCATGGACGCCACCAACTCGGCCTTGGTGAAGCTGCCGGGTGCGGCGAAAAACCTGATCATCGGCGGCATGAACGACAACACCGTGCTGGGCGGCGTGCGCGCCACCGAAAGCGCCGGTTTTGCCGCGGCCAACGTGATCGGCATCGGCATCAACGGCACCGATGCCATCGGCGAACTGAAGAAACCCAACAGCGGCTTCTTCGGCTCGATGCTGCCGAGCCCGCACATCGAGGGCTACAACACCGCGAGCATGATGTACGAGTGGGTCACCACCGGCAAAGAACCGCCTAAATACACCGCGATGGACGACGTGACGCTGATCACGCGCGACAACTTCAAGCAGGAACTGGAAAAGATCGGCCTGTGGAACTGAGGCGCGGTTGATTTCATCGGCAGCCCTGGCGACGGGGTTGCCTGACCGGTGTGATGAGGTGGGTTTATGCACGCACACGTACAAACAGATCAACAGCGCATTGGCGGCAGCCTGCGCTTCAACGGGATCGGCAAAACCTTTCCCGGGGTGAAGGCGCTGGACGGCATCAGCTTCGTCGCCCATCCGGGGCAGGTTCACGCCTTGATGGGCGAGAACGGCGCCGGTAAGTCCACGCTGCTGAAAATCCTTGGCGGTGCTTACACGCCGAGCAGCGGCGATCTGCAAATCGGCGAGCAGAAGAGGGTTTTCAAGTCCACCGCCGACAGCATTGGCAGCGGGGTCGCGGTGATCCATCAGGAGTTGCACCTGGTGCCGGAAATGACCGTCGCCGAGAACCTGTTTCTCGGCCATCTGCCGGCGAGTTTCGGCCTGATCAATCGCAGCGTTTTGCGGCAACAGGCATTGGCCTGCCTCAAAGGCCTGGCCGATGAAATCGACCCGCAAGAGAAAGTCGGGCGCTTGTCCCTCGGCCAGCGGCAACTGGTGGAAATCGCCAAGGCGTTGTCCCGTGGCGCGCATGTGATTGCATTCGACGAACCCACCAGCAGCCTGTCGGCGCGGGAAATCGATCGTTTGATGGCGATCATCGGGCGCCTGCGTGACGAAGGCAAAGTGGTGCTTTACGTCTCTCATCGCATGGAAGAAGTATTCCGTATCTGCAACGCGGTGACGGTGTTCAAGGACGGTCGCTTCGTGCGCACTTTCGAGGACATGAGCACGCTGACCCATGACCAGTTGGTGACGTGCATGGTCGGTCGCGACATCCAGGACATCTACGATTACCGCAGCCGTCCGCGCGGCGCAGTGGCGCTCAAAGTCGACAGATTACTGGGGCCGGGCTTGCGTGAACCGGTGAGTTTCGAGGTGCACAAGGGCGAGATTCTCGGGCTGTTCGGCCTGGTCGGGGCGGGGCGCACCGAACTGTTCCGGATGCTCAGCGGGCTGACGCGCAACACCGCCGGGCGCCTTGAGCTGCGCGGTCGTGAACTGAAACTGCGTTCGCCACGCGATGCCATTGCGGCTGGGATTCTGTTGTGTCCCGAGGACCGCAAGAAGGAGGGCATCCTGCCGCTCGCGAGCGTTGCCGAGAATATCAACATCAGCGCACGCGGTGCTCATTCCACGTTCGGCTGCCTGTTGCGCGGCCTGTGGGAAAAGGGCAACGCCGACAAGCAGATCAAGGCGCTGAAGGTGAAGACGCCCAACGCCGCGCAGAAAATCATGTACCTGTCTGGCGGCAATCAGCAGAAGGCGATTCTCGGTCGCTGGCTGTCGATGCCGATGAAAGTCCTGCTGCTCGACGAGCCCACTCGTGGCATCGACATTGGGGCAAAAGCCGAGATCTACCAGATCATCCATAACCTGGCGGCCAGCGGCATCGCGGTGATTGTGGTGTCCAGCGACCTGATGGAAGTCATGGGCATTTCCGACCGCATCCTGGTGCTCTGCGAAGGCGCGATGCGCGGCGAACTGACCCGCGAACAAGCCAATGAATCCAACCTGCTGCAACTGGCGTTGCCACGCCAACGCGCTGCCGACGTGGCGAACTGAGAGGTGACTATGACCATCCAAAACAACGCTTTGCCAACCCCGCGCAAACCTCTGGACCTGCGGCGCTTTCTCGATGACTGGGTGATGCTGCTGGCGGCTGTCGGGATCTTCGTGCTCTGCACCTTGCTGATCGACAACTTCCTGTCACCACTGAACATGCGTGGTCTGGGCCTGGCGATTTCCACTACCGGGATTGCCGCGTGCACCATGTTGTATTGCCTGGCGTCCGGGCATTTCGACTTGTCGGTGGGCTCGGTGATTGCCTGCGCCGGCGTAGTCGCGGCAGTGGTGATGCGCGACACCGACAGCGTGTTCCTCGGCGTGAGTGCGGCGCTGGTGATGGGGCTGATTGTCGGGCTGATCAACGGCATCGTGATCGCCAAGCTCCGGGTCAATGCGTTGATCACTACGCTGGCGACCATGCAGATTGTGCGTGGCCTGGCTTACATTTTCGCCAACGGCAAAGCGGTGGGCGTTTCGCAGGAACAGTTCTTCGTCTTCGGTAACGGCCAGTTGTTCGGGGTGCCGGTGCCGATTCTGATCACCATCGTCTGCTTCCTGTTTTTCGGCTGGTTGCTGAATTACACCACCTACGGGCGCAACACCATGGCCATCGGCGGTAACCAGGAAGCAGCGTTGCTGGCCGGGGTCAACGTTGACCGGACCAAGATCATCATCTTCGCCGTGCACGGTGTGATCGGTGCGTTGGCCGGGGTAATTCTGGCGTCGCGCATGACGTCCGGTCAGCCGATGATTGGCCAGGGTTTCGAACTGACGGTGATCTCGGCCTGCGTGCTCGGCGGGGTATCGCTGAGTGGCGGGATCGGGATGATTCGGCATGTGATTGCCGGGGTGCTGATTTTGGCGATCATCGAGAATGCGATGAACCTGAAGAATATCGATACGTTTTATCAGTACGTGATTCGCGGTTCGATCTTGCTGCTGGCGGTGGTGATCGACCGACTGAAACAACGCTGATTTTCCCTTGTGGGAGCGGGGTGTCACCGATCGTTCCCACACTCTGCGTGGGAATGCAGCCCGGGACGCTCCGCGTCCATTGAGGCATTCCCACGCGGAGCATGGGAACGATCATTTGGAGGATCCTTCACCCACTTTCACAAAATATCCCTTGCTCGCCCCAACCCCTTTCAGCTATGACGGTACACCCGAGGTGTACATGATTAGACCGCTACGAATTGACAAGAAACAACAGGTGCTCGACGAGCTCGTCCGGCGCATCGAAAACGGCCTCATGGAGGACGGCGTTCTATTGCCGGGCGAACATCGGTTGGCTCAAGAATTCAAGGTCAGCCGTGGCACGTTGCGTGAAGCCCTGGCCGAACTGAAACGGCGCCAGGACATCGCTTCGCAAAGCGGAGTGGGGTCCATCGTCACGTTCGACGGTGTGGTGCTCGATCAGCGCAGCGGCTGGGCCCAGGCGTTGGCCGACAATGGGGCGCTGATCAATACCGAAGTGCTGCGGCTGGAGGCGGTCACCCGTCCTGACCTGCTACCACGTTTCGGCACCGATCAGTTCATCACGCTCGACCGTCGCCGCCGTGGCACCGATGGCACGCTGGTGTCCCTTGAACGTTCATTGATGCCCGCCACCGGAGACCTGGAAGGCCTGCCGCGAGTCGGTCTGATCGATGACTCCCTGACCATCACGTTGGCCGCCTACGGCTATATCGGCGACCACGGGGATCAGTGGATCGGCGCCGAACCCTTGAATGCCGAAGACGCCGAATTGCTCGGGCGCCCGGAGGGTACGGTATTCCTCAAGGCCCTGCGCACCACTTACGACCGCCAGAACCGCTTCATGGAACAGGTCGAAAGCCTGCTCGATCCGGTGCATTTTCGTCTGCACCTGCAAATTGGAACTTCAAAATGACCGCGCTCGACCGTGCCCTCGGCGCGTTCTATGGACTGGCCCTGGGCGATGCGCTGGGCATGCCCACCCAATCCCTGAGCCGCGCCGAAATCAAGGCGCGCTTTGGCGAGATCACCGATCTGCAAGACGCTGGCCCGGATCAACCAATCGCCGCAAACATGCCCAAAGGCTCGATCACTGACGATACCGAACAGGCGATCCTGGTCGGTCAGTTATTGATTCAAGGCGAGGGCTGGATCGAACCGGCGGCGCTGGCCCAGCGCTTGATCGAATGGGAAGCCGCGATGCAAGCCAAGGGCTCGCAGGATTTGCTCGGCCCCTCGACCAAACGCGCGATCGAGATGATCCTCGCCGGCCACTCGCTGGAAGAGGCAGGTCGCCACGGCACCACCAATGGCGCGGCGATGCGCATCACGCCGGTGGGGATTGCGGCCGACGTTGCCGATCCCGAACGTTTCATCCGCGCCGTGGTGCAAGCCTGTCAGGTGACCCACAACACCACGCTGGGAATTGCGAGTGCGGCGGCGGTGGCGGCGGTGGTTTCTGCCGGGATCAACGGCATGGACCTGGGCGAGGCATTGGACCTCGGCCAGCAGATCGCTCAGCAAGCCGAACATCATGGGCACTGGGTCGCTGGCGGACGTATCGCCTCGCGCATCAGTTGGGCGTGGAGCATCAGCGTCGACAGCGACAAGGCGTTGCTGGCGGACTTGTTGTACGACGTGATCGGCACGTCGGTGGCCTCGCAGGAGTCGGTGGTGGTGTCGTTTGCGCTGGCTCGGCAAGTGGCTATCGGGCAGATGACGGCTTTCGAAGCGTTGTGCATGGCTGCCAGTTTGGGCGGAGATACCGACACCATCGCGGCGATTCTCGGCGCCATGCTTGGGGCCTGTCTGGGGCTTGAGAGTTGGCCGGTGGCGATGATCGAGCAGGTTAAAGCGGTAAATGATTTGCAGCTGGAACCGTTGGTGCAGGGGCTGTTGGCCTTGCGTTGACTGTACTGAAGCCATCGCGGGCAAGCCCGCGATAGGCGCACCGCATATTTGAATTTTTCATCCGCAATGGAGCGCACTGATATGGCCAGGACCGCCGGAAAGTTATGTCAACTTCCGAATTGCCCACAATCACAACAATGGCAACAGGAGCAGTTTTCATGAGTTCATCGAACACCGGGCAAAGTGCCGGGCAATTGGAAACCCGTGGTATCGAGCCGGTGCCGGAAGGGGAGTGCAATGGTCATCCGCAGCAACTGTTCTGGGTCTGGTTCGCGGCTAACATTTCCATTCTCGGCTTGCCGTTGGGCGCCACGCTGGTGGCCTTCCGTGGCTTGGCGATCTGGCAGGCGATCATCGTCGCCATTCTCGGTGCCGCCGGCTCTTTCGCGGTGGTCGGGATCATCTCCATCGCCGGTTGCCGTGGTCGCGCACCGAGCCTGACGTTGTCGCGAGCTATCTTCGGCGTACGCGGCAACATCGGCCCGACCCTGGTCTCGCTGATGTCGCGTCTGGGTTGGGAAACCGTCAACACCACCACCGCCGCATTCGTCTTGCTGTCGCTGTGCTCGATTCTGTTCGGTTCGCCGGTGGAAGCCAAAAGCGCGCCGCTGCTGACCCTGGTGTTCATCGCGATTTTTGTGCTGCTGACGTTGTCGGTGTCCGGCCTCGGTCACGCCACGTTGCTGCTGATCCAGAGATGGGCGACTTACGTGTTCGGTGCACTGAATATCCTGGTCGGCGGTTTCCTTTGCGCGACCATCGACTGGAGCGCCGTATTCAATGCGACGCCCGCGCCCCTGAGCGCAATGATCATCGGCATCGGCACCATGGCCGCCGGCACCGGGATCGGTTGGGCCAACGCCGGTGCCGACATGTCGCGCTACCAGCACCGCAGTGTCAAAGCCGTGCGTCTGGTGGCGTCGGCGGCGTTCGGTGCGGGGATTCCGCTGGTGCTGCTGATCACCCTCGGCGGCCTGCTGTCAGTGGGCAACCATGATCTGGCCTCGGCCACTGACCCGATCGTTGCGATCCGCGACATGCTGCCGACCTGGATGGCCGTGCCGTACCTGATTACCGCGTTCGGCGGGCTGCTGCTGTCGAACAACCTGTCGGTGTACTCCGCCGGTTTGACCACGCTGACCCTCGGCCTGAAGGTCAAGCGCGTCTATGCGGTGGTGCTCGATATCATTGCGATTTTCGCCGGTTCGATCTACTTCATGCTGATCGCCGAGAGCTTTTACGGCCCGTTCATCACCTTCATTTCCTTGCTGGCCGTGCCGATCACGGCGTGGGTCGGAATCTTCGTGGTCGATCTGATTCACCGGCATTACTACAGCCCCAAAGACCTGCTGGACGTCAGCCCGAGCAGCGCCTACTGGTATCGCGGCGGCGTCGAGTGGCGCGCCTTCGGTGCATGGGCGCTGGCGATTGTGCTGGGTTTCAGCTTCACCACCATTGGCACCACCGAGCAAGATGTCTGGTTCCGCGGCTTTTTGTCCGACTCCTGGCTGGGCCACAACGGCCTGGGCTGGATCGTGACGTTCCTGGTGGCCGGTGGCATTTATTGGGTACTCGGCGGTGCCAAGGATCGCCGCACTGCGTTGATCGAGCCGGCTCATGCCTAAAATGCTGCACACCGGCCAAGTCATGATCGACCTGGTCATGGCCGTGGATAAACTGCCTCAATCGGGCGGTGACGTGCTGGCGCACTCCGCCCGTTTCGAGGCTGGCGGTGGCTTCAATGTGATGGCCGCGGCCCGGCGCAACGGCTTGCCAGTGGTCTACCTCGGCGGCCACGGCAAGGGCCGTTTCGGCGACATGGCCCGAGAGGCGATGACGGCTGAAGGCATTCGGATCGGCATCGATCAGAGCACCGAGCGCGACACCGGGCTGTGCGTCGCGCTGACCGAAGCCTCGGCCGAGCGCACGTTCATTTCCTGCATCGGTGCCGAAGGCGAATTGACCGCCGAAGACCTGGCGAGTGTGCCGGCCGAGGCGGGCGATTTTGTCTATGTCAGCGGCTATAGCCTGCTGCATGGCGGCAAGGCTCAGGCGCTGGTGGACTGGGTACTGGATTTGCCGGACAGGATCAAGGTGGTATTCGATCCGGGGCCGTTGGTGGATTCACCGGACGCGCCACTGATGAAGGCCTTGTTGCAGCGCATCGATCTGTGGACCAGCAACCGTGTCGAGGCGCTGCGGTTTACCGGGGCGACGGACATCGGCGAGGCATTGCATCGATTGGCGGATCATCTGTCCTCCGAGGTGTTGACGGTGGTTCGCGATGGGCCACAAGGGTGCTGGATCAGCCAGCGTGGCGATCACCAACATGTGCCGGGATTCAAGGTCGAGGCGGTGGACAGCAATGGCGCGGGGGATGCTCACGCGGGCGTTTTTGTCGCCGGGTTGGCGCACGGATTATCGGCGGCCGAAGCGGCGCGGCGGGCGAATGCGGCGGCGGCATTGGCGGTCACTCGCTGGGGGCCGGCGACTTCGCCGGGGGCGGTGGAGGTGGATGCGTTGATCCGCGAGACTTTCGGCGCCTGATCTACCGCTATCACGGGCAAGCCCGCTCCCACATGGGTTTGTGTCGTTAACAAGTCCCCTGTGGGAGCAGGCTTGCCCGCGATGAGGCCCTCAAGTTCACCCTCAATCCTGACCTTTAACCCGCCTTGCGCAACGCCTCGATCAACTCCTGCTTGCGCATGCTCGAGCGCCCTGGAATCTTCTTCGCCCGGGCTTCTTTCATCAGGCTATCCACCGTCTGCGTATCGCGCGAAGCCTTGCTGTTGCGCGGCTTGCCTTCACGGGTGGCCACCGCACGTCGGGCTGATTCCTTGCGATCTGCAGACTTGGCGCTGGCCGGCTTCTTGCGCCCGGAACCGCCGGCGCGTTCACCTCCACCGGACTGCTTGTTCACCGTGGCCCAGGCGCGAGCTTCGGCTTCATCTTTCGACACGCCTTTGTGCTCGTAGCTTTCTTCGATGTGTTCGGCCTTGCGTTTCTGCTCGGCGGTGTATTTGTCTTTGCTTCCACGAGGCATGGGATTTCTCCTAGTTGTAGGAGCCTGCGATCCTTGCTTTTCAAACACTCACAGGCAAAAGATCGCAAACTGCTGTAGCGCCTACTCGGTTAGACATCCAGCTTGCGCGCCGCCTCAACCCCAGCGGCGCTGAGTTTGATCGGCAGGTTCAGCGAGTGCTCGCCGGCTTCGTTGCAGGTCACATGACCGTGCTGGATCAGCCCGCGTTCCTGCAGAGTGGCGAGGGTGCTGGCCACGACTCTCTCCCCCCGGTAATTGTCCAGAACCTCCTTGCCCAAACCATTTGGGTGGGCGTGCAGCAGGCGGGTCAGGACTTCTTTTTCCAGGATTTTATCGACGTTCATGGTTACCTCTTTGTCAGGATGGGTAGGAATTGCATGTTCCCTAGCATCGGCGAACTTATTGACTGACGCTACGGCCTTCGGAGCCCGAGCCACCGGTGGTGGTTTTCGAGCCGACGCTGGTTCCGGCGTTGTCGGGTGTCTGGGTCATGCCGCCCTGACGACTCGCGTCGTCGTGATAAACCCGCGGGTCTGTGGCCGTCGGAGAAGGCGACCGGCCGCTGTCGATGCCTTGGGTGGCCGCAGATTTGGGCCTTTCGACTGGATCGGTCGGGTCGGTCCCGGAAGAGGTGGTCGCGGCGAACGCGACAGAGGCGAGCAATGTGGTGAGAGCGAGGGCGGTCAGTCGGGATGTGATCATGGTGTGGTCTCCGTTGATTAGAGTCCTTACCCGATATTGGTCCTTCCTGACCTGAATTGGTGCCTGATGAACGACGAATGGTCTAGGCCTGCTGCAACGTTTTGATCCTGCTGACGTGACGCCAGAACAACCGACCTACGGTGATCAGCCAGTTCAGCAGGGCAACCGTCAGTACCGTGAGCAACAATGTCACCATCCCGTGTTCGACGATGATTCTCCCGGCCAGCAACGGAAAGCCGAATACGCCGACGAAGTAGGACAGGCTGAACAACAGCAAGGACTGTGAGGTAGTGCCGGCCGGCGCTTCATTCGCCGCCAGGCCATTGATCACCGAATACGTCAGCCCATAACCCACCCCGAGCATCATCGCCGCCAGCATGTAGCTGAACCCATCATCGACCACATAACCGAACATCAGGATCGAAACCATCATCAGGCCCGACAACAGGCAGGAGGTACGCAATGGATCGCGTTTGACCACCAACCCGGCAATCAACATCCGGCTGCTGATCGCCGCGCCCATGAAGCCAAAAAAGAACAGAGAATAATCAAGTGAGCGGGACGCCGCGTAACTGGTTTGAAAACTCGAAAGACCACCGAATACACAGCCGCCGAGGCCGACCATGATGATCGGGAACACGGCTCTGGAGGACAACACCCGAGCCGTTGCGTGCCAGGATATTCGGGCGACTGCCGCTGATGCCGAGGGCGTTTTCTTGAGCTGGACATCCAGCCGCCAGAACAGCAAAGCACCGATCAGGCTGGCCAGCGCCGCGAGGTAAAACGCTGCCGTCACCGGATACCCGAGAGCACTGGCAGCGCGGCCCAACAATGGACCGCTACCGATCCCGGTCATCATGCTGCCCGACAGCAGCGCAAAGTATCTGGCTCGGTGCGCAGGCGTCACCAGGCTCGCGACGATGATCGGTCCGAGCGTATAGAAAACGCCCCAGCCCAACCCTAGCATCAGTCCAAAAAACAGCAGCAGATTGCCAAAGCCTGGCGTCAAGGCAAATCCCAGGCTGGCGACCACCAGCAAGAGGCTGAACAGTGCAATGGAGCGCGCCGCGCCGAGCAGGTCGGACAAGTGACCGGAGACAATCACTGCCACAAAGGTGCTGAGCATCGCCGCCGAAATCACGCTGCCGGCATCGAGTTCGTTGCCGCCACGAGAGCCGATCAGCAGCGACAGTAAAAAAGTCGAGCCATAGGACAACGACAGCAAATAGCTGGCGAGGCAGAACAGGCTGAACAACCTGCTTGAGACGGGTGGCGCGGCGGTAGACATGAGTCGTTCCTTGACCTGATAAAAGTGAATGTCATCTATCTATCACGCAAGGTACCGATGATAGGTCTGTGGTTACCGATTTCAGGGTTAGTGGAGGCCGGAGTAATGCTTTCAGCAGACGCCGATTTCTTCCTTGAACAGCTCCATGAAACCCTTCAGGCGTTCGTGGCGAATCTGTGCCAGACGTTGACCGGTGGTCGTTTGGAAACCGTCCGCCAAGTGCAGCAACTTGGTCTGGAAATGATCGAGGCAAAAGCGCTTGTCGTCGTAGTCCCGTTCTTTTGCCTCTGGGTCCAAAGGGTCATACAACGCACTGCCCATGCGCCCGGCAATGTAGAAAGTACGCGCCACGCCGAGCATGCCAAGGGAATCGAGGCGGTCGGCGTCCTGGATGATTTTCGCTTCGAGGGTGATGGGCGTGATGTTGGCGCTGAAGCTATGGGCTTCGATGGCGTGGACGACCGCAGTGGTTTTTGCGCCAGGCCAATCCATGGCTATCAGAACTGTCGACGCTTTCTGTGCCGCCAGCCGTGAGGCCTGTGAGCGCAGCGGCGAGTTTTTCTCCACCGCCACGCAATCGTGCAACAGCACGGCTGCCAGCAGCACCTCAAGATCACCGCCTTCTTCGGCATGAAGCGTGCGCACGTTGCGCCACACCCGCTGCAAGTGCGACAGGTCATGGGCGCCATCCTCGCCAGGTTCCAGCGCGTGGGGCAGCAGTTCACAAGCCAGAGTGTGCAGCGGCGCGAAAGTGGCGTTGGTCATAAAAGTCCTTTTGTGGGAAACGCTTTGGCGAAGGAGTTTGCCTTAATGCCTGTAGCAGCTGCCGAGCCTGCGAGGCTGCGTTCGGCTGCGCAGCAGTCGTGAATCCGACTGACGCGGTCTGCCTGACGTACTGCAATCTCTGGTTTTACGACTGCTGCGCTGCCGAACGCAGCCTCGCACGCTCGGCAGCTGCTACAAGGAGTGCGTCGCAGCTGAAATCTTCTTAACTCATCGACATTAGCTACAAAAGCCCCTCACCACCATTTCTCATGTGACGAGCGCCGCACGCGGACTTAGTATGGCGTTTTCAATTTTTGACAAGGCACGTCCATGACGATCGAAATCCGCCCGGCAACCCCCAGCGATGCTCCGCAAATCCTCGCGTTTATCACTGAACTGGCGGACTTCGAACGTGCCCGCCACGAAGTCATCGCCAGCGTCGCCGACATCGAGCGCAGCCTGTTCAGCGAAGGCGCCACCGCTCATGGCCTGATCTGCCTGCGCGATGGCTTGCCGATCGGCTTTGCGGTGTTCTTTTTCAGCTATTCCACCTGGCTGGGCAGCAATTGCCTGTACCTCGAAGACCTCTACATCACGCCCGAACAACGGGGCGGCGGCGCCGGTAAAACCTTGCTGCGCCACCTGGCGAAAATCGCCTGCGCCAATGACTGCGGCCGTTTCGAATGGAGCGTGCTGGACTGGAACAAACCGGCGATCGAATTCTATAAATCCCTCGGTGCACAGCCGCAGGAGGAGTGGGTGCGGTATCGGATGGATGGGGCGGTTTTGCGTGAGTTTGCCGAGGGACGTTGATGGCTGGTGGCTATCTGACATGAATTGGTTGTTCGCACCGCTCTAGTCCGGCATTCTGTGCGCCCTTTGCGCGCTCACGGACGACACCTGCAATGCTTTTGGCACTCTTTCTCCACGCCCGTGGAGCCTTCGCCGCGTCAATGAGTGACCGGCGATGAGCGGACTTCGGGCGACTCTGCGTTTGTATGGCCTGGTGAAAAACCTCGGCTCCACGGACGACCGCCATCGCCAGTCGGTGGACATCCTTTGCACCCTCAACCGCGCGGGCGGTAAGGCGATCCGGGCGTTTGTTTCGCGTCTGGACGCCGAGTTGATGACGCGCAGTCGCGGTCTTGAGGAGTACCGTGTCATACCGCTTCGCACGTTCGATCCGAATCCTTTTATCCAGGAACATCAGGGCTGGCTGACGCTGCACGTCTGCTGTGGCTTCGTTGCCCTGGCGGATCAATCGTTATTGAACGACGGCGCGCTGTTGCCCATGGGCTGGTACGTCTATTCCGACATTGGCCAATGGACCGCAGAGCATTACATCGACTTTGGCCCGCAGATGGCCGGTCTGCTGCAGACGTCCTATGACCGGATCGGCCTGTGCGACTACAACACGGCGCTCAACGACCTCGACGGTGTCTCGGATGCAGATCTGAAATGGCAAGTCGCCGAGGCCTGGCAAACCCTTCACAACGTTTCATCCCCCGATCGCCATGACGATTGCCACGCGCTATTCGACCCGGTCGATAACTGCTGGTGCTTCGCCGCGACCGACATCGATATCTATCAGCCTCACCCTGAATCTCATAAGCAAGGAGCTTTGACTTGAGTGGAAAACCCGCTGCGCGCGTCACCGACCCGACTGCATGCCCGTTGCCGGGCCATGGCACCAACCCGATCGTGTCCGGCTCCCCGGACGTGTTCTTCGACAGCCTCGCCGCCGCCCGCATGACAGACAAATCCGCTTGCGGCAGCCCGATCACCGGCGCCGTGTCTGGCACGGTATTTATCAATGGCCTCAACGCTGCAACGCTCGACAGTACGGGCGGCCATGGCAACGTGGTGGTTGGTGGCTCTGGCACGGTAATTATTGGCCAGAGTGGCGGAGGGGCGGCGTTTAGTGGGTTGCTGCCGATGCCGGTGCATTTCAATGATCGGATGCAGGTTATTAATGAAGCGACAGGGGAGCCCATTCCTAATCATCCTTACGCCATTCAACGCGGAGACGGACGTGTGGAGCATGGCATCACGAATGAGGCGGGGTTTACCCATATGGTGAGCTCGCATGTTCCCGAAACCATTAAATTGTTCGTGGAGTAACAGGGATGGAAGTTGATAATCCTGCGCTGAAAGATTGCAAGACGTTGGCGGTGACTCACGATTTGACTTGTAAAACGGACCAGGCCACAAAACAGGCGCAGGTAAAAGTTAAAAAGGTCGTGGTGTTCTTCATTGGAGGCGCCGGGGACAAAGAGCAGTATTACCAAGATGTGCCGCCGCATGGGAACGTAACGTTCGCACAGCGCCAGTTATTGGCCCGTTTTACCGAGAAGCAACAAAATAAAGTTGTATCGGTGTATTTAAGTTATAAAGATGTTCGTGGTGATAAAGATATTCAGAAGTATGTTTTGCGGCACTTGGGAGGTGATAAGTCGGTTTATATCAGTGTTGTTGGTCATAGCTTGGGAGGTTGGAATGGCGCCCACCTATCAACGTTGCTGAAGGATAATGGTTACACCGTAAAAACTTTGGTGACGCTTGATCCCGTCGGTGGAGGGGCAGGAGTATGGATGATTTCCGATATCTACTTTACGACGCCAAAACCCAGTGCAGAGTATTGGGTCAATATACTGGCTTCGCCAAAAACTCCAGACATCTCCGATGACGTGGCCGACACAGGTGAACGCTGGATCATGACCTCAGGCCCGAACATCAATGTGCCGGTCGATACTAATCACCGCTCCGCCGGTGTTATGTTCCGAGCGAAAATTCAGGGTGACCAATCGGCGTGTGACCTTGTTTACGAACGTATGACTAGGTATTTGGAGTCGTAAAATGAAAGTGCTGTTTACAATTCTGGCAATTGTGTTGTGTGTGTCCTGCGCAAAGCCCCCGGTTTTACCTTCCGCTGATATTCGCTTCATTTCCATTAGTAATATGGGTAACAGTGCTTTGTTCGATGTTCGTTTTAGTTCGAAGACAGATTTGTTGAGCTTTTTCAAGGATAATACGGGAGAAGGGCAGTTGGGCGAAGCGTTGATCTGTTCGCTGGATAAAATACCGGATTTTGTAAACTGGCAAGATGTTGTACGCTCTGTTCAAGGTGAAATAACCGAAATTGATAATGCTGATGCCGAAAGTGGGCATGTCTATTTAGCTAGTATGTTTGTTACGCAGACAAAGGATGTAGGTGTCTCGAGTAATTTTATATCGACAGAAGGGCTGTTGACTATTCTGGAAAAGCGAGACTCTGTACTTTGTAAGTTTTTCACCTCGGCTTATTCCTATGGGCCTTATTACTCGAACGTTATGAATATCCCTGCCTCGGAATTTATACGCGTCGTTAAGCAAAAGCGTGGATTATGAGTTCGCCTGCTTTGAAGTTGCTGTTAATTATAGGTTTTTTATTGTGTGCTTCGTGTCTGCGGCTTAACGTTCCACCTGCAAGAATCGAGTTCGTGTCGATCAATCACGAGATATATTCGAGTTATAACCTGCGCTTTACATCGGACAGAGACCTCATTCACCTGTATGAGGTGCATGGCCGACGCGGGCAAATTGGCACTAGCATCCATTGCTCGCTGGATGGTGATCTGGACTTTTCCGTTGAACATCAAATTGCACTTGAGGCCTATGGTGGCGTTGATGATATGCGCTTGATTGAAGGTGATCGACGCTATGAGTTAAGCGCCAACATCCGGTTTCAGAACAACTCGCTCAATGACGGTATCAACTGGATCAGACCGGTGGAGCTGATTCAGATCCTGAAGCCCAAAGATTACGTACTCTGCAAAGTCGTCATCACTGCGTTTCCTTTCAAGGCCTATTACTCGAAAGTGATGTACATCCCTGTATCGCGGATTATTGCTCAGGTGCAAAATCCGCGAGTTGCGCCCGGACGTGTATCGCTCAAACCCGCAGATCGTCCACTTTCGTGGCTGCAGTTTGAGCCGGTTTGTATCGTCCGGTGGCGTTATGAAGCGGCACCGGCCTATGACCAGATCGGCAGCATTGGATTATGCAGTGATGGGCCCTATGCAGGGATGTTGGCTTCATTCGCACCTCACAACATGAAGCTACGTCTGGTGAAACAACGAGATCAAATGCCCAAGCCTTTAACGGCTTACGCCATCGTGCGAGGTGATGGTCGTCGAGAGTCCGGTATCTCCGCTGAGAATGGCGATACCCATCGAGTAGGCTCACTGGAATCAGAGGCGCTGGGGATTTATGTCGAAGAAGGAGTTGGGGCGGTGGAGCGATGGACGCCTCAAATAGATGAATCCCTATATATGGGAAGCAAAATTACATATTGAGATTTTCCGTCTGAGAGGTCTATAGTCCAGCTCACTCACTGCCAAAAAACAAAACAGGTGAAGCGATGCTGGCGCAATTGATCGCGCTCGATTGGGGGACAACCTCATTACGTGCTTACAAACTCGGCTTCGGTGGCCAGGTGCTGGAACAGCGGGCGCTGTCATCCGGGATCATGCAGCTGCCCAAGACGCCGCGAATCATCGCCGGCCAGGAATGTGCCGACGGTTTTGAATTGGCCTTCGATGAGGCGTGCGGTGACTGGCTCGACGCGCAGCCCGATTTGCCGGTGATTGCTTGCGGCATGGTCGGCAGTGCTCAGGGCTGGCGCGAAGCGGCCTACTGCGACACGCCGGCGAACGTCGCCAATCTCGGAACTTCCCTACAAACCGTTCGTAGTCTTCGCGGTGTCGATGTGCACATCGTGCCGGGTGTGATTCAGCGTTCGCGTTTGCCGAACGTGATGCGCGGCGAGGAAACCCAGGTCCTCGGCGTGTTGCAGAGTCTGCCGAGCGGGGTGGGCAACGATCTGTTGATCGGCCTGCCGGGCAGTCATTCGAAATGGGTGGAAGTGGCCGACGGCTGCATTGAGCATTTCGATACCTTCATGACCGGCGAAGTCTTCGCCGTGCTCAGCGAACACAGCATTCTCGGGCGCACCCAGCAGCGCGGCGGGTCTTTTGATGGCGAGGCGTTTGACCGTGGCGTGCAAGTGGCGCTGTCGGCGGATGGCGAGATCGGGCCGCTGTCGACGTTGTTCAGTGCCCGCAGCCTGGGGCTGACCGGCGAGCTGAGCGCTACCGCTCAGCCGGACTATCTGTCCGGCCTGTTGATCGGCCATGAGCTGTCGGCCCTGGCCAACGTTCAGCGACGTCGGCGCAACAGCGTGCACCTGCCCTCGATCATTCTCATTGGCAACGCTCAACTCTGCGCTCGCTACAGCCGGGCGCTCGACGCCTGCGGTTTTACCCGGGTGACCCTGGCCGAGCAGGCCACCGAACGCGGCTTGTGGCAGTTGGCGGTCGCCGCCGGACTGATCACGACACCCCCATCCCGTTAAACCTGACTGGAGGTCTGACATGCTCAAGCAAGCACTGGCACAAAACGGTCTGATCGCGATTCTGCGTGGCCTGCGTCCACAAGAGGCGGCAGCCGTCGGCGAAGTCCTGTATTCAGCCGGATTTCGCGTCATCGAGGTGCCACTTAATTCCCCCGAGCCGTACGAAAGTATCCGCATCCTGCGCAGTACGTTACCCGCCGATTGCCTGATCGGTGCGGGCACGGTGTTGACGCCGGAACAGGTCGAGCAGGTGAAAGCGGCGGGCGGCCAGGTGATCGTCATGCCCCACAGCGATGCCAAGGTATTGCGCGCGGCGAAGGCGGCGGGGCTGTTGCTGTCGCCGGGCGTGGCAACGCCGACCGAAGCCTTTGCCGCGTTGGCCGAAGGGGCGGATGTGCTGAAGATGTTTCCGGCCGAACAGATGGGCCCAGCCGTTGTGAAAGCCTGGCTGGCGGTGTTGCCGGCAGGGACGGTGCTGGTGCCGGTGGGCGGGATTACGCCGGACAACATGCAGGTGTTTGTCGAGGCCGGCGTCAAAGGTTTCGGTCTCGGGTCCGGGTTGTTCAAACCGGGCATGACACCTGAGCAAGTGGCAGTAAACGCCAAGGCGTACGTCGCTGCATGGAATGCATTGCGTTAAGACTTTTTGGCGCTGTGAGCGCTGCATCTACAAGAGAGACAATAGAGATGAAAATCACCAAACTCACTACCTTCATCGTTCCGCCACGCTGGTGCTTCCTCAAAATCGAAACAGACGAGGGCGTGACCGGTTGGGGTGAGCCCGTGGTCGAAGGCCGCGCGCACACCGTCGCTGCTGCGGTTGAGGAATTGTCTGACTACCTGATCGGCAAAGACCCACGCAACATCGAAGACATTTGGACCGTGCTCTACCGTGGCGGCTTCTACCGTGGCGGCGCGATCCACATGAGCGCCCTGGCCGGCATCGATCAGGCGTTGTGGGACATCAAGGGCAAGGCGCTGGGAGTGTCGGTCAGCGATCTGTTGGGCGGTCAGGTGCGGGACAAGATCCGGGTTTATTCGTGGATCGGTGGTGATCGCCCGGCGGACACTGCTCGCGCCGCGAAAGAAGCGGTCAGCCGTGGTTTCACGGCGGTGAAAATGAACGGCACCGAAGAACTGCAATTCCTCGATTCCTTCGAGAAGGTCGACCTGGCCTTGGCCAACGTCGCCGCCGTACGCGATGCCGTCGGCCCGAATGTCGGCATCGGCGTGGACTTCCATGGTCGGGTTCACAAGCCCATGGCCAAGGTGCTGATGAAGGAACTCGACCCGTACAAACTGATGTTCATCGAAGAGCCGGTGCTCAGCGAAAACTACGAAGCGCTGAAAGAACTGGCACCGCTGACCAGCACACCGATTGCCCTAGGCGAGCGGTTGTTCTCGCGTTGGGATTTCAAACGGGTGCTCAGCGAAGGCTATGTCGACATCATCCAGCCGGATGCCTCCCACGCGGGCGGCATCACCGAAACCCGCAAGATCGCCAACATGGCCGAAGCCTACGACGTGGCATTGGCGCTGCATTGCCCGTTGGGCCCGATTGCCCTGGCCGCGTGCCTGCAACTGGACGCTGTTTGCTACAACGCGTTCATCCAGGAACAGAGCCTGGGCATTCACTACAACGAGAGCAATGACCTGCTCGATTATGTGAAAGATCCGCGGGTGTTCGACTACGACAAAGGCTTCGTGAAGATCCCCAACGGCCCGGGCCTGGGCATCGAGATCAACGAGGAATACGTGATTGAACGCGCCACCGTCGGGCACCGCTGGCGCAACCCGATCTGGCGCCATGCCGATGGCAGTTTTGCCGAGTGGTGAGTTCCTCCTGACTCAACACAAATCCCTGTGGGAGCGGGCTTGCCCGCGATAGCGTCCTGTCAGTCACATCAATGCTGAATGTGCCGCCGCCATCGCGGGCAAGCCCGCTCCCACAGGGTGCAGCGCAAGTCTTCAAATTGACCTCAATAAACATAAGAAGAGGCACCCCCCATGCAACCGCAAACCCTCACCGGGCAGGCGTCGTTGGTGACGCCGAGCCGCAAGCGGTTTTTCATCATGGTCCTGTTGTTCATCACCGTGGTAATCAACTACCTGGACCGCAGCAACCTGTCCATTGCCGCCCCGGCGCTGACCAGCGATCTGGGCATCGATCCGATCCATGTCGGGCTGATCTTCTCAGCCTTCGGCTGGACCTACGCCGCCATGCAGATCCCCGGCGGCTGGCTGGTGGACCGGGTGCCGCCGCGCATCCTCTATAGTGTCGCATTGCTGCTGTGGTCGATTGCCACGGTAATGCTCGGCTTCGCTGCCAGTTTCATCGCGCTGTTCGTACTGCGCATGGCCGTCGGTGCCCTGGAAGCGCCGGCGTATCCGATCAACAGCCGCGTGGTGACGACCTGGTTCCCCGAGCGCGAACGCGCCACGGCCATTGGTTTCTACACCTCCGGGCAGTTCGTCGGCCTGGCGTTTCTCACGCCGGTACTCGCCTGGCTGCAACACCAATATGGCTGGCACATGGTGTTTGTCAGCACCGGCGTGGTGGGCATTATTTGGGCGGTGATCTGGTACGCGGTGTATCGCGAGCCACGGGATTTCAAGGGCGCCAATGATGCGGAAATCGAGCTGATCCGCGAGGGCGGCGGGCTGGTGGATATCCAGGTTGAAACCGCAAAGGCCAAGGCCAAATTCAGCTGGGTCGATCTCGGGATTGTCCTGAGCAAACGCAAGTTGTGGGGCATCTACCTCGGTCAATTCTGCCTCAATTCGACGTTGTGGTTTTTTCTGACGTGGTTCCCGACCTACCTGGTGAAATATCGTGGCATGGACTTCATCAAGTCTGGCTTGCTGGCGTCGCTACCGTTTCTGGCGGCTTTCGTCGGTGTGCTGTGCTCGGGGTTTTTCTCGGACTTTCTGATCCGTCGCGGCTACACGGTGGGCTTCGCCCGCAAGTTGCCGATCATTGGCGGCCTGCTGATTTCCACCTCGATCATCGGCGCCAACTTCGTCGAGTCGACGCCGCTGGTGATTGCGTTCCTCGCGTTGGCCTTTTTCGGCAACGGCCTGGCTTCGATTACCTGGTCGCTGGTGTCGACCCTGGCCCCGGCGCGCTTGCTTGGATTGACCGGTGGGGTGTTCAATTTCATCGGCAACCTGGCGGCGATTACCACGCCCATCGTCATTGGTTTTCTCGCCTCCGGTGATTCATTTGCCCCGGCGATCACCTATATCTCGGTTCTGGCGTTGTTGGGCGCGCTTTCCTACGTGATGCTGGTGGGCAAGGTCGAGCGTATCAAGTTGTAGTCGCAGCCTTCGGGCGACCATAATGCCGCCCGTTCACTCGCTCAACGGTAAAGGCTGGATATGCAGGAAGACGCCCCAAAAATCGCCAAGGACGCCGCGCCGACTGGCACCCAGACACTGCTTCGTGGTTTGGGTGTGGTTCAGGCCGTGGCCAGTGGCGCCCGCGATCTCAAGGAAATCGCCCGGCTGATCGGCACCACACGCAGCACCACTCATCGTCTGGCCAGTTGCCTGGTGGACGAGCGTTATTTGCGGGTGGTGCCGCAAGTCGGTTATCTGCTGGGGCCGAAACTGATCGAGCTGGGTTTCCAGGCACGTGAAGAGCTGCCGCTGGTGACGCTGGCCGGGCCGTATCTGGATGAGTTGTCGGCATTGACCGGCGACACCATTCACCTGGCGATTCGCGAGGGCGACGAGGTGCTGTACCTGCTCAAGAATCCGGGGCGCAATGGTCCGGAAATGCGCTCGCGGGTCGGTCATCGCATGCCGTTGGCGCGTACCGGGATCGGTAAGGCGTTGATGCTCGATGACACGCAGGAAGAATGGCAACGGCTGTACGAAATCAGCTTGCCGGTGGGTGGGAAAAATCAATTCTGGCCGCAGCACCCGGAGCAATCCTGGGAGCAGTTTCAGCAGCGCATGATCGAGTACGTGGCTGGCGGTTATGCCTTCGACCTGGAAGACAACGAACCGTCGATCCGCTGCGTGGCGGCGCCAATTCGCGATGCCAGCAAGCGCATCGTTGCCGGTATCAGCATCGCCAGCACCGTGCCGTACATGCCATTGGAAAAAATGGCCGAGCTGATTCCCCTGATCAAAGGGGTCACAGCCCGGCTGTCGGCGGAGCTCGGCTTGAAGGTATAAGTCGAGCGGGTCTGATCAGACTTTCAGCGTTGCCATATCGATCACGAAGCGGTACTTCACGTCACCGGCAATCATGCGGGTGTAGGCCTCGTTGATCTGGCGGATGTCGAGCATTTCGATGTCGCAGGTGATGCCGTGCTCGGCGCAGAAATCCAGCACTTCCTGGGTTTCGGCGATGCCGCCGATCAGCGAGCCGGCCAGCACGCGACGACCCAATACCAGTTTGGCAGCGTGGACCGGTGGATCAATCGGTTCGATCAAGCCCACCAGAATGTGTACGCCGTCGAAACGCAACGTATCGAGGTAGGGATTGAGGTCGTGTTGCACCGGAATGGTGTCCAGCAGGAAGTCGAAATGTCCTGCGGCGGCTTTCATCTGTTCTGCGTCGGTGGACACGATCACGTGGTCCGCGCCTTGACGACGACCTTCTTCAGCCTTGCTCGCCGAGCGGGTGAACAACGTCACTTCAGCGCCCATCGCCTTGGCGAACTTGATCCCCATGTGACCGAGGCCACCCATGCCGAGAACCCCGACCTTGTCGCCGGCCTTGACGCCGTAGTGCTTGAGCGGCGAGTAGGTGGTGATGCCGGCGCACAGAATCGGCGCGGCGCTGGCCGGGTCGAGTTTCTCCGGGATACGCACGACAAAGTGTTCGCTGACCACGATGCTGTCGGAGTAACCGCCCATGGTGTTGCTGCCATCGACCCGGTCCGGGGTGGCATACGTCATGGTCGGACCTTCGAGGCAGTATTGCTCCAGATCCGCCTGGCAGGCTTCGCAGTGACGGCACGAGTCGACCATGCAGCCGACGCCGACCAGGTCGCCGACCTTGTGTTGGGTCACATTCGCACCGACGGCGGTCACTTTGCCGATGATCTCGTGGCCGGGCATCAGCGGGTAAACCGCAATGCCCCACTCGTTGCGTGCCTGGTGGATGTCGGAATGGCAGACGCCGCAGTAGAGAATCTCGATCGCCACATCGTCGGCCCGTGGGCTGCGGCGTTCGAATTTCATCGGGGCGAGGGGAGTAGTGGCTGACTGAGCGGCGTATCCGATGGCGGTGTACATGGTGAACCTCGCAAAAGCAGTGACAGGTGAGGCGAGCCATTCTGGGCACCCCACGGGTTACCGGCCATGGCGATTCCTCCGGGTGTCATGCCTAATCCTCCGGCATGCACCGTTGATTGGTCGCATTGGCGTTCAGACCTGCGATGATGCTTTCATCCCTTTTTCGCGACTTTTTTTGAAGAGCTCTTCATGTTGTTGACCCGTCATCTCGATGCCAATGCCACGCTGGTTTCGCTGATCCAGCCGCTAACCATTCGCGATGGTTTCGCTAAGACTGCGTTGCCGGGTGTGCAGGTTATGCGAGCCAGTTGTGATGTGGCCCGTGGCCCGCAAATCTACGAGCCAAGCCTGGTGATCATCGCTCAAGGCAGCAAGTTGGCGTACCTGGGCCCGCGTACGCTGGAATATGGTGCCGGGCATTACCTGATTCAGGCGTTGCCGGTGCCCTTCGAATGCGAGACGTTTTCGGCTCCGGATGGCCCGATGCTGGGCGTTTCCATCGCCATTGACCGGGTGTTGCTCAGTGAGTTGGTATTGGCCATGGGGCTGGCGCCGGGGCGCACTGTTCCCGCACAGACGCCCGAGTCCATGACCTCGGCGGTGCTCGACGATGCCATGCGCGGCTGCGTGGAGCGGTTGTTGCGCTGCCTGCACGATCCGCTGGAATGCCAGATCATGGGCCCGGCGCGCTTGCGTGAATTGTTGTTCGTGGCGTTGCGCGGGCCGCAAGCCGATGTGTTGCGAGCGTTGGTGGAACAGCAGGGGCAGTTCGCGCGGATCGCGGCGTCCCTGAGTCATCTGCATGCGCATTACACCGAGCCGCTGAACGTCGAGACCCTGGCCAGTTGCGCGAACATGAGTGCGTCGACGTTTCATGAGCATTTCAAACGCAGCACCTTATTGTCGCCGGTGCAGTATTTGAAGCGTTTGCGCTTGCTCAGGGCCCAGCAGTTGCTGCTGGGCGAAGGCTTGGGCGTGGCCCAAGTGGCGCATCGGGTGGGGTATCAGAGCACGTCGCAGTTCAGCCGTGAGTACAAGCGCTACTTTGAGCGTAATCCTGGGGATGAGCGGGCTGCTTGATGTCAGGCACCGCTTCGCGGTGTTCGCGGGCAACAAAAAGGCCCCCATTTCGGGAGCCTTGTTGTTTAAGCGTTCGACTTACATGTTCGGATAAGTCGGGCCGCCAGAGCCTTCCGGCGCCACCCAGGTGATGTTCTGCGCAGGATCCTTGATGTCGCAGGTCTTGCAGTGAACGCAGTTCTGGGCGTTGATCTGAAAGCGTTTCTCGCCGTCTTCCTGTGTGACCACTTCGTACACGCCGGCCGGGCAGTAACGCTGGGCAGGTTCATCGTACAGCGGCAGGTTCTTGCTGATCGGGATGCTCGCGTCGGCGAGCTTCAGGTGGCACGGCTGCTCTTCTTCGTGGTTGGTGCCGGAGATGAACACCGAGCTGAGCTTGTCGAAGCTGATCTTGCCGTCCGGTTTCGGGTAGTCGATCTTCTTGCAGTCGGCCGCCAGTTTCAGGCAGGCGTAATCCGGCTTGGTGTCGTGCAGGGTGAACGGCAGTTTGCCGCCGAAGATGTTCTGGTCGAGCCAGTTGAAACCGCCGCCGACGATGGCGCCGAACTTGTGAATCGCCGGGCCGAAGTTGCGGCTGGCGAACAGTTCGTCGTAGAGCCAGCTCTTCTTGAACGCGTCGACGTAAGTGGTCAGCTCTTGCGTGCCGTCCAGATCGGCGAACAGTGCATCGGCCACGGCGTCAGCGGCGAGCATGCCGGACTTCATCGCGGTGTGACTGCCTTTGATCTTGGCGAAGTTCAACGTGCCGAGGTCGCAACCGATCAACGCGCCGCCCTTGAAGACCATTTTCGGCAGCGAGTTCAGACCGCCTTTGGAGATAGCACGCGCGCCGTAGCTGATGCGTTTGCCGCCTTCCAGGTATTGCTTGAGTACCGGGTGATGCTTGAGGCGCTGGAACTCGTCGAACGGCGACAGGAAGGTGTTGCTGTAGGAAAGATCGACGATCAGACCGACCACCACCTGGTTGTTTTCCAGGTGATAGAGGAACGAGCCACCGGTGTTCTCGGTGCCCATGATGTCCAGCGGCCAGCCGGCGGTGTGGACCACCAGGCCTGGCTGGTGCTTGGCCGGGTCGACTTCCCAGATTTCTTTCAGGCCGATGCCGTAATGCTGGGCGTCGGCTTCGCTGTCGAGGTTGAAGCGCTTGATCAGCTGCTTGCCGATATGGCCGCGGCAACCTTCGGCGAACAGCGTGTACTTGGCGCGCAGTTCCATGCCTGGGGTGTACAGGCCTTCTTTCGGATTGCCTTCGCGGTCAACACCCAGATCGCCGGTGATGATCCCGCGAACCACGCCGTTCTCGTCGAACAGCGCTTCCTGGGCGGCGAAGCCCGGATAGATTTCCACGCCCAGGTTTTCGGCCTGCTGGGCCAGCCAGCGGCACAGATTGCCCAGGGAGATGATGTAGTTGCCTTCGTTGTGCATGGTCTTGGGCACAAAGAAGTCTGGAATCTTCTGCGCGCTGTCGGCGTTTTTCAGAACGAAGATGTCATCGCGTGTGACTGGCGTATTCAGCGGCGCGCCGAGTTCTTTCCAGTCCGGGAACAGTTCGTTCAGGGCCCGTGGTTCGAACACGGCACCGGACAGGATGTGAGCGCCGACTTCGGAGCCTTTTTCGACCACGCAGACGCTGATTTCCTTACCGGCTTCGGCGGCCTTCTGCTTCAAACGGCAGGCGGCGGACAGGCCAGCGGGGCCGGCACCGACGATGACCACGTCGAATTCCATGTATTCGCGTTCCACAGGCTATCTCCTACTCAAGGCTCAACAGTTTTTTTTCTAATTGGAGGTTGGGTGTCGCATTCATGAATTCCCCACGGTGCGGCACAGAGGACAATCGATGAACCACCTTTCTCTTTGGGTGGCGCATTATATCTACACCACTCTTAGCGTCCAATACAAACGTTTGTTTGAATCGGCTCAAAGCCAGATAAATCAAAGTCACGCGGCTTATGACTGGCCATTTTGCCGTATTGACCGGAATAGGTGTTCCGGTCAAGATACGGGCGGTTTTGCGCTCGCCGTAGGCTGAATGTAGGTTTCAAGAGCACCTCTAAAGACAGGGCGATGGCAGTACAAGGTGAAGCGCGCGCAGGTATCGCGCGCAGTTTACACGCCACGGTAATGAATGACTTGTCGGTCACCACTGACGAACGGTCATCAGCCTCGTGAGCAAGGTATCACCCGATACACCTGCCAGCGTTTTTAGAGGTGCCCTTGCGCCGATGAGCATCAACCGCCAGGTTCGCCTAGGCGACTTTCTTTTCACCGGAGAGTAACGAGGAATCCATGAAGGTTCTTGTAGCTGTCAAACGCGTTGTGGATTACAACGTCAAGGTTCGCGTCAAGGCGGACAATTCCGGCGTCGACCTCGCCAACGTCAAGATGTCGATGAACCCGTTCTGCGAAATCGCAGTGGAAGAAGCCGTACGTCTGAAAGAGAAAGGCGTGGCGACTGAAATCGTCGTCGTCTCCATCGGCCCGTCCACCGCTCAAGAGCAATTGCGCACCGCGCTGGCTCTGGGTGCCGACCGCGCCATCCTCGTCGAATCCGCTGAAGATCTGACTTCCCTGGCCGTTGCCAAGCTGCTGAAGGCTGTTGTCGACAAGGAACAGCCTCAGCTGGTGATCCTCGGCAAACAAGCCATCGACAGCGACAACAACCAGACTGGCCAGATGCTCGCTGCATTGAGCGGCTACGGTCAGGGCACCTTCGCATCGAAAGTTGAAGTGTCGGGCGACAGCGTTGCCGTGACCCGCGAAATCGACGGCGGCGCGCAGACGGTTTCCCTGAAACTGCCGGCCATCGTCACCACCGACCTGCGTTTGAACGAGCCGCGCTACGCGTCTCTGCCAAACATCATGAAAGCCAAGAAGAAGCCTCTCGAAGTGCTGACTCCGGACGCTTTGGGCGTTTCCACCGCCTCCACCAACAAGACCCTGAAAGTCGAAGCGCCGGCTGCACGCAGCGCGGGTATCAAGGTCAAGTCGGTGGCTGAACTGGTCGAGAAACTGAAAAACGAAGCGAAGGTAATCTAAATGACTATCTTGGTTATTGCTGAACACGACAACAAAGTACTGGCTCCGGCCACGCTGAATACTGTGGCTGCCGCTGCCAAGATTGGCGGTGATATCCACGTTCTGGTTGCCGGTCAGGGCGCTAGCGCCGTGGCTGAAGCCGCTGCGAAAATCGCTGGCGTGGCGAAAGTGCTGGTGGCCGATAACGCCGCCTACGCTCATCAACTGCCGGAGAACGTTGCTCCGCTGGTTGCAGAGTTGGGCAAGGGCTACAGCCACATCCTGGCTGCCGCTACTTCGAACGGCAAAAACATCCTGCCGCGCGTTGCCGCGACCCTGGACGTTGACCAGATCTCCGAGATCATCTCGGTTGAAAGCGCTGACACCTTCAAGCGCCCGATCTACGCCGGTAACGCCATCGCCACCGTTCAATCGAACGCTGCCGTGAAAGTCATCACCGTGCGTGCCACCGGTTTCGACCCGGTTGCTGCCGAAGGTGGCTCCGCTGCTGTTGAAGCGGTTGCTGCTGCGCACGACGCTGGCACTTCGAGCTTCGTTGGCGAAGAACTGGCCAAGTCCGATCGTCCGGAACTGACCGCTGCCAAAATCGTCGTTTCCGGCGGTCGCGGCATGCAGAACGGCGACAACTTCAAACACCTGTACGCCCTGGCCGACAAGCTGGGCGCTGCCGTTGGTGCTTCCCGCGCCGCGGTCGACGCAGGTTTCGTACCCAACGACATGCAGGTCGGTCAGACCGGCAAGATCGTTGCTCCACAGCTGTACATCGCCGTCGGTATTTCCGGCGCGATCCAGCACCTGGCCGGCATGAAAGACTCCAAAGTGATCGTGGCGATCAACAAGGACGAAGAAGCGCCGATCTTCCAGGTGGCCGATTACGGCCTGGTGGCAGACCTGTTCGAAGCCATCCCCGAGTTCGAGAAGCTGGTCTAATCCGGCGGCTTGACTTATAAAGAGCCCGACCTTTTGGTCGGGCTTTTTTTTGTTCTTCTGTAGGAGCTCCTACGGGCGAAAATAATGGGTTGTAGGGAGTGTCGCCATGGATTTACGCCGCGTGTGTGGCTGGTCATTACTGCTGGGGCTGACGCTGTTGCCAGGGCTGTCCATAGCCGCGGGCAAATGCGAGCGCCTGGTGGTGACCGGCAGTCCGGACGCGCCGCCGTACCTGTGGCAAGACCCGCAAAACCCCAAGCATCTGATTGGCGCCAGCGCTGACCTGTTGCAGCAAGTGGCGGGGGAGTTGGGCATCAAGGTCGAGCTGCTTTACGCCGGCAAACGCTCCCAGGCCCTGGACGAAGTGCGCAGCGGGCGCATGGACATGCTGGCCGATGTGCCGTTGACGGTCAGTGAGTTGGAAAATCTGGATTACATCCATCCACCGCTGCTGGAAAACGATTACCTGGTCTGGACCCGCAATGATTCATTACTGGTCTACAACGAAGCGCAAGACCTTCGCGGTCATCCCGGCGCCTTGTCGGAAAAGGCTCGGGTAACCCCATCATTTGGTACTTTTGCCGAGCAGCAATTGACCCTGTTGCGCACGCCCAATCTGACCCAGGCCTTTCAGAAATTGCTGCTGAACGAGGTAGAGTTTGTCCTCGCCGGACGCTACTCGGGCATGGCTCTGGTGCAAACGCTGGGGATGGCCAATGACTTGATGGCCCACCCACACCCCATCGACAAACCCGGACTGTATCTCGCGGTTTCCCATAACTCCGCCTGCAACGATCCTTGGTTGCGCGGACAGCTGGCCAAAAAGATGACAGAATTGCCCGCGTCCGGACTGACAGAAGCTGCGCTGCTGCGCAATATCGAGCGTTGGAAAGCGCAACTTTCACAACCGCAGCCACAACCTGTCAGTACCCCAAAACAGTAGGGATTCTTAGTGAGTATTCGACCTCTTTTCGCTGCCCTGGCCGTTCTGGCTCTGGCGGGTTGTGCAGCCGATCCGGCGCCGAATGAACAAATACGCCTGACCGAGCGGGCCCTCGAACAAGCCAAGGCCGTGGGTGCTACCGCCGACGAAGTGCCGGAGCTGAAACTGGCTGAAGACAAGTTCAAGCGTGCCAAGGGCAACATGGCCGACCAGTCCTTCAAGAATGCGCGCATGCGGGCTGAGCAGGCCGAGCTGGACGCACGTCTGGCCGAGGCCCGGGTTCTGACCCTCAAGAGCGAGGAGCAGTTGAACGTGCTCAATACCCGCATCACTCGCCTGCGCAAGCAACTGGGAGATGCCCAATGAGCCTGAAAACCAAAGCACTCGGCGGTTTGATTCTGGCCGGTTGCGCCAGCCTTTATGGTTGCGCCGGTCAACACAGCGAAGCCGCAATCCAGCAGGCCGGCACCGACTTTCAGAAGGTCAAGGAAGACTCCAACGTGCTGCGCATTGCGCCCAAAGACGTGATCCGTGCCGGCGAGTCGCTGGCCCGAGCCGATCGTCTGTCCACCTACTGGGGCAGCGGTTCGGACGTTGTGCATTACGCCTACCTGAGCCGGCGCTACAGCGAAATCGCCCGGGAGCACACCAATCAAGTGCTCAACGAGGAGCGCGCTGCGAAGCTCGAACTCGAGCGTCAGCGCCTGCAGTTGGCCCTGCGTGAGTCCAAGTTGCTCAGCGTGCAGCAACAGGGCAAGTGGCTCGAAGAGCAGATTGTGGCGTTGGCGACTACCCAAACCGACCGTGGTCTGGTGATGACCCTGGGCGATGTGCTGTTCGATACCGGTGAAGCAGAGCTGAAAAGCTCGGCAAACCGCGTGGTGCTGAAGATCGTCCAGTTCTTGCAGCTCAACCCCAAGCGCGTGGTGCGGATCGAAGGCTATACCGACAGCACTGGCGGTAAACAGGAAAACCTCAAGCTGTCCCGCGACCGTGCGCAATCGGTGGCTGACGTGCTGATGGACCTGGGCATTGACGACAAACGCATCCAGGTTGAAGGCTATGGCGATGAATACCCCGTGGACGTGAACGCTTCCGAGCGCGGTCGTGCACAGAACCGTCGGGTGGAAATTGTGTTCTCCGACGAAAAAGGCCAGCTCGGCGCCGCCCGCTAAGGGCTGCGTTACTGGAAAACCCGGTCTGTCAGCAGTGCCGGGTTTTTTTGTGCCTGCTAATCAGCGCAACACTCTCCATAAAACAGTACAGTTTTTGCTGACAATGCACTGTACGGTCGACTATTGTGGCAACTGTCCCAGTACACTTCAAAACTGTTCCGGTATTGTTTCACACAAGAATAAAATGCCCGTGAAATCGAGTGCTGCGTTATGACCAATCTCTTGCTCTATCAACGAATTGCTCAGCAACTGGCCGAAGACATCCGCCGCGGCGTCTATCAACCCGGGGAGCGCGTGCCTTCAGTGCGCAAGATGAGCTCGCAGCTCAACGTCAGCCATGCAACGGTGTTGCAGGCCTACGCCAATCTTGAAGATCAGGGGCTGATTCGCGCCCGGCCGCAATCCGGTTACTACGTGCACCAGACGCCGGCCCTGACGGCACCGACCCCGGACATCGCCCGGGTCGAGCGACCTGGCCTGGTCACCCGCAGCAGCATCATTCAGCAAGTCCTGGTCGAATCCCGCCGCGAAGGTGTCTTTCCGTTGGGCGCCGCCGTACCGAGCGTCGACTATCTGCCGGTGCGAGCCCTGCATCAGCAACTGGCCAAAGTCACCCGTTTCCATAGCCCGCGGGCGTTCAGCTACATGTTCAGCCCCGGCTTCGAGCCGTTGCGTCGACAAGTGGCGATCCGCATGCGCGATGCCGGCGTGGTGGTCGACCCGTCGGAAGTGGTGATCACCCACGGCTGCGTTGATGCGTTGCAGATGTCTCTGCGCGTATTGACCCGGCCGGGCGATCTGATTGCGGCCGAATCGCCAACCTATTACGGTTTGCTGCAACTGGCCGACCTGCTGGGGCTGAAAGTCATCGAGATCCCCAGCGATCCAGCCACCGGCATGAGCCTCGAAGCCCTGCAACTGGCGGCCAACCAGTGGTCGATCAAGGCGCTGGTGCTGACCACGCGCTTGAGTAATCCTTTGGGCGGCACCATGCCCGAAGAGCGGCAGAAACAGCTGCTGCGCCTGGCTTCGGATTTCGATATCCAGATCGTCGAAGACGATATTTATGGCGAGCTGATGTTCGAGCAGGGTCGCACCAAATCGCTCAAGGCCTATGACCGGCTGGATCGGGTGATTTACTGCTCCAGTTTCTCCAAGACCCTGTCGCCCGGCGTGCGGATCGGCTGGATGATTGCCGGCAAGTACCAGCCGGAAATCCAGCGCTTGCAGACCTTCAGCACCCATTCAGCGTGCAGCGTCACGCAAATGGGCATCGCGGCCTACCTGGAAAACGGCGGTTACGACCGGCATTTGCGTTATATCCGTCAGGAGTACCGCAAGAACCTCAGCGCTTTTCAACTGGCGGTTCAGCAGTACTTCCCGGAAGGCACGCAAATGACCCGGCCCACCGGCGGCTTCATTCTGTGGGTCAGCCTGCCGGGGCGGGTGAATACGCAGGAACTGCATGTGCGTGCATTGCAGCAGGGCATCAGCATTGCGCCGGGGCTGATTTTCAGTAATACCGAGCAGTTCAATCACTGCATTCGCCTGAACTGTGGCATCCCCTGGAACCGCGAGGCCGAGCGTGCATTGATGACGTTGGGGTTGCTGGCGACGCAACTTTGTCAGGAGACGGCGAGCGGTTTTTGAGCGGCTGGGCAGTTCTGAACTGTCCGCTTGTCTTGTCGTCTCCAACAGGCGAGCATATAGCCTTCTGCCGTTCACGCCGTTGGGTCCATGAAGCCGATTTTTCCTGCCGCCTGGTTGTTGATCTGCCTGCTAATGACCTGTCACCCGGAAGGGGTCATGGCGGCTTCCGTTCAGGAAAAACCGACAGCCAGCACACCCGCGAAAAAAGCGGCGCCGGTCAAAAAAACAGCGCCGGCCAAAAAGAAGGCCGCAGCGGTCAAAAAACGCTCCCCCATTGCTTCCAAGTCGAAACCGGCCAGCGAAGTCGTGAAAACCAAACTCCCTTCGGCAAATCTCGACTTGAGCTTGCCCAAGGACATGGTCGAAGAACTGAAGCCGGTTGGCACGGTAACGTTGCCCCGACGCGATGCGCTGTTGCCACAAATGTTCGGTGACAAGAGCAGCCCGTTCCAGATCAACGGTCGTCTGCTCAGCAACGAAATGCAGTTGCAACTGCGCAATGAAGAGCGTCGGGAAGTTGAAGGCGCGGCACTGGACTTCGAGTTCAAGCAGTAAACCCCTCCCATTCGTGATCCGCGGACCAGACGCTTTGTCGGAGACTGGTCAGTCACGTTCGTTTGAGCGAAAAAACCTGGGTGCAGGTAATTTTAAACAGTCGTTTTAGCCGTTACTCTGTGCCACGTCCCTTTACCCGTCGCGAGGAGCTTGTCGTCATGAGATGCCGTGAAGGCTGTGGCGCCTGTTGCATTGCCCCTTCCATCAGTTCGCCGATTCCCGGCATGCCCAATGGCAAAGCCGCCGGTGAGCGTTGCGTACAGTTGTCTGCCGATAACCTGTGCAGCATTTTCGGCAAGCCGGAACGTCCTGCGGTGTGTTCGGCATTTGAAGCCGATGTCGAAGTCTGCGGAAGCAGCAGCGGCGAAGCGATCAAGTTGCTGGGCTGGTGGGAGCAAATGACGGCCGCGTGATGTGTTCAACGAACGGAACTTCAACAATAAGGAAAAAGGTTATGGGTTCGCTGCATCGTATGGCTGTGCTGTGTGGTTTGACGGTTTTGCTGGCCTCCACGGCCCAGGCCGAAGAATGGAAAACCGCCAAGGAAGAAGAGGGCATCAAGGTGTCCTTGAGTGAAGTGGCCGGTTCCCAATACAAGGCTTACCGTGGCGTGACCGTCATGAAGACCACGATGGCCAAACTGCGAGCATTGCAGGAAGACGTGCCGGGTGCCTGTGCATGGATTCACGAGTGCAAGACTCAGAAGTTGCTCAAACACGAAGGTAACCAGAGCTGGACATACACCCAGTTCAACACCCCTTGGCCGGTCACCCCTCGCGACTCCGTGTTGCATGTCACAACCATTGAAAGCGCCGATGGCAGCCTGACCCGAGAATTGGAAGGACAGCCGAAGTACCTTCCGGAAGAAAAAGGTTTCGTACGGGTCGCCCAGGTCAAAGGTTTCTGGAAGCTGGTGCCTAAAGGCGATCAAGTCGAAGTGACTTATCAGGCCCATACCGAACCCGGCGGCAGCGTGCCATCGTGGTTGGCCAACAAGTTTGTGGTCGATGCGCCGTTCAACACCCTCAAAGCCCTGAAAGAACGTGCCGAGAAGTAACCGCGTATACTTGCGATAATGCCCGTTCAACAGCGCCCCGATCTGATCGGGGCGTTTGCGTTTTTTACCAAGGGACGGGGCTTTATTTTGTTTCTGGATATGCGTTGAACGAAATTTTCACAAAGTCTCCAAGACAATTCATTCGCGCACCAACTTGTCTGCCTCCGCAACTTTGCGCCACGTCTCTTGTCCCAGAGCGCTACAGGCGACAGTCGGGCCTGCGGGTCAGTAATCAATGGTAATGCCGCGGGTGATCGTGCAACATTTGCGCACCGCGCAAGCCCCGGGCCCAGGATGGCCAACAGAGGGCAAGGCGCCGCTGTATTTTTGAAACTTCAACTTCCAATGGGTCCTTAAACGACATGGCAAACCCGGACGCCCTGAGTCAGCAGCGAGCTTCTAGTCGCCTGCTGCAACCGACCGTCAAATCGCATCTGGCCTACACACTGTTGTGTGCCCTGGTCATGATGGTCATGTTCAGCCTGCTGCGCGTGGCGCTGCTGGTCTACAACAGCTCGATGATCCTCGACACACCGGCTTCGACATTTCTGGAAGCGTTCGCCAACGGCCTGCGTTTCGACTTGCGCCTGGTGGTTTACCTCAGCATTCCGCTGCTGCTGGCATTGTTCAGCGCCCGGGCGATGGCCGCCCGCGGATTCTTCCGGTTGTGGCTGACCGTTGTCTCGAGCATCGCGCTGTTCCTCGGCCTGATGGAGATGGATTTTTACCGCGAGTTCCACCAGCGCCTCAACGGTCTGGTCTTCCAGTACGTGAAAGAAGACCCGAAAACCGTGATGAGCATGCTCTGGTACGGTTTTCCGGTGGTTCGCTACCTGTTGGCCTGGGCCGTGGGCACGTTGATCCTGACCCTCGCGTTCAAGGGCGCCGACCGTGCCACGCGTCCTCGCGGGCCGTTCAGCGGTGGCAGCATTGGTGCGCGGCAGGTCGCTCCGTGGTATGCGCGTGGCGTAGTGTTCGTGGTCTGCCTGCTGGTCTGCGTGGTCGCGGCTCGTGGCACTCTGCGTCAGGGCCCGCCAATGCGTTGGGGGGACGTTTACACCACCGACTCGAACTTCGCCAACCAGTTGGGCCTCAACGGCACGCTGTCGTTGATCGCGGCGGCCAAGAGCCGGATGTCCGAACATCGCGACAATGTCTGGAAGGCAACACTGCCACAGCCCCTGGCCCAGCAGACCGTGCGCGATATGTTACTGACCTCGAGCGACAAGCTGGTCGATCCCGAGACCGCCGCGGTGCGTCGCAACTACAGCCCGGACACCAACAAGACACTGCCAATCAAGAACGTCGTGGTGATCCTGATGGAAAGCTTCGCCGGTCACTCTGTGGGTGCTCTGGGTCGACCAGGTGAAATCACCCCGTACTTTGACAAACTGTCGAAAGAAGGCCTGTTGTTCGACCGTTTCTTCTCCAACGGCACCCATACCCACCAGGGCATGTTCGCCACCATGGCCTGCTTCCCGAACTTGCCGGGTTTCGAATACCTGATGCAGACGCCTGAAGGCAGCCACAAACTGTCCGGCCTGCCGCAGTTGCTCAGCGCCCGTGACTACGATGACGTGTACGTCTACAACGGCGACTTCGCCTGGGACAATCAGTCTGGCTTCTTCAGCAACCAGGGCATGACCAACTTCATCGGGCGTAACGACTTCGTCAACCCGGTGTTCTCCGATCCGACCTGGGGCGTGTCCGACCAGGACATGTTCAACCGTGGCCTGGAAGAATTGAAGGCCCGCGATGGTAAGGACAAGAAGCCGTTCTATGCCTTGCTGCAAACGCTGTCCAACCACACGCCGTATGCTTTGCCGACGCCATTGCCGGTGGAGCCTGTGACCGATCGCGGCAACCTTAACGAACACTTGACCGCCATGCGTTACTCTGACTGGGCGTTGGGTCAATTCTTCGAACAGGCCCGCAAAGAGCCGTACTTCAAGGAAACCCTGTTCGTGGTTGTCGGCGACCACGGTTTTGGCAATGAACAGCAAATTACCGAAATGGACCTGGGCCGCTTCAACGTACCGATGCTGATGATCGGGCCGGGCGTCCAGGAAAAATTTGGTCAGCTCGACCACACCGTGGGCACCCAGATCGACGTCGTGCCGACCATCATGGGCCGTATCGGTGGTGACGTGGTTCAACAATGCTGGGGTCGCGACTTGCTGAACCTGCCGGAAGGCGACAAGGGTTTTGGCGTGATCAAGCCGTCGGGCAGCGATCAGACGGTCGCATTGCTTACCGGGGATCGCGTGCTGGTACTGCCCAAAGAGATGCCGCCGAAGTTGTATCAATACGAACTGGGCGCCAACCCGAAAGGTGAAGTGATCCCGGCATCGGCTGACGAAGCGGCGCTCAAGCAAAAGCTCGAGTCGTTCATCCAGACGGCCACCAAAAGCCTCATCGATAACACCGCCGGTGTGGTTGACGGCAAGCCGGACTAAGTTTTGGCGCAATAGAAAAGAGGCCCTTCGCAGGGCCTCTTTTTTTTTGCCGGAAAAATCTTTATATCTTGCCAAGCAGCAGCAGGATCAACAGCACCACCAACACTACGCCGATGATACCGGACGGGCCGTAACCCCAACTTCTGGAGTGCGGGAAGACCGGCAAGCCACCTATCAACAACAGGATAAGAATAACGATAAGAATTGTGCCCATGTCTGTTTCCTTGTTGGAAGCGTTGTGGATTTGACCTAGCGTTTTAGCTTTAGCCATCAGCTGGACTTGTATTAATCCTAGCTGCTTACCAAATCCGACTCATGGATATGAAGAAAAATTCCAGGTTTTTTTAATGTATTTGGAAAGTATGTTTATTTCTTTTACTGCGTCTCAAAGTTGAAACAACCGGACCGCGCCGTGGTTCATTGCTGGCCATTCAGCAATCTGATGGAGCGTGGGTCGCGCATTATCCTTCGCTACACTCGGTGCATCTTCCCCGGAACAACAAGGCTGTTTGCTATGCAAAATCGCATGATGATCACTGGCGCGGGCTCAGGCCTGGGTCGCGAAATCGCGCTGCGTTGGGCGCGTGAAGGCTGGCAGCTGGCCTTGTCGGACGTCAGTGAACCCGGCCTGCAAGAAACCCTGAAGCTGGTTCGCGAAGCCGGCGGCGACGGGTTCATCCAGCGTTGTGATGTGCGCGACTACAGCCAACTAACGGCGTTCGCCCAAGCCTGTGAAGAGAAGTTCGGCGGCATTGATGTCATCGTCAACAATGCCGGCGTGGCCTCGGGCGGGTTCTTCAGTGAACTGTCGCTGGAAGACTGGGACTGGCAGATCGCGATCAACCTGATGGGCGTGGTCAAGGGCTGCAAGGCCTTCCTGCCGCTGCTGGAGAAAAGCAAAGGTAAGATCATCAATATCGCCTCAATGGCGGCACTGATGCAAGGTCCGGCCATGAGCAACTACAACGTGGCCAAGGCAGGCGTGGTGGCGTTGTCCGAAAGTCTGTTGATCGAACTGGCCCACGAGGAAGTCAGCGTGCATGTAGTGTGCCCGTCGTTCTTTCAGACCAACCTGCTGGATTCCTTCCGTGGCCCGACCCCCGCCATGAAAGCTCAGGTCGGCAAGTTGCTGGAAAGCTCGCCGATCAGCGCAGCCGACATTGCCGATTACATCTATCAACAGGTCGCCGTTGGCGAATTCTTGATCCTGCCTCACGAACAGGGCCGTATGGCTTGGGCGATCAAGCAAAAAGACCCGCAAGTGCTCTACAACGAAATGACCGTGATGGCCGACAAGATGCGCGCCAAGGCCAAACAATCCGCAGGCTGAACTTGCCCGTGCGCAATACCGTCGTTAGGGTGGCCGCAACCGGCCATCCTCACGAGACATCTGCATGATCAATTACCTGTGGTTTTTCCTTGCCGCGCTGTTCGAAATCGCCGGCTGCTTTGCCTTCTGGATGTGGCTGCGTCAGGGTAAAAGTGCTTGGTGGATCATCCCTGCATTGCTCAGCCTGATCTTGTTCGCGGTGCTGCTGACCCGGGTCGAAGCGAGTTACGCCGGCCGCGCCTATGCCGCCTACGGTGGCATCTACATCATTGCGTCGATCGGCTGGCTGGCGGTGGTCGAGCGGATTCGTCCACTGGGCTCGGACTGGATTGGCGTGGCGCTGTGTGTGATCGGGGCGAGCGTCATCCTGTTTGGCCCGCGTATTTCCGCTGCCTGAAGGATTGATCCTTCATTCCAACCGGTTTGTCGGATAAGTCCTTCAGGGCGAAGCATCTTGTGCTGTAGGGCGAGACTGTTTTGCTGCCGTTGCATTGAAGACTCACCACGGGCCGGGCATCTTCAAGGGCCAGTAACCCTGAAGGATGAATGCCATGCTTGTACTTAGCCGCGTTGTGGGCGAATTGATATCCATTGGTGACAACATTTCCGTGCGGGTTCTCGCCGTCAACGGAAGCAGCGTGCGCTTCGGCGTTGAAGCGCCGCAGCAGGTCAACGTTCATCGCGCCGAAGTTTATGAGCGCATCCAGATCAAACAGGCCAAAGCCCGTTAAGAACCTCAGTCGAACAGGTGCTTGGGCACGTCGTGCTTGAGCATCAACTGGCATTGCTCGCTTTCCGGATCGAAGACGATCAACGCCTGGCCCTTGGTCAATGCCTGACGAACACGCAAGACGCGGGTTTCCAGCGGTGTGTCATCGCCGTTGTCCGTGCCGTCGCGGGTCACGAAATCCTCGATCAGGCGGGTCAGGGTATCGACTTCAAGTTGGTCGTGGGGGATCAGCATAAGGCACCTCGGCTAAACAATGGCGCGATGCTACGGCGAATGAAGAGGGGCGGCTAGCCTTGACCTGATGTGTTGGCTGATCGGTCCTCATCGCGGGCAAGCCCGCTCCCACAGTGACCACATTTCCCTGTGGGAGCGGGCTTGCCCGCGATGGCAATCTTTCATGCGAAGAAACTGCCTGGGTCAGCTATCTGTGCGCTGTCCGATGAGGCTGTCCACCGACGGCACCCGCGTATCGCTTTCCATCTGCGTCTCGTGTTCGATCTGATGACTGAACCGGTCCAGGGAGCCCTTGGCCGGTTGTGCATCGCTGGCGAATACCGGCGGACTGAGGATGTAGGCGCCAAGCAGGCGGCTGAGGGCGGCGAGGCTGTCGATGTGGGTGCGTTCGTAGCCGTGGGTGGCGTCGCAACCGAAGGCCAGCAGGGCCGTGCGAATGTCGTGGCCGGCCGTGACGGCGGAGTGAGCATCGCTGAAGTAATAGCGGAACAGGTCGCGGCGCGCCGGCAGTTCGTTGTCGCTGGCTAGGCGCAGCAGATGGCGCGACAGGTGATAGTCATAAGGCCCGCCCGAATCCTGCATTGCCACGCTCACTGCGTGTTCACTGGAATGCTGGCCGGGCGCGACCGGCGCGATGTCGATGCCGACGAATTCGCTGACATCCCAGGGCAGGGCCGCCGCCGCACCGCTGCCGGTTTCTTCGGTGATGGTGAACAATGGATGGCAGTCGATCATCAACTCTTCGCCGCTGTCGACAATCGCTTTCAGCGCCGCGAGCAGGGCGGCAACGCCGGCCTTGTCATCGAGGTGACGGGCGCTGATATGGCCGCTTTCGGTGAACTCCGGCAAAGGGTCGAAGGCGACGAAATCGCCCACGCTGATCCCCAGCGAATCGCAATCAGCGCGGGTGGCGCAATAGGCGTCCAGGCGCAATTCGATGTGATCCCAACTGATCGGCATTTCATCCACGGCAGTGTTGAACGCGTGCCCCGAGGCCATCAACGGCAACACGCTGCCGCGGATCACGCCGTTGTCGGTGAACAGGCTGACGCGGCTACCTTCGGCAAAACGGCTGGACCAGCAACCGACTGGCGCCAGGGTCAGGCGACCGTTTTCCTTGATCGCGCGAACCGCTGCGCCAATGGTGTCCAGGTGAGCGGAGACCGCGCGGTCCGGGCTGTTTTTCTTGCCCTTGAGGGTGGCGCGGATGGTGCCGCGACGGGTCATCTCAAAGGGAATACCCAGCTCTTCGAGACGCTCGGCGACGTAACGCACAATGGTGTCGGTGAACCCGGTGGGGCTGGGAATGGCGAGCATTTCCAGCAGGACTTTTTGCAGGTAATTGAGATCCGGTTCGGGAATTTTGCGGGTCATGGAAACTCCTGATGGGTTGAGAGCTGATCGTTCCCACGCTCTGCGTGAGAATGCAGCCAGGGACGCTCTGCGTCCCAAGCGAACGCGGAGCGTCCGAGGAGTCATTCCCACGCAGAGCGTGGGAACGATCATGGGGCCGGGAAGTACATCACTAAGAGGCTGCCGGCTGACTATGCGGAAACAACAAATCCACAAACCGCTCGGCCGTCGGCTGCGGTTCATGGTTGGCCAGCCCGGCGCGTTCATTGGCTTCGATAAACACATAGTCCGGTTGGTCGGCGGCCGGCACCATCAGGTCGAGCCCGACCATCGGAATATCCAGCGCCCGTGCCGCGCGCACCGCCGCATCCACCAAGGTCGGATGCAGAATCGCCGTGACGTCTTCAAGAATGCCGCCGGTATGAAGATTCGCCGTGCGCCGGACAAACAAGTGCTCACCCGAGGGCAGAATGCTGCTGTAGTCGTAACCCGCAACCTTCAAGGTGCGCTGGGTCTCATGGTCCAGCGGGATCTTGCTTTCACCGCTGGTCGCTGCCTGACGGCGACGGCTCTGGGCTTCGATCAGCGCACCGATTGAATGTTGACCATCACCCACCACTTCCGCCGGCCGTCGAATGGCGGCCGCGACCACCTCGAAGCCGATCACCAGAATCCGCAAGTCGAGGCCTTCATGGAAGCTTTCCAGCAGTACTCGACTGTCGAATTTACGGGCGTTTTCGATGGCTTGCTGGACCTCTTCGATGGTGCGTAAATCCACCGCTACCCCTTGGCCCTGTTCACCGTCCAGCGGTTTGACCACCACCCGTTCGTGCTCGTCGAGAAACGCCAGATTGTCGTCCGCGCTCCCCGCCAGTTGTTGGGCGGGCAGTTTAAGGCCAGCGTTTTTCAGCACCTTGTGGGTCAGGCTTTTGTCCTGACACAACGTCATGCTGATGGCGCTGGTCAGATCGCTCAAGGATTCGCGGCAACGTACCCGACGACTGCCGTGAATCAAGGTAAACAGGCCGGCTTGCGCGTCATCCACCTGTACATCAATGCCGCGTCGATGTGCCTCCTCAACGATGATTCGCGCATACGGATTGAACGCGGCTTCGGGACCGGGGCCGAGAAACAACGGCTGGTTGATGCCGTTTTTGCGCTTGATGGCGAAGGTCGACAAGTTGCGAAAACCGAGCTTGGCGTAAAGACTTTTCGCCTGACGGTTGTTGTGCAGCACCGACAGGTCCAGATAACTCAGGCCACGACTCATGAAGTGTTCGATCAAGTGCCGCACCAGCACTTCACCGACACCTGGGCGGGAACATTGCGGATCGACCGCCAGGCACCACAGGCTGCTGCCGTTTTCCGGATCGTTGAACGCCTTGTGATGATTCAGGCCCATGACGCTACCGATGATCGCGCCGCTGTCCTCATCTTCTGCCAGCCAGTAAACCGGGCCGCCCTGGTGATGAGGTGTCAGCAAATTCGCATCAATAGGCAGCATGCCGCGCGCCTGATACAGCTGATTGACGGCCTGCCAGTCCGCTTCGCTTTGCGCCCGACGGATGCGAAAACCGCGAAACACCCGGGTGGACTGACGGTAGTCGCTGAACCACAGGCGCAAGGTATCGGACGGGTCGAGAAACAGCTGAGCCGGCTCCAGCCCCAGCACTTGCTGGGGCGCGGCAACGTACAAGGCGATGTCCCGCTCACCGGGCTGCTCATTGAGCAACTCTTGGGCAAGGCTCGCGGCATCGGGAAAGGTATGGCCGATCAGCAACCGGCCCCAGCCGCAGTGCACCGCGATTGGCGCGGCGCCCAATTCACTGCCGTCTTCGGCCAGACGCGCCTGCAAGCGTTCGTAAGAGGGCGCCTGACCGCGCAACAAGCGTTGGCTGTAAGCCGTGGCGTGAGGTTTCATCGATCAGATTCCTTGTTCACTGAGCCACAGGTTCAGGGCCGCCAATTGCCACAGCTTGGAGCCGCGCAACGGGGTCAGTTGACCTTGCGGATCGGTCAGCAGGCGGTCGAGCATGGCGGGGTTGAACAGGCCACGATCCTGACTCGGATCGAGCAGCAGTTCACGCACCCAGTTCAGCGTGTCGCCCTGCAAATGCTTGAGGCCGGGGACAGGGAAGTAACCCTTTTTGCGGTCGATCACTTCACTCGGAATGACCAGCCGCGCCGCTTCTTTCAAGACTTGCTTGCCACCATCCGGCAGCTTGAATTTGCCCGGCACCCGCGCCGACAACTCCACCAGGCGATAGTCGAGAAACGGCGTACGCGCTTCCAGGCCCCAGGCCATGGTCATGTTGTCGACGCGTTTCACCGGGTCGTCCACCAGCATCACGGTGCTGTCCAGACGCAGGGCTTTGTCCACGGCAGCGTCGGCACCAGGCTGAGCGAAATGCTCCTTCACGAAATCGCCGGCCGCGTCGTTGGCGGTCAGCCATTTCGGCTGCACCGTGGCGGCGTAGTCGGCGTAGCTGCGGTCGAAAAACGCATCGCGATACGCTGCGTACGGATCGCTCGCACCGTCCACTTGCGGATACCAGTGATACCCGGCGAACAACTCGTCCGCGCCTTGGCCGCTTTGCACCACCTTGCAGTGCTTGGCCACTTCGCGCGACAGCAGGTAGAAGGCGATGCAGTCATGGCTGACCATCGGCTCGCTCATGGCTCGGAACGCCGCGGGCAGTTGCTCGATGATCTCTTTTTCGTCGATGCGCAGTTGGTGATGTTGGGTGCCGTAGTGCTTGGCGATCAGGTCCGAATACTGGAACTCGTCACCGCGCTCGCCGCCGGCATCCTGGAAACCAATGGAGAAGGTCGACAGGTTTTCAACGCCGACTTCACGCAATAGACCGACCAGCATGCTCGAATCGACCCCACCGGAAAGCAACACGCCAACATCCACCGCCGCCCGTTGACGGATCGCCACCGCATCACGGGTGCTGTCGAGCACGCGATCGCGCCAGTCTTCGAGGGTCAGGTTCAACTCGTCGGCGTGTGGGCCGTAGGGCAGGGTCCACCAGGTTTTCTGCTCGGTGGTGCCGTCCGCTTCAATGCGCATCCAGCTCGCCGGGGGCAGCTTTTCGATGCCCGCCAGCAGGGTGCGCGGGGCAGGGACCACCGCATGGAAATTCAGGTAGTGATTGAGCGCCACCGGGTCAAGGATCGGGTTGATGTCGCCGCCCTTCAGCAATGCCGGCAGGGCCGAGGCAAAGCGCAGGCGTTGACCGGTGCGCGACAGGTACAACGGCTTCACGCCCAGACGGTCACGGGCGATGAACAGACGCTTGGCGTCGCGCTCCCAAATGGCGAAGGCAAACATGCCGTTGAGTTTGGGCAACAGGGCTTCGCCCCAGGCGTGATAGCCCTTGAGCAGCACTTCGGTGTCGCCGCCGGAATAGAAGGCGTAACCGAGGCTTTCCAGCTCGGTGCGCAGTTCCGGGAAGTTGTAGATCGCGCCGTTGAAGGCCAGGGACAAGCCCAGTTGGTTGTCGATCATCGGCTGGGCCGAGCCGTCCGACAGGTCCATGATTTTCAGGCGCCGATGACCCAGGGCAATCGGCCCCTGGCTGTGGAAGCCCCATGCATCAGGGCCGCGAGGGGCCAGGTGATGGGTGATTCGTTCAATGGCTGCGAGGTCCGCAGGTTGATGGTCGAAACGTAATTCTCCAGCTAATCCGCACATAAGTCCTTACCGGTTTTTCCGTTGGGGAGGGTCAATCGATACCCGCCAAAAACGGCAGGTACTCAGAAACTGACCCAGGTGAATCCCTGGAGTTTTAGACCGATAAGTTATAAGGCTGCGGGTCAGGCTTTTCCGCGGATCAATTGGCGCAAGGCAAAACGGTTGGGATGGCAGGCTTCGGCCACCGCTTTCGGCAAGGGCAGGGGCTCGTTTTCAAGCCATGCCGCCAATAGCTCGCCAGACAACGGCGCGGTGATCAAACCGCGAGAACCGTGACCGCTGTTGACGTAAAACCCCTTGAGCCATGGGCAGGGCACATCGGGCACTTGCCGGGCATCTTTGCTCAGCGCGGCATAGGCCTCGGTGAAGGCGACTTGTTCAGCCAACGGTCCGACGATCGGCAGGTAATCCGGGCTGGTGCAACGGAACGCCGCGCGCCCTTCAAGCTGTTGCGGGTCCAGATCTGGAACATGCAGACGGGCGACCAGGTCAGTGGAAATTTCCTCGAGCAACGCCAGGTTGCCAAGGTGTTCGGCGACGGTCGGGGCGAGATCATCGCTTTTGAAATCGAAGCTGGCGCCAAGCGTGTGTTCGCCCAGGCGTGCCGGCGCCACATAGCCTTCGGCGCAGACGACGGTGGCCAGGCTCCGGCTTTCCGGGGTCTGCGCCAGTCGGGTGATCTGGCCGCGAATGCGTTTGAGGGGCAGGTCGGCGCTGTGTGGAAAACGCTTGATCTCGGCGGCGCCGGCCAGAATCACCACGGGAGCGCTGGCCAAAAGTGTTTCGCCATCCCAGGCCTGCCATTGATCATCGACCTTGCGCAGTTCCAGCACCTCGCGATGGGGCAGCCACTGGATGTTCGCCGAGGACGCCTGCCACTGGCACAACGCGGGCGGGTGAACCCAACCGCCTTCAGGGTAGAACAAGCCGCCGTGCTCCAGTTCGATACCGGCCCGGGCCTGGGCCTGGGGTTGATCGAGCAGGTGCACCAGGCTTGGTGAAAAGGCCGCGGCCAATTGCGCCTGACGCTCGGCTTCCTTGGCATTGAAGGCCAGTTGCAAGACCCCGCAATCGTCCCAGTCGACGCCACGCTGCAGCTGTTCCAGCAGACGTCGGGTGTAGCCAAAACCGCTGACGATCAATTGCGACAACGCCGTGCCATGGGCCGAAAGCTTGAGGTACAGCACACCCTGAGGATTGCCCGAGGCTTCCTGCGCCAGTGCTTCATGACGGTCCAGCAGGCTTACTTGCCAACCCCGAGCGGCGAGGCTGGCGGCACTGGCACAACCGGCCAGTCCGGCACCGATCACCAGGGCGCGACGCTCGCCGGTCAGCGGTTGTGGGCGAGCGAACCATGGTTTTGCCGAGGCTGGTTTAGTGGCCTCTTCAGGCCAACCGAGGAACGTGCCCCGCAGGATTTCCCACTTGTGGCCGATGCCCGGCGTGCGCTTCATCTTGAAGCCCGCCGCGTTCAGCAGGCGGCGCACCCAGCCGGTGCTGGTGAAGGTGCTGATGGTCGAGCCGGGTGCCGCCAGGCGAGCCAGTTCGGCAAACAATTCGGCGGTCCACATGTCGGGGTTTTTCGCCGGGGCAAAACCGTCGAGAAACCAGGCGTCGATCTGCGCATCCAGTTGCGGCAACTGCTCAAGTGCATCGCCGATCAGCAAGGTCAGGGTGACGCGGCCGTTGTCCAGCACAAAGCGCTGAAAGCCCTGATGGATCGCTACGTATTGCGCCAGCAATTGATCGGCAAATGGCTTGAGTTCCGGCCATAAGTACAAGGCGCGTTGCAGATCGGGCGCGCTCAGCGGGTACTTTTCGACACTGACAAAATGCAGGCGCGCACCGGCCACCGCGTGCTGTTCGAACAACTGCCAGGCACAGAGAAAATTCAGCCCGGTACCGAAACCAGTCTCACCAATTACTAGCCGACCATCCACCGGCAAGGCGGCGAAACGGTCGCGCAAATCGTTTTGCTCCAGAAACACGTAATGGGTTTCTTCAAGGCCCGACTGGTCGGAAAAATACACATCATCGAACACCCGCGAACGCGGGCGACCTTGGTCGTCCCAGTCGAGCTGGGCGTGGGGCATTACAGGTTTCATGGCAGGCTCGGTAACGGCAAGGTGGCCATTCTAGCTGATCGCCGTAGCGGCGCTTGATCCATGGCAAGACACGGGGCAAACCGCCTGCTCAGAATGGTGGTTACCGCAAAAGATCGCAGCCTTCGGCAGCTCCTACAGGTGTACATCGATCCCATGTAGGAGCTGCCGAAGGCTGCGATCCTTTGTTCTTTTTTTGCTTCACCACAAACCTCCATCTTCCGTTAGTCTTGATCAATCCTGGAAGGAGCCGCTCTATGTTCGAATCCGCCGAAATCGGTCATGCCATCGACAAAGAAACCTATGACGCCGAACTGCCAGCGTTGCGTGAAGCCTTGCTCGAAGCGCAGTTTGAACTTCGGCAGCAACACCGCTTTCCGGTCATCATTTTGATCAACGGCATTGAAGGGGCCGGCAAGGGTGAGACGGTCAAGTTGCTCAATGAATGGATGGACCCGCGCCTGATCGAGGTGCGTACGTTCGACCAGCAGACCGACGAAGAACTGGCGCGACCGCCGGCCTGGCGCTACTGGCGGATGCTCCCGGCCAAGGGCCGCATGGGGGTTTTCTTCGGCAACTGGTACAGCCAGATGCTGCAAGGGCGGGTTCATGGTTTGTTCAAGGATCCGCGACTCGATCAAAGCATCAATGGGGCCGAGCGGTTGGAGAAGATGCTGTGCGACGAAGGCGCGCTGATCTTCAAGTTCTGGTTTCACCTCTCCAAAAAACAAATGAAAGCGCGGCTCAAGGCGTTGGCCGACGACCCGCTGCACAGCTGGCGCATCAGCCCGCTGGACTGGCAACAATCCGCGACCTACGACAAGTTCGTGAAGTACGGCGAGCGGGTGCTGCGCCGCACCAGCCGCGACTATGCGCCGTGGCATGTGATCGCCGGCGTGGACGCGCGCTATCGGAGCCTGACGGTTGGCAAGATCTTGCTCGATGGTCTGCAAAGCGCGCTGAAGAGACCCAGGATTCACCCACACAAAGTCAGTGCAGCGCCCTTGTTTCCCAGCGTCGATCAAGTGAATCTGCTCGACAGCCTGGACTTGACCCTGCAGCTGGACAAGGACGATTACGAAGAGCAACTGATTACCGAGCAGGCACGGTTTTCCGGGCTGATGCGCGACAAGCGCATGCGTCGTCACGCGTTGATAGCGGTGTTCGAAGGCAACGACGCGGCAGGCAAGGGCGGGGCAATCCGGCGGGTGGCCGCAGCGCTCGACCCACGCCAGTACGACATCGTGCCGATCGCCGCGCCCACCGAAGATGAACGGGCGCAGCCGTATCTCTGGCGGTTCTGGCGGCATATTCCGGCCCGGGGCAAATTCACTGTGTTCGACCGTTCCTGGTATGGCCGGGTGCTGGTGGAACGCATCGAAGGCTTTTGCAGCAAGGCGGACTGGATGCGCGCCTACGGCGAGATCAACGACTTCGAAGAGCAGATAGCCGATGCCGGAGTGATCGTGGTCAAGTTCTGGCTGGCCATCGACAAACAGACTCAGATCGAGCGTTTCAAGGAACGCGAGCAGATCCCTTTCAAGCGCTTCAAAATCACTGAAGACGACTGGCGCAATCGCGACAAATGGGACGATTACCGTGTGGCTGTTGGCGATATGGTCGATCGCACCAGCACCGAGATATCGCCGTGGACGCTGGTGGAAGCCAACGACAAGCGCTGGGCGCGGGTCAAGGTCTTGCGCACCCTCAATCAGGCACTGGAAGAGGCATTCAAAAAGTCCGACAAACTTCAGAGGAAACTGCAAAAACGCAAGCGCTGAACCGATGGCTACGCATACGCGGGGTGAATGATTGTCGCGGTCAGTCATAGGGTGGACTTATGCTCGGTCCAACTCCTGACTGACAACAACAATGAGGTGTATGCCATGCGTGAAGTGGTGATCGTCGACAGCGTACGGACCGGCCTGGCCAAATCCTTTCGCGGCAAGTTCAACATGACCCGTCCGGACGACATGGCGGCCCACTGCGTCAACGCGCTGCTCACGCGCAATGACGTCGACCCGGCCAGCGTCGAGGATTGCATCGTCGGCGCCGGCTCCAACGAAGGCGCCCAGGGCTTCAACATCGGTCGCAACGTCGCGGTGCTGTCGCACCTGGGCATCGGCACGGGTGGCATGACCCTTAACCGCTTCTGTTCGTCAGGCTTGCAGGCCATTGCCATTGCCGCCAATCAGATCGCTTCGGGCTGCAGCGACATCATTGTCGCTGGTGGCGTCGAGTCGATCAGCCTGACCATGAAAAGCGTCAACACCGACAACCTGATCAACCCGCTGCTGAAAGAGCAGGTACCGGGCATCTATTTCCCCATGGGCCAGACTGCCGAGATTGTCGCGCGTCGTTACGATGTCAGTCGCCAAGAGCAGGATGTGTGCGCCCTGCAAAGCCAGCAACGTACCGCCCTGGCGCAGGCTGCCGGGTTGTTCAACGATGAAATCGTACCGATGGCGGTGAAGTATCGCGTCGAAGACAAGGCCACCGGCCAGGTGCAGATCCTCGACGGCATCGTCGACCACGACGACTGCAACCGCCCGGACACCACGCTGCAAAGCCTGGCCGGGTTGAAACCGGTGTTTGCCGAAGACGGCTCAGTGACCGCCGGCAACTCGTCGCAACTGTCCGACGGCGCTTCGATGACCCTGGTGATGAGCCTGGAAAAAGCCCTGGCGCTGGGGCTCAAGCCCAAAGCGTTTTTCCGCGGTTTTGCCGTGGCCGGGTGCCAGCCAGACGAGATGGGCATCGGCCCGGTGTTCTCGGTGCCGAAGTTGCTCAAAGCCAAGGGTTTGCAAGTCGCCGACATTGACCTGTGGGAGCTCAACGAAGCGTTCGCCTCGCAATGCCTGTACAGCCGCAATCGACTGGAAATCGATAACGACAAGTACAACGTCAACGGCGGTTCGATTGCCATCGGCCATCCGTTCGGCATGACCGGTTCGCGTCAGGTCGGGCACATCGTGCGTGAGTTGCAGCGGCGTAACCTGCGTTACGGCATCGTCACCATGTGCGTGGGTGGCGGGATGGGGGCTACGGGGTTGTTTGAGGCGGTGCGGTAAGTACCCTGATTAAGTAGAGACTGTTGCATTGCTATCGCGGGCAAGCCCGCTCCCACAGTAGTTGGTGGCGATCACAAATACAGCGAACGCCACAAACCCTGTGGGAGCGGGCTTGCTCGCGAATGCAGGCGCCGCGGTTTACCGGCTCATACACAAGAACTGCATCCGCTCGATATACGCCTGAATCTCACGCACCGCGGCCTCCCGGTTTTCAAACGGCCCCTCCAGCGTGCGTTCCCGCGTGGTGAAATACAGCTCTCCATTCACACGACACAACCGATCACAACGAAAGTGGGTGGCGGGGGCGTTGTCTTGGGCGCGCATGCCGTACATGGGCGATCTCCTACGGATGACGGTTTCAATGAGCTTATGCATGAACCACTTGCCACGCCTGGCCACCCGATCGACGGCATATCGTCAACTTTATGGTGCGACCTGCACAGTTTCATTCGCGGCCCGTCGGCAACTGTCCCTGTGTCGCGCCCCGGTCTGTGCCTAGAATGACCGTTTTCGCCAATCGGCTTCGGGGTCAGCATGCATATTTCATCGGGTCGCTGGGTTTATGGTCTGTTCCTGGCCTTGCTGACCGCGTTGCTGTGGGGAATCCTGCCGATCAAGCTCAAGCAGGTGCTGCTGGTGATGGACCCGGTGACGGTGACCTGGTTTCGCCTGCTGGTGTCCGGCGGCTGCCTGTTCATTTATCTGGCGGCGACCAAACGTCTGCCGAGTCGCAAAGTCCTCGGCCCGCGCGGTGGCTGGCTGGTGTTGATGGCGGTACTCGGACTGGTCGGCAACTACGTGCTGTACCTGATGGGCTTGAACCTGCTCAGCCCCGGCACCGCGCAACTGGTGGTGCAGATGGGCCCGATCATGTTGCTGATCGCCAGCCTGTTCGTGTTCAAGGAAAGGTTCAGCGTGGGGCAGGGGATTGGCCTGTTGGTGCTGCTGATCGGCTTTGCGCTGTTCTTCAATCAGCGCTTGAGTGAGTTGCTCACCTCCCTGACCGATTACACCGCCGGTGTGCTGATGGTGCTGTTGGCGTCCACGGTCTGGACCTTCTATGCCTTGGGCCAGAAGCAGTTGCTCACGGTATGGAATTCGTTGCAGGTGATGATGGTGATTTACCTGTTCTGCGCGCTGTTGCTGACTCCGTGGGTGCATCCGCTGGAAGCGCTGCAACTGAGCCCGCTGCAAGGCTGGCTGCTGCTGGCGTGTTGTTTGAACACCTTGATCGCTTACGGCGCCTTCGCCGAAGCCCTGGCCCATTGGGAGGCCTCACGGGTCAGTGCGACGCTGGCGATCACACCGCTGGTGACCTTTGCCGCCGTGGCCATGGCCGTGTGGTTATGGCCGGAGTATGTGCATGCCGAACAGATCAATGGCCTGGGTTATGGCGGGGCGGTGTTGGTGGTGCTCGGGTCGGCGCTCGTGGCGTTGGGGCCATCGCTAATGGCGGGACTCAGGGCCCGGCGGGTGCGGATGGCGGCCAGTTAGACCGCGTTATCGTTCATCGCGGGCAAGCCACGCTCCCACAGGTTTTGTGTCGATCACAATACCCGTGAACGACCCGAATCCTGTGGGAGCGTGGCTTGCCCGCGATGACTGACTATCAACCGCCGCAAGTTTCAACCTTTGGAGCCGGCCTCCAGCATATTCTCCGGCTTCACCCAAGCATCGAACTCTTCATTGGTCAGATACCCCAGCTGCAACGCCGCCTCACGCAGGGTCAGCCCCTCGCTGTAAGCCTTCTTGGCAATCTCCGCCGATTTGTCGTACCCAATATGCGGGTTCAGTGCCGTCACTAGCATCAAACCTCGTTCCAGATGCTCGGCCATTTTCTCGGCATCCGGTTCCAGCCCGGCGATGCAATGCTGCTGGAAGTTACTGCAGCCATCGCCCAGCAAGCGGATCGATTGCAGCAGGTTGTGGATGATCACCGGTTTGAACACGTTCAACTGCAGGTGGCCCTGACTGGCTGCAAAACCGATGGCAACGTCGTTGCCCAATACCTGACAGGCCAGCATCGAAAGCGCTTCGCACTGGGTCGGGTTGACCTTGCCAGGCATGATCGAGCTGCCCGGTTCGTTGGCCGGTAGTTTCACTTCGGCAAACCCCGCTCGCGGCCCGGAGCCCAGCAGACGCAGGTCGTTGGCAATTTTCATCAGGGTTACGGCAAGGGTTTTCAGGGCGCCGGAGAGGGTGACCAACGGTTCGTGACCGGCCAAGGCGGCGAATTTGTTGTGAGCGGTGACGAACGGCAAGCCGGAGAGGGCGGCCAGTTCTGCGGCGATCGCTTCGCCAAAACCGTGGGGCGAGTTCAGTCCGGTGCCCACCGCCGTGCCGCCCTGAGCCAGTTCACAGACCGCCGGCAACGCGCTACGGACCGCCCGCTCGGCGTAATCCAGTTGTGCGATGAACGCCGAGAGTTCCTGGCCGAAGGTAATCGGCGTGGCGTCCATCATATGGGTACGACCGGTCTTGACCAGTTTCATGTGCCGCGCGGACAGCTCCGCCAACCCGCCAGACAACTCGCTGATCGCCGGCAGCAAATGCTGCTGCACCGCCTGAGCCGTCGCGATGTGCATGGCTGTGGGGAAGCAGTCGTTGGAGCTCTGGGAGCGGTTGACGTGATCGTTGGGGTGCACCGGGGTCTTGCCGCCACGCGGGTTGCCGGCCAGTTCGTTGGCGCGACCGGCGATCACTTCGTTGACGTTCATGTTGCTCTGGGTGCCGCTGCCGGTCTGCCAGACCACCAACGGGAATTGCTCGTCGTGGTCACCGTCGAGCACTTCGTCGGCGGCTTGTTCGATCAGGCGGGCGATGTCGGCGGGCAGGTCGCCATTGCGATCATTGACGCGCGCCGCGGCTTTCTTGATCAGGGCCAGGGCGTGCAGCACCGCCAGCGGCATGCGCTCGTTGCCGATGGCGAAGTTGATCAGCGAGCGTTGCGTCTGAGCGCCCCAGTAAGCGTCATCCGGGACTTCTACCTGGCCCAGGCTGTCGGTTTCGATACGGCTCATCATGCACACTCCTGTAGGTGATAGCGCAGTTTAGGCCGTGATCGCCGGCCGTGGTTCCATCAGTCTGGAATTTGACCGTTCAGCCCCTCTAAATCAGGTGCGACAAGGCTTGGGGTTGAGTGACACACTTTTTTAGGTGCAGAATGGTCGCCCTTGAGGTTTTGCCTCGCCTGCTAGAAAAGGAAACTCGATGACTCGTCTTCGTGCCATCTGTACCGCGGTTGCACTGGTTTGCGCCAGCGGCCAGGTTTTTGCCGATACCGCCAGCCACAACGCCAGTGCCGAAGCTTTCCTGACCCTGGCGCACGCTGACAAACTGGGCACTCCGGTGTACATGCAAGTGCAGCAAATGTTCGCTCAGCGCTTTGAACAGACCAAAGCCCCTGAATCGAAAAAAGCCCTGCTGGAAACTTACCAGGCCAAGGCCAACGCCGCTCTGGATCAAGCCATTGGCTGGAACAAGCTGAAGCCGGACATGGTCAAGCTTTACACCACCAATTTCAGCGAATCCGAGCTCAAGGATCTGGTTGCGTTCTACAAGTCGCCACTGGGCAAGAAAGTCCTGGAAAAAATGCCACAGCTGACTCAGCAATCGGCCCAGATGACTCAAGCCAAGCTGGAAAGCGCGGTGCCTGTGGTCAACAAACTGCTGGCTGACATGACTGCCGAGCTGGAGCCTAAAGGCGCCGCCGCTCCAGCCAAGAAAAAGCCTTAAGCGGAGTCGGGTATGACCATGCAACAACGCATCGAATCGACGCTGGGTCTGTTACAGCCCGAGCATCTGCAAGTGCTGGATGAAAGCCACATGCACAGCCGTGGGTTGCAGACCCACTTCAAGGCGGTGGTGGTCAGCCAGCAGTTCGAAGGCCTCAATCGCGTCAAGCGTCACCAGAAGGTGTACGGCACTTTGGGCGAACTGATGGGCGAGTTCCATGCGTTGGCGCTGCATACCTACACGCCAGAAGAATGGGCACAGATCGACGCGGCCCCGGCTTCGCCGACCTGTGCTGGCGGCAGCAAGCATTAAGCATCGGTTTTTTGCTAGAATCCGCAACGCGCCGCTCACCCGGCGCGTTTTTTTTCGCATCCGGTTCACCCCTTACGAGGGTAGCCACCTGGAGAATTACCCATGACACAACAGATTGTCGTGGCGGCACTGTATAAGTTCGTCACCCTGGAAGATTACGTCGCCCTGCGCGAGCCGCTGCTGCAAGCAATGGTCGACAACGGCATCAAAGGCACGCTGCTGATCGCCGAAGAAGGCATCAACGGCACCGTGTCCGGCAGCCGCGAAGGCATTGACGGGCTGATGGCCTGGCTCAAGAACGACCCGCGCATGGACGACATCGACCACAAAGAGTCGTATTGCGACGAGCAGCCGTTCTATCGCACCAAAGTCAAACTCAAGAAAGAAATCGTCACCCTCGGCGTCGAAGGCGTGGACCCGAACAAAAAGGTCGGCACCTATGTGGATCCACAGAACTGGAACGCGCTGATCAGCGATCCTGAAGTGCTGTTGATCGACACCCGTAACGATTATGAAGTCTCGATCGGCACCTTCGAAGGCGCCATCGACCCGAAGACCACCAGTTTTCGCGAATTCCCCGACTACATCAAAGCCAATTTCGACCCGGCCGTGCACAAGAAGGTCGCGATGTTCTGCACTGGCGGCATTCGCTGCGAAAAGGCTTCGAGCTACATGCTCAGCCAGGGCTTCGATGAGGTCTATCACCTCAAGGGCGGCATTCTGAAGTACCTCGAAGAGGTGCCGCAGGAAGAAACCAAATGGCAGGGCGACTGCTTCGTGTTCGATAACCGCGTGACCGTGCGTCACGATCTCAGCGAAGGCGACTACGATCAATGTCATGCCTGTCGTACGCCCGTCAGTGTGGAAGACCGTGCATCCGAGCATTACGTGGCCGGCATCAGTTGCCCGCATTGCTGGGATAAGCTGAGCGAGAAAACCCGTCGCAGTGCCATCGACCGGCAGAAGCAGATCGAACTGGCCAAGGCGCGCAACATGCCGCACCCGATCGGTTACAACTACAAGCAAACTCCTTCCGAGGCTTGAACCATGTCTGCACGTCGCCTGCTCTATGTGATGGACCCGATGTGTTCCTGGTGCTGGGGTTTTGCGCCGGTGGCCAACGCGCTGGTCGAGCAGGCGCAGGCAGCGGGGGTGGACGTGCATCTGGTCGTCGGCGGTTTGCGTACCGGCAGTGGCTCGGCGCTGGAGCCGACCACTCGGCGCTACATCCTTGAGCACTGGCAGGCGGTCCACGAGGCCACCGGCCAACCGTTCAAGTTTGAAGGTGCGTTGCCCGATGGGTTTGTCTACGACACCGAGCCTGCCTGTCGGGCGCTGGTGACGGCGCGCAGCCTGGCACCGGATTGCGCGTGGAAACTGCTCGGGTTGATCCAGCATGCGTTCTACGCCGAAGGGCGCGACGTCACCCACGCCAGTGTGTTGGTGGAGCTGGCAGAGCAGGCCGGTTTGCCGCGCATCGAGTTCGCCGCTGCCTTCGACCGTGCCGATCAGCACGCCGCCACCGCTGCCGATTTCACCTGGGTCCAGGACCTGGGCATTGCCGGTTTCCCGACCTTGCTGGCAGAGCGCGATGGTCAATTGGCGTTGTTGACCAATGGCTATCAACCTTTGAGTGTGTTGTCTCCGTTGCTCGGCCGCTGGCTGGAGCGCGCTGCCTGTGCATGACCTGCCCGACGACGCTCCAGCCCCTGCACGTGTCGACCGTCTGAGCTGGGCGGAAATCCGTCGCCTGGCCCTTCACCATAAAAAATCCTTGTGGATCGCCAACGGCGTCGCGGTATTGGCAACGCTGTGCAGCGTACCGATCCCCTTGCTGTTGCCGTTGCTGGTCGACGAAGTGCTGCTGGGTCACGGTGACGCGGCGCTGAAAATCATGAACCATGCGCTGCCCGACGTCTGGCAGAAAGCCGCGGGTTACATTGGCCTGATGCTGCTGGTGACCCTGGCACTACGCTGTGCGGCGTTGTTGTTCAACGTGGTGCAGGCGAAATTGTTTGCGGCGTTGGCCAAGGACATCGTGTATCGGATTCGGGTGCGGTTGATTGAGCGACTCAAGTGCATCTCGCTCGGGGAATACGAAAGCCTGGGCAGCGGCACGGTGACTACGCACCTGGTCACCGACCTGGACACGCTGGACAAATTCGTCGGCGAAACCCTTAGTCGTTTCCTTGTGGCCATGCTGACGCTGGTGGGCACCGCCTCCATCCTGATGTGGATGCACTGGAAACTCGCGCTGCTGATCCTGCTGTTCAACCCGCTGGTGATCTATGCCACGGTGCTGTTGGGCAAGCGGGTCAAACACCTGAAGAAACTCGAGAACGACAGCACCTCGCGCTTCACCCAGGCCTTGACCGAAACCCTGGATGCCATCCAGGAAGTGCGCGCCGGTAATCGTCAGGGCTTTTTCCTCGGACGGCTGGGCCAACGAGCACGTGAGGTGCGCGATTACGCGGTGAACTCGCAGTGGAAAACCGATGCATCGAACCGCGCCAGCGGCTTGCTGTTCCAGTTCGGCATCGATATTTTCCGTGCCGCGGCCATGCTCACCGTGCTGTTTTCCGACCTGTCCATCGGCCAGATGCTAGCCGTGTTCAGCTACCTGTGGTTCATGATCGGTCCGGTGGAACAACTGCTCAATTTGCAGTACGCCTTTTACGCCGCCGGCGGTGCGCTGTCGCGGATCAACGAGTTGCTGGCCCGTGCTGATGAGCCGCAATACACCGGCAGTGTCGACCCGTTCCAGGGGCGCGACACGGTGGGCATCGAAGTCCAGGGGCTGAGTTTCGGCTACGGCGACGAGTTGGTGCTGAACCAAATGAACCTGTCGATTGCCCCCGGTGAGAAAGTCGCGATTGTCGGCGCCAGCGGGGGAGGCAAAAGCACCCTGGTGCAGTTGTTGCTGGGCTTGTATACGCCCCAGGCCGGCACCATCCGTTTCGGTGGTTCGACTCAGGAAGAGATCGGCCTGGAAACCGTGCGTGAAAATGTCGCCGTGGTCTTGCAGCATCCGGCACTGTTCAACGACACCGTGCGCGCCAACTTGACCATGGGCCGCGAACGCAGCGACGAAGCCTGCTGGCAGGCATTGGAAATTGCTCAACTGCACAACACGGTGCGTGAGTTGCCTAACGGCCTGGACAGTATTGTCGGGCGCTCCGGTGTGCGATTGTCCGGCGGGCAGCGTCAACGCCTGGCGATTGCGCGGATGGTGTTGGCCGAACCCAAAGTGGTCATCCTCGACGAGGCCACGTCTGCCCTGGACGCGGCCACCGAATATAACCTGCACCAGGCATTGGCGCGGTTCTTGAGCAACCGCACCACGCTGATCATTGCGCACCGGTTGTCCGCGGTGAAGCAGGCCGACCGGGTGCTGGTGTTCGATGGTGGGCAAGTTGCCGAGGATGGCGACCATCAGCAATTGATTGCTGATGGTGGTTTGTACGCCAAACTTTATGGGCATCTGCAGCAGCACTAGATGAGTGCCACGGGACGTTCAGGGCGTTTTCCCCGGCAAGGGAGAGCACATGAGGACGAAGCCCAGCCCTGAAGCGCTGGGACTATGCCCCTGTTGAGCATGAGCTTCCCCGGCTTGCCTAGAGTGAGAACCCATCCTAGTCTAGCTATAGCGTTTTCGTCCGGACGACGATCGAGCAGTGTCAATACAAGGGACCTCATGAAGCAAAAAAGGACTCTCGGAACCCCTCGGTTGTTGGGCATCGTCTGGCCTTTTATCGCCGTCGTGTTATTTCAGGCCTTGTTGGGAGGCGTCAGCCTTTACGTTCTTTCGGCGGTTCGCGGCTACGTCGGCGGGGAGAGCCTGTGGTCCAAGGGCCAGAAAGACGCCATCTATTACCTCAATCTCTATGCCGACAGTCGCGACGAAACGATTTTTCTCAAATACCAGAACGCGATTGCCGTGCCTCAGGGTGGCCACGAACTGCGCCTGGCGCTGGATCATCATCCACCGAATATCGAGGCGGCGCGAATCGCCATCCTAAAGGGCGGCAACCACCCGGACGATGTCGCCAGCGTGATTTGGCTGTACCTCAATTTCCGGCACTTCAGCTACCTTGAAAAAGCCATCGAACTCTGGACGGTCGGTGACGCGTACCTGATGCAACTTGATGACGTCGCGCGGGAGATGCATCAGCGCATTACCGATAGCCAGGCCACCGATGCCGACGTCAAACGCTGGAAAGATCAGATTTTTGCCATCAACGATGGCGTGACGCCAGCCGCCAAAGCATTCAGTGATGCCTTGGGCGAAGGCTCGCGGGTGATTCTGCGGCTGCTGTTGGTGACCAACCTCGCCACTGCGCTGGGTTTGATTGTGTTGGCCCTGCTGCGCACTCATAAACTGCTCAAGCAGCGCCATGCCTTCGCCGATGCCTTGCAGCTGGAGAAAGACCGGGCACAGATCACTCTGCAATCGATTGGCGATGGGGTGATCACTACGGATGTCGAGGGTGCGATCGCCTATATGAATCCGGCCGCCGAGGCCTTGACTCACTGGAAGGCCGAACACGCGGCGGGGTTGCCATTGGCAGCGCTGTTCAATCTGCTGGACGAGAACGCTCAGGCTGATGGTTTTACCTTGATCGAGCACATTTTGAGCGGTCAGCTCAGTGGTGGCAGCGAGCATTCCAAACTGATCCAGCGTCTGGATGGCAGCACGGTGTCGGTCACTCTGGTCGGCGCGCCGATTCGCAATACGGGCAAGGTCAGTGGCACCGTGCTGGTGCTGCATGACATGACTCAAGAGCGGCAATACATCGCCAATCTGTCCTGGCAGGCGACCCATGATGCCCTGACCGGGCTGGCCAACCGCCGTGAATTCGAGTATCGCCTCGAACAGGCCTTGCATCACCTGACGCGCCAGGCGGGGCGTCACGCCTTGATGTTTCTCGACCTGGATCAATTCAAACTGGTCAACGACACCTGCGGGCATGCGGCGGGCGATGAGCTGTTGCGGCATATTTGTGCATTGTTGCAATCAGGGTTGCGCGAAGGCGACACCCTGGCCCGGTTGGGTGGCGACGAGTTCGGCATTCTGTTGGAAAACTGTGCGCCGGAAGCGGCCGAGAAAATTGCCGAAAGCCTGCGCCAGACCGTGCAGAACCTGCACTTTGTCTGGAAAGGCCGGCCGTTCGTGACCACCGTGAGCATCGGTCTGGTGCATGTGACCCAGAGTCCGGCCACCCTCGAAGCTTCGCTGCGTGCCGCTGACATGGCTTGTTATATGGCCAAGGAAAAGGGCCGCAATCGGGTTCAGGTCTATCACGCCGACGACTCGGAGCTGTCCCTGCGCTTTGGCGAGATGGCGTGGGTACAGCGTCTGCACATAGCGCTGGAAGAAAACCGCTTCTGCCTGTACGCCCAGGAAATCGCGCCCCTTGGCCCGGGTGAGCATGGCGGCGGGCATATCGAAATCCTGCTGCGCCTGCATGATGAGGCGGGGCGCCTGATTCTGCCGGACAGTTTCATTCCGGCCGCCGAGCGTTACGGTTTGATGACGTCGATTGACCGTTGGGTGGTGGAGAACGTTTTCAAAGTCATTGCTCAGTGCATCGCCCAAGAGCGCGAAGGGCCGCTGGCCATGTGTGCGATAAATCTGTCAGGTATTACTATCGGAGATGAGGCGTTTCTGGACTTCCTTCGTGAACAGTTTGTTGCATATTCAATTCCACCTGAAATGATTTGTTTTGAAATTACAGAAACCAGCGCGATTGCAAATTTGGGCAGCGCAATTAGATTTATCAATGAACTCAAAGGTTTAGGTTGTCACTTTTCGCTAGATGACTTTTGCGCCGGTATGTCCTCATTCGCTTACTTGAAACATTTACCTGTAGACTTCCTGAAGATCGACGGGAGTTTCGTAAAGGATATGCTGGACGACCCGATTAACCGCGCCATGGTCGAAGTGATCAATCACATCGGTCATGTCATGGGTAAGCGCACGATTGCAGAGTTCGTTGAAACACCTCAGATCGAGCAGGCATTGCTGGAGATCGGAGTGGATTACGCTCAAGGGTATGTGATTGAACGCCCGCATCTGTTTACCTGGGATAGTTTGCAAAGTCGTCCTGCCCGGCCCCGACCTTTGTTGTTCAAGGCGCCCGGCACGTTCCGTTGAAATCTCTTGTTGATCTTAAAATCACAATCAAAAGGAGCGCGACAGTGATCGAGACATTCAACAGAACCGGACCACTCATGGAAGCTGCAAGTTATCCCGCCTGGGCTCAGCAATTGATCCAGGATTGCAGTGAGAGCAAGCGTCGGGTTGTCGGACACGAACTGTATCAGCGCATGCGTGATAACAAACTCAGCGCAAAAACCATGCGTCAGTACCTTATTGGTGGCTGGCCGGTGGTCGAACAGTTCGCGTTATATATGGCCCAGAACCTGACAAAGACCCGTTTTGCGCGCCACCCTGGCGAAGACATGGCGCGTCGCTGGCTGATGCGCAATATTCGCGTCGAATTGAACCACGCCGATTACTGGGTGCACTGGAGCCGTGCTCACGGTGTCAGCCTGGAAGATCTGCAAGCCCAACATGTGGCCCCTGAGCTTCACGCCTTGAGCCACTGGTGCTGGCACACCAGTTCGTCGGATTCGCTGATCGTGGCCATCGCCGCCACCAATTACGCCATCGAAGGGGCGACGGGGGAGTGGTCGGCCCTGGTTTGCTCCAATGGTGTCTACGCGGCAGCGTTCCCCGAGGAAGATCGCAAGCGGGCCATGAAGTGGTTGAAGATGCACGCCCAGTACGACGATGCCCATCCATGGGAAGCGCTGGAAATCATCTGCACCTTGGCGGGCATGAACCCGAGCAAGGCGCTGCAAGTGGAATTGCGCCAGGCTGTCTGCAAAAGTTACGACTACATGTATCTGTTCCTGGAGCGTTGCATGCAGTTGGAACCGGCAGCAAAAGCGCCTGTAGCCCGTGAGCGGATGGCGTTGGCTGAAAGCTGATCTGAAGACTACGCAAAACAACTGTGGGAGCGAGCCTGCTCGCGAAAAGCGTTCTGACATTCAATATCTATGGTGAATGTCAGGCAGCTTACGCGAGCAGGCTCGCTCCCACATTGGTTATTCGGTGTTGCCGGGACTCAGCCCGCCATCGCCAGGCGGTTACGCCCCTCACGCTTGGCCACATACAACGCACTGTCGGCCCGTCGCAACAAACTCTCGGCAGACTCGCCGGGCAGCAGCGTCGAGCAACCGATGCTGACCGTCAGCTCAATCATCTTGCCCTCGGCCTCATAGTCCTGAGCCTGCGTCGCAAACCGCAGTCGTTCACCGACCATGGCTGCCGCTTCCCGACTGGTGTTGGAAAGCAGAATCATGAATTCTTCGCCACCAAACCGGAACACCATGTCGACGTTGCGCAACTGGTTTTTGATTGACGCTGCGACGGCTTTCAGCACTTCATCGCCGGCACTGTGCCCGTAGGTATCGTTGATGTGTTTGAAATGATCGATGTCCAGCATCAGCAGCGACAGGGGCTGCGAGTGTCGCCGCGACATCTCGATTTCCCGCTCCAGCGTCTGATCCATGGCGATGCGGTTGCCGGTATCGGTCAACGGATCACGCAATGCACTTTGGGTCGCCGCTCGGTAGAGCAGGGCGTTTCGCATGGGGAAGAGCAGGGTCGATAGCAATGACTCCAGGTTGCCCTGTTCCTGTTCGCTGAAGCGCTGATTGCGACGGAACACCAGCTCACCCAATTGCTCGCCTTCATGGCTGAGGCTGTAGCTGATTGAATGATGACCCCGTGCGCCGAATTGCAGGCGCAAGTCGCTGGGCTGATGTTCGTAATTCAAGGCATCCAGCGGCACAAGGCGCTGAATTTCACGGAAGAAAAGGCCGAGAATGCGTTGCGGCTCAAGACTGGTTTGCAGTTGCAGGCCCAGCGCTTGGCGCAACTGCGCAAGACTGACGGGCCGCTCCAGGAGGGGAGGCTGCTGACCAAAGCCCAGGCGTTGCAATTTGGCACTGTCGAAGTCAATTGCGTTGGTCTGGGAAGGTGATTTCATATGGCGTGAGCCCCTAAGCAGTAAGGCTGTCTTACAGGCTGGGTGAGAGCGGCTTTGGGCTGCGCGTCATACTGGTCCATCAGTCCCGTAGGACATTTGGCACGAGTTTAGTCCGCTTTGCCGAAGATTAGTAACCACTCGGCCGAAGCTCCGCTTCTTCTGCTTTCACACGGCGTGTCTGAACAAAATTAGAGCGAAAGTCATGCCATTCGGTTCAGTCGAATAAAAAGCTTTTAAAAATCAAAATATTGGAAGGTTGTGCGCGGTGAGCTGCGCAGACTGATGACATTTATTTGACTTGAAGCAGGGGTGGTTGCCACCGGGTTTGAGTGCCGCGGCGGGAAGCCGTCGCGGCAGAAAAGCGACGCACGGGCGTTACTGAGCGTTGAACGCCTGGCCATTGATGCCGGTACTGTCCGGACCCATCAGGTAAAGGTAGACCGGCATGATCTCCTCGGGTGTCGGATTGTTCAGCGGGTTTTCACCGGGGTAGGCTTGAGCGCGCATGCTGGTGCGGGTAGCGCCGGGATTGATGCTGTTGGAACGCACCGGGGCCACTGTGTCTACTTCGTCGGCCAGGGTTTGCATCAAGCCTTCGGTAGCGAATTTGGAAACGCCGTAAGCGCCCCAATACGCACGCCCCTTGCGACCGACGCTGCTGGAAGTGAACACCACCGAGGCGTCCTGAGACAGCTTGAGCAGTGGCAGCAGGGTGCTGGTGAGCATGAACATGGCGTTGACGTTGACGTGCATGACGCGCATGAAGTTCTCGCCGGACAACTGCTCGATCGGTGTGCGTGGACCGATGATGGAGGCGTTGTGCAGCAAGCCGTCGAGGTGGCCGAACTCGGTCTCGATCATCGCTGCGAGTTCATCGTATTGATGAGGCAGTGCGGTTTCCAGATTGAACGGAATCACGGCCGCTTGTGGATGCCCGGCCGCTTCGATCTCGTCGTAGACCTGAGTCAGGTTGGCTTCGGTCTTGCCCAGCAACAGCACGGTGGCGCCGTGGGCGGCGTAGGTTTTTGCAGCGGCAGCACCAATGCCACGGCCGGCGCCGGTGACCAGGATGACCCGGCCCTTGAGCAAGTCAGGGCGGGCGGAATAATCAAACATAAAAAACCTCACAAAAACAGAAGACAGATCGCGGCGTGGCCAATCGCGGGCAAGCCCGCTCCCACAAGAGTCGCTGGTGTTTACACAATTTGTATTCGCCACCAGAACCCTGTGGGAGCGGGCTTGCCCGCGAAGGCGTCATCATTCACGTCACATCCCCGGAGCTTGAAGCCGGGTCTCAGCAGCTACAGAGGGCGTTATCCAACACCTCGAGCAACGCCAGCGGATGATCGATCACAACGTCCGCGCCCCAGTGCTTCGGGTTATCGTCCGGGTGAATATAACCGTAGGTCACCGCGCAGGTTTTGGTGCCGGCATCGCGACCGGACTCGATGTCGCGCAGGTCATCGCCCACAAACAGCACACTGGCCGGGTCCAGATCGAGCATCCTGCACGCGAGGATCAACGGCTCCGGATCCGGTTTGCTGTTCTTCACATGATCGGGGCAAATCAGCACTTTCGAACGTTCGGCCAGGCCCAGCTGCTGCATGATCGGCTCGGCGAAACGTACCGGTTTGTTGGTGACCACGCCCCAGATCAGGTTGGCCTTTTCGATTTTTTCCAATACCTCGGCCATGCCGTCGAACAGATGGCTGTGAACCGCGCAACCCTTGAGGTAGCGATCGAGGAACTCCTGACGCAATTCCTCGAACCCCGGCGATTCCGGGTCCATGGAGAAGTTCGCGGCGACCATCGATTTGGCGCCGCCGGATATTTCATCGCGAATGTGTTGAGTGTTGATTGGCGGCAAACCACGATCAGCGCGCATCGCCTGGCAGATGGCGATGAAATCCGGCGCGGTGTCGAGCAGGGTACCGTCCATGTCGAAAAGGACTGCTCTGATACGCATCGGCTTACTCCTCGCGCAGGGTCTGGATCATGTAGTTGACGTCCACGTCGGCCGCCAGTTTGTAGTGCTTGGTCAGTGGATTGTAGGTCAGGCCGATGATGTCCTTGACGGTCAAACCGGCCATGCGGCTCCAGGCGCCAAGCTCCGAGGGGCGGATGAATTTCTTGAAGTCGTGGGTGCCGCGCGGCAGCAGCTTCATGATGTATTCGGCGCCGACGATGGCGAACAGATAGGCCTTCGGGTTGCGGTTGATGGTGGAAAAAAACACCTGGCCGCCCGGTTTGACCATTTTGAAACAGGCGCGGATCACCGAGGATGGATCCGGTACGTGCTCGAGCATTTCCAGGCAAGTCACTACGTCGAACTGCTCGGGCATTTCTTCTGCCAGGGCTTCGGCGGTGATCTGCCGGTATTCGACGCTCACGCCGGATTCCAGCTGATGCAATTGAGCGACGGCCAGCGGCGCTTCGCCCATGTCGATACCCATCACGGTGGCGCCGCGTTGCGCCATGGCTTCGCTGAGGATGCCGCCGCCGCAACCGACGTCGAGGACTTTCTTGCCGGCCAGATGGACGCGCTCGTCGATCCAGTTGACCCGCAGCGGGTTGATGTCGTGCAGCGGTTTGAACTCGCTTTCGCGGTCCCACCAGCGATGGGCCAGGGCTTCGAATTTGGCGATTTCGGCGTAGTCGACGTTGCTCATGGTGTCAGTCCTCTAAAACTTGAAAAATCCTGTTGCCCCGGTTTTGGTCCAGGGTGCTTACAATTCGGTATGGCCGCTGATGCGCTGGCCCCAGGCCTTGGCAGTGGCACACAACTGCGCCTCATCCAGGCGGGTCAGGCGGCGGTCGTCGAGCAGTTGCTTGCCGGCGACCCAAAGGTGTTTCACACAGTCGCGACCAGTGGCATAGATCAATTGCGAAACCGGGTCGTAGACCGGTTGCTGCGCCAGGCCCGACAGGTCGAACGCGACGATGTCCGCCGCTTTGCCGATTTCCAGCGACCCCGTTTCGGCTTCGATTCCCAGCGCGCGGGCACCATTGAGCGTGGCCATGCGCAGGGCGCGATGGGCGTCCAGCGCGGTGGCGGAGCCGGCGACGGCCTTGGCCAGCAACGCAGCGGTGCGGGTTTCGCCGAGCAGGTCAAGGTCATTATTGCTGGCCGCGCCATCGGTGCCGACCGCCACATTGACTCCAGCCTGCCACAAGCGCTCCACCGGGCAGAAACCGCTGGCCAGCTTCAGGTTCGACTCCGGGCAATGAATCACATTGGTGTTACTTTCTACTAGCAGCACCAGGTCTTCATCGCTGATCTGGGTCATGTGAACGGCCTGCAGGCGCGGCCCCAGCAGGCCCAGGCGGCCGAGGCGGGCCAACGGGCGTTCGCCGCACTGCTCGACTGATTGTTGCACTTCGAAAGCAGTTTCATGGACGTGCATGTGAATCGAGGCGTCCAGTTCTTCAGCGATCACCCGGATTTTTTCCAGGGTTTCGTCGCCCACGGTGTAGGGTGCATGGGGCCCGAAGGTGATTTTGATTCGCTCGTGATGCTTGAGATCGCCAAATAATTCGACGCCCTGACGAATGGCTTCATCCGCCGTGCCGGCGCCTGGAATCGGGAAATCAAGGATCGGAATGGCGATCTGGGCGCGAATGCCGCTGTTATGGACGCGTTCGCTGGCGACCTTCGGGAAGAAATACATGTCGGAGAAACAGGTGATGCCGCCTTTGATCTGCTCGGCGATGGCCACGTCAGTGCCGTCGCGTACGAAAGCCTCGTCGACCCACTTGGCTTCGGCCGGCCAGATGTGGTTTTCCAGCCAGGTCATCAGCGGCAGATCGTCGGCCAGGCCGCGGAATAGCGTCATTGCCGCATGCCCGTGGGCATTGATCAGACCGGGGGCGAGCAACACGTCCGGCAATTCGCGGACTTCGGTTGCGTTAAACTTCAAGGCTGCTGCACGCGGGCCGATAAATACGATGCGACCGTCGCGGATGCCCAAGGCATGCTCTTTAAGGATCACGCCAGCCGGTTCGACGGGTACCAGCCAGGTCGGCAGCAATAACAGGTCGAGCGCAGCGGTGGGGGTCGGCATCGAAAGTCGGTTCCAGTGCTTTTGTAAAGGATGGCGAAGTATACCCGAGCGTCTTCGCGGGGGGATCGCTATAATCGGCGCCTTTTGTTCATGAGTGCGGGGTAAGTGGATGCGCGATCGACTGTTGGCTGCGGAGAAGGTGAAGGCCATCGATTGGCGTGATGGCACCCTGTATCTGCTGGATCAGCGTATTTTGCCTTTCGAGGAAACCTGGATCGCCTACACCAGCGCTGCGGGAGTGGCTGAGGCCATTCGCTCGATGGTGGTGCGCGGCGCGCCGGCCATTGGCATCAGCGCGGCGTATGCCATGGTGCTGTCAGCCCGCGCCCGAATTGTCGAGGGCGGTGACTGGCAGGCAGCCTGGGAAGAGGATTACGCGTTACTGGCCGATTCCCGTCCGACAGCGGTTAATCTGTTCTGGGCCTTGAGTCGCATGCGTGACCGCCTGGACCGCCTCAAGGAAGACGCAGACCCTCTGGCGGCGTTGGAGGCCGAAGCCATCGCCATTCATGAAAGTGATCGCGAAGCCAACCTGACCATGGCCCAACTGGGTGTCGATCTGATCCGCAAGCATCAGGGCAATGCCCAGGCGATCCTCACTCATTGCAACACCGGCGCACTGGCCACCGGCGGCTTCGGCACGGCGCTGGGGGTGATTCGCGGGGCTTTCATCGAAGGCATGGTCGAGCGCGTCTATGCCGATGAAACCCGGCCATGGCTGCAAGGTTCACGATTGACCGCATGGGAATTGGCCAATGAAGGCATTCCCGTGACCCTCAATGCCGATTCCGCCGCTGCGCACATCATGAAAACCAAGGGCGTGACCTGGGTGATCGTCGGTGCCGACCGCATCACCGCCAATGGTGATGTGGCGAACAAGATCGGCACCTACCAACTGGCGGTCAACGCCATGCACCACGGCGTGCGCTTCATGGTGGTGGCGCCGAGTTCGACCATCGACATGAACCTGGCCAGCGGCGACGAGATTCCCATTGAAGAGCGCGATGGTCGCGAGTTGCTGGAAGTCGGCGGCAAGCGAGTGGGGGCAGATGTCGATGCGTTCAACCCGGTGTTCGACGTGACGCCTGCGGATCTGATCGATGCGATCGTCACCGAAAAAGGCATCGTCGAGCGTCCAGATACCGCGAAAATGGCGCAGTTGATGTGCCGTAAGCGTCTGCATTAAAGATATCTGGCACCTGATAAATCGACTTCGCGGGTAAGCCCGTTCCCACAGGAATCTGTGTCGAACCGAAAATCTCTAGGCATGGAGCGATCCCTGTGGGAGCGGGCTTGCCCGCGATTAGGCCCTGAAAATCAATGAAGCAAGCCGAATCTGCCCTGAATTCTCCATTCAACACGGCTCTAAGCCCCTCTCGTCCCCTTCAAGCCTGTCACCGGTCAACTAACTATGCTCCATGCGCGTCTGGGGGATAGGTGCGTGGCGGCTCTTGTGATAACATCCGGCGGTTTCCAGGGTAGCCTGATGTGGCTGCCTTTACTGCGCAGATCCATGGCATAACTCGTTGATTTGTCGTAAGTCGGTGCATGGCACTCAGTCTGCATCGGCGAGCTTCGTTCGTCCCATATGGATGTGACGAAGTTTCACCAGAAAAAGGAATCAGGCTTCTCATGGGCGAACTGGCCAAAGAAATCCTCCCGGTCAATATCGAAGACGAGCTGAAGCAGTCCTACCTCGACTACGCGATGAGCGTGATTGTCGGGCGGGCACTGCCGGATGCGCGCGATGGCTTGAAGCCCGTGCACCGGCGTGTGCTGTTCGCGATGAGCGAGCTGGGTAACGACTTCAACAAGCCGTACAAGAAATCTGCCCGTGTTGTCGGTGACGTGATCGGTAAGTATCACCCTCACGGTGATACCGCGGTGTACGACACCATCGTTCGGATGGCGCAGCCATTCTCGCTGCGTTACCTGTTGGTAGACGGTCAGGGCAACTTCGGTTCGGTGGACGGCGACAACGCCGCGGCCATGCGATACACCGAAGTGCGCATGACCAAGCTGGCGCACGAGCTGCTGGCTGACCTGCACAAAGAAACCGTGGACTGGGTGCCGAACTACGACGGCACCGAAATGATCCCGGCGGTCATGCCGACCCGTATTCCCAACCTGCTGGTCAACGGCTCCAGCGGTATCGCCGTGGGCATGGCGACCAACATCCCGCCGCACAACCTCGGTGAAGTCATCGACGGTTGCCTGGCACTCATCGACAACCCGGAACTGACTGTCGATGAGCTGATGCAATACATCCCCGGTCCGGACTTCCCGACTGCCGCGATCATCAACGGTCGCGCCGGCATCATCGAAGCCTACCGCACCGGTCGCGGGCGCATTTACATGCGTGCCCGCTCGATAATCGAAGACATCGACAAGGTCGGTGGCCGTCAGCAGATCGTCATCACCGAACTCCCTTACCAGCTGAACAAGGCCCGTCTGATCGAGAAGATCGCCGAGTTGGTCAAAGAGAAGAAGCTCGAAGGCATCACCGAACTGCGCGACGAGTCCGACAAGGACGGTATGCGCGTCGTGATCGAACTGCGTCGCGGCGAAGTACCAGAGGTGATCCTCAACAACCTCTACGCCCAGACTCAGCTGCAAGCGGTGTTCGGTATCAACATCGTCGCGCTGATCGACGGCCGTCCGCGGATCCTGAACCTCAAGGACCTGCTGGAAGCCTTCGTTCGTCACCGTCGCGAAGTGGTTACCCGCCGTACCGTGTTCGAGCTGCGCAAAGCGCGTGAACGTGGCCACATTCTGGAAGGTCAAGCGGTTGCCCTGTCGAACATCGACCCGGTCATCGCCCTGATCAAGGCCTCGCCAACGCCGTCGGAAGCCAAGGAAGCGCTGATCAGCACGGCCTGGGAATCTTCCGCCGTGGTCGCGATGGTTGAGCGTGCCGGTGCCGATTCTTGCCGTCCAGAGACCCTGGACCCGCAATACGGTCTGCGCGAGGGCAAGTACTTCCTGTCGCCAGAGCAGGCGCAAGCCATTCTGGAACTGCGTCTGCACCGTCTGACCGGTCTGGAACACGAAAAGCTGCTGGCCGAGTATCAAGAGATCCTCAACCAGATCGGCGAGCTGATCCGCATCCTCAGCAGCGCCACGCGCCTGATGGAAGTGATTCGCGAAGAGCTGGAAGTGATCCGCGCCGAGTACGGCGATGTGCGCCGCACTGAGATTCTCGATGCCCGTCTCGACCTGACCCTGGGCGACATGATCCCGGAAGAAGAGCGCGTCGTGACCATTTCCCACGGTGGCTACGCCAAGACCCAGCCATTGGCTGCGTACCAGGCTCAGCGTCGTGGCGGTAAAGGCAAATCGGCCACTGGCGTCAAGGATGAGGACTACATCGCTCACCTGCTGGTCGCCAACAGCCACACCACGCTGCTTCTGTTCTCCAGCAAAGGCAAAGTGTACTGGCTGAAAACCTACGAAATTCCGGAAGCATCCCGCGCTGCCCGTGGTCGTCCGCTGGTCAACCTGCTGCCGCTGGACAGTGATGAATACATCACCACCATGCTGCCGGTCGAGGAATACACCGAAGGTCACTTCATCTTCATGGCCACTGCTAAAGGTACTGTGAAGAAGACCCCGCTGGAATCCTTCAGCCGTCAGCGCAGCGTCGGCCTGATCGCGCTGGAGCTGGACGAAGGCGACGTACTGATTTCCGCTGCCATTACCGATGGCGAGCGTGAAGTCATGCTGTTCTCCGACGGTGGCAAGGTCACTCGCTTCAAGGAAACCGACGTCCGCGCCATGGGCCGTACCGCTCGTGGTGTCCGCGGCATGCGTCTGCCGGAAGGCCAGAAGCTGATTTCCATGCTGATCCCGGAAGAAGGCAGCCAGATCCTCACCGCTTCGGCGCGTGGTTTCGGCAAGCGCACCGCGATCACCGAGTTCCCTGAGTACAAGCGTGGCGGTCAGGGCGTTATCGCCATGGTCAGCAACGAGCGTAACGGCCGTCTGGTCGGCGCAGTCCAGGTGCTCGACGGCGAGGAAATCATGCTGATTTCCGACCAGGGTACTTTGGTTCGTACCCGTGTCGACGAAGTCTCCAGCCTGGGTCGTAACACCCAGGGCGTGACCCTGATCAAGCTGGCCAGCGATGAAACGCTGGTGGGCCTGGAGCGGGTTCAAGAGCCGTCGGAAGTCGAAGGCGAAGAGCTGGAAGGCGAAGGGCTCGAAGGTGAAGAGGGTGCAGTGTTCGACGGTGAAGTCGTGATCGACGACGTTGCCGAAGACCAGCAACTCGACGCCGCCGCTGACGAAGAGCCGCAAGAGTAAGCGGGCAAGCAGGGGGCGGATGAAGATTCGCCCCCTTGTTGTTTGTTCTGTTTGAAAATTTGCGACACTGCACAGGATCGTTCCCACGCTCTGCGTGGGGATGCCGCTCGGGACGCCCCATGACGCAGAGCGTCATTGGATGCATTCCCACGCAGAGTGTGGGAACGATCATCCGCAGACCGAAAGATTTAAGTGACCACCAGATCAGAGCGAGATTGGATGTGAGCAAGAGAGCCTATAACTTCTGTGCCGGTCCTGCGGCGCTTCCCGAAGCTGTCCTGAAGCGCGCCCAGGGTGAACTCCTTGATTGGCACGGCAAGGGCTTGTCGGTCATGGAAATGAGCCATCGCAGCGATGAGTTCGTGTCCATTGCCACCAAGGCCGAGCAGGATCTGCGTGATCTGCTGAATATCCCCTCGAACTATAAAGTGCTGTTTCTGCAAGGTGGCGCGAGCCAGCAATTTGCTCAGATTCCTCTGAACCTGTTGCCGGAAAGCGGCACCGCCGACTATATCGACACCGGTATCTGGTCGCAGAAAGCTATCGAAGAGGCCTCGCGCTACGGCCACGTCAACGTTGCCGCCACCGCCAAGCCTTACGACTATTTCGCTATCCCCGGTCAGAACGAATGGAGCCTGTCCAAAGACGCGGCCTACGTTCACTACGCACCGAACGAAACCATTGGCGGCCTGGAATTCCAATGGATCCCGGAAACCGGTGATGTGCCGCTGGTTGCCGATATGTCCTCGGACATTCTCTCCCGTCCGGTGGATGTATCGCGCTTCGGCATGATCTACGCCGGGGCCCAGAAAAACATCGGCCCGAGCGGCGTCGTCGTGAGCATCATTCGCGAAGACCTGTTGGGTCACGCCCGCTCCATTTGCCCGACCATGCTCAACTACAAGGTCGCGGCCGATAACGGCTCGATGTACAACACCCCGCCAACCCTGGCCTGGTACTTGTCCGGCCTGGTGTTCGAGTGGCTGAAAGAGCAGGGTGGTGTCGAAGCCATCGGCAAGCTCAATGAAGTGAAGCAGCGCACGCTGTATGACTTCATCGACGCCAGCGGCTTGTACAGCAACCCGATCAACAAGTCGGACCGCTCGTGGATGAACGTGCCGTTCCGTCTGGCCGACGATCGTCTCGACAAGCCGTTCCTGGTCGGTGCCGACGAACGTGGCCTGCTGAACCTCAAGGGCCACCGTTCCGTGGGCGGCATGCGTGCCTCCATCTATAACGCCGTCGATATCGTTGCGGTCAACGCACTGGTTTCGTACATGGCAGAGTTCGAGAAGGAACACGGCTAATGTCTGAGCAAGAACTCAAGGCACTGCGCCTGCGCATTGATGCTCTGGACGAAAAAGTCCTGGAGCTGATCAGTGAGCGCGCACGTTGCGCCCAGGAAGTTGCGCGAGTAAAGATGGCCTCGCTGGCCGAAGGCGAAGTGCCGGTGTTCTATCGTCCTGAGCGTGAAGCTCAGGTGCTCAAGCGCGTAATGGAGCGTAACAAGGGGCCGCTGGGCAACGAAGAGATGGCGCGGCTGTTCCGCGAAATCATGTCCTCGTGCCTGGCCCTCGAGCAGCCGCTGAAAGTGGCGTACCTCGGCCCTGAAGGCACCTTCACTCAGGCTGCGGCCATGAAGCACTTCGGTCACGCAGTGATCAGCAAGCCAATGGCGGCGATCGACGAAGTGTTCCGTGAAGTGGCAGCCGGTGCGGTGAACTTTGGCGTGGTCCCGGTGGAAAACTCCACCGAGGGCGCGGTCAACCACACCCTCGACAGCTTCCTCGAACACGACATGGTGATCTGTGGCGAAGTCGAGTTGCGTATTCATCATCACCTGTTGGTGGGTGAAAACACCAAGACCGACAGCATCAGCCGCATCTATTCCCACGCCCAGTCCCTGGCTCAGTGCCGCAAGTGGCTGGACGCCCATTACCCGAATGTCGAGCGCGTGGCGGTTTCGAGCAACGCCGAAGCGGCCAAGCGGGTCAAGGGTGAGTGGAACTCGGCGGCGATTGCCGGCGACATGGCCGCCGGTCTGTACGGGTTGACTCGTCTGGCCGAAAAAATCGAGGATCGTCCGGACAACTCCACGCGATTCCTGATGATCGGCAGCCAGGAAGTACCGCCGACCGGCGACGACAAGACCTCGATCATCGTCTCCATGAGCAACAAACCCGGCGCGCTCCACGAGCTGCTGGTGCCGTTCCATGACAACGGCATCGACCTGACACGCATCGAGACCCGTCCGTCGCGCAGCGGTAAATGGACCTACGTGTTCTTCATCGACTTCGTCGGCCACCATCGCGATCCGCTGATCAAAGGTGTGCTGGAAAAGATCAGTCAGGAAGCAGTAGCACTCAAAGTGCTGGGTTCCTACCCGAAAGCAGTTCTCTAAGGGCGGTAGCAAATGAGTGGCAACTTCCTCGCTCTGGCACAGCCGGGCGTGCAACAACTTTCGCCTTACGTTCCGGGCAAGCCCGTGGACGAACTGGCCCGTGAGCTGAATCTCGATCCGGCCAATATCGTCAAGCTGGCGAGCAACGAAAACCCGTTGGGCGCCAGTCCGAAGGCGCTGGCAGCGATTCGTGAAGCGCTGGCCGAGCTGACCCGCTATCCGGACGGCAACGGTTTTGCGCTCAAGACCCTGTTGGCCGATCAGTGCCGCGTCGAGCTGAACCAGGTGACGCTGGGCAACGGCTCCAACGACATTCTGGAGCTGGTGGCGCGCGCCTATCTGGCGCCGGGCCTGAACGCGGTGTTCAGCGCCCATGCGTTTGCGGTCTATCCGATCGTGACCCAGGCCGTTGGCGCCCAGGCAAAAGTGATCCCGGCCAAAGACTGGGGTCATGATCTGTCGGCCATGCTGGCCGCGATCGATGCCGATACCCGTGTGGTGTTCATTGCCAACCCGAACAACCCGACCGGGACCTGGTTCGACGCCCAAGCGCTGGATGACTTCCTGCAGGACGTACCGGCCCATGTGCTGGTGGTGCTGGACGAGGCCTACATCGAATACGCCGAAGGCAGCGACTTGCCCGATGGCCTGGACTATTTGGCGGCCTATCCGAACCTGCTGGTCTCGCGCACCTTCTCCAAGGCCTATGGTCTGGCGTCGCTGCGGGTTGGTTACGGCTTGTCCTCGGCCATTGTTGCCGATGTGCTGAATCGCGTGCGTCAGCCATTCAACGTCAACAGCCTCGCACTGGCCGCCGCTTGTGCGGCTTTGCAAGACGTCGAGTACCTGGCCGAAAGCCGTCGCCTGAACGAATCCGGCATGCAGCAGCTGCAAGCGGGTTTCCGTGAGCTGGGCCTGAGCTGGATTCCATCCAAAGGCAACTTCATCTGTGTCGACCTGGGGCGCGTTGCGGCTCCAGTGTTCGAGGGGTTGCTGCGCGAAGGCGTGATCGTGCGTCCGGTGGCCAACTACGGCATGCCGAACCATCTGCGTATCACCATCGGTTTGCCGGCGGAAAACAGCCGCTTCCTCGAGGCGCTGGCCAAGGTTATGGCTCGTGGTTGATGTCACTGCACTGCAATCTGCTCAACCTATGATCGGTCGCCTGGTGGTGGTCGGCCTGGGGTTGATCGGCGGTTCGTTTGCCAAAGGCTTGCGTGAAAGCGGTCTGTGCCGCGAAGTGGTCGGGGTCGATCTCGACCCACAGTCGCGCAAGCTGGCGGTCGAGTTGGGCGTGGTGGATCGCTGCGAAGAAGACCTGGCGGCAGCTTGCCAGGGCGCTGACGTGATTCAGCTGGCGGTGCCGATCCTGGCCATGGAGAAATTGCTCGCGCTGTTGGCGGGCATGGACCTGGGGCAAGCGATTCTGACCGACGTCGGCAGTGCCAAGGGCAATGTGGTGCGCGCGGCGACCGAGGCGTTTGGCGGCATGCCGGCGCGTTTCGTGCCGGGGCATCCGATTGCCGGTTCCGAGCAGAGCGGGGTGGAAGCCTCCAATGCTGAACTGTTCCGTCGCCATAAAGTCATTCTGACGCCGCTGGATCAGACCGACCCGGCCGCGCTGGCGGTGGTCGACCGGTTGTGGCGCGAATTGGGCGCTGATGTCGAGCACATGCAGGTCGAGCGTCACGACGAAGTGTTGGCGGCGACCAGCCATTTGCCGCACTTGCTGGCGTTCGGTTTGGTCGATTCGTTGGCCAAACGCAATGAAAATCTTGAGATCTTCCGTTACGCTGCGGGCGGTTTCCGCGATTTCACAAGAATCGCCGGTAGCGACCCGGTCATGTGGCACGACATCTTCCTCGCCAACCGCGAAGCTGTCCTGCGCACACTCGATACATTTCGCAGCGACCTCGACGCCTTGCGCGACGCGGTCGATGCAGGGGATGGGCACCAATTGTTGGGCGTGTTCACTCGCGCCCGGGTTGCCCGCGAGCATTTCAGTAAAATCCTGGCCCGCCGGGCCTATGTGGACGCTATGAATTCCAACGATCTGATTTTCCTGGCACAACCTGGTGGCCGCCTGACTGGGCGGATTCGTGTACCGGGCGACAAATCGATTTCCCACCGTTCGATCATGCTCGGCTCCCTGGCTGAAGGCGTCACCGAAGTGGAAGGTTTCCTCGAGGGCGAAGACGCCTTGGCGACCCTGCAAGCTTTCCGCGACATGGGTGTCGTCATCGAAGGTCCGCACCACGGTCGCGTGACCATCCACGGCGTCGGTCTGCATGGCCTGAAGCCTGCGCCGGGCCCGATCTATCTGGGCAACTCCGGTACCTCGATGCGTCTGCTGTCTGGCCTTTTGGCTGCGCAGAGCTTCGATAGCACCCTGACCGGCGACGCTTCTCTGTCCAAGCGTCCGATGAATCGCGTGGCCAATCCGCTGCGTGAAATGGGTGCCGTGATCGAGACGGCTCCTGAAGGTCGTCCACCGATGACCATTCGCGGTGGCAACAAGCTCAAGGGCCTGACTTACACCATGCCGATGGCCAGCGCCCAGGTTAAATCCTGCCTGTTGCTGGCGGGTCTGTATGCCGAAGGCAAAACCACCGTCACCGAGCCGGCACCGACTCGTGATCACACCGAACGTATGCTGCGTGGCTTCGGCTATCCGGTGACCGTCAACGGCGCCACCGCATCGGTCGAGTCCGGCCACAAATTGACCGCGACCCACATCGAAGTGCCGGGCGATATCTCGTCGTCGGCGTTCTTCCTGGTGGCCGCGTCGATTGCCGAAGGTTCGGAGCTGGTGCTTGAGCACGTCGGCATCAACCCGACCCGTACCGGCGTGATCGACATCCTGCGCCTGATGGGCGCTGACATTACACTGGAAAACCAGCGTGAAGTCGGCGGCGAACCGGTAGCGGATCTGCGCGTACGGGCAGCTAAACTCAAAGGTATCGAGATCCCTGAGGCGCTGGTTCCACTGGCTATCGACGAGTTCCCGGTGCTGTTCGTGGCCGCTGCCTGTGCCGAAGGGCGCACCGTGCTGCGGGGCGCCGAAGAGCTGCGGGTGAAGGAGTCGGACCGGATCCAGGTCATGGCGGATGGTTTGTTGGCGCTGGGCGTCAAGTGCGAACCAACCCCGGACGGCATCATCATCGACGGCGGCCAGATCGGCGGCGGCGAAGTGCACGGTCACGGCGATCACCGGATTGCCATGGCTTTCAGCGTGGCTTCGCTGCGCGCCACTTCACCGATCCGCATCCATGATTGCGCCAACGTCGCGACCTCGTTCCCGAACTTCCTCGCGCTGTGCGCGCAGGTCGGTATCCGTGTTGCACAAGAGGCTCAGTCGTGAAAATCATCGCGCCGGTCATCACCATCGATGGGCCAAGCGGCTCTGGCAAGGGCACGGTCGCCGGGATGCTGGCCAAGCGCCTGGGCTGGAACTTGCTGGATTCCGGTGCGCTGTATCGATTGCTGGCGTTCGCGGCGTATAACCATGGCGTCGATCTGACGAATGAGGAATTGCTCAAAAAGCTTGCCGCTCATCTGGATGTGCAATTCATCGCCGCGACCGACGGTCAGCTGCAGCGCATCATTCTGGAAGGCGACGAAGTCAGCGATATCATTCGTACCGAGAGCATCGGCTCGGGCGCCTCGCAGGTCGCTGCGTTGCCCGCCGTTCGTGAGGCGCTGCTACAGCGCCAGCGAGCCTTTCAGGAACCACCGGGTCTGGTGGCCGATGGCCGCGACATGGGCACGGTGGTATTTCCCGACGCGCCGTTGAAGATTTTCCTCACTGCCAGTGCCGAGGAGCGTGCGCGCCGACGTTACTTGCAGTTGAAGGGCAAAGTCGATGGTGTTAGTCTGTCGAGTCTGCTAGATGAGATACGTGCGCGCGATGAGCGTGACACCCAGCGAGCGGTAGCCCCGCTCAAACCGGCGGCTGACGCCATCCAGCTGGATTCCACGGAATTATCCATCGATCAGGTGCTGGAACGCATCATGAGTGAAATCGCCATTCGCGATATCGCCGGGTGACCAAGAAACGACCCAGGGGACCAGTCATAGTCCTGTGCCGTTTCTTTAAATGAACGTAACCCACATCGTCTGGGATGTGGAGATGGGCGTATCCTTCGCCCTTATTCAACAGGAATTAAAATGAGCGAAAGCTTTGCGGAACTCTTTGAAGAAAGCCTAAAAACCCTGAACCTTCAGGCAGGCTCCATCATCACCGGTGTTATCGTTGATATCGATTACCAGGCTCGCTGGGTAACCGTTCACGCTGGCCTGAAGTCTGAAGCACTCATCCCGCTTGAGCAGTTCTACAACGATGCTGGCGAACTGACTATCAACGTCGGTGACGAAGTTCACGTTGCTCTGGACTCGGTTGAAGACGGCTTTGGTGAAACCAAGCTGTCCCGTGAAAAAGCCAAGCGCGCTGAATGCTGGATTGTTCTGGAAGCAGCCTTCGCAGCCGAAGAAGTGGTCAAGGGCGTTATCAACGGTAAGGTTAAAGGCGGCTTCACTGTCGACGTTAACGGCATCCGTGCGTTCCTGCCAGGTTCTCTGGTTGACGTCCGTCCAGTGCGCGACACCACGCACCTGGAAGGCAAAGAGCTGGAATTCAAGGTCATCAAACTCGACCAGAAACGCAACAACGTTGTCGTTTCCCGTCGCAGCGTCCTCGAAGCCGAGAACTCCGCCGAGCGTGAAGCTCTGCTGGAATCCCTGCAGGAAGGCCAACAAGTCAAAGGTATCGTCAAGAACCTCACCGATTACGGCGCATTCGTCGATCTGGGTGGCGTCGATGGCCTGCTGCACATTACCGACATGGCTTGGAAGCGTATCAAGCATCCTTCCGAAATCGTCAACGTTGGCGACGAGATCGATGTCAAGGTTCTGAAGTACGATCGCGAACGCAATCGTGTTTCCCTGGGCCTCAAGCAACTGGGCGAAGATCCATGGGTTGCTATCAAAGCCCGTTACCCAGAAAGCACTCGCGTTACCGCTCGTGTAACCAACCTGACCGACTACGGCTGCTTCGCTGAGCTGGAAGAGGGCGTTGAAGGTCTGGTGCACGTTTCCGAAATGGACTGGACCAACAAGAACATCCACCCTTCGAAAGTCGTACAAGTCGGCGACGAAGTGGAAGTTATGGTTCTGGACATCGACGAAGAGCGTCGTCGTATCTCCCTCGGCATCAAGCAGTGCAAATCTAACCCATGGGAAGATTTCTCTGGCCAGTTCAACAAGGGCGATAAAATCTCCGGCACCATCAAGTCGATCACCGATTTCGGTATCTTCATTGGTCTGGACGGCGGCATCGACGGTCTGGTTCACCTGTCCGACATCTCCTGGAACGAAGTGGGCGAAGAAGCCGTTCGCCGCTTCAAGAAGGGCGACGAGCTGGACACCGTTATCCTGTCGGTTGACCCAGAGCGCGAGCGCATCTCCCTGGGTATCAAGCAACTGGAAAGCGATCCGTTCTCCGAGTACGTTCAAGAGAACGACAAAGGCGCCATCGTTAAAGGCATCGTGAAAGAAGTTGACGCTAAAGGCGCCATCATCACTCTGGCCGACGATATCGAAGCGACTCTGAAAGCCTCCGAAATCAGCCGTGACCGCGTTGAAGACGCGCGCAACGTTCTGAAAGAAGGCCAGGAAGTAGAAGCCAAGATCATCAGCGTTGATCGCAAGAGCCGCGTAATCCAGCTCTCCATCAAGTCGAAAGATGATGCTGAAGAGAAAGAAGCAATCCAGAGCTTGAAAGACAAGCCTGCTGCTGACATCGCTGCTGGTCCTACCACTCTGGGCGACCTGTTGCGTGCACAAATGGAAAAACAGAACTAAGTTCTGTCAGACCATAAAAAAGGGCGACTTCGGTCGCCCTTTTTTGTGCCTGCGATTTGGTGAATCCCAAGCGTGCTGACGCCGCATTATTTCTTTCGTGAAACCAATGATCTACATGAGCTGTCTGTAACTTCATACAGGTCAATCGTCTATTCAAGGCTAGGCTTAGTCTGAAGTGAACGACCGCTGGGCAATGCGCCTGGCATAAGGAAGCGAATGAACAAGCTCATTGTCGTGATAGCAGTACTGACATTGGCAGGTTGTACCACTAGCGCCAAGACTCATGCGGTACGCGGAGTCAGTGGCATAGAGATCGATTGTTCCGGGTTAGGTTCTGGATGGGAGAGGTGCCACAAGCGAGCTGCCAGGGAATGCAAGGGCGCAGGCTATAAAGTCGTCGTAAGGTCCGATGACGCGAAGGAGGAAGATGAATTCCCTTTTGGCTTCAATCCCGCGGGTTATCTGACGCGCACCATGCTGGTTATCTGTAGATGAATGCCGGGTTAGAGCTATGTTCCGATGTTCTGAAATCGGGTGCCTCATTGCAGGGAAAGATATGTCAAAACTCGGGCTGTTCAAATTTCTCCGGGCATGCTAAAACCTTTAAAGCGCTTTTCCTAGCTGCTTGAAAAAGAAGGGAAAAATATGACGAAGTCGGAGTTGATCGAACGAATTGTCACCCATCAAGGGCTGCTCTCATCCAAGGATGTGGAGCTGGCCATCAAGACCATGCTTGAGCAAATGTCCCAATGTCTGGCCACCGGTGATCGAATCGAAATCCGTGGGTTTGGCAGCTTCTCCCTGCACTATCGCGCGCCGCGCGTAGGCCGCAATCCGAAAACCGGTCAGTCCGTCAGCCTCGACGGCAAGTTCGTTCCGCATTTCAAGCCAGGCAAAGAACTGCGTGATCGCGTGAACGAGGAAGAGGAGGAGGGCCTTTGACAGCTGCTGCATCTCAAGGAACCGCTGATGCGTAACCTCAAACGCGTACTTCTCGCTGTATTTGTCCTATTGCTCGTTCTGGCGATCCTGGCGTTCGTTCTGGAGAACCAGCAAAGTGTGTCGCTGCTATTCTTGGGCTGGGCGGGCCCACAGTTGCCAGTGTCGCTGATCATGGTGATCGTGCTGCTGATCGGCATGGTGATCGGGCCGATTCTCGGGTGGTTTCTGGGGCGTACGTCCAGAGGTTCACGCAAGCGCCTTGTCTGATTGCGACAAAGCCCGTTGTGCCTGTCGAATTTGTGTCACAGCTTGTCCATATCCATTAGTAAAACCTTCATTAAGCTGTAAAATGCTGCGCTTGATCGATAAGGCATTCCCGAATCGGTTCAGACTGACTCTGTCAGAAGCCTCAGCTGACTTGATGGCTTTTGCATTCATGGATTAGACAGTGCGCGGTTGGTGGCCCTGTCAGCAACTAAAGGGTAGGGTTTCGCGTGAAAATTCTAGTAACCGGCGGCGCCGGGTTTATCGGCTCGGCAGTCATTCGTCATATCATCTCCAACACTAACGACTCTGTCGTTAACGTCGATAAACTGACTTATGCCGGTAATCTTGAGTCGCTGGCCGAAGTCAGCCAGAACTCGCGTTACGTGTTCGAACGCGTCGACATCTGCGACCGTGACCAAGTGGACCGTGTCCTGCGTGAACACCAACCGGATGCGATCATGCACTTGGCCGCAGAGTCCCACGTTGACCGCTCGATCTCCGGTCCGTCTGAATTCATCCAGACCAACATCATCGGCACATACACCTTGCTCGAAGCAGCACGCCATTATTGGGCGGCACTGGATGACGCGCGTAAAGCCAACTTCCGTTTCCACCATATTTCCACCGACGAAGTCTATGGAGACCTCGAAGGTCCGGAAGACCTCTTCACCGAAACCACGCCGTACCAGCCAAGCTCGCCGTACTCGGCCAGCAAGGCCAGTTCCGATCACCTGGTTCGCGCCTGGAGCCGTACCTACGGCCTGCCGACTCTGGTGACCAACTGCTCGAACAACTACGGTCCGTGCCATTTCCCTGAGAAGTTGATCCCGCTGATCATTCTTAATGCACTGGAAGGCAAGCCGCTGCCGGTCTACGGCAAAGGCAATCAGGTCCGTGACTGGCTCTATGTCGAAGACCACGCCCGCGCGCTCTACAAAGTCGTGACCGAAGGCGTAATCGGCGAGACCTACAACATCGGCGGCCATAACGAGAAGCAAAACATCGAAGTGGTGCATACACTTTGCGCACTGCTCGACGAACTGCGTCCAGACTCCGCTCATCGTCCGCATGCCAGCCTGATCACCTACGTTCAGGATCGCCCGGGCCACGACCAGCGCTATGCGATCGACGCCAGCAAGATTCAGCGTGAGCTGGGTTGGACGCCGGAAGAAACTTTTGAAACCGGTATCCGCAAGACCGTCGAGTGGTACCTCAACAACACTGAGTGGGTAGCTCACGTGAAGAGCGGCAGCTACCAGCAATGGATCGACCAGAACTACACGGATCGTTCGGACAAAGCATGAAAATCCTCCTGCTGGGAAAAAACGGCCAGGTGGGCTGGGAGCTGCAACGTTCCCTTGCTCCGCTTGGAGATTTGATCGCCCTGGATCGTCACCCGGTCGATGGTTTGAGCGGTGACCTGTCTGATCTCGACGCACTGCGTGCGACGATCCGTCAGGTCAAGCCTGACGTCATCGTCAACGCTGCGGCCTACACCGCTGTCGATAAAGCTGAATCTGAGACAGAGCTGGCCGACCGCGTAAACGGTCAGGCGAGTCAGGTTATGGCTGAAGAGGCTGCATCCCAGGGTGCCTGGCTGATTCACTACTCCACCGACTATGTGTTCAGTGGTGAAGGCCTGAAGCCATGGCAAGAGACAGATGCCGTCGCTCCGGTGAATCACTACGGCGCCAGCAAACTGGCCGGCGAGCAAGCAATTACCGCCTCGGGCTGCAAGCACCTGATCTTCCGCACCAGCTGGGTCTATGGCGCGCGCGGCAACAACTTTGCCAAGACCATGCTGCGTCTGGCCAAGGACCGCGACACCCTGAGCGTCATCGCCGACCAGATCGGCGCCCCCACCGGCGCAGATTTGATCGCCGACGTGACGGCTTTGGCCATTCAGCAAGTCTTGCAGCGTCCTGAATTGGCGGGCCTGTATCACCTGGCGGCCGCCGGCGAAGTGTCCTGGCACGGCTATGCCAGCCATGTGATCGGTTTTGCCAAAGCCAACGGCGAAGAACTCGCCGTCACGGTGATCAATCCGATAGACACAACTGCCTACCCAACACCGGCGCGTCGTCCTCTGAACTCACGGCTGAACACTCAGAAGCTGCGCGACAATTTTTCTCTACACTTGCCGGATTGGCAAAGTGGTGTCACCCGAATGCTTACGGAAGTTCTGAATAAATGACTACGACAAATCGTAAAGGCATCATCCTCGCTGGCGGCTCGGGTACTCGACTGCACCCATTGACCCTCGGCGTGTCCAAGCAGATGCTGCCGATCTACGACAAGCCAATGATCTTCTATCCGCTGTCGGTGCTGATGCTCGCCGGCATGCGCGAAATCCTGATTATCTCCACCCCTGAAGACCTGCCGAACTTCCGCAAATTGTTGGGCGATGGCAGCCTGTACGGCATCAAGCTGACCTACGCCGAGCAGCCTAGCCCGGACGGCCTGGCACAAGCCTTCATCATCGGCGAAGAATTCATCGGTAAAGACCCTTGCTGCCTGATCCTCGGCGACAACATCTTCTACGGTCAGCACTTCTCGGAAAACCTGCGTTCCGCCAGCACTCAAGAGCACGGCGCGACTGTATTTGGTTACCACGTATCCGATCCAGAGCGTTTCGGTGTCGTCGAGTTCGACGCTGCCGGCCGTGCCTTGAGCATCGAAGAAAAGCCGCTGAAGCCAAAATCCAGCTATGCCGTGACTGGCCTGTACTTCTACGACAACCAGGTCGTGGAAATCGCCAAGAGCATCAAGCCATCCCCACGTGGCGAGCTGGAAATCACTGACGTTAACCGTGCGTACCTCGAGCAGAAGACCCTCAACGTCGAAATGCTCGGTCGTGGTTTTGCCTGGCTGGACACTGGTACCCATGATTCGCTGCTGGAAGCCAGTCACTTCGTGCACACCATCGAGCAGCGCCAAGGCCTGAAGGTGGCGTGCCTAGAAGAGATTGCTTACCACAATGGCTGGATTACTGCCGAGCAGTTGGGTACTCAGGCTGATGCTTTGAAGAAGACTGGCTACGGTCAGTATCTGCAAAAGCTCCTGGACTCGCCTTCCCACTGATTCGAAGGCTCAATCCTTCGAACAGTAGCATTCAACCGGTCCAGGCAGGAATGGCATGCCAGTAAAACATCCCAAGGTTGCGGTTTTGCTGGCCGCCTACAATGGCATGCAGTGGATCGAGGAGCAGTTGGCCTCGATCCTCGACCAGTCAGCTATCGACGTAACCGTTTATATCAGTATCGATCCTTCTACGGATGGAACTGAAGTCTGGTGTGCTGAGTTCGCTAATTGCCATCAAAGCATTGTTCTGTTGCCGGCAGCCGGTAGTTTCGGTGGCGCCTCGCGCAACTTCTTCAGGCTTATCCGCGATGTCGACTTTGACGGGTACGACCTCATCGCTTTCTCCGATCAGGATGACGTTTGGCATACTGACAAGCTCAAGCGGGCGAGTGAGGTGATTTGCGCGCGAGAGGTGGATGGCTATTCGAGCAATGTCACTGCGTTCTGGCAGAATGGCAAGACCCACTTGTTGGACAAGGCGCAGCCACAGGTAACCTGGGATTATCTTTTCGAAGCGGCGGGGCCCGGCTGCACCTATGTTCTGAACAAAAAACTGGCAATGCAACTCAAGGCCTCGGTGCTTGCCCATTGGCAAGAACTTCAGGGGGTCAGTCTACATGATTGGTACTTCTATGCATTCGCTCGCAGCCAGGGTTTCAAGTGGTTTACCGATCCGGTACCGGCTATGCAGTATCGTCAGCACGAAAGTAACCAGGTAGGCGCGAATATTGGGATTGGTTCGCTATTCATGCGTTACAAAACCATTTATGACGGTTGGTGGTTTTCGCAGGTACAACTCATCACGGCGCTTGTAGGCAAGGAAACAGATCCTTTTGTTCGGCGCTGGTTTCGGCTTGGGCGTATACAATTGATGCTGCTTTCGTTCAGTGCCTGGAAGTGTCGGCGGCGGTTGCGGGACAAGCTGTTTTTCTTTCTGATTTGCTGGGCTACCGCAATGATCGGAAAAAAAACCAAATGAAAGGACCGAAAGTTCTAGTGACTGGTGCGTCCGGCTTTGTCGGCGAAGCCGTGGTTTTGAGGCTGTTATTGGACAGGAAGCTCAAGCCAGTGGCTGCGGTTCGCGGCTCTTCACGGCTTGTCGGACTTTGCCAAGTCGTGCCATTCAGTCTGGGAAATAACACAAGGCTGCCAGTACTGGACGATGTTCAGGTAGTCATTCACTGTGCCGCGCGGGTGCATGTGATGAATGAGTCTGCGACTGACGCCTTGATGGAGTTTCGTAAGATCAACGTGGATGGCACAGTTAGTCTCGCTCGCAAGGCTGCTGAATCAGGTGTGAAGCGCTTCATTTACATCAGCTCGATCAAGGTGAACGGCGAGAGTACCGTTCCGGGCAACCCCTTCAAATTCGATGATCCTCCGGCACCGATCGATCCTTATGGTATCTCCAAGCTGGAAGCAGAGGACGCACTGCGTCAAATCAGCCTTGATACCGGCATGGAAGTGGTGATTATTCGTCCGCCACTGGTTTATGGTCCGGGAGTAAGGGCTAACTTTTTAAGTATGATGAGTTGGCTGAATAAAAGAGTTCCGCTGCCATTAGGTGCCATAAATAATCGAAGAAGTTTTGTTGCGGTAGATAATCTTGTGGATCTGGTTATCAAGTGTGTCGATCACCCTGAAGCGGCGAATAATACGTTCCTGGTAAGTGATGGTGAAGACCTGTCAACAACGCAGCTATTGCAATGCATTGGCAGGGCATTCGGAAAGCCGGCGCTGTTGATTCCAGTCCCCGTCTGGATGTTGAAGGGTGTTTTGTCGGTGCTCGGAAAAAAGGTGATAGCCCAACGCTTATTCGATTCTCTTGAGGTCGATATCGTCAGAACTCAAACCCTCTTGAGTTGGTCTCCTCCCGTCGTGATGACCAGAGCATTACGTCAGACGGCTGATCACTATCTGGATACTCTAAAAAAATGAATTTCTGTTGGCTGCTCAGTGCAGTATTCATCGTGTCGCTATTTTTGACTTATGTCTTACGGCGTTATGCGTTGGCAAATAGCCTGATCGATATTCCAAATCTACGTAGCTCCCACACTCTGCCTACTCCGCGAGGCGGCGGAGTGGCGATAGTCGTTTCATTTCTGCTCGCATTACCTGTGTTGTATTACCTCGACTTAATAGACCTGTCGGTGTTTGCAGGGCTATTGGGGGCGGGAGCGTTGGTTGCCGCTTTAGGTTTTGCTGATGATCATGGTCACATCGCTGCGCGATGGCGTCTGTTAGGGCATTTCGTTGCCGCGGGTTGGGCATTGTTCTGGTTGGGTGGTGGGCCGCAGATCTCTTTTTTTGGTGTGCTGCTCAACTTAAACTGGTTCGCAACCATTCTGTTCGCAGTCTTTCTGGTCTGGATGCTCAATCTCTACAACTTTATGGATGGTATCGATGGACTGGCCAGTGTTGAGGCCATTTCTGTTTGCTTGTCAGGGTGTCTGGTCTATTGGCTGAGTGGACATCAGGAACTGAGCTGGGTGGTTTGGGTGCTGGCAAGCTCTGTTGCGGGTTTTCTCTGCTGGAACTTTCCCCCTGCGCGAATTTTCATGGGAGATGCCGGCAGCGGTTTTCTCGGGCTGACGGTGGGCTTGCTGGCCATTATTGCCGCCACTAAAGTACCCGAGTTGCTTTGGTGCTGGCTGATACTCTTGGGGGTGTTCATTGTCGATGCCACCTGGACGCTGATGCGACGCCTACTGCGTGGCGAAAAAATTTATGAAGCCCATCGCAGCCACGCTTATCAATATGCATCTCGACAATACGGAAATCATAAAACGGTTGTTTATGCTGTCCTGGCAATAAATCTGTTATGGCTCGCGCCGCTGGCGGTTGCTGTCGGAACCGGTTTGATTCCAGGTGTTGCCGCGCTGATCATTGCATACACTCCGCTGCTCCTGATCGCATACAAATACCAAGCCGGAATGTTGGAGCCGGCAAAGTAATGTCTGCTTTTTTGCAGGTCGATTTTTCTAGGACTTTTCTTACGACCTTTTCAGAATTCTCACATATTTCGCCCATTGAAAGTCCGTATCCTAACGGAACAGATCTCCCTGGTGAGGAGGGCTTATGAGTTGGAGTCATGAGCGGGGGGAGCTTGTCCAATGTAGGCTTACCCTGTGGATAAGGTTCCGGTTTTTCGGGCTACAGTGATAGGGTGTCCCGCTCAGTTGTGCAGGGAAGAGGGATAACGGTCGAGTGTCAAGCCTGGTCGTTTCTCTGAATCACGGATCAATAGAAGGCTGCTGACTGTCTGTAGGCCTTTCGATTGTTGGTTAATGACCTTGTTGGGTGTCTATCTCGAAGGAATGGTTTGATGCGCATGTTCAGAGAGTTTGCACGGGATCGAAGGGTATTGTTGAGTTTGATAGCCAATGATCTTCGTGCAAGATACCTGACTAATTACCTTGGTGTTTTGTGGGTTTTTATTCAGCCTGTAGCAACTACTGTTATTTTGTGGTTCGTATTTCAGTTTGGATTCAAGGCGGCCGCTCAAAACGATTTTCCGTTTGTCTTGTGGTTGGTTTGTGGCCTGGTGCCATGGTTCTTTATCGTCGAGGCATTGAACTCAGGATGCTCGTCGGTGAAAGAAAACAGTTTTCTGGTAAAGAAGATAGTGTTTAGGGTTTCATTGCTGCCGTTGGTGAAGCTGGGTTCGGCGTTGATGGTTCACATTTTTTTTGTTTGTATACTGATTCTTTTGTTTTTGGTTTATGGTTATACGCCAACGATCTACTGGTTTCAAGTTATCTATTATATTGTCTGTTTGTTTGCTTTGTTGTTGGCGATAGCCTGGATCACCAGTTCGGTTGTTATCTTCTTTCCTGACCTGAGTCAGTTGGTTTCCATGGCGGTACAGTTTGGTTTCTGGTTAACTCCCGTTTTCTGGGATATCAACGCCATGCAGAGCAGGGCTGTAAAATATCTTCAATTTAATCCGTTTTCTTATGTTGTTGAGGGATTCAGGGATTCACTCATTCGGGGTGTCTGGTTTTGGGATCGTCTGGAGCAAACGATTGTGTTCTGGATTGTTCTGACTGTTCTCATACTGGTGGGTTTGCGAACGTTCAAAAAATTAAGACCTCACTTTGCGGATATTTTGTGATGACTGAAGTTTTCGAGGACGCCATTGTTGTCAGCAATATCTGTAAGCTTTATCGACTGTATGACAAGCCTGTTGATAGATTGATTGAGGCATTGTCTTTATTCGGGAAACGTCGGCATCATGATTTTCATGCTCTCTCGGATGTCTCCTTTACGGTCAAGAAAGGGCAGACCGTTGGTATATTAGGAAAGAATGGAGCTGGCAAGAGTACGTTACTCAAGATTTTGACCGGTGTTCTCACGCCGACAAGCGGTGACGTTAAAGTATCTGGCCGGGTAGCCTCGTTATTGGAGTTGGGGGCCGGCTTCAATCCCGATTATACCGGGATGGAGAACATCTACTTTCAAGGCACCTTGATGGGCTACAGTCACGCGGAAATGCAACTGCGTGTTTCGGCAATCACGGAATTTGCAGATATTGGCGAATTTATCAATCAGCCTGTTCGAATGTACAGTAGTGGCATGTTTGCACGGCTGGCCTTTTCTGTCGCAATTAATATTGATCCCGATGTGCTTATTGTTGACGAAGCGCTGAGTGTAGGGGATGCAGGGTTCCAGCTTAAGTGTATGCTTAGAATGAAGTATATGCAGGAGCGCGGTACGACTATACTTTTTGTTTCTCATGATACTCAGTCAGTTATTCGGTTTTGCCAAGCAGTTATTGTAATGCAGGCCGGTCGCATCATTGATTATAGTGCCGACGTTTTGGCGGCCACCAAGAATTATGAAAAAAATATCCGTAATACGGGTTCATCGCCAATGGGGCTTGCTGAGGAATTGCATGTTGATGTTTCTTACGAGAAAGAGTTGGGTGATATTTCAGAAGTGAGATTTGGCTCCGGAGAAGCAAAAATAAATGCGGTTGATTTTCTTGATGCCGCGGGAGTCCCAACGAATCATTTCGAACCTATGGATGAAGTTACAATGAACTGCTATATCCAGTCTCGGGCTGAATTTAGCAATGTTGTGATTGGTTACTCGTTACGAAACGCTAAAGGTGTCGACGTGGCGGGTGATAATAGTCTTTTGGCTGGCGGTGAAATAAGCTTCGAGGAAGGGGCGTATAAGGTTAGCTTTTCCTATTCGCTGAATGTCGCGCCCGGTGAGTACTTTCTGTATATCGGTATGGCCAGTCTCGATGGTGAGCGTGTTGAGCTGGATCAGCGTTGGCCCTTGAGAAAAATGAGTGTGTCTGGTGGTCGTCAGGCTGTAGGCGTGGCTTATTGTCCGTCAACCGTAAACGTTGTGAAGGTTGCTTAAAGCTATGCTGAAGATTGGTAACGCGCTCATTGCCGAAACGGTAAAGTTTTATGTTGATGATACGGCAACTTGTGTTATCGCCGACGACGTGCAGATTCGCGACAATGTCGTTATTGAGTGCGGGGCAGGCGGTTTTTTGAGTATCTCATCCGGAACCGTGGTTAACTACGGAGCGTGGATCAACGGAAGTGGAAAGGTAACTATCGGCGCGAATGTGTTGATCGCTCCTAACGTGTCGATAACTTCTTCTACCCATCGTTATGATCGTAAAATATCTATCAAGGATCAGGGGCTGAAGTTGGCCGAGGTGATTATTGAAGATGATGTCTGGATTGGTGCAAATGCCTCAGTCCTGGCGGGAGCGGTAGTGGGTAAGGGAGTAGTTGTCGCAGCGAACTCGGTTGTAAAATTTAATATTGAGCCGCAAAGCATCGCCGCGGGCAGTCCCGCCGTGCGGGTGGCTCAGCGAAAATTCAAGAAGGTTGTGTTCTACACGCTGCCCCTGGTTTTAAGAGGGCGGCCGACGTTGTTCAGCAGTATTGTCGATGTGTATTTGCCGTTGGCGAACAAATTTGCCAGTGAAGGCTGGGAGTGCATATTTGTTGGCTCTGACGAACTGAAAAACGAGTACGGTGTATTTGCTCATCAATGGGTAAGCCCAGCGACATTTTCGTGTGTTTACCCCAATGGACCTGACGTTGATTGGCTGAGCGACTGGACAGCAATACTCAAGAAGGAGGCGGTTCCTTATCACGACGATTTTGTTCGCCGCATGGTGGGTGAGCTAGATCCAGATCTCGTTTTTTGTTGGAATTACGACGGTTCGCTGGACAGGATTTGTTCATCTCATACGATCCCTCTGATTTTTAATGAGCTGGGCATGTTGCGAGAACCTAATGCCATGGGTTACTACTCGGATCCGCAGGGCGTGAATGCTCGAAGTACCTTCAGGACGGAGTTTGCTGCCTATCTGGAGAAGGTGCAGACCTACGACAATAGTGAATGTGTTGACCGGTTAAAGGCTCTGGAGGACCGTTATAAGTACCAGGGTGGCGTCAGGGAGCCCAATGCTCTGGTTCTGCTGCAGGTTCAGGATGACTCCAATGTAATCATGGGGTCTCCCTATTCGAGCATGGCTGAGTATGTTCAGCATGTATCGGATGTTATCTCGGAATCAGGCTTAAAAATCATCGTCAAGCCGCATCCGTTGGACTCTATCCCACCGCTGCCGGAACATGTCTTCGTCGCCGGCAAAGAGGATAATATTTCTGATTTGATCGCCGCCGCGGATGTTGTCTTTACCCTCAACTCCTCTGCTGGTTTTGAGGCGGCTCTGGCCGGTAAGCCTGTTTACGTCCTGGGACTGGCTCCCTATTCAGGGTTGGGGTTGACTATCGATGTTCGGGAGCCCGCAGATTTGATGTCTGTTTGGCAGGCTCATCAAACAGATAGTGTGTGTTCGTCAGCGCTCAGAGCTTCCATTCTGGACTTTGCCGAAACGCAATACTTTCTTTCTGCTGCTAAGTTCTGCGAGCCGTCAGCTCATCTTGCTCGACTGGGGCATGCCACCAGTGAGTCGGGTTTTGAAAGAAACCGCTTCGATCCTGATTTGGAAAGTTATCGCCAACAATCTTATATTTCATGGCTTGAATCAAAGAATAAAGAAATTAATGCCGATCTGGCATTGTTGAATGAAGAGCTCTTTCAGGTGAAGGGCCAGCTTTTTGAAGTCGAGGCGCAACTTGATGCCTTGCAGGCGACTGGTTCAAAGTTTGGGAATTCAGAAGAAAAAAATTCGTTTTTAAAGGGTGAAGTATTCAGTATGGGGCATTCCATAATGTCATTTGTAAAGCGCTGCCTCGCGGGGCTGCGTCGACTTGTGTCGAGTCCGAAGGCGGTCCTTCGGCCTCTTTATCAGAAGTTTCCTTTTTTGGCGAGTATTCGTGTTCGGATAGGTCTTTACTCGAAATCATTACGCGCGAAGCTTCTTTCCGTTATATATTCAAAAGATAATATCAAGGCGATACAGGTCATTACGGATCGTCGTTTTTCTCATGTTTTGGTAGCGCCGACAGCCTCTGCTCAACCTGTCGTTGATGTTTCAATCGTTACCTATAATAGCGTCAAGTGGGTCGATGGTTTTTTTGAATCACTGAAATCTCAAAGCTATCCCCTTGGAAAGTTGAATCTCTATTTTATCGATAATGGCTCTAGCGATAGTACAGTCGAAGCACTGGAGCGCTGGAAAGTAACGCTGGGTGCGGAGTTGGCCGGCTTTGAGGTTTTACGGGGAGATAACGTAGGTTTTGGTGCGGGCCATGATAGGGCGATCGGTCAAGGCAATGCAGAGTATTTTCTTGTCAGTAATATTGATATTACTTTCGCGGATAACTCCATTGAGAGGATTATTTCCAGCGCTTTGTCAAAAGGTCAGGAAAATGTCGCATCCTGGGAGTTGAGGCAGGCCCCATATGAGCATCCGAAGTACTATGATCCGGTGACGCTGGAAACCAATTGGTCTTCACATGCGTGCATTTTAATCAGGCGGTCTGCCTACGTTAAGGTCGGCGGTTATGAAAGCCAGATATTCATGTATGGAGAAGATGTCGAGCTTTCTTATCGGTTTAGATCCTATGGCTATCATCTGAAATATTGTCCTTCAGCAGTCGTTTACCATTACACCTATGAGCATGAGAATCATGTGAAGCCGATTCAGTATGCCGGCAGTACTTTGGCCAATGCTTATATTAGATTGCGTTATGGTAGGCTGACCGACAAGTGGGGCGGTGTCGTTCTACAGTTGTTACTGTTTATGCGGCCACAAGCATACCCTGGTTCTCGCCGGGATCTGATGCGTAATTTTGCTCAACTCACAAAGAAAGCGTCTTATTTTCTCGGTGGTAAAGGTCCGGATAAGGATGCTTATTTTCCTTTCAGGGGCTTTGATTATGAAATGATCAGGGACGGCGCTTTCTGGCGCGTGGGTGAACCCTTCATTGAGCAGCCTTTGGTCACCATCGTGACTCGTACCTATCAGAAGAGGGATGAGTTCCTGAGGCAATCCATCATGTCGGTGTTCAACCAAACGTACCGTAATATTGAGTTAATTGTGGTCGAGGATGGTGGCTCGACGATGAAAGCCCTTGTTTCTGAGATGCAGTCCACAGAAGGGCGAAATGTCAGCTTTTACGGTCTGGAGAAAGTAGGGCGTTCGGTGACAGGCAACTACGGTCTTGAGGTCGCCAAAGGCAAATACTGTATGTTTCTCGACGACGATGATTTACTTTTTTCGGATCACGTCGAGGTTCTTGTCGCTGCGTTGTTGAAAAATGACACGGCCGTTGCGGCTTACTCGCTGGCAATGGAGGTCGGCACCGTCACTGACGGTACGAATGGGCGGTATACGGAAGTCAGTCATGAGACTCACGACTCCTTCAAGCATGAATACGATTACGATGTGCTGCTTGATCATAACTTCATCCCCATTCAGTCCCTTCTTTTCAAGAGAGACCTATATCTGAAGCGGGGCGGTTTCGAGACCGACATGAGTAATCTTGAGGATTGGAATCTTTGGTTGCGTTATGGGTATGAAAATGAGTTCTGTTATGTGCCCAAAACCACATCGTTGTTCAGAACCCCTGCGGATCCAAAAGTAAGGCTGAGCAGGCATAAACAACTGCATGAAGCCTACTTTGTTGCCAAGAACCGGGCGGTGAAGTCTTGTGAGGGTTATGTTTAACCTAATTGGCTTGATGCATTGCACCTAGAAATGAGCTGCCTTTCAGGCAGCTTTTTTTTGTCTTTTTTTTGAGGCGCGTAGGCTGGCTATCTCCGTAGCGTCGGTTGCGGTAGGGATGGCAGCTACCTGCCATCTCTACCGCGACCCGATATTCATCTCCGGGCAATCGATGCAGGGGAGAGTTGCTGGCGGTGAAGCAGGAGGTACAAGAGTCTAGCGACAGAACATAGTCGTTCATGTCTTCGCCAGTGCTGTGGTGTTTTTTAGAGGCTCAAAACCACTCATTTTTACCTCTCGGCAAGGATCCTTTTTCGATCGCGCTGAAGGTCTATCGAAGGTGCTTGAGGGAAGGCGCGAGTAGGATTTTTCGTGTTTCTGTATGGGTTTGAATGTTATCATCTGACAGGATAATACCCACAGTGTCGTCGGCTTTGGAGGCCTCGGGTTTACTGTAACGTTTCCACCTTGGCGGCCCTGAGACTGGTAAAAATTGACGATTTTCGATATCGCTGGCTAATATCAAGCTGTCCATTTTTACAGTTTATTGGTTGGGTTTCACTCCTTGGCTTTTTTCGCCAATAAGTCTTCATCGTCCGTCGTACAGGCCTCTGACGGATTCGCATCGGGTAGTCGTTCATGCTTGATTTGGCTCTCTGTTTACTACCGTTGTCAGTACAGGCTGCAGGCGAACCGGCCAGTCTGGCTGAGCGCTGGCGGCCCACTGTTACTGGCAATACTCGCTGTGCGCTTAAGGAAACACTGCACCAATGAATGGAACTCCCCTTGCTATGTTCGACGTCATGCCGATCAGCCTCAAGTCCTGCACCGAGGAACGAGGCATTTCCCTTGAAATCTTCCACGCCACTCCATTGTGTATAGCCCCATCGCTTGCGGCCAATGATGCACGCAGCCATGCACCATTTTCTGCTGAGGTTTTTGCTTGATGCGCCAGTTTTCTGCCAACCCTTTGGAAATGTTCGCCAGCCTGTGGCGCAATACAGCATTAATCAAAGCTTCGACTATTCGGGAAGTGCTAGGTCGGTATCGTGGTTCGGCCATGGGCCTGCTTTGGTCGTTTTTCAATCCGTTGCTGATGCTTGCGGTGTACACCTTTGTGTTCAGCGCGGTACTCCGGGCGCGCTGGAGTGTCGACAGTGATTCGAAAACCGAATTCGCATTGATCCTGTTTGCCGGACTGATCATTTTCAACCTGTTTTCCGAGTGTATTAACCGGGCCCCCGGTCTCATTCTTGGCAAGGTCAATTTTGTCAAGAAGGTGGTGTATCCCCTCGAAATTCTTCCCGTCGTGGTATTGGGGTCAGCGCTGTTCCATGCAGCCATTAGCTTGGGCGTATGGTTTGTGGCTTACGGAATATTTTTCGGAGTACCGCACGCTACAGCCTTCTACCTGCCGCTGATCGTCATCCCTTTCATCATGTTCATCATGGGGGTTAGCTGGGCATTGGCCTCGTTGGGTGTGTACCTGCGCGATGTTTCGCAATTCATCGGCATTCTGACCACTGTTCTGATGTTCTTGAGCCCTATTTTCTACCCCGCGACGGCACTGCCCGAAGCGTATCGTCATTTGCTCTACCTCAACCCGCTGACACCGGCGATTGAGATGGCGCGCGATGTTCTTTTCTGGGGAAAACTCCCGGACTTTGAAATATTGGGAATCTATTGGGTAGCCACCACCTGCATCGCTTGGTTGGGTTTTGCCTGGTTCCAGAAAACACGTAAGGGATTTGCTGATGTCCTCTGAAGTCGCTATCAAGGTCGAGAACCTTAGCAAGTGCTACGAAATCTATGATCAGCCCCGTGACCGGCTGAAGCAGTTTATCGTGCCTCGCATGCAGGGCGCTTTGCGCATGCAGTCCAGTCAGTTCTATCGCGAGTTCTGGGCTTTGAAGGATGTTTCTTTCGAAGTGAAGAAGGGCGAAACAGTCGGAATCATAGGATGTAACGGCAGTGGTAAATCCACTTTACTGCAGATGATTTGCGGCACGTTGAATCCGACCACTGGTAGCGTCCAGACTAACGGTCGCATTGCAGCATTGCTGGAGCTGGGCTCGGGCTTTGACCCAGAGTTCACCGGGCGCGATAACGTTTACATGAACGCCGCAGTACTTGGCTTGGCAAGAGAAGAAATCGATCAGCGTTTTGATGAAATTGCCGCCTTTGCCGACATTGGGGACTTTATTGAACAACCGGTAAAAAGCTATTCCAGCGGGATGGTCGTTCGATTGGCATTTGCCGTTCAAGCGATGATTGATCCGGATATTTTTATTGTCGATGAAGCGTTAGCAGTCGGCGATGAAAAGTTTCAGCGTAAGTGCTTTGCGCGTATGGAAGAGTTGAAGCGCAACGGTACTTCGATTCTCTTCGTGTCGCACTCGGCGCCCAGCATCATCGAACTATGCGACAGAACGTTACTGCTCGATCATGGTGTCCGGCTTATGTACGGCGCTGCTCCAGAAGCCGTGCGTGCTTACCAGAAGCTGATCTATGCACCGGAAGCAGAGTACAAACGACTCGTTGAGCTGTACACCGAAGCAGATCGTTCGGGAGGGGCTGTCGATACCGATAAGGTCGCGTTGTTGCCGGTCGAAACGAAGCAACTCCCCAGCGATGCATTTGATTCGGGACTGGTTCCGGAAACTACCGCGATCTATCCAACCCAAGGTGCCGAGATCAAGAAGATCTCCATCCTGGATGCGGATGGGCATGTAGTAAACGTGCTGCAGGCCGGTAAAACGTATCAGATCGAAGTGGCGGGTCACTTCATGGAGGATTTCGCCGGTACTTATTGGGGCATACACATTCGTAACGTCTCTGGCGCCGTTATTACAGGTCAGCGGTTTCCCGAAGACGGGACCTACTTTGAGCGGGTCAGTGCGGGTAACACCTTCAACGTGAAATTTTCGTTCCGGATGCATTTGCTGCCAGGTGTCTATTTTGTCGGTGGCGGCGTTTGGTCGACCCAGGAACCGAGCTGTGCCCACCGAGTCATGGACGCAATCATGTTCCGGGTTATTCCGGGTGAAAAATTGAATTCATTCGGGTATGTGGACTTGATGTCGAGCGCGCCTCAGTCGGAAATTGGTCGAAAAACCACGATTTAGGGAGCGGGCTGTCGGGGTTCGGTTTGATGGCGATGAGGTCGCTCAGGACGGGCACAAGCGGAATGACTTGTGCAGTTAATTTATTAGCTTGGAAGTTTGGTGCTGCATGACAGCACATTCATAGGATCTTTTGACGTATATGCTAAATATTAGTGATTGGCCGCCGAGCGACGAAAAGAAAGTATTCAACTATCTCCAGTGGAATAGCTATCGTTCGGAGCAGTACAAGCTGTTCTACGTTAGTACACCAAAAGTTGCATGCACATCTCTCAAATGGTGGTTTGCTTCTTTAGAGGGTTGCTCGAAAGCGTTGAGCAATATCACTGATAGTGCAGAAAGCAATCCGGATCAGGTTGTTCATGAGCTGCATAAAGTGGCACCACACCTTACCGGTCTTTCTTCGGAAGAACTTTCTGAGGCGCTGAACTCCGACTCGTACTTCCGATTTGCTGTCGTTAGAAACCCTTACAAGCGAATTTTTTCGGCCTGGCAATCAAAATTGCTGCTGCAAGAGCCGCAGCAGATTGGGCCTTATCTTCAGCGGGATTTCTTCCATCAACCGTTGAGAAATGCCGATGACATCGCGTTAGCCTTTGAAGGTTTCCTGGAGCATCTCGCCAGTCAGGAAGCACCTTCCTATTGGGATCAGCACTGGACGCCACAAGCCGTCCTGCTTAGGCCGGATTTGATCAACTACTCCAAGCTGGTCAAGATCGAAGAGTCTGCGCAGCTTAGTAAAGCGCTGTCGGAACGCTTGGGTGAGTATGTTCCCGATCCTTTTGCCGAGCGTCGAGCGAACGAGAGTCTGATTCCCTATCTGCCAGAGTTCGTGACTGAGCGCAGCGCAAGTTTGATCCGGATTTTGTATGCCGAAGACTTTGATGTTTTTGGGTATGACACGCAGCTGCCGCAGTCAAAAGAGACCTTCTCCGAGCAGGAACTGGAGTTGGCACTGCGGGCAATCAAGCTGATTCGAGGGCGTCATCAGCGCCTAGGTGAGCGCACGCTTCAAATTTCCGCTCTGACGCAGACGGTCGCGGGGCTCGAGGCGCAAATCGCGAGTCTCAACGTTGCCATGAGCGAGCGTGATGCACAAATCACCCGTCTCAGTCATCTGGTCGTCGAGCGTGAGACTGAGATCGCTCAACTCAACCACCGCGTGGTCGATCTGGAGGGGCGTGAAAGGCAGATTTCCCATCTCAATCATCTCGTTGGCGAGCGTGAAGGCGAAATTGGTAACCTGAAAAACGAAATCGTGCGCATCGTGCTGGAAAAAGAAGCCGATGTTCATTCGTTGAAGCAGGAACTTAAGCGGCTTCTGGAGTCGCGCTCCTGGCGCGTCACTTCTCCTTTGCGCGGAGTTGGCTACATTGCCCGTCAGGTAAAGCGCTCGTTAAGCTTTCGTTCGCTAGGAAAGGTTATTGAGGTCTTGAAGGTTAGACGCGACTTCTATAACAAGGAAACTGTCAACCTGGTACGCGATAGTGCGCTCTTTGATGCAGATTACTATCTGGCCAATAATGCTGACGTACGCGATCAAGGTATTGATCCGCTCAAACACTACATGCTTCACGGGTGGAGAGAAAGCCGTAATCCGTCTGCTCTATTCAGTACCTCGAAGTATCTGTTTGATAACCAGGATGTTGCTGCGGCACGGGTGAATCCGTTAGTGCACTATCTCAAGAGTGGACAGTTGGAGGGGCGTTCGATTGCCTCGCACTCACGTCCAACTATTCAGAAATCTAATAAGCCTGTTGGCCTCGACCGGAAATCAAAAAAATCTGTTGGTGATGTCCTTCCTGTTCCTCAGCTACGCAACGCGGTTCCCAAGGCCGTCATTGATGCTCAGGTTGAGGTCATCGCTAAGTCGGGTATGTTCGATGAGGCGTATTATTTTGCCATGTACCCCGAATTGCAGGAAATGGGTCTGGATCCTATCCGTCACTACTGCGAGTTGGGTTGGTATGAAGGGAAAAATCCGTCTGATGATTTTGATACCTTTTCCTATCTTACAACTTACAAAGATATCCAGGCGGCGCAGATCAATCCGTTCTGGCACTACGTTGTCGCGGGCGCTTCGGAACATCGGATCGCGGTACCAGGATCGGTCCTACGCTATGAAGATGATATTCGATTTGGTGAGATCAATAGCGACATCAAACTGCTTGCGCTTTATGTGTCTCCTCAGTGGGATCAGTTGCGTAACGCAAGGCTAGCCTCTAAAGGCAACGCGCCGTCTCTGCTGCCAGATGAACAACTTGGATTTTATGATCCGCTTGATTCGAGTGTTCTGGATAAACAGGCGCAACTTGCCAAGGCTCATGGTTTTTACGGTTTCTGCTTTGAGCTGCAGGGTGATAATGTTCCTGTTACTGCATCCCAACCACTAAATGTATTTCTCGACCATAAAGATATTGATATTCACTTCTGCATAAAAATTTCACTGCATGCCAAAGGGTGCATGGAGTATCTTGCTGCTGCTGTTACAGATACACGCTACGTGCTCATAGATCGACGCCCTGTCGTTGTGGTTGGGTTCTCGGGAGATGCCGGCGATGATGCTGATGTACTTCGTGATCTACGCGTGGAGCTCGCCAAGTTTGGTGTGAATGCTTATCTGATCGTTCAGTTGACGCAAGTCGATGAGAGGGGAAGGTACAAAAAACTGACCGATTTGTGCGATGCGCTCCTTGACCTGCCTATGACGCCTGTCCCGGGCGAGACAGGTGTGTTTGTGCCTCAGAAAAAGAACAATATCGCTGTCGTCCCCTATTCGATCATTTCCGCAAACGGCATTTCGCGGACGAAAAGTGCACAGCTACGACCTTTTCCAGTTTATAACGGCATTACTCTAGCGCGGGACGAAACGGCGCTTAAAGTAAATTCGCCGCTGGTCTACACCCGTTTTAGCTCTCGAGAATATCGTCGCTGGCTGGATGCCGCGATTGCCAGCACTAAGTCCATGCATTCTGAAGATCGTCGCTTTGTGTTTGTGAATGCCTGGAACGATTGGAGCCAAGGGCTTTTCCTTGAGCCAGATAGAGTGGCTGGTTACGGCCGTGTTAACGAAACAAGCTGCGCACTCCTGGGAATAGAATCCAATACGCCGATGCCGAAGGTTTCAGTGATTGTGCCGAACTACAATCACGAGCGTTTCCTGCGTCGTAGATTGGATAGTATCTACGGACAAACATACAAGAATATTGAAGTCATTTTGATGGATGACTGCTCGTCGGATCAAAGTCGCGCTGTATTGAACGAATATGCAGCAAAGTTTCCCGACGTAACGGTTACGTTATTCAACGAGACTAACTCCGGCGGCGTCTTCCGTCAGTGGGCCAAAGGTATCAAGGCTGCAACCGGCGAGCTGATGTGGGTCGCCGAAAGTGATGACTACTGCGATGAGCACTTCCTGGAAGCTCTCGTGCGTTGTTTTGATGATGAAGCTGTAATGCTGGCTTATGCCAAGTGTGAGTTCGTCACCAGTGACGAAGTTGTTCTCGAAGATGAGTTTCATGGGTATGTGAGTGACTTGGAGTGCGCTGACAAATGGCGAGATTCCTACGTAGAAACTGCTCATAACGAAGTCCGCACTGCGCTGGGGATAAAAAACACGATCCCGAATGCCAGTGGTGTGGTCTTCAAACGCCCACTCGATATGCCGTTACTGGACGATGAGGCATGGCTGTCTATGAGGGTTGCGGGTGACTGGGTTTTCTACCTTCATATCATCCGCGGTGGCAAGGTCGCTTATTCTGTTGATGGCACGAACTTTTTCCGTCGCTATGTCGGTAGCACCGCGCAAGCCACCTACAAGAAAGAGATCTTTTACCGTGAGCTCGGGATTGCAAGTCGGACTGTTCAGGCGCTCTATAACGTACCTCTATCGGTCCTGCAGCTTTGTGAGGAGAGTAGTAAAAGACTTTACGATCATAATGTCGGAAACTCCGAAAAAGAGTTCCTGAGTTGGTATGGCTTTGACACCATCCTTGAGGCGCGCGCAAACCGTCTGCCGAATATTATGGTTTCAACGATTGGCTTCTATCCTGGGGGCGCGGAGATCCTGCCGATTCGTCTGGCTAACGAGTTCAAGCGTCAAGGCCTTTCCGTTTTTCTGCTTAGTGCCGGGCTGACAACGCGTGAAGACGGGGTTCGCCGCATGCTTCGCAGTGATGTTCCGCTTGTCGAAACAGCAGATGTAGAGGAAGTGAAGTCGATCATTCACGAGTTTGGCGTCGAAGCGCTGAATACCCACCAATGGCACATTCAGAAGTATCCGTTACAACTTCCAGATGTTTTTTCGGAGTTGGGGGCTCATGTGGCCTCCTTGCACGGCATGATTGAGCACGGCGCCGCTTTTGCAGTGACCGAAGAGCAACTTCAAGCCGCGGATAAGGGAGTAACTACCTGGATTTACACTGCTGAAAAGAACATCGTGCCTTTCGCGAATTTTTCACTCTACGACAAAACATCTGAACGGTTCGTCAAAGTGCCAAACGGTTTGCAGCCACCAAACGTGGTGCCAATTCCGCGTGCACAGTTGGGTATCCCGGAAGACGCGTTTGTGCTGTGCTGTGTCAGTCGTGCGATTCCTGACAAGGGTTGGGAGGAGACGATTCAAGCTGTTGAGCTGGCGCGTGAAATTTCAGGCCGAGATATTCGGCTTCTGCTGGTTGGCAACGGACCGATTTACGATGAGTATTGCCGGACAGGAGCTCCTGATTTCGTCTACCTAGCGGGCTTTAGTGATAACTCAGTCGGCCACTATGCCGCTGCGGATATGGGCATTATGCTGACCAAGTTTAAGTCCGAGAGCTTTCCTCTGACTATTGTCGACTGCCTCTTCGCCGGGAAACCGTATATCGCCTCCGACGTGGGGGATATCAGAAACATGTTGACGATTAACGACTACGTCGCAGGTGAAGTGATAGGTCTTGAGGATTGGGAGGTCCCAGTCAAGGAGGTAGCTCGAGTTATTGCTTCTTTCGCAACCGATAAGAAGCAGTACCATGATGCGCTAGCCTTGGTGAAGGATGTTTCCAGTCGGTACCGAATTGATGCCGTAGCGGCCCAGTACATTCGTCTATTCCAACGAGACATCAAAGCGAGTCGGACAGTGTCGAGCCAATAAAATATTGAATGACACCTTCCTTGAGCAGGGTAACGCATCCGTTGGGACTTGTCAGACGAGTGGCTGCGAGAGGAAGGGTAGGATAGACGATACGGAAATGGAGCCGCGTAAGGTAAAGTCCCGTCACTAATTCTAAACTGGTCTTTGCGCCATGATGTTGGTTCTCGTTATGGTGTTTTCGTGTACGACGGTTTAATTTTATTTACAACGGTTTACTAGGAAATGCAGCCATGAGGCGCCTTGTCCACGGCATCTCGATGTAGCAAATAACACCGTTGAGGCATTGGAGGAAAACGTTGAAAAATTCCGAGAACAGCTCGACTGGCGCAGTAGTACGGTCGCTGGTATTGGGCGGGCGAGGCTTCATCGGTACCCATCTGATCGACGCATTGCTCGATCAGGGGCATGCCGTACGTTGTTTCGATCGACCGAATGTTGTCGCGCTTGGAGACTCACACGCGAAGCATCCTGGTTTCGAGTTGTATGAAGGCGATTTCACTAGCGAAGCTGATATAAGCGAAGCGTTGCGAGATTGCGATATTTGCTACCATTTGGTATCGACTACATTACCGAAGTCTTCAAATGCGGACCCCGTTTTTGATGTGGAAAGCAATCTCGTCGCAACGATTCGTTTGCTGACACTAGCGCTCAAGTCGGGCGTTAAGAAGGTGATTTTCGTTTCATCGGGTGGCACCGTTTACGGTGATCCTATACAAGTACCGATCCCCGAAACGCATCCGACAGATCCTGTGTGCTCTTATGGGATTGCGAAACTGGCGATCGAAAAATACCTGGCGCTTTTTCATCGTCTGCATGGCCTGGACTACACCGTTTTGCGTTTGGCCAATCCCTTCGGTGAAGGTCAGCGCACGCACGCCAGCCAAGGTGCGGTAGCCGTGTTCCTGGGTAAAGTGTTGCGGGATGAACCGATCGAGATTTGGGGTGATGGCTCCGTCGTTCGTGACTACATTCATGTTGCCGATGTCGTGCAAGCCCTGCTCGCGGCTCTTGAGCCATCAAGGCAAGAGCACGTATTCAACATCGGTTCAGGTCATGGGCACAGCTTGAATGAAGTGCTCGATACGATCGAAAAGATCACCGGGCGAGTCGCCAACCGCCAATACTTGTCGGGCCGAGGCTTTGATGTGCCGGTCAGCGTATTAAATATAGACCGTGCAAAAAGCGCTCTGGGGTGGGCTCCGACCGTGAGCTTCGAACAGGGCATGGAGCAATTTTCGATGTGGTTGCTGGAAAAACCGGCTTCGAGAATTGCCTGAAAAACAGTTGATCGGGTGCGTGATGTAGAGATCAATACATCGCCACTTTTGCTGAAATGTTGAAAACCAGCAGTTGGAATGGACTCCCAAGGGCCATTGCATCTGCTGGCAATCACGGTCAGCGACTTCACTGAAGCACAATGAGATGTCCCCCGGAAATCGCCACTGAGCGATTTTTTATTGTCTGCAGAAAAGTGAAGCCCATAGCCTACGAAGGAAGGAGCGCTTTTCAGGTGTTTGCTCATCCACCATATCAGGGTTGTCGAAGCTCGTTCGCTTGAGGCTTGTGTACTGTTTGAGCACAGGGCTCAGGAGGGGCTCAATCATCAGTGCATGGGCAGATGGTTCATAATGGTGATCATTGGGGTCTGGGTTGCGAAGTGATGCTTTCAGCGTGCCGCTTTCATCCATAGAGCAGCTATCGTAGTTCAGGTGGCTTATGCCTTCGCGGACGCAAAAGGCTTCCATGAGTGTGTTGAACTTTATGGTGAGTAATGTTCTGTCCGAAAGTGACGCTTTCACTTCTTTTCGCAAATTGGCTACTTCTCCCCAGTCCATGTTGTCTCGGATGGTTGGAAGAGGAGTGCTGACGCAGATGACGTGAAATCTGCTCGCCACATCCAGCAAGAGCTTTTGGTAGTTTTCGAGAGCCTGTTGAAGCATCTGTTCTACGGAACTGCCATGCTTTTGAGCCCTGTACCAAATCACAAAGCCCGTATCGACCTCACCAAGCATCACGATCACAGTGTTCGCCGTGGTTGTTTCCAGTGCCGACATATATTGCGGCATTGCCTGGGTTACGGCGTTTGGATTTTTTAATCCGGAGACCGTGGCGCCGCCAACGGACGTCACTTCAAATGAGTACTCAGGAAACAAGGTTTTCATTTGTTCAGAGCTGAAAACCAAGGCATGGGAGTCGCCGAGTACAAGTACAGCTTTCATTATCTGATGGGTTCCTGATTCTTCGAGGTGATGTTGCAGCCCGCCGCCCAAGATGTCTGCCGCATCAGGGACTGTAGGGCTATTCACAAATGGACCTTACAGGTTTTTGAACTTGTTCGATATTTTTCTGGCAAGCGCTGACGCGTAGAGACGTAGTTCCGGTACTGCTGTTGCTTCCCAGAAGTTGGCTTTCAGCATCGGGCCGACATAACTCAGCCACTCGGAAGGGGTCCCGTCTTTGCTTGTGACCGCCAACTGGTTATCCACCAATAGCCCCAAGCCCAGGCTATCGACAGAAATCAGATCGTCGCTGATAAGCTGTTGGATCAGCGGCTCTTCTATCAAGTTTGGGTTCGAATTAGGGCCCGTGCAGTTTATGATGCGATCAACAGGTATTTTCTTGACGTCTTGTTTACCGCGTGACTGGATGGAGACGAGCGGTTTGCCATTGTGGAGTTCAATGGACTTGATTCGACCGGCTATCGGCACGATTTTTTTATGTTTCAGCGCTTCATCGAAATGCGTGTAAGTCTCTGGCGCTACTCGGTGGCGATGGACGTCCCAGTAAGGTTGTACGTGGCGTAAAAACCTGCTTCGCTCATGCTCGGGAAGCCTGATCCACAGACTGGATGTAATAGGGCGTACGGCCGCGATAATGTCTCGCCAGTTGATGCCGGATGCTGCGCTGGACTTAATCTGTGCCCTGATTGAGCGTAAATAGCTCCGGGCCGTGGGGGCTGCATTCAGTAGTTCATCGTGAAATGAAACTGGCGCTTGCGATGCGCTTTTAGTCGTTCGGTGCGCCAATGGCAGAAGGCCGCGACGAGACAGCATATAAATCTGACCGGTACTGGATACTTGCCTCAGGCTGGAAATCACATCGAGAGCAGTGAGGCCACCCCCAATCAACAAAATTGACGCGTGTGGATTCTCGGGGAGAGAGACCGAACCGTTCCAAGGGTTTGCCATGTAGCTGGAAGAGTCCAGTACGTCCTGAAGTACGGCAGGATTACGCGGTGGAAAATGACCAAATGCTAAGATGACTTGATCGGCAAATATTTTTTTGCCTGAGCACAACTCAATATATGCCCCATGCTCATGAGGGGTCAGGCTTTTGACCTCAGCCGTTATCCGCTCGATAGCGACATTCGCTTTTGCGTTGAGTTCGGTATTGTCCAGAAGTGATGCCAGATAGTTTCCGTATAGTTTTCTGGATACGAAAGAACTTGATGTTGTATCTGGCAACAAAGACTGGCAGTACTGTAAGAAAGAGTCAGGTTTGTCCGCCAATGCACTCATATTGCCAGCGGGTACGTTCAGCAGGTGTTTTGAACTGCTGGTGCCGTAAGCCAGGCCGCGTGCAACGGTTCCAGATCTGTTGATGATTATGAGTCTGGCGCCGGGTGGGGCAGAACGTAAGAATTCTATGGCGGCGACTGTTCCACTGAACCCCGCACCAATGATGACTAACGTCTTCATTTCGACTGCTGCTTATTAATGAAGTCGATAATGCGCTGAGCCGCTGCCTCAAGATCGTCCTCTAACGTATTAATCCTGATGTGTGGACTCAACGGCGGCTCATAACTAGAATCGATACCTGTGAAGTTCTTTATTAGTCCTTCTCGGGCTTTTTTATAAAGGCCTTTAGGGTCTCTCCGCTCGCATTCGCTCAGCGGCGTATCGATGAAAACTTCAATAAAGCTCTCTTCGCCAATCACGTCGCGGGCCAAGGCGCGGTCGCGTATGAATGGAGATATAAACGCCGTGATGACGATCAGCCCCGCATCAGTGAATAGTTTAGCTACTTCTGAAATACGTCGTATGTTTTCAACACGATCTGCGTCGCTAAACCCTAGGTCCTGGCAGAGTCCAAGCCGAACATTATCACCATCAAGCAAATAGGTATGGCGGCCTGCGTCGCATAGTGCCAACTCCAAAGCATTTGCAATGGATGATTTGCCAGCCCCACTCAGGCCCGTTAGCCAAATCACAATAGGGCGCTGATTTTTTATAGCGCTGCGGCGCTTGATATTCACAGTTTGCGAGTGAGCTATAAGATTTTCGGACATGTTGTCTCGTTTTAAATTGACCAATATCGGATCAGGAGCACAGGGATTTGGAAGTGATCTGGTTCACCGCCTCGTTAGACACAATGAATGTGGCCAGTCATGGCTATCGGCATCATGCTGAAGGTCTTCAATTCGCAAATTCAAGAACGTCTTACTTTCGGCCATTCGATGAATTGTAGCTATGCTTTCAACAAAATGCTCGTGCTGAAACGTTGGAAACGGACCAGCGCGACTGGGCGGCTATCGGACAAGAATTCGGCTGATCGTTGGTGTATTGAGGTTACAATGCCGATCGACGACTGTGTGAAGGAGGGAGCTACGTGCTCGAATGCGTGAATGGATAAAGTGCGGAGAGTTTTACTTGGTTTGCCTCGTAGGCAAAAAAGACTGGTACAGGTCACTACCGATGTGGTTTTGGTGTGGGTTGCTTTATGGCTGGCCTTCATCGTGCGCCTCGGCATAGACGATATGTACAATCCGCTCAGGGTCCATTTCTGGCTCTTCGCCTGTGCCCCGATAATCGCTATCCCGCTCTTCATACGCTTTGGCATGTATCGCGCGGTCATGCGCTACTTCGGCAATGATGCGCTAATCGCAATCGTCAAGGCCGTCAGTCTCTCATCCCTGATCCTTGCTCTCGTTGTCTATTGGTACAGCAACCACGAAGCTGTCGTCCCACGCTCCATCATCTTCAACTACTGGTGGCTAAGCCTTGTCATCATCGGCGGCCTGCGCCTGTGCATGCGCCAGTACTTCATGGGCGACTGGTTCACCGCTTCCCAGCACGTACCGTTCGCAAGCCGCGATGATAGCCTCACCAAAGTCGCCATCTACGGCGCTGGCGTGGCAGGCAATCAGTTGGTTGCCGCGTTGCGCATGGGCCGAGTGATGCGTCCAGTGGCATTCATCGACGACGATTCCAACATCGCCGATCGCTCTATCTCCGGCCTCCAGGTCTACAAACCAAAACACATCCAGCAGATGATCGACGTCACCGGCGCCCAGGAAATCCTCTTGGCGCTACCGTCATCCACCCGCGCACGACGCAGGGAAATTCTCAATCTGCTGGAAGGCTATCCGCTTCACGTACGAAGTGTTCCGAACTTCACCGATCTTGCCAGCGGTCGGGTCAAGGTTGAAGACATTCAGGAAGTGGATATCGCTGACTTGCTGGGCCGTGATGCCGTGCCAGCCCAGGCCGATTTGCTCGAACGCTGTATCAAAGGCAAGACCGTGATGGTCACTGGTGCTGGCGGATCGATCGGTTCGGAGCTGTGCCGTCAGATCTTCTCCCTTGGCCCGACCACGCTTCTGCTGTTTGAGCACAGTGAATTCAATCTCTACAGCATCCTGTCGGAATTGGAGCAACGCGCCTGCCGTGAGTCGGTAACGGTCAAGTTGCTGCCCATCCTCGGTTCCATCCGTCACCCGCACAAACTGCTTGATGTGATGAAGACCTGGCGCGTGGATACCGTCTATCACGCGGCCGCTTATAAACATGTGCCGATGGTCGAGCACAATATCGCTGAAGGCGTGCTCAACAATGTCATTGGCACATTGAACACCGCTCAGGCTGCGTTGCAGTCGGGTGTCGCCAACTTCGTGCTGATCTCCACCGATAAAGCCGTCCGTCCGACCAACATCATGGGCAGCACCAAGCGTCTGGCGGAGTTGACCCTTCAGGCTCTCAGTCGTGAAGTCGCCCCGGTATTGTTTGGTGACAAAGCCAACGTATCCCGGGTCAACAAAACCCGTTTCACCATGGTGCGTTTTGGCAATGTGCTTGGGTCGTCCGGTTCGGTGATTCCGTTGTTCCACAGCCAGATCAAATCGGGTGGTCCGCTGACCGTCACCCACCCGAAGATCACCCGTTATTTCATGACCATCCCGGAAGCCGCGCAACTGGTGATCCAGGCCGGTTCCATGGGGCAGGGCGGTGATGTGTTCGTGCTGGACATGGGGGAACCGGTGAAGATCATCGAACTGGCGGAGAAGATGATTCACCTGTCCGGTTTGAGCATCCGCTCGGAAAAGAACCTGCACGGTGACATTTCCATTGAGTTCACCGGCCTGCGTCCGGGCGAGAAGCTTTACGAAGAGTTGCTGATCGGGGATAACGTCGCTGCGACGTCCCATCCGATGATCATGTCCGCCAACGAAGATCATCTGCCTTGGGATGTGCTCAAGGGCCGTTTGACCGAACTGTTGTTGGCTGTCGAGGAGGACGATTACTCCCGCGTGCGTCAGCTCCTGCGCGAAACGGTCAGCGGTTACACCCCTGACGGAGAGATCGTCGACTGGATCCACCAGCAACGTCGTCTCGAGCCCTGATTGTTTCACATCCTGTAACTAACACATTTTTGACAGCTCCATCACATCGCCTAAGTTTAGGGGGCAGCTTCGGAAAAGCTGCTTTCTCAATCGATGTCATGGAGCTTCATTTATGCGTACAGGCTATTTCTACTCTCTGGTTTTTGCCCTGCTCACCAGCGCCTCTATTGCGGCCATTGCTGCGCCGACTGCTGTGCCAGAGGCTGCCAAGGCACCCTTGATGCTGGACGTTGCTGCCACGGCTCAAACCGGTAAGGTCGATCTCAATGGGGCCGATGCGACGACTCTGCAGCGCGAGTTGGCCGGGATTGGTGAAGCGAAGGCCAAGGCGATTGTTGCGTATCGTGAGAGTAATGGGCCGTTTTCGTCCGTTGACGAATTGCTGGAAGTGAAAGGGATCGGCAAAGCCATTCTGGACAAGAATCGCGAGAAGCTGGAAGTGAACTAAGCTTGTAAATCCACACCAAGAGGCCGGTCATTGACCGGCCTTTTTGCATATTGCTATAGGGGTGATCTGGCGCCTTTCATCGGAAGACAAAAAATTATGGCTATCATATGGCGTTTAAATTATGCCTATAATAAATTCATCATTCGCTGAAGCGCTCTGACATTCATGCGCTTCGCCTTCCCTCAAGCATCCTCCAGGAGCATTGTCATGAATTCTGTCCCGACCCAAGGTACAGCCCTCGTTACCGGCGCATCTTCCGGTATTGGTGCGTTTTACGCGCAGCGGTTGGCGGCTCGTGGTTTTGATTTATTGCTGGTGGCCCGTGATCAGGCACGGCTGGAGACTGCAGCGAGCAAGTTGCGCGCTGCGCATGGCGTCCAAGTGGAAGTTCTGAAGGCAGATCTGACGCAAAAGGATGATGTATTGAAGCTTGAGCAGCGTCTGCGCAGCGATTCGAGTATCAGCCTGTTGCTGAACAACGCCGGTGTCGCGGCGGATGGTTTGCTCGCTAATGCTGATATGGAGCAGCTGGAGCGGTTGATTCAGCTGAACGTCACCACGGTGACGCGGCTGGCCTCGGCAGCGGCGGCCGGGTTTTCCAAGGCCGGTCGCGGGACGATCATTAACATTGCATCCGTGGTGGCGTTGTTTCCGGAGCGGTTCAACGCGACGTACAGCGCGAGCAAGGCTTATGTGTTGAGCCTGACTCAGTCGTTGAACGCCGAACTGGAGGGCACCGGGGTCCAGGTGCAAGCGGTGTTGCCAGGCGTAACACGCACTGAGATCTGGGAGCGTTCCGGTATCGATGCGACCCAGATTCCGGCGGAGATGGTCATGGAGGCGGAGGAGATGGTCGACGCGGCGTTGTCGGGGCTGGATCAGGGTGAGTTGATCACCATTCCTTCGTTACCGAATGCTTCCGAGTGGGAAGCCTTCATGGCGGCGCGTCATGCGATGGCGCCGAATCTGTCCAGAAGCACGGCCGCCACGCGTTACAAGTGAGGCACCATAAATCGGCTTGAGGTATTTGCATTATGAGTAATCGTCGAGTAGTGGTCACGGGCATGGGCCTGGTGTCGCCGTTGGGTAGTGGTGTCGAAGCGGTTTGGGCGCGTCTGTTGGCCGGGCGCTCTGGGTTGCGGGCGTTGCCGGACGAAGTGGTGGCCGATCTGCCGGCCAAGGTCGGTGGCGCGGTGCAGACGCTGGCGGAAGATCCCGAGGCGGGTTTTGACCCGGATCGGGCGACGTCACCCAAAGAGCAGAAGAAGATGGACCGCTTCATTATGTTTGCCATGGAGGCGGCGCGTCAGGCAGTGGAGCAGGCCGGTTGGCAACCGCAGGACGCCAACGCCCAGGAACGCACTGCCACCATTATTGGCTCGGGCGTGGGTGGTTTCGGCGCGATTGCCGACGCGGTGCGCACCACCGACAGCCGTGGCCCGCGCCGTTTGTCGCCGTTCACCATTCCTTCGTTTCTGGTCAACCTCGCGGCGGGCCACGTGTCGATCCAGCACGGTTTCAAGGGGCCTTTGGGGGCTCCGGTAACGGCGTGCGCGGCCGGAGTTCAGGCGATTGGTGACGCGGCGCGGTTGATTCGATGTGGCGAGGCGGACATTGCCGTGTGCGGCGGTGCGGAGGCGGCGATTGATCGTGTCAGTCTCGCCGGGTTCGCGGCAGCTCGGGCCTTGTCCAGCGGTTACAACGATACCCCGGAGCGCGCCTCGCGACCGTTTGACAGTGGTCGCGATGGCTTTGTGATGGGTGAGGGCTCGGGCCTTCTGGTGATCGAATCCCTGGAACATGCTCTGGCACGCGGTGCTCAACCGTTGGCCGAGCTGGTCGGTTACGGCACCAGTGCCGATGCCTATCACCTGACCGCGGGGCCTGAAGATGGCAGCGGTGCGCGTCGGGCGATGTCGCTGGCGTTGGCTCAGGCGGGCATTTCGCCGGCGCAGGTGCAGCATCTCAATGCTCATGCGACTTCAACACCGGTTGGCGATCTTGGGGAATTGGCGGCCATCAAGTCGTTGTTCGGCTCGGACAACAAGATAGCGGTAACGTCGACCAAGTCCGCGACCGGGCATTTGCTCGGCGCCGCAGGCGGGATCGAGGCGATCTTTACGCTGTTGGCACTCCGCGATCAGGTGGTACCGGCCACGCTCAACTTCGATAACCCGGATCCAGCCGCTCAAGGCGTGGACATCGTTCACGGTCAGGCGCGTCCCATGAATATCGATTACGCGATGTCCAACGGCTTCGGATTTGGCGGCGTGAACGCCAGCGTGTTGTTCAAATACTGGGAGGGTTAATTCACGACAGGTGATGGCACGAATAGTGATTACTCATTCGCTGACGATTGTTGAACAATCACGAGGCATTGAGTATGAACAGCGGATTGTCCCTGGCCGACCACATCACATTGGAGTTACGCGCTGACATCATCGGCGGTCGTTTGCTGCCCGGCATGGCGTTGGTGGAAAACGATCTGGTGTCGGCTTACAACGCCTCGCGAAACACGATTCGCGAGGCGTTGCATCGTCTGGGGCAGGAAGGGCTGACCCGTTATGTCCGCAACAAAGGTGTGATGGTGCGTCGGCTGGGGAGCGATGATGTGCGCGATCTGTTCAAGGTCCGTCGCACTCTGGAACTGCAAGCCATCAGCGCCAGTCAGCCATTGCGTGAATATCAGTCCGACCGGATGCTCGAAGCCCTGGAGGCCACCGAGCTGGCCCGGGAGCGCGAGGACTGGCGCGCGGTCGGCACCCACAGCCTGGCATTTCATCAACACATCGTCGGATTGCTGCGCAGCCCGTTGTTCGATGAGTTCTTCACCAGCGTCGTCGCGCAGCTGCGCCTGGTGTTTTGCACCGCTCCCGATGAATCTCTTTTTCAGGCGCCCTGGCTGGCGCGTGACCGACAGATACATGATTTGTTGGCCGACGGCGACAAACGCGCGGCCGGAGATGCCATGAGCCTTTATCTCGATGACTCCGAACACCTCCTGTTGCAGATGCTTGCTCCTTCTTCCCATCACTGATCGAGGATTTGTGCCATGTACAAAGACTATCCGGCGGCCTATCAAGTCAGCAAAGGCTCGGCCTTGCAGGTAGACACGGCTTTTTACGAGAGAGTCCGGGACAAGAAAGAGGGGCGTACGCTGATCGAACAGTTCGAGGTGCCGATCCGCACCGGCCGCGCCTGGAATGTGCCGGCCGGGCATGTGTTCAGGGTCACGACCCCTGTCGGTCCGCAAGTCGGGGATTTCAATGTCTGGAATGCCCACGACCCGCGCGAACGTTTGTGGGCGGCGCGGACCCGGCAGTTGCAAGGGGCGCATGTCAGCACCCATGACCGGCTCTGGTCGAACCTGCCTTTCTTACGACCGCTGGTGACCATCACCGACGATAGCCTGGCCGGCTACGGCATCGACGAACATGGCGGGCGTTTGCACGACTTGCTGGGGACGCGCTGCGATCCGTATGTGAACAAAATGCTCACGGGCGAGGACTTCCATCATCACTGTCACTCGAATTTGACTCGCGCAGTGTTACCCCATGGCCTGACCGAGTTTGACGTGCATGATGTGCTGAACATTTTCCAGTGCACCGGCCTGAACCACGACGACATGTACTTCATGAAAGCCTGTCCGGCACAGAAGGGCGATTACCTGGAGTTCTTTGCCGAGATTGATTTGTTGTGCGCGCTGTCGACTTGCCCGGGTGGCGATCTGTCGCTGGCCATGTGGGGGCCGGATGCGCAGGATCCGCTGAGTGTGTGTCGCCCGTTGGGGGTGGAGATTTTTCGGTTGGAGGATTCGTTGCTTGAGGGCTGGAGCCAGCCGGAGCGTGCGGCTTACAAAGGGCTGCATGGCTTGCACATTGCCAAGGCGGATTGGGAAAAGTAGAAACGCAAAACCCTGTCATTCAATGAGAATGACAGGGTTTTTGTTTTAGCGGTCCTGCGCATCCTTGGCATCCGCTTCCGCATTACGTTCGGCGACGCGTTTGCGTTGCTCTTCAGTCAATTCGACCTTGTTGGCGGTGTCACGCAGCATCATCAAACCGCCAACGATCGAGCCGATGGCAACGATCAGAATCAACCAGGCATACCAGGGCATAGGATTCTCCTTGAGGGCAGGTCGGTGGGCGGGTTTCGCCAACCGATCCTGCATACCACTTTTGAGCGATGGAATTTCGCAGTGGTTCCATTCTATGCCTGATCTGACAGCAACACTGCGGCTGTTTAAAGCCCGGTCAACATCGCATCCGCCGGCGCATCGGCACGCAGTTGCGCCGTCAGCATGAAGTACACGAAACCCACCGCCATAAAGCCAAGGAAGATCAACCCGATCAAGGTGTTGAACCAGGCCATCGCCACCAGGCAAACCACTGCCAGCACCAAGGCAATGAATGGCACCAACGGGTAGCAAGGCGCGCTGAAAGTGCGTTCCAGGTTCGGTTCGGTTTTGCGCAGTTTGAACAGGCTGAGCATGCTCATGATGTACATCACGATTGCGCCGAATACCGCCATGGTGATCATCGCTGCTGTAAGCGTCATGCCACCAAGGTTAATCAAGCCGTCGCTGTAGATTGCCGCGATGCCGATCACGCCACCGGCGATGATCGCCCGGTGCGGGGTCTGGAAGCGCGACAGTTTGGCCAGGGATGCTGGCAGGTAACCGGCTCGGGCGAGGGCGAAGAACTGCCGCGAGTAGCCGAGGATGATCCCGTGGAAACTCGCCACCAGACCGAACAGGCCGATCCATACCAGCATGTGCAACCAGCCGGAGCTTTCGCCAACCACGGCTTTCATGGCTTGCGGCAGCGGATCGTTGATGTTCGACAGGGTACGCCAGTCGCCGACGCCGCCGGCAAAGAACATCACGCCCATGGCCAGCAGCACCAGGGTCAGGATGCCGCTGATGTAGGCTTTGGGAATCGTGCGTTTCGGGTCCTTGGCTTCTTCAGCGGCCATGGCTGCACCTTCGATGGCCAGGAAGAACCAGATGGCAAATGGAATGGCTGCGAACATGCCGGCAATCGCCGGCGCACCGAACACATCAGAACCCGCCCAGCCGTTGAGGGCGAAGTTGCTGAAGCTGAACGCCGGGGCGACCACGCCCATGAACACCAGCAGTTCGGCGACCGCCAATACGCAGACCACCAGTTCGAAAGTCGCGGCGAGTTTCACGCCGAGGATGTTCAAGCCCATGAACACAATGTAGGCACCGACCGCCGCGTGTTTCGGGTCGAGGGCCGGAAACTGCACGTTCAGGTAGGCACCGATGGCCAGGGCAATCGCCGGTGGGGCGAAGACGAATTCAATCAGGGTCGCGAGCCCGGCGATCAATCCACCTTTTTCACCAAAGGCCCGGCGGCTGTAGGCAAAGGGACCGCCGGCATGGGGAATGGCGGTGGTCAGTTCGGTGAAACTGAAGATGAAGCAGGTGTACATCGTGGCGACCATGAATGAGGTCACCAGAAACCCCAGCGTACCGGCCACGCCCCAGCCATAACTCCAGCCGAAGTACTCACCGGAAATCACCAGCCCGACCGCGATACCCCACAGGTGCAGCGTGCCCAGCGTGGGTTTGAGTTGTGTGTTCATGTGTTGCCCTCTGAACGGTTTGGAAAGCTCAAGGGGAGGGCATGTGCAGCGGGCGTGCCAGTGTTGTGATGGCGGTCGTAAAGCGCAAAATGACGTCGTATCGGGGATGTTTGCCACCGTAAGCCCCGTATTTTGTGCGCCAGTTGAGGGCGTTGGCGCTTGTTCTGCCGCCATCGCGGGCAAGCCCGCTCCCACAATGGAATGCGTATGCCCGGAAATCGCAAAAACCTGTGGGAGCGGGCTTGCCCGCGATGAGGCCCGGCTGGGCACCGCTGTAACAAAGCCATAAACCCACTCTTTACGCATTCTTTATTCTCCGCCCCACCCCTCGATCTCGCGCCTTTACAGCCTCCCTGCCGACAATCCCTCCACACGCGGCAATACGCCGTAACACGGAGAACTTCCATGAGCGTTCTGGACGGAGTGTCACTGCTATTGGCAGTGGGGCTGTTCATTTATCTGTTGGTTGCGCTGTTGCGCGCGGACCGGAACTAGGAGCGGCTATGCACAGTTATGACTATTGGCTGATCCTCGCCTTCTTCGCCGTGGTGCTGATCCCGGCACCGTTTCTGGGGCGCTTCTACTACAAGGTGATGGAAGGGCAGCGCACTTGGCTTTCGCCGATTCTCGGGCCAGTGGAGCGTGGTTGCTATCGGGTGGCTGGCGTCGATCCGCAGGCCGAACAGAGCTGGCAGAAATATGCCCTGGCCTTGCTCGCCTTCAACCTCACGGGTTTTTTGCTGCTGTTTGCGATCCTGCTGTTTCAGGATCACTTGCCGCTGAACCCCCAAAACCTGCCGGGTCAGGAATGGACGCAAGCGTTCAACACCGCCGTCAGCTTCATGACCAACACCAACTGGCAGTCCTACAGCGGCGAAGCGACCCTCAGCTACCTGAGTCAGATGGTCGGCCTCACCGTGCAGAACTTCGTCAGCGCCGCCACTGGTCTCGCTGTGTTGGTTGCGCTGTGTCGCGGCATCGGTCGCAAATCCACCAAAACCCTGGGCAACTTCTGGGTCGACATGACCCGCGCCACCCTCTACGGCCTGTTGCCGTTGTGCCTGTTGCTGGCGCTGTTTCTGGTCTGGCAGGGCGTGCCACAAACCTTCGCCCACTACGTGAACGCCGTGACCATGCAAGGCATCGATCAGGTGATTCCGCTCGGCCCGGCCGCCAGCCAGATTGCGATCAAGCAACTGGGCACCAACGGCGGTGGCTTCTTCGGCGTCAACTCGGCGCATCCGTTCGAGAACCCGACGGCCTGGAGCAACCTGTTCGAAGTCTCCTCGATCATTCTGATCCCGGTGGCGCTGGTGTTCACCTTTGGCCATTACGTGAAAGACCTGCGTCAGAGCCGCGCGATCATCGCCTGCATGCTGGCGCTGTTTTTGATCGGCGGCGCGACGTCGCTGTGGGCTGAATACCAACCCAATCCGACCCTGGCCAACGTCGCCGTGGAACAGACCGCACCGCTGGAAGGCAAGGAAGCGCGCTTCGGCACCACCGCCACCGTGCTGTGGTCGGTGACTACTACTGCGGCGTCGAACGGTTCGGTCAACGGCATGCACGACAGCCTCAACCCGCTGAGCGGGATGGTCGCGATGATCAACATGATGGTCGGCGAAGTGATATTCGGCGGCGTCGGTGCCGGGCTCTACGGCATGTTGCTCAACGTGCTGATCGCGGTGTTCCTTGCCGGGTTGATGATCGGCCGCACTCCGGAATACCTCGGCAAGAAACTGCAAGCCCGGGAAGTCCAATTGCTGGTGGTGACCTTGCTGGTGATGCCGGTGGGCGTGCTGGTGCTGGGTGCGATTGCCGCCAGCCTGCCAGGCCCGGTCGCGGCGGTGAGTAACCCCGGCGCTCACGGTTTCAGCCAGTTGCTTTATGCCTACACCTCAGCCAGTGCCAACAATGGTTCGGCGTTTGCTGGATTTGGGGCGAACACCGCGTTCCACAACCTGATGCTGGGCTTCGGCATGTTGATTGGGCGCTTCGGTTACATCCTCCCGGTACTGGCCCTGGCCGGCAGCCTGGCGATGAAGAAAACCGCGCCGATCGGCCAGAACAGCTTCCCGACTCACGGCCCGCTGTTTGTGACCTTGTTGACCGTGACCATTTTGCTGGTGGGTGGTTTGACCTTTCTGCCAACCCTGGCGCTGGGCCCGATTGCTGAACACTTGAGCATGGGCTTCTGAGGAATCAATGATGAATATGCCCGCAACTAAAGCCGCCGTCGTCAAGGCGCCGGAACAACCGAAAACCGCGATTTCGGCCCTCTGGCGCCCGGCGCTGGTGCAAGCCTTCGTCAAGCTCGACCCACGGCAATTGCAGCGTGCGCCGGTGATGCTGGTGGTGGAACTGACCGCGATTCTGACCACTGTGCTGTGCTTCATTCCCGACAACGCCGTGCCGACTTTCGTCGCCGCGCAAATCGCGTTGTGGCTGTGGTTCACCGTGTTGTTCGCCAACTTCGCCGAAGCGCTGGCCGAAGGTCGCGGCAAGGCCCGTGCCGACAGCCTCAAGGCCGGCAGCGAAGGCTTGAGTGCCCGTCGCAAAACTGCCAATGGCAGTTTTCAAGTGGTGCCCGCCAGCAGCCTGCGCAAGAACGATGTGGTGCGCGTCGAAGCGGGGGAGATGATTCCCGGTGACGGCGAGGTGATTGAAGGTATCGCGGCGGTCAACGAAGCGGCGATTACCGGTGAATCGGCGCCCGTGATTCGCGAGTCCGGCGGCGACCGCTCGGCCGTCACCGGCAACACTCGACTGGTGTCCGACTGGCTGCTGGTGCGCATCACCGCCAACCCCGGCGAGTCGACCCTCGACCGCATGATCGCGCTGGTCGAAGGCGCCAAACGCCAGAAAACCCCGAACGAAGTGGCGCTGGATATCCTGCTGATCGGCCTGACCCTGATCTTCCTGCTGGTGGTGGTGACCCTGCAACCGTTCGCCCACTTCGCCAATGGCAGCCTGCCGCTGGTGTTTCTGGTGGCGTTATTGGTCACGCTGATTCCGACCACCATTGGTGGCTTGTTGTCGGCCATAGGTATCGCCGGGATGGACCGTCTGGTGCGCCTGAACGTGATCGCCAAATCAGGTCGTGCCGTGGAAGCAGCGGGGGACGTGCACGTTCTGCTGCTGGACAAGACCGGCACCATCACCTTCGGCAACCGTCGCTGCTCCGCGGTCTATGCCGCGCCAGGCGTCACCGCCAAAGAGCTGGCAGAAGGCGCGTTGTTCGCCTCCCTGGCCGATGACACGGCTGAAGGCAAATCCATTGTCGAGTACTTGCGCGGTCTTCACCCACAACCCGAGCCGTCCGCCGAGGTGCTGACCGCCGTGCCGTTCAGTGCTGAAACCCGCCTGTCCGGTGTCGACTATCAGGGCCGGGTCTATCGCAAAGGCGCGGTGGATTCGCTGCTGACCTTCGTCGGCCTGAAACGCGCCGATCTGGCAGCGCCTCTGTCCCGGGAAATCGACAAGATCGCTCAGAGTGGCGGCACGCCGTTGCTGGTCTGCGCCGACGGCAAGTTACTCGGTGTGATCCACCTCAAGGACGTGGTCAAGCCTGGCATCCGCGAGCGTTTCGCCGAACTGCGCAAGCTGGGGATTCGTACGGTCATGGTGACTGGCGACAACCCGCTGACCGCTGCTGCGATTGCTGCCGAAGCAGGCGTGGATGACGTGCTGGCCGAAGCCACACCGGAGAAAAAACTGGCGCGCATTCGTCACGAGCAGAACGACGGGCGCCTGGTCGCCATGTGCGGCGACGGCGCCAACGACGCCCCGGCCCTGGCCCAGGCGGACGTGGGCATGGCAATGAACGACGGCACGCAAGCGGCGCGGGAGGCGGCGAACATGGTCGACCTCGACAGCGATCCGACCAAGCTGTTGGACGTGGTGCAGATCGGCAAGGAATTGCTGGTGACCCGCGGAGCGCTGACGACCTTTTCCATCGCCAACGACGTAGCCAAATACTTCGCGATCCTGCCGGCGCTGTTCGCCTCGATCTATCCGCAATTGGGTGTACTCAACGTCATGCACCTGAGCAGTCCGCAGAGCGCGATTCTGTCGGCGATCGTGTTCAACGCCTTGATCATTGTGGTGCTGATTCCGTTGGCGCTACGCGGCGTGCGGGTGCAAGCGGTGAGCGCGGCGGCGTTGCTGCGGCGCAATCTGCTGATCTATGGGCTGGGCGGGATTCTGGTGCCGTTCGTGGGCATCAAGGCGATCGACATGTTGTTGACGGCGTTGCATTTGGTTTGACTTTCGCGGCGCGCCAGTTGCGCCGCCTTCGCGAGCCTGCTCGCGATGAATGCGCCACGTTGCACCTGACTGAATGCTGTATTTGTTATCCGAATCGAGGATTGTGAAATGTCCACACTGATACGTCCGGCCCTGAGCCTGTTGATGCTGATGACCCTGATCACCGGCGTCGCTTACCCCTTGGTCGTCACCGGCATCGCCCAGGTTGCCTTCCCGGACCAGGCCAACGGCAGCCTGGTGCGCGACGCCGACGGCAAGGTCCGAGGCTCGTCGCTGATCGCCCAGGATTTCGTCGGCGACGCCTGGTTCCATCCACGGCCATCGGCCGGGGCCTTTGCCACCGTGTCGAGCAGCGCCAGCAACCTTTCGCCCAGCAACCCGGCGCTGGCCACACGGGTGATCGACGACGCCAATAAATTGCAGGTGACCGGGCAGGGGCCGGTGCCGTTGGCTATGTTGACCACCTCCGGCAGCGGCCTCGATCCGCACTTGCCACCGGCCGCAATTGCCTATCAACTGGCGCGTGTCGCGGCGGCGCGCAATCTGCCGGTGTCTACGCTTGAGCAATTAATGGATGCGCACATCGAGCAGCCGCTTGTTGGGCCGCCAGTGGTTAATGTGCTGGCGTTGAATGCGGCGCTGGAAAACTTGTAAAGGTTAAAAGTTTGGAAAGGATCGTTCCCACGCTCTGCGTGGGAATGCATCTATGGACGCTCTGCGTCCACTTCGGCTGGGGCGCGGAGCATAGCGGGCTGCATCCCCACGCAGAGCGTGGGAACGATCAATGAGAGAGAACTTCAAGCATGAGTGATTCCGGCCGCGCCGACGCGCTGTTAGCAGACCTGCCCCGCGATGGCCGTGGCCGCCTCAAGGTGTTCCTCGGTGCCGCGCCAGGCGTGGGCAAGACCTACGCCATGCTGCAAGCCGCCCACACTCAACTGCGCCAGGGCGTGAAGGTCATGGCCGGCGTGGTCGAAACCCACGGTCGCGCCGAAACCGAAGCGCTACTGGCTGGCTTGCCGCAGCAGCCGTTGGTGCGCTCGGAGTACCGCGGCGTGATGCTCGAAGAAATGGACCTCGACGGTCTGCTGGCCGCCAAACCGAAATTGGTATTGGTGGATGAACTGGCCCACAGCAATGCCCCCGGCAGTCGTCACGCCAAACGCTGGCAAGACATCCAGGAATTGCTGGCCGCCGGCATCGACGTGTTCACCACGGTCAACGTCCAGCATCTGGAAAGTCTCAACGATCAGGTGCGCGGCATCACCGGCGTACAGGTGCGCGAAACCCTGCCGGACTGGGTGCTGCAAGAAGCCTACGAATTGCTGCTGATCGACCTGCCGCCGCGCGAGTTGCTGGAGCGTCTGCGCGACGGCAAGGTCTACGTGCCGGAGCAGGCGCGGGCGGCCATCGATGCGTTCTTCACCCAGACTAACCTCACGGCCCTGCGCGAACTGGCGATGCAAACCGCAGCCGCTCAGGTCGATAACGATCTGGCCCAGGGTTATCGCCAGTTGGGGCAGGCCGCACCGGCAGTGCGCGGTCGCTTGCTGGTGGGTGTCGATGGCGATGCTCAGGCCGAGCGTCTGGTGCGTCACGCCAGTCGCGTCGCCCAGCGGCGGCATCTGCCGTGGAGCCTGGTGCATGTGGACAATGGCCGTATACGCGACGAGCAATCGCGTCTGCGTCTGCAAAGCGCTCAGCAACTGGCCGAACGCCTCGGTGGTGAAGTGGTGTTGCTGCGTGCCGGTGAGGTGGCGAAAACGTTGATCCAGCATGCCGCTGAACGACGCGCCAGCCTGGTGCTGGTGGGCCAGTCGCGCCAGCGTTTGCGTCGACGGTTGTTCGGTGGCGGTCTGGCGTCTCGTTTACTGCGCGATGCTCGCGGGCTGGAAATCAACGTGCTCGACAGCGATCAGGAACAGCATCAACCGCGCCAACCCTCGGCGCAGTCGTTGGTCTGGTTCGACTACGCGTTGGCGCTGGTGGCGACAGTGCTCGCCAGTGCCCTGGCCTGGGCGGTCTCGAGCGTCTTGCCGCTGCCGAACATTTCGCTGGTGTTCCTCGCGGCGGTATTGCTGGTGGCGGTGCGCAGCAGCCTCGGCCCTGCATTGGCCTGCGCGGTGCTGTCGTTTCTGACCTATGACTTTTTGTTCATTCCGCCAAATTTCTCCTTCAGAATCCAGCGCGAAGAAGACGTGCTGACTTTGCTGTTCTTTCTGCTGATGGCGGCCCTCACCGGCAACCTGGCGGCGCGGCAACGGCGACAATTGCAGGCCCTGCGCGACACCCAGGAAGAAACCAGCGAACTGCTCGACCTGTCGCGCAAACTCACCGCCGCCACCGACCGTCAGGCTGTGGTCAGCGCTGCGGCGCAACACCTCAATGGCTGGACCGACCTGAAACTGTGCCTGCTCAATCGCGATGGCCAGAGCGGCTGGAAAGTTGAAACCGGTGGGCCGCTGGAGTTCTCCGAAGCCGAGCGCGCCGCCGCTGATTGGGCCTGGCAACATGATCAGCCGGCCGGCGCAGGCACCGGCACCTTGCCGTTCGGGCGCTGGTGGTGGTGGCCGTTGTCGGTGGACGACGGGCCGCTGGCACTGCTCGGCGTGTGTGCCAAAGAAGGTCAGACCTTGAGCGGCCAGCGGCGGCGCTTGCTGACCGCACTGAGCCAACCGCTGGCCCAGGCATTGGCCCGGGCGCAACTGGCCGATGATCTTGAGGCGGCGCGCTTGCATGGTGAAACCGAGCAACTGCGCAGCGCGCTGTTGGCCTCGGTGTCCCACGATTTGCGTACGCCGCTGACTTCCATGCGCGGCAGCATCGACAGCCTGTTGGCGCTTGGCGAGGCGATTCCCCTGGCGGACCGCCGCGAATTGCTCGAAGGCACCCGCGATGAAGCCGAACGGCTGGATCGCTACATCCAAAACCTGCTGGACATGACTCGCCTCGGTCACGGCGCCCTGAAACTGGCGCGGGATTGGGTGTCGCCGGCAGACATCGTCGGCAGTTCGCTCAATCGCCTGCGTGCGGTGCTGGCGTCGTTGCAGGTCATTACCGAAGTGCCGGCCGAACTGCCGCTGCTCTATGTGCATGCCGCGTTGATCGAGCAAGCACTGGTCAATGTGCTGGAAAACGCCGCGCGTTTCTCACCGCCCCACGGGCGTCTTGAATTGCGTGCCGGGGCCACTGACAGTGAGCTGTTTTTTTCGGTGAGTGATGAGGGACCGGGGATTCCGGAGGAGGACCGGGCGAAGATTTTCGACATGTTCTACACCGCCGCTCGAGGCGATCGCGGTGGGCAGGGCACGGGGCTGGGGTTGGCGATCTGTCAGGGCATGGTCGGTGCCCATGGCGGACGGATCAGCGTCGCCGACGGTATCGAAGGGCGCGGCACCTGCATCACGCTGCATTTGCCGTTGCAGACTCAGCCGGGATTGGACAGTGAAGCCTGATCTCGTCTGCGCTACTCTCTTGCCACTTCTTTGTGTTGATGTGAATTCATGAGCCAGACCGCGACCATTTTGGTCATCGACGACGAACCGCAGATCCGAAAATTCCTGCGCATCAGCCTCGTTTCCCAAGGCTACAAAGTGCTGGAGGCCGGCACCGGCACGGAAGGCCTGGCCCAGGCTGCATTGAACAAACCCGACCTGTTGGTGCTCGACCTCGGCCTGCCGGACATGGACGGCCAGCAGGTGCTGCGCGAGTTTCGCGAGTGGTCGACGGTGCCGGTATTGGTGCTCTCGGTGCGCGCCAGCGAAGGGCAGAAAGTCCAGGCCCTGGATGGCGGCGCCAACGACTACGTGACCAAGCCGTTCGGTATCCAGGAATTTCTGGCCCGAGTGCGCGCCTTGCTGCGTCAGGCTCCGACGGGTGAGGCCCAGGAAGCGGCGCTCAGCTTCGGTTCGCTCACCGTGGACCTGGCTTATCGCCGGGTGCTATTGGACGGCGCCGAAGTGGCGCTGACCCGCAAGGAATACGCGGTACTGGCGCAACTGGCGCGGCATCCGGGGCGGGTCATCACCCAGCAGCAATTGCTCAAGGACATCTGGGGCCCGACCCACACCGAAGACAGCCACTATCTGCGGATAGTGGTCGGGCACCTGCGGCAGAAACTGGCGGATGATCCGACTCAGCCACGGTTTATCGTCACCGAGGCGGGGGTTGGGTATCGGTTGTTGAGTGAGGGTAGTCTTTAGTTGATCGTTCCCACGCTCTGCGTGGGAATGATCGTCAGGCCTCAAGAATCCCGCTCATTCTCATACCGATCCAGCGTATCCCGGGCAATCTCACGCCCCAGCGCGATCAACTCCGGCGCTTTGTAGAACTCGAAAAACCGGCACACCCGCTTGGGCACGTTAATCAGGATATCCGGCGGATACCCGGCAATCTTGTACTGCGCCAATGACGTCTGCATCACCTCGAAACTCTGGTTGATCAGGTCCAGCAAGGATGCCGGCCCCACGTTGTCGATGATGAACGACCCGGTGGCGGACTTCGGTGCGCCGTTGCTTTCCGGGGCCGCCGCCGGTTGCTGGCCTTCTGGCTCGGCGGATTCGATCCACGGATTAATTTCGGCCGCTTCGGCCATCAACGCTTCCTTTTCCAGCAGCAGCAATTGTTCGGCCTGTTTGCGGCGGAAGGGCAATTTCGATCCCAGCGAGTTGATCAGACTGTCGAAGCGGGTCTTGAACGCGGCCGGGCGCTGGATCACCGGCAATTGATAGTGGCGTTGGTTGGTGGAGTTGAGGTTGACCGCGATGATCAGGTCGCAATGGCTCGACACCACCGGCACGATCGGCAACGGGTTGAGGATACCGCCGTCCACCAGCATTCGATTGCCCTGCATCACCGGCGTGAACAGGCTGGGGATCGCCGCCGAGGCGCGCATGGCCTGGTGCAGGCAGCCTTCCTGGAACCAGATTTCCTGCTGGTTGGTCAGGTCCGTGGCCACGGCCGTGTAGGGAATGCGCAGGTCTTCGATGTTGATCTCGCCGACGATCTTGCGGATCTGCCCGAAGACCTTCTCCCCGCGAATCGCGCCCAAGCGAAAGCTGACGTCCACCAGACGCAAGACGTCGAGGTAATCCAGGCTCTCGATCCAGTCGCGATAATCCTTGAGTTTACCGGCGGCATAGATCCCGCCGACCACTGCGCCCATGGAGCAACCGGCGATGCAGGCGATGTCGTAGCCGCGCCGTTCGATCTCTTCAATGACGCCGATATGGGCGTAGCCCCGGGCGCCACCCGAGCCCAACACCAGTGCGACACGCTTTTTCATGAAACGACCTCTCTGACAAGGTTCAACAATGCACCTATCGAGGGGCAAGCTTCAATCGCTATGGTCGTTCGGCGGGGCGATAGCGTCGTTTTTTGACACTCAATAAAGGCGAATGGGTATCCTCGCGAGCGCTATAGTTTCCATTGCGGGTCCAAGGCACTTTTCACGCGCCAGGCCGTCTTAGCTGCACGACTGTTTATTATCTTTGAGGTGTGAGTGATGAAAGCCTGGATCTGTGTGCCGTTGATTGCCCTGGCACTCGCCGGTTGTGCCGGTAAAACCGCTTTCCGTGACAGCTGCGGGAGCCAGCTCGACGCCGCCTGGCGTGAACTGGATCTGGCCAAGGTCGAGGGCTTTGCCGGGACCGTCAGCTACTCCAAGGCGCTGTCGTTGCTGACCGGTGCCAAGACCCAGCAGCAATTCGAAGCATACGAGGGTTGTACCAAGAAGGCCGAGAAGGCGCGCTTCTACATCCGTGAATCCCGCGCCGGCCGTTGAAGCATGATAGAGCTCACTTGGGGCAATTCGATTCAGGGAGCAAGCGATGTCTGCCTTGGTTGATCGGTTGGTGGCTCATGTTCTGAGCCTGGACGTTCGCCTGCTCGCCTGTCAGGCACGCTTGAGTGCGCGTACCGACTCTGAAGCGCTGCATGATCTACGCACCACCGTGCGGCGTTTGCGCAGCCTGCTGCGGCCCTTGCGCGGTTTGCCTGGGGTCGAGCAACTGGAAGCGGCGGCGTCCCGGGTGGGTGATCTGACCACGCCGTTGCGCGATCGCGAAGTGCTGGCGGCGTACTTGCTCCAGCACGATCAACCCGAGGCCGCGCACCGGCGCATGGCGCGGATGGACGAGGCTTATCCCATCGTGGCGGCGAGCCCCGAGCTGGCGCAGATGCTGATGATCCTCGACGCCTTTCCGCGTTTTCTGCGGGCTTCCCAGCGCCAGGGCTTGCTCAAGGGTTTGCGTAAGCGCATCGAAAAACGCCTGGGCAAACAATGGAAGAAACTCGACCAGGCCCTGCATGATCCAGCCCATGACCGCCATCGCCTGCGCCTGCTGATCAAGCGCGTGCGTTATGGCATCGAAGCCTACCCCGAACTGGATCGCTTGCCGGAAGCGGCCTTGCCCAACCTGAAATCGGCGCAGGCCGCTCTGGGCGATTGGCATGACAGCTGGCAGTGGCTGGACCGCGCCAAGGAAGAGCCCGATTTGCAGCCCTGTGTCGCGGTCTGGAAAACCACCTTGGCCAAGGCCGAAGCGCGCGCCGACCGCGTACTCGACAAACTCAGCGCCGCTTGCTTCAAATCCTGAAACTGTGGGAGCGGGCTTGCTCGCGAAGAGGGCATGACATTCAACGAAAATGTTGAATGTCAGACCGCTTTCGCGAGCAAGCCCGCTCCCACTTTAGTTTGTGTGTTCAATGTTGGCACGGCTCATCTGTCCGTGATTTTGGCCGGAATAAGCGCTGTATCGGCTTTGCGGGCTGGTTAAGATCGTTCCATCCATTTTTCCTGCCTCTGAGGTTCCCATGCACTTTTCCGATCTGCTCGACGCTGTTCGCAGTCAGCCGCAGGCGTTGTCTATTCCGGCCGAGTGGGGTCAGGGGCGAGCCAGTTTTGGTGGGCTGATAGCCGCCTTGCAATACGAAGCCATGCGCGCAAAAGTCCCGGCGGACCGTCCGGTGCGTTCGTTGGCAATCACTTTTGTCGGCCCGGTCGAGCCCGATGTGCCGGTCAGTTTTGAAGTCGATGTGCTGCGCGAAGGCAAAGCCGTCAGCCAAGTGCTGGGCCGGGCGATGCAGAAGGGCCAAGTGGTGACGTTGGTCCAGGGCAGCTTCGGCGCCTCGCGACCTTCCGAGGTGGCGGTCACGGCCAACGCTGCGCCCGAGATGAAGCACTGGGACGACTGCCAGGAAATGCCCTATATCAAAGGGGTGACCCCGGAATTCATGCGTCACCTGGCAATGCGCTGGAGCATCGGTGGCCTGCCGTTCACGGGCAACACCTCCCGCGATATGGGTGGTTGGGTGCGCTTGCGTGGAGAAGGGAAGGACGAGGTGGTCAGCGAGGCGCATATTCTGGCGCTGGTCGACGCCTGGCCGCCGTCCTTGTTGTCGCATCTGAAGAAACCGGCGGCAGGCAGCACGTTGACCTGGACCATCGAATTCGTCCAGCCGTTGCTCGCGTTGAGCACGCTCGACTGGTGCAAGTACCTGGTTGAAATCGAGTATGCCGCTGACGGCTACGGGCACGCAGCCGCAAAACTGTGGAGCGAAGACGGTCAGTTGATCGCCATGAGCCGGCAGACCGTGACAATTTTCGCCTGATACTCGCAGGCTACGCCTCCAGGTGATGACTGTGACGCTGTAGGCCCAGGGCGGCGAGCAGGCCGATGACGCCGATCGCGAAGCTCGCCAGATCCAGGCTGAACACCCCTGAGACCATCAGCAAAAACGCCACGATGAACAGCGGCACGGCAATCATGTGCAACACCGGATCGGTCGGGTGCTGGTGGCTGTGCGGGTGCAGTCGCCATTGCCAGGCGGGAAGGTTGGGGTGACGTTTGCCCATGATGCTGATCCTTTATTGGTGAGGCGCTTGAATAAAGAATAGGCGTGGCAAAAGCCGTCGGCGAATCAAGGCTGGCTATCGAAGTGATAGGGGTCATGGGCAATATTGATGTTGACCGGGCTGACGCTTTCGATTGTAGGAGCGAGGCTTGCCCGCGAAGAGGCCCTCAAAGCTTGAGCTGCCCAATGGCCTTGCTCAATTCCCCCGCCAACATCGCCAACTCATTGCTGGTAATCGCCGAATTCACGGTCTGTTGAACGGTGTTTTCGGTCACGTCGCGAATGCTCACCACCGCCCGATTCATTTCTTCTGCGACATGGCTCTGTTGCTCGGCCGCCACCGCGATCTGCGTATTGCTTTCACGCATTTGCGCCACCGCAGTGGTGATTTCGGCCAGGGCCACGCTGGCTTCCTGGGCCTGCTGCAGGCAGTCGTCCGCCTTGAACGAGCTTTCCTGCATGAAGTCCACGGCGTCCCGAGTGCCGGCTTGCAGCGCTGAAACCATGGTGGTGATCTCGTCGGTGGACGCCTGGACGCGCTTGGCCAGGTTACGCACTTCATCGGCGACCACCGCAAACCCGCGGCCCATTTCACCGGCCCGGGCCGCTTCGATGGCTGCGTTAAGGGCCAGCAGGTTGGTCTGTTCGGCGATGCTGTGGATCACGCTGACCACGCCGTTGATCTTCTGGCTGTCCTCGGCCAGACGCTGAATCATCTCGGCCGTTTGCTGTACGCCGGTGGACAACCCGCCAATCGACTTCTGCACCCGAGTGACCACTTCCTGCCCGCTGCCGGCCAGAATGTCGGCGGTTTGCGAGAGGTCGCGAGTAGCCCCGGCGTGTTGGGCGATGTGGTGGACCGTGGCGGTCATTTCGTTAATCGCTGTGGCAGCCTGATCGGTTTCGCTTTGTTGGCCAAGCATCCCGTGACGTACCTCGTTCATGCTCGACGCCAGCCGCGCGGCACCGACATCCAGTTGCCGAGCGGTGTTGGCGACGGTGTTGACCACCCGCTGGTAACCGGCCTGCATGGCATTGAAGGCGTTGGCCATTTGCCCGACTTCATCCTTGCAAGCCAGCGGTACACGAGCCGACAGGTCACCGGTTTTCTCGACGTGGAGCATCACGTCTTTCAAGGTGTTGAGCTGGCTGAGCAGGAAGCGGATCAACAGTTGCGACGCGCCGAGCATCGCCAGCATCAGGATGAACACCGCTACCGCGTAGTGGGTGAAGCGTTCGCCGAACACTTGGCTCAGGCTCGGGCCATGGGCAATCACCGCGATCTGTTGACCGTCAGGCCGAGTGAATACCTCTGCGCCCATCAACGGATTTTCACCGAACAGCGGCAGGGAGTTGATCTCGACCCAACCGTTGGTATCGGTCAGCTCCAGCAGCGGTTGCCCGTTCAGTAATGGTGCTTGCCCGCGATTGAAGGTCAGCAGGTTATCGGCCTTGGGCAGCGGCTGCCCGGCAGGCCAGGCATTGAGTAACCGCGCCTGGGCCTGGGCCGACGTTTGGGCGGCGTGGCTGCGGGCTTGTTGTTCAAGCTGCACGGCGTACAGCACCAGCAACAGGGTGGTGACGAAGGCGACAGCATTGACCGCCCAGAATTTGTATTTCAGCGAGATGTTGCTAAGCCAGGCACCCATGGAGGTCTTCTCTGATAGCGGAAACAATTTTGGCAAGGTGCCAGTATTGTGCCGCTATTCAGGGATTCAGATGTTGATGCAGGTCAACGAGCACCACCGCCAAACCTGTGGGGTGTTCATTGAGGGATTGAGGGCAACCCGTAGAATGCTCGCGCGCAGGCTGTGGTGTGGTTTGCCAGGTCTTCCTGGCTTTCGCCGCGATGCAACGCCACTTCACGCAACACTTCAGTCAGATACGCCGGCTCGTTGCGACCATTCTTCGGCTTGGGGCGCAGACTGCGGGGCAGCAAATACGGCGCATCGCTCTCCAGCATCAAGCGCCCGCGTTTAATCTCTTTGACCAACGGATGCAGGTGCGTGCCCCGGCGTTCATCACAAATCCAGCCAGTGATGCCTATGTGCAAATCGAGGTCGAGATAGCTGAACAGTGCCTTTTTCTCACCGGTGAAGCAGTGCACCACGGCCGCCGGCAACTGGTCGCGGTAATCACGCAGGATCTCCAGCAATCGTTGGCTGGCATCGCGCTCATGCAGGAACACTGGCAACTGCAGCTCAACCGCCATCGCCAGATGTTCTTCGAGGACTTTTTCCTGTTGCGGGCGGGGCGAGAAATCACGATTGAAATCGAGGCCGCATTCACCCACGGCCACCACGTTCGGCTCCTTGAGCAAACTGCGCAGACGCTGAGCACTGTCGGCGTTCCAGTCGCTGGCCGAGTGCGGGTGAATACCGGCCGTAGCGAACAGCCGCTGAGCGCTTTCGTCCAGTTGCTGGCACAGCTCCAGAGCCTGTTCGCTGCCCTCGACGCTGGTCCCGGTGAGCACCAATTGGCAGACTCCGGCAGCATAGGCACGGTCGAGCACAGCCTGGTGTTTGTCGGCGAAACTGGGGTTGGTCAGGTTGACGCCGATATCGATGAGTTGCATGGTGCTACCTCGGACCAAAGGCCGGAAAGCATATCAGAGCTGTAGATTTATAAGAAAAGCCAAGAACTACAATGAGTTAAAGCTGTCTGTTGAGGCCGCGAGACAGGTTGGGGTTGGTGGATTTGCCATCACTGTGCCACTCTCACGCACTTTGCCAGCGTTTCAGGCGCTCTGTTTCTGTCGCTCGACGTCATGAAATCACCTATGAAGTCGACCAGTATTCTTTCCGGAGAGTGGATGATTCGTCCCTCGGTTTTGTTACTGCTGTGTTGTTCGTTGCTGCTGCCCATGCCGGCGGTTGCGCGCCTGGCCGGGCCGTTGCAAGCCGTGCCCGCGGCCAAGGTCCGCGACCTGGCGGAGATTCGCAGCAGTCGCGTGTTGCGGGTATTGGTCAACCAGAGCCGCAACAGCTCCGGTGAAGTCCAGGGCCAGGCCATCGGCGTCGAATATCACCGCCTGCGCGCCTTCGAACAATACCTCAATGGCCATGCCCGCGATGGCCAGGAAATCACCCTCAAGATCATTCCCAAAGCCAAGGATCAACTGCTCGGCGCGTTGCAGCGCGGGGAGGGTGATCTGGTTGCGCCGGGGGAGTTACTCGACCCGCAACCGGGCCTCGCCGTCAGTACCAGTCAACCGATCGCCAGCAATGTGCCGTTGCTGCTGGTGGGGATCAAGGGCGAACGACGGTACACCCGTCTCGAACAACTCTCGGGCAAAACCCTCGCGCTGCCAACCGGCAGCGCCGCCGGGGATGCAGTCAGTCAGATCAATCAGAAGCTCGCGCTGCACAAACTGGCGCCGGTGAAGATCGAGTGGGTCGACCCCAGCCTGGCGGTCGAGGACGTGCTGGAAATGGTCCAGGGCGGGATTTTTCATCTGACGATTGTCGAGCAACCGATTGCCGAACGTTGGGGCAAGATCCTGTCCAAATTGCGCTTTGATCGTCAGGTTCTTATCAGCGAGCCGGGGGAGGAATACTGGTTCGTGCGCCGCGACGCCTCGATGCTGCGTTCGAGCATCGATCGCTTCCTGACGACCTACAAGAAGCCGTCGGACCAGGATGCAGCGTTCCTGCGGATCTATCGACGCCTGTATCAAGTGCACTATCCCTTGGCCAAGGCCGATCGGCAGCGCCTGGAAAAACTTCGACCGGTGCTGCAAAAACATGCTGAGGCCCAAGGCATGGACTGGCTGAACCTGGCGGCGCTGGCTTTCAAGGAATCGGCGCTGCAACCCAACGCCAGAAGCGGCAGTGGCCCCACCGGCCTGATGCAAATCACCCCGTCCGCCGCCCAACGGGTTGGCGTGAGTAATATTCAAAACCTCGACGCCAATGTGCAGGCCGGCGCCAAGTACCTGGCGATGATCCGCCGCAAGTTTTTTGCCAGCCCCAAACTCAACGAGCGCGAGCGCATGGCGTTCGTATTGGCGGCCTACAACATGGGGCCGGAGCGGGTCCAAGGCATGCGCGCCGAAGCCCGGCGGCGCGGCTTGAATCCTAATCAGTGGTTTTTCCAGGTCGAGCGCATCGCCATGGAGCAGGTGGGAATGGGTGCTGTCAGCTATGTTAATAGCGTGAACAAGTATTACTTGGCGTTCGATCGGGAGCGGGAGTCGTTGGAGCCCCAGGGGCAAAAAGTGGCCTCACGGAAATGATCGACTAAACTGATTGTTATGGTGCGTTTTTTGCGCTTTTAACATAAGTTTTACTGATTAATATAGCGGCCAACCAACACACACTCACAATGGATGACACAGCATGAGCACACTGATCAACAAGGTACTGTTCACTCGCGCGGGCTACGGTCTGACGATTCTGCGGATTTTCGTCGGCATCATCTTCGCGGCCCATGGCGCACAGAAACTCTTCGGGGCATTCGGCGGCTACGGCATTGCCGGCACCGCGCAGTACATGGAAAGCATCGGGTTGGCACCCGGTCACCTGATGGCGATCCTGGCGGGTGGTACCGAGTTCTTCGGCGGTCTGGCGCTGATCATCGGTCTGCTGGTACGCCCGGCAGCGCTGGGGTTGACCTTCCTTTCGCTGGTGGCGATTTTCTCGGTGCACATCAGCAACGGTCTGTTCATGGCTAACAACGGTTATGAATTCGCCCTGGCTTTGCTCGGTGGCAGCCTCGCGGTGCTGATCGAAGGTGCAGGCAAGCTGTCGGTAGACCGCGCCATCACCGACTGACCCCCTGGCTCAACGAAAAGGCCTGCATTGTGCGACGCACTGTGCAGGCCTTTTTTGTTGCTGGTGATTCTTGACACTGTCCGGTCAGCTTCTCTAGGATGCTGCCCATGCGCCGATTTAAACAGCTACTTGCGGGGCGCCAGGTGACTCATTCGGTTGCCGATAGAAGCTTGAAACAGGCTTCGAAATACCGCTAAAGCGCTGGTTCGGTGTTGCCTCTCACCTGCCATGCAGACTTTTGAGGCAGAGACACGACACAATGAATGCATTAAGCCCCGTTATACGCCCTGCGCCGATCACGGCACACCTCACCCAGCGCAATCCAAAAATCCTGCTTGGCGGTAAACATCAGCCGACGCTTCTGCGTTACCTCGATGGCTGGCCACGTCGTACCGGTGGGCCTGCCGCCTTTCTGATTCAGTTTGTTGACGACGGCGAGTCACTGGCACGGTTTGCCAACGACAGTTTCGATCTGGCGGTGATTCAATCGCCCAGTGCGCAGGATGCACCTGAAATGATCAAACAGCTGACCCGCGTCGCGCGCCAAGGACTGATTGCCCGCCGCTGAGGCTCAGAGCGCTGGGGCTCATAAATAGTCGATCGCCACGATATACACGCATTGTTCGCCAGTCGGCGTCTGCACCCGCACTTCGGCGTCCAGTGCTTTGCCGATCAAGGCGCGTGCCAACGGTGAGTCGATGCTGATCAGGCCTAGTTTCAGATCCAGCTCATCTGGCCCGACAATGCGATAGCGCGACTCTTTGCCGTCTTCATATTCAATCGTGACCCACGCGCCAAAATAAACCTTGTTCGGATCGCTGGGTTTTTCGCTGACGACCTTGAGGGCTTCCAGGCGTTTGGTGAGAAAACGCACGCGACTGTCGATCTCGCGCAGCATCTTTTTGCCGTAGGTGTACTCGGCGTTTTCCGAGCGATCGCCCTGGGCCGCCGCTTCGCTGACCGATTGCGTCACTTGCGGTCGGCGCACATGCCAGAGTTCATGAAACTCGGCCCGCATCCGCGCTTCACCTTCGGGGGTGATCAGCGCGGTGCCAGCGGTGCGGGGAGGGCGATAACGGCTCATGGCGACTTCTTGTGGTTGAATACGTGATCAGAGCGCTTGAGTTTATCAACCCTCGCGCAAGACTGTCAGGGGGCTGGCGTTCAAGGCGCGGCGTGTGCCGAACACACCGGCACCGCCGATCAGTACTGCGCCGATCAGTGGCAACACCAACAGCCATGGATGCGGATGCCAGGGCAGGTCGAAGGCATAACGGTAGAGCACCAGGCTCACCAGTTCCGAACCCAGTGCCGCCAACAACCCGCTGACCGCGCCGAGCAGGCCGAACTCGATACGCCGGGCCCGGACCAGCAACTGCCGCTCGGCGCCTAGCGCTCGCAGCAACGCACCTTGGCGAATGCGTTCATCCAGCGTTGCCTGCAAGCCGGAGAACAACACCGCCATCCCCGCCGCCAGCACAAACAACAGCACGTATTCCACTGCCAGGGTGACCTGGCCGAGAATGCTGCGCAGCTGCGCCAGCAAGGCTTCGACCTGCAGAATGGTCACTGCCGGAAAGCTGCGGGACAGGTCGACGATCTGCTGATCGTGACCGGCCGCCAGATAGAAACTGGTCAGGTAGGTCGCCGGCAAGTCCTTCAAGGTGCCGGGCTGGAAGATCATGAAAAAGTTCGGCTGGAAGTTGTCCCAGTTGATCTCCCGCAGGCTGGTGACTTTCGCCTCCCGATTGACCCCGCCGACGGTGAACACCATGTGATCGCCGAGCTTGAGTTTGAGGCTTTCGGCGACTTTACCTTCCACCGAAACACCGGGTATTTCATCCGCTGGTTGCTGGTCCCACCAGTTGCCGGCGGTGAGTTTGTTGCCCGCTGGCAGGTCTGCCGCCCAAGTCAGGCTCAAGTCGCGTTGAATGGCTCGATCGCCGGCCGAATCCTTGCTGACGATCTCCTGCACCGGTTCGCCATTGATGCTGATCAGCCGTCCCGGTACCACCGGGTACAGCGGCGCCGATTGTGCCGACAACTCCATCAGTCGATCGGTAAAGGCCTGTTTGTCCGCCGGCAGAATGTTCAGGGCGAAATAGTTAGGGGCGTTTTTCGGCAACTGGTTTTGCCAGGTGTCGAGCAGCTCACCCCGCAGCAGAGCGATCAGCGCCATGGACAGCAGAATCAAACCGAAGGCCAGGGCTTGACCCGCCGCTGCCAATGGATGGCGCAGCAGTTGGCCCAACCCGAGGCGCCATGGCAATGCGGCGCGCGCCAGCATCCGGCGCAGGCTCTTCAGTAGCAGCAACAGCAAACCGCCCAGCACCAGCGCCGCGATCACACCGCCGCCTAGCAGGGCGAAGGTCAGCAACAGGTCCAGGCTCAAGCGCCACATGATCAGGCCGAGGGCGCCCAATGCCGCGCCATAAACAATCCAGGTGCTGGACGGAATGGGCAGCATGTCGCGACGCAACACGCGCAGCGGTGGCACTCGACCCAAAGCGGCCAATGGTGGCAGGGCGAAGCCGGCGAGCGCGACCAGCCCGGTGCCGATCCCGGCGATGGCCGGCAGCAGGCCACCCGGTGGAACATCGGTCGGCAGTAAATCATGCAGCAGTGCAAACAGCCCGAGCTGCGCCAGCCAGCCGAGCAGGGCACCGCTGATGCTGGCGAGCAGTCCAAGTACGGTTAGCTGCAGACTGAACAGCACCATGGTTTCCCGGCGGGACAGACCCAGGCAGCGCAGCAATGCACTGGCATCGAATCGGCGCGTGGCGAAGCGTGTCGCCGACAGCGCCACCGCCACACCGGACAGCAACACCGCCACCAGGCTGGCCATGTTCAAGTAGCGTTCAGCCTTGCCCAGGGCGCCGCCGATCTGCCGGTTGCCATCGCGAGCATCCTGGATGCGTTGATTGGCCGCCAGCCCGGGTTTGATCAGCTGCCGATAGGTTTCCAGCGCCGAGGCGTTGCCGCGCCAGAGTTCGCGGTAACTGACCCGGCTGCCGGGTTGCACGACGCCGGTTGCCTCAAGGTCGCTGAGGTTGATCAGCACCCGTGGCGTCAGGCTGTAGAAATTGCCGGCGCGATCCGGTTCGTAGGTCAGTACTCGCGCCAGCGTCAGGGTTTTCATGCCGACGTCGATACTGTCGCCGATCTTCAAGTCCAGCGCGGTCAGCAGTCGCGCTTCGACCCAGGCTTCGCCGGGTTTCGGACCGCCACCGGGTTCTTCCGTCGCGAAGGGCGCGGGGGCGCTTTTCAGTTCGCCGCGCAACGGGTAGATGTCATCGGCGGCTTTGATACTGGACAGCTGAATGCCGTTGTCAGTGGCGATGACGCTGGAAAACTCCACCACTTGAGCGTGTTCAAGGCCCAGCTCTGTGCCGCTCCTCACCTGTTCCGGTCGCGCCGGTGAGCTGCCTTCGAGCACCAGATCGGCACCGAGAAACTCGGTGGCGCGCAGCATCATGGCGCCGTTCAGGCGAGCACCGAAGTAACCGATGGCGGTACTTGCCGCCACAGCCACCAGCAAGGCGAAGAACAACACGCGCAACTCACCGGCGCGGGCATCGCGCAGCAATTGGCGGATGGCGAGACTGAACAGGCGCAATAGCGGCAAGCGTGCCATCAAGGCTCCAGAGGGGCGACCAGCAGGCCGGCTTCAAGGCGGATCAGGCGCCGGCAGCGATGTGCCAGGCGTTCGTCGTGGGTCACCAGCACCAGGGTCGTGCCGCTTTCCTGGTTGAGTTCGAACAGCAGATCGCTGATGCGCTCGCCGGTGTGGCTGTCGAGGTTGCCGGTGGGTTCATCGGCGAATAACACGTCGGGCTCGGCGGCGAACGCCCGGGCAATCGCCACGCGCTGCTGCTCGCCACCGGAAAGCTGACGCGGCGAGTGCGTCAGGCGCTGGCCCAGACCGACCCGTTGCAGCAGTTCGGTGGCGCGCTCGCGAGCGTCTTTGCGGCCATCGAGTTCCAGCGGCAGCATGACGTTTTCCAAGGCATTGAGACTGTCGAGCAGCTGGAATGATTGAAAGACAAACCCCACATGCTCGGCGCGGATGCGCGCGCGTTGGTCTTCATCGAGATTGCTTAGGCCTTGCCCGGCGAGGGTGACTTCGCCGCTGCTCGGCAGGTCGAGGCCGGCGAGCAGGCCCAGGAGAGTGGATTTGCCGGAACCGGAGGCGCCGACGATGGCCAGGCTATCGCCCTTGTTCAGTTCCAGGCTGAGTTCGTGCAGGATAGTCAGTTCACCTTCCGCGCTCGGAACCACTTTGCTGAGGTTCTTCGCGGTGAGAATGCTTGCGCCCATGGAGAATCCGATGCGTGTGTGGTTTTTGAGTGCTGGCCTGGCCTTGATGTGCATGGCCCAGAGCGCAGCGGCGGGTACAGTCCTGATCGTTGGCGATAGTATCAGCGCCGGTTTCGGCCTGGATACCCGCTTGGGGTGGGTGTCTTTGCTTGAGCAACGGCTCAAGCGCGAAGGTTTCGACGATAAGGTGGTCAATGCATCCATCAGCGGCGACACCAGCGCCGGAGGCCGGGCGCGCCTGCCGGCGCTGCTTGCAGAGCATAAACCGGAGCTGGTTATCCTTGAGTTGGGGGGCAATGATGGGTTGCGCGGAATGCTGCCAACACAATTGCAACAAAATCTTGCGTCGATGATCGACAGCTCCCGCGCCAGTGGTGCCAAGGTACTGCTGCTGGGCATGCAACTTCCACCCAACTATGGTGTGCGTTACACCCAGGCCTTTGCCGAGGTTTTCACCCAGGTGGCCGATGAGAAAAAGATCCCGCTGGTACCGTTTTTTCTCGACGGTGTGGGTGGTCATCCGGACCTGATGCAAGGCGACGGCCTGCACCCGGCTGCGGCGGCTCAGGACAAGTTGCTGGAAAATGTCTGGCCGACACTGAAACCGCTGCTTTGACGCTTTTCTAGCGGCGGTGTTTCGGCTAAGGTGGCGCCCCCGATTTGGAGCCCCCGATGCCACGTCCCGCCTGGTCCCTTTATGCCTACCAACTGATCGAGCCTGACGAACAGCTGGATCTGTTCGCCTGCCAGGAAGTGCGGGTGCATCTGGTGACCCGTCAACTGGAATTGGGCGGCTCGGTGGACCGAACCTTGTGCGGCAGCCTGTTGCCGGCGCAACCGCGCTGGTCGAGCGTCGACCGTACAGTGTTCCAGGACCAGCGCCTGTGCTCGCTGTGCCGGGCCATCCTGGAATCGCAAAAACGCGGCACCTCGCCGATCTGGCCTGAGTTGCGGTTCGAGCTTTAGGGCCCCTCGCCACAGGCAAGCCCCCTCACCGCTGATCCCCCCAACCACAGGTCTTTACGTCTCCCCGAAATAACGGGCGTCGGTGTACAATCCTGTTTTTATACCCTTGTCGATCATGCGAAGGATTTTCCGGATGTTGCCGCGCTTTCCCGCCGTCACCCGCTGCCTGTCTCTTGCTGCGCTCTGCGTGGCGGGTCCCGTTGCAGCATTGGAGCTACCCCTGCCACCACCCGGTGAAGACATCATCGGCCAGGTGCAAGTGATCAAGGCCAAGTACGAAGACACCTTCGCCGACCTTGGCACCACTTACGATCTGGGCTACTCGGAAATGGTCGCGGCCAACCCGGGCGTTGATCCATGGTTGCCGGGCGCGGGTACCGAAGTGGTGCTGCCAACGCGCTTCATCCTGCCGCCGGGCCCCCGTGAAGGCATCGTCATCAACCTGGCCGAATACCGTCTCTACTATTTCCCGAAAGGCCGGGACGTGGTGTACACCTTCCCGCTGGGTATCGGCCGTGAAGGCTGGGGCTCGCCGATTGCCCACACCAGCATCATCGCCAAGACGCCGAACCCGACCTGGACGCCTCCAGCGTCGATCAAGGCCGAGCACGCCGCTGATGGCGATCCGCTGCCGAATGTGGTGCCGGCCGGCCCGGACAACCCGCTGGGGCCGTTCAAGTTCACGCTGGGCACTCCGGGCTACCTGATTCACGGTTCGAACAAGAAATTCGGTATCGGCATGCGCACCAGTCATGGTTGCTTCCGCATGTTCAACAACAACGTGCTGGAAATGGCCAGCATGGTGCCGGTCGGGACGTCGGTGCGGATCATCAATGACCCGTACAAGTTCGGCCTCAGTGGCGGCAAGGTTTATCTGGAAGCGCACACGCCGCTGGACGACAAGGGCAACCCTTCGGTGGTCGACAAGCACACCGCAGTGATCAATGCGATGCTCAAGCGTGAGGACATCACCAACAACTTGCGCATGAACTGGGATGTAGTGCGTGACGTGGTTGCCGCTGAAGATGGTCTGCCGGTGGAAATCGCCGTGCCGAATGCGTCAGAGCCGATGGTATCGAGTGCACCGATTGATCTGCAGCAATAACGCGTTAAAGCAACCCGCCGATGCAGGCCGCATCGGCGGGTTTTTTATGGCCTGCAGAAATGGCGGGCAATAAAAAAGCCGACCCAAAAAATGGGTCGGCTTGATAACAATCCCGAAGGACTATTACTTGCGGCTAGCTTTTTCCAGCATGCGCAGAGCACGCTCGTTAGCTTCGTCAGCAGTCTGTTGTGCTTTTTGAGCAGCAGCCAGAGCTTCATCAGCTTTACGGTAAGCTTCGTCTGCACGAGCCTGGGAGCGAGCTGCTGCGTCTTCAGTAGCAGTCAGACGTGCTTCGGTTTCTTTCGATACGCTGCTGCAACCGGTAGCCAGAACTGCGGCCAGAGCCAGAGCAGAGAATTTCAGAACGTTGTTCATCGTGTTCCCCTTCAAGGACTTTCTATTAAGTAGCTGTCTCCTCAGAGTGAGGAAATAGCCGGCGTACATACTACCCATTACTTGTAGTAAGTAAACTGACGTAGAGCAAGAAGCAAAAAAAATTGTAGGCGTTGATTCTTTTTCGAGCAACTTTTAACTGCATTGTATAAAAAATATACAGCTGCGAGGCCCGAACTGAGCGAGCCGCCGGGGAAAAGTTCCCGGTGTTGGTAGCTGTTTTTCAGTCTCGACTAAAGTCTGCCTAGATGGAATCGTCCACACTTTTGTTCGGATTTTGCGCAGCGGCTCTCATATCTTTATCCATGTTGAGGTGACTTAAACAAAGGGCGCTCGTCTTAAGTCTCAATATCCGGCAATGTTCAGGCTCGGACTCGGGAAGATTCCGGTCGAGCCGCCCCTGCATTACCCAAGCAACACCCGCCTGCCAGCATGACGAGCGTCCCTTGAGCATTTCTGCCAATGGTGCCTACTATTTGTACGTGCTCGGTTGCGCGAGATTGTGTTGCTCTCTCGGTGTCCATTCAGGCACGGGGTGGCGTAGATGTTCCTTCGCCGGAAAAACATCGGTAAGGTAGGGGTCAGAATTAAAGACCCGCGAGGAGTAGTGATGAGCGAGGCGTTGTCCATCCACCATGACCAGGCTGGTCATCAGTTCGAGACCACTGTGGACGGTTATCGTGCCTACCTGACCTATATGGATCTGGGAAAACAGACCCTGGATATTTATCGTACCTTTGTGCCCAATGCGCTGCGGGGTCGCGGCATCGCGGCGGCGTTGACCGAGCAGGCACTGCAATACGCTGAGGAAATGGGCTACACGGTCATTCCATCGTGTTCCTACGTGGAGCGCTACATGGAGCGTCACCAGCGGCATGCCGCCAAGCTGTGAACAAAGCGAACGCATAAAAAAACGCCAGGTTTAAACCTGGCGTTTTTTTATGCGTGAAACGTAACGACGATCAGCTGCGATTGCGTTTTGGCAGCACGTCCTTGAGCTTGATGTGCATGCTGCGCAAGGTGTTTTCGGTGGCGGTCCAGTCGATGCAGGCATCGGTGATTGACACGCCGTATTGCAGGTCGGCGAGGTCTTTCGGGATCGCCTGGCAGCCCCAGTTCAGGTGACTTTCGACCATCAGGCCGATGATCGACTGGTTGCCTTCGAGGATCTGGTTGGCGACGTTCTCCATCACCAGCGGTTGCAGGGCCGGGTCCTTGTTGGAGTTGGCGTGGCTGCAATCGACCATGATGTTCGGCTTGATCTTCGCCTTGTTCAGCGCTTGCTCGCAGAGCGCGACGCTGACCGAATCGTAGTTCGGTTTGCCGTTGCCGCCGCGCAACACGACGTGACCGTAGGCGTTGCCCTTGGTGGTGACGATCGACACGCCACCTTCCTGGTTGATGCCCAGGAAACGGTGCGGGCTGGAAACCGATTGCAAGGCGTTGATGGCCACCGTCAGGCCGCCGTCGGTGCCGTTCTTGAAGCCGACAGCCGAGGACAGGCCGGAAGCCATTTCACGGTGAGTCTGGGATTCGGTGGTGCGTGCGCCGATCGCCGACCAGCTGATCAGGTCCTGCAAGTATTGCGGGGAGATCGGGTCGAGGGCTTCGGTCGCGGTCGGCAGGCCCATTTCGGCCAGGTCCAGCAGCAACTGACGACCAATGTGCAAGCCATCCTGAATCTTGAACGAGTCGTCCAGGTACGGGTCGTTGATCAAGCCTTTCCAGCCGACGGTGGTACGTGGTTTCTCGAAATACACGCGCATGACCAGATACAAGGTATCGGACACTTCCGCCGCGAGCACTTTCAGACGCTCGGCGTATTCGTGGGCCGCCTTGATGTCATGGATCGAGCACGGCCCGATCACGACGAACAGGCGGTGGTCGGTGCCATCAAGAATGTTGCGAATGACTTCGCGGCCCTTGGTGACGGTGCGCAGGGCAGCGTCGCTCAGAGGGATATCACGCTTGAGCTGATCGGGAGTGATCAGGGTCTCGTTGGAGGCGACGTTAAGGTCGTTGATCGGTAAATCAGCCATCGTTTACTCGTCAGGTCACGGGTGCCGGCCGCCAGCGAACCCGCGCGGCGGAGCACAGCAAATTAAGCGCGTCGGGGAGCCGAACCTTAGCGCGTTACACCGTGGCTCGACAATGGGCAGACACGGGTTTAGGGGGCATTCTTGCCCCCTGAACCCGCAGGCGGCTATGCAAATGCCTTGCGAACGGTGTCGTGGGAGAACTCGTCGGCATGCTGCTGGACCCATTCGAGAGCGAGGGCCTGAATATCCTGCAGATCGTCGTGCGCGTCATGCTGGCGGCGGTAATGTTCGATCTGGCACACCTGTTCGCCCATCCTGGCACTGAACAGCATCTGTTCGTCAACAAAGGCGATGCCGACCAGATAGCCGCGTTTTCGTCGCAAACACCACGCCACATAACCCAGAAAACACAAGTCCGGGTTCAGGGTCGGCATGCGTATTTCCAGCGCCGTACCGTGGCGCCATGCGCGGTGGTAATTGCAAGCCATGCCACCGAGGCTGATAGTGTGCAGCTGTTGCCGCGAAATGCACTCATGTTTGAGCAACGTTAATTCGACGGGTACATCGTCAGGATGAGGAAGATAACGTCCCATGAACACGGACTCCCTGTGTCGGCCATCTGACATCGTTTCTCCCAGTATAGTGGTTGAATCGGAACTGACCGATTTCGACGCCGATCAACGGCTGTTGGCGATGAGCGGCATTTCTCTGGTGATTTTTACCAGCGTCGGCTGCGCCAGTTGCCGTTTTGCCCGTGAGCAGTTGCCCAGGTTCGATCTGGCGGTCGATCGACTGTGCTGGATCGATGCAGGGAGCAATGGCGGGGTGGTCGAGCGTTATCGGGTCTTTCATTTGCCGGCGCTGTTTGTGGTGCGCGACGGTGAGTTCTTCGGGGCACTACAGTCGCGTTTGACCCGCACGGCGCTCAACGAAGCCGTGGGTCAGGCGTTGAGTCGACAAGCAGAGGAGTTGCCATGACAGTGGCCAGGCCGACAATCGGCATTATCGGGACCGGCGCGATCGGTGGTTTCTACGGGCTGATGCTCGCGCGTGCCGGCTTCGATGTTCACTTTTTGTTGCGCAGTGAGTTTTCAGCGGTGGCCGAACGCGGCTTGCATCTTGATCATGCGTCGTTAGGCCCGCTGGTCCTGAACCCGGTCCAGGCCTATTCGTCAGCTGCTGACATGCCGCCGTGTGACTGGCTACTGGTGGGCGCCAAGACCACCAGTAACGCGGACCTGGCCCCCGCCATTATTCAAGCCGCGGCACCTGATGCCAAAGTGCTGTTGCTGCAAAATGGACTGGACGTCGAAGACAGTCTGCGCAAGTTGCTCCCCGACTCGCTGCACCTGCTCGGCGGGCTCTGTCTGATCTGCGTTCATCGTGCCGGCCCTGGCGTCATCACCCATCAGGCGCTCGGTGCCGTGAACGTCGGCTACCACAGCGGCCCCGCCGTCGACGAACAGGCGCGCATGAGCATTGTCGAGGAGGGCGCCGGGCTGTTTCGCGCCGCCGGCATCGACGCCCAGGCCATGCCGAACCTGCACCAGGCGCGTTGGCAGAAACTGGTCTGGAACATTCCCTACAACGGCCTGTCGGTTCTGCTCGGGGCCAGCACCACGCCGTTGATGGCGGACGCCGACAGCCGCGCGCTGATTCAGGCCTTGATGGCCGAAGTGGTTCAGGGGGCCAAGGCCTGTGGTCACGACATACCGCCGGGTTACGCCGATTATCTGTTCATGATGACCGAGAAGATGCCCGATTATTGGCCGAGCATGTACCACGACTTCCTGCACAAGCGGCCGCTGGAACTGGACGCGATCTACACTCGGCCACTGGCAGCGGCGCAGGCGGCGGGATGTGAATTACCGCGAATCGAAGCCTTGTATCGCTGCTTGAGTTTTATCGACCGACGTAATCACTGAGTCGATCAACAGGAGAGGGAAGGGCATGGCAAATGTCATAGACGACAAACTGGTGCTGGCGATTTCTTCGCGAGCACTGTTCGACTTGAGCGAGAGTCACAAGGTTTATCTGTCGAGCGGCGTCGAGGCCTATCGGCAATATCAGATCGAACACGAAGACGAAATTCTCGAGCCCGGCGATGCGTTCCCGTTGGTCGAAAAACTCCTGAACCTGAACGCCAGTCTTGGCCGTGCCCGGGTCGAGGTGATCCTGGTGTCGCGCAACAGTGCCGACACCGGCCTGCGGGTTTTCAACTCGATCCATCACTATGGCCTGGCGATCTCGCGTGCGGCATTTGTCGGCGGGCGCAGTCCTTATCCGTACCTCAAGGCCTTTGGCTGCGACCTGTTTCTTTCGACCCATTCCGACGATGTGCGCAGTGCGCTGGATGCGGGTTTCGCCGCAGCGACTATTCTCTCGGGCGGTGCCAGTCGCGCCGCCAGTGATGAATTGCGCATTGCTTTCGACGGTGACGCGGTGCTGTTTTCCGATGAGTCGGAGCGGGTCTATCAGTCGGGAGGCCTGGCGGCGTTTCAGGCCAGTGAACGCGAGTCAGCCCGCGAACCTCTGCGCGGCGGGCCGTTCAAAGGCTTCCTCGCAGCGCTCAACCTTTTGCAGCGCGAGTTCCCCGATGATGCCTGTCCGATCCGCACCGCGCTGGTGACCGCGCGCTCGGCGCCGGCCCATGAACGGGTGATCCGCACCTTGCGTGAATGGGACATCCGTCTGGACGAATCGCTGTTCCTTGGAGGGCTGACCAAATCGGCTTTTCTCGAAGCCTTTGCCGCCGACGTGTTTTTCGACGATCAGGCCGGGCATTGCGAGCTGGCCCGCGAAGTGGTCGCCACCGGTCACGTGCCGCATGGCATCAGTAACGAGCCGTCGATTTAAAGCGCCGCGGTTCAATGCGTTGCGCCGAACGCCGCTCTCGCCACGGCACTGCTAAGCTGAATCAATCTCCGCCATGTTGGCATTAAAGGAGGTCACTATGATTCATTCGATGCTGTATGCCACCGACCTCGGTCTGTATGCACCTTTTGTGATGCAGCATGCGTTGGCACTGGCTCGAACATTTAATGCCGACCTGTATGTAGTGCACGCGGTTGAACCGATGGGGTTGTTCGCCGAATCGGTGCTTCAGAGTTACCTCGATGAGCAGGCCTTGAACGAGTTTCACAGTCAGGGTCTGAATACTGTGATCGCCAATATCGAGCAGCGGGTGCTCGACAGCTTTCGCGAAGAACTGGGGGATGAGGGGGAGCAGGACCTGGAACGGATTCGGGCAGTGCGGGTGGTGCAGGGCGATCCGGCGCAGGTGATTCTCGAACAGGCGCAGAAACTCTCCGTCGATTTGCTGATCGTAGGGAGTCACAGTCATGGCGCTGGCGCGGATACGCCATTGGGCCGAACCGCTGCGCGCGTGTTGCAACTGTCAAGGGTGCCGGTCTATCTGGTGCCGCTGATGGAACGTCGCCGCAAAGGGGATCGCTAGGACACGAATAATGGCGTTTTGATAAAAAAGTTCTAGATTTATTAATCAAACCATTAATATAGTTATATACCGTCGCTGATGCCCGTGGCGTCTGCCTGCTTTGAGGGATTCATATGAAGCTTCAACAATTGCGCTACATCTGGGAAGTGGCGCACCACGACCTCAACGTTTCAGCTACAGCCCAAAGCCTCTACACCTCGCAACCGGGCATCAGCAAACAGATCCGTCTGCTGGAAGACGAATTGGGGGTCGAGGTTTTCGCCCGCAGCGGTAAGCACCTGACCCGGGTTACCCCGGCCGGCGAGCGCATCATCACCACCGCTGGTGAGATCCTGCGCAAAGTTGAAAGCATCAAGCAGATCGCCCAGGAGTTCTCCAACGAGAAAAAAGGCACTCTGTCGATCGCCACCACGCACACCCAGGCGCGTTATGCGTTGCCACCGGTAATCAGCAATTTCATCAAGCAATACCCGGACGTTGCCCTGCACATGCACCAGGGTTCGCCGATGCAGATCGCCGAAATGGCCGCTGATGGCACCGTCGATTTCGCCATCGCCACTGAAGCCCTGGAGCTATTCGGTGACCTGGTGATGATGCCGTGCTATCGCTGGAACCGCTGCGTGGTCGTGCCTCAGGGTCACCCGCTGACCAAGCTGTCGAAGCTGACCCTCGAAGCCTTGGCCGAATACCCGATCGTGACTTACGTGTTCGGTTTCACCGGCCGTTCGAAACTCGACGAAGCCTTCAGCCATCGCGGCCTGACACCGAAAGTGGTGTTCACCGCCGCCGACGCCGACGTGATCAAGACTTACGTTCGTCTGGGCCTGGGCGTGGGCATCGTGGCGAAAATGGCGGTCGACACCAAGCTCGATAGCGACCTGGTGGTGCTCGATGCCAGCGAGTTGTTCGAATCCAGCATTACCAAAATCGGTTTCCGTCGCGGTACGTTCCTGCGTGGCTTCATGTGCGATTTCATCGAGAAATTCGCGCCGCACCTGACCCGCGAAGTCATGGCCAAGGCCATTCAGTGCCACAACAAACAGGAACTGGAAGAGCTGTTCGACGGCGTCGAACTGCCGTTGCATTAATCGTCAATCGTCTTGCCTAGACCACCTCGGTAACAGAAAACTGTTGCCGAGCGCCCGCCACCAGAATCTCCACTTCATCCCCTTCGAACTTGCCCAGCAGGCTTTTGCCCAGCGGCGAGCGGGGGGTGATGACGGTAATCAGTTGCCCCACCAGATCAACCTTCAACCCTGCCGCGTCAGGAGCCAGGAACAGCCACTGCTCGCGACCCTTTTCGTCTTCCAGGCCGAGCAGGGCGCCGACTTCGATACCGCGCTGATCGTCATAAGGCCGCAGTGTCAGGTTCTGGCAAAGGGTCAATGACTGTCTGATTTCTTCCACTCGTCTGGCCTGTCCGGCCGCCAGGTAAGACGCCTCCAGCCCCAGCGTGTCGTACTTGTTTTCGGCTATGTTTTCTTCGTGGGTCGCGGCTTCGTAAGCGGTTTGCGCGGCCCGCTCGGCGATGTCGAGATCGATCCGCAGCTTGTCGATAATCAGTTGGTGGACGGTCGGCTTGTGCATAGAGAGCTTCATGATCAATCGCAGAATTGCAGGACGTTAGCGCGGCTTTTTTCGCTCGGCGCAGTTTGATTCTGCTGCAGCCAGAACTGGCATTTTGGATTGGACTGATTGTGTTTGCTGCTTCTGGCCTGTTCCACCATTTGCTGCTGTTCATTCCTGCGCAGGTGGTCCTCGTACTGTTCGAACATCGGGTTCTGCGGGGCAGGTTGCTCAATCACCGGTGGCTTGGCCAGTTGCTCTACCGCCTGGGCCAAGGGCGCCAATTGCTCGTTGAACAACAGGCGCCAGACGAGCCAGCAAGTCAGTGCGATCGCGATGAATCCCAGCCACAAACCGAGGGCAATACTGCCGGTCAGTTGCAGCGCATTAAACTGGATTGGCAAGGGACGGCGCGGGTTGGGACGGTAGGGCATGACTGCCTCCTGGCGGGTAGTCGCGGGCAAGTGGCGATTGTCGCATGAAGATTAATCGCCGTCGGCTCTTCTGCGCGGGGTAATTTATGCGGACAATCGGCGCCTTTGCCAACGGGAGCCTGGAATGCCTGAAATGAAAACCCGCTGGGATATTTTTTGCACCGTGGTCGACAACTTCGGCGACATCGGTGTGACCTGGCGCCTGGCCCGACAACTGGTGGCCGAACATTCAGTGGCGGTGCGCCTGTGGGTCGACGACCTGCGGGCCTTCGAGCGTTTGTGTCCGGACATCGACATCAATGCTACGCAGCAATGGCAGCAGGGCGTCGAGGTGCGACAGTGGTCGGTCGACTGGCAGCCTACCGAAGCCGCTGATGTCGTCATCGCCGCATTCGCCTGCCAGTTGCCGAGTGCCTACATGGAGGCCATGGCCGAACGGGAAAAACCGCCGCTGTGGATGAACCTCGATTATCTGAGTGCCGAAGACTGGGTCGTCGGCTGCCACGGCTTGCCATCGGTGAAGTACAAGAACGTGCAGAAGTTCTTTTTCTTCCCGGGCTTTCGCAAGGGCACCGGCGGCTTGCTGCGTGAAAGCGGATTGCTGGAGCGGCGTCGGCAGTTTCAGCAAAGTCCGCAAGCTCAGCGAGAATTCCTGCAAGGCCTGGGGATTGATCGCGCACCGAATGCACAACTGATCTCCTTGTTTGCCTACGAAAATACCGGGCTGGCCAGTTGGCTCGACACGATGGCGGCTGATTCGACGCCGACTCATTTGCTGGTACCCGAAGGCCGGATTCTCGGCGACGTCGAACGCTGGCTCGGGTTGCATGGGCTGAAGGCCGGTGCGGTGCATGTGCGCGACGCCTTGACCGTGCAAGTGCTGCCATTTGTCCGACAGGATCAATATGACCTGCTGCTGTGGAGCTGCGATTTCAATGCCGTGCGCGGCGAAGACTCCTTTGTCCGCGCCCAATGGGCGGGTCGTCCGCTGCTCTGGCACATCTACCGGCAGGACGAAGACATCCATCTGGACAAGCTCGATGCTTTCCTGACCCTGTACACCCAAGGCCTGTCCGAACCTGCCCGCGAGGCGATCAGCGGTCTATGGCGGGCATGGAATGCAGGTGAGACAATGACGGATCACTGGAAATCAACCCGCAAACATTGGCCTGAACTGGAAAAACATGCCGAGACATGGTGTCTGGAACAAGCCTTGCAGGCAGATCTTGCCGCAGCGCTGGTACAGTTTTACCTAAATTGGATATGATACGCGGCCTAGATTTTTGTAAATCCCATCCAAATTCGGATATTCGCAATGAAAACTGGTAAAGAACTGAAACCCGGTACCGTGATCCGTCTCGAAAACGATCCTTGGCTGGTTCAGAAAGCTGAATTCACCAAGTCGGGTCGTAACAGCGCGATCATGAAGACCAAGCTGAAAAACCTGCTGACCGGTTACAAGACCGAGATCGTTTACAGCGCTGACGACAAGCTGGACGACGTAATCCTCGACCGCAAAGAAGCGACCCTGTCCTTCATCAGCGGCGACACCTACACGTTCATGGACACCACCGACTACACCATGTACGAGCTGAACGCTGAAGACATCGAAGCCGTTCTGCCTTTCGTTGAAGAAGGCATGACCGATGTTTGCGAAGCGATCTTCTTCGAAGAGCGTCTGGTTTCCGTAGAACTGCCGACCACTATCGTGCGTCAGGTTGACTACACCGAAGGTTCCGCTCGCGGTGACACTTCCGGCAAGGTGATGAAGCCTGCCAAACTGAAGAACGGTACCGAACTGTCGGTTGCTGACTTCATCGAAATCGGCGACATGATCGAGATCGATACCCGCGAAGGCGGTTCCTACAAAGGCCGTGCTAAATAAGCACAGCTTCAGGAATGAAAAAGCCCGACCATTGAGTCGGGCTTTTTTGTGCGTTTTTTTCAGAAAAGCGTCAACTCTTGTAGGAGCGAGGGGTGTGTTATTTCTTCAGGTGTTGCTTGAGTTCTTCAGATGCCTGCAACATCGCCGAACGCACCGCGGGCACCTGGCTCACTACGTTGAGCAAACCATAGTCGTGGATCATGCCGTTGTAGCGCACCGCCGTGACTGCTACGCCAGCCGCGTCGAGTTTACGGGCGTAGGCTTCACCCTCATCGCGCAGTACATCGGCGCTGGCCGTCTGTACCAGAGCGGGTGGCAAACCCTTGAGTTGCGCGGTGGTCGCCCGCAGCGGTGAGGCGTAGATCTCGTTCCGCTGTTTGGCGTCGGTGGTGTAGTTGTCCCAGAACCACTTCATCATGTTTTTGGTGAGGAAGTGCCCCTCGGCGAACTGGTTATAGGACGCCGTCTCGAAGCTGGCATCAGTCACCGGCCACAACAAGACCTGGAACCTGATCGCCGGTATGCCTTTATCTTTGGCCATCAGCGCAACCACAGCCGCCATGTTGCCACCGACGCTGTTGCCGGCCACGGCCAGACGTTTGCCGTCGACGTTGATCTCTTTACCGTGCTCGGCCACCCACTTCGTCGCGGCGTAAGCCTGGTTGATTGCCACCGGGTAATGCGCTTCCGGCGACGGGGTGTAATTGACGAACACCGCCGCTGCACCCGACCCCGTTACCAAGTCCCGAACCAGCCGTTCGTGGGTCGGGAAATCCCCCAGCACCCAGCCACCGCCGTGGAAGAACATGAACACCGGCAGCTCGCCTTTGACCCCGGCCGGCCGAACGATGGTCAGGCTGATCGGTTGGCCGTCGACCTGGATGGTCTTCTCGCTGACATCGGCTTTTGGCAACGTCAACTTCACCCCGGCCTGCGCACCCACCAACACCGCGCGGGCATCGGCAGGAGTGAGCTGCTCGATCGGTTTACCGGTGCCGGCATTCAGCACGTCGAGGAACGCCTGGGTGTTGTGCTCAACCCCATTGCCTGCGAATGCACTGTTGATGGACAGGGCGAGGAGAGTACCGGTCAAGACTTTGCTGAAAGTGTTCATATCCATTTCCTGTTCGACCTTGGAGTCAGCGGTTAGACGGTGACGTGCAGGCGCACATCGACGTTGCCACGGGTGGCGTTGGAGTACGGGCAGACTTGGTGGGCGGCTTCTACCAGGCTTTGTGCATCGGCTTGTTCAAGACCCGGCAAGCTGATGTGCAGATCGATGTCCAGACCGAAACCGCCAGGGATCTGGCCGATGCCGACATGGGCGGTGATCGATGCGTCGTCCGGGATTTTGCGTTTGGTTTGGCTGGCGACGAATTTCAGCGCACCGATGAAGCAGGCGGAGTAGCCAGCGGCGAACAGTTGTTCAGGGTTGGTTGCTGCGCCGCCCGCACCACCGAGTTCTTTCGGGGTAGCGAGTTTGACGTCCAGGACGTTGTCGCTGGAGATCGCACGACCGTCACGGCCGCCGGTGGACGTTGCGATTGCGGTGTAGAGAGTTTGCATGGTGTGAGCCTCGTTCGGGTTTGTGTGTTTTGCGCTAAATGTTTGCGCGCTAAGTAAGTGCGAGGTGAATGTAGCTCGCTAGTATTTAGCGCGCAAGATAAATTTTCGAAAAAATTTAACCTCACTTGAACGCATGCGATTAAGCGTGTTGAGTTAGAGCGGTCGAAGCGGGATTTCCGGCGGAGAATTTTTTCGAGGAGGGAAGGCGAACGAGGGTGAAAGGACACCGATAAGCAAATGTGGGAGCGGGCTTGCTCGCGAAAGCGAACTGTCAGCCAGCATTAATGCTGAATGATAAACCGCTATCGCGAGCAAGCTCGCTCCCACAGGGGATCTGGGGTATTTGAGGTTAGAGGCTGTCTTGCAGATGACTACGCAGCGCTTGAAGATCCGCTTGCAGCTTCTTCAACTGTTCCAGCGTTTGTCCGCTGGCGCCGAGGATGCACTGGGGAATGCCCCGTGCCTTGTCTCGCAGTGCACGGCCTTGCTCAGTCAGTTCGACAATCACCACCCGTTCGTCTTCACGGCTGCGGGTGCGGCTCAGCAGGCCTTCGGCTTCCAGGCGCTTGAGCAGCGGGGTGAGGGAACCGGGATCGGTCAGCAGTCGGGTGCTGATTTCGCCGACCGTCAACCCATCCTTTTCCCACAACACCATCATCGCCAGATACTGCGGATAGGTCAGGCCCAGCGCTTGGAGCAACGGCTTGTAGACCTTGGTCATCAGCAGCGAAGTGGAATGCAGGGCGAAGCAGACCTGATTGTCCAGCAGCAGGTCGTCGCAGTTATCCGGGTTGTTGCGCTCGGTGTTCATTTCAAAGCCTTGATCAGTGATCGTCATGAATCTAGCGGGCGAATCTTTAATGCGCCAGATAATTCTGGACTAGTGGCGGTCCAGGTTGGTTTGCAGCGCCAGATCCCACGGCGGGATGGGGCTGAAACGGGTCTTCAGGTATTCCAGCAACAAGCGGCTGCGCGAACTGGGTTGCTGCTCCAGGCGCAACGCATAAATGCCGGTGCTTTCCGGTTTTGGCAGACCGTTTTCGCAGAACAGCGGCTGCAGTTCGCCGCGTAATAAATATTCGCTGGCCAGCCAGGTCGGCAAATGCGCGATGCCCAACCCGGCCAGTGCGCCGCAGACCAGTGCCTCGGCATTGTTGGCGCTCATGCGGATTCGCGCTGGCCGGTGCAAGTGCATCTGTCCATCACGCTCGAAGCGCCAGGCGAAGGGCGGAGCCAAGCCTTCCCAGTCGAGGCCATCATGGTCGACCAACTGCGCAGGGTCGGTCGGCACGCCACGGCGTTGCAGGTAATCGGGGCTGGCGCAGGCGATGCGCACCATACTCGCCAGCGGCGTCGCCACCAGTCGAGTGTCGGCCATCTGCCCGGCACGTAACACCAGATCGACCTTGCCCAGATTCGAGCCCTGCATGTCGACAAAGCTGTCGATCAGGTGCAATTGCACGTCGAGGCCAGGATAAAGCATCAGGAAATCGGCAATCACCGGCGCCAGGTGTCGGCGTCCGAACGCTGCGGGCGCATCCACCCGAATCAAACCTTCCGGCGCACTGCTAAGAGACACCGCTTCCGCACGGGCCAGACGCAATTCAGCGACGATCCGCCGCGCACGCTCGGCAAAAGCCAGACCGGCCGGGGTCGCGCGCACGGCATGGGTGCTGCGAATGAACAACTGGCTGCCGACGGCGCTTTCCAGGCTATCAATGCGTCGCGCCACAGCCGAAGGTGTCAAGGGATGGCGTCGGGATGCGGCGGAAAAACTGCCGCTTTCCAGCACATCGAGAAACAGGCCAAGTTGTTCGGTTAATTGATTGGGGTTCATGGTTCGTCGGTGCTTGTGCGAAATTGGCACAGCCATTGTGCGTTGCTGTGCGTTTCCCCGCCAGAGCCGACTGCGTAGGATGAACACCCTCACAAAAGGAAATCGCCTGTGATTGAGTTCATGTTGTATCTGGTTTTTGGCGCGGCCTTGGGAACCCTCGGCGGCCTGTTCGGCATTGGTGGCGGGTTGGTCGCGATCCCGCTGCTGGGCGTGTGGTTCGGTCTTGATCAGCAAATTGCCCAAGGCACGGCGCTGGTGATGGTGGTGCCGAACGTGATGCTGGCGCTGTGGCGCTATCACCAGCGCAATCGCATCGAATTGCGGCATGCGCTGCCACTGGCCTCGATGGGGTTCTGTTTTGCCTGGATCGGCTCGATTTGGGCGGTGGGCATCGATGCGCAAACCATGCGTTTGGGCTTCGTCGCTTTTCTGATCGCGCTGTCGGCCTACAACCTGATGCGAATGTTCACCACCAATGCACCGGCCTCTTCGCAGATGCGCTATTCCTGGCCGTGGCTGGGTGTGCTCGGCGCGGCTTCCGGGACCATGGGCGGACTATTTGGAGTGGGCGGGGCGGTGGTGGCAACGCCGGTGTTGACCAGCTTGTTCGGTACCACCCAGGTGGTTGCCCAGGGATTGGCGCTGGCGCTGGCGTTGCCGAGTACGGGCGTCACCCTGGCGACTTATGCGGTGCACCATCAGGTGCATTGGGCGATCGGTGTGCCGTTGGCGGTCGGTGGATTGATGAGCATCAGTTGGGGCGTGAGAATTGCCCACGCATTGCCGGAGCGGCTTCTGCGTGGGCTGTTCTGTGGTTTTCTGGTGGTCTGTGCGGTGATGCTCGCGTTTAAAGTTTGAAGCCTTCGACGATGTGTTCGGCCAGGCATTCGGTGATCGGCGAAGGGTTGTTCAGGTTGCGGATCAGCATGATGCTGGCTTCCGGCAACAGCGGCAGGTCTTCGTTGGCGCCGAGGATGCGCATGTCCGAGGTGATCAGGCTTTCCAGTTGCGCGGTGATCGCCAGACCCGCGCTGACCACGGCCATCAACGCCGACAGGCTGGAGCTGTTGTAGGCAATCCGGTAGTCGCGGCCCATGGCGTCCAGGGCATTGCATGCCCAGAGGCGGCAGAAACAATCACTGTTGAACATCGCGAGAGGCAGCGGCGTCTGCTCATGGGCGTTGAAGCATTGGGCTTCGGCCCAGACAAAACGCTCCTTGCGCAGCAGTTGACCGATCTCGTTGCCCGGCTCGCGGGTAACGATGGACAGGTCCAGGTCCTGACGCTGCAACAGTTGCCGGGTCGATTCGCAGTGAACCTCGATCTGGATCAGCGGGTAGAACTGCGCGAAGCGCGACAGGATGCCCGGTAGAAAGCGCATGACGTAATCGTCGGGTGTGCCGATGCGCACCGTGCCGACCATGTGCGGTTCGCGCAGGGTATTGAAGACTTCGCTGTGGAGTTTGAGGATGCGCCGCGCATAGCCCAGCAATACCTGACCTTCGGCGGTCAACTTGACCTGACGTCCGTCGCGTTCGAACAACTGGCGCTGCAACACGTCTTCTTCCAAGCGTTTCATCTGCATGCTCACCGCGGACTGGGTGCGGTTGACCATTTCACCGGCGCGGGTAAAGCCGCCCTGGTCGGCGATCGCGACGAAGGTGCGCAGGACATCGGTGTCGATACTGGGGTAGGCGGACATTCATCAATCTCCGAGATGCATTCCATCAGAAACATTCGTTGGATTGATCTTATCGCTGGAGCGAGACTGGATCCATCCCTAAAGGAGGGCTACACGATGAAAGGTCATAACGAGCATGTAACGCAAGAAAAATTCTCAATCCACGCGGTATCCGATCTGCTGCACAAGTTTAGTCGCTGGTACGAACTTCACCGTGAACGTGAAATGCTGGCGGGCTTGAGCGACGAAGCACTGAAGGACATCGGCGTGACCCGTGCGGATGTGGAACATGAGGTAGTAAGACCGTTCTGGGATGATCCGATGCATAAATGATGATGCCATTGCTACACAAACCACTTTCGGGTGAGGTAGGTTGCGAGCAGACAAGGAGATGCTCATGCCCGCCACACAGTCCTTTTCCCTCAAACAGGCTCGGCGTCTGGCGCTGGCTGCCCAAGGATTCAACGGGCGCCAGCCGCCGGCGACGATCAAACCGGTTCAGCTCAACCGGCTGATCGAACGCTTGGGCATTCTGCAGATCGATTCGGTCAATGCGTTGGTGCGTTCGCACTACCTTCCCTTGTTTTCCCGTCTTGGCAATTACTCCTCCGACTTGCTTGATCAGGCTGCCTGGAGTCAGGGCCGTCGACGCACGTTGTTCGAGTACTGGGGCCATGAAGCGTCTCTATTGCCCTTGTCGATGTACCCCTTGATGCGCTGGCGCATGCTGCGCGCGACCCGCGGCGAAGACATCTATCAACAACTGGCGCGCTTCGGTCGTGAGCAGCAAGCCACGATTCGCCGCGTGCTGGCGTCGGTTAAAGAACTCGGTGCGCTGGGTGCGGGCAGCTTGTCGACCCGGCAGGAGCGGGCAGGGCCGTGGTGGGACTGGAGCGCGGAAAAGCATGCGCTGGAATGGTTGTTCGCCGCCGGTGAAGTGACCGTGGCGGGTCGGCGCGGGTTCGAACGGCTTTATGATTTGCCGGAGCGGGTTATTCCTTCGGCGATTCTTCAGCAGCCTTTACTCAGTGAGGCCGAGGCTCAGCGCGGGCTATTACTGCACGCCGCCACGGCTTTGGGTGTCGGCACGGAAAAGGACCTGCGGGATTATTTTCGCTTGAGCCCGGCAGACAGCCGGCCGCGTCTGGCGGAGCTGGTCGAGGCGGGTGATCTGCTGGTCTGTAAGGTTGAAGGCTGGCGGCAACCGGCCTATTGCCTGGCAGAGCCGAAAGTGCCGCGCAAGATCGAGGCGAGTGCGCTGCTTTCACCGTTCGATTCGCTGATCTGGGAGCGCAGCCGTACCGAGCGGTTATTCGATTTTCGTTATCGGCTGGAGATTTATACGCCACAACACAAGCGCGTCTATGGCTATTACGTATTGCCGTTTTTGCACCATGAGCGGGTTGCCGCGCGGGTCGACTTGCGCGCAGAGCGAGCGTTGAGCCGGTTGGCGGTGCATGCCGTGCATGAGGAAGTGCCTGGGCTGGATGAGGCGGGGATGCTGGCGTTGGCGGTCAATTTGCGGCAGATGGCGGATTGGTTGGGGCTGGCGCAGGTTCAGTTGAATTGCCCGCGGGCGAGTGCGGCGCGGTTGCGGGTGGCATTGGCTCAAATTGGCGGTGATTGAGCTGACGCCTTCGCGGGCAAGCCTCGCTCCTGCAAGGGATCGTGAACTCCTGGAGCGAGGCTTGCCCGCGAAGGGCTCAACACAATTTAACGCCGAACCTGCTTCAACGTCTCGGCAATCAAAAACGCCAATTCCAGCGACTGATCGGCATTCATCCGTGGGTCGCAGTGGGTGTGGTAACGGTCCGACAACCCATCCTCGGTAATCGGCCGCGCGCCGCCGATGCATTCGGTGACGTTCTGCCCGGTCATTTCGATGTGGATGCCGCCGGCATAACTGCCTTCCGCCTCGTGAACCTGGAAGAACTGTTTCACCTCGCCAAGGATCTGCGCGAAGTCGCGGGTCTTGTAGCCGCTGCTGGCCTTGATGGTGTTGCCGTGCATCGGGTCGGAGCTCCAAAGCACCTGCTTGCCTTCGCGCTGCACCGCGCGGATCAGCTGCGGCAGGTGATCGCCGACCTTGTTCGCGCCCATCCGCGCAATCAGGTTCAGGCGACCCGGATCGTTGTCCGGGTTGAGCACATCGATCAGGCGAATCAGGTCTTCGGGGTTCATGCTCGGGCCGACCTTCACGCCGATCGGGTTGTGCACCCCGCGCAGGAATTCGACATGCGCGCCGTCCAATTGACGGGTCCGGTCGCCGATCCACAGCATGTGGGCCGAGCAATCGTAGTAATCGTTGGTCAGGCTGTCGCGACGCACGAAGGCTTCTTCGTAGTTCAGCAGCAGCGCTTCGTGGGCGGTGAAAAAACTGGTTTCGCGCAGTTGCGGCGAGCTGTCCATGCCGCAGGCGCGCATGAAGGCCAGGGTTTCATCGATGCGATCGGCCAGGTGGCTGTACTTCTCGGCCAGCGCCGAGTTGGCGATGAAGTCCAGGTTCCACTTGTGCACCTGATGCAGGTCTGCAAAGCCGCCCTGGGCGAAGGCGCGCAACAGGTTCAGGGTCGCGGTGGACTGGTGATAAGACTGCAGCAAACGCTCTGGATCCGGCACGCGGCTTTTTTCGTCGAAACCGATGCCGTTGACGATATCGCCACGGTAGGCCGGCAGTGTCACGCCGTTGATGGTTTCATCGTTGGCCGAACGGGGTTTGGCGAACTGGCCGGCCATGCGTCCGACTTTGACCACCGGGCAACCGGCGGCAAAGGTCATGACGATCGCCATTTGCAGCAACACTTTAAACGTGTCGCGAATTTTCGCGGCGGAGAATTCGGCGAAGCTTTCGGCGCAGTCGCCTCCCTGCAACAGAAACGCCCGGCCCTGGGTGACTTCGGCAAACTGACGACGCAATTCCCGCGCTTCACCGGCAAACACCAGTGGCGGATAGCTCGCCAGGGTTTGCTCGACATGCAGCAAATGCGCCGCGTCGGGGTATTGAGGTTGTTGCTGGATCGGCAAGGCGCGCCAGCTGTCGGGGCTCCAGGGTTGGCTCATCGCAGTCTCTAGTGTTTTACGCTCGGACGGTTATGTTATCAGCAATTAGTGCGTGACCTGTTCCCGTCGCATCGCGGACAATCGCGCCTTTGCCGCTTTATGTTGCGGTTTATAGCGTTGCCGGGGCCGGTGACGATCAGGAGACGAAATGACTGAGGAGCGCGTCGAGCATCTGCTCGCCGAGGTACAGGATGAATTCGGCGTGATTCGCGTGCTGGAAGTGGCCGATTACCGTTTTCTGGAGTTCGGTGATGCCATCGAACAGAGCTGCGTGTTCACCGCTGACCCGAGCTGGCTCGAGTACGATTACACCCGGGCGATGCTGATTGGTGCACTGTGCCACGAACAACCGGAAAGCGCGCTGTTCCTTGGGCTCGGCGCCGGTACCCTGACTCAAGCCTGTCTCAAGTTCCTGCCGCTGGAAGATGTCGAAGCCATCGAGCTGCGCCCGGATGTCCCGCGCCTGGCCATCGAATACCTCGGGCTGGATGATGATCCGCGATTGTACATCCGCGTTGGCGATGCCCTGGAATTGCTCGATACGGCTGAACCGGCCGATCTGATTTTCGTCGACCTCTATACCGATGTCGGGCCGGGTGTCGGGCATCTGGCCTGGGGGTTTCTGGAAAACTGTCAGAAGCGTTTGAATCCGGGTGGCTGGCTGGTGATCAACCAGTGGGCCACCGATGATGGTCGACCGTTGGGGGCGGCGTTGTTGCGCGGTCTGTATCACCGGCATTACTGGGAACTGCCGGTGAAGGAGGGCAACGTGATTCTGATCGTGCCGTCTGAGCTGGATCAGGAACTGGATATGGATGGGCTGATCGCGCGCGCTGAAGGCCTGGCGCCGCGATTGGGGTATTCGTTGCAGTCGTTGATCAAGGCGATTCGGCCGGCGACATAGATTGTTATTGTTCTTTAGGGCCTCTTCGCGCGGGCAAGCCTCGCTCCTACATACAGGATGCGCGCAACCATTGTAGGAGCGAGGCTTGCCCGCGAAGGCTTTCTACTCGCCAACACATGCCTCAAACTCCTTTGAAAACGCCCGGCCGCTTCTCGATCATCGACCGCACACCCTCCTTGGCATCCTCGCTGTTCAGCAATGTCTTCACCAGCGCTGGCAATGCCTGAGCTGCCGCCATTTCACCCTCATAGCGGGACTGCCTGGCCGACATCAGCGTCGCCTGGACCCCAAGCGGCGCCTGCCGGGCAATCCGCTCCGCCAATTCAATGGCCCGCGGCAACAAGTCCTCACTGGCCATGACCTCCTGCACCAACCCCAGACGCAAGGCGTCATGAGCATCGAACTCATCGCCGGTAAGCAACCAGCGCATCGCATTGCCCCAGCCGGCGACCTGATGCAGACGCAAGGTGGCGCCGCCGAACGGGAAGATTCCGCGCTGCACTTCCTTCTGGGCAAAACGGGTATTGCTGGCGCACAGGTTGATGTCGGCAGCCAGCATCAACTCAATGCCAACGGTCAGGCAGTAGCCTTGCGCCGCGACAATCACTGGTTTGCTGACCCGGGGGCCTGCGAGCACGCCCCATGGATCGCAGCCTCCGGGCGGTGCCTGCCAGCCTTCGGCGAGGGCCGCGCCAGCGCTGATCAGATCGAGCCCGGCAGTGAAATGCTCGCCATGGCCGAACACCACCGCGACCCGCGCTTCGCTGTCGGCCTCGAACTCGCCATAGGCCAGACTGAGTGCGTTGAGCAGGTCGAGGTCGAAGGCATTGCGTTTGGCCACCCGATCCAGACCGATCATCAGGACATGACCGTGTCGTTCACGGGTTACACGACTGGGGCTGGGCTGATTCATGGGACATTTCCTCGGGTGGGGAAGGGGGTGTCAGACCGAAGGTCTGCGTCGCTAGAGTGAACCGTTTTAGCGCCATCGTCAGCAGGGCCGGGCCTTTGCAAAATAGACCGTCGCACAATTATCCGAAAAGCCCGTGACACAACGGTATGCGCCGGTTTTTTCCGATAAAAAAAGCTCCCTTTTCGGGCGAATTCCGGTATAGTGCGCGCCGGCCTTTAACCGGGCCGCGTTTAGGTAGCGCAATTCCCCGAAGCCAGCTTCGGCTGCACGTCCGCACAGCGGACTCTTCCTTGACGAATCTTTTTCATTCATTCGTTTTCGCAAATCCCCGCCGACAAAGCAGCCAGGGCGACTCTTGAGTCTTACACGGCATGCGCAGCTTTGGAGCATGGGTCTTTGCGGATGCACTTAGAGGCAGACCCATGACCCAGGAAACCGGCGGCTTCGCCGCTTTTAATCTTAATCCGAATATTCTTGCAGCTGTCATTGCGACCGGCTACGAAGAACCTTCGGCTATTCAGCAGCAATCGATCCCGATCATCATGGCCGGTCACGACATGATTGGTCAGGCGCAAACCGGTACGGGTAAAACCGCCGCGTTCGCCCTGCCGATCCTGCACCGCATCGATCCTGCCAAGCGCGAGCCGCAAGCCCTGATCCTGGCGCCAACCCGTGAGTTGGCGCTGCAAGTAGCAACCGCTTTCGAAACCTACGCCAAGCAAATGCCGGGCGTTACCGTTGTGGCCGTTTACGGCGGCGCGCCTATGGGCCCACAACTGAAAGCAATCCGTAATGGCGCACAGATCGTTGTCGCCACGCCGGGCCGTCTGTGCGACCACCTGCGTCGTGACGAAAAAGTTCTGGCTACCGTGAACCACCTGGTTCTCGATGAAGCCGATGAAATGCTCAAACTGGGTTTCATGGACGACCTCGAAGTTATCTTCAAGGCTCTGCCTGCAACCCGTCAGACCGTATTGTTCTCGGCTACCCTGCCGCAGTCGATCCGTGCCATTGCCGAACGCCATCTGCGCGATCCGCAACACGTGAAGATCCAGACCAAGACTCAGACCGTTACCGCGATCGAACAGGCTCACCTGTTGGTTCACGCTGACCAGAAGACCTCGGCTGTATTGAGCCTGCTGGAAGTGGAAGATTTCGACGCCCTGATCATGTTCGTGCGCACCAAGCAAGCGACCCTGGACTTGGCCAGTGCCCTGGAAGCCAAAGGCTACAAAGCCGCTGCGCTGAACGGTGACATTGCTCAGAACCAGCGTGAGCGCGTGATCGAATCCCTCAAGGATGGCCGTCTGGACATCGTTGTGGCGACCGACGTTGCCGCTCGTGGTCTGGACGTTCCGCGCATTACTCACGTGTTCAACGTCGACATGCCGTACGATCCTGAGTCCTACGTTCACCGTATCGGCCGTACTGGCCGTGCCGGTCGCGAAGGTCGTGCCCTGCTGCTGGTGACTCCTCGTGAGCGCCGCATGCTGCAAGTGATCGAGCGTGTAACCGGTCAGAAGGTTGCCGAAGTTCGTCTGCCGGACGCCCAGGCCGTTCTTGATGCCCGCATCAAGAAACTGACCAACAGCCTGTCGCCGCTGGTAGCTGATGCCGAATCGACTCATGGTGATCTGCTGGATCGCCTGACCGCCGACATCGGTTGCACCCCGCGTGCACTGGCCGCTGCTCTGCTGCGCAAGGCAACCAATGCTCAGGCGCTGACCCTGGCCGCAATCGAGAAAGAACGTCCATTGGTGCCGAACAATGCACCGCGTGGCGATCGTCCAGAGCGTTCCGGTGATCGTCCGGACCGTGGTGATCGCGAGCGTCGTGCTCCGGTTCCATTGGCCGAAGGTCGTGCTCGTTGCCGTACCGCGCTGGGTGCGCGTGATGGTATCGCTGCCAAGAACCTGCTGGGCGCTATCCTGAATGAAGGCGGTTTGGCGCGTGAAGCCATCGGCCGCATCCAGGTGCGTGACAGCTTCAGCCTCGTCGAGCTGCCGGAAGATGGTCTGGAGCGTCTGCTGACCAAACTGAAGGACACTCGCGTTGCCGGTAAGCAGTTGAAGCTGCGTCGCTATCGCGAAGATTGATCCGCTCTCGAGCTGATTGATCGAACATAAAAAATCCCCGACTGGTTCGGGGATTTTTTTTGCCTGATCGTTCCATGCAGAGCGTGGGAACGATCAAGTCTCAGCCAAAACGATAAATGTCCATCCCCAGCGCACCCATAGTGAAGCCCTGATGGGCCACGCTGAACTCACCCCCGGCCGCGCGGGCAAAGTACAGCGGCAGCAGATGCTCGTCGCTCGGATGGTTGCGCACAGCATTCGGAGCTTGCTGACGATAATCGTGCAATGCGGCTTCGTCATTCGTTTCAAGCTTCTCAATCATCCAGTCGCGGAACTCCTTGGCCCAGGGTTCGACGCTTTCCGGGCCGGCGTGCCAGTCCAGTTCGCGCAGGTTGTGGGTGATGCTGCCGGAGCCGATCAACAGCACACCGTGTTCGCGCAGGCTGGCCAAGGCATGGCCGACGCGGGTTTGCAGGGCCGGGCCGCCACGGGTGGGCAGCGAAACCTGCACCACCGCAATGTCAGCCTGCGGATACATCAACGACAAGGGCACCCAAACGCCATGGTCGAACGGTCGCTGGGTGTCGATGCGCACCGGCAGGCCATCGGCCTTCAGCAGCTCGACCACCTCTGCCGCCAGTTGCGGATTGCCGGGTGCCGGGTATTGCACCTCGAACAAGGCCTGCGGAAAACCGCCGAAGTCATGCCAGGTTTCAGGCTGGGGGTTGCCGCTGACCAGCAGTTCGCTGCTTTCCCAGTGCGCGGAAACCATCACGATGGCCTTGGGTTTCGGCAATGCTGCGGCCAGACGCGCGAGAGCCGGCCCGCTGGCGCCGGGTTCCAGGGCTAGCATCGGGGAGCCATGAGAGATATACAGGCTGGGGAACATGAATGAGCTCCTGAGAGTAAGATGGCACCATCTTCAGTCAGATCATTGATCTAAATCTAATATAAGTTTTAGGGTCTTTTGATCGAATTTTTCGGGGTTAATTATGCAGCCGGAGTTTTGGCACAAACGATGGGCGTCGAATCAGATCGGCTTTCATCTGCCGGAAGTGAATCCTTATCTGCAACGGTTCTGGCCAGCGTTGGGCCTGGAAGAGGGCGCCCGCGTGCTGGTGCCGTTGTGTGGGAAAAGTCTGGATCTGTTGTGGCTGGCGCATCAAGGTCATGAGGTCTTGGGGATTGAGCTGTCGGAAAAAGCCGTGGAGGATTTCTTCAGTGAGCATCAATTTGACCCGGACGTCAGTGAGCAGGGGCCGTTCAAGGTCTACCGTGCCGGTTCAATCGAGTTGTGGTGTGGAGATTTCTTTGAGCTGACGGCAGGCGATGTCGCCGACTGCAGCGGGCTGTATGACCGCGCGGCATTGATCGCCTTGCCGCCGGCGATGCGTGAGCAATACGCGGCTCATCTGATTCGGATTCTGCCGAAGGATGCTTTAGGGCTTTTGATTACGCTGGATTACGACCAGGCGCAGATGGACGGGCCGCCGTTTGCTGTGCTTGATGATGAAGTGCGCCGGTTGTTCGGGGCGACGTGGGAAATGAAGATTTTGGAGGATCAGGACGTTCTGGGCGAGAGCTGGAAGTTTCTTGAGGCTGGTGTCACGCGGCTTGAAGAGCGGGTTTATCGGGTTTCCAGTTTATAGATTTGTGTTATTTGTACCGGCCCCATCGCGAGCAGGCTCGCACATTAGGCAGCGTCCGCCTGAGCGACTCGATCAACTGTGGGAGCGAGCTTGCTCGCGATGGGGCCAGATGAGCACCACAACATCCAAACAGACAAAAAAAGGCCCGCATCACTGCGGGCCTTTTCTTTTGGTGCGGAGCCTGTCAGCCCCGACGACGCAATGCGTCAATACGCTCTTCCAGCGGCGGGTGGCTCATGAACATGCGGGCGAACCCTTGTTTGAGACCACCGTTGATGCCGAAGGCATTCAGGGTGTCCGGCATGTGCACCGGCAGCCCTTGTTCTGCACGCAGACGCTGCAGGGCACCGATCATTGCGCTGGTACCTGCCAGGCGTGCGCCGGCATCGTCGGCACGGAATTCGCGCTTGCGCGAGAACCACATGACAATCGCGCTGGCCAAAATGCCCAGGACCAGTTCAGCGAAGATAGTCGCCACGTAGTAGGCAATGCCTTGGCCTTCTTCGTTCTTGAAGATCACCTTGTCGACAAAGTTGCCGATGATCCGGGCGAAGAACATGACGAAGGTGTTCACCACGCCCTGGATCAACGCCAGGGTGACCATGTCGCCATTGGCCACATGGCCGATCTCATGGGCCAGAACGGCTTTCACTTCATCCGGCGAGAAACGCTCGAGCAGGCCTTGGCTGACCGCGACCAAGGCGTCGTTCTTGTTCCAGCCGGTGGCGAAGGCGTTGGCTTCATAGGCCGGGAAAATCCCGACTTCGGGCATCTTGATCCCGGCTTCGCGGGACAGTTGCTCGACGGTTTGCAGCAGCCATTGCTCGTGCCGGGTGCGCGGCTGGCTGATGATCTGGGTGCTGGTGCTCATTTTCGCCATCCACTTGGAGATGAACAGCGAGAACAGGGAACCGGCGAAACCAAAGACCGCACAGAAAATCAGCAGCTGATTGAGGTTGAGATCAACCCCGTTGGCCGCCATGAACCCGTTGAAGCCGAATAGGCTCAGGGTGATGCTGGCAATCAGCACGACCGCCAGGTTAGTGGCCAAAAACAGCAAAATGCGCATCATGGTTGTAGAAATCTCCTCGTGCTAAAGATGTAGCGTACTGCGGGGTATATAAGGTGCTGCACCGGGCTATTCAACCGGGTGACTATTTCAAACTGTGTCCTACAGCAGCAGTCTAGCTGTTTGAAGGGCATTTCCGACGTCGGCATGGGAAACGGTTATCAGACAATTAGCGTCGCAGGCCCCCGCCATTGTTAGGCGCGGGCATGAAACGTGTCGTCAGTCAGCGCTTGAAACAACGGTGCAGGGCAGGGGGCAAAGATATGTTGCTGAATTAATCACCGTGCGACTTTCGCAAGCGTCGCACGGTGACAGGCCACTTACTGGCGGTAGGACTTGAGGAAGTTGCCGATCCGGCCGATGGCCTGATCCAGGTCGTCGAGCCGTGGCAGGGTGACGACCCGGAAGTGGTCCGGCCATGGCCAGTTGAAGGCCGTGCCCTGTACCACCAGCAGCTTCTCGGAGAGCAGCAGGTCGAGTACGAATTTCTCGTCGTTGTGGATCGGACAGACTTTCGGGTCGATCCGCGGGAACGCATACAGTGCGCCCATCGGCTTGACGCAGCTCACGCCCGGAATGTCGTTGAGCAGTTCCCAGGTACGATTGCGCTGTTCCAGCAGACGCCCTTGTGGCAGCACCAGATCATTGATGCTCTGATAGCCGCCCAGCGCAGTCTGGATGGCGTGCTGGCTCGGCACGTTGGCACACAGGCGCATGTTGGCCAGTATGTCGATGCCTTCGATGTAGCTCTGGGCATGATGTTTGGGGCCGGAAATGGCGACCCAGCCGGAACGGAAACCAGCCACGCGATAGGATTTGGACAGACCGTTGAAGGTCATGCACAGCAAATCCGGTGCCAGCGAGGCGGTGCAGATGTGCACGGCATCGTCGTACAGGATCTTGTCGTAGATTTCGTCGGAGAACACCACCAGGTTGTGCTGACGGGCCAGTTCAAGCATGCCCAGCAGTACTTCTTTCGAATACACCGAGCCGGTGGGATTGTTCGGGTTGATGATTACAAGGGCCTTGGTGTTCGGGGTGATCTTGGCCTTGATGTCAGCCAGGTCCGGCCACCAATTGGCCTGCTCGTCGCATAGGTAATGCACCGGGTTGCCGCCTGCCAGGCTTACTGCGGCAGTCCACAACGGATAGTCGGGAGCCGGCACCAGCACTTCGTCGCCGTTGTTGAGCAGGGCCTGCATCGACATCACGATCAGCTCGGAAACGCCATTGCCCAGATAAATGTCTTCAATGCCGACGCCTTCCACCTGCTTTTGCTGGTAGTACTGCATCACGGCCTTGCGAGCGCTGAACAACCCCTTGGAGTCGCTGTAGCCCTGGGCGGTTGGCAGATTGCGGATCACATCCTGAAGGATTTCATCCGGCGCTTCGAAACCAAAGGGCGCCGGGTTGCCAATGTTCAGCTTAAGGATGCGATGACCTTCCTCTTCCAGGCGTTTGGCGTGCTTGAGCACTGGGCCGCGAATGTCGTAGCAGACGTTGGCGAGCTTGTTCGATTTGCTGACCTGCATGGCGATGTGTTCCCGAAAATGAACGATCCAGGCGGCGTATGAACGACCGTACTGGGAATCCTGCGTATTCACACAGGCCTGACGCCTTGAGTGGCGGCACCCATAATCTGTTTGAATGCGCGTGGTCTGGCTGCCAGACTGGCGTTTGACGAGGCGCAATCATACGTGCCGCCCGATCCGTGGAAAAGGTACAGATCGGGCTTTTTCAGCTGCTGAGGTGTGATCATGGAAAAGTTGGAAAAAACCCTGGAAGAATGGCGTGAAATGCTCGATCCGGAGCAGTACAACGTTTGCCGCCTCAAGGGCACCGAGCGGCCGTTCTCCGGTAAGTACAACGACAGCAAGGTCGACGGTGTTTACCATTGCATCTGCTGCAAAGCGCCCCTGTTCGACTCAAAGACCAAATTCGATTCCGGCTGCGGCTGGCCGAGCTTCTACGCGCCGATCGGCGACAGCGCGATGGTCGAGATCCGTGATGTCAGCCACGGCATGATCCGTACCGAAGTGGTCTGCGCCACATGCGATGCGCACCTTGGACATGTGTTTCCGGACGGTCCGCCACCCACTGGCCTGCGTTATTGCATCAACTCGGTGTGCCTGGACCTCGTTCCCCGCGAATAATCTCCAAGGGGAGGTGTGTGTGGGGGCTATTGATTTATTAAATTGCACACAATTCAATTGCTCGCTATGTTTGATCTTCCTTCATTCGGAGTTCGTGCCATGAGCGACAACCTGCTGAGCATCCCTTGCACTACCATCAAGGGCGAGCAAAAGACCCTGGCCGATTTCGCCGGCAAAGCGGTGCTGGTGGTCAATACCGCCAGCAAATGCGGTTTCACCCCCCAATACAAAGGTCTTGAAGAGCTGTGGCAGACCTACAAGGATCAAGGCCTGATGGTGCTCGGCTTTCCCTGCAATCAGTTCGGCAAGCAAGAGCCGGGCAACGAGGGGGCTATTTCCGAGTTCTGCGAGTTGAATTACGGGGTGAGTTTCCCGCTGTTCAAGAAGATCGAAGTGAATGGTGCCGACGCCCATCCACTGTTTGTGCAGCTGAAAAAGCGCGCCCCGGGTGTGCTGGGTTCCCAAGGTATCAAGTGGAACTTCACCAAGTTCCTGATCGGCAAGGACGGCCAGCTGGTCAAGCGCTTTGCTCCGGCGACTAAACCGCAGGACCTGAGCCGCGAGATCGAAGCCCTGCTCAAATGAACACGTTGTCAGTTGATTCGCTGAAGCTCGACAGTCAGCTCTGCTTCAAGCTGTACGCCGCTTCTCGGGCGGTGATCCGCGCTTACAAACCGATGCTCGATCAGTTGGGCCTGACTTACCCGCAATACCTGGCGATGCTGGTGCTGTGGGAATGGCAGGAGGCGGCCCCGGAGCAGCCGACGGTCAAGGCCTTGGGTGAGCGCCTGGCACTGGATTCAGGGACCCTGACGCCGCTGCTCAAGCGCCTTGAGCAACTGCAGCTGGTGCAGCGTCAGCGTTCGGCGCGCGATGAGCGTGAGGTGCACTTGAGCCTGTCGCCCGCCGGCAAGGCCTTGCGCGATCAGGTCGGGCCGCTCAAGGCCCGGCTGTTGTGCGATAGCGGTGTCGATCTGGATCGCCTGAATGATCTGCGCGACGGCCTTGATCACCTGCTGGGGCAAATCAAAGCGCTGTCGTAGTGGGTATCCACAAGTCAAGCAGGGCGGCCAGTTCTTCCCGGCGGAAAGGTTTGGCCAGGTAGTCACTCATGCCCGCCGCACGGCAGCGTTCGCGTTCTTCGGACATGGCGTTGGCGGTCAGGGCGACGATGGGCAACTGTGGCCAGCGCCCGCTGCGACGAATCTGCCGACTGGCTTCATAGCCGTCCATCACCGGCATGTTGCAATCCATCAGCACCAGATCGAATTCGCTCTGCTCAAGCTGATCCAGCGCTTCGCCGCCGTGGGCCGCGACGCTTACCTCGCAACCGAGTTTTCCGAGCATGCCCTTGGCCACCAACTGATTGACCGGGTTGTCCTCCACCAGCAGGATGCGTCCGCGTCGCTGGGGTGAGATGGCTTCGATCCGGGCCCCGTTGATCGTGGTGAGTTCCGGTTGCAAGATCCGCCGCAGTGTCTGGTAAAGCGCATTGCGCGCCAGAGGCCGTGCCTGTTGTTGCAAGGGCGCGAGGGCGTTGACTTGGTCGCTGGGCAGGAAACTGCCGTAAGCGGTCACCAGCAGAATTGGCGCGGTGAAGGTAGGGCGCAGGCCAAACAGGCATTCGGGGCAGTCGGTAATCAACACATCTGGCTCCAGACCGATCAACCGGTCATCGATGGAACGCTGCTGGTAGTCGAGCCCCCAGCCGGGCAACAGGCTGCTCAGCAGTTCCGCCAGACCGCTGCTGGCGGCGGTAATCGCGACGACGTTGCCCCGCAATGCGGCCGGAGAAATGGCCCGGGTATGGCAGGGCAGGGGCAGATCGGCGCAGAACTGGCTGCCGAAGCCTGCTTCCGAGCTGATCGTCAGACGCCCTTGCATGGCTTCGCAGAGGCTATAAGTCAGCGCCAGGCCCAACCCGGTCCCGCCGAATTGCCGGGTAATGCCGGCACCGGCCTGGGTGAACGGCTGGAAGATTTTGACCTGCGCATCCTGGGCGATGCCGATGCCAGTGTCGCAGACTTCGATTCGCACACCGTCTTCGAACGTTGAAAGACGCACATCGACCCGCCCGAAACGGGTGAACTTGAGGGCGTTGGACAACAAGTTGCTGACGATCTGCCGGACCCGGGTCGGATCACCGAGCACCAGTGCGGGAAATTGCGGGTCGATCAGGCATGCCAGCTCGACACTCGGCGCGGCGTTCTGGGACAGCAGGTTGGCGGTGTCTTCGATCAGCGAACCAAGGTCGAATGGAATGTGTTCGAGTTCGAGCTGGCCGGCATCGAACTTCGACAGGTCGAGAATATCGTTGAGCAGTTCCACCAGCACTTTGCCCGAGTCATGGGCGATGGACAGCTGTTGTTGCTGCTCGGCATTGAGCGGGCCGTCCAGTGAAAGCGCGATCATCCCCAGCAGGCCGTTGAGGGGCGTGCGGATTTCATGACTCATGTTGGCCAGGAACACCGAGCGCGCTTCGGCCATGTCCAGGGCAGTGCTGCGGGCGACTTCCAGTTCCTCGTTGGATTGGCTGAGGCGGGTATTGATCGCCTTGAGTTCCGCGGTGCGGGCCGAGACGATGTTTTCCAGTTGCGAGAGGTAGTCAGTCAGGCGGTTTTCGGCGTTGCGCCGTTGCTGGATTTCGGTGGCGATATTTTCGAACTGCTGATTGGCGACCTCGACCAAGACCCCGATTTCATCGTTTTCATGCCCCGTCGGACACTCCAGCAACGTCGGTTCCGCGCTACGCGGATCACGGCCACTGAGTTCGCGGATAACCCGCACCAGCGGTTTGGTCAGCATCACGTAAAACAGCGCCAGCAGAATGCCCGTGAGAATCAGGCTGCGCGCGAAGCCGTTGAGCAGGGTCACTTCGGCCCGGCGCAGGAAACGGCTGCCGAAGGTGTAGGTGTCGACTTCCAGGCGCAAGGTCCCGAGGGATTCGTCCGGCAAGTGGTCGAGGTAAAGGCGGTCTTCGAACTGCCGGTTAGCGCCGAACAGGAAGTCGCTGATCATCCGGTCATTGTTTTCCAGGCCCGGACGTTTGACGCTGGCCAGCACGGTACTGTTGTTGTCGGTCAATTGCGCGCCGATGATTGCCGGGGAGCGCAGCAGACCCAAGGCCAGTTCCTGAGCGAGTTCGGCATCGATGTTGTAGGCGATGCGGGATGCGGGGTTATGGCTGATTTCCAGCAACGACAGTATTTCACGGTTGATGGAGGCGTCTTCGCTGGCATAATCGATGCCTATTTGCAGCAGGCTGAGCAGCGTGCCCAGAATGAAACCGACCAGCACCGTAAGCTTGGCTTGTTTGTACGACAGCCGGTGGCTGAACTTGATATCCATGGGATGTTGAACCACTTCCGTTTCCCTTCGCTGCTCAAGCATAGTCGATCATCAATGGATACCGATGTTCTCGTAAAACACCTGTAGGGGGTGTAGACGCTGTGTTTCGTCGCTGTATCGCCATCATTACCGTGAATGAGCCCGAGGAGAAGACGTGGATTCCCGATTGAATGCTTTTCTTGAACGCGCCGATGCCGTTCTGGCCCGTATCGAACCGCTGCTGCCCGCGCCTCGGCAAACCATCGACTGGACGCAGTGCCTGGCCGCACGCTGGCAGCGCGAGGGGCGCAGCGGTTTTCTGTTGCCGCTGCAAGTCAGCCTGGACACGCGTTTGTCCGACTTGATCGGCGTTGACCGGCAACTGGAGCAACTGGGCCGCAACACTCGACAGTTTCTCGACGGCATGCCGGCCAACCACGCTTTGCTCTGGGGTTCGCGTGGCACCGGTAAATCGTCGCTGGTGCGCGCCTTGCTGTCGGAACACGCCAAGAGCGGCCTGCGGCTGATCGAGATCGAACGCGATCACCTGGCGGACTTGCCGCGCGTGGTCGAGCAGATCGCCAAGTTGCCTCAGCGCTTTGTGCTGTTCTGCGATGACCTGTCGTTCGAGTCGGGCGAGGGCGATTACCGCGTGCTCAAGAGCGTACTCGATGGTTCGCTCGAACAGGCGCCAGACAACGTTCTGCTGTACGCCACCTCCAACCGTCGCCATCTGGTACCGGAAAAGGAAAGCGATAACGAGAACTGGAAAAGGGTCGATGGCGAACTCCATCCCAGTGAGGCGGTGGAAGACAAGATCGCGCTGTCGGACCGTTTTGGTCTGTGGCTGTCGTTCTATCCGTTTACTCAGGAGCATTTCCTCAACGTCGTCGAACACTGGATCGGCCAATTGGCCGACAAGGCCGGCCTTGAGTGGCAGCGTGACGAAGAGCTGGACATCCTCGCCGTGCGCTGGGCCACGGGCCGGGGCAATCGCAACGGACGTTGCGCGTATCAATTTGCCCGCTATTGGGTCGGGCTGAAGCTGTTGGAGCACAAGGCATGATCGATTTACAAAAAAGCGGCCAGGGCCTGGAGGGCTACGGCATGCTATGGGCACAGCTGGAATCGTTGCTGGCAGACGAGCGTGATTTTATCGCTAACGCCGCACAATTTTCGGCGTTTCTGTTCAACCAGCTCGATGACCTGAACTGGGCCGGTTTCTACCTTAATCGCAACGAAGAACTGGTGCTTGGCCCGTTTCAGGGGCAGATCGCCTGTGTACGGATTCCATTCGGTCGCGGTGTGTGCGGAGCGGCGGCGACCACCTTGCAGACACAACGGGTTGAAGACGTACATGCGTTCCCAGGGCACATCGCGTGCGACAGTGCCTCGAACAGCGAGCTGGTGGTGCCGCTGGTCAAGGACGGTCGACTGATCGGTGTGCTCGACCTCGATAGCCCGAAACTCGCGCGTTTTACTGCTGACGATCAGGCCGGTATCGAGCAACTGGCGGCGATTTTCCTGCGTCTGACCGACTGCTGATCAGGCCATCAAGCCGGCCTTGATCAGCAGGCTTGGCGGGTCGACCGCATCAATCTGTTCTGGGTCGAGAAAACGCTTGGCGTATTGCAAGTAGACTTCGTCGTTGATGAACAGCCCGAACAATTCAGCGTCGATGTGGGCATCACGGCACATGGTGGCCATGATGCCCAGCGCTTCGCTCAAGGACTTGGCTTTCTTGTAGGGGCGATCGGCGGCGGTCAGCGCTTCGAAAATATCGGCAATCGCCATCATCCGCGCCGGCAAGCTCATGTCTTCGCGCTTCAACCGTTTGGGATAACCGGTGCCGTCCATTTTTTCGTGGTGGCCGCCAGCGATCTCCGCGACGTTATTGAGGTGGCCGGGAAAGGGCAGGTGACTGAGCATCAGAATCGTCTGCACCATGTGATGATTGATGATGTAACGCTCCTCGCGGGTCAGTGTGCCTCGGGTGATGCTCAGGTTGTAGAGCTCGCCCCGGTTGTACTTGTAGCGAGGTACGTCGAGCTTGAACCCCCAGGGATTGTCGGCCGGGATCAGTTCGCTGTCGGCGCGTTCGAGCAAGTGTTCAGGTTTATCCGCCAGCAGCGGCTCGCTGACTGGCAGGGTCGGCGTCGGGGTCCGGGCCTGGCGACGGTTCTCTTCCCACGAAACCCCAAGTCGATCATCCAGGGTTCGGGTCCAGGTGCGTTGGGCGATGGTGTTCAGGCGTTGCAGGTCGGCCTCGGCCATGGCCTCGCTGCCGAGGTTGCAGCGGGCGATGAACGCGAAATCATCATCCAGCGCCGCCAGGTTCGCATTGCGCAATTGCGCCAGATGCTGCTCGTCACCTCCCAGGGCGATGGCCTGCCAATAGTTGATCCAGGCATCACGCTTGAGCACTTCGAAACGGGTGCGGATTTCGTGGATGCGGTCGTTCAGGGTCTCAAGCTTGGTGGCTTTGTCGACCACGTATTCAGGGGTGGTGACTTTGCCGCAATCATGCAGCCAGGCAGCGATGTGCAGGGCTTCCCACTCATCGTCGGTGGGCTGATAGTTGCTGAAGGCCGGGTCCTGACTGGCTGCGGCCGCCTGCGCCAGCATCAGCGTCAGTGCCGGCACCCGCTGGCAATGACCGCCGGTATAAGGACTCTTGGCATCGATCGCGCCAGCCAGCAATTGAATAAAAGAGTCCAGCAACTGTTTCTGTTTGGCTTGCAGGCGTTGACTTTCGATACTCACGGCGGCGGCACCGGAAACCGCCTGGAGAAACGCGATGCGATCCGGGCGAAGTTTTTCCAGATCGTCTTGCGTGCCGCTGTCGGTCAGCAGCAGGACCAGCAGGCCGACGGTTTCGTTATGACGATTGTGCAGCCGTATACCGATCAGATGAACCCTCGGACACTCCAGTGAGAGCAAAACCTTCTGCAAATCCGCCGCCTCTTCGAAACCCAGGTGGGTGACGACATTGTTGGCGCTCGACAATTTCTGCATCCATTGAGGGCTCTGCGGATCCTGAGGTGTGTGTCCTTGAATGTCGAATGACGGCAATGCCTGTGAGCTGCCATTGATGATCAGCGCATGAGGCTCCACGCGATCGTCATCACTTTCCCGCAGGTAGAGCAGACCGGCCTGGGCCTGGCCGATCTTCACGGTTTCAAACAGCACCCGTTGCAGCAGCGGGGCGAAACGGGTCTCGGCACTCAGGCTGTCGGTGATCTGGAAAAAACTCGCCAAGGTGTCTTTCATGCGCGCCATCGACACGCTTAATTGGTCGACTTCAAGCACCGGCGAGCGACGGGAGGCCGGAAAATTGAAATCGAAACTGCGAATCGCATCGGCTTCCTGCACCAGGGCGTGCAAAGGTTTGACCAGAATTCTCGAGGTCAGCCAACCCATCGGCAGGCACAACAGCAGGGTCGCCAAGGTAATCAACGCGCCTTGCCAGCGCATGCGGTAGGCATCGACGAGCAATTCGTCCTCTGGCACCAGTAGCGCCAGTTGCAGTCCCTTCGGGCCACCCTCCTGGATGCTGCTGCGTGCCACGATCCATTGGCGGCCTGCGGCGTTCAGGCGTTTGACCTTGTGGGGGCTGGTGAGCAGGGCTGCGAGGGTGGGGCTTAAGTCTGCGGCTTTGATCAGCCGGGCCGTCTGCTCGTCGACGATCAGTTTGCTGCTATCTGGGTAAGCGATGGCATTACCCTCGGCATCGAACAGCACAATTTCGGTACTGGGGGTCACTACATGTTCGGCCAGGGTCGCTGACAGTTCAGCCAGCGTAAGGTCGGCCCCCATCACCGCCTGCTCGCCACTGCGCCGGGCCAGTGTGGTGCCGACGTTGCGGGTGGAGAAAAAAAGGTAGGGCTCGGTGGTGATCTGATCGTGATTGCCGAGGGCGCTGGAGAACCAGGCGCGGGTACGGGGATCGTAGGTCTCGTCGGGGTTGTCCTGATGGCTGATGAGGGCCAGGTTCTGATCGAAAAACAATGATTGGGAGCGGCTCTGACCGCTGCTTGAGTGTTCGATGCTCCACACCTCATACGCCGCCGAGTCCGGTGCCTTCACCAAGTTTTTCAGGGCGGCGGTACGCAGGGGACGAACCATGAAGAAGTCGCCATTGCCATAGCCCAGGTACAGCGAGGCCAGATCGGGGTTGTCCTTGAGCGATTGGCTGAAGGGCTTGAGCAACGCCAGGCGTTGCTCAAGATCGGGCGCCTCGGTTGCCGGATTGTCCGCCAGCAGGCTCAGCAAATGACGAATCGGCTGATAGGTGCGATGCAGGTCCAGACGGACATCCTGCTCGATGCGGTTGAAGAGCTTTTCGCTGCTGGAAAGAATGATCTGGGTGGTTTGCCGATAATTGAAAATGCCCAGCACCACTCCGGTCAGTAACAGCAGGAAGGTGAACATCACGCTGATATGGATGTGCAGAGGGAACCGGCGTTGCTCCGGGTGCAGTGGGCTGGGCATTGCAGCTTTCTCCATGATGATGAACTCACTGCTCAGCCTTCAAGCATAGTTAATGCTCCTTCATTCTGCTTTTGTCATAGCGTGCCATCTGGTGTTGCAATGCCTGCTCCAGTTCAAGCATGGCGCGCGCCATGGACGTGCTGCAATCGGCCACTTCATCCTGGTGGAGCCTGTTATTGCAGGCCTGCTCAAGCGCCTCGCAGCTGTCGATCAGGCGGGAGGCCTGGACGATTCGGGCCGCACCCTTGATTTTGTGGGCAATGTCGAGGAATGACTGGCGGTCCTTTGAGTCGGATAACGCCAGCAGCGCTTTGCGGTCCAGGCGGTTGCTGTTCAGCAGTTCGGCCAACAATCGCTGGTTCAGAGTTGTGTTGCCACCCGTCAATAGATGCAGCCCCTCCAGACTGAAGGCAGGAGCGCGGACCGTTGGCCTGATGCCTTCGACCCAGTGGCTCAACGCCGTCAGGCTGAGGGGTTTGAACAGGCAATCGTCCATCCCGGCCAGCTTGCAGCGTTGTCTTTCCTCCGGTTGCGCATTGGCGGTGAAACCCAGAACAGTGCAGGGAGGACGCTGCATGTGTTGTTCATGTTGGCGAATGGCACGGACCAGCTCATATCCATTCATGATCGGCATGTTGCAATCGGCAATCACCAGGTCGAATGGCTGATTCTTCCATACCTCGAACCCCGCCTCGCCATCCGCTGCGACGTTGAACCGATGCCCCAGAAACTCCAGTTGCTGGCACATGAGCAAGCGATTGGCCGGGTGATCATCGACCACCAGAACGTTCAAGGGAGCAGTGCTCGGATGGATTTGCGGCTCGACCTGTTCCGGCATCCGTTCCGCCGGCAGGGTGGCCAGGTTCAGCGAAACCCGAACCTGTGTGCCGACACCCGGCTGACTGTTCAATTGCAGGCTGCCGTCCATCATCTTGCACAGGTTGCGGCTGATCACCAGGCCCAGCCCCGCACCGCCTCTGGCTAACTGGCCGGAGTCATCGGCCTGGACGAAAGGCTCGAACAACCGCTGTTGATCCTGCTCGCTGATCCCCGCACCACTGTCTTCAACCAGCAACTGCAATTGGACCCGGCCGGGTTCGTCGGTCGGCTGCAACTCGACGCTGATTCTGATTTGGCCCTGTTGCGTAAACTTGATGGCATTGCTGACCAGGTTGGACAGCACCTGCTTGAAGCGCATCGGGTCCAGTAACACATCGAAGGGTGGTTTGGCAGGACTGAATTCCAGTTGCAGCCCAAGATTTTTCTGTCGGGCCAGCCCGTCGAAGATCCGCACCACCGAGGCTGCGGTTTCAACCAGATCGACGCGCTCCGGGCTCAGGCTCAAGCGCCCGGATTCAATGCGCGCAATATCGAGAATGTCCCCGATCAGTTCCAGTAGGTCTTTCGCCGAGTGGTACGCGACATCGATGGCCGGTCGATCCGGATGGCTGTGATCGATACGTTTGAGCGTCAGTTCGAGCATGCCGATGATTGCATTCATGGGCGTGCGGATCTCATGGCTCATGGTCGCCAGAAAGGTGCTTTTAGCTCGGTTGGCAGCATCGGCTTGCTCTTTCGCGGCCCGTAGTTCATCGAACAGTTGCCGCCGTTCGCTGATGTCGACCCAGCCGCCAATGATGCCTTGCACGTCACCGCTCGAGTCTCGATAGGGAAGAACCCAGTGATAGATCGTCAGCTTGCGGTCGCCGATGTGCAACGGACGGTCGAGAACCAGCGGCGTTCCCTCGGCCATGACGCGCTGGTAGTCCGCCTGATATTCCCGAGCTTCGAAAGCGTTGCCGAGGGCGCCCTGTATGACGCCTTTACCAATGATGTCTTCGCGTTTCGCACAGAAGGTTTCCAGGTAACTGTCGTTGCAGCTTCGCAGCAATCCCTGGCGATCACGCACATAAATGGGATGAGGCGTGCCATTGACCAGTGAGCGCATGAATTCCAGTTGATCGTTCAATGCCCGTTCGGCCGCCTGCCGCTGTTTTATCTGGCGCCTCATATAGGCGTTCCAGGCAACGGATATCAGCAGCAACACGCTGGCGCTGATAACGATCTGATAGAACACCCGGTGATAGTTGCGCCAGGTACTTTGCGAGGCCGCGGAATAGCCACGCCAGCGGCTGTTGATGATGCCCAGCTCTTCCGGTGCAATGCTCAATAGTGCCTTGTCGAGAATCCCATTCAGTTCTTTGGCGTCGCGCCCGGTCGCCAGGGAAAATGCTGCCTGTCGGGTGCCGATGGTGGTACTGATCTGAAGTGCCTGTTCGAAGATCCTTGATGAGATGAAGTAGTTGGCGATCACCAGAGAATTCACCGCACCTTCTGCCTGGCCCTCGGCGAGCAACTGCACGGCGCTGAATGTGTCCGGGGTTTCAACCAGGTTGATCCGCGGAAACTCGCTACGCAGGTAATCCACCAGGGGATTGCCTTGGGCGATCGCCAGGCGTTTGTCCTGCAATTGCGTGAGGTTTGTCGGGCTGTCGGCCGCTTTGCGCGTCAGCAGCACAAAGGAGTTTTCCAGATAGGGGCGGCTGAAGTTCAACGTCGTTTCACGTTGGACGCTAGGGAGTAGGGCAGCGATCAGGTCGGCCTGATGGTTAACGATCTGCTCGACCATCGCATCATCGCTTCGGCTGCGCAGGATTTCGAAACGCAAACCGGTGCGCAATCTGATCAGCTCGAGCAGATCCGCCGTGACGCCCCGAAAGTTGCCATCGCTGTCGAAAAACGTCAGTGGCGCAAACGCTTCATTGACCACGACGCGCACGACCGGATGTTGTGCCAGCCAGCGTTCTTCGCGGTGGCTGAGTTGCAGTTTGTGATCGGTGAGAAGAATGTCGCTGCCGGCACTCCAGCGTTTGGCAATGTTTTCTCGCTCGCTGGTGGGAATGGCCCTGAGTACCGTGTTGATGATCCCGAGCAGATCCATGTTGTCCTTTTGCACGGCAAAGCTGAAACCGTGGGCTTCGTGTTGACCGAAGTTGGCCATGCGGATGTTGTTCAGATACCCCTTGTTGATCATGTAGTGGGTTGAAATGGTGTCACCGAGAAAAACGTCCGCCTGGTCGAAGGCAACCGCATTGATTGCATTCTGGTAGGAGGGATAGGAGGTGATGATTGCCTTCGGATACAGCGCCCTGACCTCATTCAGAGGCAGATAGTGATACACCATGCTGAGCCGCATGCCGGCAAGCCCATCGGTCAGCGATCTGGTTTCTCCTTCTCGTGTCACCAGTACGGGTTGGTCCACCGCATAAGGCATGGATAGGGCAATCTCGGCATTGTCGGCCTCGAACCCATTGGCGGTGCCAAGCATGTCGACCTGGCCTTTTTCCAGCGCCTCGATCGCGGCTCCTCGGGACGCGAAGCGCTGAATTTTGATCGGCAATCCCATAGCGTTGCCGAGGATGCCCGCGTAATCGGCGGTGAAACCTTCATAGTCCTGGCCGCTGAGCGTCAGGTCGAAAGGAGGATAATCCGGAGCAGATGTACCCAGGATCAATTCACGTTTTTCTTTGACCCATTGTCGTTGTGAGATATCCAATTGGACTTCCATGTGCCCAGCCGTCGAGCGACTGAGCAGGGTGTAGTGCTCGCTGGTCGTCTGCGTCGCGAGAACCGGGGTGCTCAGGCATAAACCCGCGGCCATGAGTATCAGATAATCCTTGAAACGACTGGGCATCCTGTTTCTCACACTAACGCGTTACGTTTTGCCATATCGATGAGTTCAACCAGGGATTTGGCTTTGAGTTTTTGCATGAGTCGTTTTTTATAGGTGCTGACCGTTTTGTTGCTAAGAAACATGCCCTTGGCAATCTCTTTGTTGGTGCGACCCTGGGCGAAAAGTTGTAATACCATCAACTCCCGATCGTTAACGGATTTGAATAACTCCAGATCGGCCCAGCGCGCGTCGTCTCGACGGACAGGGTTCAAGGCCTGACTGGGGAAATAGTTGTAACCTGACAAGACTGCTTTGATCGCACTCATCAGTTCACTCAGGTCTTCCTGTTTGCATACATACCCCGATGCACCGGACTGCATGCAGCGAATACCAAAAAGTGTCGGACACTGTGCCGTCAATACCAGTGTTTTGAGTGGTGTACTCATGGCGTTGAAACGGGAAAGAACTTCCAGCCCATCCAGTTTGGGAATGCTGATGTCGAGGATGATCAGGTCAGGCATGCACTCGCGGACCATCTGCATTGCATCGACCCCATTGTCAGTTTCGCCGACGACTTTGTAACCTTCATGTTCCAGCAGCATTCGAACGGCGAGGCGAATGACAGGGTGATCGTCGACAATAAAAACGGAGTTCATAATCAAATCCCATACGTGCACAAATAAAGCGCGCACCTTAGCTCAGATAGTTGAGGGGCCGCATGAACTGAGGTCGCTGTAGCGGCAATATAGGAAAAGTCCTACAAATGAAGAAGAATAGGACTACGTATCAACTAGGTTTTGCATGAAGAAGGGCAAAAGTTCGATCGGGATAGTCAAGAGATCGAAAGCATTGAGTTAGAGGTGTGAATTGATGTTTTGATCATGTCGTTAGTGTGTTTGGTTTTTTGCGCTTTATGGAGAGGCCAAGGTCAACAAGTTTCTGAAGTCTGATTGTTTCAGTGGTTTGATCAAGTAACCGAGCAAGGGCAAATCATGGTTACAGGCCATTACTTTAAGTTCGTCCAGTTCGATGGATGTCAGACTGCTTAGAAGTATTGCCTGTCTGATCATCCCCCGGTGGCTGGCGTATGCAATCAAGTCGAGACCTGGCAGGTCGGGCAGGCATTGGTCGCACAGAAGAATATCGAACGGTTGCGCAGCCTTGAGCATGTGTTGCAAGGCGCCTTCGGCACTGTCGGTGGTAGTCAATTGAGTGAAACCATAACTCTCGAGCAGGTATTGGGTCGCTCTTAGTTGAAAAGGATGATCTTCCACCAGCAAGATGCGCCAATCATGTTTGAACATAGGGATTTTCATGCTTCATCTGTCGAGCATTGGGACTTTGATTGTTTCGCGATATGGCCGAACAATCGATCAGTCAGCTCTGCACAAGGTGTAGGGCGATTCTGTCAACGTTGAAATACAAATGAATATCGAGACATTCGATCAGCCGCTCAGCGTCTCTGACGCGGCTGATCGATACGTTTTTATCGGGGGCTTGAACGACCGGTCATTTCCAGCGCCATTTCACCGGCATAGCTGTCGGTCATGCCGGCAATGAAATCAATCATGCGCAAAAAAGAGGTATGCAATGGGCCATGAGGATCGGGCGCATTGTTGCCCAAGAGGTCGAGTATGCGGCGGTTCTTGAAGGATGGCGTGCGGCCGTTGTGCTGCTCCAGTGCCGCGCCGCAAAAGGCGTTGAGCAGGATTTCCAGGGTGGTGTAGGCGCCGATTTCGTGGAGCGTCTTGCGCTTGTCCTGGAAGATTTTTTTGCGCGCCATGTCCTTGGCATTCAAGACGCAACGTTTGGCGGGGCCATGCATGTGTTCCACCAGGTCGCCAGGCAGCGTGCCGGCAAGCAGCGCATCCTGTTGCTCGACGAAGGCTCGGGCTGCTGCGTTGGTCAGGTGTTCGATGGCTTTGCCCCGCAGGATCGCCAGTTTGCGCCGACGCGAATCCTGTGGGCCGAGCTGGCGATAGGTTTCCGGGAGATCGTCGCCCACCAGGTCCAGCAGCAGGGACTCGACTTCGGCGTATTCCAGCAGCTCCATCTCCAGACCATCTTCCAGATCGATCAGCGCGTAGCAGATGTCGTCGGCGGCCTCCATCAGATACACCAGCGGATGGCGCGCCCAGCGTTGTTCGTCCAGCTGGGGCAGGCCGAGTTTATGAGCGATCTGTTCCAACAGCGGCAGTTCGCTCTGATAGCAGCCGAACTTGTGCTTCTTGTAGCCCAGTGAGTCGGCGTGCCGAGCAGTCCACGGGTATTTCAGGTAGGTGCCCAGCGTGGCGTAGGTCAGCCGGGTTCCTCCTTCGAACTGGTGGTATTCAAGCTGGGTAAGCACCCGGAAACCTTGGGCATTGCCTTCGAAATTGAGGAAGTCATTGCGTTCGGCTTCGCTCATCGCATCCAGCCAGCCACGGCCAGCGGCCTGCTGGAACCAGTGGCGGATCGCGTCTTCACCGGAATGACCGAAGGGCGGATTACCGATGTCATGGGCAAGGCAAGCCGATTGCACCACCATTCCCAGGTCGCTCGGTTCGCACCAGTCGGGCAGGGCACTGCGGATGGTTTCACCAACGCGCATGCCCAGCGAACGGCCGACGCAGCTGACTTCCAGCGAGTGGGTCAGGCGCGTGTGGATGTGGTCGTTGCTGGAGACCGGATGGACCTGGGTCTTGCGCCCGAGACGGCGAAACGCGCCCGAAAAAATAATGCGATCGTGGTCTTTATGGAAAGGGCTGCGGCCGAGTTCTTCCGGGCTGTGCACAGGCTTTCCGAGGCGTTCGCGGGTAAGCAGGGTTTGCCAATCCAAGGCTGGTTTCTCCGTCAGGTGACTGAACCTCTAGCTTCCCGGTTCGAGCCGATACCTGCAAGAAGAACTACAGCCCCGCAGCATCAATATCGATGAGCAGCAGTCGCTCGCCGTTATCGAAAAATTGCCCGGCGGTGAGGCAGTACTGATTGCTGGTGGCATCGCGGTAGGTGTTGGAAAGCGTCAGCCGGCGCTCATCCCAACCCTCGGCCAGCAAGTGATAGAAGTAGGGGCGCCATGACCAGTTATGGCCCAGGTAGCGGTTATCGGCTTCCCAGCCGTTGTTGCGCCATTCCAGGTTGGGGGTCAGCTGCGTGCCATGGCGGTCGCATTGATAAAAACGCAACAGCCAGGGAAACGCTTCCAGTTGCGGCAAGGTGCTGAGGGGCGCGCTGGCTTGAGCCCAGGCTTGCAGGATGGTCATCAGTTCGCTGAGTTGCTGGCGCATGATCATCAGGCGAGCGCGCTCAGCCAGTTTTTGCTGAACATAGCGCTGGCGCAGTTGCGCGAAGCGCTCGACAAAGGCATCAGTGGCGAAGAAATCAGCTTGCGCACGGGCGAACAGAAAGCCCTGTACGTAGCGCGAACCACACTCCAGGGCAAAATTCAGTTGAGCTTCGGTTTCCACGCCCTCGGCGATAATCCAGCAGCCGGTTTTCTCCGCCATTTGCGCCAGTGCCTTTACCACGTCGCTGCTGGGGCCACCCAATGCAGCGGCCTGGAATAGCCGCATGTCGAGCTTGAGAATGTCCGGTTGCAGGGCCAGCACGCGATCAAGCTGAGAGTAACCGGCACCGAAATCATCAATGGCGATCCGCGCCCCGGCTTGTCGATAACGGGCCACGACTTCGGCCAGACGTTGGCTGTCGCCGCCCAGTTCGGTGATTTCGAACACGATTCGCTGCGCGTCGACGCCATGCCTGCTCAGCTGCTTGAGGCTTGGCAGTGCCTGGTCCCGGCGCAAGCGACTGATCCAGCGGGGCGATATGTTCAGGCTGAGAAACCAGTCCGGGGGCGCTTCATGCAGACGGCTCAGCGCATCATCGCGAATCTGGCGATCGAGACGACGCAGGGCGATGGCGGGGGTTCGCGGGTCGGCGAACAGCGGTCCTACTGAGGTCAATTGGCCGTCGGCCTGACGCAGTCGACCTAACGCTTCGACGCCAGCGATGCGGCCCGTGGCAGTATCGATGAACGGCTGAAAGCAGGCGAGCGGTTGCCCGTCGATCACGAGGCCTCCTTAGTGAGGTTTTATTCTGGGTAAACCTGGACACCAAGCAGGTACGCAGGATTAACCTCTCGGTAAAGAGGTTAATCCTGGTGGTATTGCAAGAATGCAGCCAAACAGGACTGACTAGTTTTTGCGCGAAGAGCTCTGCATGATCAGCTTGATCAGTGGCCCCAGCGTGACGCCCAGGCGAGCCAGCCGAGTCAGGCTGCCGATACCGCCACCCTTGGCACCTTTGCCGGTCAGAAAGCCCAACCCGATCACGGCCGCGATGCCCCAGAGCGGGGCGTGTTTGATGCCGAGGCCGTCTTGCAGGTTTTGCGTCATGCCACGCACCCGTTGCAGGGGGTGCAACAGGTGTTGGGATTCGTGGCGAATTTCCTGGCGATGCATTTCCATGCGCAGGCGGATCAGTGCCTTGCGCATTTCCGTGCGCGAGCTGTTGCGGGGAAGTTCAGACATGCTCATGGCAACAGACGCTCCCGATCATTGGCCAACTCTTCCAGGGTGCCGTGGAAGGGCGAGGACTCATCGAAAATCGCTGCTCTCAAGCGCATCGCACAGAACAACGCTGCGAGGGTATAGAACACACACAGCCCGATAATTGCGGGCAGGCGATAGGTGTCCCAAAACAGGATCAACACCAGCGTCGACAACCCCACCAGCAATAACAAGGCAAACACCAGCGTCAGGCCTGCAAACAGCAACAGGCTTACGGTGCGTGCTTTTTGTTCCTGCAATTCAATGCCGAACAGTTCGACATGACTGTGCAGCAGTCCAAGAAACGCGGCACCGAGGCGCCGCGGTGATGAGCCGGTGCCCGTCGCGGACGGGCCGGATTCGCCGATCGCCATATCAGCGCCGAGTGGCTAGCAGGCCAATCAGGAAACCCACGCCAGCCGCGATTCCGACCGATTGCCATGGGTTGGCCTGGACATAATCTTCCGTGGCGGTGACAGCAGCTTTGCCGCGCTCGCGCACCGAGTCTTCGGTCAATCTCAGGGTTTCCCGCGCGCGCAGCAGACTGTCATGGATCTGCTGGCGCAACTCATCGGCTTGATCGCCAGCCAGGGATTTGGTGTGTTCCAGCAACCTTTCAGTGTCGGTGACCAGCGTCTGAAAATCTTCCATCAGAACTTCTTGAGCAGTCTTTGCTGTGGTGCGTGCCATTGGTGATCTCCGTAAGTGGCTTCTGAAGCGTTCGAGTATGAGCCTTGCGTGAAGGTTCAGTACAAATGACTGGTACAACTTTTGCTGTGTCGTGGTGCGTCAGCCTGCGCCATTGCGCTGTTGCCGGGCATGATTTCAGTAAAACCTTAACTCAAATAATCAAAACTCGCGCAGAGGCTGCGGTTTTGTGCGCCAAACCGGTTCATCCAGATCAGCGCTGCGGTCTGGGTGAGCTGCAACTTGGTGCGTAAGCCATCTGCGCGAACTGCTTTGGTGCTTTTTTTCAGCCTTCAGGTCTGCCAATCCATGGAAAATCTGCAAAGTGCTGTGGACAGTCTGGTCCATAGCTCCAATACGTTGTTCATCCTTATCGGTGCGGTCATGGTCTTGGCCATGCACGCCGGTTTTGCCTTTCTCGAGGTGGGTACGGTTCGACAAAAGAACCAGGTCAATGCCTTGTCGAAAATCCTCAGCGACTTCGCCATCTCGACCCTGGCCTACTTCTTTATAGGCTATTGGATTTCTTATGGGGTCACTTTCATGCAACCGGCGGCGGTGATTACTGCCGACCATGGCTATGGGCTGGTGAAGTTTTTCTTTCTGCTGACCTTTGCTGCGGCGATACCGGCAATCATTTCGGGAGGCATCGCCGAGCGTGCCCGGTTCGTCCCTCAGTTGTGTGCGACGGCGCTGATCGTGGCATTCATCTATCCCTTCTTCGAAGGCATGATCTGGAATGGCAACTTTGGTTTGCAAGCCTGGTTGCTGGAACGGTTCGGTGCCAGTTTTCATGACTTCGCAGGCTCCGTGGTGGTTCACGCCATGGGCGGCTGGCTGGCACTCGCGGCGGTGTTGTTGCTCGGCCCAAGGCAAGGTCGTTATCGCGACGGAAGACTGGTGGCATTCGCACCGTCGAGCATTCCCTTTCTTGCGTTGGGTTCGTGGATTTTGATCGTCGGCTGGTTCGGCTTCAACGTGATGAGCGCCCAGACCCTGCAAGGGGTCAGCGGGCTGGTGGCGGTGAACTCGCTGATGGCCATGGTCGGCGGCACCGTGGCGGCGTTGATCGTCGGGCGCAATGACCCGGGCTTCCTGCATAACGGCCCATTGGCCGGGTTGGTGGCGATCTGTGCAGGCTCGGATCTGATGCATCCGGTGGGCGCGTTGGTGACCGGTGCCATCGCCGGGGCACTGTTTGTCTGGTGCTTTACTGCGGCTCAAGGCAAATGGCGTATCGATGATGTGCTGGGCGTCTGGCCTTTGCATGGACTGTGTGGTGTCTGGGGCGGGATCGCTTGCGGCATCTTTGGTCAAACCGCCTTGGGTGGTTTGGGGGGCGTGAGCCTGATCAGCCAGTTGATCGGCACTTCTCTGGGGGTGATCGTAGCACTGGCCGGCGGTTTTGCGGTGTATGGCGCGATCAAGGCGTTCCATGGTCTGCGCCTGAGCCAGGAAGAGGAGTATTACGGCGCGGACTTGTCGGTGCACAAGATCGGTGCCGTGAGTCAGGATTGAATCAGCGTTCTTCATCGTCGGTGCCGGGGTAAAAACCGTGCAGCAGGCGATAACGGTCACGCCGTACCTGGTCGACCCGGTCTCGCACCTGCTGGCCGGGTATGCCCAGCATGATCAGCGCGTGGGAGGCGAGCATCAGGCTCGACTCCAGCAACTCGGGTACGACTTCGCTGGCGCCGGCGGCCTTCAACTCGGCCAACTGACTGTCGTCCCGTGTGCGCACCAGGATCGACACGCTCGGGTTGAAGCGGCGTGCTTCCTTGAGGATCAACAGTGCGATGTCCGTCTGGTCCACGGCGACCACCAGCAGTCTGGCGCGTTCCAGCCCTATCGCGACCAGCAACTCGCCGCGACGTGAGTCGCCGTAATGAACACAGCTTTCATTGACGGCTGCTTCCTGAACCCGCACCGGGTCGGTATCCAGCGCAATGTAAGGTTGATCTACATTACGCAGGACCCGCCCGATGGATTGGCCTACGCGGCCGTAGCCACAAATTACTACGTGATTGTGCAAGCCTGCATTGAGCGCGCTGATTTCTTCGAGCTCGGCTTCTTCGTTGGGCTTGTGGTGCAAACGTGTGGCGATGTGGGGAGCTGCGCGCAGCAGTAAAGGCGTTACCAGCATCGAGCAGAACGTGGCGGCCAGCAGCAGGCCACCGAAGTCAGCGGGCATCAGTTTGTTCTGCTGCATCTGCGCCATCAGGGCAAAGCAGAATTCGCCCCCTTGAGCCAATGCCAGGCCGCTGCGCCAGGCGGTTTCGACATCGCTGCCGCGCCATTTGACCAGCAGCGCGACCACGGTGCCTTTGATCAGCAGCAACACCAGCGTCAGACCGAGAATCAGCAGGCCGTGGCTGGCAAACAGTCGCAAGTCGATCAGCATGCCGATGCTGACGAAGAACACCCCGAGCAGAATGTCGCGAAACGGACGGATGTCCGCCTCGATCTGATGCCGGTAGTGGCTTTCCCCCAGTAGCATGCCGGCGAGAAAGGCGCCCAGGGCTGGGGAGAGACCGAGCAGGTGAGTCAGCCAGGCCGTCAGCAGAACGATCACCAGCGCCAACAGCACGAACAGCTCAGCGGAGCGGGACCCGGCGACTTCATGAAACAGGCGGGGCAAAAACCAGCGACTGACCAGCAGCAGACCGACGAACAGCACGATAGTCTTGCCCAACGTCAATGGCAGCGCCCAATACCAGGCCTGGTCGCTGCTGCCGGCGAACACCGGCACCAGGGTCAGCAGCAACACCGCGACCACGTCCTGGAACAACAGCACGGCAATGGCATTCTGGCCGTGGCGGCTGAAAAGCTCACCGAGGCTGCTCAACTCCTTGCTGACAATTGCGGTGGACGACAGCGCCAAACCGGCACCGAGTAACAGTGCAGATATGGTTGGCATGCCAAATAGCATCAGCAACCCCCCCAGCACTATCCCGGAAAGCAGCACTTGCAGGCTGCCCAGGCCAAAAACCACTTGGCGCAGTGCGAGCATTTTCGACAAGGAAAACTCAAGCCCGAGAGAAAACAGCAAAAAGACCACGCCCAACTCGGCAAGGTCGGGTAAATCTTCGCTTTCATTCACCCAGTTGAATGCTGTCGGCCCGATCATCAGCCCCACGCACAGGTAGCCCAGCACCGGTGGCAAGCGCAGGCGCTGGAACAGCGCAATCACCACCAGAGAGGAGGTGAAGATGATCAACAGATTGGCGAACACATAAACTCCGGGTGAGGGTTCTGGCTACTCAAGCGTAGAGGCAAAAAAGAGGCGAGCATCGCGCAAGTGGCAGTTGAGGCGAATGATTTGCGTCAGGAGTTTGCCGAAATCTCTTGAAATCAGCCATTGCTCAGACAGATCGGGCGGCGGCTCGACGGCTTTTGATAGCGGGCCTAGAATGAGCGCTTACTTCGATGGGTCTTTTCGTCATGCTTCCTGAATGTCAGCTGTTCGGCACCGTTGGTTGCCATCTCTGTGAAGTCGCCGAAGCCATGCTGATGGAATTTGTCGAGCGCGGTTTGTTGGTGGAGCTGGTGGATATCGCTGAGGACGAAACGTGGTTCGAAGCTTACAGTCTGCGTATTCCAGTGTTGCGACGGGTCGATACCGGCGCTGAGCTGGGCTGGCCGTTCAGTGCCGATGAAGTGGTGGCCTTCCTGCGGTAGGGGGTGGGGCGGTGTTCCCGTGTGTCGAACTTTATGATTGATACCTTGGCTTAACCGATGTTATTCGGATACTGTATGCGTATACAGTTACTCCGATTGCCTGCCATGCTTTTCCCTGTTTCGGGTTTGGCAGCCGATCCCGGACGTCAGAGGGATGAACCTTGGTCAATGTCGAACAATTGAAGAACAGCGTGAACCGGATGTCGGCGGACGTGGTGCGCGAGGCCGTGCTCGAATTGCGTTTGGATGGCCTGGTCACGGAGGGGAAAACGCCCTTCAACAAACTGCATTTCAATACCTGTTTCGCCGAAATCGAAGCCTTGTTCCAGCGTGCGGGCTATCACCGGCAGCTGGATGTCGTGGGCTATCAGGGTTTGTTGTATGCGCTTTATGACCCGGGTCGCTGGGAAGCGGTGGATGTGCTGCGCTGGCTCAAGGAGTTCACCGAGGCGGCCGCTCGAACACAGTCGATACCGGCCTGAGGATTCTCTTCTAGGTTCGTTCCGGCCACTGTTGGATAATGCCGCCCTGCATTGAGGATTAGAGCTTTTCGTATGTCCATTTCATCTTTTTCTGCTGCACATAACCAGGCCAGCACGCTCTATCTGCCGCCGGGGCCGTGGCAGACCGTACTCGATTGCCTGTGCGAGCACTTTAGCGCCATCGGTCGTGAACAATGGCTGGACAGAATTGCTCGCGGTCGTGTCCTCGATGGGCAAGGGCTGCCGATCGCCTTGGACCTGCCTTACAAGGAAGGTCTGCGGATTCATTATTTTCGTGAGGTGCCGGACGAAAAACCGATCCCGGTGGTGGAGTCGATCCTCTATGCCGACGAGCATCTGGTGGTGGCAGACAAACCACACTTTCTGCCCGTGACTCCGGCGGGCGAATACGTGGAGCAGACATTGCTGCGACGGCTGATCCGTCGACTGGATAACCCGCATCTGGTGCCTTTGCATCGCATTGACCGGCATACGGCGGGGCTGGTGCTGTTTTCAGCCAACCCTCAGAGTCGGTCGGCGTATCAGTCATTGTTTCCTACACGACAGATCGAAAAGCGCTATGAAGCTATCGCCCGGGCATTGCCGGAACACTCCTTCCCGCTGATCCATAAAAGTCGACTTATCGATGGCGAGCCGTTTTTTCGCATGCAGGAAGGTCCGGGTATCAGCAATACCGAGACGGCTGTCGAGGTCAGGGAAAAGAACGGTGAACTCTGGCGTTATGCGCTGTACCCGGTGACGGGCAAGAAACATCAGTTGCGAGTTCACATGACAGCCCTGGGGGCCAGCATCTGCAATGATCCGTTCTATCCGCGGGTGCTCAAGGACGTTGAAGATGACTATGCCAACCCCTTGAAGCTGTTGGCCCAAGGGCTGCGATTTGTCGATCCGGTCACGGGGCAGGAAAGAGAATTCGAAAGCACCATCACCTTGCAGTGGTGATCACAGGGTTAACGATTCTGCTTTTCTTCAGCCACGAAAAAGCCCGCTTTTAAAGCGGGCTTTTCTGTATCCGGTTGTCGCCGTAAAGATTACAGATCTTTAACGGTACGGACCTGATCTTTGTTGACGCGGGTTTGCTTGCCATCCAGTTGTTCGAATTCGTAAAAGCCCGATTCTTCATCGTACTTAGGCGCGTCGACGGCCTGGATTTCTCGACCGTCATTCAAGGTGATCACTGTAGGTGATGCGCAACCGGCGAGGGTGGCAAGGCCCAGTGCGAGCATGAAAGTGGCGAGGGTCCGTTGAGTCATGTGTGTGTCTCCGAATGGGAATTCTTTTGATTGCTGAGCTTGAGACGTATACAACGCGCGCAAGTTCCTTCGCCTGTCAGTCTGACACAGTGCGGTGTGTGCTTAACAGTTCCGGCGTATTGAGATTGGCCAGGCGAGCGTCGTTATCCGGGCATTGCAGGGCTGTGGCGCCCAGTTTGCGCATAAGGCGGCCCGGGCTGCGCTCGCCTTCGTTCCAGGCGGTCTCGAAAGCTGCTGAAAGGGCGACTGGAATCATGCACAGCAAGGGTTCCCAGTGTTCGCCATGGCGCAGCATCAGCGGTTTGTCCGGATGCTGCCCGGCGGTTTCACGCATGCTCTGGAGCAGCGCCGCATCGATGCGTGGCACATCGCAGGGCAGCACCAACAGATGAGGATGGCGGGCAGCTTTCAGGCCTGCGCGAATACCTGCCAACGGTCCCGGAAAGTCGCCTTCGTCGTCATGGACCAACTGATCCGCATAAGGCGCATATTTTTCCAGGTTTCTGTTGCAGGAGATGATCAGGTCATCACTCAGCGGGCGTGTCTTGCGGTGCAGATGCACGATCAGCGGTTCGCCGTGCCAATCCAGCAAACCCTTGTCCTGACCGCCCATGCGTTGGCCGCGCCCGCCAGCCAGGAGCAGAATGGAGCAAGGCGCCAGAGGTGTATTCGAGGTCATCGCGCTTCTCCATGGGGGCGGCGAAAAAATGAGGCGCTGTGATATAACACCGGGCTGTTTCTCCTACAACTGGACGAGCCTATGAAAGCCAAGGCTGATGTACCTTTCGCACCGCTCAACATCGCGGTGCTGACTGTCAGCGATACCCGTACCCTGGAAACCGATACCTCAGGCCAGGTCTTCGTCGACCGTTTGAGCGCTGCCGGTCATAACCTGGCGGCCCGTGTATTGCTTAAAGATGACCTCTACAAAATTCGCGCGCAAGTCGCCAACTGGATTGCCGATGAAGTCGTGCAAGTGGTGCTGATCACTGGCGGTACCGGGTTCACCGGTCGCGACAGCACACCCGAAGCCGTGAGTTGCCTGCTGGATAAGCAGGTCGATGGTTTTGGTGAATTGTTCCGGCAGATATCGGTAGCGGATATCGGTACCTCGACTGTTCAATCCCGGGCCTTGGCCGGTCTGGCCAATGGCACGCTGGTCTGCTGTTTGCCGGGCTCGACCAATGCGGTGCGCACCGGTTGGGACGGCATTCTCGCCGAGCAACTGGATTCGCGTCACCGTCCATGCAATTTCGTGGCCCATCTGAAACAGGCGGCACCCTGTGAAACCCGTGGGTAAGCCAGGCAAGACTGGCAGTCTGATGGCTGTCGAGGTGGCACTGGCGCGCTTACTGGAAATGGCCGACGCCTCGAAGATTCGCGAACACGAACGCTTGCCGTTGGCGCAGGTTCAGGGGCGTGTACTGGCCGCTGACCTGGTCTCGACACTTGATTTGCCGCCTTGGCCCAACAGTGCCATGGACGGTTATGCCTTGCACCTGGCCGACTGGACAGGACAGCCGTTGGTGGTCAGTCAGAAGATTTTTGCAGGCCAGGCCCCGGAGCCTTTAAAGCCAGGTACCTGTGCACGAATCTTCACCGGCGCGCCGGTGCCCGCAGGCGCCGACTGTGTCGAGATGCAAGAGAATGCCGAGGTTCAGGCGGATGAGCGGGTACGTTTCACCGAGACCATGAACCCAGGACAGAACATCCGTCCACAAGGTCAGGAAACCACTGTTGGTGAGTTGATCTTGCCCGTCGGAACGCGTCTGGGGGCTATCGAGCAGGGGCTGGCGGCATCGCTGGGATGCGCTGAGCTGGACGTGGTTCGCAAGGTTCGTGTTGCGGTGTTGTCTACCGGTGATGAGTTGATTGAGCCCGGCCTGGCCCTTGGGCCGGGACAGATCTACAACAGTAATCGAGTATTGCTCTGCAGCTGGTTGCAGCGCTTGGGTTGTGAGGTGATCGATGCTGGCATTCTTCCCGATGATTTAGCGACCACTCGTGCCCGCCTTGGTGAGTTAAAGGATGTCGACCTGATTCTTTCGACCGGTGGCGTATCGGTAGGAGAGGCCGACTTTCTGGGCATTGCCTTGCGGGAAGAGGGCGAATTGACTCTGTGGAAGCTTGCCATCAAACCAGGTAAGCCGCTGACGTTCGGGCATTTTCGTGGCGTGCCTGTGATTGGTTTGCCCGGCAATCCGGCGTCGACCCTGGTGACTTTTGCTCTGTTGGCAAGGCCCTACCTTTTGCGCCGCCAAGGCGTAAAAGAAGTTGAGCCCCTGAAGTTTCAGGTGCCGGCAGGGTTTGTCTGGCCAAAGGCTGGTAACCGACGTGAGTATTTGCGCGGACGTCTGGAGAACGGCCGGGCAATCATCTACGGAAATCAGAGCTCTGGCGTACTGCGCAGTGCTGCCTGGGCTGACGGTTTGGTCGAAGTGCTGGAGGACCGTACGCTGATCGAGGGTGATTGGGTGAGCTTCATCCCGCTGAGTGAAGTCTTGAGCTGAACAGGCACTGGTTTTGCCACGCAAGCCCGGTTGATGGCATTGGGCTTGCGTGCATGATCATTCGTCAATTTGCCAGAAGTGTTACCACCTGGTCGAAGCGGCTGTTGGCGATCCAGGCCAGAAGTCCCAGGATCACGGCTGTTCCGCCAGCTGAATAGGCAAGCCTGTGTTTGATGGATTTGACGTCACCCCGGACTTCATCCATGTCTCTGCGGATGTACTTGAGGTGAGTCTCCAGTTCAATGACGCGAGGTTCCATATCAACTTCTCCGGCGGGCTTTGCGCTGTTTTTGATTTCAGCCTGATGGTTGGCGCGATTTTCTGCGAACGGCGCGACCGGGGTTACCGGTAGTCTGAAGTCATGGCTTTGCATGGAGTAACTGGCTCCTTGCGTTAAAACCATTCAAGTGACCAATGCCATTGTTGCTTGCGCTTTTTGAGGCCCTCAAGGGGGTTTCATTCATTGTTGTCACGTCCCTGTGTAAATTAACGGGTGATAACTGATAACCGAGATCCAACGGTGTACCAATTGTTCGGGTGGGTCAATTGAGCCGATTCCTTATGTTTTGTAAGAAAAAATACTGCTCTGTAGGACGCACGTTTCCTTCCCTTGGAAATAATTGGAATCCTGTCGACTTTTATCAGGGGCTGCGAGGTCAACATATCCTATGGAATTGCGGATATGGGAGTAGCAAAAATGAGCGATCGCAACGCGCTGTTGATTCTGCATGGCAAGCAGGCACTTAATGAGGAGGTCCGTGCAGCCGTCGAAGGCAAGCGCCAGCAAGGCTGGAAACTGGCTGTTCGACTGACCTGGGAGGCCGGTGATGCGCAGCGGTTGGTGAAGGAAGCGCTGACGGCAGGTTATACGCAATTGATTGCCGGCGGCGGTGATGGCACCTTGCGTGATATTGCCGAAGCCATGGCGGCGCATTCGACGCAGGCAAGCCTGGTGCTTTTGCCCTTGGGCACCGCCAACGATTTTGCTCGCGCCGCCGGTGTGCCTCTGGAGCCCGCGCAGGCGTTGGATCTTCTGGAGGCTGCCCCGCGAGCCATTGATCTGGGCGAAGTCGGCGGGCAGGTTTTCCTGAACATGGCCACGGGCGGCTTTGGCAGTCAGGTCACGGCCAACACCTCCGAGGATCTGAAAAAAATTCTTGGAGGCGCCGCTTATCTCTTCACGGGGTTATCGCGCTTTAGTGAGTTGCATGCGGCCTATGGCGAGTTGCAGGGACCGGATTTTCACTGGCGCGGCGAATTGTTGGCATTGGGCATCGGCAATGGCCGACAGGCTGGCGGTGGTCATGTGCTGTGCCCTCAGGCGCTGGCTGACGATGGACTGCTGGATATCAGCATTTTGCCCGCGCCACAGGAATTGGTCGGTACCTTGAAAGACCTGCTGACCGATGGCTTCGGAATCGACAACATGTTTGTGCGCGCTCGTTTGCCATGGGTCGAGATCAAAGTTTCGGAGGGCCTTTATATCAACCTTGATGGTGAGCCTCTGGAAGGCGACAGTCTGCGTTTCTCGGCGCGCCCGGCGGCATTGCGTGTGCATTTGCCCGAGGGCTCGCCGCTGCTGAGCGTCTCGAATCCAGCTAATCGTCCAGACTGATGATTTGCTCACGCACGGCGAACAGCACCAGGCCGGCCACATCATAGATCTGCAAGCGTTTCATGATCTGCGAGCGGTGGGTTTCGACAGTCTTGATGCTCAGAGCCAGGCCATTGGCGATTTCCCGGGTGGATTTGCCACGAACAATCAGTCGCAGGATTTCCAGTTGACGTGCCGTCAGGTTGTGCGAGTCCTGGGCTTGCACCTGATTTTTCTGGGTTCGGGTCAGTGCCTGATTGATGACGGTATGGGCAATGGCCGGGCTCAGATAGCGTTCGTTATTGCGCAAGGCATCCAGGGCATGTTCGAGTTCGGTGGCTGTGGTGTCCTTGAGCAGGTAGCCATGCGCCCCTGATTCCAGTGCTTGCATGATAAGCGCCGGGTCAGTGTGCATCGACAGGATAAGTACTTTGCACTGGGGGCGTACGCGCTTGAGTCGCTGCAAGGCTTCAAGACCACCGGTTTCCTTCATGGAAATATCCAGCAGAATGATGTCCGGGGACAGCTGCTCGACCATCTCGACCAACAGCGAGCCGTCATTAGCCTCCCCGATTACCGCATAGCCGGGAATATCCAGCACCAGAGCGCGCACGCCAGCCCTGATAAGCGAGTGGTCGTCCACCAGAAGTAAGTTACAAGTCAATGCATAACCTTATTCGTACTGGCCCGTTCTAGCGCACGGGGCGCCCACGGGAAGAGTGCTTCTATTTGAGTGCCTTTGCCGGGTTCGCTGATCACGGTCAGTGTGCCACCTAATTGATCGATCCGTTCCGACATCCCGGCCATTCCGCGTTGCCCTTCGCGAGCGGGATCTGCCGCTGGCGCGAAACCCAGGCCATCATCGCGGATCAACAGGGTCAGGCCCTGGGGCTGGCGTTGCAGGCGGACCAACAGATTTTTGGCCTCGGCATGACGCAGTATATTGGTCACTGCTTCTTGAGTGATTCGAAAAGCCGCCACCGCCATTTCTTCCGGTATGCCCGTCAAGCGTTGATGGCATTCCAGGCTCCAATGCATGGAGGTATTGGCCAGTGTCTTGAGTAAGTGTGCGCGCAGACTGGCTTCCAGCCCGAGACTGGCCAGTTGTCGCGGGTTCAGGATGGCCGAGACGTCACGAACCTTGGTCAGGGTTTCGTCCAGCGTATCGCAAAGTACCGAACACTGACCCTGCAGTTCTTCGGGCAATCGACGTTTGAGCCATTCACTTTGAAGTTTTGCGGCGGTCAGCAATTGACCGATGTCATCATGCAGTTCCCGACTGAGCCGGTGGCGTTCGTTTTCCTGCACTTGGAGCAGTCGGTCAGCCAGTTCTTGAGGTTGAAACTTTATCGATTTGCGCGAGAGGCAATGTCCCACCCAGACACAGGTCAACGCTGCACTATTGAGCACCAGCAGACTCAACGGCAGAGGCATGGACAAGCTATAGACCAGCAGGCTGCCAAGCGCCGAGCAGGTGCACAGTAAAAGCGTGAACCGGCGCGCGTTTTTTCGAGAAGGTGGCCGCAGGGTAATTGACTTGAGGCTGGCGTACATAGCGGATGGAGCCAATGGAAGTTCGCTGCGGGCAGACCGGCCATAAAGGCTGACGGGTCTCTGTATGGAAATTGTTGTGAAGTCGCCTTCATGGCTGTGGTTCAGTGCTGGAAATGCAGCCTTCATGGTGCTTGGCTGGAGTCACTGTGCCATTAATTGGCGTCAACTAATGGTCGGCATACTACCACTTAACATACCGTTGGTCGCGTACGGTATATAGTTCGATATAGTTAAAATATGGAATCTGGACGATGGTTCCACAATGGAAAAACTTTCGATTTTTATCGTTGGAAGATATCGATCACCAGCATTTTGTTTTTATTGCCAGGCACTATCTGAAGTCGAGACAGTTGCGACATGAGCGCATCAAGTTATAGGGCGGCGTCATGGCAATAGAACGGGTAGGGCCGATGTTTTCAAGCTTGCCGTTCTGAGAGCGAAACCAACCTGAACGGTCTGGAATGGCTGGGAGGTTGAAACTGACTTTGCCCCACATGAAACGCAAACGCTTCAATCAGCGAGGTCTGTTCACTGTCATCGAGACCAAGGTGGCCGGTAGTCTGATCGATGAGTTCGAGTTGCCAGGCCATTAAAGTGAAGCAGTCCTTGAGCGCGTCCAGGGCTTGATCATGCAGGTCCATGTGGTTCTGCGCGTGGCTCAGCAATCCATGAATATGCAGTGAGAATTCCGAGACCGCCGCCAGTGCCAAAGCATCGGCCTTGCTGGACAACTTGAGAAGGGTGCTGAGCATGCAATCGATAGCGTCCTTGTCATTGCTGATCAGTTGCAAATGACTCAGGCATTCCTCGGATTTGGCCAAGAGTGTTTCAGCCTCGATGAGGAACTCTGGAAATCGCTGAGCCCACTCTTTGGTGTCGTTCGGCATGCTTATCTCCACAACGTCATGTCAGATGAGGGAATGTCGTGTGTGCCGACGAGAACCATACGTATCCCGGCGCTGCCAAGCTTTCGTGAGATCGCGCTCTGGCAGGTTTGAGCGCCGGCTGGGGAACTCGAGAGGGTGGATGGCCACTGACCTGCGATCGCACACAAAAGCCTGACTCCGTTCATGCAATGAGAATGGCGTCACATTAATGGCTATTGGATATTGCGAATATCAGGTTGGGCCTGATTGTTACTAGGGGAATCCCTTACGCAGGGGAACCTAACGTGCAAACCGAGGTCGCGCCGCAGGAAATGAAAGCAGATGAAATCACGGAGCCAGTAAAGCATGATGTTAATGTGACATCAATGTTTGATCGTGGCATTTTGTCTGGGGGTCAAGGTCCGGTAAAAACAGCCGATAACTCCCTTTAGTGAATTCATCAGAACAAGCCCAGGAGTCATTAATGGCCGGCATTCTCGACACGGTAGACCAACGCACGCAACTGGTGGGTGAGAATCGCCTGGAAATTCTCATGTTCCGACTGGCCGGACGGCAATTGTTCGCGATCAACGTCTTCAAGGTCCAGGAAGTGCTGCAGCTGCCGAAGCTGACCCTGATGCCGCAACGCCATCCCTATGTTTGTGGCGTGGTCAACCTGCGTGGTCAGACGCTGCCGGTGATCGACCTGTCCCAGGCCATCGGCATGCGCCCGCTGGTGCCAAGCCCCACCAGTACCATCATCGTCACCGAATACAACCGCTCGGTGCAGGCGTTCCTGGTCGGTGGCGTGGACCGCATCGTCAACATGAACTGGGAAGCCATTCTGCCGCCGCCCACCAGCGCTGGTCGCCAGCATTACCTGACCGCCATCAGCAAGGTTGATGATCAGTTGGTGGAAATCATCGACGTCGAAAAAGTGCTGGCCGAAATCGTTCCCTACAATGCCAAGGTATCGCGCGACAAACTCGATGATCCGGTGCTGGAGCGCGCCCGTGGCCGTGAAGTGCTGTTGGTGGATGACTCGAACGTGGCCTTGTCGCAATTGCGCGACACCTTGGGTCAACTGGGCGTGAAGATGCACATCGCCAGCGATGGCTTGAAGGCGCTGAACATGCTCAAGGCCTGGGCCGATACGGGCGAAGTCATGACCGACAAGCTGCTGATGATCTTCACCGATGCGGAAATGCCGGAAATGGACGGCTATCGATTGACCACCGAAATCCGTAACGACCCCCGTTTGCGCGGCCTTTATGTGGTCTTGCACACCTCGCTGTCGGGCAGCTTCAACGACTCGATGGTGAAGAAGGTCGGCTGCGACAACTTCCTCTCCAAGTTCCAGCCCGACAAACTCGTCGACGTGGTGCGCCAGCGCCTGATGCTCGACGCAGTACCTGCCTGACAGCACGAGCAGAGGCTGGTTTGACATCAGCCTTTGATTCGGCAAACAAGCTCGTATAGGGTGGCGTTTTTACCCACCAGGGAGCTGGCCATGCGTCTGAGCGCGCTTTATCGTTTTCCGTTGAAATCCGGCAAGGGCGAGACCCTGAATCAGGTCAGCCTGGACAAACTGGGACTGGACGGTGATCGACGCTGGATGCTGGTAGACGAGGCCAGTGGGCGCTTTCTGACTCAGCGCGCGGTCGCGAAAATGAGTCAGCTGTCAGCATTGTGGAATGCCGATGGCGGCTTGACCCTCAGCGCCCCGGATCATTCACCGATCGATATTGCGTTGCCTGACGGCGATGCCGATCTGCGTGGGGTGACCATCTGGCGCGACACCTTGCGCGTCCCCGATGCCGGCGATGCGGCGGGCGCCTGGGTCAGTGAGTTCATCGGCAAGCCGACACGCTTGGTGCAAGTGCCGCTTGAGCGCGCGCGGACTACCCAGGCCGGCTACGGCAAGGACGATGATCAGGTAGCTTTTGCCGACGGCTTTCCGTTGTTGCTAATTGGTCAGGCATCGCTGGAAGACTTGTCGAGCAAGGTCGGGCGGCCGCTGGAGATGTTGCGTTTCCGGCCCAATCTGGTAATCGAGGGCAGTGAAGCGTATGCCGAAGATAGCTGGAAGCGCATCCGCATTGGCGATGTCGAGTTTCGCGTGGTCAAGTCCTGCTCACGCTGCATTCTGACCACCATCGACCCGCAGACCGGCGAACGCAGCGAAGATCGTGAACCGCTGGCTACATTGCAGAAATACCGCACCGAGGCCGACGGCGCGATGTTTGGACAGAACTTGGTCAACGACGGCAATGGCCGGCTCGAAGTCGGCATGCCGGTGACGATCCTCGAATAAAAGCCCTTCAAAATGAAAAAATGCCCGCGTCCAAGAACGCGGGCATTAATGAGATGGTCACCCCCACACCCTGCGAGGGCTACGCTTTCGCAGGGTGTTTTGTTTTCGGAGGCCATCATCATGAGCGAGTCAGCGCTGATCGGGATCGATCTCGGTAAACACAGTTTCCACCTGCACGGCCAAGACAAATTGGGCCGAGAGGTGTTTCGCAAGAAGCTCTCGCGTCAACAAATGATGACGCTTTTCGGCAATCTGCCGGCCTGTACCGTGGTGATGGAAGCTTGTGCCGGCGCGCATTTCGTCGCTCTCCAGCTGATGGCCATGGGGCATGAAGCCAAACTGATTTCCCCGCAATTCGTCCGCCCCTTCGTCAAAGGCAACAAAAATGACTTCGTGGATGCCGAAGCCATTTGCGAGGCGGCTTCGCGTCCATCGATGCGCTTCGTTTCGCCTAAAACAGAGGCACAGCAGACGCTTTCCGTTCTGCATCGCCTGCGCGAGTCGCTGGTACGCGATCGCACCAAAACCGCCAATCAAATGCATGGTTTCCTACTGGAGTTCGGCATCAGCCTGCCCAAGGGCCTGGCGATCATGAAGCGGTTGGCGAGTATTTTGGCTGAGCATGAGTTGCCCGTTCGGTTGACAGTCCTGTTACAGCGCTTGCATGAGCATTTCTGTTATCTGGATGAACAGATCAAGGCGCTGGATAAAGAGCTGGCAAGCCAACTGGCCGACGATGATCTCGGCAGCCGCTTGCTGAGCTTGCCGTGTGTCGGGCCGATCACCGCCAGCCTGCTGGCTGTAGAGGTGGGCGATGGCCAACAGTACAAATGCAGCCGTGACTTCGCCGCCTCCGTGGGCTTGGTGCCCAGGCAGTACAGCACCGGCGGCAGGGCTAATTTGCTGGGCATCAGCAAGCGCGGCGACAAGCATCTCAGGCAGTTGCTGGTTCAATGTGCTCGGGTCTATATGCAGAGGCTAGAACACCAGAAAGGGGCTCTGGCCGACTGGGTGCGCTCATTGCTTGGGCGACGACACTCGAACGTGGTGGCCTGCGCCCTGGCTAACAAGCTGGCGCGGATCGCGTGGGCGCTAGCGGCTCACCATACGCAATATGAAGCAGGGCCAGACGCGCTGAACGCCTGACCCTGCGGTTGTTGCAGTACCACGAATCACCCTTCAGGTTTTGCGATAGCTGAACAACGGATGACGTGAACGGCCCACCGGCCTGACGAAGAACCTGACATAAAAATCGGCTTCAGAAGCCGCGGCATTTTTCAGGATCGTCAGGCGCGACTCTCATCGTGGCGCGGGGCATGCCCTGGATCGACGCCGGATAGATTTAAGCAAGCCAACCACTTCACCCATTAATCAGTATTGCAAAAATGGGGGTGACCATAGATTTTTTTGTCGCTGTGAAAACCCGGGGGGTTAGCCGCGGTATTCGCACAGGTAAGCGGTGTCGACGGCCACTTTGAGCTGGAACTTGCTGTTGGCGGGCACGTTGAACTGGCTGCCGGCGGCGAAGGTTTCCCAAGTGTCGCTGTCAGCCAGTTTGACGGTCAGGGCGCCGGACACCACGTGCATGATTTCGCGCTGGCTGGTGCCGAATTCGTATTCGCCCGGTGCCATGACGCCGATGGTCGCTGGACCTTCAGCGGTGCCAAAGGCGATCGACTTGACGGTGCCGTCGAAGTACTCGTTGACTTTAAACATGGGCGGTTCCTCGAAAAGGGCTAAAAAGGGCCGGCCAGTATGCACAAGGTGTCGATAGGCGTCACCTCCTGCACTCAAGGATTAGCGGGGAAAATCAGCGGTAACAATCGCGCAGTATTGCGCGCGTCTTCCAGTGCCCGATGCTGCTGGCCGTTGAACTGCAGGCCCGCCAGTTGCAAGGCTCCATTGAGGTTCAGCGGGCGCTCGAGCCGACAAGCCTTGGCGAAGCGTTGTTTGAGGTTCATGTGCGGCACCCGGCTCAGGGCGCTGTCGAGTTGCAGGCGCTGCCAATCCTGAAGCAGTTGTTTGCGGTCGTAATCGCCCCAACTGGCCCAGCCTTCCAGGCGCGCGTGATGTTGGCTCAGCCAGCGTTCGAACAACGGCCAAACGTCGGTGAGCGGCTGTGCGGCATCGATATTGGCCTGGGTGATGTGGGTCAATTCCCGGCAAAACGGCGTCAGCAAGGGCCGGCGCAACGGGCGCACGAAGCACTGGAAGTGATCCAGTTCCTGGCCCTTGCGGTCCACGAGGGTGGCACCGATTTCGATGATTTCCATTTCTGTTACTGGCCAGCCACCCTCATCGGTGGTGGCTTCCAGATCAATGACCAACCAGTGAGGCATCGCAGGGTTCCTGGTATCCGCGTCCTGATGGGCTTGAGCGTAGCCAAACCCGGCGGATCCGCCTAGCGGCTTATTCGACCTCCAACAAAATCTGACGATTTTTGACCTGATCGCCGACCCTTACCTGCAAGCGTTTGAGCACGCCGTCGATACCCGATTTGAGCGGATGCTCCATTTTCATGGCTTCTAGCACCACCAGCAACTGACCTTTGCTGACCGGGCTGCCCTCGCTGACCAGTACATCGACGATCGCCCCGTCCATCGGCGCTTTGAGCGTGCCGGAACTGACACTGGCCTGGCTGCTGACCAGCGCCTGGGTCCGATCGACCAGCCGCAGGCTGCCGGGGCGCGTGAACAACCAGAGTTCCCCAGCCTTGAGGCGGTAGGCATGGCGTTGGCGGATGCCATCGATTTCCAGGGTGGCCCAGCGTCCGTCGCATCCGATGACTTTCAGTTCGAGGGCGCGAGCGCCAACCTGAGCACGGTAGGGCTTGCCGGGTTCAGCGTTCAGTTCCACCGGCCAATCCTGATCCTCGTGGCCGATTCGGTAGTGCAAAGGCACGCTGGCGTTGTTGCGCCAACCGGCCAGCGGGGCGCGGTGAGCCTGTGCCGAGGCTTGATAAAACAGCGCTGCGGCGATGGCCAGTTCTTCGATACTCGGCACATGGGGATGCAGGCATGGATGATCGGCGAAACAGGTGGGTATGAATCCGGTGCTGAACTCGCCGCTGATGAACTGCGGATGTTCCAGCAGGCTGGCGAGCAAGCGCTGATTGCTTTGCACGCCCAGCAGCACGCTGTCTTGTACCGCCCGGAGCAACTTGCGCCGGGCTTCTTCGCGGGTGGCGCCGTGGGCGATGAGCTTGCCCAGCATCGGGTCATAGAACGGGCTGACAGACTGGCCTTCGATCAGGCCATGGTCGATCCGCACGCCGCCCGGCAACGCAGGTTCCCAGACTGCGATTCGCCCGGTTTGCGGCACAAATCCCTGGGCTGGATCTTCGGCGTACAGGCGCACCTCCATGGCGTGCCCGTTGAGTTGCACCTGCTCTTGTCCCAGCGGCAGTGGTAGTCCTTCGGCGACGTGAAACTGCCAGGCCACCAGATCGAGGCCAGTGATCAGCTCTGTCACCGGATGTTCCACTTGCAGCCGGGTGTTCATCTCCAGAAAGTAAAACTGCCCGCGAGCATCCAGCAGGAACTCCACAGTGCCAGCGCCGACATAATTTACCGCGCGCCCCGCCTTGAGCGCCGCTTCGCCCATGGCCTGGCGCAACTCGGCGGTCATTACCGGGCAGGGCGCTTCCTCGATGATTTTCTGGTGGCGGCGCTGGATCGAACAATCGCGCTCGCCGAGGTAGATCAGGTTGCCGTGCTGATCGCCAAACACCTGAACCTCGACGTGACGCGGGTCGATCAAGGCTTGCTCGAGGATCAGTTCGTCGCTGCCAAATCCGTGCAGCGCCTCGGAGCGTGCGGTACGGAGTTGCTCCAGCAATTCTCCAGCGCTGTGCACCAGGCGCATGCCACGACCGCCACCGCCTGCACTGGCCTTGATCATCAGCGGGTAACCGATGCGTTCGGCTTCGCGGTTTAGGGTCGCATCGTCCTGTTCGCTGCCCTGATAGCCTTTGATGCAGGACACGCCCGCTTTGATCATGGCGAGTTTCGACAGGCGTTTGCTGCCCATCAACTCGATGGCCTCGGGGCTGGGGCCGATGAAGATGATGCCGGCCTGTTGGCAGGCGAGGGCGAATGCTGCGTTTTCCGAGAGGAAGCCGTAACCAGGGTGGACCGCATCGGCACCGGTGCGCCGGGCGGCGTCGATGATCGCCGCAATGTTCAGATATGACTGCTGCACCGGGGCCGGGCCGATGTTTACCGCTTCGTCGGCCATCTGCACGTGCAATGCCTCGGCGTCGGCATCGCTGAACACGGCGACGGTGCGGTAGCCCAGCGCTTGCGCAGTGCGCTGGATGCGGCAGGCGATTTCACCGCGGTTGGCGATCAGGACTTTGCTGAAGGCGGGCATGGGTTATTCCCTTTGTATTGCGGTGGATGTGATGGCCCCATCGCGAGCAGGCTGGCTCCCACACTTGAAATGCATTCCCCAGTGGGAGCGTGCTGCTCGCGAAGCTTTTATATCGCCCAACCCGGTTTTCGCTTTTGCACAAAAGCCATGGTCCCCTCGACCCCTTCATCCCCGGTCACCGCTTCACTGAACCACTCGGCTGCCTGATCCAGCAGGCCATCCGAAAGTTGCCCCGCACTCGCCAGCAAGAGTTTTTTGGTCGCCGCATTCGCCCCCGGCGCACAACACAGCACATGGGCCAGCACCTCATCAAGGCGCTCGGCCAAGGCTTGCGGGTCGTGCTCGACAAAATGCACCAGTCCCATGCGCCGCGCCTGGTTGCCATCGAACCGTGCGGCGGTCAGGGCCAGTCGGCGAGCCTGGGTCAGACCAATGCGCTGCACCACGAACGGCGCGATCTGCGCCGGCAGCAGGCCGAGGCTGGTTTCCGGCAGGCCGAATTGCGCCTGATGATCGGCCATGGCGATATCACTGACGCAGGCCAGACCGAAACCACCGCCAAGCACCGCGCCTTGCAGCACCGTGATGACCACTTGCGGCGCGTGCTGGGTTTCTTCCAGCAGGGCACCGAACACACGGTTCAAATCGCGATAGGCCGTTTGGCCCTGAGCGCGGGCGTTGGCCATGTCCTTGATGTCGGCACCGGCACAAAAATGCCCGCCGGCACCGCCGATCACCAACGCGCGAACCTGCCGGTCATCCCGCACCGCCGCCAGCACTGCACGCAATTCGGCAACCATTTGCAGGTTCATGGCATTGCGGCTGTCGGGGCGATTGAGGGTGATGTGCAGGACGCCGTTATGCCGTTCGAGCAACAGGGTCTGACAAACGGGGAGGGTGCTCATTTCTTTTTCCCCGGCAGGATGCCCATGAGTTTGCAGATGATCCCCAGCATGATTTCGTCGGCGCCGCCGCCGATCGACACCAGTCGCACGTCGCGGTAAGCCCGGGCCACCGGGTTGTCCCACATGAAGCCCATGCCGCCCCAATATTGCAGGCAGCTGTCGCTGACTTCCCGACCCAGTCGCCCGGCCTTGAGTTTGGCCATGGAGGCCAGGCGGGTGACGTCCTGGCCTTTGATGTATTGCTCGGTGGCCTGGTAGACCAGCGCCCGCAGGCATTCGATTTCGGTTTGCAATTCGGCCAGACGGAAATGAATGACCTGATTGTCGATCAGCACATTACCGAAGGTTTTGCGCTCCTTGCAGTACTCGATGGTGCTGTCGACGCAGTATTCCAGGCCTTTGATCATGTTCGCCGCGCCGAACAATCGTTCTTCCTGGAACTGCAGCATCTGCATCATGAACCCCGCGCCTTCGTGGCCGATGCGGTTGCGTTGCGGTACACGTACGTTGTCGAAGAATATCTGGGCGGTTTCCGAGCTGCGCATGCCGAGCTTGTCCAGGTGCGAGCTGAGGCTGATACCGGGGCTGTTCATCGGCACCATGATCAGCGACTTGTTGATGTGCGGTTTGTCGTCCGAAGTATTGGCCAAAAGGCAGATGAAGTCGGCGCTCGGCGAGTTGGTGATCCACATCTTGCTGCCGTTGATCACGTAGTCGTCGCCGTCCTTGCGGGCGGTGGTTTTCAAACCTGCTACGTCGGAGCCGGCGCCGACTTCGGAGACGCCAATGCAGCCGACCTGTTCGCCGGTGATCGCCGGCCGCAGGAATTCTTCGCGTAACTCATCGGAGCCGAATCGCGCCAGGGCCGGGGTGCACATGTCGGTCTGCACGCCGATGGACATCGGAATGCCGCCGCAATGGATGGTGCCGAACTCCTCGGCGGCCACAATCGAATAGCTGTAATCGAGCCCCATGCCGCCGAATTTTTCCGGTTTGCTAATTCCCAGCAGACCGAGGTCGCCAGCCTTGCGGAAGATTTCATGGATCGGAAAGCGCCCGGCCTTTTCCCATTCATTGACGTGAGGATTGATCTCATGATCGACGAATTGGCGGACGGTGCGGCGTAGTGCTTCGTGTTCCTGGGTGAAGATCATTTTTATTGTTCTCCTGATCGCCCTTAGAAGCGGGCTACACCAAAACTGTTGGCTTGCAGCGAACGAACCTCGGCCTCATGGCAGATATCCAGCAAATACCCGAGCAACGTGCGGGTGTCCCGCGGATCGATCAGCCCGTCGTCCCACAGGTTGGCGCTGCCATACAGCGCGGTGGACTGGCTGTCGAGTTTCTGTGCGGTGACCTGTTCCAGCATGTCGAGCATTTTCGGGGCGGGCACCAACCCGTCCTTGAGCTGTTTGGCTTCGGTGACGATCCGCAGCACTTTGCCGGCCTGAGCGCCGCCCATCACCGCGGTGCGGCTGTTGGGCCAGGCGAAGATGAAACGCGGGTCGAGGCCACGGCCGCACATCGCGTAGTTGCCGGCACCGTAGGAACCGCCGACGACGATCGTCAGTTTGGGCACTCGGGCATTGGCCACCGCTTGAATCATTTTCGCGCCGTGTTTGATCACCCCTTGCTGTTCCGACTCGGTGCCGACCATGAAGCCGGTGGTGTTGTGAAAAAACAGCAGCGGCGTCTGGCTCTGGTCGCAAAGCTGAATGAACTGTGCAGCCTTGCTCGCGCCTTTGGGCGTGATGGGGCCGTTGTTGCCGATGAAACCGCAGGCTCGCCCCTGAATCTGCAGATGCCCGCAGATTGTTTGCTGGTCGAACTCGCCCTTGAATTCGAGGAAGTTCGACGCGTCGGCAATCCGCGCGATGATTTCGCGCACGTCGTAGGGTTTTTTCGGGTCATCCGGGATCAGCCCCAGCAGTTCGTCGATGGGGTAGAGCGGTTCTTCCCACCGACGTTCGGGTAACCATGGCAACTGATCGTTCCACGGCAACAGGCTCATGATCTCGCGCACCTGGCGCACGCCATCGGCATCGTTATCGGCCAGGTATTCGGCGGTGCCGGCGGTTTGTGCGTGCATCTCGGCGCCGCCCAGTTCTTCATCGGTGGCGACTTCACCGGTGGCAGCCTTTAGCAGCGGCGGCCCGGCGAGAAACAGCTTGGCCTTGCCGCGCACCACCACCACGTAATCCGACAACCCCGGCTGATAAGCACCGCCCGCCGTGGCCGAGCCATGGACCACGGTGATTTGCGGCAAGCCCATGGCCGACATCCGCGCCTGATTGGCAAAGCTGCGCGCGCCTTCGACGAAAATCTCCGCCGCGTAATTGAGGTTGGCGCCTCCGCTTTCCGCGAGGGTGATTACCGGCAGTTTGTTTTCCATGGCGATCTGTTGCAGGCGTAGCGACTTTTTCAAACCGCTGGGGGAAATGGTTCCGCCCTTGATCGCGCTGTTGTTCGCCACCACTAGCACCCGTGCGCCGGACACGTAACCGATCCCGGCGATCAAACCGCCGCCCGCCGAGCTGCCGTCCTTGTCGTCGTGCAGTTTATAGCCGGCCAGGCTGGCCAGTTCGAGGAACGGTGCGCCGGGGTCGAGCAGCAGGTTAAGCCGCTCCCGGGGCAGCAGTTGCCCGCGTTTGTTGAACCTGGGCTTGGCTTCGGCGGCTTTGCTCAGCAGGTTCTGTTCGAGCTGACGGACTTGCTCGATGCCGGCCAGCATGGCCGCCCGGTTGCGGGCGAACGCTTCGCTGAATGGGTCGACTTGGGACTGGATGACCGGCATGGTTATTCCTTGTCCTTGAGTTCGTCTGGTTTGGGAGCGTCGGGTCTGAGGACCTCGGGTAAATAGGCGCGGTGAAAGCCGTTGTACGAATGGCTGTTCTGCGCCTTGTGCATCGGCCAGGCCCGTCCGCCGAGGCTGGCGGCGCCGTCGATGCGCAACGTGCTGCCGCTGACAAAAGCGGCTGCCGGGCTGAGCAGGAAAACAATCGCCGCGCTGATTTCCGATTCGGTGCCGATGCGCTTGAGCGGTACGTGTTCGCACAGGGTCGGGATCACGGCCCGGAACGCACCTTCGTAGGTGTCCATGCCGCTGGAGGCGACCCAGCCTGGCGCGACGGCGTTGACCCGCACGCCGGCATAACCCCATTCAAACGCGGCGGTCTTGGTGAAGTTGTCCATGCCCGAGCGCGCCGCGCCCGAGTGCCCCATGCCGGGCATGCCGCCCCACATGTCGGCGAGCATGTTGACGATGGCACCGCCGTGCTTGCTCATCGACTGGTTGAACACCTCCCGGGCCATCAGAAAACCGCCCACCAGGTTGGTGCGCAGTATGGTTTCGAACCCTTTCTGATTGATCGACGCCAGGGGCGAGGGGTACTGCCCGCCAGCATTGTTGACCAGTCCATGAATCGGTCCGTGTTGGCGGATCAACTCGCTGACCAGTTGCGTGACGGCATCTTCATCGCGGATATCGCAGACCTGCCAACTGGCTTTACCCCCGTCTTCGGTAATTTCAGCGGCGACGTTTTTCAGTTTCTCGGCATTACGCCCCACCAGCAGCACCTGCGCACCGAGGGCTGCGAGCTCGTGGGCGGTGCAGCGGCCGATGCCGCTGCCGCCACCGGTGACGATGATGTTTTGGCCGGCGAACAGGTCGGGTTTGAAAATCGAGTCATAAGCCATGGCGACAGTCCTCTAATTGACCTGATCGGCAATGCGCTGCGGCACCGGAATCTGGATCTCCAGCAGTTGTTGGGCGAAGGCCTTGCCTTGCGGATCGATCCGCAGGCTGGCCACGCCACCGCCGCCCAGCGCGTTCTCCAGAAGAAAATTAAAGCTCTGAGTGCCCGGTAAATACCAGCGTTCGACACGCCCGTGGATCGGGTCGAGGACATGGCTCATCCAGTCGACCATCACCGCAGGTGTCAGCGCTTCGGCGATCCACGGCAGGTAATCGGGATGGCGCGCCATGACGCCGATGTTGCTGTGATTGCCCTTGTCGCCGGAGCGCGCCACGGCGAGTTTGATCAGGGCCACGCTGGCATCGGCGCGTTCTGTGGGTTGGGGCGGATCGAACGGTAGCGGCAAGTCATCCGGGGCGAGTACGTCGAGGGCGGGCAGGGCGCACGGGTGGCGCTCACCGGCGAGGTCGATTTCCAGGGTACAGGCCGTTTTGTCGATCAGGAATGAAAACAGCCGGATCAGCGGGTACACCGTCGGCCGCCCGCCGACGATTCCGGTCAACCCCGGTGCCATGCCGGTGGCGGCCTGGGCGATTTCCCGGGAAAACACAATCAAGGCCTGTTTGCTTGGGTGGCGCACGGCGAGTTTGATCACCACTTCGCGACTGTCCTGGCGCTGACCGTGAGGGCCGTAAGTGGCTTCGCTGCCGAGCAGTTCGATGTTCACTTCACTGTAGGGCGCCCAGCCGCGCTGGCTGAAGATTTCCGCGGTCTTGTTGATGATCGCCTGGCTAACCCGTCGGGCCTTGGCTACGGCATCAATCCCTGCGATCAGGCAACTGGCGGTACAGCGAAAACCGTCCGGATACGTGGCGCTGACCTTGTACTGATCGGTCGGCGGCAAGCCTTTTGCGCCATGCACCTGCACCGCGTTTTTGCCTTGTTGCACGAGTTTGACCTGACTGAAATCGCACACCACATCGGGCAGCAAATAGGCCTGCGGGTCGCCGATTTCATAAAGCATCTGCTCGCCAACGGTCAGGGGCGTGACCAGGCCGCCGGAACCATCGGGTTTGCTGACGATGAACTGGCCGTCGGCGCCGACCTCGACGATCGGAAAACCGATGTGTTCGTAGTCGGGCACATCGCGCCAGTCGGTGAAGTTTCCGCCCGTGCACTGGGCACCACATTCAATGAGGTGCCCGGCCAATGCAGCCTGGGCGAGTTTGTCGTAGTCGTGCCACGACCAACCGAACTCATGCACTAGCGCGGCGCTGACCACGGCGCTGTCGACCACGCGCCCGGTAATCACAATGTCGGCGCCCAGACGCAGGGCTTCGACGATGCCCGGCGCGCCGAGGTAGGCGTTGGTCGACACACACATCGGCGGCAGGGGCGTGCCATTGAACATCTCATGGAGGCCAAGGCTGCTCAGGCGTTTGAACTGCGGTTGCAGATCGTCACCCGATAGCACGGCGATCTTCAGCGCTACTCCAGCCTTGTCGCAGGCCGATTGCAGGGCCGCGGCGCAAGCCTGCGGGTTGACGCCGCCGGCATTGCTGATAACGCGGATCTTCTGTTCCGCGAGCTGGTTGAGGAGGGGGCTGAGCACTTCGATGAAGTCGCTGGCGTAGCCGGCCCCCGGATCTTTCATCCGCGCCCCGGCCATGATCGACATGGTTATCTCGGCCAGATAATCGAACACCAGATAGTCCAGCCGCCCGCCTTCCACCAGTTGCGCGGCGGCGGTCGAGGTGTCGCCCCAGAATGCGCTGGCGCAACCGATGCGGATTGTTTTGGGCGCAGCCAATTCCATAACCACCTCCGACAGAAGTGTCTCGAGACTACCAAGCAAGCGCTTGGTTTGTAAACGGCTGAAATATCTTCTGCCCAAGCGCTTGCTTGGTCGCCCCCGCCAGCTTAAATTGCCCGCGCAACCCCGCCGTTTTAGCGGGCAGCGGCGCAATTGATTGATCGACTGTAGGAGAGAACGGGTGGACGAGCAAAAAGCCCTGAGGGTGATGCGCGAATTGGTCGACAACGGCCAATTGACCGACCCGGACAGCGCCCGTGGCAAACTCCTGCAAGTGGCCGCTCACCTGTTTCGCAACAAAGGTTATGAACGCACCACCGTGCGTGATCTGGCTGGTGCGGTGGGTATTCAGTCGGGCAGTATTTTTCATCACTTCAAAAGCAAGGATGAGATCCTGCGGGCCGTGATGGAGGAGACCATTCGCTACAACACCGCGTTGATGCGCGCAGCCCTGGCCGAGGCCGGCAGTGTGCGCGAGCGGGTGTTGGCGCTGATTCGTTGTGAATTGCAGTCGATCATGGGCGGCAGCGGCGAGGCCATGGCGGTGCTGGTATATGAATGGCGTTCGCTGTCAGCAGAAGGCCAGGCGCAAGTTTTGGCGCTGCGTGATATTTATGAAGACATCTGGCTGCAGGTACTGGGCGAGGCCAAGGACGCCGGTTTTATCCGTGGCGACGTGTTTATCACCCGCCGTTTCCTGACGGGCGCGTTGTCCTGGACCACCACCTGGTTTCGCGCCGATGGCAGCATGAGCCTCGATCAATTGGCCGATGAGGCGTTGATTCTGGTGCTTGAAGAACGGCAGTGAGCCGTCTATCTCGGCAAGAAACTGGCTAAGTCGGCGAAACCGCCTAGCTTGAATGCATTGATGGGTATTTTCTTGGGGAGTGGGTTGTTTTGATGTCTTCACCAATTCGGACAGCGTCTCGGCTATTGCTGGCGGCGCTTGCAGTGTGCTGCGTATTGCCCTCTCAGGCTGCACAGTTGGTGCGGGTCGGTGCCGCGCATTTTCCACCCTATACCGTGCGTCCGGAGTCCGGTGCCGACACCGGTCTGTTGCCGCAACTGGTGGAAGCGCTGAATCAGGCGCAAACCGACTATCAGTTTGAGCTGGTTCCCACCTCCATTCCCCGGCGCTTTGGTGACTTCAAACAAGGCCGGGTGGACATGGCGATTTTCGAGAACCCGGACTGGGGCTGGAAGGACATCCCGCATACCCTCGTCGACATGGGCCTGGAAGATGCAGAAATCTTTGTCGCGCAGAAGAAGCCCGATCGCGATCAGAATTACTTCAAGGACCTGACGGGCAAGCGTCTGGCGCTGTACAGCGGCTACCACTACGAGTTTGCCAATTTTAATGCCGATCCCAAGTATCTGGCTGACACCTACAAGGCCACGCTGACCTATTCCCATGACAGCAACTTGTTGATAGTGCTGCGCGGGCGGGCGGACATTGCCTTGGTGACACGTTCCTACCTGAGCGATTACCTGTTGCGTAACGAGAAAGTCGGCGAGCAATTGTTGGTGTCCCAACGCATCGATCAGGTCTATCACCATTACGCGTTGATTCGCCCGCAGGCGCCGATTACCGGCGAAGCATTTGGCAAGTTGCTGCAAGGCCTGAGAGACAATGGCCAGATGCTGAAGATTTTCGATCCCTACAAAATTGCCCTGGTGCCGGTGGGTAAAGACTGAAACGCGCCACGGGTCGTGTATTTGGCGACGGCGCTTAAATTTCCTGCCCCGGCTCACGTCACATCGTTGAACTGTCGACGATTACCGTGAGCCCCACCCATGTCCAATCTGAATGACCTGACCAGCCTGGCCTTGCCGTCAGGCAACTGTTTTGTAGCCGATGAAACCGCCAGCCGCCTGAGCCTCAGCCTGCAAGGGCAACCGTTGATCGAACTGCGGCTGACCCGCGAGCCGGAGTTGCATCTGCGGCTGGAGGAACGCTTCGGCCGTCCTGACGGTCAGGCATTCTGGGCGGCCTGCTATTGGCTGTTTGCCCGTGATTCGGCTTGTCAGCGTCTGACCTGGCACCTCGATGACGTGCCCACCGAAGCCTTGCTCAGTGGATTGCTGATCGCGACCGAAGTCACCGGCCAGTATCGCTGCGAACGCACGCTGTTCTGGCAATTGCCCCAGCCTTGGCTGGGTGAGTCGCGCACCGGCAGCTATCCGCAGCAAATGGTCATCAGTGGCGGCAAGCGCCATCCATTGCGTGCGGTAAAACCCCGTGGTGAGGTCTATCGACGCTTCGATGCGCGGCTCGGTGCGTGGGTCTCCCTGCGCACGGTAGAAATCGAGCATGACCTGGCGCGTTTCAACCGTTGGCAGAACAGCCCGCGGGTGGCGAGTTTCTGGCAGGAGGAGGGCAGCCTCGAGAAGCATCGCGAATACCTGAGCAAGCTTGAAGCCGACCCGCACACCTTGACGCTGATCGGTTGCTTCGATGATCAGCCGTTTGCCTATTTCGAAGCCTATTGGGCCAAGGAAGATCGCATTGCACCGTTTTATGATGCTGGCGATTACGACCGTGGCATTCACATGCTGGTGGGCGAAGAACATCACCGCGGCCCGCACAAGGTGGCGAGCTGGCTATCGGCGCTGGTGCATTACCTGTTTCTCGATGATCCACGCACTCAACGGGTGGTCGCCGAACCTCGCGCCGACAACGCGAAGATGATCGGGCACATGCACAATCATTGTTTTCACTGCGAAAAAGAGTTCGACTTCCCGCACAAGCGCGCGGCGCTGATGATGCTGGGGCGTGAGCGGTTTTTTGATCGGTGTTCGTTGGCTTGATGCGTAAGGCTCAAGGTCTGTGGCGGTCTTGAGTCAGTCTTCGCGGGCAAGCCTCGCTCCTACAGGGAATCGCATTCCCCCTGTAGGAGCGAGGCTTGCCCGCGAAGCTTTTAACGGCGCGCAAAGGTATCCGCACGATTGCCCGACACCTTGCGGCAATGCACCAGCGCGTCACGAATCATGAAGTTCACCAGGGTTGGCGAGACGCCAAGTTCCTTGGCGATGTCTTTTTGCGGTACGCCGTGCAGGCGGTACATCTCGAAGGCGTAACGGGTGCGGCTGGGCAGCTCCGTCAGCGCATCGGCAATGTTTTCCAGGGTCGAGAAATTCATGTGCGAGGTTTCCGGCGAAGCGCCCTGAATCACCACGTTCAGACCTTCCTCTTCCGGGCCCGAATACTTCTGCTCCAGCGCCTGCTTGCGGTAATGATCGATCGCCAGGTTACGCACGATCTGGAACAGATAGCTGAGCTGCGCCTTGATTGACGATGTGATCTGCGGCGCCGATTGCAGCCTGAAGAACGCATCCTGCACCACGTCTTCGGCGCGTGATCGGCAACCGGTGATGCGGGCGGCAATCTTGACCAGAATCAGTCGGTTGTCGACGAAGGCCTGAAGTAGCGGTGAATCGCACCTGCTTGTGGATACTTGTTCCGTCATTGGAAATCACCTTGCTGCAAATAGGGTCGTGGGACGACAGGGGGATCAGACTCGTCCTACACATCGAGCGACAAATTATGTTGAATGATAATGATTGTCAATTGAGAAAGAGAATTAATGCTCCATAGAAGAGCAGAGTGAGAACTGCGACAGGCTGACTCACCTACCGACCTCAAGCCTGCTGGCGCTCTAGCCTGGCGACTAATTATTTCAAGACCTCATCCGTTCTCATTGGTGAAGGCTTGCGGGCGCAAGCCCCGGCCAAAACAGCGTTCCCAAGCCTTGCGCGGTCGGCGAAGACCGCGTCCTGCATGTCCATGAACGGGCGTGACGTACGAAAACCGATTCCACTTGCAAGCCGAATTCAGGCAGGAAACCTCATGACCGACGCGTTCGAACTCCCTAGCACACTGGTCCAAGCCCTTCAGCGCCGCGCGGCCCTGACGCCGGACCGGGTGGCCTTGCGTTTTCTCGCCGAAACCCAGGATCAGGCTGCGGTGCTCAGTTATCGTGAGCTCGATCAGCGGGCGCGAACCATTGCCGGTGCGTTGCAGGCCGAGACGTCGTTTGGCGATCGCGCGGTGCTGCTGTTTCCCAGTGGCCCGGACTACGTCGCGGCGTTTTTCGGTTGCCTGTACGCAGGCGTCATTGCGGTGCCGGCCTATCCACCTGAATCGACCCGTCGTCATCATCAGGAACGTCTGCTGTCGATCATTGGCGATGCCGAGCCGCGCTTGCTATTGACCAGCGCCGACCTGCGCGACGCGTTACTGCAAATCGACGAGGCGCCGCCGCTGCTGTGTGTCGATACCCTCGACAGCGCCCTGGCCGAACGCTGGGTCGCACCGGACTTGCACGGCGACCACATCGCGTTCCTGCAATACACCTCCGGTTCCACCGCGTTGCCTAAAGGCGTGCAAGTCAGTCACGGCAACCTGGTGGCCAACGAACTGCTGATTCGCCACGGATTCGGCATCGATTTGAACCCCGATGACGTGATCGTCAGCTGGCTGCCGCTGTACCACGACATGGGCCTGATCGGTGGCCTGTTGCAGCCGATTTTCAGCGGCGTGCCCTGTGTGTTGATGTCGCCGGCGTACTTCCTCGGCCGACCATTGCGTTGGCTGGAGGCGATCAGCGAATACGGCGGCACCATCAGCGGCGGGCCGGACTTCGCCTATCGGCTGTGCAGCGAACGGGTCAGCGAATCGGCGCTGGAGCGTCTCGACCTGAGTGGCTGGCGCGTGGCGTATTCCGGTTCCGAACCGATTCGCCTCGACACCCTGGAACGTTTCGCCGAGAAGTTCGCGGCCTGTGGCTTTACCTCGGACAGCTTCATGGCCTCTTACGGGCTGGCGGAAGCCACGCTGTTCGTTGCCGGCAGCCCGCGCGGTCAGGGCATTCCATCGTTGCGTGTGGATGATCAAGCGCTGGCGCAGAACCGTGCCGAGCCGGGCGATGGCAGTCCGATCATGAGTTGCGGTATCAGCCAGCCGGATCACGCGGTGCTGATTGTCGATGCCGTCTCGCTCGACGAACTCGCCGACAACGTGGTCGGTGAAGTCTGGGCTGCCGGGCCGAGCATCGCCCATGGCTACTGGCGCAACCCCGAAGCCACGGCCAAGACATTCGTCCAGCACGCCGGTCGTACCTGGCTGCGCACTGGCGACCTGGGGTTTTTGCGTGACGGGGAACTGTTCATCACCGGGCGCCTGAAAGACATGCTGATCGTTCGCGGTCACAACCTCTATCCGCAGGACATCGAGCAGACCATCGAGCGTGAAGTGGAGGTGGTGCGCAAAGGTCGCGTGGCCGCGTTTGCGGTCAACATCGAGGGGCAGGAGGGCATCGGCATCGCTGCGGAAATCAGCCGCAGCGTGCAAAAAATCCTGCCGCCCGAGGCGCTGATCAAAGCCATTCGCCAAGCAGTGGCTGAGGCGTATCAGGAAGCGCCGAGTGTGGTGGTATTGCTCAATCCGGGAGCGCTGCCGAAAACGTCCAGCGGCAAATTGCAACGCTCGGCGTGCCGCAATCGCCTGGCCGATGGCAGCCTGGACAGCTATGCGCTATTCCCGTCGGCAGACAGCGCAAGCCCATCTGAAACCAACACTGGCTCAGAGCTGCAAGGCTTGATCGGCAATATTTGGTGCCAACAGCTCAGCGTCCAACAGGTCAGTGCTGACGATCACTTTTTCCTGCTCGGCGGCAACTCCATCGCTGCCACTCAAGTGGTCGCGCGCCTGCGTGAAGAGCTGGGGCTGGAGCTGAATTTGCGCCTGTTGTTCGAAGCGCCGACCCTCGGCGCGTTCGCTGCCGCGGTCGCCCGGCAACAACAGGATGGCGGCGTGGCCCAAGGCGTGATCATGCCCTTGTCGCGCAGCGAAGCCATGCCGCAATCCCTGGCGCAAAACCGTTTGTGGATCACCTGGCAACTCGACCCGCAGAGCAGCGCCTACAACATACCCGGTGCCTTGCGCCTGCGCGGCGAACTGGACGAAGACGCCTTGCGCGCCAGTTTCCAGCAACTGATCGAACGTCACGAATCCCTGCGCACGCGGTTTTTCGAGCGGGATAGTGTGGCCTTGCAACAGGTCATTGCTGCCGGTGAGTTCAACCTGCAAGTGATCGACATCAGTGACCTGCCGGCCGCCGAGCGTGAAGCCCGCGCGCAGCAGATCCGTGAAGACGAAGCCCGCACCCAATTCGATCTGGAAAAAGGCCCGCTGCTGTGGGTGACCCTGGTACGCCTCGGCGATGAAGACCATCAACTGCTGGTGACCCTGCACCACATCATCGCCGACGGCTGGTCGCTGAACGTGCTGATCGACGAATTCTCGCGGCTGTATGCGGCCGCCTCTCAAGGCCAGACCGCCAGCCTTCCAGCGTTGCTGACGCAATACGCCGACTATGGCAGTTGGCAGCGCCAGTGGTTGGCGCAAGGGGAGGGCGAGCGTCAACTCGCTTACTGGAAAGAGCAGTTGGGCGTTGATCATCCGACCCTGAACCTGGCCACCGATCATCCGCGTTCGGCCCAACACACTCACAGCGCCGCCCGTCATACGCTGCGTTTGGACGCCAGCCTGAGTGATGCCATTCGCCAGACGGCCCAGGCCCATGAAGCGACGCCGTTCATGCTGTTGCTCGCGGCATTCCAGAGCCTGCTGCATCGCTACAGCGGCCAACGCGACATCCGCGTCGGCGTGCCGAATGCCAACCGTCCGCGCCTGGAAACCCAAGGGCTGATCGGCTTCTTCATCAACACCCAAGTGCTGCGCGCCGAGGTGGATTCGCGATTGCCATTCGTTGAGTTGCTGGCACAAACCCGTCAAGCCGCATTGGGCGCGCAAGCGAATCAGGATCTGCCGTTCGAACAACTGCTCGAGGCCTTCCCCCAGGCCCGCGAGCAGGGCTTGTTCCAGGTCATGTTCAACCACCAGCAACGGGATCTCAGTGCGCTGCGTCGCTTGCCGGGGCTGCTCGCCGAAGAGCTGCCGTGGCACAGTCGCGAAGCCAAGTTCGACCTGCAACTTCACAGTGAAGAAGACCGCAATGGTCGCCTGAGCCTGTCGTTCGACTATGCCAGCGAGTTGTTTGACGGCACGACTATCGAGCGCTTGGCCGAGCATTTCAGCAACCTGCTGCGAGCCGTCTGCGAACAACCGATGACTGCCATCGGCGACCTGCAATTGCTGACCTCGGGCGAGCACGATCAGCAGTCCATCTGGAGCGCCGCACCCTGCACACCGGCCAGCCAATGGCTGCCTGAGTTGCTCAACGAACAAGCGCGCCAGATCCCGGAGCGCACCGCGCTGCTGTGGGACGGCGGCAGCCTGGACTTCGCCGAACTGCACGCCCAGGCCAACCGCCTGGCGCATTACCTGCGCGACAAAGGCGTCGGCCCGGACGTGTGCGTGGCCATCGCAGCCGAGCGTTCGCCGCAGTTGCTGATCGGCTTGCTGGCGATCATCAAGGCCGGTGGCGCTTATGTGCCGCTGGACCCGGATTACCCGGCTGAGCGCCTGGCTTACATGCTCAGCGACAGTGGCGTCGAACTGCTGCTGACCCAAACCGAATTGCTCGATCGCCTGCCGGCCACCGATGGCGTCAGCGTGATCGCCATGGACGCCCTGCATCTGGAGAACTGGCCAAGCCATGCGCCGGGTTTGCACCTGCACGGCGATAACCTGGCCTACGTGATTTACACCTCTGGTTCCACTGGTCAACCGAAGGGCGTAGGCAACACTCACTCAGCCCTCGCTGAACGCCTGCAATGGATGCAAGCCACCTACCGTCTGGATCAAACCGATGTGCTGATGCAAAAAGCGCCGATCAGTTTCGACGTGTCGGTGTGGGAGTGCTTCTGGCCGCTGATCACCGGTTGCCGCTTGTTGATCGCCGGTCCTGGTGAGCACCGCGATCCGCATCGCATCGCGCAACTGGTCCAGCAATACGGTGTGACTACGCTGCACTTCGTACCGCCGTTGCTTGCGTTGTTCATCGACGAACCACTCAGCGCCGAATGCACCAGCCTGCGCCGGCTGTTCTCCGGCGGCGAAGCCTTGCCCGCCGAACTGCGCAATCGCGTACTGGAACACTTGCCGGCAGTGCAACTGCACAACCGCTACGGCCCGACCGAAACGGCAATCAACGTCACCCACTGGCATTGCACAACGGCTGATGGCGAACGCTCACCGATTGGCCGGCCATTGGGCAACGTGTTGTGCCGCGTGCTCGACAGCGACCTCAACCCGGTGCCGGCCGGTGTGCCGGGAGAACTGTGCATCAGCGGTATCGGTTTGGCCCGTGGTTATCTCGGTCGTCCAGGCTTGACCGCGGAGCGCTTTGTGGTCGATCCGCTGGGCGAGCAGGGCGCACGTCTGTACCGCACCGGCGACCGTGCCCGCTGGACCGCCGACGGCGTGATCGAATACCTCGGTCGTCTCGATCAGCAAGTCAAACTGCGCGGTTTTCGTGTCGAGCCGGAAGAGATCGAAGCGCGTCTGTTGGCGCAGCCCGGCGTCGCCCAAGCGGTGGTACTGGTGCGCGAAACGGCGGCGGGCGGGCAGTTGATCGGTTACTACACCGCCACTGAAACCAGCGAAACCATCGATGCTCAAACCACGCGCCTGAAAACCGCGCTGGCGGCAGAGCTGCCGGAATACATGGTCCCGGCGCAACTCATGCGTCTGGATGAAATGCCCCTGAGCCCAAGCGGCAAACTCGACCGCCGCGCCTTGCCGGAACCTCAATGGCAAGTCCGTGAGCACGTCGAACCGGTCACTGCCCTTGAGCAGCAAATCGCCGGCATCTGGCGCGAAGTGCTGGGCCAAACGCAGATCGGTCTGCGCGATGACTTCTTCGCCCTCGGGGGCCATTCTTTGCTGGCCACGCAAATCATTTCCCGCACCCGCCAGGCCTGCGACGTCGAGTTACCGCTGCGGGCGCTGTTCGAGGCCAGTGAGCTGGGCGCTTTTGCCGAACAGGTTCGCTTGATCCAGGCCAGCGGCAAAACCAACAAACAGCCGCCGATCGAGAAGGTCGACCGCAGCCAACCGGTACCACTGTCCTATTCTCAGCAACGCATGTGGTTCCTCTGGCAGATGGAGCCGGACAGCCCGGCCTACAATGTCGGCGGCATGGCGCGGTTGCGCGGCGTGCTGGATGTCGGGCGTTTCGAAGCGGCGCTGCAAGCGCTGATCATGCGGCACGAAACCCTGCGTACGACGTTCCCGAGCGTCGACGGCGTGGCCCGGCAACAGGTGCATCCGGACACCGGCCTGCGCATGGACTGGAAGGATTTTTCCGTGCTGGCGGTCGACACCCGTGAACAACGGGTACAGCAACTGGCCGACGATGAAGCCCATAAACCTTTCGATCTGGAAACCGGCCCGCTGCTGCGTGCTTGCCTGGTCAAGACCGCCGAGCAGGAGCATTACTTCGTCCTGACCCTGCACCACATCGTCACCGAGGGTTGGGCGATGGACATCTTCGCCCGGGAACTGAGCGCGCTCTACGAAGCCTTCGTCGATGACCGCGATTCGCCGCTGCCACCGCTGCCGGTGCAGTATCTGGATTACAGCGTGTGGCAGCGCCAGTGGCTGGAGTCCGGCGAACGTCAGCGCCAGCTCGATTACTGGACCGCGCAACTGGGCCGCGAACATCCGCTGCTGGAATTGCCGGCCGATCGTCCGCGTCCGCCGGTGCAAAGCCATCAGGGTGAACTGTTCCGCTTCGACCTCAGCGATGATCTTGCGGCGCGGGTTCGTGCCTTCAACGCCTACAACGGTCTGACTCTGTTCATGACCATGACCGCCGCGCTGGCGGTGCTGCTTTACCGCTACAGCGGCCAGACCGATCTGCGTATCGGCGCGCCAGTGGCCAACCGCATTCGCCCGGAAAGCGAAGGGCTGATCGGCGCATTCCTCAACACTCAAGTGCTGCGTTGCCAGCTCGACGGGCAGATGTCTGTCGGCGAGTTGTTCGAGCAGGTTCGCCACACTGTGATCGAAGGCCAGTCCCATCAGGACCTGCCGTTCGATCATCTGGTTGAAGCCTTGCAGCCAACCCGCAGTGCGGCTTACAACCCGCTGTTTCAGGTGATGTGCAACGTGCAGCGCTGGGAATTCCAGCAGAGCCGAACCCTGGCCGGTATGACTGTCGAGTACCTGGCCAACGATGCGCGAGCGACCAAGTTTGACCTCAACCTGGAAGTCACCGACCTCGACCATCGACTCGGTTGCTGCCTGACCTACAGCACCGATTTGTTCGATGAACCGCGCATTGCGCGCATGGCCGGACACTGGCGCAATGTGCTGGAAGCGTTGCTCGCCGATCCGCAACAGCGCCTCAGCGAACTGCCGTTGCTGGAAGCCACCGAACAGCAAAACCTGCTCGACAGCCTCGGCATTGAGCCGGGCGAACATCGTCTCGATCAATGCATCCATCACCTGTTCAGCGAGCGAGCCCTGGTGCGCAAGGACGCGCCGGCCCTGACGTTTGCCGGCCAAACCTTGAGCTACGCCGAGCTCGACAGTCGCGCCAATCGTCTGGCCTGGATGCTGCGCGAGCGCGGTGTCGGGCCGCAGGTGCGGGTCGGCCTGGCGTTGGAGCGCTCGCTGGAAATGGTCATCAGCCTGCTGGCGATCCTCAAGGCTGGCGGCGCCTATGTGCCGCTGGACCCGGAATACCCGCTGGACCGCTTGCACTACATGATCGAAGACAGCGGCATCGGTTTGCTGCTCAGCGATGCGGCGATGTTCGCGGCGCTCGGTGAATTGCCGGCCAGCGTCGGTCGCTGGTGCCTGGAAGAAGACGCCGCTGCACTGACCAACTACCCGGCCAGCGAACTGCCGTTTATCAGCCTGCCGCAACATCAGGCGTACCTGATTTACACCTCCGGCTCCACCGGCAAACCGAAAGGCGTGGTGGTGTCCCACGGTGAAATCGCCATGCACTGCCGTGCCGTGATCGAGCGCTTCGGCATGCGTCCGGACGACTGTGAGTTGCACTTCTATTCGATCAACTTCGATGCCGCGACCGAGCGTCTGCTGGTGCCGCTGTTGAGTGGTGCGCAGGTTGTCCTGCGTGCTCAGGGGCAGTGGGATGCGCAAGAAATCTGCGGGCTGATTCGTCGGCACAACATCAACATTCTTGGTTTCACCCCAAGCTACGGCAGCCAGTTGGCGCAATGGCTGGCGACCCAGGGCGAAACCCTGCCGGTGCGTATGTGCATCACCGGTGGCGAGGCCCTGACCGGCGAACACTTGCAACGGATTCGCGCGGCGTTCAAACCGAGCGTGTTTTTCAACGCTTACGGCCCGACCGAAACCGTGGTCATGCCGCTCGCCAGCCTGGCACCCGAGCAACTGGAAGAAGGGCTGGGCAGCGTGCCGATCGGCAACGTGATCGGCGCTCGCGTCGCCTACATCCTCGACGCCGATCTGGCGTTGGTGCCGCAAGGCGCGACGGGCGAATTGTATGTCGGCGGTGCAGGCCTGGCGCAGGGGTATCACCAGCGTCCGGGCATGACCGCCGAACGGTTTGTTGCCGATCCTTTTGCAGTGAACGGCGGGCGTCTGTATCGCACCGGCGACCTGGTGCGCCAGCGTGCCGATGGCTTGGTGGAGTATCTGGGGCGCATCGACCATCAAGTGAAGATTCGTGGTTTCCGCATCGAACTGGGCGAGATCGAAACCCGTCTGCTGGAACACGAATCCGTGCGTGAAGCAGTGGTGCTGGCCCTCGACGCACCGAGCGGCAAGCAGTTGGTCGGCTACCTGGTCACCGACGTCGCCGAACAGGATGAAACGCAACAAGCTGCATTGCGCGAAGCGCTGAAGGCGCACCTCAAATCTCAGTTGCCGGATTACATGGTGCCAACGCACTTGATCCTGCTGGCCAGCATGCCGCTGACCGCCAACGGCAAACTCGACCGCCGCGCACTGCCGGCCCCGGACCCGGAGTTGAATCGTCAGCAGTACGTGGCGCCGAGCAATGAACTTGAGCTGACCCTGGCTGGCATCTGGTGCGAAGTGCTGAACGTGCAGCAGGTCGGCCTCAACGACAACTTCTTTGAACTGGGCGGCGATTCGATTCTGTCGATCCAGGTGGTCAGCCGTGCGCGGCAGCAGGGCATCCATTTCAGCCCACGGGACTTGTTCCAGCACCAGACCGTGCAAACTCTCGCCGCTGTCGCGACCCGCACCGAGCAGGTCACGGCCGAGCAAGGTTTGTTGAGCGGTGAATCGCGTTTGACGCCGATTCAGCACTGGTTCTTCGACACTGAAATCCCCCAGCGTCAACACTGGAACCAGGCGTTGCTGCTGGAGCCGACCGTGGCGCTCGACCCGCATCGTCTGGAGCAAGCGCTGCTGGCGGTGATCGAACAGCACGACGCCTTGCGCCTGCGCTTTACCGAAGTCGCCGGCCATTGGCAGGCCGAGCACCAGGCGGTTTCCGACGCCGCGGTGCTGTGGCAGGTGAAAGTGCCGGCCATAGACAAATGCGTGGCGCTGTTCGCTGATGCCCAGCGCAGCCTCGACCTTGAGCAAGGGCCGCTGATGCGGGCGCTGCTGGTGGATGATCCTGAGGGGCAACAACGGCTGTTCATTGCCGTTCACCACCTGGTGGTGGACGGGGTGTCGTGGCGGGTGCTGCTGGAAGATCTGCAAACGGTTTATCGTCAACTCGAGTCCCGGCAGTCGGTAAAACTGCCGGCAAAAACCAGCGGCTTCAAGGACTGGGCCGCACGGTTGCAGGCTTACGCCGGCAGCGAATCCCTGCGTGAAGAATTGAGCTGGTGGCAGACGCAGCTGGCCGGTCCAAGCGTTGAATTACCGTGTGATCGTCCGCAGGGCGGACAGCAAAATCGCCACGCGCAAACCGTCAGCGTGCGCCTCGACAGCGAGCGTACCCGCCAACTGTTGCAACAGGCGCCGACGGCCTATCGCACTCAGGTCAACGATTTGCTGCTGACCGCATTGGCCCGTGTGGTGTGCCGCTGGAGCGGTCACGAATCGGCGTTGATTCAACTCGAAGGCCACGGTCGCGAAACCCTGTTCGACGAGATCGACCTGACCCGCACCGTTGGCTGGTTCACCAGCGCCTATCCACTGCGCCTCACACCTGAGAGTGAACAGGGTGCGTCGATCAAGGCGATCAAGGAGCAACTGCGCGCGGTGCCTCATAAAGGCTTGGGTTATGGCGTGCTGCGTTACCTGGCCGACGGTGTGTGCCGTCAGGCCATGGCCGCGCTGTCGGTGGCGCCGATCACCTTCAACTACCTGGGTCAGTTCGACCAGAGTTTCGGCAGCGATGCGCTGTTCCGTCCGCTCGATGAACCGGTGGGCGCGGCCCATGATCCACACGCTCCGCTGCCTAACGAGCTGAGCGTCGACAGTCAGGTGTATGGCGGTGAGTTGGTGCTGCGCTGGACCTTCAGCGCCGAACGCCACGATCTGCAAATCATCACCGATCTGGCAGAGGCGTATCTGGGCGAATTGCAAAGCCTGATTCAGCATTGCCTGAGCGATAACGCAGGCGGCCTGACGCCATCGGACTTCCCGCTGGCCAGACTGACTCAGCCGCAACTCGACGCACTGCCAGTGCCTGCGCCGATGATCGAAGACGTTTACCCGCTGACCCCAATGCAGGAAGGCATGCTGCTGCACACCTTGCTCGAACCGGGCACCGGCCTTTATTACATGCAGGATCGCTACCGCATCAACAGCGAGCTCGACCCGCAACGTTTCGCCCAGGCCTGGCAAGCGGTAATCGCCCGTCACGAAGCCTTGCGCGCCTCGTTCTGCTGGAACGTCGGCGAAGACATGCTGCAAGTGATCCACAAACCGGGCAGCACCCCGATCGAGTATCTGGACTGGAGCGCGGTGGCCGAAACCGAGCAAGAACCGAAGCTGCAGGCGTTGCTGAAAAGCGAGCGTGAGGCCGGGTTCGATTTGCTCAATCAGGCACCGTTCCACCTGCGCTTGATTCGCGTGGGCGCGGCACGTTACTGGTTCATGATGAGCAACCACCACATCCTCATCGATGCCTGGTGCCGTTCGCTGCTGATGAACGACTTCTTCGAGATCTACACCGCCCTCGGCGAAGGTCGGGAAGCGCAACTGGCCGTGCCGCCGCGATATCGCGATTACATCGGCTGGCTGCAACGCCAGAGCCTGGCCGAAGCGCGGCAGTGGTGGCAGCAGAACCTGCAAGGTTTCGAGCGCACCACGCCGATTCCGAGTGACCGGCCGTTCCTGCGTGAACATGCCGGCGACAGCGGCGGTATGATCGTCGGCGACCGTTACACAAGGCTGGATGCCCGCGATGGCGCGCAATTGCGCGAACTGGCTCAGGCCCATCAGCTGACCATCAACACCTTCGCCCAGGCGGCATGGGCGCTTGTGCTGCGCCGCTTGAGCGGTGATCGCGACGTGCTGTTCGGCGTCACGGTCGCTGGGCGCCCGGTGGAAATGCCGGAGATGCAACGCACCGTCGGGCTGTTCATCAACAGCATCGCCCTGCGGGTGAAAATGCCCGAGGACGATCAGCGTTGCAGTGTTCGTCAGTGGCTTAGCGGTCTGCTCGACAGCAACATGCAACTGCGCGAGTACGAATACCTGCCGCTGGTGACCATCCAGGAAAACAGCGAACTGCCTAAAGGCCAGCCGCTGTTCGATAGCCTGTTCGTGTTCGAAAACGCGCCGGTGGAAGTCTCGGTGCTGGACCGTGCGCAAAGCCTCAACGCTACGTCGGATTCGGGCCGTACCCACACCAACTTCCCGCTGACGGCGGTGTGTTATCCGGGCGATGACCTGGGCTTGCACCTGTCTTACGACCAGCGTTATTTCGACGAATCCACGGTCGAGCGCATGCTCGGCGAATTCAAGCGCTTGCTGCTGGCGCTGGTCGAAGGCTTCCATGGCGACATGGCCGATCTGCCGTTGCTGGGCACTGAGGAACAGGACTTCCTGATTCATGGCTGCAACCAGAGCGAACACGACTACCCGCTGGAGCAGAGCTATGTCTCATTGTTCGAAGCGCAAGTTGCCAAGCATCCGCAGCGAATTGTCGCCAGTTGTTTGGATCAGCAGCACAGTTACGTTGAGCTGAACCAGCGCAGCAACCGTCTCGGTCATGCCTTGATCGCCGCAGGCGTCGGGCTCGACCAGCCGGTGGCGCTGCTCGCCGAACGTAACCTCGATCTGCTGGGCATGATCATCGGCAGCTTCAAAGCCGGTGCCGGTTACCTGCCGCTGGACCCGGGCCTGCCGAGTCAGCGTCTGAGCCGCATCATCGACCTGAGCCGTACGCCGTTGCTGGTTTGCACTCAGGCGTGTCGTGAACAAGCCGTTGCGCTGCTGGAAGAGTTCGGTTGTGCCAACCGACCTCGATTGCTGGTCTGGGAAGACGTGCAGGCACGTGATGTTTCGGTGGCCAATCCGGGTATTTACAGCGGCCCGGACAACCTCGCCTATGTGATCTACACCTCGGGTTCCACCGGCCTGCCGAAGGGGGTGATGGTCGAGCAGCGCGGCATGCTCAATAACCAGTTGAGCAAGGTGCCATACCTGAAACTGAGCGACGCCGACGTGATCGCCCAGACCGCTTCGCAAAGCTTCGACATCTCGGTCTGGCAGTTCCTCGCGGCACCGCTGTTCGGCGCTCGGGTGGACATCGTGCCGAACAGCATTGCCCACGATCCGCAAGGCTTGTTGGCTCACGTTCAGAGCCAGGGCATCACCGTGCTGGAAAGCGTGCCGTCACTGATTCAGGGCATGCTCGCCCAGGACCGCATGAGCCTCGACGGCCTGCGCTGGATGCTGCCGACGGGTGAAGCAATGCCGCCGGAGCTGGCGCACCAATGGTTGCTGCGTTACCCGCAGATCGATTTGGTGAATGCTTATGGTCCGGCGGAATGCTCGGACGATGTGGCGTTCTTCCGGGTCGACCTGGCCTCGACGCGCGGCAGTTATCTGCCGATTGGCACGCCGACCGACAACAACCGTTTGTATTTGCTCGATGGCGCGCTGGAACTGGTGCCGTTGGGGGCGGTGGGCGAGTTGTGCGTGGCTGGCATCGGTGTGGGACGGGGCTATGTGAGCGATCCGTTGCGCACTGCGCAGGTGTTTGTGCCAAACCCGTTCGGTGCGCCGGGGGATCGCTTGTATCGCACCGGCGACCTGGCCCGACGTCGCAGTGACGGCGTGCTGGAATACGTCGGACGCATCGACCATCAAGTGAAGATTCGCGGTTACCGCATCGAACTGGGTGAAATCGAGGCCCGTCTGCACGAGCAGCCAGAAGTTCGCGATGCAGCGGTGGGTGTGCAGGAAGGCGTGAATGGCAAGCATTTGGTCGGCTATCTGGTCGCAGCCGATTCGGCGCTCAATCCGAACGAACGACTGGAGCGTATCAAGCAACGTCTGCGCGCAGAGTTGCCGGAATACATGGTGCCGCTGCACTGGTTGTGGCTCGATAAGCTGCCGCTCAACGCCAACGGCAAACTCGATCGCAAGGCCTTGCCGGCGCTGGAGATCGGCCAGTTGCAGAGCCAGGACTATCAGGCGCCGCGCAATGAGCTGGAACAGACACTGGCGGATATATGGGCCCAGGTGTTGAAGGTCGAGAAGGTCGGCGTGCGTGACAATTTCTTCGAGCTCGGCGGGCATTCGCTGCTGGCCACACAGATCGCCTCGCGGGTGCAAAAAGCCCTGCAACGCAACGTGCCGCTACGGGCGATGTTCGAGTGCAGCACCGTGGCGGAGCTGGCCGAGTACATCGACGGGTTGGCGGCGAGCGACATTACCGAGGAGAAGGTGGATCGGTTGAATGATTTGATGGCGGAGTTGGAGGGGCTGTAGTTCTCTAGCGTCAGTGAGGGCCTCTTCGCGGGCAAGCCCGCTCCCACACTGGGCCTGTGTTCGCAGGACAAATGTGGGAGCGAGCTTGCCCGCGAAGGGGCCAGTGCAGCCACCTAAAAGCTCCGGGTTGACTGCCGGTCCCATGCGGCTCAGTCTTCCCGTGCCTTTTTAATGGATCCGATTTCACCAGGGAGACAGTCGATGCCCTTCGTAACGGTTGATGGACAAGCGCTTCACTACATAGATCAAGGCACGGGCCCAGCGGTGCTGCTGGCCGGCAGTTACCTGTGGGACCACGCCATGTGGGCGCCGCAGATTACGGCGCTGTCGCAGCACTATCGGGTCATCGCCCTGGACCTGTGGGGCCATGGCGAATCCGGACGGATGCCCGAATGCACAAAGTCGCTGGATGACGTGGCGCGCCAGGCACTGGGCTTGCTCGATCATCTGGACATCGATCGCGTCACGCTGGTCGGTCTTTCGGTGGGTGGCATGTGGGGCGTGCGACTGGCGCTGTCGGCACCGCAGCGGCTCGACGGTCTGGTGCTGATCGACACCTACGTCGGCGTCGAACCGGAACCGACCCGCCAATACTATTTCTCGCTGTTCAAGCAGATCGAAGACAGCGGTGTGATCTCGCCGCAGCTGCTCGATATTGTGGTACCGATCTTCTTCCGTCCGGGCATCGATCCGCAGTCGGCGCTGTATCAGGATTTCCGCGCCAAACTGGCAGCGCTACCAGCCAACCGCCTGCGTCAAAGCATCGTGCCGATGGGGCGGATTACCTTTGGTCGTGATGACCTGTTGCCGCGTCTGGGTGAACTGAACCCTGAAACCACGCTGTTGATGTGCGGCGATCAGGACAAACCGCGACCGCCGTCGGAAACCAGGGAAATGGCCGAGTTGATCGGTTGCCCGTATGTGCTGGTGCCGGAGGCGGGGCATATCTCCAATCTGGAGAATCCGCAGTTTGTTACGGATGCACTGTTGAAATTTCTAGGTGCGAGGAATTAGCCGACTTTAATGGCCTCATCGCGAGCAGGCTCGCTCCCACAGGTGACCGCATATCCCTGCGGGAGCGAGCCTGTTCGCGATGGGGGCGGTGAGGTTACTTCGGCCCGAGAATCTTCACCAACTTCTCCGGCGACGGCGCGCCTTGCTGCTGTTGCAGCTGACCCTTGTCGTCCATGTAGAAAATCGCCGGGGTGGCGGCCAGTTCCAGCTCTTCCATCAACTGCATGTTCGCCGCCAGTTTTGCCTGAATGGCCGGTGGCACGTCTTTCAACGCCTTGAGTGAACTTTCCTTGCCGGATTTCTCGTGGTCTGCCAACGCTTTTTGCGGGTCCTTGGCGGCCAGCAGCGCGGCGGATTTGCCCGGGCTGTCCTCGCGAATGATGCCGACCATAATGTGCCGCAACTGCACCTTACCGGCCTTGACCCACGGCCGCGCCTGTTCCCAGAACATGTTGCAGTACGGGCAATTCGGGTCGCTGAACAGATAGACGATTCGCGGTGCATCCTTGTTGCCATCAGCGATCCAGTTGCTCGCTTCCATCTTGCCCCAGATTTCCTTGGCCATTGGCGCGTAGACCAGTTTCTGCAACGGCGCGCTGCTCAGGTCATTGCCTTCGGCGTCGTACAAATTGCCCAGCAGTACGTGTTTGCCGTCCGGGGTCAGGTACAACGCCATGCCACGGTTCTGGTACTGCGCCGCATAACCGCGCAAGCCGTCGGGTGCGTCGAAGGTGCCGACAATTTTGGCGCCCTTGGCTTCGATCTTCTTGATCGCTTCAGGCAATTCTTCGGCCTGTACCGACGGCAAGTGCAGCAGGGCGGCACCCAGGGTTAACGTCAGCAGGTGGCGGAGGCGGAGCATGGCAATTTCCTTGAAGGCGTGGCCGAGGTGGCCGGGTTCGGGGTGTCGAAGTTTTCCAGGGCGCGGGCCAGGCTGGCTTCAGAGAGTTCGCCCAGATGGCTGCCCAGCAGATACCCGTCAGGGCTATAGAACAGCGTAGTCGGCAATGCCATGGAACCCACCGCCTGACTCAATCGACCGCTGCCATCAAACAGCACGTTGGTCAGGCTCAGGCCCTGGGTTTCGAGGAAGGTGGCGACGCTCTGCATGCTTTCGGACTGGTTGACGAACAGGAAGGTCAGGTCCGGGCGTTGTTGTTGGGCGTTTTCCAGCACCGGCATTTCCCGGCGGCACGGCGGGCACCAAGTGGCCCAAAGGTTGATGACCAGCGGACCGCCCTGGTAGTCGCTGAGCGGAATGGTCTGGCCGGCGGCATTGCGCAGGGTGATCTGCGGCAGGCGCGTGCCTTGTTCGTAAATACTCAGGGAGAACGTCGCCAGCAACCAGAACGCCAGACCACTGACCACGCCAAAGCCCAACGGCCGACGCATGCCCGGGCGACGCCAGCCTCGATACACCGCGGCGAGCAATAGCACGACCACCCCGGGCCAGGCGAGAAAACCACCGTCGCGCAGGTCGATGATCTGCCACGGATCGTTGCGATACTGCGCCCAGTAGGCGATCACGAAACCGACTCGGGCTGCCAGCATGCCCAGCAGGAACAGGCTGAACAGCACCGACTCCGGGTTCTCGCCGCCACGCTTGGCCACCCGCCAGCCGACAAAGGTCGCCAGCGCCAGGGCACTGATCAGCAGCAGGTGATTAAGCGCGATGGCAAAGGTGCCGAGGGTAAAAGTCAGCATTAACGAGCGTCTCGGGTGGTGGTCCAGCGTTGCAGGAAGGTGCCGGCATCGACCTCACCGGTGATGCGCTGGCTGCGGCGCTCTTCACCATTGGGGCCGATCCACAACAGGCTTGGCGGCCCCGGCACTTTATAACGGCCGAGCAGTTCGCGGCTGGCGGCATTGTCGGCGGTGACGTCCAGCCGTAGCAAGCGCACATCGCTGAGCGCCTCCAGTACCTGCGGTTTGCCGAAGACCTGTTTTTCCATGACTTTGCACGACACGCACCAGTCGGCGTAGTAGTCCAGCAGCACCCATTGACCCTGGACCTTGGCCGCATCGAGTTCGCGTTGCAGGGCGGCGGGTTCCTTGATCGTGGTGAATGCATCATGCGCGCTCGGTGCAGCAACGCCGGTACGGCCGGCGCTGTACACCTGTAACGGCTGATATGGATTGTCACTGCCGCCCGCCGCACCGATTACCAACAGACTGCCCCAGAGACCCAATAGCAGCGAACTGGCGCCGAACAGTTGGGTGACGCGGCTAAACCCTTGCGACTGCTTCCAGGCGCTGTAGGCCGCGATCAACAACAAGGCGCCACACAGACCGAGCCACAGCGATTCATCCAGCACCGGACGCAGCATCAGCAGCGCGGTGGCGAGGAAGAGGAAACCGAACACACCCTTGAGCAGGTTCATCCACGCACCGGGTTTGGGCAGGAAACGATTGCCGACAGTCACCAGCAGCAACAGCGGCAAACCGATGCCGATGCCCATGGCGAACAGAATCAGCCCACCATGCAGCGCATTGCCGCTTTGGGCGATATAGAGCAGGGCGCCGGCCAATGGGGCGGTCATGCACGGACCTACCAGCAGGCCGGACAAAGCCCCGAGCACGCCGGCACCGATCAGGCTGCCACCGCGCTGATTGCGCGAAACATGCTCCAGCCGATCTCGCACGGCCACCGGCAATTGCAGTTCGAAGAAACCGAACATCGGCAAAGCCAGCAGCACGAACACCGCCGCAAAGCTGCCGAGCAACCAAGGGTTTTGCAACAGCGCCTGAAGGTTCGCACCGAGCAGCGCAGCCAGCACGCCCATCGCCGCATACACCAGCGCCATACTGACAACGTAACTGCCGGCCAGAGAAAAACCGCGTTTGGGCGTGGCGCCACTGCCCACGATCAATCCCGCCAGTATCGGCAGCATCGGCAACGAGCAAGGGGTGAACGCCAGCAGCAGCCCCAGGCCGAAGAACACCAGCAGGCTCCAGCCCAACGCCCGTTGCTGCAGGCCGCTGGCCAGGGCCTGGTCGGGCGCCTCTTCAGTAAACGCGGCAAGGACGTTACTTGTGCCAAGGTTGATCACTTGAGTCTGCGGCGGATAACACAAACCGGCATCGGCGCAGCCCTGGAAGCCTACTTTGATCTGACCAGTGGCTCCGGCCGGAATCTTCAGCTCCAGGCCCTGGCGGTAGACCTGCTGTTCGCCGAAGAACTCGTCGCTGTGGGACTCGCCCTCCGGTAGCACTGGCATCTGCTCCGGGGCCAGACCGTCGAATTTCAGGCGTTTCTGATACAGGTAATAATTGTCGGCAATTTGCCAATAGAGCTGGGTTTCCCCGGATTCAAGGCGCTCGGAGGTGAAGATGAACGCTTTTTCCACCGGGAGAAAATCGGGTTTGGTCTCAAACGGATTCGTTCCAGCCTGGGCCACACCCGAGATCAACAGAACAAAGAATAAAAACAGTCGACGCATGGGTAAGCCTTATCCCTGTGCAAGTGAGGTGCACAGTGGCGAACGGCGATTAACCGATGATTAACCACACTCGCCTTGTGACAATGGCTCTTGCGGCATAATGTCCGCTTAATCGGCTACCGGCCTAATCACCTTTTTTCTACGGGGCTCACCATGCACGTACTGGTTTGCGAAGACGATGAGTTGATCGCCAGCGGCATCGTTGCCGGGCTAACTGCCCAAGGCTTGACCGTGGAGCATGTCGCCACCGCCTCGGCAGCCCGGGCGATGCTCAAGGTTGCCGAATTCGACGTCATGGTGCTCGATCTCGGTCTGCCCGATGAAGACGGCCTGAAGCTGTTGCAGCAATTGCGCCATCATGGCCTGGAAATCCCGGTGCTGATCCTCACCGCGCGGGATTCGGTCACCGACCGGGTCGACGGCCTGCAAGCCGGTGCCGACGACTACTTGCTCAAACCGTTCGACCTGCGCGAACTCGCCGCGCGCCTGCACACCTTGTTGCGACGAGTGGCGGGGCGCAGCGTTAACCTGATCGAACACGGCCGTCTGACCTACGACCCGAGCAGCCGCGAAACCCTGCTCGCAGGCCAGCCGGTGGATTTGTCGCGCCGTGAGCAATCGCTGCTGCAAGCCTTGCTGCACAACCGCGGCCGGGTGCTGTCCACCGAGCAGTTGAAGGACAGCGTCTACGGCTTCAATGATGAGCTGGAGAGCAACGCGCTCAACGTGCATATCCATCATCTACGCAGCAAGCTCGGCAAAGGCATCGTCGAAACGGTGCGCGGCCTGGGCTATCGCCTGGGGCCGGCCGATGGCGGAGAACAATCGAAGTGATGAGCCTGCGTTTGCGGCTGAGCCTGACTCTCGGCGCCGCGTTTGCGCTGATCTGGGCCCTGGCCGCCGCCTGGATGCTCAGTGATCTGCGCAACCAGATGATGTTTTCCCTCGACCAACGGCTGGTGGCGTCGGCGCGGATGGTGGCCGGGCTACTGGAGCAACTGCCGGCGTTGCCGAGCAAGGGCGAGGGGACCCATTTCAGTGCTGAACAGCTGAGCATTCCTGGGGGCATGGCCTGTCAGGTCAGCTCGTTGCGCGGCGAAATCCTGGCCCGCAGCCACAGTAGCCCCGAACAAACCCTGGAAGCCGAAAAAATGGGCTTCCACGATCAAATGATCGACGGTGCACCCTGGCGCAGTTTCACCCTGGCGCGCGGTGATGTGCGCATTACCACCGCCGACCGGCAGATCGAGCGCGAAGCACTGAACATGTCCATTCTGCTGGCGGCCTCGGTGCCGGTCGGCGTGGCGCTGCTGGGCTGCCTGTGCCTGTTGTGGCTCGGCATCGGTCAGGGGCTGGCACCGCTTAATCGCATGCGCGATGCGTTAATGCGCCGCAGCGCCGATTCTTTGGAACCGTTGCAAATCCAGCCGTTGCCCAGCGAACTGCAGCCGCTGCTGGAAACCCAGAATCAGTTGTTCCTGCGCATCGGCAAGACCATCGAGCGCGAACGGCGCCTGACCGGTGATGCCGCGCACGAGTTGCGCAGCCCGCTGACCGCGATCAAAACCCACCTGCAAGTGGCGCGCATGACCGAAGGCAGCGCCCGGGATCAGTCCCTGGCGCGGGCTGAAGAGGGCGCCGACCGGCTGCATCGCACGCTTGAACAATTGCTGCTGCTGGCGCGCGTCGAGGGCAGTCTATCGTTCGATGATGGTGTGCAATGCAGCGCCGAGCAGGTGGCGAAACTGGCGATACAGGATGCAGCCAGCGGTGATCGTCAGCGGATCAAGTTTCAGTTGCCGGTCACGTTCTCCGAGGCGCCGCTGCAAATGCCCGCGGTGCTGTCGATTGCCGCATTGCGCAACTTGCTCGACAACGCCCTGCGCCATACCCCAGGCGATGGGGCAGTGGAGCTGAGCCTGGAAACCACCAACAATCGCGTGCGTTTTTTGGTCCGCGACCACGGCCCGGGGATTGCCGAAGACGACCTGCAACACCTGACCCAACGCTTCTGGCGCAATGGCCAAAGCACCGGTTGCGGCCTTGGCCTGGCGATTGTCCAGGCCATCGTCCAGCGCTGCGGCTGCACTCTGCATTTCGATAGCCGCCCGGATGGCTTACGGGTTGAATTGACGATGCCGTTGCAGCCGGTCTAACCAACAACACAAAACCCTGTGGGAGCGGGCTTGCCCGCGATGGCGGTGTAACAGTCAACATAGATGTTGGATGTTATGGCCTCATCGCGGGCAAGCCTGCTCCCACACTGTTTCTATGTTGCACACCAAATGTAACGCCTCTCCATTAGCCACCCAGCCCCCACAGCGCTATCGTCCCGGGCAGCTTTGACTCAATGGATTGAGGTAACAGCGCCATGGATGCATCGATAAACATCTGCAAGGCAACGCCTGCCGACGCCGGGATCATCAGCCGGATCGTCGAGCGCTCCATTCGTGTCGGCTGCGCGCTCGATCACCGCAACGATCCGCGAACCGTCGCCACCTGGACCCATAACAAAACCATCGAACACGTGCAGCCCTGGCTGACCGACCCACGGTTGTATCTGAACATCGCCCTGCTGCGGGACAAACCGATCGGCGTCGCCATGGCGGCGATCAGCGGCAAGGTCGCGTTTTGTTACGTGCAGCCGGAATGGTTTCGGCGAGGCGCCGGACAAGCGCTGGTGCAGGACCTCGAGACGTGGTTGATCGCTCAGGGTTTGCCTCAGGCGCGGCTCAACAGCACCCGTACCAGCGAGGCGTTTTATCACCGTCTGGGTTACCGGCCGTGCGCTGAAACCTTCACCGTGGCGGGACTCCACGCCATCCCCATGCACAAGGCGCTGTCGTCGCCTTCATAGAAAGCTGATCGAGGGTCTAAATCCTTGAGGTCCTGATGCGTTTCCAGAACAGGAAAACCTGCAAGTGCGCCCCGACCGGAGCGCGCACCTGCCCGGTGTGCAGTTTTGGTCACTATCAACAGCGTATTGAGGGATCGAGAGATGTCAGTCGCTATCAGCCTTATCGAAGATCAGCCGGCCCGGATCGTCCCGACGCCTGCCGAGACGCTTTATCAGTTCAATGAATCGCCGCTGCTGGCCCGTCAGAGCCAGCAGGAATCGAACGCTCGCAGCTACCCGCGACGCATTCCCCTGGCACTCAAGCGTGCCAAGGGCATTTATGTCGAGGACGTCGAAGGGCGCAGTTTCATCGATTGCCTGGCCGGTGCGGGGACGCTGGCCCTGGGGCACAACCATCCAGTGGTGATCGAAGCGATCCAGCAAGTGCTGACCGATGAACTGCCGCTGCACACCCTCGACCTGACCACGCCGGTCAAGGATCAGTTTGTTCAGGACTTGTTCGGTTTGCTGCCGCTGGCATTGGCCGCTGAAGCGAAGATCCAGTTCTGTGGCCCCACCGGCACCGATGCGGTGGAAGCCGCGCTGAAACTGGTGCGCACCGCCACCGGGCGTAGCACGGTTTTGTCGTTCCAGGGCGGTTACCACGGCATGAGCCAGGGCGCGCTGAGCCTGATGGGCAGTCTGGGGCCGAAAAAACCGTTGGGTGCGTTGCTCAGCAGTGGCGTGCAGTTCATGCCATACCCTTACGATTACCGTTGCCCGTTCGGGCTCGGCGGCGCGCAGGGGGTGCAGGTCAACCTGAATTACCTGGAGAACCTGCTGAATGATCCTGAGGCCGGCGTGCAGTTGCCCGCTGCGGTGATCGTCGAAGCGGTGCAGGGCGAGGGCGGGGTGATTCCGGCTGATCTCGATTGGCTGCGTGGCTTGCGACGCATCACCGAGAAGGCCGGCGTAGCGCTGATCGTCGATGAAATCCAGAGCGGTTTTGCCCGCACCGGCAAGATGTTCGCCTTCGAGCACGCCGGGATCATCCCGGACGTGGTGGTGCTGTCCAAAGCCATCGGCGGCAGCCTGCCGCTGGCGGTGGTGGTCTATCGCGACTGGCTCGACACCTGGCTGCCGGGCGCCCATGCCGGAACCTTCCGCGGTAATCAAATGGCCATGGCCGCAGGCTCGGCGGTGATGCACTACCTGACAGAGCACAAGGTTTGCGAGCACGCCGCCGCCATGGGCGAACGCTTGAGCGAACACCTGCACATCCTGCAACGAGACTTTCCGCAGTTGGGCGATATCCGCGGACGCGGCTTGATGCTGGGCGTTGAGTTGGTCGATCCGACTGGCGCGCCGGATGCTCAGGGCCATCCACCGATATTCGCTCGTCTGGCGCCGCTGGTGCAGCGCGAATGCCTCAAGCGCGGGTTGATCCTCGAGCTGGGTGGACGTCACGGCGGTGTCGTGCGTTTCCTGCCGCCGCTGGTGATCACTGCCACAGAAATCGATCGGGTGGCCGACATTTTCGGCAGGGCCATGGCCGCAGCCATCGCCAGCCTCTAAATTTTTTGGTGCCTTGAACGTTCCTTCTACATAACGGCTGCGCACGGCGCGCAGCCCACCCTTACAGCGATGGAGAAACAGCATGACGTCAGTATTCGACCGCGAGGACATCCTCTTTCAGGTCGTGGTCAACCACGAAGAGCAATACTCGATCTGGCCCGACTACAAAGCCGTGCCACAAGGCTGGCGCACCGTGGGCAAGAGCGGGATGAAAAAGGAATGCCTGGCCTACATCGAAGAGGTCTGGACCGACATGCGTCCACTGAGCCTGCGCCAGAAAATGGAAGAACAGGCGGCCGTGGCTCACTGAGCTGTCAAGTGAGACGCGGAGCGTCTCTGGCTGCATTCCCACGCAGAGCGCGGGAACGAAAAGCCCGCTGATCCGGTGACGGTCAGCGGGCTTTTTCAGGCCTGGAGGTTTATGTCGCCTGTCAGACCGTCATCGCGGGCAAGCCCGCTCCCACAGTGGATTGGTGTTGTTGCATAAATAGAGTGAACACCACAAATCCCTGTGGGAGCGGGCTTGCCCGCGATGAACGATTACACGGTTCAACTGACGTTACACCCCGCTCAACCCCTTGATCACCAAATCCACATTCCCTTCCAATTCGGCCACCGGATCCACCGCATCGACACTTAACATCACCAACCGACTGCCAGCCTCGGCAATCACCGCTTTCACCGCGTCCGACGGCTGGCGATGATGCAACACCACCGCTACGTCATTGTCCTTGAGCGTTGCGCCCAATTGCTTGAGCGCCTCAGGCGTCCACTCGGCATCCGGCCGTGCATCGAGGCCGATCAGCTCAAGGTTGAGGCCGCCGATCAGGTAACCGAAATGATCGCTCAAGCTCATCACACTCAGGTTGTCGGCACTGGCCAGTCGTGACTCGCTGTCGGCGCTGAGCTTGAGCAAGCGCTGTTTGAGCGCTGCCAGGTTGGCGTCGATCTTAGGCTTGGCTGCTGGCGCCAGGCGCACCAGGTCTGCCGCCATCACATCCGCCATCCGCCCCATGTTGTTGCTGGCCAACCAAGGCTGACTGTTCAAACCATCGACCTTGCCAGGCTGCACGGCGATGCCAGGCAGGGCGCCGTCCACCGGACGGGCGGCGTCGATTTCAATGATGCGGATATTGCTGCGGCGAGCGTTCGGGTACAGCGGATCGTCCGGCCATAGCGAGCGCAGGCCGATGACCGCATCGGCACCGGTTGCCAGTTTACTGAGCGCCGGAGCGCCACGACCGGTGAAATAAGCGGTCTGTCGGCTGCCGGGCAGGTTGGCCGGCGCGGCGCGCTCAAGGCTGACATCGGTGCCCTCCAACAGCAGGGCACCCAGACCGTAGGTAACAGGCAACGCCGCCAGGACCAGCACTTTGTGAGTTGAAGTCGAGGCGAACAGCGCGGTGTTACCGACACCGTGATTGGCCACCAGACGCATCGGTTCGAAGGCGTCGGTGGCGAATGCGTTGAACGAGGCTGGCCCACACAAGGTCACCGCCAGGGTCAATTGACGCAGAGAAAAAGACATTTATCCGAGATTCCCTTTCAGACTTGGAACGATGCCGCGAGCAATCGCGGCCAGGGCGAACGCGATACCGGCCACCAGAATGATCGCGGCACCGGACGGTATGGGCAGGTCAAAAACAATCGGCGCGAGAATTCCGCACAGCGTGCTCACCGTGGCGATCAGCACCGAACACCAGAAGAAACCCTTCAGCGACTGGCTGAGCAAGCGCGCGGCCGCTGCTGGAATCACCAACAGGGCACCGACCAGAATTGCGCCAATGACTTTCACTGCCGCCACCGTAATCAGGGTCACCAGGATCACGAACAGGTAATCCAGGGTTTTCACCGCCACACCGCGTACCGCCGCCAGTTGTGGGTTGAAACTGGCGAGCATGATGCGGTTGTACAGCGGCAGGGCCAGCGCCATCACCAGTGAACCAACGATCGCCAATACCAGCAGGTCGTTGCCGTTGACCGTCAGCACCGAACCGAACAGCACGTTTTCCAGAATGTGCACATTGATCTTGCCCGCCAGAATCAACAACAGGCTGGCGCCCAAGGCCAACGACACGGAAAGAAACACACCGATCAAAGTATCCGGCGCCAGCCCCGTGCGATTACGCAGGTAGTTGAGCAGAATGCCGAACAGCAGGCAGTAACCGAACAGGCTGCCATAAGGCCCGGTGTAGGGTTCGCCGAGCAGAATGCCGATGGCCACGCCGGTCAGTGCCGCATGGCCCACGGCTTCGGAGAAAAACGCGAAGCGCTTGACCACCACCAGCGTACCCAAGCCGCCCAACACCGGGCCGATCAACAGCCCGGCGAGCAGCGCGTTGACCACAAATCCATAGGCCAGCGCTTCCGGCAGGTAACCCGACGAGGCCCAACCCTGGACCATCAAACGAAAGGCTTCGTAACTCATCAGGCAGCACTCCGGGGATGGGTCGAGAACAAGGTCAGTAATCGCTCCGGGGTCAGTGCCTGTTTCGGTGTGGCATCGAACAGCACCCGGCGATTGAGGCCGGTGACCCGGTCCGCCAGGCGCCCGACCGCTTCCAGATCATGCTCGATCCACAGCACGGTAATGCCGCTTTGGCGCCAGTCGCTCAGTAGCTGTTCGAACACCTGAATGCCGGCCTCATCCAGAGCCGACATCGGTTCGTCGAGCACCAGCAACTGTGGCGCCGGAATCAGCCCTTGGGCCAACAAAACGCGCTGGCGCTCACCGCCGGAGAGGGCGCCCATGCGCCGCTTGCGCTTGTCCTGCATGCCGACCCGTTCCAGCGCTTCGCCGATGGCCACCGCGTAATGTTTGCTCAACCCGAGGAACGCCGGGCGCCGCTGGCACATGGCGGCCATGAAGTCATCGACAGTCATCGGTAAACCGCGATCGAATTCCAGCGCCTGGGGCACGTAGCCGATGGTCCCGGGATCACCAGGCCATAGCAGGCTAAGGCGACCCTGATGCGGCATTTGTCCCAGCAGGGTCTTGATCAGCGAACTTTTGCCGCCACCGTTGGGACCGACCAGTGCATGCACGCTGCCGGGCTGGACTTGAAAGGTCACCTTGTCGAGGATCGTCGTGCGACCCAGCGTGAGGCTCACCGCGGCGAAGTCGAGGGTCGGGCCGTAAGCGATCAGGGTTTCTTGAGCAGTCATGCGCCGGACTCCTGAATCGCCCGGACCACGGTATTGAGGTTGCCGGTCATTTCTTTTTCGTACTTGTCGGCGGTGTATTCGCCATAGGAAATGTGCGACAGCGGGTACAGCTTCACCCCGGATTCACGCTGGATGGTCTCGACGTAGGAGGACGGGAAATCCATCTCCGAGAAGATCACTTTCACGTCCAGCTCCCGCAGTTGATCGATGGTCTTTTTCAGCTGGCTAGGGCTTGGTTCGATGCCGTGGGCCGGCTCGACCACGGCGGTCACTTCCAGGCCGAACTCGCGCAGCAAATAGTCGTAGGCGGCATGGACGGTGGCCACGCGCAACTCGGCATTTGGCGCCTGGGTCAGTTTTGCCAGGGCGTCGGCGCGCATCTGCCGCAGGCGTTTGCCGTAGGCGCGGGCGTTCTGGGTGTAGGTTTTGGCGTTGGTCGGGTCGAGCTTGCCCAGTTCCCGGGCGATGTTGTTGACCTGGGCAATGGAAGCACTGATCGACAGGAACGTATGCGGATTGACCACCTTGCCGGCACCGCGGGCAGCAACGCCGGTGGCGGCTAGCAGGGGCACGTTTTCGTTGGCTTCGATCACCTTGATGTTCGGGGTTTCGCTGGCGGCGATCATGCGGTCGGCGAAGTCGTCATGGCCCACGCCGTTGAGCACGACCACGTCCAGTCCACCGATGCGTTTGATGTCCTCGGCCCGAGGTTCGTAGGCATGAGGGTTGAAACCGGCCGGGATCAGCGGCACCACTTCGGCCTTGTCACCGACGATGTTGGCCACGTAACTGTAATAAGGGTGCAGGGTGATGCCGATGCGCAGGCGCTTGGTTTCATCGGCACTGGTCAGTGGTGTCAGTAAACAGGTAAGCAGGCCGACCAGCAGCAGGCGAAAAAAGGAAGGACGTTGAGATGAACTAGGCATGGGAAAGCGGTCTTCTCTCGGGTGAAGGCGAGGGTTCAATGCCGATGCTGGCGGGTGACGCCGGCATCGAATTGCGCGACGATCTGCTGCCAGCCGGCGCCGTTGAGTGCCGCATCAGTGAGATCGTTCGGTGCGGCGAGGGCGTTACCGCGGTTGAGCCAGATGTCTGGCGCCGTGTCGTCTTCAGCGGTCAAACGCATCAAAAACGAACCGGCGACGGTTGGAGTCTGACTCTGGCCGAAGTACGCCTTGGCGCCCAGCAACTGCCAGGCATGACCGCCACGACTGACAGAACTGGCGTCCCGGGCAAACGGCGCAAAGCCTTCATCGGCGAGGGTGGCGGGTGTGGGCAGCGCCTGCTGTTCCTGACGCAACAGATGGATTTCATCCAGCGTGACCCGCAGGTCGGCGTAAATACCTTGCTCGGATGCGCTCAGATCACGACGGGCATCCAGCTGATGGCTGCCCACGCTGCTCACTTCCTGAGCCTCGCCACGCCAGGCGACTACCGAGCCGGCAACGGCCAGGATCATCAGGCACAACAGCAACACATAGAGGGTTTCATGGCCGGCACCGGCCGGGCGAACAACTTGGGTGGTGGGCGAGGTCATGCTCATGTTCAGGGCGCCTCGATGTCGGCTTGGTCGATCTCGACGACATGGCCGGGACCGGCGTCGAACAGCACATAGAACTCAGCACCGGGCTTCTTGAACGTCAGGGTCGAATCGGCGCCGAGCTTGCCCGGCACCAGAATGGTTTCGTCGTAGCCGATCACGTCCAGGGTCACTCCTGGTGCGCCGCTGCCGTCGGAAAAACCGCCGGTGCATTGAATCTGTTCAGCGTCGATGGCCTTGCATTCGCACATCGGGTTATGGGCCAGTGCGGCGGTGCTGAAGGCTGCGCAGAACATCAATAGAGCGGGGCGAAAAGCGTTGATCATGGTTTGCCTCCTTGTTTGTTCAGCCATGCGAGAGTGGCCGGGGATGCCTGGCTCAGGGGGATGGACGCTTGATGCATGGCACCGTCCCAGCCTTCCATGGTGATCCACAGCTCGGCATCGGCTTTAGTCTTCTCAGGCACTGGCAGCATCGCGCCCATGCGGTAAGGTGTACCGAAGAAAATCGCCCCGGCCGCGCGCAGGCTGCGGGGTTTGCCGATGCGCAGATAAGTCGCCTTGACCTGATCGCGACAGCGTTCGCACAGCGCTGCGTTGAAGCCTTTCATGTAGCCCGCCGGGCCGGTCAATCGTGGCGCTTCGTTACGCAGTTCGGCCAGTTGCAGGCTCCAGGGGCCGACCTGGATTTCGCCGATTTCCCGCTCTCCCAGTCCGCTGTCGCCGCGAAACAGCGAGGCGTCGGCAAAGTATTTGGGCATGAAGCCCAAAGGGATCAGCAGCAAGAAAATGTTGATGTGGAAGCGCCATTTGCGCCAGAGCAGGCTCACCCGGGAAGGCTGCGGTGCAGTGATCGTCTTGTTCAAAGGTTGCCCTCCGGAGTCTGTTGGTTCATGACCGTTTGCGGTCTCGACACCGGGCGCGGCGCCTTGTTGCTGCGCTTGAACGCATTGGCGGTGGCCAGGGCGGTGCGTTTGGTCCAGATCAGCAACCCGCTGAGCACCATCATGCTCAGCAGCAAACCGAAGAAGAACCAGATCAGCTTGATCCAGATCCCGCCAAAGTCACCGGTGTGCAACGGACGCATCGATTCGGTCACGAATTCCAGGCCGGTGCGATCGCTCAGCAACCGCGTGCTGGCGATATCGCCGTTGTACGGGTTGACCTCGGCCGTCTGGAACATCAGCGGATACCAGCTGCGACCTCCCACTGACAGGTGGCTGTAAGCGTTGCTCGGCAAGGTGACGAAACTGGCATCGAGTCCGGGGATCTGCTCTTGAGCGACCTTGATGGCCTGGTCCAGATTGATCATCGGGGCCGGCTTTCCGGTGCTGGTCAGCGGCACGCTTTCGCGCGAGACGACCGACACCACCGGTTCTGTGGTAATCGAAATCTGGTTGTCGAACAGAATCGCCTTGATCAGGAACCAGACACCGGTGATTGAGATCACCGCGATGAACCAGATCGACCAGATGCCGCTGAGCCGGTGAAAATCGCCCCAGAAAATCCGCGCGCCATGACGAATGCGCAGGGTCGGTCGGAAGAAGCCTTTCCAGAACCGTTTGTAGACCACCAGCCCGGTCACCAGCGACGCCAGCATCGGCAGCGCGAGAAACGACACCAGATACCAGCCCCAGCTATAGCCGTTGGTGAACGGCACCAGCCACCAGCCATGCAGTGCGCGGGTGAACGCCTTGAAGTTGAATTGTGGCGCGGTGCCCTGAATCACCCCGCTGTAGGGGTTCACATAGACTGTCACCGAGCGTCCATCCGGGTAACTGACGTCCACGTCCAGGGCGAAATGCGACTCGTCGGGGCGACTGATGCCCTGGACCAGTGTCTGGGGCTCGGCCTTTTTGATGGCGGCGATGATCTCGTCATAATTGAGCCGCGGCGCATCGTCCGAAGGCGGGCTGGCACGCATTTGCGGGTTGGCCAGCCAGACGATTTCCTGACTGACCACCGCCAGCGTGCCAGTCACACAGACGATCAATACAAAGAACCAGATGGGCAGCGCCAGCCAGCTATGGACCAGAAACCAGAGTTTTGAGCGGGATTTCTTCGACATGATTAAAGGTCTTGTTTCGATGAGAGGACCACTGCTGCGGGCTTCCCAGCGTTGGGGTCCGTGAAAAGTCCGGCCGTGGCTTTTGCCTACGCGACCGACTGCATCTAAATAAGACGTATGAGCATCGGAAATCCCGAAAGGGGATATGAAAGTAAATGTTTCGTATTGCTGCTGCCCAGGGCGGGCTTGCTCACGATAGCGATCTGACAGTCAAAATAGAGGTTGAATGTGATGGCCTCATCGCGGGCTTGCCCGCGATGAGACCCGATCATGCACCGAAGATCTCAACCCTGCTTAAACATCTCCTTCGCCCGCTGTTCGATCTGTTCCTGAGTCAGATCCTCTTTATGCGTGGCCAAAAACCACAGATGCCCATAGGGGTCCTTCAAAGTCCCCGAACGGTCTCCATAAAATTGGTCCTTGACCTCGGACACCACCGTGGCACCGGCATCGATGGCCTGTTTAAAGGACTTGTCCACATCGTTCACATACAGATGCAGACCCACGGACGGCGACTTGTCCGGGTTGCTCAATGGACCCTGGTCGCAGGGTGTGCCAAGCATGATCGGGCAGTCGCCGATACGCAGCTCAGCGTGCCCGATGCCGCCATCGGGCATGGACAGGCGCATGACTTCGGTGGCGTTAAAGGCTTTTTTATAGAAGTCGATGGCTTCGGCAGCTTTCTGAATGCCCAGATAAGGGGTGATGCTGTGGTAACCCTCTGGAATAGGTTTTACGCTCATGACGGTTCTCCTTTTGTTGTGGGGTTAAGGTGTTCCTTCGCCGATTTCCGGTCGAATAACTATAGGTCAGCCCTTTTCCCGCAACCGAGTGCCCGACGAGCAGCAGTGCCACTGTTCAGCGATCAATCGACCACACCGATCGCTCCCACGCTCTGCATGGGAATGCCTCAATGGACGCTCTGCGTCCGCTGTTGGGACGCGGAGCGTCCCCGGGCTGCATTCCTTTGCTGCGCGTGGGAACGATCATGAGAGCAGCTGCGCCCCCGGTCCTTGCTCACCCAACACATCACCAAAGTTACGCAGCGGACACGCCTCCATCGACAAGCATCCACACCCGATACACCCATTGAGCTTGTCCCGCAGCAGGGTCAGTTGATTGATCCGCTCATCCAGATCCCGGCTCCACTGGGCCGACAACACCTTCCAGTCTGCTGCTGTCGGTGCACGGTTATCCGGCAGGGATTTCAACGCCTCGCCGATCTCCGCGAGCGGAATCCCCAAGCGCTGGGCCACTTTGATCAGCGCCACCCGGCGCAACACTTCCCGCGGATAACGCCGCTGATTGCCTTGATTGCGATTGCTTTTGATCAGGCCTTTGGATTCATAGAAATGCAGCGCCGTGACCGCCACACCACTGCGGGCGGCCACTTGGCCGACGGTCAGTTCTTTATGCAGGTTTTGTGAGGTGATCATTTAAAAAATGCCCCTTGACCTCTAGTTAGCTCGAGGTTTTACCCTGCAGGCCTTCGGATCGCAAGATCCGGCTTACAGTGAGTGGGGACTATTCATGCACGCACCAGAGAAGAATCGCAGCTTCACCCAACTGATCGAATTCGAGATCGAGCCCCGTCAGCAGGCCGCGCTGGTGTCGGCACTGTCGGCGCACACCGAACGTCTGGCCCAGAGCTACCCAGGTTTCTTGAGTGCCAACATCCAGGCCAGCGACGATGGCCGGCGGGTGCTCAACTACCTGCAATGGCAATCCCGCGAAGCCGGAGAAGCTGCCTTTCAGAGCTTCGAAAGCGGCGAGCAGGATTTCTGGCAGCTGATTCGCGCCCATCGGGCGAAAACCGTCACTTTCGGCTCATTTCAGGTGCTGCATAGCTTGGCGCTTAGTCACGACAATGCACTGCACTGCACGCTGATTGGCTAAATCGACAATTGCATCAAACGTTCGCCCTGCAGGCGCTTACCAAAGTCGATAGCGACTATCGAGAGCGTTGATTTCTACCCTTCGAGCGGCACCGGTAGCCTGTGTTCATTGCCCTGAACCCAGATCACCGGACACCCGAAATGAAATCACTATTCGCCACTATCTTATCGCTCGCCATCTCCGTTCTAGCCGGATGTGCCACCCATGTTTCACCGGAACTGCGGCCCTACACTGCTGAAGAAACCCGGGAACTGGCGCTGGAGGCCTTGAATCGTCGTGGCTTGTCCTTCGATGAGTACCACGCGAAGAAAGCCGAATTGCTCGGCCAACCGCCAAAATCGTTCAGCTTCGACAAACAAGGCGAGATGAACGCCGAACGCGCAGTACAGCTGCATGGTCGTCCAAGCTGAGCGACGACTGTACTGCCCGAACTTTCACGCAACTGTCCATGGGTTTCCTTCAAGGCGTGCGATAGGGTCAATATCTGACTGACCCTGATGGACTGCCTCCATGACACTTTCGCTCGACCTGCTGCTGGGCTTTGCCCTGTTTGCTCTTGTCACCTCAATCACCCCCGGCCCGAACAACACCATGTTGCTGGCATCGGGCGTGAATTTCGGTTTTCACCGCACCATTCCCCACATGCTGGGCATCACCTGCGGCTTCTTCGTTCTGGTGGTCGCCGTCGGTTTCGGCCTGGGCACGGTGTTTCAAACCTATCCAATGCTGTACACCATGTTGCGCTATGCCGGCGCGGCGTATTTGCTGTACCTGGCATGGAAGATTGCTCATTCCGGTCCGGTAGCCGAGGGTGAACAGGGCGAGGGCAAGCCGATCAGTTATTTGGGCGCGGCAGCGTTTCAATGGGTCAACCCCAAAGCCTGGATCATGGCCATCGGAGCCATCAGCACCTACACGCCGATGCAGGGCTATTTCACCAATGTGATTGTGATTGCCGCGGTCTTCGCCTTGATCAACCTGCCAAGTGTCGGGGTGTGGGCCGGTTGCGGCACGCTATTGCGCAATGTGTTGCGCGATCGCCGCTGGTTGCGGCTGTTCAACTGGGGAATGGCCTTGTTGTTGGTGGCTTCGCTGTATCCGTTAATGCTCGAAAGTTTTAGCTGACGCATTGCTTCATCCGGTGGCCCGATGCCTGTTAAGCTCGACTTCAGGAGCGTTCCTACGCACTTTTAAATGAAGTTGTTCTTCTTTAATGGCCTCCGATCAGGTATTGCTGTCGTTCTGAAAATTCGGTGTCGCTCATGAGGCGCGCTTTGAAACTTCCAGTGACGAGCTTCCTGATCCCGGAACACGCTCTGCGAGTCTTTTATGAATAAACGTCCGTTGTATTTCGACTACGCCGCCACCACGCCGGTGGATGAGCGGGTCATCAAGGTCATGGTCGAGTGTCTGGGTTTCACCGGTAATTTCGGCAATCCAGCGTCCAGTTCCCACGTCTTCGGCCAACAGGCCCGGCAATCGGTTGACCAAGCACGGTACCAGGTCGCCGAGTTGGTGGGGGCTCAGGCGGAGCAGATTGTCTGGACCTCCGGCGCCACCGAATCCAACAACCTTGCCCTCAAGGGCGTGGCCCAGGCCCGCGGCGTGTCCGGCGGACACATCATCACCAGCCAGATCGAACACAAAGCGATTCTCGACACTGCAAAACAGTTGCAGGACGCAGGCGTTGCGGTGACGTATCTGGTGCCCGATGCCGAAGGCCTGATTACCCCGCAAGCGGTCAGCGAAGCGATGCGTGAGGACACCTTTCTGGTGTCATTGATGCTAGTCAATAACGAACTGGGCACCCTCAACGACATCCCGGCCATTGGCCAGGTGGTGCGTAATCGCGATGCGTTGTTCCACGTTGATGCGGCTCAGGGCGCGGGTAAAGTGGCGATCGATCTGGCCCGGTGGCCGGTGGATTTGATGTCGTTCTCGGCGCACAAGGTCTACGGTCCCAAAGGCATCGGCGCGCTGTATGTCGGCCCGCGTGCGCAGCAACGTCTGCAGGCGCAGATCCACGGCGGCGGTCACGAGGGCGGGTTGCGTTCCGGCACGCTGGCGACGCACCAGATTGCCGCAATGGGAGCAGCGTTCGCGTTGGCGGCCACCTCGTTCGATGAAGAAAAAGCCACCATCGCGCGTCTGCGTGAACGCTTGCTCGAACCTTTGCTGAGCATTCCCGGCGTGCGTCTCAATGGCAGTCCGACCCAGCGCATTCCCCATACCCTGAGCCTGACTTTCAATGAAGGCGAGTTCAGTTCCGCGGCTTTGAGCACATCGATCGCGTTTTCCGCGACCTCGGCCTGTAATTCCGCCAGCAATGCGCCGTCCCATGTGCTGCTGGCCCTGGGACATGACGCTCGCTCGGCCAGTCGCACCATTCGCTTGAGCCTGGGGCGTTTCACCACCGAACAGGATATCGATCAAGCGGTACACCTGATTAAAGCAGCTTGCGCCAGTGCTCCGGCATTCTGGGCGACAGGACCTTAAAAGCGCTGACGTCGATCGGCACTCAACAATAATGATGAAAGTGGTTAGCAGGAGACACGATGAGTACGCAGCCTTCGATCAATGGATCGGTGCCCCAGCGCCTGTCGCAAATCCGTGAACTGATGAGCCGGGAGGGCATTCATGCTCTGCTGGTGCCGTCGGCCGACCCGCACCTGTCGGAATACCTGCCGGGCTATTGGCAGGGACGGCAGTGGCTGTCGGGTTTTCATGGTTCGGTGGGCACGCTGATCGTCACGCCGGATTTTGCCGGCGTCTGGGCCGATAGCCGCTATTGGGAACAAGCGAGCAAGGAACTCAGGGGCAGCGGCATCGAGCTGGTCAAGCTGCAACCGGGTCAACCCGGCCCGCTCGATTGGCTGGCCGAACAAACCCCTGAAGGCGGGGTCGTCGCAGTCGATGGGGCGGTGATTGCCGTGGCGTCGGCGCGTACCCTGAGCGGCAAACTCGAAGAACGCGGCGCACGTCTGCGCACCGACATCGATCTGCTGAATGACGTCTGGAGTGACCGTCCGAGTCTGCCAAACGAGCCAATCTATCAACACTTGCCGCCTCAGGCGACGGTCAGCCGTGGCGAAAAACTCGCCAAACTGCGTGAGGTGCTGAAAGAGCGCGGTGCCGACTGGCACTTCATCGCCACCCTTGATGACATCGCCTGGCTGTTCAACCTGCGCGGCGGCGATGTGTCGTTCAACCCGGTGTTCGTGTCCTACGCCTTGATCAGCCAACAGCAGGCCACCTTGTTCGTCGCCCTGAGCAAAGTGAGCGCCGAGCTGCGCGCCATTCTCGAACAGGACGGCGTGACCCTGCGCGATTACAGCGAAGTAACCGCCGCTTTGCGCGCCGTGCCGAGCGGCGAGAGCCTGCAAGTCGATCCGGCGCGGGTGACGGCGGGTCTGTTGGATAACCTGAGCAGCGGCGTGAAATTGCTCGAAGGCCTGAACCCGACCACCCTGGCCAAGTCGCAGAAAAGCCTGGCCGATGCCGAGCACATTCGGCGGGCCATGGAGCAGGATGGCGCGGCGCTGTGCGAATTCTTCGCCTGGCTGGAAGCGGCCTTGGGGCGTGAACGCATCACCGAACTGACCATCGACGAACACCTGACCGCGGCGCGTACCCGACGCCCGGATTATGTGTCGCTGAGCTTCAACACCATTGCCGCGTTTAACGCCAACGGTGCGATGCCGCACTACCACGCCACCGAAGAAGAGCACGCGGTGATCGAAGGTGACGGCCTGTTGCTGATTGACTCCGGCGGCCAATACCTGGGCGGTACCACCGACATCACCCGAATGGTGCCGGTGGGTACGCCAACTGACGAACAGAAGCGCGATTGCACCCGAGTGCTCAAAGGCGTGATTGCACTCTCTCGTGCACAGTTCCCACGAGGCATTCTGTCGCCGTTGCTGGACGCTATTGCCCGCGCACCGATCTGGGCCGAAAGCGTCGACTACGGTCACGGCACCGGTCACGGCGTTGGCTACTTCCTCAATGTTCACGAAGGCCCGCAAGTCATCGCCTATCAGGCCGCGGCGGCACCGCAAACCGCGATGCAGCCAGGCATGATCACGTCCATCGAGCCGGGCACTTATCGTCCGGGTCGCTGGGGTGTGCGGATCGAGAATCTGGTGTTGAATCGTGAAGCAGGCAAGAGCGAATTCGGTGAGTTCCTGAAATTCGAAACCCTGACCCTGTGCCCGATCGACACCCGTTGCCTGGAACCGTCGCTGCTGACCGAAGACGAAAAGCAATGGTTCAACGGCTATCATGCCGAGGTGCGTGAACGCTTGAGCCCGTTGCTCGACGGGGCGGCCCTAGAATGGTTGAACACCCGAACCGCGGCTATTTGAGCGGTTTGAGTTCAGGCGCTGTTTTCAGCGCCTGGCTCAGGTCATAGGCAGGCGCGGACTATTGCGCATGCAGGGCTTCAAGGACGAAGTCCAGCCGATCCTGGCCGAAGAACAACTGACCCTCGACAAACATGCTCGGCGCACCGAATACGCCACGTCGCACCGCTTCCTCGGTGTTTTCCTTGAGAGCGGTTTTGACGGCCTCATCGGCGGTCAGTGCCAGCACCTCATTCGGATCGAAACCCTTTTGCGTCAACACGGCGGCGATGGTTGCTGGATCATCGAGGCTGCGTCCTTCAACCCATAGGGCATGAAACAGGCAATCAATAAACGCCTGAAAACGTTCGGGATGACGCAGTTGCATCCCTGTGACAGCACGCATCAGCATCAATGTATTGATCGGGAAGTTCGGATTGAACTTCAGCGGTACGCCATAGCGTTTGGCATAGCGGTCCAGGTCCTGAAACATGTAGCGACCCTTGGCCGGTGCGGTAATGGGAGAAACATTGCCGGTAACTTTGAAGACACCGCCCAGCAGCATCGGTCTGTAGATCAGCTGACTATCGGTCTGTTCGCAGATCTTCCGCAATTGGGTATAGGCCAGGTAAGTGGCGGGGCTGCCGAGGTCGAAAAAGAACTCCACGGTTTTGCTCATGGTCGATGTGCTCTTCTTATTGTTGGAAGGGGAGGGCTTACCAGCGTTCGTTCCAGGGGCGCAGATCCAGCTCGAAGGTCCAGGCGTCCCGTGGCTGGCTGTGCAGGTACCAAAAGTTGTCGGCGATGTGCTCGGGATTGAGGATGCCGTCCTGATCCTTGGTCGCGTATTTTTCTGGAAAATTGTCGCGGATAAAGTCGGTGTCGATGGCTCCATCAACGACGACGTGGGCGACATGAATGTTTATCGGTCCCAATTCGCGGGCCATGCTTTGCGCCAGGGCGCGAATCCCGTGTTTGGCACCTGCGAAGGCGGCGAAACCCGCGGCGCCGCGTAAGCCAGCAGTGGCGCCGGTGAACAGGATCGTGCCCCGGCGGCGGATGACCATGCGCTTGGCCACTTCACGGGCGTTGAGAAACCCTGAGAAACAGGCCATTTCCCAAATCTTGAAATACTTGCGGGCGGTTTCTTCGAGAATACTGCACGGCACATTGGCGCCGATATTGAAGACGAACGCTTCAATGGGGCCGAGCCCGGTTTCGATCTGCTCGATGAGCGCTATCACGTCTTCTTCATTGCGCGCATCGCAGGCAAAACCGTGAGACTCCCCACCACTGGCTGTGATGGACTCTACCAATGGCTGGAGTTTGTCTGCGCTGCGACGTGTGACGCAGGCGACATAACCTTCACGGGCAAAACGTTTGGCGATGGCGCCGCCGGTGGCATCGCCTGCGCCGACAACCAATACGATTTTTTTGTTATTGATAGCGGTGGTCATGGATATCGCCCTTTGCTGAACGGTCATTGACTGACAAACGTTAGCAGCATCCGGGCGAAGCGCCTGTCGGGCTGTGCAAGCCTGACAGGAAGGAAGAGTTATTTGCAGATGACGATCATGCTGCGGCTGGTATAGCCGGCAGGGTTGAGGCCGAACGGATAGTCACCGGGTTCTTCCACAGCATCCCCGGACTTGGCGATGACCTTGTATCCCTTGGGCGCACACGAATTGGCGGCGCTGGTGTAGCACTTGTCCCACGAGGACGAGAGCCCCGAACAGTTGATATGCAGCCCTCTCTTGCCATGTTTCGTCTGGGGTTTCGAGGTCGCCGCGCAGCCCGCAATTGCAAGTACGGCGATCAGTATCAAAATTCGTTTCATTACTATCCTTAATAGCGGCCCCGGATCTGTGCCTGGGTCTGCCTGCATTCGCTTTTGCTTGAAGCGTTCTGATATCCCTATCTGAAAAAATCCATGTCTGACACTGAGTTACATAGCCTAAACATGGCCTAATTGAGCGGTAAATACCAGACCTTCGTCAATCTCGTTTCAATCCGCTGCGATCACAGGCTTGGCGGTACTCCCCATGGTCATGGTCGCGCCGACGGAAGCCAGAATGATGCACAGGATAGCCATCCACTGTGACAGTGAAAGGTATTCCTGGAGGAACAACAGGCCGGACAGCGCGCCGATCGCAGGTTCGATGCTCATTAACGTACCGAAGGTCCGGGTTGGAATCCGTGTGAGGGCGACCATCTCCAAGGTATAGGGCAGAGCGGTGGACAGAATGGCGACCCCAATGGCCACGGGAATCAACGAGGGTGTCAGTAACGCGGCGCCAGCGTGGACAATGCCGATGGGCGCTACGAACAGGGCGGCAATCATCACGCCCAATGCTGCTGTCTGTACCCCATGATCAGCACCAGCCTTTTGGCCGAACAGAATGTACAACGCCCAGCAGACACCAGCACCCAGCGCATAACCTGCACCGACCAGGTCGATGCCTGTAGTTGTGGCGCCTGTCGGAATCAATAGCAGTAAACCCAACGCTGCCAGAGCGATCCATAAAAAGTCGATCGCTCGGCGTGAGGCATAGATAGCGACTGCCAATGGGCCGGTGAACTCCAGGGCTACGGCGATACCCAGGGGGACTGTGCGCAAGGACATATAGAAGAGGAAGTTCATGCCGCCCAATGCCATCCCGTAGACGATAACGGTGCGCAGGGATTTCGCGGTGAGCTTTGCTCGCCATGGGCGCAATAGCAGCAGCATGATCACGCTGGCAAAGATCAGTCGCAGGGTGGTCGTTCCTTGAGCACCGATAACCGGGAACATGCTTTTGGCCAGGGAGGCTCCGGACTGGATCGATGCCATGGCTATCAAGAGCAGGCCAACCGAGAACAGGGTCGAGGCAAAGCTGCGGGGGCGGTCATTCATTGCGTGGCATCGTCCGAAGTAGCAAGCGAGAGTATTGTTTTATATGTTGGGCAATATACTGCGCATTCGTTGCGGGCGCGTCTATATATAAGCAGGGTTTTTGAACATCCTGATAGAAAACCCAAATCAGGGGTTGACGGCAGATTCTGGAAGTCTATAATTCGCCCCACTTCCGGCGCAGTCGAAACGGAAAACTCCTTGGTAAACAAAGAGTTATGCGGTTTTCGGCAGCGGTTACGCTTCAGTTCATCGAAGTCAGAAGGAGTTGAAAGGGCGGTGTTGTTTGGCTCTTTTGACGGTTCGATCTTCTCGGTCGAAAGCGGAGAAAAAGAGGTGTTGACAGCAGCGAGTAACGCTGTAGAATTCGCCTCCCGCTAACGAGAGATCGGAAGCGCAAGTGGTTGAAGTTGTTAAGGATTTCCAAGCGAAACCTTGAAAACTTCTGAAAATAACCGCTTGACAGCAACAGAGGCTGCTGTAGAATGCGCGCCTCGGTTGAGACGAAAGATCTTAACCAACCGCTCTTTAACAACTGAATCAAGCAATTCGTGTGGGTGCTTGTGGAGTCAGACTGATAGTCAACAAGATTATCAGCATCACAAGTTACTCCGCGAGAAATCAAAGATGTAACCAACGATTGCTGAGCCAAGTTTAGGGTTTCTTAAAAACCCAAAGATGTTTGAACTGAAGAGTTTGATCATGGCTCAGATTGAACGCTGGCGGCAGGCCTAACACATGCAAGTCGAGCGGCAGCACGGGTACTTGTACCTGGTGGCGAGCGGCGGACGGGTGAGTAATGCCTAGGAATCTGCCTGATAGTGGGGGATAACGCTCGGAAACGGACGCTAATACCGCATACGTCCTACGGGAGAAAGCAGGGGACCTTCGGGCCTTGCGCTATCAGATGAGCCTAGGTCGGATTAGCTAGTTGGTGAGGTAATGGCTCACCAAGGCGACGATCCGTAACTGGTCTGAGAGGATGATCAGTCACACTGGAACTGAGACACGGTCCAGACTCCTACGGGAGGCAGCAGTGGGGAATATTGGACAATGGGCGAAAGCCTGATCCAGCCATGCCGCGTGTGTGAAGAAGGTCTTCGGATTGTAAAGCACTTTAAGTTGGGAGGAAGGGCAGTTACCTAATACGTAATTGTTTTGACGTTACCGACAGAATAAGCACCGGCTAACTCTGTGCCAGCAGCCGCGGTAATACAGAGGGTGCAAGCGTTAATCGGAATTACTGGGCGTAAAGCGCGCGTAGGTGGTTCGTTAAGTTGGATGTGAAATCCCCGGGCTCAACCTGGGAACTGCATTCAAAACTGACGAGCTAGAGTATGGTAGAGGGTGGTGGAATTTCCTGTGTAGCGGTGAAATGCGTAGATATAGGAAGGAACACCAGTGGCGAAGGCGACCACCTGGACTGATACTGACACTGAGGTGCGAAAGCGTGGGGAGCAAACAGGATTAGATACCCTGGTAGTCCACGCCGTAAACGATGTCAACTAGCCGTTGGGAGCCTTGAGCTCTTAGTGGCGCAGCTAACGCATTAAGTTGACCGCCTGGGGAGTACGGCCGCAAGGTTAAAACTCAAATGAATTGACGGGGGCCCGCACAAGCGGTGGAGCATGTGGTTTAATTCGAAGCAACGCGAAGAACCTTACCAGGCCTTGACATCCAATGAACTTTCCAGAGATGGATTGGTGCCTTCGGGAACATTGAGACAGGTGCTGCATGGCTGTCGTCAGCTCGTGTCGTGAGATGTTGGGTTAAGTCCCGTAACGAGCGCAACCCTTGTCCTTAGTTACCAGCACGTAATGGTGGGCACTCTAAGGAGACTGCCGGTGACAAACCGGAGGAAGGTGGGGATGACGTCAAGTCATCATGGCCCTTACGGCCTGGGCTACACACGTGCTACAATGGTCGGTACAGAGGGTTGCCAAGCCGCGAGGTGGAGCTAATCCCAGAAAACCGATCGTAGTCCGGATCGCAGTCTGCAACTCGACTGCGTGAAGTCGGAATCGCTAGTAATCGCGAATCAGAATGTCGCGGTGAATACGTTCCCGGGCCTTGTACACACCGCCCGTCACACCATGGGAGTGGGTTGCACCAGAAGTAGCTAGTCTAACCTTCGGGAGGACGGTTACCACGGTGTGATTCATGACTGGGGTGAAGTCGTAACAAGGTAGCCGTAGGGGAACCTGCGGCTGGATCACCTCCTTAATCGACGACATCAGCTGCTCCATAAGTTCCCACACGAATTGCTTGATTCATTGAAGAAGACGATAAGAAGCAGCCCGAAATTGGGTCTGTAGCTCAGTTGGTTAGAGCGCACCCCTGATAAGGGTGAGGTCGGCAGTTCGAATCTGCCCAGACCCACCAATTTTGTGTGGGAAACGCCTGTAGAAATACGGGGCCATAGCTCAGCTGGGAGAGCGCCTGCCTTGCACGCAGGAGGTCAACGGTTCGATCCCGTTTGGCTCCACCACTACTGCTTCTGTTTGTTGAAAGCTTAGAAATGAGCATTCCATCCTGGTGATGGTGAATGTTGATTTCTAGTCTTTGATTAGATCGTTCTTTAAAAATTTGGGTATGTGATAGAAAGATAGACTGATGGCCACTTTCACTGGTGGTGATCAGGCTAAGGTAAAATTTGTGAGTTTAATCGCGAATTTTCGGCGAATGTCGTCTTCACAGTATAACCAGATTGCTTGGGGTTATATGGTCAAGTGAAGAAGCGCATACGGTGGATGCCTTGGCAGTCAGAGGCGATGAAAGACGTGGTAGCCTGCGAAAAGCTTCGGGGAGTCGGCAAACAGACTTTGATCCGGAGATGTCTGAATGGGGGAACCCAGCCATCATAAGATGGTTATCTTAAGCTGAATACATAGGCTTAAGAGGCGAACCAGGGGAACTGAAACATCTAAGTACCCTGAGGAAAAGAAATCAACCGAGATTCCCTTAGTAGTGGCGAGCGAACGGGGACTAGCCCTTAAGTGGCTTTGAGATTAGCGGAACGCTCTGGAAAGTGCGGCCATAGTGGGTGATAGCCCTGTACGCGAAAATCTCTTGGTCATGAAATCGAGTAGGACGGAGCACGAGAAACTTTGTCTGAATATGGGGGGACCATCCTCCAAGGCTAAATACTACTGACTGACCGATAGTGAACTAGTACCGTGAGGGAAAGGCGAAAAGAACCCCGGAGAGGGGAGTGAAATAGATCCTGAAACCGTATGCGTACAAGCAGTGGGAGCCCACTTTGTTGGGTGACTGCGTACCTTTTGTATAATGGGTCAGCGACTTATTTTCAGTGGCGAGCTTAACCGAATAGGGGAGGCGTAGCGAAAGCGAGTCTTAATAGGGCGTCTAGTCGCTGGGAATAGACCCGAAACCGGGCGATCTATCCATGGGCAGGTTGAAGGTTGGGTAACACTAACTGGAGGACCGAACCGACTACCGTTGAAAAGTTAGCGGATGACCTGTGGATCGGAGTGAAAGGCTAATCAAGCTCGGAGATAGCTGGTTCTCCTCGAAAGCTATTTAGGTAGCGCCTCATGTATCACTGTAGGGGGTAGAGCACTGTTTCGGCTAGGGGGTCATCCCGACTTACCAAACCGATGCAAACTCCGAATACCTACAAGTGCCGAGCATGGGAGACACACGGCGGGTGCTAACGTCCGTCGTGAAAAGGGAAACAACCCAGACCGTCAGCTAAGGTCCCAAAGTTATGGTTAAGTGGGAAACGATGTGGGAAGGCTTAGACAGCTAGGAGGTTGGCTTAGAAGCAGCCACCCTTTAAAGAAAGCGTAATAGCTCACTAGTCGAGTCGGCCTGCGCGGAAGATGTAACGGGGCTCAAACCATACACCGAAGCTACGGGTATCACTTAGGTGATGCGGTAGAGGAGCGTTCTGTAAGCCTGTGAAGGTGAGTTGAGAAGCTTGCTGGAGGTATCAGAAGTGCGAATGCTGACATGAGTAACGACAATGGGTGTGAAAAACACCCACGCCGAAAGACCAAGGTTTCCTGCGCAACGTTAATCGACGCAGGGTTAGTCGGTCCCTAAGGCGAGGCTGAAAAGCGTAGTCGATGGAAAACAGGTTAATATTCCTGTACTTCTGGTTATTGCGATGGAGGGACGGAGAAGGCTAGGCCAGCTTGGCGTTGGTTGTCCAAGTTTAAGGTGGTAGGCTGAGATCTTAGGTAAATCCGGGATCTTAAGGCCGAGAGCTGATGACGAGTGTTCTTTTAGAACACGAAGTGGTTGATGCCATGCTTCCAAGAAAAGCTTCTAAGCTTCAGGTAACCAGGAACCGTACCCCAAACCGACACAGGTGGTTGGGTAGAGAATACCAAGGCGCTTGAGAGAACTCGGGTGAAGGAACTAGGCAAAATGGCACCGTAACTTCGGGAGAAGGTGCGCCGGTGAGGGTGAAGCATTTACTGCATAAGCCCACGCCGGTCGAAGATACCAGGCCGCTGCGACTGTTTATTAAAAACACAGCACTCTGCAAACACGAAAGTGGACGTATAGGGTGTGACGCCTGCCCGGTGCCGGAAGGTTAATTGATGGGGTTAGCTAACGCGAAGCTCTTGATCGAAGCCCCGGTAAACGGCGGCCGTAACTATAACGGTCCTAAGGTAGCGAAATTCCTTGTCGGGTAAGTTCCGACCTGCACGAATGGCGTAACGATGGCGGCGCTGTCTCCACCCGAGACTCAGTGAAATTGAAATCGCTGTGAAGATGCAGTGTATCCGCGGCTAGACGGAAAGACCCCGTGAACCTTTACTATAGCTTTGCACTGGACTTTGAATTTGCTTGTGTAGGATAGGTGGGAGGCTTTGAAGCGTGGACGCCAGTTCGCGTGGAGCCAACCTTGAAATACCACCCTGGCAACTTTGAGGTCTAACTCAGGTCCGTTATCCGGATCGAGGACAGTGTATGGTGGGTAGTTTGACTGGGGCGGTCTCCTCCTAAAGAGTAACGGAGGAGTACGAAGGTGCGCTCAGACCGGTCGGAAATCGGTCGTAGAGTATAAAGGCAAAAGCGCGCTTGACTGCGAGACAGACACGTCGAGCAGGTACGAAAGTAGGTCTTAGTGATCCGGTGGTTCTGTATGGAAGGGCCATCGCTCAACGGATAAAAGGTACTCCGGGGATAACAGGCTGATACCGCCCAAGAGTTCATATCGACGGCGGTGTTTGGCACCTCGATGTCGGCTCATCACATCCTGGGGCTGAAGCCGGTCCCAAGGGTATGGCTGTTCGCCATTTAAAGTGGTACGCGAGCTGGGTTTAGAACGTCGTGAGACAGTTCGGTCCCTATCTGCCGTGGACGTTTGAGATTTGAGAGGGGCTGCTCCTAGTACGAGAGGACCGGAGTGGACGAACCTCTGGTGTTCCGGTTGTCACGCCAGTGGCATTGCCGGGTAGCTATGTTCGGAATAGATAACCGCTGAAAGCATCTAAGCGGGAAACTAGCCTCAAGATGAGATCTCACTGGGACCTTGAGTCCCCTGAAGGGCCGTCGAAGACTACGACGTTGATAGGTTGGGTGTGTAAGCGCTGTGAGGCGTTGAGCTAACCAATACTAATTGCCCGTGAGGCTTGACCATATAACACCCAAGCAATTTGCTGACCTGAAGAGGCACCAGATTGCGGTGTGTGAAGACGAAACGAACCGAAAGTTCGAGAAACAAACACACAAACTATCGCATACCCATTCGCTGGAGCGTGAGCCGCAAGGCAAACGAGCTGGCTACCGAATTTCTTGACGACCATAGAGCATTGGAACCACCTGATCCCATCCCGAACTCAGCAGTGAAACGATGCATCGCCGATGGTAGTGTGGGGTTTCCCCATGTGAGAGTAGGTCATCGTCAAGATTAAATTCCGAAACCCCTATCTGCGTATGCAGGTAGGGGTTTTGTTTTGCCTGGAGGAAAGTGCCGTGATAGCTATTTTGGGTAACAGCTGCATTGTTCATGAAGTTTCGGGAGAACGGGGGCTAAAGTAGCCACGCCGTTTTTGGAATGGTGCAGCCCTTTTTCACGGGCTGATTTCAAGCCCATGGATCGGCACCTCCTCTACAGTCAAAGAGTTGCCGCAGAAATGCCTGAACCGATACCAATCAAGGACCACGAAAAAGAGACGCGCCTGGTCAACAAAAGACTGATGGCCTGCGCCTTGTTCGTCGTCGCTATTACCTGTGCGCTGGTGGTGCGGCTGTATGTTCTGCAGGTGGTCGAATACGACTACCACTCGACGATCTCCGAAAACAACCGTGTACACGTATTGCCGATTGCCCCTACCCGCGGGTTGATTTATGACCGCAACGGTGTGCTTTTGGCGGATAACCGACCCAGTTACAACCTGACCATCACCCGCGAACGCGCCTCCGATGTCAAAGAAGAGTTGGATGATGTAGTCAACCTCCTGCACTTGCCGGCTGAAGACCGCACGCTGTTCGACAAGGCGATGAAGCAGGCTCGACATCCCTTCGTGCCCGTCACCTTGTTCTATGAACTCAGCGAAGAACAGATCGCGGTGTTGGCAGCCAACGAATTCCGTTTGCCAGGGATCGACGTAGAGCCACAGTTCGTTCGCCACTACCCGATGGGCGCACACTTCGCACACTCGATCGGCTACGTCGGCCGCATCAACGAAAAAGAATCCAAGGCTCTGGATACGGTGGAATACCGTGGCACCCAATCCATTGGCAAGACCGGCATCGAGAGATTCTACGAGTCCGAGTTACACGGCCATGTGGGTTATGAAGAAGTCGAGACCAACGCTCAGGGCCGCGTGCTGCGAGTGCTCAAACACACCGACCCGGTCCCCGGTAAAAACATCGTACTGAGCCTCGACGTCAAACTTCAGGAAGCAGCCGAGGAGGCGTTGGGTGATCGCCGTGGCTCGGTGGTTGCTCTCGACCCGTCGACCGGTGAAGTGTTGGCCATGGTCAGTAAGCCAAGCTTCGACCCGAACATGTTCGTGACAGGCATCAGCTTCAAGGAATACGCGGCGCTGCACGATTCTATCGACCGGCCGCTGTTCAACCGCGTGCTGCGGGGACTCTACGCGCCCGGTTCGACCATCAAGCCTGAAGTGGCCATTGCCGGCCTCGACGCCGGGGTGGTCACTGCGCAGACTCGCGTCTTCGATCCGGGTTATTACCAGCTACCGGATTTCGATCATAAATACCGTAACTGGAACCACAGCGGCGATGGTTGGGTGGACATGGACGCGGCGATCATGCGCTCCAACGACACCTATTTCTACGACCTGGCGCACAAGCTGGGTATCGATCGCCTGCATGACTACATGGCCATGTTCGGTCTCGGCGAGAAAGTCTCGCTGGACATGTTCGAAGAGTCTGCGGGGTTGATGCCATCCCAGGCCTGGAAACGCGCTACACGCCGTCAGCCGTGGTTCCCCGGCGAGACAGTGATCCTCGGCATCGGTCAGGGATACATGCAGGTCACGCCCCTGCAGCTGGCCCAAGCCACCGCGCTGATCGCCAACAAAGGTGTGTGGAACCGACCACACCTGGCCAAAACAGTGGATGGCCTAGCGCCGGTGGACGAGCATCCGATGCCGAACATCCTGCTCAAGGACCCGCATGACTGGGAGCAGGTCAATCACGGCATGCAGATGGTGATGCACGATGCTCACGGGATTGCCCGAGCGGCAGCGGCCGGGGCTCAGTACCGCATCGCCGGCAAGAGCGGGACCGCGCAAGTGGTGGCGATCAAGCAGGGTGAACGCTACAACCGGGCGAAAACTCCGGAGCGCAACCGTGACAATGCCTTGTTCGTCGGTTTCGCCCCGGCCGAACATCCGAAAATTGTCATCTCGGTCATGATCGAAAACGGCGAGGCCGGAGGTCGCGTCGCCGGTCCCGTAGTACGGAAAATCATGGACGCCTGGTTGCTCGATCAGGATGGTCACCTGAAGCCTCAATACGCCGTGCCGAGCAAAGCACCGGGCGATTCTCACGTCTAACCATGAAAGCTTCACAGTACAGGCTCACGAATACCAAGCATGTGCTGGAAGCTTCCAGAAAATACGGTCCACGACATCGGATTTCACACGAACCCGTAAATTTTTTGGCTTTTTAGCGCGTCAGAACGAGACCATCTGCAGAATGTTGCGTCAGCTATCGCAGTTTGAGACAAGCACAGATACCCCCGCTCGGAACATTTCATCGCCCGGCGATTGACGACGTTCGAGCGCAAGCGCGAAATGATTGTTCACCGATTGCCAGTCAGAGGGTAAAAAATGGCAAGCATAATGGTCCTGGCGGGGGACTTTCTGCAGGGTGATGGAGAGTACAGAGACGGCGTTTTTACGCTCAGGACGTCGATTCACCCGTGGCCCGGCATCACCCTCCCGCTTTCATCGTTCAAGCGCATAGAAGTGGCCAATGAGGATTCGATCAACAACATTAAGGGGGCTATCGGCTTCGGCGTGGCGGGTGCCATGTTGCTGGGACCGATCGGCGCAATTGCCGGTTTCATGTTGGCGGGCAAGGAAACCGAAGTGACCTTTCTGGCAACACTCAAGGATGGCCGAAGGTTCCTGGCGGCTGTAGATAGCGCCACATTTGAAGAAATTTCCCGAAAAATTCCGTCATAAGCCGACGACGGACTTGCGCCGCACCACCGTCGTGGTGCGGCGCGCACCGGTTCAGCTGAAAAACTTCGGATGTTGGCCTTTGTGAGCTGCGATTTCTTGCCGCATATCAGCCAGCAGCGATGCGATCGCGTGGGGGCTGTCCAATGTCCATACCGGAACATGGGTGGCCACCAGATCCACCTTGCCAGTCATGCAATCGCAAACACGAATCGTCATGGACTGGTCCGCTTCCAGGCTGCAAGTGCAGACGGCGGGCAGAAAACTGTGCTCAATGATGTTTTGAATTTCCAGGGTCGAAAGGAACATCGCTACCTCCCTCACGCCAGATGTGTGGCCGGGCAAATGCTCCGTCATTCACCCTTAGCCCGAAAATTTTAATCCTGAATAGAGGGTGTCTCAAGACCGTAACAGGTCTCGTCGTCTCATCGGCTGTCGCGACTGGCGACAAAACCACATCAAGCCCCAGGCACCGGACAACTCAAATCCCCTTCCTGACACTTCAAGTAAGTCTTGAAAGCCTCGACCCGCGCCTTCGTCAGATCGGTGATGCAGTTGCTGTAGATCAGCGGATACACACTGCCACCCGCCACTCCGGACGCCGAAAACTTGCACTCGGCATCGCGAAATGCAATCCACGAGCGTTGAGCGACGACCAACAGCTTTTTGGTATCGGGGCTGTCCTTCAATCGCGCTGTGATTTGCTGGTAAAGCGCATTCAGCTCTTTGTCGGTCGTCTTGTTCTGCTGCGCCGCGCACTGATTCATCGTCGTCTGGTCAGTGGCATTGTCGCAGTCGATGGCATGCGCAATAGGAGTGAACAGCAGCGGCGTCAGCGCAAGGAGAAAACGTGGGGGCATGGTGGGCTCGCGGTGGTGATGGAAAGTTGGGGGGCAGTGTAGCGGGGCGCCGCCAGCCAACAAATCAGAGTCTGACGTAGCCCTTATGCTGTATCCGGAAAACTATGTCTGCCACTCCGGACATCTCTCATTCGATTCATATTCAAGCCAGGACACGTCATGGGACGTCCAGATATGAGCCTGAGGCGTCGTTTTCGGATCATCGTCGAGAGTCGCCACGCGAACGATTACATGGGCCTGGGCCAAGCGTTCTGCCATCAGATGCGATCCGCAGATCGAACAGAAATGCCGAAGCTTGCCCGGCGACGACTCATAGGTGCTTAGCCGATTCTGTCCTTTTATCCAGCGAAAATGCTCACGCATGACCCCGGCCGTCGAGGCGAATGCTGCTGCATGTGCCTTGCGGCAGGTGTGGCAGTGGCAGTGACTGATGGGCGTGTCAAGGCTATCAAGTTCGTATTCGATGGCTTTGCACAAGCAGCTGCCATGCAAATTATTCATGGGGCTTTCCTGGTTGTGTGGCTGAGATGTCGGCAGCGGCGGCGGCCCGAAGCAGGGTGTCAGCCGTGGTCTCGATATCTTCGCGCATGTGCAACTTCGCCAGCCAGCCTTCAGGGATGGCCTGTACACCGTAGTGAGCCCCGGCCAACTGGCCGACGATGGCGGCAGTGGTATCGGCGTCGTCGCCCAGGTTCGCGGCTTCGAGGATGGCGGCTTCAAAACTGTCAGTGTGGTGAAAGCACCACAAGGCCGCTTCCAGTGATGCAACGCAGTAACCGGTACCGCGAATATCGTCTTTGGATTTTCCGAGGTAATCGCCTCGTGCGATGCTCGCGACCTTCGGTTCCACGAACGTCGTCTCTGGCAGGCTCTGCAAATCCGGCTTGGGCGCGCCTTGCAATGCCTTGCGGATCAGATCGGCAAGCAACTGACAGCATTCAAGCGCCTCTGGTGCCGCGTGGGTAGTGCGCGAGCTGTCTGCGGAAAAGGTTCTGATCCGGTCGGAATCGGGAAAGTAGTACAACACTATTGGCGCTAACCGCATCAGCGAGCCGTTGCCGGCCGTGTAGGGATCGGTGGATCCAGCGAATGGTTGACCGGTTTCCTGATAACGAGCCAGCGCTTCGCGTACGGTCATGCCGATGTCGAAGCATACGCCGGTCGAACTCAGGTAGCCCCATTGCCACCAGTTGAGATAACGGCCCATTTGGTCGGCCGCATCAAAACCTTTTTTGTTCAGCAGGCTTTCTGCCAGGCAAAGTGCCATGGAAGTGTCATCGGTCCATTGCCCTGGCTTCAGATTGAAAGGGCCGCCCCCAACCATATCGGTCAGAGGGGTAAACGAGCCGCGCGGCTGAAATTCGGCACGGGTTCCAACGGCATCCCCACAAGCAAGCCCCAGCAGGGTTGCGCGATAACGTTCCGTGAGTGAAGGCTGCATGAATTTTCCTTGTAAGGGGGCACCTTGCTGCAAACGTTAGCAGCTTCAGCCCGCTGACTCCCCCCTTCAAACCAGAACTTATGGCCAAAACTGAGGCCGAATATTTCAGGTACGGGTGATTGCCACACCTGTTTGATACAACTTTAAGGTTGGTCTTATGGTCTTTACAGGCCTACTGTTCAATACAGGAGGTGACTTATGAACCCAGCATCAGATCGCATCGAAAGGAAAATCCTGCTTAAGGTGCCGCGCTCGCAGGTGTGGCGTGTGCTGGCCAATGCCGAAGCCTTTGGGCAATGGTTCGGCGTGGCACTCGAAGGCAAGCGCTTTGTCGCTGGCGAGTGGACCCAGGGGCAGATTACTTATCCTGGTTATGAGCACTTGTTGTGGAATGTACTGGTGGAGCGGGTCGAGCCGGAGCGGGTGTTTTCTTTTCGCTGGCACCCGTATGCAGTCGAACCCGATACCGATTACTCCCAGGAGCCCACCACACTGGTGAAGTTCGAACTTCAGGATATGGACGAAGGCACGTTGTTGACGGTCGTCGAGTCCGGTTTCGATCACATCCCTCAGTCACGCAGGCTCAAGGCGTTCCGCATGGACAGCCGGGGTTGGGATGAACAGATGAGCAATATCGAAAAATTTCTGGTAGACACCAAGGACCACGAGCGTCAGGGCGGCTGACAGCTGCAGGCCACGTAACTCGTGGCTTCAGTGCATAATGACGGGCTCGGCTAAGGGTTTTCGGAAGGGCGGCTATAGCGAATGTCTTACACGCGGTAGTAGCTATGTCGTCTACTGGAGATTGGATCCCAAGCGTAATCTAGCCTCATCAACTGAAGCACAGGAAGTGCTCCAGGGTCACGGATGATCGACCATAGCAAGGATTGCTGCCGACAGGGAGTCGATATGGTCTTGGGAAAAACCCGCTTCGGCGGGTTTTTTTTCGTCCGCAGAAAACAGCAGCTGCTACAAGGGCAGTTTCAAGCGTTGAATGGTCAATGGCTTACACGTAGTCGATGGTATGTCGTCTTTTGATGCTTCACAGATGCGTCTAATCTGGATTCATCAACTGAAGCACAGGAAGTGCTCAGGATCACGGATGATCGACCATATGCTAGGATGGCTGCCGACAGGATGTCGCAATGGTCTTGAGAAACCCGCTTAGGCGGGTTTTTTTTTACCTTTGATTTGCCTGATTCTGTCTGCGTGAACCGCTAGATCGCCTGAGCGCGTAGTCGGGCGATGTCCTTGCTCGGCGAGGCGCCAAACAGACGGCTGTATTCACGGCTGAATTGCGAAGGGCTTTCATAGCCCATTTTGTAGCCGACTGACGAAACGTCGCTGTTCTCCAACAACAGCAGCCGCCGCGCTTCCTGCAAGCGCAATTGCTTCTGGTATTGCAATGGGCTCATGGCGGTCACCGATTTGAAGCGGTGATGCAGCGCCGAGGTACTGAGATTGATCATCTGCGCCAGGTTTTCGATGCTCAGGGGCTCGGCGTAATGGTTGTTCAGCCATTCGATAGCACGGCTGATGCGGTGGGTCTGGGTGTCGGGGATGGCGATTTCATGCAAGCGTTGACCCTGCTCGCCGCGCAATAACCGATAGAAAATTTCCTGTTGCGCCAGTGGTGCCAGGGTTGCGATGTCGTCCGGTGTTTCCAGCAACCTCAGTAGCCGCAACACGGCATCCAGTAAGGGGGCGTCGATCCGGTCCAGAAACAGCCCACGTCCAGTATTCCTCATGCCAGGCACCCCAATCGGGCTGACGTCGGCGATCAAACGGCAGATCTGCGCCGGGTCGATGTCCAGACGCAGACACAGATAAGGCCGATCCGGGCTGGCCTCGATCACTTTGCCGGCCAAGGGCAGGGTGACCGACACCACCAGGTAATTGAGCGGGTCGTAGATGTAGCTTTCAGCGGCCAGGCGTACTTCCTTGCGTCCCTCGACAATCACGCACAGTCCCGGTTTGTGCACCGTGTGCAGATCTTCAGTGGGATGGTCGCTGCGGATCAGGTGCAAGTCCTTGATCGGCGTGGCGTGAACGCCGTATTCCGGGGCAAAGCGCTTCATCAGGCTCACCAGTTCGGCGCGCCGAACGTCGACGCCGTCCTGGGCGTTCGCGGAAATAGAAGTCGTCATGCTGAACAATCTCCTGGGCCGATGGTTGAATCGGGCTAGTAAAACCGATTGCGCGCGTGTCGACCAGCCTCGGTTTCGCTCCTACAGGATCGTGCAAGAACCCAGGAGAAACCGGCTAACGAAACCCATCGAAGCGTCCCTAATCTGGACCTGTCGCAACGACCCCATCCGGGATGTTCCAGCTTCCAGATAAGGAAAAAGTCATGTCCAACATTCAAGGCAAAGTGGTTGTCATTACCGGCGCCAGCAGTGGAATCGGCGAAGCCAGTGCACGTCTTTTGGCCAGTCAGGGCGCCCATGTGGTTCTCGGTGCCCGGCGCGTCGATCGCCTGGAAACACTGGTTGCAGAACTCAACGCGGCCGACCAGAGCGCAGCGTTCAGGGCGGTGGACGTCACCCGCCGCGATGATGTGCAGGCCTTCATCGATTTCGCCGTCGAACGCTTTGGCCGGGTCGATGTAATCGTCAACAACGCCGGAGTCATGCCCCTGTCGAAACTCGAGGCGCTGAAGGTCGAGGAGTGGGACCGGATGATCGACGTCAACATCCGTGGCGTCCTTCACGGCATCGCTGCCGGGTTGCCATTGATGCAGCGTCAGCGCTGCGGCCAGTTCATCAACATTGCCTCCATCGGTGCCTACACCGTCAGCCCGACCGCCGCCGTGTATTGCGCCACCAAATTCGCCGTGCGGGCGATTTCCGAAGGCTTGCGCCAGGAGGTCGGTGGCGATGTGCGAGTCACGGTGATTTCCCCCGGCGTGACCGAATCCGAGCTGGCCGAGAGCATTTCCGATGCCGGTGGCCGCGCCGAAATGCGTGAATTCCGCAAGATTGCCATTCCTGCCGCGGCTATCGCCCGGGCCATTGCCTACGCCATCGATCAGCCGGCCGATGTGGATGTCAGCGAATTGATCGTGCGGCCGACGGCCAGTCCGTTCTGAATCGTCACCTGTTGAAGTCGGGAGAGCTGAAATGACTAAAACATCAGGCAATCAAGACAAATACGTCGGGCTGTGGGTCACCGCTGACGGCGTGATCCGCCACCAACTGCTGCCCGGCGGCCGCTACGACGAAGCGCGCGGCCGGCGGGAAAGCGCTTATCTGGGGCGCTATTGGCTGGAGGGCGACCACATCGAATACGTCGACGACACCGGTTTCACGGCTGATGGCGACTTTCGCGACGGGGTGCTCTATCACGCCGGGATGGTGCTGTACCGCCGGCCGGAATGACGCGTCATCGTTTTTATCGAGCAAGTCATGCACTGAAACAGAGGAACCTACTCATGAAAAACTCTCCTAAAATCTGGTTTATCACCGGCGCCTCCAAGGGCCTCGGCTTGGCCCTCGCGCAACAGGTGTTGGCCTTGGGGGATCGCGTCGCCGCCACCTCCCGTAACCTCGGGGAGCTGCATGCCGCCAGCGAGCGCTTTCTACCATTGCAAGTCGACTTGATGAATGAATCCAGCGTGGCCAGCGCTATTGCAAGCACCGTTGAAGTTTTCGGCAGCCTTGATGTCGTCGTCAACTGCGCCGGTTACGGCCAGCAGGGCACCTTCGAAGCGCTGTCGGACAGCGAATTGCGGCGCAATTTCGATGTGAATCTGTTTGCGCCGCTCAATGTATTGCGTCACGCCTTGCCGCAGTTGCGGGCGCAGCGCAGTGGGCACGTGATCAATATCTCGTCGATCGTTGGCTTCGATGGCGGTTATGCCGGTTGGGGCAGTTACGTGGCGAGCAAATTCGCCCTAGGTGGCGTGACCGAAGCGCTGGCGGCAGAAGTTCAGGAGTTGGGAATCAAGGCCACCGTGGTTTATCCGGGACCGGTGCGTACGGGATTCCTGTCCAGCGCGTCGCTGGCCATTGCCGAGCGCAGGATCGATGATTACACCGCCGCGCAAGCCTCACTGGACCTGCACCAGAACACCCTTGATGGTCAGCAGGCCGGCGACCCGGACAAGATTGCCTTGGCAATCATCCAGGCGGCCAACGTCAGCGAGCCACCGCTGCACTTGTTCATGGGCCAGATTGCGGTTGACCTGGCGCAACAGAAAATCACACAGGTGCAGCAGGACTTGAACCAGTGGAAAGCCACATCGCTGGCGACGGATTTTCCGGCCTGAGTACTGGCTGCGGGGGCGATGGCTCCCGCAGCCATTTTTTTTTACTGACGGTCGAGTTTCGCCGCTGCACGTTCGGTGATTTGCGAGCGCAATTTCAACGACCCGGCAGCGCGCTTTCGGGCTTCATCCAGCACGCTGACGGGAGCTGTCTCAGGGCTTCCCGACGCAAACGGCGGCGCTGGGGCGTATTCCAGCTGCAACTGCACCAGTTGTGCGGTGTCCTTATCGAACAATTCAGCCGCCAGGGTCAGGGCAAAATCGATCCCCGCGGTGATCCCGCCACCAGTAATGAGGTTGCCGTCGCGCACCACCCGATCGTTCACCGGGATCGCTCCTAAAACTCCGAGTAATTCGTGATACGCCCAGTGCGTGGTGGCGCGTTTGCCCTTGAGCAACCCCGCCGCGCCAAGCACCAGTGCGCCGGTACAGACCGAGGTGACATAACGCGCGTTGGCGGCCTGCGCCTTGATGAAGGCCAGGGTTTCGTCATCCTCCATCAACGGTCCGACGCCGCTGCCGCCGGGGATGCAGATCACATCCAGTGGCGGGCAATCGTCGAAGGTTGTGGTCGGTTTCAACACCAGCCCGGTGCTCGCGGTGATCGGGACCAGGTCCTTCCAGATCAGGTGCACTTTCACGTCCGGCAGCGAGGCCAGCACATCATAAGGACCGGTCAGATCCAGTTGTTGAACCTGTGGAAACAACAGAAAACCGATCTGCAACGTCATGGCGTTTTTTCTCCTGATTGGGGTGGACGACTTCACTGTAGGCTCGTAGGATCTGGCGCATACGCCAATAACCCCACGAATTACGCCAAGCATGCCGAACAACCCGAAAACCATTCATGTGCTGGCCTTTGCCAATGTGCAATTGCTCGACGTCACCGGGCCGTTGCAGGTGTTCGCCTCGGCCAACGACATTGCTCGCCAGCAAGGTTTGCCGCCACCCTATGCGCCGTCGGTGATTGCCAGTGGTGGCGGGGCGGTGATGTCGTCGGCGGGGTTGGCGCTATTGGCAGAGCCGTTGCCGGATCAGGGCAGCGACACTTTGATCATTGCCGGTGGCTGGGGCGTTTACGCAGCGGCGAAAGACGAGCCGCTGGTGGCCTGGGTACGTGAGCATGCGACGGGGTGTCGGCGGGTGTCGTCGGTGTGTACCGGGGCGTTTTTGCTGGCGGCCAGCGGTTGGCTCGATGGCCGGCGGGTGGTCACGCACTGGAGCCGTTGCGAGCAATTGGCGCAGCGGCATCCCAAACTCCAGGTCGAACCCAACCCTATTTTCATCAACGACGGCCCGGTCTGGACCTCGGCCGGTGTCACCGCGGGCATTGATCTGGCCTTGGCTATGGTCGAGGAAGACCTCGGTCGGACCATGGCCCTGGACGTCGCCCGGCAATTGGTGGTGTTTCTCAAGCGTCCGGGTGGTCAGTCGCAGTTCAGCGTGACCCTGTCGCTGCAAAAGGAAGGTAATCGTTTCGACGATCTTCATGCCTGGATCAGCGAAAACCTCACCAAGGACCTCGGCATCCCGACCTTGGCCTTACAGGCGGGCATGAGCGAGCGCAGCTTCGTCCGTCACTACCGCGCCGACACCGGCCAGACCCCGGCGCGGGCCATCGAACTGATTCGGGTCGAGACTGCACGACGGCTACTGAGCGACACCGGCGTACCGATCAAACGGGTCGCGGTGCAGTGCGGGTTTGGCAGCGAAGAGACCTTGCGCCGCAGTTTTTTGCGGGCCATGGGCGTGACACCGCAAGCCTATCGCGAGCGGTTTTCCGTCAGCTCTCCAGCAGATCCAGTATTGCCTTGAGGGTCGCCTCGGGCGCTTCTTCGGGAATGTTATGCCCGACACCTGCCAGTACTCGGCGTTCGTAAGGACCGGTAAAACGCTCGGCGTCTTCATCGATTTCAGTCGCAGGGCCGACACCGTCATCGGCGCCGCACAGGGAAATCGTCGGCACGCTGATCATCGGTTGTTGGGTCAACGCTTCTTCCATCCATTCCAGCGTCGGGTCGCCGGGTGCGTACATGAACCGGTGCCGGTACGAGTGAATCACCACCTCGACGAAATCCGGATTATCGAAGGCTGGCGCACTCAAGGGATAACGTTCGGCATTTTTGGCCCAGGTCGGCGACCACAACATCCAGAGCAGTTCGCACAGTGCCCGGCGGTTTTGGGTCAAGCCTTCAACACCGCGCGGGGTGTGGAAGTAGTACTGATACCAGAAACGGTGTTCGGTCTCCGGATCCAGAGGCTGGGTAGAGTTGGGGATGTTCTGGAGGTTGTAGCCATCCCCGGTCACCAGACAGCGCACCCGCTCCGGCCATAGCGCCGCAACAATACACGCCGCCCGACCGCCCCAGTCGTAACCGCACAGGGCGGCTTGTTTGATGGCGAGGGTGTCCATCAGGTCCAGCAAGTCCTGGGCGAGGGCGGCTTGCTGGCCGGAGCGCAGGGTGTCGGGAGAATTGAAACGAGTGGGGCCGAAACCGCGCAGGTAGGTGACGATAACGCGGTAGCCCTTTGCGGCGAGGGCCGGGGCGATTTCGTCGTAGGCGCGGGGGGAGTAGGGGAAGCCGTGGAGCAGAATGACCGGGTCACCGGTGCTGGGGCCGTGCTCTTCGTAGGCGATATTGAGGCTGGGTGTCAGTGCGTATTGGATCTGCGCGTCATGGTTCATTCGACATTCCAGAGGGCTGTTTTGAGAGGCTGATTCAAATCGACTCGGGACCTTTCCCTCAGGCTTCCACGTCCGCCACCTGGTTGAAATACTTCGACCGATCCGGCGTAAATGTCACGACCATTTTGGTCCGGGAACAGGTCAGTGCCCGTTCCGCGCTCAGATCAATATCCAGATCTTCCCCGCGCAACCCCTGCCATTGGGCAAGGTATTTCAGACTTCCGTATTTTTCGAGTTTCTTCAGGCTGCGGCTGACGCCACCTTTCCAGCCTAGCACCGGAAGTTCACCAGTGAGGCATTGGTGGGCGAGGTCGGGGAAGCGGGCGGCGCGTTGACGGCCGATTTCCCAGCATTTGATCAAGCCTTTGTCGGGGCCTTCCCACAATTCAGTCCGGTTCAGGCCCGATCGGAGTGGGGTATCAATGCTGCGATGGATGCGCTGGGTCATTCTGGTTCCTTGAATTCGGGTTTTGTTGGACAGCTCCGCTGTGCCCGTTGAGCGTGGATGGTAGGGATGGATGCAGGTGCTGGCAACAAGGTATTTCCGGATGTAGGAAAGAGTTACCGCGTGTTGATTGGGCAGGTTTGTTTGGTGTTTGTAGGCGTTTGGCTTACACGATCCTGTGGCGAGGGGGCTTGCTCCCGTTCGGCTGCGCAGCAGTCGTAAAGCCAGCAAACACAGTGTTTCTGGAGGTCTGTGGTCGAACATTCAGGGGGGCGCTGCGCACCCCGACGGGAGCAAGTTCCCTCGCCACAGGTCGTCAGTAGCGTCAGGCGGAGGGTGTTTAAGTTCATTGCTTGTAAGCTTGGATCCTACAAAAAGCGTCGTAAAAGGGGACATTTCCGACGAGTTTTGGCGGTTGTAGGTTAGGAAAGGGAGCCGATAGGCTTTGGGGGTCGTTGCAAATTCAGCGACCGGGTTTGGTCACCCGTGCAATGTCAGGCGTGCAAGCGCCAACGTGAGCATGTCGGCGCTTTTTCTTGTGCTTGTCGGTATGCTTCGCGGTGGGCTGTGCGCGGGGCACTTTCGAGTGCGCCGGGTGCCTGACTTCCCGGTTGACCAACCTGCGTACCGCCCACCACCCATCGTTTGGTCACGACGGTGGTGAGCTTCATGAATGTCAGGAGTTATACCATGGTAAAAGACAGTCCCAATCCCCCCGAAACCGACGACGTTTCCCCCTACGAATCCCTAGATTCGAAAAAACTCCACGAAGCCGCTGAGCGCGCGCTCGACCACTACCTCAAGCCACCGCCCAAACAATCCGAAGGCCGTAAGCCAAGCAGGATGTTTCTGGTTGCGCCGGATATGGATAACGAAAGTCTGCTGGCCCATGTCTGCGAATCACTGGCCTCGGCCAGTGTAATGACCAGCGACATTGCCGCGTATGTCGACGCCCCGCAGCGGCATACGCTCCTGGCGATTCAGCAGGTGATCATGCTGGCCGAGCTGGCGGTGAACCGGGTGCTGGATAACGTCGACGTACCGAAGCCTGCGCCACACAGCTGATCCATTGTGGGAGCGGGCTTGCTCGCGAAGGCGTCGTGACATTCACCATTGATGTTGTCTGACACACCGCCATCGCGGGCAAGCCCGCTCCCACAGGTGTTGTGAACGCCACAGATCAATGTGGGAGCGGGCTTGCCCGCGATGGCGGCGCCTCGGTCTCAAGGCTGCCAGATGTTTTTCTCCCCGCTCAACTTCCTGTTCAGGAAACTCGCCGCGCTGATCAGCGCCAGATGCGTCAATGCTTGCGGAGTGTTGCCCAGGTGTCGGGCGTGGCTGTCGAACTCTTCAGCGTACAACCCCAACGGGTTGGCATACTTCAGCAATTGCTCGAACTCCAGATGCGCCTTTTCTACCTGACCGGCCCGGGCCAGGCATTCGACGTACCAGAACGAGCAGGCGGCGAAGGCGCCTTCGGTGCCGGGCAGGCCGTCGATCTGGCTGTCGTCGTTGCGGTAGCGGTAGACCATGCCCGCGCGCACCAGGTTTTTCTCGATGGCTTCAAGGGTCGCAATCCAGCGCGGATCCTTGGCGCTGACGAAGCGCACCAGCGGCATCAGCAGCATCGAACCATCGAGGCCAGTGCCGCCGATGTGCTGGACGAAATGCCCGCGTTCTTCGTTCCAGAAGTTGCTCCAGATATCGCTGTAGATCGCTTGACGAGTCTGGTCCCAACGGGCGAACGGGGCGGGCAGCGAGCGTTTGGAGGCTAGCCGGATGGCCCGATCCAGCGCCACCCAGCACATCAATCGCGAGTGCAGGAAATCATACTGCTCGCCGCGCATTTCCCAGATGCCGACGTCTTTTTGCTGCCAGGTTTCGCAGACCTGATCGACCACTTCCACGGTGTGTTTCCAGCCTTCGTGGGAGATCGCCTCACCGTACTTGTTGACCAGGTACACCGCGTCCAACAACTCGCCGAAGATGTCGAGCTGGATTTGCTCGTAGGCCTGATTGCCGATGCGTACCGGCGTCGCGCCGCCATGGCCGGACAAGTGCGCCAGTTCGACTTCCGGCAACTCCTGGCGGCCGTCGATGGCATACAGAATATTGAGTTTCATCGGCTTGCCGCGGCAATCACTGACCCTGCCACGCAGCCAGCGCATATAAGCATTGGCTTCCTCGACGAAGCCCAGACGCATGAAGGCATAGACGGTGAACGAGGCATCGCGGATCCAGGTGTAGCGGTAGTCCCAGTTGCGTGCGCCGCCGGGTGTTTCCGGCAGGCCGAAGGTGGCGGCGGCGAGGATGGCGCCGTGTTTGCGCGAGGTCAGCAGCTTCAGCGTCAGGGCCGAGCGATTGACCATTTCCCGCCAGCGCCCGCGGTAATTGGACTGGCCGATCCAGTCGCGCCAGAACTTCAGAGTGCGCTCCAGGCACAGATCGGCGGCGCCTTCCTTGAAGCGCGGATCGTCAACGCCGCCGAGCAGAAACTCGGCGCTCTGGCCCTGTTCGAGGGTGAATTCGGCAATCGCTGCATTGCCTTCGACGCGCAAGGGCTGATTCGAACACAGCTGCATGGGCGGCTGCCCGGAGGCCTCGAAATACACATTCTGACCACGCGCCCGGGCCTTGGTGGGAGCCCGCGCATAGTCATGACGCAGGTTGCACAACATCTGAATCGTCGCTTGACCGCTGACCACGCGCACCCGGCGCATTAACATCGGCAAATCATCCTCGCTGTCACCGATGGGCAGCAGGTCGGTGACTTCGACCACCGCGTGATCGCTGAGCCAGCGGGTTTGCAGGACGTTGGTGTCGGGCAGGTAAATCTGCTCGCGACGGGCGTCGGGCAGGTCCGGGGCCAGTTGGAAAATGCCGGCTTCGGGGCTGTCCAGCAGCGCGCAGAAGATCGACGGGCTATCGAATTCCGGCCAGCAGAAAAAGTCCACGCTGCCCTTGTCGTTGACCAACGCCGCGCTGCGCATGTCACCAATGATGCCGTGGGCGTCGATGGCGCTTTGTCGTTCGCAATGATCAGCCATTGCCGCAGTGCTCCGGGGGCTGAGGGCCTAACTAGCTGACCGGTTTGAGCTACAGAGAGTTCATTTGCCGGCAAACTGCCCTTCACACTCAACCAACAATTCGACGCTGCGAGCTTGCGTTCGGCCGTAGCAGCTGTCGAGCTTGCGAGGCTGCGTTCGGCTGCGAAGCAGTCGTAAAACCAGAGATTGCGGTTTGTCAGGCAGACCGCGTCAGCCGGACTCACGACTGCTTCGCAGCCGAACGCAGCCTCGCAGGCTCGGCAGCTGCTACATAGAGTGCGTCGCGGCTGACATTGCTTAACCCCACAGACTAATTCTCGCCACACCTCATCCGTTCCCTTTACAGATAACCAATTGAGGTAAGTGCGGTGACAAAGCTGACACTGCTGTGCCTGCCCTATTCGGGCGCCAGCGCCATGGTTTATAGCCGTTGGCGGCGCCAGTTGCCGCCGTGGCTGCACTTGCAGCCGGTGGAGTTGCCAGGACGGGGCGCCCGTTACGACGAACCCTTGCAGACCGACATGCGCGCCCTGGCCCTGCAATTGGCCAGGGAACACAAGCCATCCTTACGCGGCCCTTACGCCCTGTTCGGTCACAGCCTCGGCGCGTTGCTGGCCTGTGAGATGGCCCACGCCTTTCGTGCCCTCGGTGCCGGGGAGCCGGTGGCGCTGTTTGCTTCAGGCACGGCCGCCCCGACCATGCGCAGCGACTATGACCGTGGCTTCGCCGAGCCCCAGACTGACGAACAGTTGATCGAGCAACTGCGCACTTTCCAGGGCACCAGCGAGGATGTGTTGGCCAATCAGGAGTTGATGAGCCTGACCCTGCCGATCCTGCGCGCCGATTTCATGCTCTGCGGGCGCTTCCGTCCGATGCAGCGCCCGCTGCTCAAGTGTCCCGTGCATGTGCTCGGCGGCAAGGAAGACAAGGCCACCACCGAGCAATTGATCGGCTGGAGCCAGGAAACCCTGGGCAGTTTCTCGGTGGACATGATGACCGGCGGGCATTTCTTCATTCATGAGCATGAAGCCAAGGTGATCCGGATTATCAAGAATCATCTGGAAGTCCATCAGCGCCGTCATGCGCAACTGGCCGCGCCGGTTTTTTAACGCGCGCGGTTCACTTTATCGGTGTTAACAGGAGGCCCGTCATGGGTGTTGCTGTGGGTTTTGCCGTTCGGCCGTTGCTGCCGGCGCGGGGTCGTTTGCCGCTGTTGGTGGAGGCGACCGAGCCGAATACCAGTCTGTTGGCGGTGTTCGATGAATTGAATGAGCTGGTGGATGAGCATTTGCTGCGTGACGGCGGCATTCTGTTTCGCGGGTTCCAGCTGGATGGCGCCGAGCAGTTCCGCCAATTCGCCGCCGGCTTCGGCCATCCGCTGCTCAATTACGAGTTCGGCTCGACGCCGCGCACCAACGTCACCCAAGGGGTCTACACCTCCACCGAATACCCGGCGCATCAGAGTATTCCGTTGCACAACGAGCAGGCCTACTCCCGGGACTGGCCGATGAAAATCTGGTTCTACAGCATGATCGCCGCCACCTCGGGCGGTGAAACGCCGATTGCCGACAGCCGGGAAGTCTATCGCCGCATGCCTGTCGCGATCCGCGAGCGCTTCGTCAACAAAGGCCTGATGTACGTGCGCAATTTCGGTAACGGGCTGGACGTGGCCTGGGAGCAGGTGTTCAACACCGAAGACCGCGACGTGGCCGAGGCCTACTGCAAGGCCCACGGCATTATTTGTGAGTGGAAGGACGACGGAGAATTGCGCACCCGCCAGACCTGCCAGGCGGTGGCGCGGCATCCGGTGACCGGCGATTGGGTCTGGTTCAATCAGGCTCACCTGTTCCACATATCCAACCTTCAGCCGGAGGTGCGCGAAACCCTGCTGGACATCGTCGACGAAGAAGACCTGCCGCGTAACGTCTATTACGGCGACGGCTCGCCCATCGAGGATGAAGTGCTTAATGAAATTCGCGCCGTGCTCGATGACTGCGCCATCAGCTTTCCCTGGCAGGAGGGCGATGTGCTGATGCTCGACAACATGCTCTCGGCCCACGCCCGCGCGCCCTTCGAAGGCAAGCGCAAGGTGATTGTCGCAATGGCCGAAGGGCATTCCCAGGACGCGCGCTGAACTGAAAGCGCCCTGACACGCCTGTCGCCGAAGCTGGTCTTGCACCGGCTTCGGCGTTTTTGTGCGCTGTCCACTGTTGGGTCTAATGCCTGATGCGGAACCTGTGGGAGCGGCATGAACCGTTGGGCTCACGTTTGTCAGTGCCGCTAAATCATCGCGTCAGCCATTCGTTCTTGTTGATACGACCGGGCCTCCTGGTCACGCCGCCGATCAGCAAGGACCCAATGCATGAATGCCGCAGACGCACAGAAACTCGCCCGCCGTTTTATCGAACTGCCGCAGGACAAGCGCCGCTTGTTTCTGGCGGGCATGGCCCGCGAAGGCATCGATTTTGCGCAGCTTCCCATGACCTCCTGCATCGGGGTCGACGAGCGTGACGGCCTGTCCTATGCCCAGCAGCGGATGTGGTTCCTCTGGCAGCTGGACCCGCAGAGCGCGGCCTACAACCTGCCGATGGCGGTGTGCCTGAACGGTGCGCTGCAAACTGATGCGCTTGAGCGCGCGTTCAGCCTGCTGGTGGCGCGCCATGAGTGCCTGCGCACCACCTTCGGCCAGGAGGGCGAGCGTGCGTTCCAGCGGGTGACCGAACCCCATGACCTGACACTGGCGATCAACGACCTGAGTGCCTTGCCTGAGGATCGGCGCTGGCCGCAGGCGCAGCAGCACATGATGGCTGAAGCCACTCAGGCGTTCGATTTGCAACAGGGGCCGCTGCTGAGCATTCGCCTGTTGCGCCTGGCCGAACAGGAGCACGTACTCCTGCTGACGCTGCACCACATCATTGCCGATGGCTGGTCGATGAACATTCTGATCGACGAGTTCATGCGCACCTACGACGGGTTGGTAGCAGGGCGGCAACCGACCTTGCCGGAACTGACCGTGCACTACCGCGACTATGCCCTGTGGCAACGCAGCTGGCTGGAAGCCGGGGAGCGCGAGCGTCAGCTCGATTACTGGCGTACGCAGTTGGGCGAAGAGCACCCGATCCTCGAATTGCCCACCGACCGTGCCTATCCGGCCCAAGCCAGCCACCAGGGCGCGCGCCTGGAAAAAGTCATCGACGGAGCCCTGCGCCAGGCGCTGAAAACCCTCGCCCAGCGTCAGGGTGTGACGCTGTTCGTGGTGCTGCTGGCCGCCTTCAAGACCTTGCTGCATCGCTACAGCGGCCAGACCGACATCCGTGTCGGCGGCTTGATCGCCAACCGCACCCGCAGTGAAACCGAAGGCTTGATCGGCTTCTTCGTCAATACCCAGATCCTGCGCAGCGAGGTCACCCCGCAGACCCGTTTCAGCGACCTGCTGCAGAGCCTGCGTCAGGCGGCACTTGGCGCCCAGGCCCATCAAGAGTTGCCGTTCGACGCGCTGATCGAAGCCCTGCAACCGGCCCGCAGCCAAAGTCACAACCCACTGTTTCAGGTGATGTTCAATCACCAGCCGCTGGTGACCGATCTGCAGGATGTGCGGCTCGATTGCGGTTTGCAGGTCGGCTATCTGAGTGAGCAGCAACTGGCCGGCAGCGGGCGTCAGCATGCGGCCACCAGCGACTTGATGCTCGACACCCGGGAGGAGGGCGAGCAACTGTTCGCAGCGTTCACCTACGCCACCGACCTGTTCGACGCACAGACCATTGCCGCGTTGGCCGAGCATTGGCACAACGTGCTGGTATCGGTCTGCCGTGATCCGCAACAACCGCTGGGCGAGGTGGCAATGCTCGGCACGGATGAGCGCGAGCGCTTGATTCAACCCGTCGCCATCCCGGCGCCGCTGCCCGGCATGCCGCAGCTGTTCGAGGCCCAGGCTGCGCGCATTCCCGACACCAGCGCCGTGATCCTGGCGGGCGAGCAGTCGCCCTCACTCAGCTATGCCGAACTGAATGTTCGCAGCAATTGTCTGGCCCATCAGTTGCGCGCCAAGGGCGTCGGCCCCGATGTGCTGGTCGGTGTGGCGTTGGGGCGCTCGCTGGAACTGGCCGTGGCATTGCTGGCCGTGCTCAAGGCCGGCGGCGCCTATGTGCCGCTGGACCCGCACACCCCGGCCGAACGCTTGCGCCACGTGCTCGATGACAGCGGGCTGAAACTGTTGCTGACCGAAAGCCCGCTGCTGAGCAGCCTGCCGGCGCTCGATGGCATCGACTGCCTGTGTCTGGATCGACTGCCGGACAGCGACGCGGCGAGCCAGGACAACCTGCAAGTGACGGTAGATCCGCAGAACCTCGCCTACGTGATTTACACCTCCGGCTCCACCGGCCGGCCAAAGGGCGTGGCCGTCAGCCACGGCGCACTGAGCGAATTCATCGCACGTGCGATCGACTACAGCGATTTGCGCGAAAGCGATCGCGTGCTGCAATTCGCCACCAGCAGTTTTGACGGTTTCGTCGAGCAATTCTTCCCGCCGCTGTGCCATGGCGCCTGCGTCGTCCTGCGCGATGCGGGCCTGTGGGACAGTGTGACCTTGCATCAGGTGATCGTCGAACAGGGCATCACCCTGGCGGATTTGCCGGCCGCTTATTGGTATTCGGTGGTGCAGGATTACGCGGCCAACCCGCCTGCCCACTTCGGCGCCTTACGCCAGATTCATGTGGGCGGCGAGGCGATGGCGGTGGATGGGCTGCGCCTGTGGCAGCGCGCCGGGCTGGGCCATGTTCGTTTGCTCAACACTTACGGCCCGACCGAAGCGACGGTGGTTTCGACCATCCACGATTGCAGCGCGTTGATCGCCGAGGCGGTGTCGTGGCGCGGCATACCGATCGGTCACGGCCTGGAGCAACGCCGGTTGTACGTGCTCGACGACGATTTGAACCTGCTGCCGCAAGGGGCGGTGGGCGAGTTGTACATCGGCGGGCCGGGCCTGGCCCGTGGTTATCACCGGCAGCCGACGCTCAGCGCCCAGCGGTTTATCGCCGATCCGTTTGCGGTCGGCGAGCGCCTGTATCGCACCGGCGACCGTGCCCGGCTGCGGGACGACGGCGCGGTGGAGTACATCGGCCGTGTCGATCACCAAGTGAAGATCCGCGGGTTCCGCATCGAGCTGGGGGAAATCGAATCGCGGTTGCAGCAATGCCCAGGGATTCGTGAGGCGGTGGTGCTGGCCTTGCCCCTGATCGGCGGCGCGCAACTGGTGGCGTATCTGGTCGTCGATCAGAGCGTGCTCGGCAGCACGGCGGAGCAGGCGATTTTGCGTCAGCAAATCAGAAGCGATCTGCAAAAGAACCTGCCGGACTACATGGTGCCCGGCCATTTGCTGCTGTTGCCGCGTTTGCCCCTGACCCCCAGCGGCAAACTCGACCGCAAGGCTTTGCCGATCCCCGATCCGAGCCAATTGCAGAGTGCCTACCGCGCACCGCAAACCGACACCGAACAGGCTCTGGCGCAGATCTGGATCGAAGTGCTGCAAGTGCCACGGGTCGGTGTCGATGACCATTTCTTCGAGTTGGGCGGGCATTCGTTGCTGGCCGCGCAAGTGATCGCCCGGATCAAAAGCCAATTGGGCGTGGTGCTGCCGCTGCGCAGCCTGTTCGAGACACCGCTGCTGGGTGATCTGGCCCTGGAGTTGGCCGCGCTGGCAGACGGTGCAAGCGATAACGACTGGTCCGACATGGATCAGTTCATGAGTTCTTTGGAGGGAGTTGAAGTATGAGCGGCACTATGGCGGAGCGTATCGCTAAAAGGTTCGTCGGTTTGCCGCTGGAGCAACGTCGACTGTTTCTCGCCAAACTGCGCGAGGAGGGCAAGGACTTCAGCCTGCTGCCGCTGCCGGTCAGTCGTCACGACTGCGCGGTGATCCCGCTCTCGTTTGCCCAGCAGCGCCTGCTGTTTCTCTGGCAGCTCGACCCGCAAAGCGCCGCGTACAACATGGCCGCCGGCCTGCGCTTGCACGGACAGTTGAACGAGGCAGCGTTGGTGCGTTCCTTCGATCATCTGGTGGCGCGCCATGAAGTGCTGCGCACGGTGTTCCAGACCGACAACGACCAGCCGAGCCAGGTCATCCTCGAGCAGCAGAGCGTGCCACTGCAACGCATCGATCTGTCGAACATCGCCGTGCAAGAGCGTGAAGCCGAGCTGACGCGGCGGGTTCAGGAAGCGGCTGCGCAACCGTTCGATTTGCTCCACGGGCCATTGCTGCGGGCCAGCCTGTTCTGTCTGGCGGACGATGAACATGTGCTGATCGTGAGCATGCACCACATCGTCTCCGATGGCTGGTCGATGGACGTCATGGTCAAGGAATTCGTGCACTGCTATCAGGCCTTCAGCCTGGAGCGCGAACCGCAGTTGCCGGCGTTGCCGTTGCAGTACGCCGACTACGCGATCTGGCAGCGCCGCTGGCTGGAGGCTGGCGAGGGCGAGCGTCAACTCGATTACTGGCGCCAGCAGCTGGGTGAAGAGCATCCGCTGTTGGACGTGGCGGCGGATTTCCCCCGGCCGCTGACCCAGAGTTTCGAAGGCCAGACCCTGAGCTTTGATTTCGGTGCGGACCTGTCCCGGCAGTTGAACGGGTTTGCCCGGGCTCAGGGCATCAGTTTGTTCATGCTGGTGCTGGCCGGGTTTTCGCTGTTCCTGTCGCGTCTTGGCGGCCAGCGCGATATTCGCGTCGGCGTGCCTAACGCCAACCGCGGGCGCTCCGAGGTCGAAGGGCTGATCGGCTTTTTCGTCAACACTCAGGTATTGCGTTGCCAGGTCGATGAGCGCGGCAGCTTTGACGATTTGCTGGCCCGGGTCCGGGAAGCATCGTTCGGTGCCCAGGCCCATCAGGAGCTGCCCTTCGAGCAACTGGTGGATGAACTGGTGCCCGAGCGAACCCTGGGGCATAACCCTTTGTTCCAGGCCAAGTTCAACCAGAACGTCGGCATGCAGACCCAGCGTTCGATGAACCTGCCGGGCCTGAGCGTCACCGAGTATCCACTGGACAAAGAAGGCACGCACTTCGATCTGGCGCTGGACATCACCGATGACGGCACGCTGATCCACGGGCAAATGACCTACGCCAGCGACCTGTACCAGCACTCGACCATCGAGGGGTTCATTCCGACGCTGCTCAGCCTGTTCCGCGAATTGCTGAGCGCCCCGCAGGCGCCGCTGCACAGTCTTGCAGCCACGCCAGTATCACCGGCGCTGACACCACGGCAGCCGGCGGAATCGGTGTTGCAGCAATGGGATCGTCAGGTGGCCGCACAGCCTGAGGCGCTGGCCGCACGCTGCCTTGAGCGGACATTGAGTTTTCAGGGGCTGGATCAGGACGCCAATCGCCTGGCCCACTACCTGCGTGCGCAGGGCGTGCAGAGCGGGCAGCCAGTGGCGGTGCTGATGGAGCGCTCACTGGAATGGCTGACCTGTGTGTTAGGGGTGATCAAGGCCGGGGCGGTGTACATGCCGCTGGACGTCAAGGCGCCCGCCGCGCGTTTGCAGCAGATGCTCGCAGGCGCGCAGGCGAAAGTCCTGCTGTGTGCCGCAGGCGACTCGCGGGAAAACACACTGGCGGTCGCCGGTTGCCAAGGGCTGGTCTTCGCCCCCGAACGCTGGCAGGACCGGCCGACGACGAAGCCTTCGCTGACCGTGTCGGCGGATGCAGCGGCCTATGTGATTCACACCTCCGGCTCCACCGGTCAACCCAAAGGCGTGCTGGTGAGCCACGGCGCCCTGGCCAGTTATGTGCACGGTGCGCTGGAACGTCTGGCGCTGGAGCCGGCGGCGAGCATGGCGCTGGTTTCAACCATTGCCGCGGACTTGGGGTTTACCGTGCTGTTCGGCGCCTTGTGCTCCGGTCGCTTGTTGCATGTATTGCCCGAAGAGCTGGGCTTCGACCCGGACCGGTTTGCCGATTACATGGCTGAGCACCAAGTGGGCGTATTGAAGATCGTGCCGGGGCATTTGTTGGCGCTGATGCAAGCATCTCGGGCCGCCGATGTGTTGCCGCAGCACGCACTGATCGTGGGCGGCGAGGCCTGCTCTCCGGCATTACTCGAACAGGTGCAGCGACTCAAGCCGGGCTGCCGGTTCATCAACCACTATGGCCCGAGTGAAACCACGGTCGGCGTGCTGACCCATGAGCTCAAGGGTCTCGACTCGGGAGTCCGCAGCGTGCCGGTCGGCCGTCCGTTGTCGGGTGCGCATGTCTACGTGCTGGACGATGTACTCAACGCGGTCGCCGATCAGGTGGCGGGCGAACTGTACATCGGCGGCGACAGTGTGGCGCTGGGTTATCTGGGGCAGCCGGGGCTGACCGCCGAACGCTTCCTGCCGGATCCGTTTGGCGCCGTCGGGGCTCGGGTGTACCGCAGCGGTGACCGGGTGCGGCGCAATCGTCAGGGCGCGCTGGAGTTCATCGGTCGTGCCGACGATCAGGTCAAGGTGCGCGGCTATCGGGTGGAGCCGGCGGAAGTCGCCCGTGTATTGCTGGGCCTGAGCGGCGTGAGCGAAGCCGCGGTGCTGGCCTTGCCGCTGGACGGTGATGAAACGCGCCTGCAACTGGTGGCTTACTGCGTGGCCGCGCCAGAATTGCCATTGAATGTCGACGCCTTGCGGCAGCAATTACAGACCTGTCTGCCGGAGTATATGGTGCCGGCGCAGATCGTTGTGCTGGAGCGTCTGCCGCTGACCGCCAACGGCAAACTGGACAAGCGTGCCTTGCCAGCGCCGGGGCTGGTGACGCAGCAATTTGTTGCTCCGGTGGGCGAGATCGAACAGAAGCTCGCCGCCATCTGGGCCGATGTCCTGAAACTTGAACAGGTGGGCAGTACCGACAACTTCTTCGAGCTGGGCGGCGATTCGATTCTCAGCCTGCAAATCATCGCCCGGGCCAAACGCCAGGGCATCAAGCTGAGCCCCAAGCAACTGTTCGAGAAGCAGACCATCGGCCAGTTGGCGGCAGTGGCCAAGCTGATCGAGAGCAAACCGGCGGCCAGCGTCGCGCAAAAAATCAGCGGCGAGCTACCGTTGTTGCCGATCCAGGCCCGCTTCTTCCAGACCGACATTCCCCAGCGTCACCACTGGAACCAGTCGGTGATGTTGCAGCCGCAATCCCCCCTCGACGCAGCCCATCTAAGCAACGCATTGGCCGCCCTGATCGAGCAGCACGATGCGCTGAACCTGAGTTTCCAGGCGTCGGGCGAGTGCTGGCAGGCGACATTCCAGGCGCAGCGCCACACAGACCTGTTGTGGGTGCGGGCACTGGACGACCTTGCCGATTTGTCAGCGCTGGCCACCGAGGCCCAGCGCAGTCTCGACCTGCAACAGGGTCGGCTGGTGCGCGCGGTGCTGGTGAACCTGCCTGACGCTACACAACGTTTGCTGTTGGTGATCCATCACTTGGTAGTGGATGGCGTGTCCTGGCGGGTGCTGCTGGAGGATTTACAGCAAGCCTATACCGCGTCGGCGGCAGGCAAGGCGATCGTCCTGCCGGGTAAAAGCAGTTCGCTCCAGGCCTGGGCGCAACACCTGCACCGCTATGGGCAGAGCGATATGTTGAAGGCCGAACGCGACTACTGGCAGCGCACGCTGGAGGGCGGTAACAGCGATTTGCCGAGGGACTTCCCCGAGACGGTCCAGACTCGCCGTCAAGACGCTAAGGCCACTTCGCGCCTGAACAAGACACTGACCCACGCACTGCTCAAAGTGGCACCGGCCGCCTATCGCACCCAGATTAATGACTTGCTGCTGACGGCCCTGGCGCGGGTGCTGTGTGACTGGAGCGAACAGGCTTCGGTGCTGATCCAGCTCGAAGGTCACGGTCGCGAAGACTTGTTCGACGACCTGGATTTGAGTCGCACCGTCGGCTGGTTCAGCAGCCTGTTCCCGGTGCGCCTGACCCCACAGGCAGAGCCGGGCACGTCGCTGTGCGCGATCAAGGAACAACTGCGAGCCGTGCCGGGCAAAGGCATCGGCTACGGCGTGCTGCGCTACCTCGCAGGCTTCGAACCGCTGCGTGAACTGCCGCCGCCGCGCATCACGTTCAACTACCTCGGGCAGTTCGACGGTGCGTTCAGTGCCGCTGACGGCGCACTGTTCGTGCCGGCCGCCGAAAGCACCGGTGAGCATCAGGACGATGATGCGCCCTTGGGCAACTGGCTGAGTATCGACGGCCAGGTCTACGGCGGCGAGCTGGAATTGAGCTGGACGTTCGGCCAGGGCATGTACCGCCCGCAAACCATTCAGGCGCTGGCCGATGCCTATTGCCATGAACTGGAACGACTGATCGAACATTGCACTGCCGGTGAGCATGCCGGGGTCACGCCGTCGGACTTCAATCTGCTGCGTCTGTCGCAAGCGCAACTGTCGGCGCTGCCGGTACCGGCGCGGGAGATCAGCGATCTCTATCCGTTGTCGCCGATGCAGCAGGGCATTCTGTTCCACAGCCTCAACGAGCCGGACGGTCCGGCCTACACCAATCAGTTGCGGGTCGATGTGCGGCACTTGGACGCCGAGCGTTTCCGTCAGGCCTGGCAGCAGACGCTGGAGGCCCATGAGATTCTGCGCACAGTATTCGTCTGGCCCGAAGACGCCGATGCGGCGGTGCAGATTGTAAGGCAGACGGTGCAGATGCCCATGACTGTGCAGGACTGGCGTGGTCGTGATGACCTTCAAGCGGCGCTCGATCAGTTGGCCCGGGAGGATCTGGCCGCCGGTTTCGAACTGGACCAGGCCCCGCTGTTGCGCGTGCTGCTGGTGCAAACCGGTGAGGCGCAGCATCACTTGATCTACACCAGTCATCACATTTTGATGGACGGCTGGAGCACCTCACAGTTGTTCGGCGAGGTGTTGCAACGCTATGCCGGCATGACGCCGTCGGCGACCCCGGGACGCTATCGCGATTACATTGAGTGGCTGGGCCAGCGCGATGTTCAGGCCAGTCGCGAGTTCTGGACGTCGGCATTGGCTGACCTTCAGGAGCCGACCCGCCTGGCCAGCGCCATGCCGGTCAGTCAGACGCCGGCCAGCGGTTATGCCGATTACCAACATGTGTTCAGCGAACAGCAGACCGGTGACCTGAACCGCTTCGCCCGCGAGCAGAAAGTCACCCTCAATACCTTGATGCAAGCCGCGTGGCTGGTGCTGTTGCAGCGCTATACCGGCCAGGACACCGTGGCCTTCGGCGCCACGGTGGCCGGTCGCCCGACGGACTTGCCCGGCGTCGAGCAGCAGATCGGCCTGTTCATCAATACTTTACCGGTGGTGGCTTCGCCGTCTGCCGAGATCCCGGTCGGCCAGTGGATTCAGCAGGTGCAGAGCCTCAACCTGGCCCTGCGCGAACATGAACACACGCCGCTCTACGACATCCAGCGTTGGGCGGGGCAGGGCGCGGGCGCGCTGTTCGACAGTATTCTGGTGTTCGAAAACTACCCGATGGCCGAAGCGCTGGCCCAAGGCTCTGCCACCGGTCTCGAGTTTTCCACCCTCTCGCGTCAGGAGCAGACCCACTATCCACTAACGCTGGTGGCGGTCACCGGTCGTGAGTTGACCCTGGGCTTGAGCTTCGATCAGGCCTGTTTCGATCACGCCATCATCGCCGACCTGAGCACCCAGCTCGAAAGCCTGATGATGCAATTCATGACGGATGCTTCGCGGCCTCTGGGTGCGTTGCAACTGCTGGACGGCGCACCGCGTCAAGCGGCTGTCGACTGGGGCAAGACCGCGGTCACGGCGCTTGATTCGCGCAGTGTGGTCGAACGGATTGACGCGCAGGTACAACGCCAACCGCAGGCTGCGGCGGTGTTGTTCGCCGAGCAGACCCTCGATTACCGCACCCTCGACGCCCGGGCTAATCGACTGGCGCATAAGCTGCAAGCGCTGGGTGTCGGGCCGGAAGTGCGGGTCGGCGTGTGCATGCGCCGAACGCCAGACATGCTGGTCGGGCTGCTGGCGATCCTCAAGGCCGGCGGTGCCTACGTGCCGCTGGACCCGGAGTATCCGCAAGAGCGCTTGCTGCACATGCTCGAGGACAGTTGCGCAGCGGTGCTGCTGACCGAAGCCGCGTTGCAGGCGATGTTGCCCGAGGCGTTGCCGTCTCAAGTGCTGTTGGTCGAAGAGGGAGCCGAGTGGCTCGCCGGGTATCCGTCCACGGCGCCCGTCAGCGGCATCGTTGCGCAGAACCTGGCCTACGTCATTTACACCTCCGGCTCCACCGGCAAGCCCAAAGGCGTGGCGATCACCCACGCTAACCTCGCGGCGCTGATCCAGTGGTCGCAAGGTGTTTACCGCGATGAGCAGCTGCGTGGGGTGCTGGCCTCGACCTCGATCTGCTTCGATCTGTCGGTCTGGGAAATTTTCGTCACCCTGGCCAGCGGTGGTTGCATGGTGCTGGCGGACAACGCTTTGGCGCTGTCCGAGTTGCCGGCCCGTGAGCAAGTGACGCTGATCAACACGGTGCCGTCGGCGATTGCCGCGCTGCAACGGGCCGGGCAGATTCCGGCGTCGGTCACCACCATCAATCTGGCCGGCGAGCCGCTCAAGCAGACGCTGGTCGATACGCTGTATGCCAGCACATCGGTCAAGCAGGTTTATGACCTGTACGGGCCGTCGGAAGACACCACCTATTCGACCTTCACCCTGCGCGTTGCCAACGGCCGGGCGAACATCGGGCGGCCGCTGGACAACACCGTGGCTTACCTGCTCGACAGCCAGTTGCAGGTGCTGCCGGCAGGGCTGGCGGCCGAGTTGTACCTGGCCGGTGCCGGCGTGACCCGAGGCTATCTGCTGCGTCCGGGCCTGACCGCCGAACGCTTCGTGCCGGACCCGTTCGCCACCAACGGTGAGCGCCTGTATCGCACCGGCGATCTGGTGCGCCAGGGGCCGGACGACACGATCGAGTACATCGGTCGTGCCGACCATCAGGTGAAGATTCGCGGCTTCCGCATCGAACTGAGCGAGATCGAAGCCCGATTGCTGGAGCAGCCCGAGGTGTGTGAAGCCGTGGTGCTCGCGCAGGAGGGCGCGGCGGGCAAGCATCTGCACGCCTACGTCGTTGCGAGCCAACCGGGCAATTTATCGTTGGTGGAAACCCTGCGCGCGGCCCTGGCCAGTCGTTTGCCGGCACACATGGTGCCGGGCCATCTGCACCTGATCGACGCGTTGCCGCTGACCCCCAACGGCAAGCTCGACCGCAAGGCCCTGATGGCGCTGGGCGGCAATCCGCTGCAACAGCGTTACGAAGCGCCAAGCACCGAGCTGCAATGGGAAGTGGCAACCGTCTGGCAAGAGGTGTTGGAAGTCGAGCGCGTCGGCCTGACGGACAACTTCTTCCAGTTGGGCGGGCATTCGCTGCTGGCGACGCTGGTGGTGACCCGGATCAAGGAACGCCTGGGTGACAAGGTGCCGCTCAAGGCGCTGTTCGAAGCCGACACCCTGCAAGCGTTCTGCACCCGCATCGAAGCGTTGCGCGTCGATTTATCGCCGGTTCAGGACGAATTGGCTAAATCCCTGGAGGCCCTCAAACGTCTATCCCTCGATGATCTGGAAAAACTGATTTCTTGAGGGGAACAACGCGTGCAAGAGTTAATCGAGTCGGTAGGACAACTTTCGGCTAAGCAAAGAAAGGCTCTGGCGGTTCTGCTCAAGCAGAAAGGCGTCAACCTTTTTGACATTGCCCCGGTTTTCAAGCGCACGGCTGAAGAACCGTTGTTGCTGTCCTACGCTCAACAGCGCCAGTGGTTTCTCTGGCAATGGGCGCCGCACAGCGCGGCCTACAACATTCCCACGGCCCTGCGCTTGCAGGGCCCGCTGGATGTGGCCGCGTTGCAGCGCAGCGTCCAGGCGCTGATCGAACGTCACGAAACCTTGCGCACGGTGTTCACTCAAGACGCCGGGCAACCCTTGCAAACGATCCTGCCCGCAGGATCGTTTGCCCTGGATATTCACGAGCTGAGCCCTGAGCTGGCGGCAAATCCGCAGGCGTCGATCCAGGCCTTCGTCCAGACCCAGAGCCAGCAAGCTTTCGATTTGCAGACCGGCCCGTTGTTGCGCGCGGCCCTGCTGCAAGTCACCCCGCAGGATCACGTGCTGGTGCTGACCCTGCACCACATCGTGTCGGACGGTTGGTCGTTGCAGGTGATGATCGAGGAGTTGGTGCAGTTGTATGCCGGCTTCAACCTCGGGCATGACGCCGGGCTGCCGGCCCTGCCGATTCAATACGCCGACTACGCCCTGTGGCAGCGGCAATGGATGGAGGCCGGCGAACAGGAGCGTCAACTGGCCTACTGGCAACACAAGCTCGGCGGCGAGCAACCGGTGCTGGAGCTGCCCACCGACCGTGCGCGTCCGGTGGAGCAGAGCTTTGCCGGGGCCAGCCATAACCTGATTCTGGACCCGGCCCTGAGCGACAGCCTCAAGGCCTTCGCCCGACGGGAAAACGTCACGCTGTTTGTGCTGTTGCTGGCCTCGTTCCAGGCTTTGCTGCACCGTTACAGCGGCCAGGCCGACATCCGCGTCGGTGTGCCGGTGGCCAACCGCGGGCGCGTGGAGATCGAGCGTCTGATCGGTTTCTTCGTCAACACTCAGGTGCTCAAGGCGGACGTCGACGGGCAAGCCAGCTTCGTCGATCTGCTGCGTCAGGTTCGGCAAACCGCCCAGGAAGCCCAGGCGCACCAGGACCTGCCGTTCGAGCAACTGGTGGAAGCCCTGGAGCCGGGACGCAGCCTGAGCCACAGCCCGTTGTTCCAGGTGATGTTCAATCACCAGGCCGAAAGCCGGATCAGTGTCGAGACCCGCTTGAACGGCTTGAGTATCGAGCCGCTGGAATGGCAAAGCGCAACCGCGCAGTTCGACCTGGTGCTGAACACCACCGAGCAGGCCCATGGCATTGAAGCGGTGCTCAAATACGCCACCGATTTGTTCGAGCCTGCGACCATCGAGCGCCTGGCGCAGCATTGGCGCAACCTGCTGCGGGCGATCGTTCAAGACCCGAGCCAGCGCATTGCCCAACTGCCGGTGCTCGATGACGCGCAGCAACAGCAACTCCTCGCGCACTGGAACCCGAGCCCGGTGGTGCACCCGGTCAGCCAGTGCATTCATCAGTTGATCGAGGCTCAGGCCGAGCGTCGTCCGGATGCGCCAGCGGTGGTGTTCGCCGGGCAACGGCTGACCTACGCCGAACTCAATCGCCGGGCCAACCAATGGGCGCATCAGCTGATCGCCAGTGGCGTTGGCCCGGATGTTCGGGTGGGCGTGGCGGTTGAGCGTTCGCTGGACATGATCGTTGCCATTCTTGCTGTGTTGAAGGCCGGTGGCGCTTATGTACCGCTGGACCCGAGCTATCCCGACGACCGTTTGCGCTACATGATCGAAGACAGCGGGATCGAGCTGTTGCTGACCCAGGGCCACCTGTTGGCGCAGCTGCCGATTCCACCGGGATTGGCCTGTCTGGACCTGAATCAACCGCTACAGGAAAGCAGCACGACCAACCCGCCTTGCCTGACTACCGCGGACAATCTCGCGTATGTGATTTACACCTCCGGGTCCACCGGCAAGCCCAAAGGCGCGTTGCTGCCCCATGGCAATGTCATTCGCCTGTTCAGCGCCACCGATCACTGGTTCGGTTTCGGCCCCGAAGACAGCTGGACGCTGTTCCATTCCTACGCGTTCGATTTCTCGGTCTGGGAAATTTTTGGCGCACTGCTCCACGGCGGCAAACTGGTGGTGGTGCCCCACGACGTCACCCGTTCGCCGGAAGAGTTCTACACCTTGCTCTGCGATGAACAAGTCACCGTTCTGAACCAGACGCCATCGGCGTTCAAACCGCTGATGCAAGTGGCCAGTGCGTCGTCGCGCAACTCTGCGCTGCGTTACGTGGTGTTTGGCGGCGAAGCGCTGGAAGTGCAGAGCCTGCGCCCCTGGTTCGAACGTTTCGGCGACCGCGCGCCGACCCTGATCAACATGTACGGCATCACCGAAACCACCGTGCATGTGACCTACCGCCCGCTGTCCATGGCGGACTTGCAACAGACCCACAGCAGCCCGATCGGCGAGCCGATTGTCGACCTGTCGTGGTACTTGCTCGATGACGCGCTGAATCTGGTGCCCCAAGGGTGCATCGGCGAGTTGTACATCGCCGGGGCCGGGCTTGCGCGGGGGTATTTGAACCAGCCGGGCATGAGCGCCACCCGGTTCGTCCCGGATCCGTTCAACCCTCTGGCCGGCGAACGCCTGTACCGCACTGGCGACCTGGCGCGGCTGCGCGGCGACGGGGTGATCGAGTACATCGGTCGTATCGACCATCAGGTGAAAGTTCGCGGTTTCCGTATCGAGCTGGGGGAAATCGAAACCCAATTGCTCAACCATGACGCGGTGCGTGAAGCCGTGGTGCTGGCGGTCGAAGGGCTCAGTGGGCAGCAACTGGCCGCGTGGATCGTGCCGAGCGAGCCACTGGACGCGGACGCCCATGCCGGCTTGCGCGATTCGATCAAGGCGCAATTGCGTGAAACCCTGCCGGACTACATGGTGCCGGTCAGTTGGGTGTTCCTTGACCGCCTGCCGCTGACGGCCAACGGCAAGCTCGATCGCAAGCAATTGCCCAACCCTGATGTGAGCCTGGTGCAAGAGGCTTACGCGGCACCGCGCAGCGAACTCGAACAGCGCCTGGCCGAGATCTGGCAGGACGTGCTGAAAGTCGAACGGGTCGGGCTCAACGACAACTTCTTTGAGCTGGGCGGCGATTCGATCATCTCGATTCAGGTGGTCAGCCGGGCGCGTCAGGCGGGCATCCGCTTCTCGCCCAAGGACATGTTCCAGCACCAGACCGTGCAACGCTTGGCCACCGTCGCCCAGCAGAGCGATGCGGTGCAGGCGATGCAAGGTGAGGTGCTCGGCACGGCCGTGCTGACGCCGATTCAACAGTACTTTTTCGCCACCGAGATTCCCGAGCGTCAGCACTGGAACCAGTCGATCCTGCTGACCCCGGCCGAGCCTCTGCAAGCGCCTGCACTGGAGCAGGCTCTGGAACATCTGCAACGGCATCACGATGCCTTGCGCCTGCGCTATCGCCAGACCTCAGGTGAGTGGGCGCAGGAACATGCCGCCATCGATCAGCCGAACGCACTGCTGCGCACGGTTTCTTTGCAAAGCAGCGAGGCCTTGCCGGCGCTGTGCCTGGAGTTGCAACGGAGCCTGAACCTGAGTGACGGCCCGTTGCTCCGTGCTGCACTGGTGGACCTGCCCGATGCCAGCCAGCGCCTGCTGTTGGTGATCCACCATTTGGTGGTCGATGGGGTGTCGTGGCGGATTCTGCTGGAAGACCTGCAAACCGCCTATCAGCAACTGAGCGCCGGCACGCCGTTGCGCCTGCCGGCCAAGACCACCGCGTTCAAGGATTGGGGCGAACGCCTGCAAGGTTATGCGCGCAGCGCCGGGCTGGAAACCGAGCTGGATTACTGGCGCGGGCAACTGGCCGAAGCGCCGGCGGACTTGCCGCTGGACAACCCTGATGGACAACTGCAGAACCGTTTCGAGCGCAGCGTTGATACCCGTCTGGATGCCGAGCGCACCCGGCAATTGTTGCAGCAGGCACCGGCGGTGTATCGCACTCAGGTCAACGATTTGCTGTTGACCGCACTGGCCCGGGTTTTGTGTGAGTGGACCGCATCCGACAGCGCCCTGGTGCAACTCGAAGGGCATGGCCGCGAAGACCTGTTCGACGACCTCGACCTGAGCCGTACCGTGGGCTGGTTCACCAGCATGTTCCCGGTGCGCCTGACTCCGCAGGCCAGCCTCGAAGCGTCGATCAAGGGCATCAAGGAACAACTGCGCTCGATTCCGAACAAAGGCATCGGCTTTGGCTTGCTGCGGTATCTGGGCAGCGACGCTGCGCAAGCAGCCCTGAGCGGCTTGTCCCAACCCAAAGTGACCTTCAACTATCTGGGGCAGTTTGATAACAACTTCGATGAGGGCGCCCTGTGGGTGCCGGCCACCGAAGACAAGGGCGCCGGACAGGATGAACAGGCGCCGATGAGCAACTGGCTGACCATCGACGGCCGCGTCTACCAGGGGCAATTGAGCCTGACCTGGACCTACAGCAGTGATGTGTTCGAAGAGGCAACCATCAACAAACTGGCCCGCGCTTATGAAGTCGCGTTGGGCGAGTTGATCGACCATTGCCTGAGCCATCCGAGCGGCGGCCTGACCCCTTCCGATGTGCCATTGGCCGGGTTGTCCCAAACGCATCTGGACAACTTGCCAATCGCCGCGCAGCGGATCGAGGACATTTACCCGTTGGCGCCGATGCAGCAGGGCATTCTGTTCCACAGCCTGTACGACGCCGACGCCAGCGCTTACGTCTATCAGATGCTGCTGGATATCGACGGTCTGGATGTACCGCGCTTCCAGCAAGCCTGGCAGCGGGTGGTGGATCGTCATGAAGTGCTGCGCGCCGGTTTCATCTGGGGCCGTGACGGCCTCGATACACCGCTGCAAGTGATCTATCGCCAGTTGACCCTGGAAATGCCGGAAGTGGATGTGCGTGCAGAGCCGGATCTGCAAGCCGTGCTTGAGGCCCGTGCCTTGGCCGATCGCGAACGCGGTTTCGACTTGCAGAATCCGCCGCTGCTGCGCCTGTGCCTGCTGCGCACCGCCGATGACCGTCATCGCCTGATCTTCACCTGCCACCACATTCTCATGGACGGCTGGAGCAACTCGCGGATGTTTGGCGAAGTGCTGCAGGATTACGCCGGGCATCCGGTGCCGAGTGCCCAGGGCCGTTATCGCGACTTCCTCGCCTGGCTGCAACGCCAGGACAAGGACGCGGCGCAAGCCTTCTGGCACGGGCAGTTGGCCGAACTGGACGAACCCACGCGGTTGGCCTCGGCCTGCCACGGGCAGACTGTGCCCGGCCCCGGCAAAGGCGTGCATAAGCTGACCTTTGACGCAGCCTTCACCCAGCGCCTCAACGGTTTCTCGCGCCAGCAGCAAGTGACGCTCAACAGCCTGGTGCAAGCCGCGTGGCTGTTGGTGTTGCAGCGCTATACCGGGCAAAGCAGTGTTGCGTTCGGCGCGACGGTGTCCGGTCGCCCGGTGGACCTGCCGAGTATCGAGCAACAGTTGGGCCTGTTCATCAATACCCTGCCGGTGATTGCCAGCCCGCAAGCGACCTGCAGTGTCAGCGACTGGGTGCGCAGCGTGCAGGACAAGAACCTGCTGCTGCGCGATTACGAGCAGACGCCGTTGCAGGACATTCAACGCCTGGCCGCGCTCAACGGCGAAGCGCTGTTCGACACCTTGCTGGTGTTCGAAAACTACCCGGTGTCCGACACCCTGGAGGCCAATCCGGGCGGCTTGCGTTTCAGCGGTCTCGAACACCGTGAGCAAACCAACTACGGCCTGACGCTGATCGCCGGTGCCGGCGAGGTGTTGAGCCTGGACTTCAACTACCTCACCGAACACTTCGCCGAGCGCAGCATTATCGGCCTGGCCGCTCATCTGGAAGAAGTGCTGCGCCAATTCCTCGACGCACCGCAACGCTCGCTGGGCGAGATCGGTCTGTTGTCGGCGACCGAGCTGCGCACGCTGGCCGAATGGAATGACCATCATGCGGCGTATCCAGCCCAGGCCTTGATCCATCAGGGCTTTGAAGCCCAGGTCGAAGCGCGGCCACAGGCGATTGCCTTGCACCATGCCGGCGCCGAGCTGACCTATGCCGAACTCAATCGCCGCGCCAATCAACTGGCCCGTCATCTGCAAACACTGGGTGTCGGTGCGGAAATCCGCGTGGGCGTGGCGATGCCCCGTTCCGCCGAGCTGGTGATTGCCTTGATGGCAGTGCTCAAGGCCGGTGGCACCTACGTGCCGCTGGACCCGGACTACCCGGCGGATCGCGTGGCCTACATGCTCGACGACAGTCAGGCGCGGGTGTTGCTGACCCAGCCGCACTTGCTGTCGCAGTTGCCCGAGACCCAAGCCCAAGTGGTGTGGGTCGAGGCGGGCGGTCAGGCCTTCGCTGACCTGGCGCCGCACAACCTTGAGGACCGGATCGATTCCGCCAACCTGGCGTATGTGATTTATACCTCCGGTTCCACCGGTAAACCCAAAGGCGTGGCGATTGCTCATCGCAACGTGCAGGCGCTGATCCACTGGTCCCACGAGGTGTACAGCGAACAAGACCTGCAAGGCGTGCTGGCCTCGACTTCGGTGTGTTTCGACCTGTCGGTGTGGGAGATTTTTGTCACCCTGGCCCGCGGCGGCTCGATCATCATGGCGCGCAACGCCCTGGAATTGCCGGACCTGCCGGAGCGCGATCAGGTGCGCTTGATCAACACCGTGCCGTCGGCCATCGCGGCCTTGCAGCGTGCCGGGCAGATCCCTTCAGGTGTGCGCATCATCAACCTCGCGGGTGAACCGCTCAAGCAAAGCCTGGTGGACACGCTGTACCGCGAGACCTCGGTCGAGCACGTTTACGATTTGTACGGGCCATCGGAAGACACCACTTATTCGACCTGCACCCGCCGCGAAGCCGGCGGCCAGGCGAACATCGGCCGACCGCTGGTAAACACCACCGCGTACTTGCTCGATGCCCAGTTGCAGGCCGCGCCGATTGGGGTTGCCGCCGAGTTGTACCTGGCCGGCGATGGCATTACCCGTGGCTATCTGTTCCGCCCGGGCCTGACCGCCGAACGCTTTGTGCCCAACCCGCTGGCCAGCAATGGCGAGCGGATGTACCGCACCGGTGACCTGACTCGTTTGCGTGACGACGGTGTGATCGAATACATCGGCCGTATCGACCATCAGGTCAAGGTGCGCGGGTTCCGTATCGAACTGGGTGAAATCGAAGCGCGCCTGCTGGCCCACGACAGCGTGCGCGAAGGCGTGGTGCTGGCGGTGGAAGGCCATAGCGGCCAGCAACTGGTGGCTTATGTGGTGCCGACCCAGGCTGATCTGAGCCTGCAACAGCAGGACGATCTGAGCGAAGCACTCAAAGCCGGGCTCAAGGCGCAGCTGCCGGATTACATGGTGCCGGCGCAATGGTTGTTCATCGAACAGTTGCCGCTGACCCCCAACGGCAAACTCGACCGCAAAGCCTTGCCGACCCCGGACGCCAATCAGCTGCAACGCGATTACGTGGCGCCGCGCACCGCGCTGGAGCGCCAGATTGCCGGGATCTGGCAGGACATTCTGAAACTCGAACGGGTCGGCCTGACCGACAATTTCTTCACCCTGGGCGGCGACTCGATCATCTCCATTCAGGTGGTGAGCCGAGCGCGCCAGCAGGGAATCAGCTTCACCCCCAAGGATCTGTTCCAGCAGCAGACCGTCCAGGGGCTGGCCACTGTCGCGCAGCTCGGCAAAGCCCTGGCGCCAACCGATCAAGGCCCGGTGACAGGTGAGACACCGTTGCTGCCGATTCAGCAATGGTTCTTCGAACAACCCTTGCCGCAGCGTCATCACTGGAATCAGTCGGTGCTGCTCAAACCGTTGAACCCGCTGGTGGCCGCGACGCTTGAGCAGGCCTTGCACGCGCTGATCGATCATCACGACAGCCTGCGCCTGGGCTTTACACAAACCCCAGGCAACTGGTCGGCGAGCTATCGGACCGTGGAACAACAGCGCCTGTCGCCGTTGTGGCTGGAATCGGTCAGTGATGCCGCTCACCTGGAACGTGTCGCCGAACAAGCCCAGCGCAGCCTGGATCTGCAACAAGGCCCGTTGTTGCGCGCGGTGCTGTTCGATTTGCCTGAGGGCGAACAGCGCTTGTTGTTGATCGTTCATCACCTGGTGGTCGATGGTGTGTCGTGGCGGATCCTGCTGGAGGATTTGCAGGGCAGCTACCGCCAGTTACTGGCCGGCGAACCGTTGGCATTGCCGGCCAAGACCACGTCCTTCAAGCATTGGGCGGAGCAATTGCAATGTCACGCCCACAGTGAATCGCTGCTTGGACAACTGCCGTACTGGCAGGCGCAGCGCTCGGACGGCGCACCGCTGCCGCAAGATAACCCCCAGGGCAGCCTGCAGAGCCGACATGCCTTGACGCTTTACAGTCGCCTGAACCCAACCTTGACCCGACGACTGCTGCAACAGACCCCGGCGGCTTACCGCACACAGGTCAACGACCTGTTGCTGACGGCGCTGGCACGGGTGATCACCCGTTGGAGCGAACAGTCGTCGGTGCTGATTCAGCTCGAAGGCCATGGTCGTGAAGATGTGTTCGACGGCCTCGATCTGACCCGCACCGTAGGCTGGTTCACCAGCCTGTTCCCGGTCAAATTGACCCCGACCCAGGAACTGGCCGGCTCGATCAAGCAAATCAAGGAGCAGCTGCGCGCGATTCCGGATCGTGGCCTTGGTTACGGCGTGCTGCGTTATCTGGGGGACGAGGCTTGTCAGGCGTCGCTGCGGGACCTGCCGACACCGCGTATCACCTTCAACTACCTGGGCCAGTTCGATGGCAGCTTCGATAGCCAGAGCGGTGCCTTGTTTGTGCCGGCCGATGAGGTCAAGGGCGCAGAGCACAGTAACGATGCGCTGCTGGGTAACTGGCTGACGCTCAATGGCCAGGTGTACGGCGGCGAGTTGAGTGTCGGCTGGTCGTTCAGCACGCACATGTTCAACGCCTCGACCATCGAACGCCTGGCCGAGGAGTACGCCCGGGAACTGGAACTGCTGATCGAGCATTGCTGCCAGCCGGACAGCCACGGCGTCACGCCGTCGGACTTCCCGTTGGCGCATCTGGATCAGGCCCGACTGGACGCCTTGCCGGTAGCCCCGTCGCGGATCGAAGACATGTATCCGCTGTCGCCGATGCAAGAGGGCATGCTGTTCCACACCTTGTCGGACAATGGTTCGAGCCTGTACGTCAATCAGATCAGTTTGCCGGTGGGCGGTCTGGATGTTGAGCGTTTCCGCAAGGCCTGGGAGGCGGTCATCGAGCGTCAGGCCATCCTGCGCACCAGCTTCCATTGGCACGATGGCTTGGCCAAACCGCTGCAAATTGTCCAGCGTCAGGCGACGCTCGATTTGCAGGTGCTCGACTGGCGCTATCGCGACGCCAGCGAGGCGGACATCGCCGCGCGGGCCGCCGAGGACCGCGCGCGAGGCTTCGAGCTGACCCATGCGCCACTGCAGCGAGTGTTGTTGATTCGCAGCACTGAAGATCAGTATCAAATGGTCTGGACCAGTCACCATATCCTGATGGATGGCTGGAGCAGCTCGCGGCTGTTTGGTGAGGTGATCCAGCACTACGCCAAGGGTGAAATCAGCGCTGAAAACGGTCGCTACCGCGACTTCATCGCCTGGTTGCAAACCCAGGACCAGGACGCCCGGGAGCTGTTCTGGAAAGCCCGGTTGGCCCCGGTCAACGAGGCGACGGCGTTGAGCCAGGCCATCCATCCACGGCATGTGTCCGATGAACCCGGCCACAACGCCATTTACTCCCGTTGGGACGCGCAACAGACCGGGCGTCTGCTGCAGTTCTGCCGCGATCTGCGGATTACGCCGAACACGTTGATCCAGGGCGCATGGTTGCTGCTGTTGCAGCGCTACACCGGGAAAAACACCGTGACCTTTGGTGCCACGGTGTCCGGGCGTCCCGAGAGTTTGCCCAATGTCGGCAACATGCTGGGTCTGTTCATCAACACCTTGCCGATCATTCAGACGCTGGAACCGGATCAGCCTCTGGCAGACTGGCTGAACCGGATCCAGGCCTACAACCTGGATATCCGCGATCATTCCCAGGTGCCATTGGCGGACGTGCAACGCTGGTCCGGCCTGGGCGGGCAGGCGCTGTTCGACAGCATCATCGTGTTCGAGAACTACCCGATCGACGACCGCCTGCAAGAGGACAACGATACCGGCCTGAGCTTCGGCAAATCCATCGGCCATGACGTGACGAACGTGCCGATGGACCTGGCGGTGATGCTCGGCGACGAACTGTCGATTGAATACCTGTACCTGCGTAGCCACTTCAGTGCCGAGGCGGTGGAGGGGATTCGCCTGACGCTGGAAAACACCCTTGAGGCGATGATGCGCGCGCCTTACGAACGCCTGGGTAACCTGCAGCGCCTGTCGCTCGAGCAATGGCAGGCAATGCAAACCTGGAGCGCCGAGCCGCCAGCGGATCATCAGCCACAGCTGTTGCCGGAGCTGATCAGCCGACACGCACTGAGTCAGCCTGAGGCCATTGCGGTGCAATGCGCCGGGCTGAGCCTGAGCTACGGCGAGCTGGAACGACGGGCCAATCGTCTGGCCCATTGCCTGATTGAGCATGGCGCGGGGCCGGAAGTGGTGATCGGCGTGGCTCTGCCGCGTTCGCTGGAAATGGTCGTCAGCTTCCTCGCTGTGCTCAAAAGCGGCGCGGCGTATGTGCCGCTGGACATCGATTATCCGCCGGAGCGTCTGGCGTACATGATCGAAGATTCGGGCATGGCGTTGCTGCTGACCCAGAGCAGCCTGCGGGCGACGTTACCGGCGCCCGAGGGCCTGTTGCGCCTTGAGCTGGATCACCTCGACGAGTCCCGATATGGCGATGAGGCGCCGGTGTGCCGCGTGCTGGAGCAAGGGTTGGCCTATCTGGTTTACACCTCGGGTTCCACCGGACGGCCAAAAGGCGTGGCGGTTACCCAGGGCCCCCTGAGCATGCACTGTCAGGCCATCGCCAAACTGTATGAAATGGACACCCGCAGTTGCGAACTGCACTTCATGTCGTTCGCTTTCGACGGTGCCCATGAGCGTTGGTTGAGTACGCTGTACAGCGGTGGCCGGCTGGTGGTACGCGACGGTTGCCTGTGGACGCCGGAGCAGACTTATCAGGCGCTGCACGAGTACGGCGTGACCATCGCTTGCTTCCCGCCGGCTTACCTCAAGCAACTGGCCGAGTACGCCGCAGCCAGCGGAATTGCACCGCCACCGGTGCGCATCTATTGCTTCGGCGGCGATGCGGTGCCGGACCAGACCTTTGAACAGGTCAAGGCGGCCTTGCGTCCCGAGTACTTCACCAACGGCTACGGCCCGACGGAAACCGTGGTCACCCCGATGCTGTGGAAAGTGCCGGTGAGCCAGCAGTGTGAAGCGGCTTATGCGCCGATCGGCCGGGCGGTGGGCGCGCGTTCGCTGTATGTGCTGGATGAAGAACTGAATCCACTGCCGCCAGGTTTTGCCGGCGAGTTGTACATCGGTGGCTACGGGGTTGCCCGTGGTTATCACGGTCGGCCAGACCTGACCTGCGAACGCTTCGTGCCCAACCCGTTTGCCAGCGGCGAGCGGCTGTACCGCACCGGCGACCTGGTGCGCTTGCGCCAGGACGGCGTGGTCGATTACGTCGGCCGCATCGACCATCAGGTCAAGGTGCGCGGGTTCCGTATCGAGCTCGGTGAAGTCGAGGCCAGCCTGCGGCAACTGGCGCAGGTCAGCGACGCCTTGGTGATCGCCCGGGACAACGCCTCCGGCAAGCAACTGATCGGTTACGTCGTCACCAACGCCGGCCAGGAATTGGGTGATGAACTCAAGGCCGGTCTGCGCACCACCTTGCCGGAATACATGGTGCCGGCGCAGATCGTTTGCCTCAGTGCCTTCCCGATCACCCCCAACGGCAAGCTCGACCGCAAGGCACTGCCCGAGCCGGAATTCAAAAGCGAGGAATACGTCGCCCCGCGTAATCAGCAGGAACAACTGCTGGCGGACATCTGGTCACAGGTGTTGCAGGTGGAGCAGGTCGGTATCAGCGACAACTTCTTCGAACTGGGCGGCGACTCGATCCTGAGCCTGCAAGTGATTTCCCGGGTCAGGAACCACCCGACCCTGCAGATGGAACTCAAACTTCGTGATCTGATGCGCTACCAGACCATCGCCGGCATCGTCGACCAGGACGTGGTGAAAGCGGGCACCGCGCAATCGGTGGACCTCACCCATGTGGCCCGTGAAGGGTTGTTCAATCTGCTGCCGATTCAGGAGTGGTTCTTTGCCGAGGGCATGGCCGAGTCTCATCACTACAACCAGTCGTTTTTGCTGAGTGCGCGTCAGACGCTGGATCTGGATGCCCTGGAACAAGCGCTGGGCTGGATCGAAAACCACCACGACACCTTGCGCCTGCGCTTTTGTCAGGAAGGCGGGCGCTGGTTGCAGCGCTATGCCGCAGCGACCGAGCGCCGCGAGCCGGTGCTGTGGCGCCGCGAGGTCGAGAACAGCGAGCAGGTCGAAGCTTTGGCCAACCTGACTCAGCGCAGCCTCAAACTCGACGATGGACCGGCCTGGCGCGTGGTGCACATCGCCTTGCCGGACGGCCAGGCGCGACTGTTGATGGTCATCCACCATCTGGTGGTCGACACCGTATCGTGGCGGATTTTGCTCGACGACCTGAAGGTGGCCTACGAGGCTTGCGTGATGGGCATCGAACCGCAACTGCCGATCCGCACCAGCAGCTATCGCGCGTTTGCCGAAGCGTTGCAGGCGCAGGCGCCGGTGATTGCCGAGCAGGAATTGGGCTACTGGCTGGAGCAACTGGATCAGCCGGGCGTCGACCTGCCGTGCGACAACCGTCGCGGCAAGAATCAGGTGCGTCACCAGGCTCAGGCGCGGCTCAAGTTGTCTCGCGAGCACACCGAGCAGTTGCTCAAGCAGGCGCCAGCGGTCTATCGCACGCAGATCAACGATTTGCTGCTGTCGGCCCTGAGCCGGGCGTTGTGTCGCTGGAGCGAACAGCCGTCGGCGCTGATTTTGCTGGAAGGCCACGGCCGCGAGGACCTGTTCGAGAACATTGACCTGAGTCGCAGTCTGGGCTGGTTCACCAGCATGTTCCCGGTCCGGCTCACCCCCAACAGCGCGGACATCGGCGCGTCGATCGTCAACGTGCAGGCGCAGTTGGCGGCCATCCCGCAGAAGGGCATCGGCTACGGCGTATTGCGTCATCTGGCCGGCCCGCAACTGGCCCGCCAATTGGCCGACCTGCCGCAGGCGCGGGTGACGTTCAACTACCTGGGGCAGTTCGACCAAAGCTTCGACGAGCAGGCCTTGCTGGTGCCGGCGCTGGAAGAGGCCGGCGACAACTACAGCCTGCAGGCCAATCTGGGCAACTGGCTGGAGATTGTCGGCCAGGTGTACGACGGCCAGTTGGCGCTGCGTTGCATCTACAGCAGCCAACGTTATCGGGCCAGCACGATGGAGCGGTTCATGCAGGATTATCAGCGCGAGCTTGAGGCGTTGATCGAGCATTGCATGGCGCGGGTGGGCTGAGTGCCGGGGTTTTAATCATTGTTGGAGGGGCGTTGCCGAGGCGCGCCCCTTTTTTACGGACATAAGGATTTTTTCGATGTCGTTACACCCTGATCTGGAAGCCTTCCTCGACCTGGCGCAAGACGGCCAGGACGCAGGCCAGCCGGCGCTGCATCAACTGACCCCGGCCGAGGCCCGGGCGATCTTCGAACAAACCACGGCGCAATTGCGTTGGAATGCTCCTCAGGATCTTGATGTGCTGGAGGTCAACACCACGGCCCGGGACGGTGCGCCGCTGGCATTGCGTTTGTATCGCCCGGCCGGGGCGACGGCACCGATGCCGGTGCTGGTGTATTTCCATGGTGGTGGTTTTGTAGTGGGCAGCCTGGATTCCCATGACGGTGTCTGCCGCGAATTCTGCCGGCGTACGCCGTGCGCGGTGTTGTCGGTTGGCTATCGGCTGGCGCCGGAGCATCGCTTTCCGACAGCGCTGGAGGACGGTGAAGACGCCTTGTCCTGGCTGGCGGAACAGGCGCTGGCCCTGGGGCTGGATGCCAGTCGCGTCGCGTTCGGTGGCGACAGTGCCGGTGCCACATTGGCGACGGTGCTGGCCTTGCAAGCGGTGGTTCAGCCACACACCGTGGCCATCGCCCCCAAGGTGCAATTGCTGTGTTATCCGGTCACCGACGCCTCGCGCACCCACGATTCGCGCCTGTTGTTCAGTGAAGGGTATTTGCTGGAAAACGACACGCTGGCCTGGTTCTACCAGCACTATGCTCGCAGCCCCGAAGACCTGCTGGACTGGCGCTTCTCGCCGTTGCTGGCTGAAGACCTGCGCGGTGTGGCGCCGGCGATTGTGCTGCTGGCCGGGTTCGATCCGTTACTCGATGAAGGCCAGGCCTACGTCGATAAACTGCGCGCGCAGGGGGTGAGTGTCGAACTCGAACAGTGCCCGGGTTTGACCCATGACCTGCTCAGATTGGCCTCGGTGATGCCGGATGTGCTGAGCGTGCATGAAAGCTTGAGCCGGGCACTGAGTCGGCATTTGGGCTGAGCCTGGAAACTGCGGATAGTGCGATTGATCGTTCCCACGCACAGCAAAGGAATGTTGATCGTTTGATCGTTCCCACGCGCAGCAAAGGAATGCAGCCCGGGACGCTCCGCGTCCCTTCCAGAGCCGAACGCAGAGCGTCCGTTGAGGCATTCCCACGCGGAGCGTGGGAACGATCAAATCGGGTGGCGACTGTACGCGGGTTAGCAGACCAGGGATCAAGGAACCCGGCGCACCGAAGTGCCCCACGCACAGCCACCATCGAGAGGTGACACTGCGTGCCTTGATATTTACCGAGCTGCTAAACCCGATCGCTGATTCGTCAGCGACCCGGAAACGATAGAGCCCGGCCTCAAGGCGCACAAGCCGGCGGATTCTGGCGTAGTCGTAGGCAGCGGCGCAAGGATGTGTAGCCTGAGTGAGTATCTGGAAGTGTCGTTTAAACAGTGCTTGTTTAGCGGTCTGACACTGAGTCTTGTGGTGGCTGTATCGGCCTCATCGCGGGCAAGCCCGCTCCCACAGTGATTGGTGTCGTTCACAAATCATTTGGTCAAAGCAGAAACCTGTGGGAGCGGGCTTGCCCGCGATGAGGCCCGAAAGAACTCCTCAAACCCACGGTCAAACCACCCGATAAACAAATACGTCAGCTTGTTCCGCACAAAAAAACGCCCCGCAATTGCGGGGCGTTTTCATTGGCGCTGCAATCAGAAGTCAGCCTTGACCGACATCACGAAGTTGCGCGGTTCACCGTAGAAGTTACCCCAACCTTCGGAACCGACCGTGGCGTAGTAGCGCTTGTCGAACAGGTTGTTGCCGTTCAGTGCCACGGACCAGGTGTCGTCGATGCGGTAGCCGATGCGACCGTTCCAGACCGCATAGCCAGCCTGGGTGATGTTGTTGCCGCTGCTCGGCGAGACGCGGTAGTTGCTGCTTTGGGCATTGACGCCGGCACCGACGGTGACGCGTTCCAGTGGTCCGCTGAGGGCGTAGTCGCCCCACACGCGCAGCAGGTGGCGCGGCACATACGAGTTATACGACACACCGTCCTGACTGGCGTCGGCGTCTTCCAGCACCTTGGTCTGGGTGTAGGTGTAACCGGCCAGCAACTGCAGGCGGTCAATGACTTCACCGCTGACTTCCGCTTCGAAGCCTTGGGCGCGCACTTTGCCGGAGTTTTGCGAGCAGGTGCTGTCCGGGCAGGCCGGGTCATCCTGGGCTGCGTCTTTCTGGACAGTGCGGAACAGGTTGAAGGAGCTGTTCAGGCGACCGTCGAACCATTCACCCTTGATCCCCAGTTCATAGCTCTGACCGATCAATGGCTTGAGTGTCGAACCGGTGATGGTCTTGTAGTTGCCTTGCGGGGTGAAGATATCCGCGTAGCTGGTGTAGACGGTCAGGTTATCGTTGATATCGAACAGCAGCGCGGCGAACGGGGTGACTTGCCCGGTTTCCTTGGCCTCGGAACTGATCGGTGTGCCTTCGCCGCGCCAGAACGAGACGGAGTCGGTTTCGGACTTGTACCAGCTGACGCGGCTGCCCAAGACGAAGGTCAGCGGATCGGCCAGTTTCAGGCGTGCCGTGGAATAGGCGCCATATTGCTTGATCCGCATGTCTACCGGACCACCCCGGGTGGCGTTGGCCAGGTAGAAACTTTCATCCGGCTGGGGCAGGTGATGGTTGGGGTTCAGCACATTCTGACTATCAGGCAGGAGGGCCACGGCGTAGAAGTCATCTTTGTGGGAGCGGCTGGCGTTGGCGCCGACGATCAGCTCGTGCTCTTGGCCGAATGCGTCGAACTTGCCGTCCACATAAGCGTCGAGGCCGTAGTCGACCTGATCGTAGTCAAAGATGCTGCCGATCATCGGGGTATTGGTGCTGGTGGCGCCAACCGGTACCGAACCGCTCGGGAAGGCGTATTCCATGTCCTGGGTGTTTTTCGAGTAAACCCCCGCGACCTTCAGCGCCCAGTTTTCGTTGAACTCGTGTTTCAGGTCGCCGAAGTAGGTGGCCCGCTTGCTGCGCTGGTTGTTCCAGGCGGTGTTCAGGCACGTGGAGCGAGAGAGCTTCAGGTCGCTGCCATCGGCGTAGCGCGGCAGGCCGCCCCAGCACGGAGTGGCATCGACGTCTTCATAGGCCATGCCCAGGCCCAGGGTGGTGTAGTCGCTCAGGTCGAAGTCCAGCGCGCCGTAGTAGATCTGGTCCCTGCGTTCGCCAACGTCATAGAAATACTGACGGGTCTGCTGGGTCACCACGGCCCGGCCACGAATGGTGCCGGCGTCGTTAAGCGGGCCGCCGGTGTCGACCTGGCCACGGTAGTTGTCCCAGGTCCCGGCGGATAACGACAGTTGAGTGTGCGGGGTGTCCTGGCCGCGCTTGCGCACGAAGTTCACACCCCCTGCGGTGCCGCCGGCGCCCTTCATCATCCCGGCCGCGCCGCGCAACACTTCGACCCGATCATAGATCGCCATGTCGCTGCTGAAGGCATCGGCCTGCACGTAGCTGCTGCCGATGTCCAGCGGCACGCCGTCGTACTGGTACTGGCCGGTCATGCGGAAACCGCGGGAGTAGAAATACTTGCCGCCCATGGGCGAGTCGTAAACGGTGATGCCCGGGGTCTTTTCCATGACCTGTTCGATGGTGTTCAGGTTCTGGTCATCGAGCATCTTGCGGGTGATGACGGTGATCGACTGCGGGGTTTCCCTGAGCGAATGCTCGCCTTTGCCAATGGTCACCGCCCCGGTGGTGTAAGAGTTGCTGCCTTCGGTGGTCGCGCCCAATCGCTGCCCGTTGATACTGGTCGGTGCCAGTTCCATCGCATTGCCCGTGGCCGGCGCCAGCAGCGTGACCGTGTTGCCGTCGCGCTGATGGCGCAACCCGGTGCCCTTGAGCAGCGCGCTGAGCGAATCGTCTTCCTGATAGCGGCCGTTGAGGGCACTGGAACGCAGGTTCTGAATGCTCTCGGGGCTGTAGATGATTTGCAGGTTGGTCTGTTGACCGAGCGTCTGCAGCGCCTGAGCCAATGGCTGGGCCGGGATGTTCAGGGTCCATTCCTGGGCCTGGACATACGGCGTCACCGCCAGGGTCATCGCCAGGCCGAGGCCGGTGGACGTCATGCGCGAGCGAGTCGTGCTGCTCATTAACAGGGCGCGGGTCAGAGGTCGAAGCATGAAACGGGATGCGGACATGAGGTTAAGACCTTGGCAGGTATAGTTGGTAATGGTTCTTATTCATCTCATTAAGACGAGGAGGCCGCGGCAAACCGGAAAATTATTTTCCCGGTCGGCCACGGCCTCGTCGATTACGCGAGTTGCAGTTCGCTTTTGACCTTGCCGGCCTCCATGCGCACCAGTTGATCGGCCACGTCGAAGTAGCGGTCATCGTGGGAGATGACGATGATGGTTTTGCCCAGGCGCTTCAGGTCAGGCAGCAGTTCGGTGTAGAAAATGCGGCGGAAGGTCGGGTCTTGATCAGCCGCCCATTCGTCGAACACCAGCACCGGTCGTTCTTCGAGCCAGGCATTGACCAGCGCCAGGCGTTTGCGCTGGCCGGTGGAAAGATCGGTGGTGCTGAACGCGCCGTCGCGCACGCTGACCTTGTGCGCGATCTCCAAGCGTTCGAGGTAGCGGGTGGCATCCTGCGGCACTTGTCGGTCGCCCTGAATCAGGTCATCGAACAGGTAATAGTCGGCAAATATCGTGGTGAAATGCTGCCGGTAGTCATCGCGGTTGAGCGCGGTGATCGGCTGGTCATTCACGCGGATCTCGCCTTCGGTGGGCGCATAAAGACCCAGCAGCAACTTGATCAACGTGGTTTTGCCACAGCCGTTTTCACCGACGATGAACACAATGTCGCCTTGCTCGATGCGCAGGTTGACCGGGCCGAGGCGGAAGGGCTCGCTGCCTTCCACCGGCGGGAAAGCGTAACGCACGTTGCTCAGTTCCAAACTGTGGACAGGGCCGGGTTTATGGCCCTGATCTTCCAGCAGCAGGTGCGGTTCCGGGGAGGAAAACTGATCGCTGAGTTCGGCGATCCGGCGAAACGCAATCTGCGCCCGGCTGATGATTGGCAGGGTGCTGACCAGATGTTCCAGCGGGCCTTTCATGTACAGCAGCACCAACACAAAACCGCTCATCACGGCCTTGTCGGCACTGGGCCAGAACGATTGCAGGGCCAGCGCCAGGCCGATGACCACGAAGAACAGCATTGAGCCGAACGACTTGGCAATGACAAAGGTATTGATCGAGCGGATCTGCGTGTCACAGATTTTCTCGGCGGTTTTCTGGATGCCGGACACGAACATGCGCTGACGACGTGGGCGGTGGATGCGCAGTTCCTTGGCCCCTTCGGCGATGGCGTTGTAGTGCTTTTGCAGCTCGTCTTCGGAGTCTCGCGCCGCGTAGAAACCGCGCATGCCCTTGGCCCGGGCGATGGCCTGGATGGTGGTGCCGATGGCGATGGCCACCAGCATCATCAGAAACATCGGCCACGACAGCATCGCCAGATAGCCGAGGCAACCCAGGGTCACGGTCAGGGAAATCGCCAACGGCGCGAAGGCGAAGGCGAAATCGCTGATGGTGTCCACGTCGTGGGTCAGCACCGGGATCAACCGGTGGCTGCGGTAGCGCTCGATCTGGTCGATCGGCGCCGACAGCACTTTCTCCCCCAGCTCTTTGCGCAGCCTGGCGATGATGTGCTGACCGACGTAGTTGGTGCCGATGTCGGACAAAATCGAGGTCAGCAGCGCCAGCACGCACAGCCCGGCGAACATCATCACCACGGTGCGGGTCAGGCCATCGGCGGAGTGCAGGGCATTGTTGATGGTCGCCAGCAACACGGTGACGCTCAGGCCACCGATCATGCCGAGCACGATGGACGCAGAGACGATCAGGCGGAAGGGCTTGAGCAGGGCGAACAATTCGTTGATCGCCCCACGCGTTGGCTTGGTCATGGAGGATTCCTGCTTCGATGCGGAGGGAGTGCCGGTACTTAAGGAAAACGAATGGTCGGGGACTTTATTTAAACGGCTGCAGAGGGTAATTGCCGGTTAGTCACCAGGCCTGTGGTGAGCGAAATTCCTGTGGGAGCGGGCTTGCCCGCGAAAGCGGTGCGTCAGGTGACTTAAATGTTGACTGTACCGCCGTCATCGCGGGCAAGCCCGCTCCCACAGGTTTCACGGCTGAACTGACCAGCATCAGGGCAAGCCCCCTCGCTACAAAGGATTCAGAGCTCACGCACTACGCGAAACCCCAGCCAATCGCCGCTGCTGGTGGGCAGGCTGCTGTTGCGATTGCCGGAGCGGGAGAACACCGGCGCTTCGCCCCAGTCGTTGCCACGCATCACCTGGCGTTTGCAGTTCTGCTCCAGCCACGGGCTGCCGTCGCTGGGTACACCGACATAGTCTTCGCGGTAGCAGTCGGCGACCCACTCATAAACGTTGCCGTGCATGTCGAACACGCCAAAGGCGTTGGCCGGGAAGGTGCCAGCCGGGGAGGTGAAGTTGTAGCCGTCGGCGGCACCGTAGGTGTTGGCGTTTTTCGAGATCTGGTAGTCGGCGCCTTCATCGAACGCAAACGGGAAAGCCCCGGTGCTGCCGGCGCGGGCGGCGTACTCACGGATCGACTCGCTGGGCATGCGATAGGCATGACCGGTTTTCTTCGACAGCCAGGCAATGTAGCCCTGGGCTTCGGCCACGTTCATGCACACGGCCGGGTGGCGCGCGGTCTGTTTGAAGCTGGGTTTGCCGGCGGTGCAGCGACGGCCCGGGCGATCATCGAAGTCGGCGGGGGTGTTGCCGGTGGCGCGCACGTAGGCGTCCCATTCGCCGGCCAGTACCTGAAAGCGGCTGATGGCGAAAGGGCGGGTGAAGGTCACTTCATGCAGCGGGCCTTCATCGGGCTGGTGGCCGACTTCATCCGCTGGTGTGCCCATGGTGTAGCGGCCGGCGGGCAGCACGACCATTTCCGGACAGTCCTTGCAGTCCTTGAACACCTTGCCGGGGGCTGGCGGGTTCGCGGCCTGGGCAGTGCCGGGCAGCAGACCGGCGAGCAATGCGGTCAGTGCCAGGGCCGATAAGGTTCGCAGGGAAGAGGGCATAGGGAGCGTTTTCATAAGTCGTCTCGGTTAAAGGAAAACGGTGCCTCGCAGAGAGGGTTCACGCGGAGCGCTTTTTGCCCAGCACGTCGATGAAACGGTCCACCTCGGCTTCGGTATTCAGCAGGCCGGGGGCGGTGCGGATCACCGGGCCGACGTCGCGACTGACCGCATCGCAGACAATCCGGTTTTGCATCAGATGAGCGGCCACCGCATCGCTGTCCTGACCCTTGACCCGGAAGAAGCTGAACCCCGCCGAAAACTTCGGGTCGACCGGGGTGACCAGTTCGACGCCCGGCTGCTCCAGCAATCGTTGTTTCAGGTAGCTGTTGAGCTGATGGATACGCGCCTGGACGTCGGCCTTGCCCAGTTCCAGGTGCAATTTGAATGCTTCGTCCACGGCCCAGCGATGTTCGAAAGCGTGATAGCCGCCCGGGGACATGGTGGTGGAAAAGGTCGTGGCTTCGGAGAAGGTCGGTACGCTCGGGCTGACGTATTTCAGCTCTTCGCTGCGGCTGCAAACGATGCCGGTGCCGCGGGGGCCGAACATCCATTTGTGGGTGCCGGCAATGAAGAAGTCGCAGTTCATCGCCGGGAAGCTCAGGTCTTCGACGCCGAAACCGTGCACGCCGTCGACCACGTAAATGATCCGGTCCTTGTCGTCGCGCTGGCGATTGTGTTCATCGACGAGTCCGGCGATGTCGCTGATCGGTAGCTTCACGCCACTGCCCGAGTGCACCCAGGTCATGCCCAGCACGCGGGTCTCGGGGCGGATATTGCGGTTGATGGTATCCAGCACTTGGTCGGCCGAGATCGACTGTGGTTGCTCGAACAACTGAATCTTGCGCACCCGGGTGCCATCGCGCTGGTTGCGAAAATGCAGGATGTTGTTCGTGGAATAGTGTTCGTGAACCGTGGTGAGGATTTCCTGATCGGGACGCACCTGCACGCCGCCATAAATCATCGCCAGGCCTTCGGTGGTGCTGCCGGTGAGGGCGATCTGTGTCGGTTTGGCCTGCAAATACCGACCGGCCCAGAGCCTCACGTTTTCTTCGCGCTGGTGGGTCACGCCCAGGTCCCAGTCCATGGCCAGCCCGGGGTTCAGGTCCAGCGAGGCGCGGTGACGGGCGATGGCCTCGCGCACGGGTTTGGGGTGGGAGGTCACCAGGAAATTGGCGAAGTGAATGTAGTTCGGATCCTGCTCGAACAACTGGTGCAATTGCACCCACTTGTTCCGGGACACGGCTTGCAGCTGCACGGCGGCGGCCGGGGTCCCGAGGCTGGCACCCAACGGCAGGCCGGCGGCGAGGATCCCGGCCTGTTTCAGAAAAGTACGACGGTCACTCATGGTTTTACCGTTTCCTGGCGAGAAATCAGCGTGGGCTTCGCGGCTTTTTGCACCTGTTCCCAGACCCGCAGGAAGTTACCGCCCCAGAGCTTGGCGATGTCGGCTTCGGAATAACCGCGCTGGATCAGTTCGGCGGTGACGTTGCGGATTTCGCCGACATTTTCCCAGCCTTTGATGCCGCCCCCGTCGTTGAAGTCCGAAGCGATGCCGACGTGGTCGATGCCGACCTTGCGCACGGTGTAATCGATGGCATCGCCGAGGTCCTTGAGGGTGGCCTTGGGTTCTTCTTCGAGAATGGCGTACAGGCCGCTGGCGTATTGACCGAGCTTCTGTTCGGACCAGGCGGTGATGATCGGGTCACCGGGCATCAATGCCATCGCCAGATTGGGCAATGGCGGCAAATCAAAACGTTTGCGCAGGGCGTTGAGTTTGTCCTGTGTGTCTTGGGTCAGCGGCTTGAGGTATTGCGAGAAACCGACTACCTGGACTACGCCGCCGCTGTTCTTGATCAGCTGCAGTTCCTTGTCGCTGAGGTTGCGCGGGATGTCCACCGAAGCCCGTGGTGCCGAGTGCGAGGCCACCATCGGCGTGCGGCTCAGTTGCGCCACTTGTTCCAGGCCTTTGGTCGACATCTGCGACACATCAATGATCACGCCCAGATCGTTGAGGCGCTGCACCGCTTGTTTGCCGATGTCCGACAGCCCGTCGAGGGCATCGGGGGAGTCGTTGAAAAACGGCAGCGGTCGTGACGAATCGGCCCAGCTGTTGTTGCCGATGTAGCTGAAACCGAACATGCGCATGCCGCGGGCGGCCCACAGGTCCAGTTTGCTCAGGTCATTGCCCAGCGGGTAGGCGTTGAGCATGCTGATGAAAATCGCAAACTTGCCTTCGCCGTGCAGGCGTCGGAAGTCGTCGGGGGTGTAGGCGATGCCGACCTGATTGGGAAAATCGCGAACCAGGCCGGAGATGATTTTGTAGCGCACTTCCTGCTGGTTGCGTGCTTCCTCGACGAAACCGTCGGTGGGCCTGTGCGGCGCGTTCGGGCCGTTCCACATTTCCGGCCAGCCGAAGACTGTCAGGGCAGCGCCGGACAGTCGGCCACGGTTGGCCTTGATCAGGTCGAACTGGCCGGAACCGTCCTTGTCGGCCTCATTGCCATGGGCACCGAAACTCAGGGGGACGGTGATGTGGCTATCGAAGGACAGGATCCGCTCCTGCAGTTCGGTGGCCTGTTTCATGACCTTGACCGGGTAGCCGGGGTTGTCCTTGAACCCGTAATCCCAGACCAGCCAGCCTGCGCCGGCACTGATCGCCAAGGCCAGTGGCAGGCCGAGGTACAGAGCTTTTTTCGAACGTGTTTTTGTCATCGCCATCTCAGTCAGGTTCGCCGCCCCGGTGCAGGCGCAGGGGCCTTTGCTATCTGGGAAGAACGAGTGACCGATGCAGGAATTTAGGTGACCCCGCAAAGATCGCATTTCATATGCAGGCGCCTGCGATCTTTGAGGGCTCCCATAAATTTGTAGAAGCAACAAACGTTCTAGCTTGGATAAAGCCTGCTTCATGGCTGACACAGGTAGGGCAATGACGATTTCTCGACGCTGGTTCATGGCGGGCCTGGCGCTCACGAGCGCTGCGGTGCCTGCCGCTTTTTATGCACATCGTGAGCTGACTCGGGAAAAGGAACCGATCACGCCGGGGGAGGCCACGGTCGACCTGGCGAGCACCGCCGGGCAGCAACTGGCCGACAGCTTGCGCGGAATCTGGGACATTCGTTTTGTCGGCAGCGATGCCGGGCTCGATGGCTTGCCGCAGGACGGGCTGGAGCTGTTTCTCGACATCGCTCATCGCGGGCGCGGGTTGCGCGGTTGCCTGGACACCGGCACTCACCTGCGCGGGGAAGGCCCGCCGTGCTATCAGGTCATCGGCGATCTGGCACCGGCCACTGGCGCTGAACTGTACTGGCGACTGATGCGCACTGACGCCCCGCTGGTGGCGCCGGTGTATGAATTCAAGGCAAAGCTCGACGAAGTCTGGGCGGCTTTCGGCAACGCCGGCAGTGGCACCTTCAGCGGCCAGGTGCTGAGCCTGAATCGCCCGTTGGGTTTGCCCGAACTCGACAATCGCTTTATCGCCATCAAGCGCCGGTTTCCCGAAGCGCGGGAGCGAGTCGCCCTCAACCCGGCGTTTCTGGCGTGGCTGGTGTCCCCCGAACATCGTTTGTTTCATCAGCTCTGGCACGCGTCCCGGGATAAATGGCACAAGCTCTCGGAGAAAAAGCGCGAGGCGTTGCGTGGTATCGGCTGGCAACCCGGACCACGGGACAACGAGCGTGATGCCCGCGGGCCGCGCAAGGACCGAAACGGTTCGGGCATCGATTTCTTCTTCATGCACCGGCACATGCTCGGCATCGCCCGCTCCATGCAGGATTTGCCTTCATGGCCGGCATTCCCCTTGCCGCAGCCGGAGCTTGAGCGTGATCGCCAGGGCTTCGCGCGCTACTTCGACAATCACGATGGCAATGCCTTGCCGCCGACCTGGTTGACCGAAGGCGACGACGAGTACACCAAATGGGTCAGCGACATCAAAGCCGCCGAGACCTATCACAGCAACTTCCAGGTCTGGGAGTCGCAGTACCGGGATCCGCGTTATCTGTCGAAACTGACCCTCGGCCAGTTCGGTTCGGAGGTCGAGCTGGGCCTGCACGATTGGCTGCACATGCGCTGGGCGTCGGTGGCACGGGACCCGTCCAACGAGATACCGGTGCCGATGGCCCGGGATCAGGCCGACTTCGCGGCGCGCTGGTATGCTCCGGAAAACGACTTTCTCGGCGATCCGTTTTCGTCCCACGTCAACCCGGTGTTCTGGCGTTTCCACGGCTGGATCGACGATCGCATCGAAGACTGGTTCCGCGCCCATGAGCGTTTTCACCCTGGCGAACTGAGTCGACTGGAGGTCAACGGTGTGCCGTGGTTTGCGCCGGGGCGTTGGGTGGAAGTCGGCGATCCGTGGCTCGGGCCGGACACCCACGGTTGCAGCACGACCCCGGGTCTGCAAGCGGGGCGCTCGGTGGAAATGGACCCCGAAACCATGAAGCTGGCGTTGCGCATCACCTTTGGCGATGAAGACAACATGAGCGACCTGTTGCGCAAAGTGCCGCGCCGGCCGTGGTATGCGCGGCATCTGAAGGTCAAGGGATGGCCGGTTTAATCAGGTAGACCGCGTTATCGTTCTTTCGCGAGCAGGCTCGCTCCCACACTGGATGTCGCTGAACACAACGTTTGTGTACGACGCAAATCCAATGGGGGAGCGAGCCTGCTCGCGATAGCGAACTCAATGCTCACCCTGAGCTAAAGCACCTGCCACCCCCCACCCAGCGCCTTGTACAGCGCGATACTGGCCTGCAACCGCGACAACCTCAGCTGCACATTCATATCTTGGGCGGCATACAGCGTGCGCTGGGTTTGCAGCACCGTAAGCAAGTCTTCGGCGCCGGCCTGGTAGCGGCTCTGGGCGATGTCGAAAGCGGTCTGAGCCTGGCTCAGTTCTTCCCCTTGCCACTGACGTTGTTCGTCCAGCCCACGAATGCTGTTGAGGGCTTTTTCCACATCGGCAAAGCCGTTGATGATTGCCCCGCGATAGGTTTCCAGCAATTCCTGTTGGCGCGCCGTGGCTTTGTCGCGAGTGGCGCTGAGGCGACCATTGTTGAAGATCGGTGCCACCAGCCCCGAGGACAGGTTGTAAAAAGTCGTGCGCAACAGATCCGAGGCCAGGTCGGCGCCGGTGCCCAGGCTGGCGGTAAGCGTCAGGGTGGGCAACATCGCCGCACGGGCGACGGTCACATCGGCCTGGGCGGCAGCGAGTTTGGCTTCGGCGCTGGCGATGTCCGGACGGCGACTCAACAGCTCACTGGGCACGCCGCTGTCAATCTCTGGCCAATGCAATTGATCAAACGCCTGCTCCGTCAGCGTCAGTGCCTGCACCGGTTGGCCGAGCAGGGCGGCGAGGGTGATCCGCGCTTCCCGGGCCTGTTGCTGCACCAGCGGCAGTTTGCGTTGCTGTTCGGCCACCAGGCTCTTTTGCTGAGCCAGTTCCAGCGCGGTGGCGCTGCCGGCGTCGTAGCGGGTCTGCACCAATCGCAAAACGCTTTGGGCGTTGGCCAGGTTCAGCTCGGCGATCCGTTGCTGTTCACGCAACGACAGGGCTTGGGTGTAGCTGTTGGCCACGCCACTTTGCAAGGTCAGCTCCACGGTGGCCCGATCGAACTCGCTGGCCTGCAAGCCGAGCAGGGCGCTGTCCCGGGCCGCCCGTTTGCCGCCCCAGAAGTCGATTTCATAGCTGGCGCTCAGTTCGGCATCGTAATAATTCAGCGAGCGATTATCGGGGCTGACGTCCAGTTGGCTGTAGCCCTTGCCGTGCAGCAAGCGTTGGCGATTGGCGTTGAGGCCGGCCTTGAGCTCGGGCAGCAGCGGGGCGCCGGCGATGGTGGCGCTGGCTTGGGCCTGCTGCACCCGGGCGACGGCGGCGGCCAGGTCGTGGCTGCCCACGCTGGCCTGTTCGATCAGGCGATTCAGTTGTGGGCTGCCGAACTGCATCCACCATTGGCGATTGCTGTGTGCAGCGGCTGAAGTGTTCGGTGATTGCCAGGCGGCGGGTGGTTGCAGGCCACTGTCGGGGCGCGGCGCAGGGTTGCTGCAGGCGGCCAGCAACAGGCTGGCGGCCAGAAGGCTCAGGGGCACTTTCATAGGTCGATCATTCACTGGTAAGGGCCGTGACCGGATCGAGCCGGGCAGCCTTGCGGGCAGGCATGAAGCCGAAGATGACACCGGTGACCAGGGCGCAGCCGAAGGCGCCGAGCACGGCGAACAACTGGAACGCGACCGCGACATTGCCGAGCAGCAGCACGCCACCGACCAGCAGCGCCAGGCCGATTCCGGCGACACCGCCGACCACCGAAAGCATGACCGCCTCGGTGAGAAACTGGCGCAGGATGTCGCGCTGACGGGCGCCGGTGGCCATGCGAATCCCGATTTCCCGGGTGCGTTCACGCACGGTCATCAGCATGATGTTCATGACGCCGATGCCGCCGACCAGCAACGAAATCGCCGCAATCGAACCGAGCATCAATGACAGCGTGCCTTGGGTGCGGGCCTCGGCCTGGATCATGGCGGCGTTGTTGGTCAGTTCGAAATCGCGCTTGCCCTTGTGCTCGCGCAGGATTGTTTGTTCGATGGCCTGCTCGGCTTCCTTGACCTTGCGCGCATCCTTGGCGGCAATCACCACATACTCGGGGTTGCGACTGCCAAACAGACGCACGCTGGCGGCCGAGTAGGGCACGGCGATGCGGTTGTCGCTGTCGGAATCACCGGAACTGGAGCCTTTTTCCGCCAGCACGCCGAGCACCTGAAACGGTACGTTTTCGATCAGGATGTACTGGCCAATCGGGTCGGTCAGGTCTTTGAACAGCTTCTCCCTGACCTTGTGCCCGATCACCGCGACCGCGGCGGCACTGTCTTCATCGGCCTGAGTGAAATAGCTGCCCTGAACCACCGGCCAATTGAAGATGCTCGGGAAGTTGGTGTCGTTGCCGCCCACATAGGCGGTGTGATCGGCATTGCCGAAACGCACACCGGCCGTCGAGCCGTTGACCGGCATGATCCGCTGCACCTGGGGCAGGTTGGCGAGCGCGGCGACGTCGTCGAGGGTGATGATGCCGGGTGGCGTACGCGGATTGGGCGCGGCGCCGCTGAGGTAAATGATGTTGGAACCGAAGGCGCCCATTTGCGCCATCACCTGCCGCTTGCTGCCTTCGCCCACCGCCAGCATCACCACTACCGACGCCACGCCAATGACAATCCCCAGCAGCGTCAGGGCGGTGCGGAAGCGGTTGATCCACATCACTCGCCAGGCCGCCTGAACCGCGTCCAGCAGCTCGCCTTTCCAGGCGCCATTGGCTTCGCTGCCGGCGCTCAGGCGCTGGCGCAGGTCCACGGCTTGCAGCGCGCCGGGACGAGCCGTGCGGGGGGCGGCCGCGGGATTGGTGGCGGTGTCGCTGATGATCAGACCGTCGCGGATTTCGATGACCCGGTTGGCGCGTTTGGCCACTTCGCGGTCGTGGGTAATGAGGATCACCACATGCCCCTGGCTGGCCAGTTCGTCGAGCAGGGTCATGACTTCAGCGCCGCTGTGGCTGTCGAGGGCGCCGGTGGGTTCGTCGGCGAGGATGATGTGACCGCCGTTCATCAACGCCCGGGCGATCGACACCCGTTGCTGCTGGCCGCCGGAGAGTTGGTGCGGACGGTTGCCGGTGCGCGAGCCCAGGCCGAGGCGCTCGAGCAGGGCCGCCGCGCGGGCATGGCGTTCGTCCGCCGGGGTGCCGGCATAGATGGCCGGCATCTCGACGTTTTCCTGGGCCGATCCGGATGGGATCAGGTGATAACCCTGAAACACGAAGCCGAAGGCCTCACGCCGTAGCCAGGCCAGTTCGTCACTGCCCAGGCCGGCGACGTTTTCCCCGGCGAACAGGTAGTCGCCGCTGGTGGGGCGGTCGAGGCAGCCGAGGATGTTCATCAAGGTCGATTTGCCGGAACCGGAAGCGCCGACGATGGCGACAAATTCGCCGGCATGGATCGACAGGTCGATGCCGCGCAGCACTTCCACCAAGGGGCTGTCGCCACCGCCGTAGGCTTTGCGGATCTGTCGCAGGTCAATCAGAGGTGTTTGCATTCAGCCTCCGCTGCCGGTAAGCGGAGCGCTCAGCACGTGATCGCCTTCCGCCAGCCCGTCGAGAATCTGCGTGCGTAACCGGTCGCTGATCCCGGTGCGAACCTCGCGGCGCTGAACCTCGCCGTTGGCCGCCACCACTTGCGCCACTTGGCGATCCGTCGCGGTGCCGTTTTGCAGGGCCGCGGTGGGCACCGTCAGCACGTTCTGCGCCTGCCGGGCGACGAAAAATACCTGGGCGGTCATGTCCGTCATCAAGGCGTTGTCGGCGTTGTCGACATCCAGCAGCACGGTATAGAGCACCACCCGTTCGCTGCCGCTGCGACCGCTGGTGGGGCTGCCCTGCATCTGTTCGAGCGGGCGCGGCGGCACCGGCAGAATCTGCCGCACGGTGCTGCTCCAGCGCCGGCTGCCACCGCTGAGCGTGGTGAACCAGGCGGTCATGCCGGGTTTGACCTGGCCGATATCGGCCTCCGAAACCTCGGCCCATACGGTCATCGGTGACAACCGGGCAATGCGCAATATCAGCGGCGTCTGTTGTTGGGCGTTGAGCGTCTGGCCTTCCCGGGCGCCGACGGCGACCACCGTGCCGGACATCGGCGCGTAGATCCGTGTGTAACCCAACTCCGCTTCGTCGCTGCGCAAACTGGCCTGGGCTTGACGAATCTGCGCCTGGAACCTGTCGATGCGTGCTTGGGTCGCCCGCACTTCGGCGCGGGCGGTCTGCACATCCTCTTCGCGGGTCGCGCCGCCGGCCTCGAGGTTCTGCTGGCGTTGGTACTTTTGCTGCGCCAGGTCGTGCTGGGCGCGCTGCTCTTGCAGTTGGGCCTTGAGGTTGTCGATGGAAAAGCGTCCGGCGTCGAGTTTGGCTTTCTGGGTCGAGGGGTCGATCTCCACCAGCAATTGGCCTTCCTTGACCTGATCGCCGGCCTCGACATGAATCTTCTGGATCTGCCCGGACGCCTGGGCGCCGACGTCGACGTAACGTCGCGGTTGCAGGGTGCCGAGGGCGGTCACGCTGTTTTCGATATCGGCGCGGGTCACGGCGGCGGTGGCAAGTTTCTCACGCCCCGGCGGGATCACTTGCCAGGCGGCCAGGGCCACGGCGGGGATCAGGCACAGAGCGACAAACAGGGCGCGTCGGGTGGGGCGGGGACGTTTCATGCGGGGTTCCAGCCGGTGAAAATCGGCCCGTCGCTCGGCGAGCACGGCAGTGACCGACGCCGCTGAACGCTGTCGATGGACCGACAGACACGGGAAGCTGTCCTGTAAACGAGAACCCCGGAGCAGAATTTAAGCCTTGATACATAGGGTTACAGGACGACAAATGAGGTTATTTCTCAGGTAAGTGGATCCAGTGCTTTAAATCTATATGAGAATTACTATAAATTACGCCTCTTGCGCGCTGCCATCATCGTGCCGCCATCTCTTTTATGGCGCAGATCTGGCTCAAGGACTGGGAGTCATGTTGGAAAACTACTATCGCGAGCTGGTGTGTTTCCTGAACGCCAAGCTGGGCAACCGTCAGGTGGCCGAAGATGTGGTGCATGACGCTTATCTGCGGGTACTGGAGCGTTCCAGTGACACGCCGATCGAACAACCCCGGGCGTTTCTTTATCGCACCGCGCTCAATCTGGTGATCGACGACCACCGACGCAATGCCTTGCGGCAGGTCGAATCCCTGGACGTGCTCGACAGCGAAGAACGCTACTTCACGCCATCCCCTCACAACAGCCTCGATCACGGTCAGCGCCTGGACATGCTCCAGCGCGCACTGGCGGAGTTGCCACGGTTGTGTCGCGAGAGTTTTCTTCTGCGCAAAATCGATGGCTTGTCGCACCCGGAAATCGCCGGGCAGCTGGGTATTTCCCGGGCGCTGGTGGAGAAGCACATCGTCAATGCCATGAAGCATTGCCGGGTGCGCATGCGCCAGTGGGACGCTCCCTGATCGCCACCGTTTAATCAGGCCACGTTAAATTTTTTTTCATTGTCCTCGTTCCTATTCAACAGACGATCTGCTGCCGCACAAGGCCGGTCAGGTCACCCAGGCTTTATCCCCGCTGGTCCGGGGTTCATCCAGAGGACACTGGAAATGACACAGGCAATTGCATCGCCCATCGTTCACGACCTGATCGGCGTCGGTTTCGGCCCTTCGAACCTGGCTCTGGCCATCGCCCTGCAAGAGCGCGGGCCGAGCCAGGGCGAGCTGGATGTGCTGTTTCTCGACAAGCAAGCGGACTACCGCTGGCACGGCAATACCCTGGTCACCCAGAGCGAACTGCAGATTTCCTTTCTCAAGGATCTGGTGACGCTGCGCAACCCGACCAGCCCGTATTCCTTCGTCAATTACCTCAAGCACCACGGTCGTCTAGTGGACTTCATCAACCTCGGCACCTTCTATCCATGCCGCATGGAGTACAACGACTACCTGCGCTGGGTCGCCGGGCAATTTACCGAACAGAGTCGCTATGGCGAGGAAGTGCTGGCCATCGAACCGGTGCTGCATCACCAGCAGGTCGAAGCACTGCGGGTGATCTCGCGTGATACGCAAGGTCAGCAGCATGTGCGCACCACCCGTTCGGTAGTGGTCAGCGCTGGCGGTACACCGCGCATTCCCGAAGCGTTCAAGGCACTCAAGGATGACGGCCGGGTGTTCCATCACTCCCAGTATCTGGAGCGCATGGCCAGCCAGCCGTGTGTGAACAACCAACCGATGAGCATCGCGATCATTGGCGGCGGGCAGAGTGCGGCGGAAGCCTTCATCGACCTGAACGACAGCTTCCCGTCGGTGCAGGTGGACATGATCCTGCGTGGCTCGGCCTTGAAGCCAGCCGATGACAGCCCCTTCGTCAACGAAGTGTTCTCGCCGGAGTTCACCGACCTGGTGTTCCAGCAGGCCAGCAGCGAACGTGAGCGCCTGGTCAACGAGTACCACAACACCAACTATTCGGTGGTGGATATCGGCCTGATCGAACGCATCTACGGCATCTTCTACCGGCAGAAAGTCTCGGGCATCGCGCGCCACGCGTTCCGTACCCTGACCACCATCGAAAAAGCCACCGCCACCGAGCGCGGTATCGAACTGGCGGTGCGCGACAACGCCACCGGCGAAGTCACCGTTCGTTGCTACGACGCCGTGGTGCTGGCCACCGGTTACGAGCGTCAGATGCACCGCAAACTGCTGGCGCCGCTGGAACAGTACCTGGGTGATTTTGAGGTCGATCGCAATTACAAACTGATCACCGACGAGCGTTGCAAGGCCGGCATCTACATGCAGGGCTTCTGCCAGGCCAGCCACGGCTTGAGCGACACCTTGCTGTCGATCCTGCCGATCCGCGCCGATGAAATTGCCGGGTCGCTGTATGACCATGGCAAGTCGCGTGGGCATGGCCGGTCGGTGATGGATGTGTTGTTGGCCACTGCCAGCTAAATCTTCGGCGTCTGCCAGCCGCCATCGCGGGCAAGCCCGCGATGGGGCTCTCAAAAGCACCACAAATGTAGAATCCTGAACCCGGAATAACCCCGCGCTGCAACGGCGCGGCGAATCCCGGCCCGTTCCCTGAGAACCACGTCCTGAAGGGATAAGTGACACCGTTTTTAGGAAATGTCCTACAGAACGCTTCCTCGCTCTTGCGTAGCCTTGCCGCCTCACTCATCAGTCATTGATTGACCTGGAGGCTCGCGATGATCAACAAAGCCTTGCGTATCCTGATCGCCGACGAACAGCATTTTCACCGAATGAAAACCGAGCGGTTGTTCAATCAGCTCGGTTATTACCGGGTGGCACCGGTGCAAAGCCTTGCGCACATGCTGACCCTGGTCGACTACAGCTGCGAGCCGTTCGATCTGGTGGTCATCAATGCCTCACTGGCGGATGGTGCGTTGGACCTGGTGGAGTTCTTCCTCGATAACTGCCAGGTTCATTACGCCTTGATCTACGCTGACCAGCAGGCACAGGTGCCGCCATTCCCTGCCGGCTTTCAACAGCAGGTTCCGCAAAGGATTCAGGTGAGCCGCGAGGCATTGCCAGATTTTGTGTCCATTCAACGGCTGATGACGCTCATCGATCCGCCAGCGTGTGAAGCTGCACCCTACTTGAATCAAGAGCGATATCGGCAGCGGATCGGTTGATTTCCGGGGCTACCGTTCGTCGGTACTATCAATTCTGTCAGGTACATTTTTTCTGTCTTCCATGCAAAAGTCTTAGCGCAGCCGTTGCGTCTGTCTCGGCGCTATCCGGGGGTAATCGTCGAGTCTTTGCACAGGGAATTGCCATGAAGAAAGCGCTGCTTGTGGACGATCATCCTGTGGTGAGTGCCGCAGTCCGAATTGTCCTTGAACCAGAGGGTTTCAAACTCATTTATGAGGCGTTCAGTGTTGGCGAGGCCTTGTCGATACTTCGTGAGCATGCAGTCGATCTGGTGATATTGGATCTGGTCATGCCCGGCGGTGATGGGCTGGATGTGCTTGAACGGATCAAGGCCAATGACTTGTCCTGCCGGGTGCTGGTGTTCTCGTCGCTGGATCCGCTGTTCTTTCAGGATCGCTGCATGCGTGCCGGGGCCATGGCGTATGTCGCCAAGACCAACGATTTGAGTCAATTGCAAAAAGCCGTGCATGCGGTCATGGCCGGCTACACCTATTTCGCGCATCTGCCTTCTGGACCTCAGGACAGCCTGCAAAGCAGCGAAAAACAGATGATCGACAAACTCTCCAACCGCGAATTGAGCATCCTGCAACACCTGGCCCGAGGCATGTCTAACAAGGTCATCGGCGAACTTATGCACTTGAGTCACAAGACTATCAGCACCTACAAGACTCGCTTGATCGAAAAGCTGGGGGTGAACGCGGCGGTGCACCTGCGAGACTTCGCCAAACGTAATCGTTTGATCTGAATGACCCCGATCATGCGCCTGTTTCTGTCGGTCTTGGCACTGAGCCTTTTAACGCAGTTGCCTGCGGCGATGGCCGACGAGCCGCAGCAGTTGCACCTGCTGGGTCGTTCCACGGTGGAGGGTTTTCAGGTCAAGCTGGATGAAAGGGACTGGCAATGGCTACGCGATAAACGGGCCTTGCGCGTCGGTGTAACGGGGGCGGATTACCCGCCGTTCGAAGTAACGCGCCACCGCGGTGAGCTGGAGGGCATCACGGCCGATTACGCCGATCTGCTGGGGCAACTGCTGCACGTCAAGATTGACGTGTTGCGTTATGCCACCCGTGAAGCCGCCATGGACGCCCTGAAACGCCATGAGCTGGATCTGCTCGGGACATCGAACAACTTCGAAGCGGCGGACCCGGCGCTGACCCGGTCCCGAGCCTATGCCGAAGATCAGCCGATGCTGGTCACTCGACTGGACGAGCGAATGCCTGTCGATCTTGGCGGCAAACGTATCGCCATGGTCGAAGATTATTTGCCGGCCCAGACTGTGGAAGCCTTCTACCCCGACGCGACCTTGCAGCTTTATCCCTCGGCACTCGATGCGCTCGGAGCAGTAGCGTTCGGGCCGGACGATGTGTACCTGGGCGACTTCATCAGCGCCAATTATCTGATCAACAATAACTACCTCAACAATGTCCATCTGGCGGGGCCTTCCGGTCTGGATGCCAATCCGTTCGGCTTCGCTCTGGCGATGGACAATCCGCGTCTCAAAAGCATCATCGACAAGGCTCTGGCGGCAATACCGATGGAACAGCGCGCGGTCATCGAGGTGCGCTGGAGTGCCGGCAGGGCCAATACGATGGGCCAGCAGCCGGTGCGTTTGAGCGTCAGTGAGCAGCGCTGGCTGGAGCGGCATCCGACGATCACTGTCGGCGCGATCGACAACTTTGCTCCGCTGACGTTCTACGATGCCCAAGGCCGGCTCAGCGGGTTGACGGCGCAGTTGCTGACGCTGATCAGCCAGCGCAGCGGTTTGACCTTTCAGGTACAACGCGGCCGCTCACTGGACCGGCAAATCGAGCAACTCCAGGCCGGAGAGATCGACCTGTTACCTGTGGTCACCCCAAGTAGCGAGCGTGAAGACGCGTTGCTCTTTACCCGCGCCTACCTGAGCAATCCATTTGTGCTGGTCAGTGCAACGACCACGGGCAGCCCCAGGACACTGGACGATCTGGCCGGTAAACGCCTGGCAATTTATCGTGGCCATCCGTTGTTCGGATATATACAGACCCGGGCGCCGCAGGTTCGCCTGGTCGAAGCGCAAAGCCCGGCCGAGGGCATGGAATGGGTGATCAAGGGGCAGGCTGAGGCGACGCTCAGTTCATTGATCGTCGCCCGTTACCTGATTGCCCGGCATTACCGGGATCGCCTGCGCGTCAGCAGCACCGTGGGTGATCAACCTGCCCGTATCGCCTTGGCCACTCACCGTGGCGCGCTGGAGTTGCACTCGATTCTGAACAAGGCATTGCTGAGTATTTCGCCTCAGGAAATGGACGATCTGGTGGCCCGCTGGAGTCATGATGTGGTGCTGGATGACAGCTATTGGCTGCGCCATCGTCAGGGCATTCTTCAGGCCTTTGCCGTGGCTGGCGCCTTGCTGTTGCTCGCTTTTGGCTGGATTGCCTGGCAGCGCCGACAGATCCGCCAGCGTCAGCAGTGGTTGCAGCAATTGCAGGATGCCAAGAACGAGGCCGACGATGCCAACCGCGCCAAAACCACTTTTCTGGCCACCATGAGCCATGAGATCCGCACGCCGATGAATGCCCTGATCGGCATGCTCGAACTGGCCCTCAAACGTGCGGACGAAGGCGTCACCGATCGCTTTGCCATCGAGGTGGCGTCCGGTGCCGCACAACAATTGCTGGCGCTGATCGGCGACATTCTGGACATCGCCCGTATCGAGTCCGGGCATTTATCCCTGACACCTGAACGCGCCAATCTTCGGCGGCTGGTGGAATCGGTGTGTCGGGTTTTCGAAGACCTTGCACGGCAGAAAGAGCTGGCGTGGCGAATCGATCTGGATGAACACAGCGACGGCGATGTGTTGATCGACCCCACCCGTTTCAAGCAGGTGCTGTCCAATCTGCTGAGCAACGCCATCAAGTTCACCCGTGAAGGCGAGGTGAGCCTGACGCTGCGGGTGACACCCGTGACGCCGGAGCATCTGGCGGTCAGTGTGCGCATTGAAGACACCGGTATTGGCATCAGCGACGTCGACCGACAACGGTTGTTCAGCCCGTTCATTCAGGCCGATAACGGCCGGCAGTCAGCTCGAAGCGGTTCTGGCCTGGGGTTGGTGATCAGTCGCACCCTGTGCGAAATGATGGGCGGCCGGTTGCAACTCGATAGCGTCCTCGGACAAGGCACACAGGTCGACATCAACCTTGAGCTGATCGCATTGCAAGCGTTGCCTTCCATTGAGGCCGAGGAGTACGGGTTGCAGGTGCCGACGCGGCCACTGACGATTCTGGTGGTTGACGATCACCTGCCTAATCGCCTGTTGCTTTCACGGCAACTGAGTCACCTTGGACATCGTATTCTGGAGGCCGAAGAGGGCGCACGGGCGCTTGAGCTGTGGCGCGAACATGAGTTCGATCTGGTGGTCACCGATTGCAATATGCCCGGGCTCAGTGGTTATGAACTGGCGGGTGCAATCCGCGATGAAGAGCGTGCCCAGGGATTGCCGCCGACGGTGATTCTGGGCTTTACCGCCAATGCGCAGCCCGAGGAAAAAGTCCGCTGCCTGGAGGCAGGTATGGACGACTGCCTGTTCAAACCCATCCGGCTGGCGGATTTGAGCGCATGGCTGGCGTCCAGGTTTGTGAGCCAAGCGCCAGAGACGCTCGAAGAGCAACCCACACCCGAAATGGACTTGAGTGGGCTGGAGCAATACGTCGGTGCGGACCGCACGCTGCTTGATCACTTGGTGCGCGAACTGGCGGTGACAAACCGCAGTGATCGGATCAATCTGCTCCAGGCGCACGCCAGTGGCGATCGCCCAGGTCTGCAAGACCTGGCGCACCGCATCAAGGGCAGTGCGCGTATGGTCCGGGCGGTGCGTTTGATCGAGCATTGCGAACAACTGGAGCGTGTCGTCGATGAGGAGAACACGGCGCTGCTCGACGAAGCCGTCGATCGGTTGCAGCAAGCCATGTCATCGCTGGACAAACATTTGAACCAAGGCTGAGGTTCAATCCCACTGCGGCGCAATGCCTTTGGGGCTGGTCAGGCGCTGGCCGCGATCCAGGCCTGCAATCAGCGCCATGTCGGCATCGCTCAGGGTCAAGGCGCAGGCTTGCAGATTGCCTTGCAGGTTGGCGCGTTTGGTGGAGGAAGGAATCACCGCGTACCCCTGCTGCATGGCCCACGCCAGCGTGACCTGAGCCGGTGTCGCCTGAAGGCGATCGGCGATCTGCTGGATGAGCGGATCCTTCAGCACTTCGCCGTAGGCCAGGGTCATGTAAGAGGTGATCTGAATGCCTTGGCTTTGGGCGAATTCGACAACCTTGCGGTTTTGCAGGTACGGGTGCAACTCGATCTGGTTGGTGGCGATGTTCTCGGCACCGACGGCGGCAATGGCCTGTTGCATCAGGTCAACGGTGAAGTTGGACACCCCGATCTGCCGGGTCAGGCCCAGTTGTTTGGCTTCGAGCAGCGCACCCATGAACTCTTCGACCGGCACCTGATCTTCCGGCGACGGCCAGTGGATCAGCGTCAGGTCCAGGTAATCGGTTTGCAGCTTATTCAGGCTCTCTTTGAGGCTGTCGATCAACCGGTCTTTGGCAAAGTTGGCGATCCAGATTTTGCTGGTGATGAACAGCTCTTCACGAGCAATGCCGCTGGCAGTGATGGCCTGGCCGACCTCGGCTTCGTTTTCATAGATTTGCGCGGTATCGATGACCCGGTAGCCCAGCTCAAGACCGGTGCTCACCGAATCGATGACCACCTGGCCTTGCAGGCGAAACGTACCAAGACCGAATGCGGGAATAGGCATCAATGACTCCAGGAGTTGCAATGGGAATGAGCGGGAGTATCCCCGGCTGAATCCTTGAGAAAAACCGCTGGATCGGCAAAGCACTGTTTACCGAAAGTCATGAATGGAGAATTGCTAAGCGCAAAAGATCGCAGCTCTTAAGCAATATCACTATGACTGAATTCCTCGCCCAGAAAGTCGATCAAGGCCCGCACCGACGGCAACAATCCGCGTCGTGACGGGAAGATCGCATGCACGATCCCGCACTTGGGTGTCCAGCCCGGCACCAGTTCCACCAGTCGACCGGCAGCAATGTCATCACGCACCACCACACTCGGCAAATGGGCGATGCCGATGCCGGCGAGCACCGCGTGACGTAAGGCCAGCAAGTCGTCGGTGACCATGCGAGGGGTATGACGAATCAGCGCGCTGGCACCGTCGGCACCAAACAATTCCCACTGATATTCACGCTGCGCGCCACCCCAATGCACGCTCGGCAGACCGCTGAGATCAGCCGGCGTGGCCGGTGACGACAAGCGCTGCAAAAACGCCGGAATGCCCACCAGGCATTGGGTGCTGTTGCCCAGCACCTTCATCACCATGTCGGTGTTTTCCAGCGGTGGAAAGCGCACGCGCAGAGCGATATCGAACCCTTCGTGAATCAGGTCGACCCGGCGGTTGGTGCTTTCGATAAACAACTCCACCAGCGGGTATTTGAGCATGTAGCGGGTCAGCATCGGCCCGACCCAGGAATTCAGCAGCGCCGTCGGGCAACTGATGCGCACCAGGCCCTGGGGTTCGGAGCGATTGCGTTCGATCAGTTCGGCGGCGCTTTCGGCTTCCACCCGCATGGCCAGGCAGCGCTGGTAATAGGCCTGGCCGATTTCGGTCAACGAGCAATGCCGGCTGGTGCGGTGCAGCAGGCGCACGCCGAGGCGTTCTTCGAGCTCGGCAATGCGTCGGCTGAGCTTGGATTTGGGCATGTCCAGCGCCCGCCCGGCCGGGGCGAAACCGCGATGCTCCACCACTTGGGTGAAGTAGTACAGGGTGTTGAGGTCTTCCACCATCGTTCTCCAAATAGAACGATAAGGCTGATTTTTGCAGTCTAGCGCACCAAAGGCTCCGGTTTTAAGCTTTGTCCATCGCGTTACACAACAGATTGGAGGAAAAGATGAAGAACATCATCGGTGTCTACACCAGCCCACGAACCCATTGGGTCGGCGACGGTTTTCCGGTTCGCACGCTGTTTTCCTACGACAACCTGGGCAAACACATCAGCCCGTTTCTGCTACTGGATCACGCAGGGCCCGCTGAATTCACCCCGACCACCGAGCGTCGTGGTGTTGGTCAGCATCCGCACCGTGGTTTCGAAACCGTGACTATTGTTTACAAGGGCGAAGTGGAACACCGCGACTCCACCGGTAGCGGCGGCAAGATCGGCCCCGGCGACGTGCAATGGATGACCGCGGCCTCGGGGATTGTTCATGAAGAGTTCCACTCCGAAGATTTCGCCAAGAGCGGCGGCACCCTGGAAATGGTGCAGCTGTGGGTCAACCTGCCGGCCAGGGACAAGATGGCCGAGCCCGGTTACCAGACGATTCTCGACGGTGACATCCCGAACATCCCACTGAAGAACAACACGGGCAGCTTGCGTTTGATCGCCGGTGAATTCGAAGGCCACAGCGGCCCGGCGCGCACCTTTACGCCGATCGACGTATGGGACGTTCGCTTGAACGCCGGCAAGTTGCTGACCCTGGATCTGCACGAAGGGCGCAACACCGCACTGGTGGTGCTGCGCGGCACGGTTCAGGTCAACGGCCTGGAACTGGTGCGTGAAGGGCAGTTGGCGTTGTTCGAACGCGACGGTGATCAGCTCAGCCTGGAAGCCAATAACGACGCCGTGGTGTTGTTGCTCAGCGGCGAGCCGATTGACGAGCCCATCGTCGGCCATGGCCCGTTCGTGATGAACACTGAGCAAGAGATTCATCAGGCTTTTGCCGACTTCCATTCGGGCCAGTTCGGCCGGATGCCCGTTTGAAATCATTGTTGTAGCGCTGTGGCGTACCGGGCTTGCCTGGCCACGTTTAAACGAAAAATCAGAGTTCACTTACGCCGGCCCGTTCGGCATCGATAAAAAGCGAGGATTACCCCATGACTACTTCCTACAAACGTCTCGACAAAGATAACGCCGCCGTTCTGCTGGTCGATCACCAGGCGGGTTTGCTTTCTCTGGTGCGCGATATCGATCCGGACCGTTTCAAGAACAACGTGCTGGCCCTGGCCGACCTGGCCAAGTACTTCAAGCTGCCAACGATTCTGACCACCAGTTTTGAAACCGGCCCCAATGGCCCACTGGTGCCGGAACTCAAGGCACTGTTCCCGGACGCGCCATACATCGCTCGCCCAGGCCAGATCAATGCCTGGGACAACGAAGACTTCGTCAAGGCGATCAAGGCTACCGGCAAGAAACAACTGATCATCGCGGGTGTGGTGACCGAAGTCTGCGTGGCATTCCCGGCGCTGTCGGCTTTGGCCGAAGGCTTTGAAGTGTTCGTGGTGACCGATGCTTCCGGCACGTTCAACGAACTGACCCGTCAATCGGCATGGGATCGCATGTCGTCCTCCGGTGCCCAACTGATGACCTGGTTCGGCCTGGCCTGTGAGCTGCATCGCGACTGGCGCAACGACGTGGAAGGCCTGGCGACTTTGTTCTCCAACCACATCCCGGACTACCGCAACCTGATGACCAGCTACAACACCCTGACCAACGCCAAGTAAACCCTGGCAGCACATACACACATAACTTGTGGGAGCGGGCTTGCCCGCGATAGCGGTCGATCAGTCAACATCACAGTGACTGATCAATTGCCATCGCGGGCAAGCCCGCTCCCACAGTGTTTTGTGTTGTTCTGAAGACATCAAATCCTCCTACACTGTGCCCATCCGTACCCTTGCTGGAGTTGCTTGATGCTGTCACTGCTCACCGATCACCCGTTGCTCAGCGCGCTGATCCTGATCCTGATCGATCTGGTGTTGTGGCGTTTGATCACAGCCAGCGGCAGCAACTGGAAACTGGCGGTACGACTGGTGATTTTCTCGTTGTTCAGCGTGCTGCTGTTCAACGAAGGCTTGAATCCCATGGCGCCGGCGCCTTGGGTCGACAATGTGCCGTTGCACCTGGCGGCCACCGGTTTGCAGATCGGCTGGTGGTTGTATGCAGCGCGCACCCTGACGGTGTTGATCGGTGCGGTGATGATGCAACGGGTCGGGCACACCGGGCGTTTGCTGCAAGATCTGCTCGGCGCGGTGATTTTCCTGATCGCAGTCATCGCTGCCCTGGCGTACGTGCTCGAATTGCCGGTCAAGGGCGTGCTGGCAACGTCCGGTGCGTTGGCGATCATCGTCGGCCTGGCCTTGCAAAGTACCCTCAGCGACGTGTTCTCCGGGATCGTCCTGAACACTACAAAACCCTATCAACTGGATGACTGGATCTCCATCGATGGCACCGAAGGCCGGGTCACCGACATCGACTGGCGCGCCACGCGCCTGCAAACCGCGCAAGGCAGCATGGCGGTGATTCCCAACTCGTTGGCGGCCAAGGCCAAGATCATCAACTTCAGCCGGCCCAGTGACATTTTCGGGGTATCAATCAGCTTGCAAGTAAGCCCCCATGCGCGTCCGCAAACGGTGATTGATGCACTGGAGCGGGCCATGCAGGGCTGCCGCTTCCTGTTGGCCAAACCGGCGCCGAGTGTGTCGTTGAAAAGTTCCGGCAGCGCTGGCATGGAATACGAAATCAGCGGCTTTGTAATCTCCATGGATCAGAAACGCATGGTGCGTAATCAGTTGTTCGACCTGGCATTCCGGCATTTGCAGGCGTCCGGTGTCAGCCTGTTGTCGAGCGTCGAACCCAACGCGCCTGTTGCGCTGTCACGCCCGCGGGCGCTGCTGGATAGCTCGAACATCTTCTCGACCCTGCGTCAGGAAGAGAAAGAAACCTTCAGCCAGAACATGAAGCTGCAAACCTTCCGCGCCGGTGAAATGATCCTGCCGGCGGGGGAGGTCAGCGATCACCTGTTCATCATCGAATCCGGCGTGGTGTCAGTCGCCCTGAGCCGCGGTGGCAAAAAGTTCGAGGCCGGGCGCATGGGGCCGGGTGAGGTGATTGGCGAGGCCGGTATTCTGTCCGATGAATCGGCGCTCGCCGACTTTTCGGCCAAGACCTTTTGCACCCTCTACCGCATCGAGAAGGAATACCTCAAGCCGTGCCTGGATGCGCGTCATGACATCAGCGAAGCGATGAAGGCGTTGTTCGATTACCGGATGCATACGGCTCAGACGCTGATTCAGGAAACACCCAAGGTGGTGGAGAAGAAAGGGTTTTTGCAGTGGTTGCGCAGCCGTAGCCATTGATGTGTCGGTTGCCTGTTCCGGCCCCTTCGCGAGCTAGCTCGCGAAAGAACCGGAACAGTCACTGAAAATCTTCTGGTCTATTGGCATCCTCAACTTCCCAATAATTGGCTATTTGTTCAACGTCAGGTCGGCATTAACGTAGCGCCAATCCCACCTGTGATTGGAGCTCACCATGCAACCTCGTATCGATTTCTACACGGCCTCCCCGGACGGCCTCAACGCCATGATCGCCCTGGAAACCGCCGTCTCGAAACTGCCGCTGGAAAAGTCGCTGATCGAACTGGTCAAGCTGCGCGCGTCGCAGATCAACGGCTGCGCCTTCTGCCTCGACATGCACACCGCCGATGCCCGCAAGGATGGCGAAACCGAGCGTCGTCTGTACACCTTGTCGGCGTGGCGTGAAACACCCTTCTTCACCCCCCGTGAACGCGCGGCCCTGGCCTGGACCGAGTCCCTGACGCAGCTGAGCCTGACCCATGCCCCGGACGAAGACTATGCACTGCTCAGCACCGAGTTCAGCCCCAAGGAAATGGTCGACCTGACCGTGGCAATTTCCACCATCAACAGCTGGAACCGCCTGGCCGTGGGTTTTCGTAAAATGCCTCAGGCCTGATTTTTTTGAAGTAGCGACCGGGCTCAATGAGCATCAGCGCTCGGCGCGGCCGGTGGTTGTACCTTGCGCATCAAGGGCACCATCGCCGTGGCGAGGATGAAGCAGACCATGATCATCAGGAATGCGTCGCCGTAGGTTTGCGTCTGCGCTTCGCGGTAGGTCAGCAGCCATAGCTGACGCAGGCTGGCGGTGACGCCGATGTCACCGCTCTGGCCTAGAGCGGCGAAGTTATTGCCGACCTGGGACAGCCACTGATTCAGCGCTTCGTTGGTGCTGTTGAGGTTCTCCGCCAACCGGGTGAAGTGCAGGTTGGTGCGGTCATTGAGGATCGTGGCGCACGCGGCGATACCCATCGCGCCGCCGAGGTTGCGCATCAGGTTGAACAACCCCGAAGCATGTTTGAGCCGCGCGGGCGCCAGTCCGCCGAGAGTCAGGGTCACCGCTGGCGGCACCGCCAGTTGTTGAGCGATCCCGCGCAAGGCTTGCGGCAGCATCAATTCTTTGGCCCCCCAGTCATGGGTGATCGGGCTGAAATCCCACATCGACAGGGCAAACAGCCCAAGGCCGCTCATCATGACCCAGCGCAGGTCGATGCGGTTGGCCAGAAAGGCGTACAGCGGAATCGCCAGGATCTGGAACACCCCGGTGGAAAAAACCGCCAGGCCGATGTCCAGCGCGCCGTAGCCACGTACACGACCGAGAAACAGTGGCGTCAGGTAAATCGTCGCGAATAGACCGATCCCGGTGACGAACGAAAAAAAGCAGCCGAGGGCGAAGTTGCGGTCCTTCAAGGCGCGCAGATCGACGATCGGATTGGCCACGTGCAAGGTTCGACCAATGAAGGCCAAGCCGGCCAGACCACTGATCCAGGCGGTGGTCAGAATCGTGCTGTCGCTGAACCAGTTGAAGCGCGGGCCTTCTTCGAGGGTGTATTGCAGGCAACCGAGAAACACCGCCATGAACAGCATGCTCAGATAGTCGGCGCCCTTGAGCAGGGACAGTTCCGGCTGGTCGATTTTCACCAGCATCGGCACCGCCACCGCAACGAAAATCCCCGGCACCAGATTGATGTAGAACAGCCAGTGCCAGGATGAAATGTCCGTGATCCAGCCACCGATCACCGGCCCCAGCGTCGGTGCCAGCGAGGCCACGGCGCCGATGGTCGCGGCGGCGATCACCCGTTGTTTACCGGTGAAGAAAAAGAACGCGGTGGTGAACACCAGCGGGATCATCGAACCGCCGAGAAATCCTTGCAAGGCGCGAAAGACGATCATGCTCTGGATGTTCCACGCCGCGCCGCAGAGCAGGCTGGCCAGGGTGAAGCCCACCGCCGAGGCGCAGAACAACCAACGGGTCGAGAACACCCGGGACAGCCAGCCCGACAGCGGAATCACGATGATTTCGGCGATCAGGTAACTGGTCTGTACCCACGCGGTTTCGTCAGTGCCGGCCGAGAGCCCGCCGCCGATGTCACGCAGCGACGCCGAGACGATTTGAATGTCCAGCAGCGCAATGAACATGCCGATGCACATCGTGGCGAAGGCGAACACCTTGGTCGCCGTTGCCATGTTGGCGGCGTCGAACGGCTGCGCGGGGGCGGCGAGGGCGCGACTCATGGTGCGCTGGCCACGGTCGGGGTTTCAGGTTCGGCGCGGGTGTCCACTTCGGCAGTCACCGACAGACCGGGACGCAGATGGCCGAGTACGCCGTCAGCGGGATCGAGCAGGATCCGCACCGGCACCCGCTGGACGATTTTGGTGAAATTGCCGGTGGCGTTTTCCGGTGGCAGCACGCTGAACTGCGAACCACTGGCCGGCGCGAGGCTGTCCAGATGACCGTGGAATTCACGCCCCTTGAGCACGTCCGCATGAACGATCACGCGCTGGCCCGGCGTCATCCGCGACAGCTGATCTTCCTTGAAGTTGGCATCGACCCACAGCCCGCTGGCCGGCACCACCGACAACAGCTGCGAACCGGCCTGGGCGTAAGCGCCGACCCGTGCCCGACGATTACCGATCACGCCGTCGACGGGGGCTTTCAACTCGGTGTAACCGACGTTCAATTGCGCCAGATCACGCTCGGCCCGTGCCTGGATCAACGCGGCGCGCGCTTGCTGTTTTTGGGTTTCAATCACGTTCAATTGGCGTTGCGCGGCCAGCAGTTCGGCTTGGGCCCGGGCACTCTGCGCCTGTGCAGTCTTGAAGGTAGCGTCGGCCCGTTGCGCGCTTTCCACCGAGACAGCATTGCTGTTCACCAGGCGTTTGTAGCGGGCGTTATCGTCCCGCGAGCGCGCGGTTTCGGCGCCCGCGGCATCGATGCCGGCGCGGGCCTGGCCGATCACCGCGTGTTGCAGTTGTTCGGTGGCATCGAGGTTGGCGAGTAACGCCTCTTCGGCAGCCACCGCACCTTCTGCCTTGGCCAGGTTGGCGCGATAGTCACGGGCGTCGAGCCGAATCAACACATCGCCGGCCTTGACCTTCTGGTTGTCGGTGACCAGCACCTCCTCGATATACCCCGCGACTTTCGGCCCGATCACCGTGACGTCGCCGCCGATGTAGGCGTCGTCGGTTTCTTCGATGAAGCGCCCGGCGGTCCACCAATGAGCTGCGTACAGACCGATGAACACCAGGGTCGCGATGGCCGCTGTCAGCAGCATCAGCCTTTTAAGCAGGGGAGGCTTGGGTGTGTTTACCGCGACAGCAAGGTCGGGTTCAAGGCTGGGCATGCTGGTCATGGAGAAATACCTGTAAGAAACGATGCTTTATTACAGGTATAATATGACGTGGGTAATATTGTGTGGCAATGGGTTTCTGCTGCCGGTCGTCAGGTTGGCTATGAGTTGCAGCATGTATGGCGGACTTCTTTATCGAACGCTTTGGCCGCCCGTTCTCGGTTTTTGATTCTGGTTCAACGTTGCATCCAGTCTTTCGACGGGCCACAACACCGGGGATCGAGGGAATCCATTGCTTCCAGTTAATAGGAAGCATTACTATTCACGCCTCCTCTCCACAGCACACCGCAATGACCCCCAAGCTGCCCCGCAGACACGGCTTTTTCGAGCATTACGAAGAGTTGATCGGCACCTGGACCCGTCGTCTGAGAAATCGTCAGCAGGCCGAGGACCTGGCCCATGACACCTTCGTGCGGGTGCTTGAGTCCGATTCGGCGGCGGTGCAACAACCTCGGGCGTATTTGCACCAGACCGCGCGCAACATTGCGGTGGACGGTTATCGGCGTGAGGATCGGCGGGGCGCCATGGAGTCGGCGGCAATCGATCACAGTGTGTCGTCGTCCGGCGACCCGGAGCATTTCATGCACGCGATCCAGTTGGCGGATTCCATCGAACGGGCGCTCACCGAGTTGCCGGTCAACTGCCGCAAGGTGTTCGTCTGGCAGAAGATCGAAGGCCTGACCCAGGCCGAAATCGCCGAACGCCTGGGGCTGTCCAAGAACATGGTGGAAAAGTATATGATCCGCACCCTGCGGCATTTGCGTGATCGCCTGGACGGGTTACAGCCATGATTTGCCGCGCCTTTTCATCCCCAGCCCAACAGGACTTTCCATGATGGATACTCGTGATTGTGCGTGCGGGCAAACAACGGTTCGCGACGACGCGGCGCGGTGGTTTGTGCGTTTGCAGGAGCCTGCCGTCAACGCCGAAGAGCAGAGGCGCTTCGAGATCTGGCTGGACGAACACCCTCAGCATCGCGACGAATATCAAATGCTCCAGAGCCTGTGGGCGGCGGCCGATCTGCTGCCGGCCAAGTGTCTGCGCGCGTTGTGCGAAACCCCGCCGGCACGCCGCACACGTCATCCGCTGATGCGTTATGCAGTGGCCGCGAGTGTGTTGGCGGTGGCGCTTGGCCTGGGGTTGTTCAGTGGCTTGAATCAACCGGCGACCTACACGGCTGAATATTCCACGGCCCTTGGCGAGCGTCGTCATGTGGCGTTGCCGGACGGCTCGGTGATCGATCTGAACAGCCGCAGCCGGGTGCAGGTGCGCTATGAAAAGGACCGTCGCGGCATCGAGTTGACGCAAGGCGAGGCAATGTTCAGCGTCGAGCACGACAGCAACCGACCGTTTGTGGTCGAGGCGGGCAGCGGCAAAGTGACAGTCACCGGTACCCGTTTCGACGTGCGTCGCGACAGCGCCGAAACCCGCGTCGTAGTAGAACAGGGCACGGTCAAGGTTCAAGGTAACGACGCCGATTTCATCAGCCTCACCGCCGGCCTCGGCACTCGCGTCAATGCCCGGGGGAAAGTGGCCGCCGCCTATACGGTTAACCCTGCAGAACTGACCGCATGGCGCAGCGGCAAACTGGTGTTCAACAACGCCAGCCTCAGCGAAGTGGCTGAAGAAGTGTCGCGCTATCGTGAAAAACCGCTGACGGTCGGCAGCGCCAAAGTGGGCAATCTGCGCCTGACCAGCGTGTTCAAGTCCGACAACACCGACGCACTGCTCAAGGCCTTGCCGAGCATTCTGCCGGTGGCCATCCGCACCCTCGATGACGGCAGTCAGGAAATAATTGCCCGATAGATTCAGGTTTTTTTCGAGTTCTTCGTCTACTTGTCCAACTGCAACTGGTTTGCATTAACAGCCGCACACTCTTGCGATCCACAGGACAATGTTCGACGTGAAGAAAACCACCGCTAAAAATAACAAATCATCCTGGCTGCCCCTTGCTCTTGCCCTGGCGGTCAGCTCGGCGCTGCCCCAGGCGTTCGCTGCCGACGCCATTCATATTCAGGCGCAGCCGCTGGGTCAGGCCTTGAGTCAGTTGGGCCAGCAAACCTCGCTGCAGGTTTTTTTCAGCCCGGAACTGGTGGCGGGCAAACAGGCCCCGGCGGTCGATGGCAACCTCTCGCCGGAACAGGCTTTGCGCCAATTGCTGCAAGGCAGCGGTCTGGAATATCAGATCGATGAAGGCTCGGTGACCCTGATGCCAGCCCCGACTTCCGCCGCCAATGGCCCGCTGGAACTGGGCGTGACCGACATCAAAGTGGTTGGCGACTGGCTCGGTGATGCCGATGCTGCCGTGGTGCAAAACCATCCTGGCGCGCGTACGGTGATCCGTCGTGAAGCCATGGTCGAGCAGGGCTCCATGAACGTCGGCGACGTATTGCGTCGCGTCCCCGGTGTGCAAGTGCAGGACGCCAACGGCACCGGTGGCAGCGACATTTCCCTGAACGTCGGCGTGCGCGGCCTGACCTCGCGCCTGTCGCCACGCTCCACCGTGCTGATCGACGGCGTGCCGGCCGCCTTCGCCCCTTATGGCCAACCGCAGCTGTCCATGGCGCCGATTTCCTCCGGTAACCTCGACAGCATCGACGTGGTGCGCGGCGCCGGTTCCGTGCGTTATGGGCCGCAGAACGTCGGTGGCGTGATCAACTTCGTCACCCGCGCGATTCCGGAGAAAGCCACGGGCGAAATCGGCACCACCCTGGAAACCACCCAGCGCGGTGGCTGGAAGCACATCGACACCGCGTTTCTCGGTGGCACCGCCGATAACGGCATGGGCGTGGCGCTGTTGTATTCCGGCGTGAACGGTGACGGTTATCGCAAAAGCAACAACAGCAATGACATCGACGACGTGATCCTCAAGACCCATTGGGCGCCTACCGATCAGGACGATTTCAGCCTCAATTTCCATTACTACGACGCCAGCGCCGACATGCCCGGCGGCCTGACGCAAAAGCAGTACGATGCCGATCCGTTCCAGTCCGACCGCGACCACGACAACTTCAGCGGCCGCCGCAAAGACGTGTCCTTCAAGTGGATTCGGCAGATCGACGACCGCACCCAGGCCGAAGTGCTGACTTACTATTCCGACAGTTTCCGTGGCAGCACCATCGCCGCGCGCGACCAGAAAACCCTCAGCTCTTATCCGCGCACTTACTACACCTTCGGCATCGAGCCTCGGGTGTCCCATGTGTTCGATCTGGGCCCGACCACTCAGGAAGCCAGCGTCGGTTATCGCTACCTGAAAGAAGGCATGCATGAAGAGGCGAGCCGTCTGGCGCTGGTGAACAATCAGCCAGTGGTCACCAGAACCTCCGATGGCCATGTGTTCCAGGATCGCACCGGGGGCACCGAAGCCCACGCCGTTTACATCGATGACAAGATCGATGTCGGCAACTGGACCGTGACCCCCGGCATCCGTTTTGAAAGCATCAGCACCGAATGGCACGACCGGCCGGTTCTCGATACCGCCGGCAGACCTGTGCAGGAAAAACGTCGCAGCATCGACAGCAATGAGCCGTTGCCGGCGCTGAGCGTGATGTATCACCTGTCCGAGGCCTGGAAGTTGTTCGCCAACTACGAAACCTCGTTTGGTAGCCTGCAATATTTCCAGCTCGGTCAGGGTGGTTCGGGTGACAGCACCGCCAACGGCCTGAACCCGGAAAAGGCCAAGACCTACGAGATCGGTACGCGCTACAACGATGATGTGTGGGGCGGGGAAGTGACGCTGTTCTACATCGACTTCGATAAAGAATTGCAATACATCAGCAACGATGTGGGCTGGACCAACCTCGGCGCCACCACGCACCAGGGCCTTGAAGCCTCGGTGCACTACGACATGGCGGCGCTGGACCCACGGCTCGACGGTCTGACCGCCAACGCCGGTTTCACCTACACTCGCGCGGTTTATGAAGGTGAGATCCCAGGCTTCAAGGGCCGTGACCTACCGTTCTACTCGCGTCAGGTGGCGACCGCCGGCCTGCGTTACGACGTCAACCGCTGGACCTACAACCTCGATGCCTTTGCCCAATCCAAACAGCGCTCGCCGGGCACCGCGGTGAACGCAGATGGCAGTTTCAGTGGCAACTACATCACCGAAGGCAGCGCGGACGGCCAATACGGCGACATCCCGGGTTACGTCACCTGGAACGTGCGTGGGGGGTATGACTTTGGTTCGCAACTGTCGAACCTGAAAGTCGGGGCGGGAGTGAAGAACATTTTCGACAAGCAGTACTTCACCCGCTCCAGCGACAACAACTCGGGGATGTACGTCGGCGCACCGCGTACGTTCTTTGTGCAGGCCAGCGTCGGGTTCTGATCGACCGAGTTAACTTCATCGCGGGCTTGCCCGCGATGCTTTTAAACTTTCAACACCTTCCCGCCAATCGCCACCGCCACCAGCAACACCGCCATCAACCCAAAGGCAAAACTCAAACTGCTGCCATGGGCGATAAAGCCGATCACTGCAGGCCCGGCGAGAATCCCTGCATAACCCAGGGTGGTAATGGCCGGTACGGCAATGCTCTCCGGCATGACGGTCTGTTTGCCCACGGCGGTATAGAGCACCGGCACAATGTTCGAACAGCCAGCCCCCAGCAGCGCATACCCCACCAGTGCAGCTTCCCAGCTCGGTGCGAATGTCGCCAGTGCCAGGCCCGCCGCGGCCGTCAATCCACCAAACACAATCACTCGTGTCGCACCGAGGCGCCGGACAATCGCATCGCCGGTCAAACGTCCGACGGTCATGGTCAGCGCAAACGCGGCATAACCCAGCCCTGCATACGCCGTGTCGATCCCGCGCTCCTGCGCCAGGAACACCGCGCTCCAGTCGAGCGCCGCGCCTTCGGCCAAGAACACGATGAAACACATCCCGCCGATAAACAGCACGATGCCATGAGGAACGGCGAACGCCGGGCCGGAGCTTTCGCTGCCATAGGGCAACAGATGCGGCGCGGCCTTGAGCAACGCCACCACCAGCAGCACGATCACCACCAGCATCGCCCCCAGCGGTGACATCCCCAAACCGAGCAAGGCGCTGACACCCGCAGCACCGACGATTCCGCCAAGGCTGAACAACCCATGAAACCCCGACATCATGGTCTTGCCGCTGGCCCGTTCGACGATCACCGCTTGCAGGTTCACCGTCGAATCCACCGTGCCCAGGCCCGCGCCGAACATGAACAACGCGGCGATCAATGCCGGAATCGTAGACACCGTCGCCAACAGCGGCAGTGCCGCACAGATCAACAAAGTCCCGCCGCTCAACACCCGACGGCAGCCGAAACGCGAAGCCAGAATCCCGGCCATGGGCATCGCCAGAATCGAGCCCACCCCCAAGCACAGCAGCAACAGCCCAAGGGTTCCTTCATCCAGCCCGGCCCGCGCCTTGGCGTAAGGCACCAGCGGCGCCCAGGCCGCGATGCCGACACCTGCGATGAAAAAGGCGATGCGGGTGGACATCTGTTCCAGACGTCCGGGGACGAAGGTGGCTTGGGTGTTGAGGTTAGTCATATCGATCCTTGGCAAAAAACGTCGCATCCCCAACGGACAGTGAACAACCGCAAAGGGTTCGATCACCTCGTCCGGGTGGGTCGCAGTCAGGCAGGTGACATCCTTGCACAGCCAGCCGCTGTTTCGCGATATCGTCGACGTATCAATTGTTCATAGAGGGGGCGCCATGACGCGGATGTACGATGCTCGAGGGAATATCTATGCGGTCGTGACGCCAGACAACGTGCGCGGTAGCGGTGTCGATTTGCCTGTGCTGGCCAGCCATGCCGCGCAGACCCGTGAGGCCTGGGCAATGTTGGCCATCGAGGCGTTCTGCGCTTGGGCCCCAGGTACACAACCGCCCGGCAGCAAGGCGCATCGCTGCGATGGCCTGCTAGTGGGGCCGTTTCAATCGTCGCCGCCTTTTGACCTGTTGATCGTCAACACCGACGGCACCCTGGCCGAGCGCAGTGGCAATGGCCTGACGATTTTTTCCCAGGCTCTCAGCGAGCAGGGGCTGATACCGAAGGAAGAGGCCTGCCAGCTCCGGGTTCATCACGACAAGAGCGATGCGGTTTCTCCGGTGGGGACTTCAGTGAAGCCCGCTGAAATCGATGGCGTGCAAGGGTTCTGGCTGGACCTGGGGCAGCCATCGTTCGGGCCTGAAGCGGTGGCTGCGCAAGGGGTTGAACCCGTGATGTTGAAGGGGCGCGAAGTCAGTCATGTGCCGCCGTTGTCGGCGCTCGACCCAGCCTGGAACCACAGCCAGTTCGTGCGCATCGGTAATCCCCATTGCGTGACGTTGGTGACCGGCGTCGATGCGTTACCGAGTAACGCGCAGATGCGTGAGTCAGGATTGGCCGAATCATTGACCCGCATCGCCTATGCCATGCCGACCGGGGCAGGGCAGCCGTGTGTGGCAGGGGTGAACCTGCAATGGGCGATGCTTGAATCCGAGGGGCGAATCGTTGCGCGGGTGTTCGAGCGCGGCGAAGGGCCGACCGCCTCGTCAGGCACCAGCGCCAGTGCGGTGGCGTGTGCGGCGTGGCGCGTGGGTTGGGCGGCGGCGGGGGAAGTGAAGGTGGTCATGCCCGGCGGCACCGCGCCGATTCTGCTGGAAGAGCGGGGCGGCGAATTGAGCCGGGTCAGGTTGTTTGGTACGGCGCGGTTGATGGGGTGAAGTCAAGATCGCCATCGCGGGCAAGCCCGCTCCCACAGGTTCAGCGTGATCCTTGTGGGAGCGGGCTTGCCCGCGATGACGCCCGCTCTGTCAACGAAAATTCAGAGCCGATCGGCCCATTCCACCACCGGCATCTGCCGCTTCATCAACACCTTGCCCCCACGAATCGAATACAGCGGCAAACCCTGACTACGAATCACCTCATAATCACTGTCTGCCGACAGAATCAGCAGATTTGCCGGTCGCCCTTGTTCCAGCCCATAGCGATCGCCCAGGTTCATGGCCTTGGCACTGTTGTCGGTCACCAGATCCAGCGCGCTCTGCAGATTTCGATAACCGAGCATGTGGCAGATATGCAGCCCGGCTTCGAGCACCCGCAAAATGTTGCCGTTGCCCAGCGGATACCACGGATCGACAATCGAGTCCTGACCGAAACACACATTCATCCCCGCTTCGAGCAACTCATTCACCCGCGTCACGCCGCGGCGTTTCGGGAAGTTGTCGAAGCGCCCTTGCAGGTGAATGCTTTCGGTCGGGCAGGAGACAAAGCTGATCCCCGAATGCCCGAGCAGCCGAAAGAGTTTGGCGCAGTAGGCGTTGTCGTAGGAGCCCATGGCCGTGGTGTGGCTGGCGGCGACGCGCGAACCCATGTCGCGGCTGCGGGCCTCTTCGGCCAGCACTTCAAGGAAGCGTGAATGCGGGTCATCGGTTTCATCGCAATGCACGTCCACCAGACACCCGGTGCGCTCGGCCAGGTCCATCAGGAATTTCACTGAACTCACGCCCTGATCCCGGGTGTATTCGAAATGCGGAATGCCCCCGACCACATCGGCGCCCAGGCGGATCGCTTCTTCCATCAGCTCTCGACCGTTGCGGTACGACTCGATGCCCTCCTGAGGGAACGCGACGATTTGCAGGTCGATCAGGTGACGGCTTTCCTCGCGGACTTCGAGCATTGCCTTGAGCGCTGTCAGCTCCGGGTCAGTGACGTCGACGTGGGTGCGCACATGCTGAATGCCATGGGCAGCGAGGGTCTGGATGGTCTTCTTGGCGCGGGTCTTGGTGTCTTCCTGGGTGATCGTTGCCTTGCGCTCGCCCCAGCACTCGATGCCTTCGAACAGCGTGCCGCTCATGTTCCAGCGCGGCTCGCCGGCGGTCAGGGTGGCGTCGAGGTGAATGTGCGGCTCGACGAAGGGCGGCACCACCAGATTGCCGCCGGCGTCCAGGTCGTCAGGCCCCAGGGACGGGGCTTCGGTTTGCCGGGCAATGCTGTGAATCAGGCCGTTTTCCAGGTGCAACTCATGCAGGCCTTCTTGGTTGCGCAGGCGGGCGTTGATGATGTGCATCAGGCGAATCCTTTTAGAGATCTTGTAGTGGTGCTTCGGCGGTACGGGCACCCAGTACCCCGGTCAATAGCACATACGTTAGCGCGGCAGCGGCAATCCCTACCAGCGGCGCGACCCACGGCGAGCTGAAGGCGGCGACTGTGCCGACTGCATAAGCGCTCAGCCCCGGCCAGTTGAACGCGGGCAGCCGTGTGTCGGCCAAGCGCGGGTAGTGGCCCCGATAGCGAAAGAAAAAGTCCGCCATGATCACCCCGCCAATCGGCGGAATGACAGTGCCCAGCAGAATCAGGTAAGGCACCAGCATGTCATACATGCCCAGCAGCGCCAGCAGCGTGCCGATCACCGCACCGGCCAGGGTCACGGTTCTGCGCCGGCCGGTGCGCAGCAGGTTGCAGCCGGCGACGGCGAAGTTATAGATGGTGTTGTCCTGAGTGCTCCAGATATTAAGCAGCAACATCGCCATCGCGGCCATGGCGAAGCCTTGCAACAGCAGCACTTCAACCACATCCGGCTGCTGATAGACGATGGCGCCGTAGGCCCCGATCAACACCATCAGGCCGTTGCCGACGAAAAAGCCGATCAGGCTCGCCAGCACCGCCACCCGCGCCGAACGGGAGAAGCGTGTCCAGTTGGTTGCTTGCGTCGCACCGCTGACGAACGTGCCGAACACCAGGGTAATCGCGGTCGACCAATCCAGGGTTCCCGTCGGGACTACCGCGAGCAAACCGTCGAGCCCGCCGACCTTCACCGTGGCGACCCACATCGACAGCATCAGCAGCAACATCATGGCGGGCACGGCGATGTACGACAGAATCTCCAGCCCGCGATAGCCGATGTAAGCCGTGGCGCAGAAGCCCAGGCCGAACAGCACCATTAGCCCCAGAACGGTGCCCTCGCTCAGTTCGAAATACTTGCCCAGCACCACAGCCGCCGTCGCGGTGCCCCAGGCGTACCAGCCGATCTGGGTGAAACCGAGGATCAGGTCGCTGAGTTTGCTGCCCACTTCACCGAAGCAGAAACGTCCCATCAGCACCGAGTTGAGGCCGCTCTTGAAGGCGATGTAGCCCAGCCCCGCGGCGTAGATCCCCAGCAGCAGATTGCCGACGATAATCACTGCCATCATCTCGCCGAAACTGAACGCCACACCGAGCTTGCCGCCGGCAAACATGGTCGCGGTGAAGAAGGTAAAACCCAGTAGCACCATGGCGGTGGAGGCGAGCCCTTTGCGGGCATGCATCGGGACTTCGCTGAGGGGGTAATCGTTGCCCGGATCGTTCTGCGTCATGTGGCGTTCCTTGCTGGATGGAGGACGCGGGGGTGTTGCAGTGCTCGTGCCAATGGCGCGAGGGTGTTGTAATTTATAGACGAGCAGGCGGATTTGGCCCGAGGAGGGCTCGAAAGCGGTGCGGGGTTGAGTCAAATTGGAACATTTGTGGCGTTGCTGAAGTTGCCAGGATCGCAGCCTTCGGCAGCTCCTGCACCGATCCCTGTAGGAGTTGCCGAAGGCAGCGGTCTTTTGATTTTTAATCACCCTGCCAACGGCAAAAACCGCAATATCGCTGCCACAATTGCCTCCGGCGCATCTTCTTGCACCAGATGCCCGGCATTGGCAATGGCGTGAAACTGCGATCCGGCAATCATCTGATGCAGCGCCCGGCCGCGCTCGATGGGAATCCACTGATCGTCTTCCCCCCAAAGAATCTGCACCGGGCAACGGACCGTCGGGTACAGCTCTTCGACTTCGCGGGTATAACGTTCATCCATCTGCGCGATCTGCCGATAGAGCGCCGCTTGCCCCGGCTCCCCGAGCCACGGCCGCACGTAAGGCGCCAGCTCATGATCGGGAATCTTGCGCTTGATCGCGCCGCGAATATAGGCCGGCACAATCGCCTGCTGAATGTAATCGGGCAGTCCACTGAACGCTGCTTCATGTTGACGCACATGCTGCACGAACGGCGAACCCCAGGGCGACAGCGCCACCGGATCGATCAGCGTCAGGCTGCGGTAATCCTTGCGGTTCAGCAGGTGCGCGCGCAACGCAGTGGCGCCGCCGAAATCGTGGGCCACCACGTCTGGCCGTTCCAGGCCCCAGTGCTCCAGCAATTGCGCCAACAGTTGGTTTTGTACGCCCAGCGACACATCGCCGTCCGGCTGCGTGGATTGCCCGTAACCCAGCAGATCGAAGTAGTGCACCCGGTGCGTGGTGATGAAGTGCGGCGCAATCCTGTGCCACACATAAGAAGAGAAGGGCGTGCCATGCACGAACACCAGCGGCGGACCGTCGCCACGTACGGCGTAGCGCACGGAGTGCCCGTTGAAGCGATAGGTCTGAGCCAGCGGCCAGTCAGCCATGGATACGTCCTCTTGGCATGTGCGAGCCAAGAAGCATAGGCATAAAAAAACAGCCATTGAAGGCTGTTTCTCTATTCACTGACGAAACGCATTTCTTGTGTGGTCGGGCTTGTGTGGGAGTCGGGCTTGCCCGCGATGCAGACGGCTCGGTTTAACGTCGAACCGAGTTGATGCCATCGCAGGCAAGCCAGCTCCCACAGGGATTTATGTTGTGCTTGGGGTCGGCTTATTCACCGCGATAGATGCAACCGCTGGTGCAGGTCTCGTGGATACGAATCGCGCTGAGTTCCGGCAGCAGGGGTTTCAATTCATTCCAGATCCACTTGGCCAGCACTTCGCTAGTCGGGTTTTCCAGGCCAGGAATGTCGTTCAGGTAGTTGTGGTCCAGGCGCTCGTAAAGCGGCTTGAAGATCGCCTTGATTTCCGAGAAGTCACGGATCCAGCCCGTGTGCGGATCAAGGTCGCCGCTCAGGTGAATCGCTACTTTGAACGAGTGACCGTGCAGGCGACCGCACTTGTGGCCGTCCGGCACGTGGGGCAGGCGGTGGGCGGATTCGAAGGTAAATTCTTTGAAGATTTCCACAGTGATGTTCAGCTCTGTCAGGTGGCGATCGCCGCGGCGATAGGGGCAGGTGGCGAGTTTACCAGCTTGTGTTTGGCGATGCGGGAAAACACTGACTAAAGGGTCAGCAAGCGCTCGCCGAGGCGACCGTTGGCGGCCAGTTCAAGGAACTCATCGCCCAGGCGCCGGCTTTCATCCATCGTCGTGCGCCAGTATTTTTGCCGGCTCGGGGCATCGCCCATGAAGCGCTTGAAGTCGTTACGGTCCGGCAGTTTGCCGTAGGGCAGGCGCGACAGATATTCCTTTGACGGCGCCAGCAACAGAACGTCCTGCAAACGGGCCGGGCAAGCGCGGCGCCACGGCAGGGTCTTGTCGAACCAGCCGGGGATCACCCGGTCGGTGAAGTGCGGATACAGCACGATGTCGTTGCCGCTGTAGGGCAGGTCGAGGTGATAGTCCAGCAGACCACCATCGCGAAATGTCCCGGCGCCGGCACCCGGCAGGTCGCGCACGCCTTGCATGACCATCGGAATCGAACCCGAGGCCAGCAAGGCCTGGCGCAGGTTGCCGGCATCCAGCGCAACGAAGCGCGACGGGAAGTCGTTCAGCGCGTTGACCGGTGGCGCCAGGCGCGGGTCGTGGAGGATCAGCCGCTCGAAATGCCGTGACAGCCGCGCTCGCCCGCGCAGGTTGTCGGCGATCACCGACGACAGGCCCAGCCCCAGCCGACCACGATGATCGTCCGCCAGCAGGCCGTGGCTTTTGACCACCATGATGTTCAGTCGGTAGTGGGCGTTGTCCAGAATCGATGCATCGCGGCCGTCGAGCAAGTCATCGAGCATGCGCCGGGAGCTCTGGCTGATCTGCGCCATGGTCACCCCCTTGGCAAAGTTTTGCTCGGTGTACAGATGACCGAGGCGGCGGATGCCTTCAGCGGCATCCGGCAGGCAGGCGCTGGCGAACCGCCAGGAACCCACCGAAGCGCCAATCAGCGAACGCTCCCTGGGTGCCGCCGGCAGCCATTCGCCGAACAGCGCCAGATCCAGTCCCTGAATTCCCAACGCTTTCGGGCCACCGGCGGCGCCCGGCAGCGTGCCCACATCAGCGGCGCTCAAGCCGTTTTCACGGATGCGCGCCAGGGCACGCGGGCCGGCCTTGAGCGTCAGGGAAGGGAACTTGATGTGGATCGCGGTCATACCGGTCTCGATGTTTGGCAGGCGGGGGATTATAAGCGTGTGTCGGACAGCGCAGCGCACAATCTGTAGGAGCCGGTGATGTCACACTGCAATCATTAATGATGGCAATTCAGTTTCAGTTAAGTTCGAATCGCTAAGGTGGCGCTGGTAGCAACACATAAAAAATACGGAGACACCCCATGAAAATCCTGACTGCCCTGTTCACCGCCTCCCTCATCACCATGACCGCCAGCATCGCTCACGCGCGCGACCTGGGCCCCGACGAAGCCCTGAGACTGCGCGACGCTGGTACCATTGTGTCTTTCGAGAAGCTCAACGCCACGGCATTGGCCAAACACCCCGGCGCCAACATCACCGCAACCGAGCTTGAAGAAGAGTACGGCAAGTACATCTACCAGGTGGAACTGCGCGACTCGCAGGGCCTTGAGTGGGACCTGGAGTTGGACGCTGTCAGCGGGCAGGTTCTCAAGGATCATCAGGATACGTAATGAAGGTGTTTTCTCTTAATCGGCGCGCCAGCAGTCATATGGCGCTGGTGCTCCTGGCTTTTTGCTCGGTGGTCATGGCCCGTGATCTGGATCAGGACGAGGCCCTGCGCCTGCGCCAACAAGGTGTGATCCTGCCGCTGGAGCAGCTCTTGCAGCAAGCGCTGGACCTCTATCCCGGGGCCAAGCTGCTGGAAGCCGAGCTTGAGGAAAAGCACGACGTCTACATTTACGAGGTCGAGCTGCTGACCACCGAAGGCGTAGTGCGCGAACTGGACCTCGACGCCATCACCGGGCACTTACTGAAAGACAAGGAAGATTGACCGATGCGTTTGCTCTTGGTGGAAGACCACGTGCCGCTGGCCGACGAATTGATGGCCGGCCTCAACCGGCAGGGTTACGCCGTGGACTGGCTGGCCGACGGCCGCGATGCGGTGTACCAGGGCAGCAGTGAGCCTTATGACCTGATCATCCTCGACCTTGGCCTGCCGGGTTTGCCGGGGCTCGACGTGCTGGCGCAATGGCGGGCCGGGGGCTTGGCCACGCCAGTGCTGATCCTCACCGCGCGCGGTTCCTGGGCCGAGCGGATCGAAGGCCTCAAGGCCGGCGCCGATGATTACCTGACCAAACCGTTTCACCCCGAAGAGCTGCACCTGCGAGTCCAGGCACTGTTACGCCGCTCCCACGGTCACGCCAATCAGCCGACACTCAAGGCCGCCGGTTTGCATCTGGATGAAGCTCGCCAGTGCGTGACCCGCGACGGCGCCGACATCCAGCTCACCGCCGCCGAGTTTCGCCTGCTGCGTTATTTCATGTTGCACCCTGAACAGATCCTTTCCAAAAGCCACCTCGCCGAACACCTCTACGACGGTGAAACCGAGCGCGACTCCAATGTGCTGGAAGTCCACGTCAATCACCTGCGACGCAAACTCGGCCGCAGCGTGATCGAAACCCGTCGCGGTCAGGGTTACCTGTTTGGCGGGCAAGCCCAGTGAGGTCGATTCAGCGCCGCTTGAGCCTGGGCCTGATCAGCGTGATGGTGATCGTCGGCCTGGTGCTGGCGCAAACCAGCCTGTGGCTGTTCGAAATGGGTTTGCAGCGCTACCTCGAAGCCGGGCTGCGCAACGACAGCGAAAACCTGCTGGTGGCGCTGGTGCGTGGCCCGCAAGGGTTGCAGCTGGATGAGCGTCACCTGTCGCCGGCCTACCAGAGACCGTTCTCCGGGCATTACTTCCGTATCGACTTTGCCGACCGCCATTGGCGCTCCCGCTCGTTATGGGATCAGGATCTGCCGCGGCTCGAACACGCAGGTCTGCAAAGCAACCTGCAATTGGGGCCGGAAGGGCAGCTGCTGCTGGTGTTGCGTTCGGACTATCGTCGGCTGGGTCAGGCGATTTCCATCAGCGTCGCCCAGGATTACACCCCGGTGCGCGATAGTTTCTGCCGCATGCAACAGGTCGGTCTGGGGTTGGGGCTGGTTGGGTTGCTGTTGATTCTGCTGCTGCAACGGGTCACCGTGCGCCGCGCCTTGCGCCCGCTGGAAAAGGCCCGCGAGCAAATCGCCCAATTGCAACAGGGCCAGCGCTCGCAACTCGACGAAGAAGTGCCGCTGGAGCTGGAACCGCTGGTGGCGCAGATCAACCATTTGCTGGCCCACACCGAAGACAGTCTCAAGCGCTCGCGCAATGCGCTGGGTAATCTTGGCCATGCCTTGAAAACGCCGCTGGCGGTGTTGTTGAGCCTGGTTTCCAGCGAAAAACTCGATGCTCACCCGCAGCTGCGCAAAGTCATGCAGGCGCAACTGGAGCAGGTTCAGCAACGGCTCAATCGTGAACTCAACCGCGCCCGGTTGTCCGGCGATGCACTGCCGGGGGCGTTGTTTGAATGTGATGCCGAGCTACCTGGGTTGCTGGCCACGTTGAACATGATTCACGGCGAACACCTTGACCTGAGCTACCGGGCACCGGCCGGTTTGCAACTGCCGTGGGATCGCGAAGATTTGCTGGAGTTGCTCGGCAACCTGCTGGACAACGCCTGCAAATGGGCGGATGCCGAGGTGCGGTTGAGCGTGGTCGAAACGGCCGAAAGGTTTGAGCTAAGCGTGGAAGACGATGGCCCGGGGATTCCCGAAGACCAGCGCGCTCAGGTGTTCAGCCGCGGTACCCGACTTGATGAACAGACGGATGGACATGGTTTGGGGTTGGGCATCGTGCGCGATATCGTCGACACATGGGGCGGGGTGTTGAAGTTGCAGGAAAGCGAGTGGGGCGGGTTGAAGGTCACGATCGAGTTGCCCAAACGCTAACCCACAATCCAAAGAACGCTGCTTAACCTGTGGGAGCGGGCTTGCTCGCGAAAGCGGCGTGGCGTTGGCTTTGACAAGGCGGCAGCGCTCCGGCACAGTGCGCGCCCTCTAATAAAACCCTTTTCTCCATCCGCTGGCGGCGCTCATACAGACTGCCGGCCGGACTCATTCCGTTTGGCGGTGATTGCCTCACCGCGCTGCTTTTGAGGTAACAACAATGAATGCAGTAATTGCCGCGGTCGGCATCATGCTGATACTCAGCCTGTCCCGCGTGCATGTGGTGATCGCGCTGATTGTGGGCGCGCTGGTCGGTGGCTTGACCGGTGGCCTGGGCATCGATGCGACCCTGAAAGCTTTCAACAGCGGCCTCGGCGGCGGGGCGACGGTTGCGTTGTCCTACGCCTTGCTCGGCGCGTTTGCGGTGGCCATCGCCAAGTCCGGCCTGGCCCATGCGCTGGCCGACAGAGCCCTGACCATGGTCGATCGCCAGCACGCCAACGGTGGCGGAAATGTCAAATGGCTGCTGATCGGCCTGCTGTGGGTGGTGGCTATCGCCTCCCAGAACATTTTGCCGATTCATATCGCCTTTATCCCGTTGCTGGTGCCGCCACTGTTATATGTGCTGACCAAACTGCAACTGGACCGTCGATTGATTGCCTGCGTCATTACGTTCGGTCTGATCACACCGTACATGTTCTTGCCCGTGGGCTTCGGCAACATCTTTCTCAATGAAATCCTGCTGGCCAACGTCGCCCGTAGTGGCGTGGACATCAGCGGCATCAACGTCACCCATGCCATGGGCATTCCGGCGCTGGGCATGGTGTTTGGCCTCGCGGCAGCGTTTATCAGCTACCGCAAGAAGCGCGTTTACGACCTCGAGAAAATCGAAAAAGTCGAACAGGTCGCGGTGCAGTACAACCCAATGAGCCTGATGATCGCCGGTCTGGCCATTGCCGCCGCGTTCATTGTTCAGTTGCTGCTGGACTCGATGATTATCGGGGCGCTGGTGGGCTTCCTGATCTTTTCGGTGTCGGGCATCGTCAAATGGCGCGACACCGATGACCTGTTCACCGAGGGCATGAAGATGATGGCGATGATCGGCTTCATCATGATCGCCGCGTCCGGGTTTGCCGAAGTGATGAAAGCCACCGGTCATGTGCAGACGCTGGTGGAGTCCTCGGCCTCGTGGATCAACCACAGCAAAGGCATCGGCGCGCTGTTGATGCTGCTGGTCGGATTGTTGGTGACCATGGGCATCGGCTCGTCGTTTTCCACCGTACCGATTCTGGCGGCGATTTTCGTGCCGTTGTGCGTGCAACTGGGCTTCAGCCCGATCGCCATCGTGTGCATCGTCGGCACTGCCGGTGCGTTGGGCGATGCCGGGTCACCCGCGTCGGATTCGACCCTGGGCCCGACCTCCGGTCTGAACATCGACGGCCAGCATCACCACATCTGGGACACCGTGGTCCCGACCTTCCTGCACTACAACCTGCCGCTGCTGGCGTTTGGCTGGGTGGCGGCGATGGTTCTGTAACACCTCTAACCCTGTGGGAGCGGGCTTGCCCGCGATGGCGGCCTTTCAGTCGCATTGATACTGAATGTACCGACGCTATCGCGGGCAAGCCCGCTCCCACAGGATCAATGTGACTCTGACTCAACTTTTGATTTGGCCTGCCGTTAAAGCCTTTAACCACGCCAACAAAATCATAAGAGTGAACGTCATGCGCATGAGCCTGAAGGCTAAAGTCCTGTCCCTTGCCGTCCTCCCGGTGCTGCTCTTTGCGCTGGTCATCAGCCTGACCACGCTGTTCATCCTGCAAGAGCAGGCCCGCAAGGAAGTCGAGGAAACCCGTCAGCGCCTGCTCAGCGATGCCAAGGCGACCCTGCAAAGCTACGTCGCCGTGGCCATGACCACGATCAAACCGCTCTACGACGCAGCCGCCCCCGGCGATGATGCGGCGCGGGCGCAGGTGATCAAGTTGCTGTCGAGCATCACCTACGGCAAGGACGGCTACTTCTTCGGCTACGACTCCAACACCGTGCGCCTGTTCAAGGCCAGCAGCCCCGAAGGCGTGGGCCAGAGCTTCAAGGACAACCGCGACCCGAACGGCGTCTACGTCAACCGTGACCTGGTGAAAGTCGCCAAGGACGGCACTCACTACCTGCAATACAGCTCGACGCTGCCCGGTAACACCCAAGTGCTGGTGCCTAAACTCGGCTACACCGAATACCTGCCGAAGTGGGACATGGCGGTCGGCACCTCGGTCAACCTCGACGGCATCGAAGCTCAAGTGGCGGTGGTTGAGGCCAAGGTCCAGGAACGCATGCAAGGCGTGGTGCTGAGCATTGTCGGGATTGCCGTGGTGGTGCTGTTGGCGATTGCTGCTGCCGGGATGCTGCTGGCCAACACCATTCTGCGTCCGCTGAACCTGATGAAAGCCAACCTTGACGACATCGCGGCGGGCGAGGGCGACCTGACCCGACGCCTGTCCATCACCAGCCAGGATGAACTCGGCGAACTGGCCGGCTCGTTCAACCGTTTCGTCGACAAGATCCACGGCCTGGTGCGGCAGATCACTGAAATGACCTCGCAACTGACCGGGCTGGTGAATCAGGTGTCCGATCAGGCCCAGCGCTCGGATCAGGCCATGGAGCGTCAGCGTCACGAAACCGATCAGGTGGCCACGGCGATCAACGAAATGTCTGCGGCGGCTCAGGAAGTGGCCAAAAGCGCGCAAAACGCGGCGGTCGCTGCCCAGCAGACCGACGAAGAAGGCCAGGCCGCCAAGCGCGTGGTGGCTGGCAGCATCGTGAAGATTCATGCGTTGGTGAACGACATTCGCAGCAGCGGCGTGTCTCTCGATAGCCTGCAGAAAGACGTGTCGTCGATTGTCAGCGTACTCGGGGTGATCCGTTCGATTGCCGAACAGACCAACCTCCTGGCGCTCAACGCCGCCATTGAAGCGGCCCGCGCCGGTGAGGCCGGGCGTGGTTTTGCGGTGGTCGCCGACGAAGTGCGGGCATTGGCCAGTCGCACGCAAATCAGCACCCAGGAAATCCAGAGCATGATCGACCGCTTGCAGGCCGGCACCCAATCGGCAGTCGAGGCCATGCGCCGCTCCAGCGAGGCCGGCGACGGCACGTCGGCCCAGGCCAACGAGGCGGGGGCCTCTCTGGACGCCATGGCCCAGTTGATCGGCACCATCAACTCGATGAACGCCCAGATCGCCAGCGCCGCCGAAGAGCAAACCGCCGTAGCCGAAGAGATCAACCGCAGCGTGCATCAAATTGCCGTGGCCGTAGACAGCGTCGCCGACGAAACCCAGCTTGGCGCACAGACCTCACGCAGCCTGGCCGACCTTGGTCAGCGCTTGGGCCAACTGGTCGGGCAATTCCGCATTTGAGGTCATGAATGGGGGCCAGAGCTGACACAAACTCCTACACTGGTATTACGGTGCGCATCCGTCGCACCCAGACGACCATCACCATGGAGTCAGACTATGAACGACGGTACCTGCGACTGCCCGAAATGCTCCTGCAAACTGGGTGAACACCCCATCGTGCGTCACGGCAAGCACTATTGCTGTGAAGGCTGCGCCAAGCATCATGAACACGGCGAAGAGTGTTCCACCAAAGGCTGCAAATGTGCCAAGCACTGACCGTTCAGCCAAAAAAAGTGGAGCCATCCAGGCTCCACTTTCAGTTTGAATCCTTCCCTCCCTTCCAAAGCTTAATTCGCCGGTCGCCAGGTCACATTTTCGACGCCGAATTTCTCCGCCAGCGGTTTACTGGTCTTTTGCACCCTCTCACGGCCAAAGCGCGGGATCCGGCCTACTCCGGCGTCGCAACTTGCCCAGTGCCAAGCCTCTGCATTGTCCATTTTGTCCAGGCGGATAATGAAAGACTTGGGCTTGCCGTGAAGGGTGTATTCAATGACGAAAAGTTTTGCGTTGTTCATAAAGCCTGTATTCCTCCCTGTTGTTATAGAGGGATCGTTCGGCGCGCGGAAAATTCAGTCGAGTTGTCGGACGGTGACAGTGACTGGCGACAGCCGGGCGCCTCGTGATCATGGAGCCTTCCTGACTCCCGATGATCCTAGCCTATGGCCCAAGGTGCGCCGGCGGAACCGTCACAGTCGGCATTTATGTTGAATGTTCTGGCCCTATCGCGAGCAGGCTCGCTCCCTGTAGGAGCGAGGCTTGCCCGCGAAGGCGTCCTCAAGCCGGACTCAGACCTCAGGCACGCCTTTCTCCCAAGCCGACCAATTCTGCAGAATCTCCTGCACCAACGGATTCCCCGTGCGGTACAGGTTCTCCAGCGCCGGCACAAAACCGCCCTGATCGGCGTATTTGAGCAGGTTATCCACCTCGCTCTGGCCCGGCGCCGGCCGGTCGAAGTCGGAACCGGCGCGCACCACCGCCAGACGCCGCACATCCACCAACCCCTCGCGGCTGGCGCGCAGCAGCGCTTCATAGGTGGAATTGTCTTCCTGCTGAGTCGTGCAATAAACCCCTTCGTTATTGGTCAGCAGCTTGGTCCAGACTTCAGCTCGCTCACTCAGCCGCGTTCCGGAAAACCAGGTATTGCCCGCCAGCGTATCGCACTGGGTAACGACCGGCGGTTGATTGGCCGGGGCCGACGGATACTTCAAGCGCCATGCCGCCGACTCCTTGCTCTCGCTCAGATGGACCTTGTGGCTCAGGGCGAATGCCTTGGCCTGCAACTTCGGATTGAGTTCGAACACTTCAGTCTTGTAGTCCAGAGGCGGCTTTTCGTTCGGGCCTTTGGTGTTGATGCCCAGGTAACCGGTCGGCCAGTCTTTCGGTGCGTCCCGGGAGTCCAGCTCCCACTGGGTGCCGAACTCCACCAGATAGTGCGCCCACGCGGTGGTACCGATGGTGCCGTGGTGCGGGCTGATGCCGGCAATCCCGGCGATCAGAAAGTAACTTTTGCGCAGGTCGAATTTCGGCGACAGCGCCAGGGCCAGGGTCGAAGCCGCCGCATTGGTCTGGCCCATGCCGGTGACCATCAGGCACACCTGTTGGGGGTTGCAGCGAATATTCGGGTACTCGGCGGACAGGCCCGGTACGCGCACTTCTTGCTTGAGCTCCAGGCGATCGATCCAGTTCTGCGCCTCGGGGGCGAACATGGTGATCAGCATTACTTTCGGCTGAATGGGCGCTTCAGTCGCCCAGGTAGCAGACGAGAGCAGGGCGCCGCAGACAATGCCCACGGACAGGGAAAGACGCGTCATTGCATTCATAAAACCTCCTGATTCAAATGAGCCTTAAAACTGATAACCGACACCGGCGTAGTAACCCCAGCCGTTGGAACGGGCGCGGAAGTCACCGTCGCCGAAATTCAACTCACTGCCGTCGTCCCAGTTGCCGCCGTTGTGGAAATAACGGCCGACCAGGGTGAAACGCAAGTGGGTGAAGGCGTAGAGCAACACGTTGGTGGCCACGGTGGCGTTGGCGGTGCGGGCCGGGTTGTCCTTGTGCAGATCGGAGCCGAAGTCGAAGTTGGTGAAACCGATGTAGGTCAACGAAGCGCCATTGCTGAAACTGCTGATGGGCACGATGTACTTGAGCTGGGCGCGGTAGCCGTCCCACGAATATTCGTTGCTGGCACCGTAGTTTTCCCACTGGTAGCGGCCATAGAAGTTGGCCGACAGGTTGACCCGCGAATGGGTGTCGATGTCGGTGCCCAAACCGCTGTACAGCGTGTTGGCGCGGTTGGCGCTGTTGCTGCCGTGGTCGTAGATCCAGTCGAACGCCACGTACCATTCCTTGAACGGCCCGACGGCCAGGCTGCGGCCGGCCAGGTAGTCGATGGAAATCCGCGGTTCGTGCTCCATGAACACCGGCGAGCCGTGGTCCCAGACGCCTTTGTCATGGCTGTTGCCGATGTCGAAGATCTTTGGAATGTCGATGTAGCCGTACAACTCGAATGGCCCCTTGCGGCCGAAGTATTCATATTCCAGGTAGATGTCGTCGGCCGGTTGCGGGCCGAAACTGATGTCTTTGCTGCCGATGATGGTCAGGTCCTGGTTGAACCAGTCGGACAGGTAGGCGCCTTTTTTCGGCGGGCTGGCTTCAGGGCTAAGGGCTTCGCCCTGGGCGGATTCTTCGGCGGTGGCCGGTTGGGCCCAAACGTGGCTGCTGAGTAGTCCTGTAACGCTGGCCAGCAGCAAGGAAACAGCAAAAGTGCGCGAGCAAGTCACGCGGCTGGAGGTGCAATGCATTAAAAGTCCCTTTTCGTGCGGATCGAAAGCCCGGTGGTGCGGGTTTGTGCGGTTAGGTGGCGAACAGGCCGGTATCGGCGACTCGCAAACGTTTGCACAAGGCATACCAGTTTTTCTCAAGGCACGGAAAAGGTTGGGAAATAGATGGTTTAACTGTCCTTTCGATCAGGGTTTTCGCACCAAAGTGGTATCGCCTGCACGATGATCGTTCCCGCGCGGGAGCGTGGGAACGATCGGTCACATGTAACCAGCTCCTACGAAATAGGGTTGCTGTAGAATCCTCGGCATTGACTTCACAAGGTACCCCCCGATGAGCGAGCCGATTCGTCTGACCCAATACAGCCACGGCGCAGGTTGTGGCTGCAAGATTTCGCCCCAGGTGCTGGAGGTGATTCTGGCCGGCAGCGGTGCGCAGAACCTGGACCCGAAACTCTGGGTCGGCAACGCCTCGCGCGACGACGCGGCGGTGTATGCCATCGACGAAGAACGCGGCGTAGTGTCGACCACTGACTTTTTCATGCCGATCGTCGATGATCCCTTCGACTTCGGCCGCATCGCCGCGACCAATGCCATCAGCGATATCTACGCCATGGGCGGCGATCCCTTGATGGCGATTGCGATCCTCGGCTGGCCGGTCAATGTGCTGGCGCCGGAGATTGCCCGGGAAGTGATTCGCGGCGGGCGTTCGGTCTGTGATGAGGCAGGGATTCCATTGGCCGGTGGCCATTCCATCGACGCGCCAGAGCCGATCTTCGGCCTGGCCGTGACCGGGTTGGTGGAAAAGCGCCATATGAAGCGCAACGACACCGCCACCGCCGGGTGCTTGCTATACCTCACCAAACCCTTGGGCATCGGCGTCCTCACCACGGCCGAGAAGAAGGGCAAGTTGCGCAATGCCGACATCGGCCTGGCCCGCGACTGGATGTGCACCCTGAACAAACCCGGCAGCCGTTTCGGCAAACTCGACGGCGTGACCGCAATGACTGACGTCACCGGGTTTGGCCTGATCGGGCATCTGGTGGAAATGGCCGACGGCAGCAACGTGACCGCCCGCATTGAATATGACCGGGTACCGCGCCTGCCGGGTGTCGAGTATTACCTCGATCAGGGCTGCGTGCCCGGCGGCACGCTGCGCAATTTCGACAGCTACGCCAGCAAGGTCGGCCGACTTCAGGAGTTGCACAAACGCGTGCTCTGCGACCCGCAGACCAGCGGCGGCCTGTTGATTGCGGTCACGCCCGAGAGCAACGAACAGTTTCTGGCGGTGGCGGCTGAACTCGGCCTGACCCTCGAGCCAATCGGCGAACTGGTTGAGCGACAGACTCACGCGGTAGAGGTGTTTTGATGTCCATCGACTTCACCGATTACCGCGACATCTTTCTCAACGACCGACCGATGATGGATACCCGCGCGCCGGTCGAATTCCTCAAAGGCTCATTTCCCGGCGTGGTCAATCTGCCGTTGATGAATGACCTGGAGCGGCAACGGATCGGCACTTGCTACAAGCAGCAAGGCCAACAAGCAGCCATCACGCTGGGGCATCAATTGGTGTCCGGCGAGATCAAGGCCGAGCGCATCCAGGCCTGGGCCGAGTTTGCCCGGGCGCATCCGGATGGTTATTTGTACTGTTTTCGCGGCGGGCTGCGTTCGCAGATCGTTCAGCAATGGCTGAAGGACGAAGCGGGTATCGACTACCCGCGAGTCGGCGGTGGCTACAAGGCCATGCGCACCTTCTTGCTCGATACGCTCGAGCAGGCCATTGCCCAGTGCGATTTCGTTTTGCTGGGTGGCATGACCGGCACCGGCAAGACCGAGGTGCTCACGCAATTGAGCAACGGGTTGGACCTTGAAGGCCACGCCCATCATCGCGGCTCCAGCTTCGGCAAACGCGCCACCGGCCAACCCTCCAACATCGACTTTGAAAACCGCCTGGCCGTGGACGTGCTGAAGAGGCGCGCCCGTGGTATCGAACAGTTCGTGCTGGAAGACGAGAGCCGCATGGTCGGCAGTTGCGCCTTGCCGTTGCCGCTGTATCAGGGCATGCAGCAGTTTCCGATGGTCTGGCTGGAAGACAGCCTGGAAGGGCGTGTCGAGCGGATCCTGCGTGATTACGTGGTGGACTTGTGCGCCGAATTCATCGAAGTGCATGGCGATGAAGGTTTCGCGCTGTTTTCCGAGCGTTTGCTGGCGAGCCTGAACAATGTACAGAGACGGTTGGGCGGCGAACGTCATCAGCGGATGCTGACCTTGATGGAAGACGCGCTGGCAGAACAGGCGAACAGTGGCGCGGTGGATATGCACCGGGGCTGGATCGAAGGGTTACTGCGCGAGTATTACGACCCGATGTATGCGTTTCAGCGGGAGAAGAAGGGTTCGCGGATTGAGTTTGTCGGGGAGCGGGGGGCGGTGCTCGAGTATCTGCGAGCGCGAGGCAATCAGCGAGGGTGATGCTGTTTTGCCGGCCCCATCGCGGGCAAGCCCGCTCCCACCGTGGTTTGTGGTGGAACACAGATTTGTGATCGACACTGTCTCTTGTGGGAGCGGGCTTGCCCGCGATGGGGCCGTGACAGGCACTGTAAAACTCGAAGCGCCACCACGATCACAGCTTACGTCGGACAGGTCTCCTGACCATTATCCAGCCCTTGCTTGTAGCTGTGGCTCTGCAGGCTGGCCTTACCGTTGTGCCAAGTCAGCGTGAGCACATACAGCGAGTCGTAATCGCTCGATTCCCAGTCTTCGGTAATGTTCTGTTTCTTGCCGACGGCTTCCCCGGCGACCTTGTTGATCAACTCGGGCAGATAGCCGTGGGACCAGGCCGTATAAATGACCGAGTTGTGATACTTGTCGTGCAGCAGTTCATCCGCCAGGTCGCTGGTGTCATTGGCCGAGAAGTTGATGTTCACCGGCAAGCCGAGCTTGATTGCGCTGGGGCTGATGGTCATCAGGGGGCGGATGTAACTGTAGGAATTATCCAGTTCGCCTTCCTCGACATTGCGTGTCGGGTTGGCGGCAAACACGTAGTTGGCCTTGCCGAATTTTTCCGGCAACAAGGTGGCCAGGTCAATGGCGCGATTCAGTCCCTGACAATTGAGCTGACCCAGGCCGCCGGCCGGTTTTTCCGCATGACGCAGGAATACCAGCGTCTGAGTGCCGTCCGCCGGTTGGGCGCGGCTTTCACTGGACTCAAGCGACAAGAACAACGCGCTGACCGCCAGCAGGGAGGGCAGGAAGATATAGGCGCGATGCTTGAAGCGTTGGGCGAATTTCAATGGATTCATCATCGAATAGGTCATCTTCAGCGCATTCGGTTAAGGCTGACAAACCTTGACACCGCGAGCTCCCAGCATCGGGTGTATTCCATGTCGTTGGCCCGGTCCGTTTTCTACAGGGCAATGCTCAGAGTCCTCTGAAGCCCTTTGGTTCGATCCGAGCGAGGTGCCTGGCACTTTAGCGGCAACCTTGAACGGATTGGGGAAAAGGTTACCGACGGGATGTTGCGGATTTATGGACACGTTACACATCGTATCCCCGTCCCCATTATGATCTTCACTTCGATTTTCTCGTGGATGCCCTTTATGACCGATTTGTCTGCATTCCCCATCACTCAAAAATGGCCGGCCCAGTACCCGGAGTGGATCCAGCTCTATTCCTTGCCAACGCCCAATGGCGTCAAGGTTTCGATCATGCTCGAAGAGATCGGGCTGCCCTACGAGCCGCATCGTGTGGGCTTCGATACCAACGATCAGTTGTCCCCCGAATTTCTGTCGCTGAACCCCAACAACAAAATCCCGGCGATCCTCGACCCCCATGGTCCGGGGGACCAACCGCTGGCTCTGTTCGAGTCCGGGGCGATTCTGATTTACCTTGCCGACAAGAGCGGGCAACTGCTGGCCCAGGAATCGGCGGCGCGTTACGAGACCCTTCAGTGGCTGATGTTTCAGATGGGCGGTATCGGACCGATGTTTGGCCAACTCGGTTTTTTCAACAAATTCGCCGGCAAGGACTACGAAGACAAGCGTCCCCGTGATCGTTACGTCGACGAAAGCAAGCGCTTGCTCCAAGTCCTTGATGGCCGTCTGCAAGGGCGCGACTGGATCATGGGCGAGCGCTACACCATCGCCGACATCGCGACCTTTCCATGGGTGCGCAACCTGATCGGCTTCTACGAGGCCGGTGATCTGGTAGGCATCCAGAATTTCCCTAACGTCACCCGCGTGCTGGAACGTTTCCTGGCAAGGCCGGCGGTGATTCGCGGGCTGGAAATCCCCAGGCAACCCCTTTGAGCTGGATGCGGCCAATTGTTGCCGCCGCGGTAACGCAGTCTTGAGCGATCAAGGTTTGTGCCCCGCCCCTTGCAGGGCATAAGCTTCGCTCCCACAACTTCGTCTCATCCGCCGTTTTTCAGGAAGGCCCATGCCCAGTCAGTTCCCCGAAGCACGTCCACGCCGTCTGCGCCGCAATGCGAGCCTGCGCAGCCTGTTCCAGGAAACCGAGTTCAGCTTGAATGATCTGGTGTTGCCGATTTTCGTCGAGGAAGAGATCGACGATTTCGTGCCGATCAAGAGCATGCCTGGCGTGATGCGCATTCCCGAGTCGAAGCTGGCCGGTGAGATCGAGCGTTACGCCCGCGCCGGGATCAAGTCAGTGATGACGTTTGGCGTGTCCCATCATCTGGACAGCAGCGGCAGCGACACCTGGAGCGACAATGGTCTAGTGTCGCGCATGTCGCGCATCGCCAAGGACGCCGTGCCGGAAATGATCGTGATGTCCGACACCTGTTTCTGCGAGTACACCGATCACGGCCACTGCGGCGTGCTGCATCACCACGAAGTCGACAACGACCAGACCCTGATCAACCTCGGCAAACAAGCCGTGGCGGCTGCTCGGGCCGGCGCCGATGTGATCGCACCGTCGGCGGCCATGGACGGGCAGGTCCAGGCCATTCGCCGGGCACTCGATGAAGCGGGTTTCAGCCAGACCGCAATCATGGCCTATTCGACCAAATTCGCTTCGGCGCTTTATGGCCCGTTCCGCGAGGCCGGCGGCAGTGCGCTGAAGGGCGACCGCAAAAGCTATCAGATGAACCCGATGAACCGCCGCGAAGCCGTGCGTGAATCGCTGATGGACGAGCAGGAAGGCGCCGACGCGCTGATGGTCAAACCGGCCGGTGCGTACCTGGACATCATCCGCGATATCCGCGAAGCCTCGCGTTTGCCGCTGTCGGCGTATCAGGTGAGTGGCGAGTACGCGATGATCAAATTCGCCGCCCAGGCCGGGGCAATCGATGAGGACCGAGTGGTGCGTGAGAGCCTGGGAGCGATCAAACGGGCCGGGGCGGATTTGATCTTCACCTACTTTGCAATGGACCTGGCCCTGGCCGGGATCTAACTGTTTTGAAAGATCATTCCCACGTAGAGCGTGGGAATGATCAGCCTCGCTAATCTTGGGTTCAGCCGAAGAAAAGCCGAATCTCACGGTCCCGGAAATACCGCTCGATCACCTTCGGATCGGCGCTGTAGTCGGCAATCGCCACATACGTATCCGGCCGCAGCAGGTAAAACCCGTTGCGCGCCAGCCCCGCCGTTTCAAACGCCGGCCGCCAGTCGAACACCTGCAACGGCAAGTGATGCTCGATGCACCAGGCAATCATCTCGTCGCTGGTGTCGCCATACACATGCACTTGCCAGCTCGGGTCCTTCAGCGATTCGAAATTGTCCCCTTCACCGTCGTGAGCCCAGGGCAGGCGATCACCACCGTGAACATGGCCAGCAACGCCTTCGCTCAACGGCATGCCGCGATAGTTGAGGGTGGTCTGCGACACTGTGCGAAACAGAAATTCCCGCGCGGCTTCCAGCGAGGTCATTTTCGGGATCAAAAAGGGCGCCACGCGGGTGCGCAGCAAGTCGGCAATTCGTCCTTCGGCGGTGACGAAACTGAAGACCCGGTCAGTAGTTGCCACCAGTCGCCGGGCAAACGCGATGCGTTCGGTTTCATAACTGTCGAGTAGTTTGGCCGAGGCGCCACCGCTCAACACCGCGGCGAGTTTCCAGGCCAGATTGATCGCGTCGCCAATCCCGGTGTTCATACCTTGGCCACCCGCGGGGCTATGGACATGGGCGGCGTCACCCAACAGAAACGCGCGCCCGGTGCGAAAGTGATCCGCAACCCGGTGATGCACGCGGTAAGTCGAGAACCAGTTCACCTGATCGATCTGTACCTTTAAATGCTCGATGGCACGGCTGCTGACGTCTTCGAACTGGAGGGTTTCGGCACGATCGGCGCGTTCGTCGCGAACCGTACCGATCAGGCGGGCGCGCCCTTCACCGGCCAAGGGGAATACGGCGAGAAAGTCGGCTTCATCAAGGTCCACATGCAGTTCACCGTTGAACGTGGGGCCGCGAGCCTGCACATCTGCCACGTAGAAAATCTGCTGGTAAGTGCCGCCCGGAAAACCGGTATCCAGCGTTTTGCGCACAATCGACCGGGCGCCGTCGCAGCCGGCGAGATAACAGGCCTGGCAGGTTTCCTGCTGGCCATCGGGCAAGCGCACCCGGGCGGTGATGCCGTCGCCGGTTTCCTCGAAGCTTTGCAGTTCGGTGTTGCGCTCCACCGTAATACCGAAGGCCTCCAGGCGTTCGATCAGCAGGCGTTCGTGCTCGTCTTGCGGATACATTTCCAGAAACGCGTAGGGCGTCAGACCCTCGCCGATGGTGCTCAGCGGCAGGCGTGCGACCGGTTCGCCCTTGACCCAGAAATTCGCCGCGGCCACTTTATGGCCGTTTTGCACAACAGCGTCGCTGAGGTCGAGCTGGCTATACAGTTCAAGGGTTCGTGCCTGTACTGCCAGCGCACGTGAAGTGGTGCCGGGTTCCGACGTCTTGTCGATAATGCGCACCCGAATTCCCAGTTTGCTCAGCCACAGCGCCAGTACCAGCCCGGTCGGGCCGGCGCCGATGATCAGCACGTCGCTACGGTTCATGAGCCTGTCCTCCTCGGTATGTGGATCAAGTATGGTTCAGCCCGGATGCACCGGCCGCCCGGCTGCCCAACGGAAAACACGCGTGTAGCAGCTGTCGAGCCTGCGAGGCTGCGTTCGGCTGCGAAGCAGTCGTGAATTCGGCGAACGCCGTTTACCTGAAAGAACTCAGTTGCAGGTTTTGCGACTGCTTCGCAGCCGAACGCAGCCTCGCAGGCTCGACAGCTGCTACAGCTGCTACAGCTGCTACAGCTGCTACAGCTGCTACAGCGCTACCGCTACGGGGCAGGGAGCAGGGGAACAGTCCGCGACTGTCACAGTCATAGCCTGCGCCATGCCATTGATCGTATGGTTAACCCGGCTTATCGGATTTTGATGGAGCACCATGCAAGCCAATCGATTGATCATGAGCGCCGCGGCACTGTTGGTTCTGGCCGGTTGCGGTACTCAACGCACGCAGGAACCGCCGGCCCGAAAGCCTGCCGAGGTCAAGGCCGAGATCATGCGTCTGCTACCGGCCAAGACACCCGACCGCCAAGGCTGGGCCACGGACATCTACGCGGCATTTGCCGCGCAAAAGATTTCACCGACCACGCAAAACCTGTGTTCGGTACTCGCGGTCACTGAGCAGGAATCGACGTTTCAGGCTGATCCGCGGGTGCCGGGCCTGGGCAAGATCGCCCGGGACGAGATCGACCGCCGCGCCGCCAAGGCCCACATTCCCGGCCTGCTGGTGAGCGGTGCCTTGCAGGTAAGCTCACCCAATGGCAAAAGCTACAGCGACCGGCTGAATGCCGCGCGCAGCGAAAAAGAACTCAGCGCGATTTTCGATGATTTCATCGGCATGGTGCCCATGGGGCGGACGCTGTTCGATGGTTTCAACCCGGTGCACACCGGCGGGCCGATGCAGGTCAGCATCGATTTTGCCGAGCAGCAGGCGCGGGATTATCCCTATCCGGTGGACGGCTCGATTCGCCGCGAAGTGTTCACGCGTCGCGGCGGTATGTATTTCGGTATTGCCCATTTGCTCGGTTATCCAGTGAGCTACAAGCAGCCGCTGTATCGCTTCGCCGATTTCAATGCCGGTTGGTACGCCAGCCGTAATGCGGCGTTTCAGAACGCGGTAAGCCGTGCGACCGGCATTCCGCTGGCGCTGGATGGCGATCTGGTGCGCTACGGTTCGATCATGCCGGGCTCCACGGAATTGGCGGTGCGCACTCTCGGCAAGCAATTGGACATGCGCAACCTGACCATTCGGGATCAATTGGAGGAGGGTAACAGCCTCGAATTCGAAGACACCAAGCTGTATCGGCGCGTGTTTGCCTTGGCCGAACAGGCTGAAGGTCGACCATTACCTCGGGCGGTGTTGCCGGGGATCCTGCTGCAAAGCCCGAAAATCACCCGCAAACTCACCACGGCATGGTTCGCCAAGCGGGTCGATGAGCGTTATCAGCGCTGTATGAAGCGGGCGGGGAGGTAAACATTAGACTAATGCCAGTCAGTGTGCGGAACCTGACTGATTGATATTTGTTGATGAGGCACTCGGGCGCAGTCTTGGGCATCTGCTACAAAGAGAGAGTCGCAGAGGAGATTTAGTCATGTACCAGCTCTACGGACATCAAAACTCAGGTGCGGCGGCCATCGAAGCCGCGCTGGAACTGTGCGAGGTTCCTTATCGCTTCATCGATGTTTCATCGTCCCCGGAGGCGGTTCAGGCATTGGAGAAGCTCAACCCGCTCAAGCAGATTCCCACCCTGCAATTGCCCGATGGCGGTGTTCTGACCGAGAGTGCGGCCATCCTGATTCATCTGGGCCTCACGTTCCCGGAGTCGAACCTGCTGCCGGAAAACCCGCTCAAGCGTGATCAGGTCATTCGGGGCCTGGTGTACATCGTCAGCAATTGCTATGCCGCCATCGGCATCATTGATTATCCCGAGCGCTGGCTGGCCGAGGCGGATGAATCATCGAGGGAAAATCTTATGGCCGGTGCCCGCCAGCGCCTGCACTGGAGTTGGGAGGTGTTTGCCGATCAGTTCGCCGGCAAGTTGTACCTGGGCGAGGGGGCGCCGGGCGCACTGGATATTCTGGCGGCGGTGGTGACACGGTGGGCGGGTACCCGAGAGCACTTGCGCGCTGCGCGGCCGGGGTTCTCCGCCTGGCTCGAACGCTTCGACCGGCACCCTGCATTGGCACCGGTTTTCGCGCGGCATTGGCCGTCTTAAGAACACCGCCAATCACTCGCCGCGAATGTACTGTTCCAACTGCCGAATCAGTTCAGCCTGTTCGGCGATGGCTTCCTTGACCAGGTCGCCGATGGACAGCAAGCCTATCAACTCGCCGTTTTCCACCACCGGCAAATGCCGCAGGCGTTTTTCGGACATGATGCCCATGCAGGTTTCGACGGTTTGATGGGTGTCCACGGTGATGACTGGCGCCACCATGATGTCGCTGACCGGTGTGCCGACAGAGGAGCGCCCCTTGAGCACCAGTTTGCGCGCATAGTCACGCTCGCTGATGATGCCGACGACCTTTCCCTCTTTCAGCACCGGTAACGCGCCGACGTTTTTTGCGGCCATCACCATCAGCGCTTCCAGCACCATTTGATGAGGCGCAATGGTGTGGACTTCCTGATTCTGTTGGGCCTTTAACTTGAGCAGTTGGGCGACGGTTTTCATGGCGGATTCTCGGGTGTTGTCGTTGTTCTTGAAGAATCGTAGAGACGCGCTCGCAGAGCAAGGCAGAAAGCGGCAGATACCGCGCAAAAAGCGTCATTCAGCGATTTTTCTTTGTAAAAGTCCGACTCTAATGCCGGTAAGTTAAGAAATGTGAGCGACGAAAATCCTGTGGGAGCGTCTTAACTTACTGGCATCAGGGCAAGCCCCCTCACCCCACCGCCGATCACGCGTAGAATTACCCCTTGAATCAGATCGTTGAGGTTGCAGTAGTGGATTTACAGCAGGGCTTCGTCCTGACCCGGCATTGGCGCGATACCCCGGCCGGCACGGAAGTCGAGTTCTGGCTGGCGACCGATGCCGGTCCCCGACGCATCCGCCTGCCGCATCAACAGTCAGTAGCGTTCATTCCGGCAGCCCAGCGTGAGCAAGCCGAAGCGCTGCTGCGCGACGAGAAAAACGTCGAGCTGAAGCCCTTGGCACTGCTGGACTTCGAACACCGCCCGGTGCTCGGCCTGTATTGCCAGCAGCACGGCCAGTTGATGCGCCTCGAAACCGCACTGCGCAGATCAGGCGTCGATGTATTCGAAGCCGACATCCGCCCGCCGGAACGCTACATGATGGAGCGTTTCATTACCGCGCCCGTTTTGTTCGGCGGCACGCCCAGCGCCGAAGGCCTGCTGCTCGACGCGCAAATGAAACCCGACCCCGGCTATCGACCGAAGCTCCGGCTGGTCTCGCTGGACATTGAAACCACCGCTCAGGGCGAACTGTATTCCATCGCCCTGGAAGGCTGCGGCGAGCGGCAGGTGTATATGCTCGGGCCGCCCAATGGCGATGACAGCGGGGTGGATTTCCAGCTCGAATACTGCGACTCACGAACCCTGCTGCTGAAAAAGCTCAATGAATGGTTCGCCCGGCACGACCCCGACGCCATCATCGGCTGGAATGTCGTGCAGTTCGATCTGCGTGTACTGCACGAACATGCTCGGCGCTTGGCGGTGCCGCTGAAGCTGGGGCGTGGCGGCGAAGAAATGCAATGGCGCGAGCACGGCAGCCGCAATCATTACTTCGCCTCGGCCGCCGGCCGGTTGATCATCGATGGCATCGAGTCACTGCGCTCGGCGACCTGGAGCTTCCCGTCGTTCAGCCTGGAAAACGTCGCGCAAACCCTGTTGGGCGAGGGCAAGTCGATCGACAACCCGTACCAGCGCATGGACGAAATCAATCGCATGTTCGCCGAGGACAAACCGGCCCTGGCGAAGTACAACCTCAAGGACTGCGAACTGGTGACGCGGATCTTCGCCAAGACCGAATTGCTGACCTTCCTGCTCGAGCGCGCCAGCGTCACCGGTTTGCCGGCGGACCGCAGCGGTGGTTCGGTGGCGGCGTTCACGCACCTGTATATGCCGTTGATGCACCGGCAGGGCTTCGTCGCGCCGAACCTCGGGGGCAAACCACCGCAGGCCAGCCCCGGTGGTTTTGTCATGGACTCGCAGCCCGGGCTGTACGAATCAGTGCTGGTGCTCGACTACAAAAGCCTCTATCCGTCGATCATCCGCACCTTCCTGATCGACCCGGTGGGCTTGATCGAAGGGCTCAAGCATCCCGACGACAGCGAGTCGGTGCCGGGTTTTCGCGGTGCACGTTTTTCAAGAACCCGGCATTGCCTGCCAGCCATCGTCGCCCGGGTCGCCGAAGGTCGTGAAACCGCCAAGCGCGAACACAACGCGCCGCTGTCCCAAGCGCTGAAGATCATCATGAATGCCTTCTATGGCGTCCTCGGCTCCAGCGGTTGCCGCTTCTTCGATACACGGCTAGCCTCGTCCATCACCTTACGCGGACACGAGATCATGCTGCGCACTCGCCAGTTGATCGAAGCCCAAGGCCATGCGGTGATCTACGGCGACACCGATTCCACCTTCGTCTGGCTGCGCCGCCCCCACGGTCAGGCCGAAGCCGCGCAGATCGGTCATGCGCTGGTGGATCACGTCAACCAATGGTGGCGCGAGCATGTGAAACAGGAATACGGGCTGGAAAGTGCCCTGGAGTTGCAGTTCGAAACCCACTACAAGCGCTTTCTGATGCCGACCATTCGCGGCGCCGAGGAGGGCAGCAAGAAGCGCTATGCCGGGTTGGTCACCCGCACCGACGGCACCGATGAAATGGTCTACAAGGGCCTGGAAACCGTGCGCACCGACTGGTCGCCGTTGGCCCGGCAATTCCAGCAGGAGTTGTACCTGCGCATCTTCAATCGCAAGCCATATCAGGATTACGTACGTGACTATGTGCGCAAGACGTTGGCCGGTGAATTCGACGAGCGCCTGATCTATCGCAAGCGCCTGCGCCGTACCCTCGACGATTATCAACGCAACGTGCCGCCCCATGTGCGGGCCGCGCGAATCGCCGACGACTACAACGACCAGCAGGGACGCCCGCGGCAATACCAGAACGGCGGCTGGATCAGTTATGTCATCACCGTCGCTGGCCCCGAGCCGCTGGAAATCCGCAGCGCGTCCATCGACTACGACCATTACATCACCCGGCAACTGCAACCGGTGGCGGATGCGATCCTGCCGTTCGTGGATGACGATTTCTCAACGCTGATTGGGGGGCAACTGGGCCTGTTTTGAGTCCAGCAGCGACAACGTCCAGCCATCCGGTATGCCATGAAAATACTGATCCAGCGCCTGATGGAACAGACTGCCTTTTGGCGAAACCTGGGCGAACAGCGTCATCGATGAGTGAAACTTGAGGTTGTCGGGGTGACCGAAAATCTTGGTGATCGACTGATGAGGAGCGTCCAGAACCAGTTGCGTGCAGGCACGCAAGCGTGGACCCAGCAATGGATGCTCCAGATACGCGGTGGCTTCCTCACTGGAGCGAATGGCAAAGTAGCGGGACATTTCGCTGTCACCCAACCCGGAAAACTGCGGAAAGATGAACCACATCCAGTGTCGGCGCTTCTGACCGGCGCGCAGTTCCTCCTGCACCCACTTGAACACAGGGTCCTGCGCCTGGACGAAGCGTGGCAAATTGAAAGCGTCGAGCTGATCGGTACTTCTCATGCCGATGCCCTCTGACAAAACCGCGATGGCTCAGACCATGGCCAACCGCTGCTTGCGTTGTGGCGCGCGAAAAGCTTGGTCCAGCGCCTCCAGATCCCCAACTTCAAGCCGCAATTGCGCCGCTTGCGCATTGAGCTGCACATGCTCGGGACGGACCGCCTTGGGGATGGCGATCACGCCGTTCTGACGCAGAATCCATGCCAGCGCGACCTGCGCAGGTGTCGCCTCGTGACGGGCGGCAATCTGCTTGAGCGTCGAATTGGCCAGCATGTGCCCGCCCTGGCCGATCGGACAATAAGCCATCACCGGCATCCTTTGATGTTGGCTCCAGGGGAGCAAATCAAATTCGATGCCGCGCTCTTCCAGGTTATACAGCACCTGATTGGTGGCGCAGGCTGGCGAGGCCAATTCTTCCAGGTCATCCAGATCGAAATTGGACACGCCCCAACGGGCGATCTTGCCGTCTTCGCGCAGGCGTTCGAAGGCATCGACGGTTTCCGCAAGGGGATACTCGCCGCGCCAGTGCAACAGGTAGAGATCGATGTAATCGGTATTCAACCGCCGCAGGCTGCGCTCGCAGGCCTGGGGGATGCCTTTGCGGCTGGCGTTGTGGGGATAGACCTTGCTGACCAGAAAAACCTGATCGCGAAGGCCGGCGATGGCTTCACCCACCACCTCTTCAGCGCCTCCTTCGGCGTACATTTCAGCGGTGTCGATCAGGGTCATGCCCAACTCGATGCCCAAACGCAGCGCTGCAACTTCCTTTGTGTGTCGGGAGCGTTCCTCTCCCATGCGCCAGGTTCCTTGGCCAATGACCGGCACATGGCTGCCGGCCAGCTCAAGAGTACGCATGAATCCTCCTTCCTGAAGTTCGATCGATACATCAGTTGGCAGCAAAACCGCGCGGTGGTTCCATGGCGATCTCGAAAGATCGCAGCCTGCGGCAGGAGCTGCCGAAGGCTGTGATCTTTTGATCTACAAGGTGGAAAACTTGTACACCGTAGTCTGGCTATAGCGCTTGCCCGGATCCAGCCGTGTGGACGGGAAGCTCGGCTGGTTCGGCGAATCCGGATAATGCTGAGTCTCCAGGGTAAACGCCCCCCAATGCGGATAAATCTTGCCAGCCTTGCCCTTGACCGTGCCATCGAGGAAGTTGCTGGTATAGAACTGCACACCCGGTTCAGTAGTGTAGAGCTGCAAGCGGCGCCCGGATTGCGGATCGCTGACATCGGCGGCGAGTTTGCCCAGGTCACCCTTGGCGTCCAGCACCCAGTTGAAATCAAAACCACCTTGTTTCGGTTCGGCGAATTTCAGTTGCGGGTGATCAGCCTTGATGTGTTGACCGATGGCGGTCGGCTGAGTGAAGTCCATGGGTGTGCCGGCGACCGGGGCCAGTTCACCGGTAGGGATCAGTTTGCCGGTGACCGGCGTGTAACGGGCGGCATGCAAGGTCGCAAGCTGCTTCAGCACGTCACCATTGCCCGCGCCGGCCAGGTTGAAATAACTGTGGTTGGTCAGGTTCAGCACTGTGGGTTTGTCGGTGCTGGCCTTGTACTCGATGCGCAGCTCATTGTTCTCGGTGAGGCTGTAGGTGACCTCGGTTTTCAGGTTACCCGGAAAGCCCATTTCACCACTCGCTGACAGATACGTCAGGGTCACGCCCACCGAATCCTTGCCTTTGTTCGGTTCGGCTTTCCACACCCGTTTGTCGAAACCCTGGGCCCCGCCGTGCAGTGAATTGCTGCCGTCGTTGAGTGGCACCTGATAGCGCTTGCCATCCAGCTCGAAGGCGCCGTTGGCCAGGCGATTGCCGAAGCGGCCAATGGTCGCGCCGAAGTATGCGGTGCCGCTTTGGTAACCCTGCACATCATCGAAACCCAGCACCACATCGTCGAGCTTGCCGTTTTTGTCCGGCACTTTCAGCGACTGCAGAATCCCGCCGTAGGTAATGACCGTGGCTTGCAGGCCATGGCTGTTGCGCAAGATGTATTGCTCGACGGGCGTGCCGTCATTGGTTTTGCCGAAGGCTTTGTGTTCGCTGGACAAACCGGTGGCTTGAGCGGGGAGGGTGGCGATCATCAGGGACAGTCCGAGGCCGGAGAGCAGGTATCGAGATTGAAACATGGTTGACCTTCCTTTTTGTTGTTTTGTGATAAGTAGTCATACTAATAATCGAGATTTAACGCGATCAAGGAAGGATTTATAGCTTATTAATGCCATGTTGCAATTATAAAGTATGACTAATCAAGGTTGCTTTCACGATGGTCAGCGCTTGCGGACCACCGGCACTGCACTTTTTCGGCTTTCGCGGTTCTATCCTTGGCCAGCCCGCGGCGATCCCCACTGCCGGCCCATGCCCAAGTTCAAGAACCCATGGCTCGAGTTTTACCCCGCTTTACCCTGCGCATTCGTCGTCATTGCTTGCTGTTGATTAGCTTGTCGCTGCTCTTCGCCAGTGGCTGCAGCCATCAACCGGGTAACGATATCGTCAGCCAGTTTCGCAACGGCAAACCCCAGGAATTCCTCCAGACCAGCGTCGACCGCATGGCGACTCTGACGATGCGCGACAACCTCGAAAGCCTTTACCTACTGATGAACAAGCTCTACCTGCGCAACCCGGAGGAGCTGAAAAAATCCGGCTTCCTCGATGTCGGCACCGCGGAAAAACAAGTGCGCATGGCCATCGAACAGCAACAGCCACTGCCCACCCTCGGCGGCAAAAAAGACCTCGCCGCGCTGAGCTATGCGATGAGTCCGGAATTCCTCGGCGACCGGGTAGGTGCCTTCATCTATGCCATCGGCAGCATGCTGGTCACCGCCCACGGCAATCGGCTGGAGTTCTACATGACGGATGCGATCAACCCGACCTTCGTCAGCAATGCCGCGCGCAACATCGAGAAAGCCACCTGGATCTTGAGTCAGCGGCAAACCAAACAAGGCGAGCCGTTGCTGTTTTCCAACGAAATCTCGGAGGAGGGCAGCAACCTGAGCTTCGCCGTGGAGTTCGGCAAGATCGTCGCGCGGCTGGACCTGTTGACCCAGATGCTCGACGAACGCTATCGACGGATCGGCCTCAACTACGCCCAGAGTTTGCTGTTTCTGAATTTCTTGCCGGTGCAATAAAGCGAGTGCTAAATCCAATCCCTGTGGGGGAGCTTTTGTGGGAGCTGGCTTGCCTGCGATTGCATCAACTCGGTTCGACGTTAAACCGAGTCGTCTGCATCGCAGGCAAGCCAGCTCCCACAGGGATTTGAAAGAAAGAAGATCGTGTTCCGGCCCAATGAGTTGGCATAACGATAGACCGCATCGATATAACTGGTTATAAGAAAAATCGCTATGCTGCGAGCCGGTTATTTCCCTGCGATTTTCTGGGCGTATTAATGGAATTCGGTAATTTCGGGTTGGTCGTTGCAGGTCTGGTGGTCGGCTTTATTGTCGGCATGACCGGCGTCGGGGGCGGTTCGTTGATGACCCCCATTCTGTTGTGGTTCGGCGTCAACCCGGCCACGGCGGTGGGCACGGACTTGCTGTACGCGGCCATTACCAAATCCAGTGGTGTGCTGGTTCATCGCAAGAACAAGAACATCGACTGGGCGATCACCGGATGGCTGACCCTCGGCAGTGTGCCGGCGGTGGCGCTGACGCTGTGGTTCCTGAGCAGTTTGCAGACCTCACCCGACGCGATGAATGCCGTCATCAAACAAGCGCTGGGCTTCGTGCTGTTCGCCACGGCTCTGGCGATTTTCTTCAAGAAACGCTTGCTCGACTTCGCCCATAAACGAGCGGGTGGCCACTACAACCCCAGCGGCTCGCGGTTGAATGCACTGACCGTCATCACCGGTCTGGTCCTGGGCACCATGGTGGCCCTGACCTCCATCGGCGCTGGTGCTCTGGGCACCGTAGCACTGTTCATCCTGTACCCGATGCTGCCGACCCGCCGCCTGGTCGGCACCGAAATCGCTCACGCGGTGCCCCTGACCCTGGTCGCCGGCCTGGGCCACGCGAGCATGGGCAACATGGATTGGCACGTTTTGGGCTACTTGCTGGTCGGTTCGCTGCCGGGGATTTACCTGGGCAGCCACTTGACCGGGCGTATCTCCGACGAACTGCTGCGTCCGTGCCTGGCCACGATGCTGGTGCTGATCGGCTACAAGCTGGCGTTCTGATCCGGCACCGTATACATCACTGAATTTAGCGGAATCATGCTCTCGCTGACGTAGTCAAAACTATGACCACGTTCAGATGAGGTCATGACGTCCATGAACAGCCCCGTAAACGATCTTCTGCGCCGGTTCCGTCGCCCCCGTGGCGAGCCACCCGGCAACGCGGCCGAAGTGTTGCGCCGCCATGCCGAGCCGTTGCCTGCACTCGACTCACCTGAATTCGGCGAAATGTTCGACCGCTTTGGCGATGCCAGCGTGGTGCTGATCGGCGAAGCCAGCCACGGCACCCAGGACTTCTACCAGACCCGAGCGGCGATCACCCGCCGCCTGATCGAGCAGCACGGCTTCGGCATCGTCGCGGTCGAGGCCGACTGGCCCGATGCCGGACAGATTGACCGATGCGTCCGTGACCTGGGCCGCTCCGCCTGGAAAAAACAGGCCTTCGCCCGATTCCCCACCTGGATGTGGCGCAACACGGCCGTGCAGACCTTTACCCGCTGGCTGCACCACCATAACCGCGGGCTGACGCCCGAGCAGCGTGTGGAGTTTCGGGGGCTGGATGTTTACAGCATGCGTCACTCCATCGACGAAGTACTGAGCTATCTCGATAAGACCGACCCGCAGCTGGCAAAAGAAGCTCGACATCGCTACAGCTGCCTGACGCCGTGGCATGACGACCCGGCGCTGTACGGTCATTTCGCCGAGCGGGGCAACCTGGCCACGTGCGAGGATGCAGTGGTCGAGCAATTGAATGTGCTGCTGGGCGAACGGCTCGACCCGATGGTGGCCGACGACGAGGCGTTTTTCAGCGCCACCCAGAACGCCCGCGTGGTGCGGGCCGCCGAGCAGTATTACCGCGCCATGTACCGCGGCTCGACCGCCTCGTGGAACCTGCGTGACCGGCACATGTTCGACACCTTGCAAACCCTGATGGCGCATCGCGGGGCAGGTGCCAAAGCGGTGGTGTGGGCGCATAACTCACACATCGGTAACGCCGCCGCCACGCAAATGGGTTGGGAAGGGCAATTCAACATCGGCCAGTTGTGCCGCACGGCCTACGGCTCACAAGCGGTACTGATCGGCATGGGCACCGACCACGGCACCGTCGCTGCCGCCGATGACTGGGATGAGCCGATGCAGGTCAAACAGGTGAACCCGGCATTGGCCGACAGCTGGGAGCAACTGTTTCTCCAGGCCGGCGTCCCCGCAGCACTGCTTGATTGGCGGACGTCACCGAGCGAGGAATTGCTGGACGTACTGGCCGAGCCGCTACTTGAGCGCGCCATCGGCGTCATCTATCGACCCAGGACCGAGCGCCAGAGCCATTACTTTCAGGCCGTGCTGGCGGAGCAGTTCGACGCTTTTGTCTGGATCGAAAAAACCCAAGCGGTCTCGCCATTGCCGGAGCCTGAGTTCATGGAGCATGAGGAAGATACCTTTCCGTTCGGCATCTGACGGGGCTCTATTCCCGGGTGAAGATCTCCAGCAGATGCCCATCGGGGTCATCGAAATACACCCGCCGGCCACCGCCGTAATCGTTGATCTCGTTCGGCCGTTGCTTGCCCGGATCTGCCCACCAGGGCTGCTTGAGCGCTTGCAGGCGAGCGAAGGCCGCATCGAAGTCTTCGTCGCCGATCAAGAACGCATAGTGCTGGGACGCGATGGGCGGGTCGTTGTTGTAGAAGTCCAGTGACACCCCGTTATCGAACTTGACCACCAGCATCGGCCCGAACGGCTCTGCATCGGGCAGGCCGAGGAGGTCGGTCAGATAGCGGGCCGAGACTTGTTTGTCACGGCACCAGACGATGGTGTGGTTCAGCTGAGCGCTCATGGAAAAATCCTCACGGCGAATCAGGTGGGCAAGTCGTGCCATGAGATTAGCTCAGGCTGTTGCGCAATGACCGCCCTGACCTAAGCTTGGGGCAAGGCGAACACAAATACGGTGCGTCACCCGGAACGTTCGCCGCGATGCGCAATCATTAGAGCGTGGATATCAAAAGGAGATGCGCATGCTCATCAGGTCTTTGACCCTGGCTACTCTGCTGGCTTTCGTCGGCCCCCTGTTCGCCGCCGATGACGATTCCCCTCTGGTTAAAGACGTGGGCAGGGCCCGGCCCCTGATTGTCATCGCGCCCAGTTCGGTCGACCCCACTTGGGTCAACCTGAAAAAATCGCTGGATGAACCCGCCAGTCGCAAGGGCTTCACCGAGCGAAACATGGTGCTGTATACCGTGATCAATACGATGGGTCAGCGCGACGGCAAAGACCTCGACCCGCAAACGACAATGGCGTTGATCCGCTCGCTCAAGCTGGGCGCCGGGGCGAAAAGCAAAATAATTCTGGTCGGCAAGGACGGGGAAAAGAAGCTTGAAAAGGATGTGGTCGAGCTGAAAGAGATTTTCAGCACCATCGACGAGCTGCCAGCCGCCGAAAAGGAAGCCACGGTACCGGTGCCAGCGCCGGTGGCTGACGTTGCACCGGCCAAAGGCGCAAAAGGCAAACCGGCGAAGCCTGCCAAGCCGCCTGAGCAGCCGGATGATTGAGTTCTGCTGCTTGAACCAATGCCGGTAAATTAAGAAATTTGAGCGACGAAAATCCTGTGGGAGCGTGGCTTGCCCGCGAAGAATGCACTGCGGTTTGTCTGCTACTACGCGTCATCGTTCTTCGCGGGCAAGCCACGCTCCCACAGGTTCTGCGCCGGCTGCGATCTTTTGATTTTGACTTTTGATCCGTCAGTCGCTCAGCGCAGCCAATATGTTGTGGGCGATTTTGATTCGCTCTGCGTTCGGGTAGTTTTTGTTGGCCAGGATCACGATGCCGATGTCCTTCGCCGGGATAAAGGCGACATAGGCGCCAAAGCCGCCGGTTGAGCCGGTTTTGTTGATCAGCACGGTGTCGCGTTGCGGTTGCGGCGGGTTTAGCCATCGGACTTCATGAGGCTCAAGCGCCATTTGCGACGAGTTGCCCGCCAGCAATGTATCGAGCGTTACCGGATAGTTGTAGAACTCCCATCCCAACCCTTGAGTCATGTCGCCAACCTGATAATAGCCTGTGTGAGTGATGGCGATGGCTTGCTGCAAGGGCTTTTCCAGCGAAGTCGGATTCATGTTCGCTTCAACATAGCGAAGCAGGTCCGAGGCGCTGGTTTTCACGCCATACGCTTCAGAATCCAGTGCGCCCGGTTCGACTCGCACAGGTTTGTCGTCTTTGCTGTAACCCTGAGCATAAAGCCCCATCTGATCCTGCGGCACCTTGAGGTAGCTGTGCTTGAGGCCGAGTTTCGGCAGCAAGGTTTTTTCCATCAGCTTATCGAATGGCGCACCCATGCTTTGCGCCGCCAGATAGCCGAACAATCCAAGGCTGGGGTTTGAATACTGGCGATGAGTGCCGGCGGCGTAGGTCGGTTTCCACTGCTTGAAATAGCCGAGCATTTTGTCCTGATGGTCTGCATCGCTGGGGAACTGCAGCGGCAGACCGCCGGCGGTGTAGGTGCCGAGTTGCAGCACGCTGATGTTGTCAAACGTGCTGCCACGCAATGTGGGCAGGACCTGACTGGCGTTGTCCGACAGGGCCAGTTTGCCTGTGGCCTGGGCATAGGCGGCGAGGGTGGCGGTGAAGGTTTTGCTCACCGAACCGATCTCGAACAAGGTGTCGTTTGCCACCGGGCGCCCGGTTTCTTTCGACGCCACGCCGTAATTAAAGTAATGCTGCTTTCCGTTGACCGTTATTGCCACGGCCATGCCAGGAATGCCCTGAGCCTTCAAGACAGGCCGCACAGCGTCGTTAACAATCTTCTCGATGGGCTGATCTGTCTGGGTCGCGGCCACACAATGGCTTGCGCCAAATACCGCCATGCAAGCCGCAAGAATCTTCAATCCGGCAATAATTTTCTTGTTTGTCATTGTTTCAATTCCATGATTTTACGGGGTGTTAACCGCTACACTCCAAGCGGTTTTTAAGCCGGTCCGCTGCTGGGCGAGCCAAATCTATGCAGTTTGGCGAAGACCGACAAACGACGATATTTCGGATGAGCCATTAGAAAATTTTGGGAGTTGGCATGATTCGACCTCATTTGCCGCTGAATGCGCTGCGCGCTTTCGAGGCTTCGGCGCGCCATTTGAGTTTCACGCGGGCGGCGGTGGAGTTGTGCGTCACGCAGGCGGCGGTGAGCCATCAGGTCAAAAGCCTTGAAGCCCAGCTTAATGTGACCTTGTTCAAACGCCTGCCCCGCGGCCTGATGCTGACCAGCGAAGGTGAAACTCTGCTGCCGGTGTTGCGCGATTCGTTCGACCGGATTGCCGAGACCCTGGAGCGTTTCGAGGGCGGGCATTTTCGCGAGGTGTTGACGGTGGGGGCCGTGGGGACTTTCGCGGTCGGCTGGCTGTTGCCACGGCTGGCGGATTTTCAGTCGAAACATCCGTTCATAGATTTGCGTCTTTCGACCAACAACAACCGGGTGGATGTGGCCGCCGAAGGTCTGGATTATGCCATTCGTTTTGGCGCGGGGGCGTGGCATGGGATTGAAGCGGTGCGGTTGATCGAGGCGCCGCTGTCGGTGCTCTGCGTTCCCGAGGTTGCGCGACAATTGCACACACCGGCTGACCTGTTGCGGCAAACGCTATTGCGCTCCTACCGCACGGATGAGTGGCCGGAGTGGTTCCAGGCGACCGGTCTTTCGGCCCATGCCGCAACGCCCCGGAGCATCGTCTTCGACTCGTCGCTGGCGATGATGGAAGCGGCGCTGCAAGGGGCGGGAGTGGCATTGGCGCCGCCCTTGATGTTCTCTCGGCAACTGGCGGCGGGCGCAATCGAGCAGCCGTTTGCCATCGGGATCACCACGGGTAGCTACTGGCTGACCCGCTTGCAGTCGCGACCTGAAACCTCGGCGATGGCGGCGTTCAAGGGCTGGCTGCTGCAAGCGGCCCAGAGGAATTAGCGTGAACGCCTCCCCTGTGGGAGCGAGCCTGCTCGCGATGGCGGTGTGACAGTCAATGATGATGTTGGCTGTTACGGTCTCATCGCGAGCAGGCTCGCTCCCACAGGGATTGCGGTGCTTTCAGAAACTTAGCGCACCAGGCACGGCCGCTTGTTATCGAATTTCCACCCCGGAATCAGAAACTGCATCGCCACGCTGTCGTCCCGCGCACCCAGTCCCATGCCTTTGTACAACTCATGAGCCTTGGCCAGTTGATCCATGTCCAGCTCAACCCCCAGGCCAGGTTTTTTCGGCACCTGCACGCAGCCATCGACGATTTGCAGCGGTGACTTGGTCAGGCGCTGGCCGTCCTGCCAGATCCAGTGAGTGTCGATGGCGGTGATCTCACCCGGCGCGGCGGCCGCGACGTGGGTGAACATGGCCAGGGAAATATCGAAGTGGTTGTTGGAATGCGAGCCCCAGGTCAGGCCCCATTCGTGGCACATCTGCGCCACCCGCACCGAGCCCTGCAGGGTCCAGAAGTGCGGGTCTGCCAAAGGAATATCCACTGACTGCAACTGGATCGCATGGCCCATTTCCCGCCAGTCGGTGGCGATCATGTTGGTCGCGGTTTTCAGACCCGTGGCACGGCGGAATTCAGCCATGACTTCCCGGCCTGAGTAACCGTTTTCCGCACCGCACGGGTCTTCGGCGTAGGCGAGAACGTGATGCTGATCCCGGCACAGGTGGATCGCTTCTTTCAGCGACCAGGCGCCATTCGGATCAAGGGTGATGCGCGCGTCGGGGAAACGTTCGGCGAGGGCGGTGACCGCTTCGATTTCCTCGTCGCCACTCAACACGCCGCCCTTGAGTTTGAAGTCTTTGAAGCCGTAACGGGCGTGGGCGGCTTCGGCCAAGCGCACCACGGCGTCGGCGCTCATGGCTTTTTCGTGACGTACACGGAACCAGTCGTTGTCGGCGTCTGGTTCGCTGCGGTAGGCCAGGTCGGTTTCGTTGCGATCACCGACATAAAAAAGATAACCGAGCATCTTAACTTCGTCGCGCTGCTGGCCTTCGCCGAGCAGGGCTGCGACCGGCACATCCAGGTGCTGACCGAGCAAGTCGAGCAGTGCGGCTTCCAGACCGGTGACCGCGTGAATGGTGATGCGCAGGTCGAAGGTCTGCAGGCCGCGACCACCAGCATCCCGATCGGCAAAGGTCTGGCGCACTTGATTGAGGATCTTCTGGTAAGTGCCGATCGGGCTGCCGACCACCCATGCGCGCGCGTCTTCCAGCGTCTGGCGAATACGCTCGCCACCCGGCACTTCACCGACGCCAGTGTGGCCGGCGTTGTCCTTGAGAATCACGATGTTGCGGGTGAAAAACGGGCCGTGGGCGCCGCTCAGATTTAGCAGCATGCCATCGTGGCCGGCCACGGGAACAACCTGCATGCTGGTGATGATCGGGGCTTTTGCGGCTTCTTGTGGGTTCATTTTCTTGTCCTTAAAATCGTGCTCTTACATGAGTGTTCAGGCGTGATTAGGTGCTGGTTTGCCCGGGGCAACCACAGGTGCGGGTTTCGGTTTATTGCGCGCGGCGAAGACGATGATCGCGGCGATGATCGAGGTGGCGGCCAGGCCGTACAGCCCGCCCTGAATCGACCCGGTGTGTTCTTCCAGCAAACCGAAGGTGGTCGGCGCAACGAAGCCACCGAGGTTGCCCACCGAGTTGATCAGTGCGATCACGCCGGCAGCAATCCGTGCATCCAGGTACGCCTGGGGAATCGGCCAGAACAGCGACGATGCCGATTTGAAACCCAGCGCGGCGAAGCAGATGGCGACGAAGGCGAAGATCGGCCCGCCCGTGGTGGACATGAACATCCCGGCGGCAGCGATCAGCAGCGCAGCGGCGACCCAGGCTTGCTGGTGTTTCCATTTGGCCGACAGCGTGGCGAAGGCGTACATGCCGACGATCGACAACAACCACGGAATCGAGTTGAACAACCCGACCTGAATGTCGCTCAGGTCGCCCATCTTCTTGATGATGCTCGGCAGCCAGAAGGTCGCGGCATAGATGGTCAGCTGGATGAAGAAGTAGATCAGGCAGAACAGGATGATCTGACGATCCTTGAGCAGCGTGCCCAGCGACGGTTTGATCGGCGTCGCGGCTTCGCGGGCCAGTTGTTCGTCATCGATGGCTTTGACCAGCGCGTCCTGCTCGGGACGGGTCAGCCATTTGGCGTCATGGGGTTTGGAATCCAGCCAGAACCAGACGAACACGCACAGCCCGACCGAGAACATCCCCTCGATGAAATACATCCACTGCCAGCCATGCATGCCCAAACCGCTGATCTGCAGTAGCAACCCGGACAGCGGACCGGAAATCAGCGACGCAATGGCCGAACCGCTGAGGAAGATCGCAATCGCCTTGCCGCGTTCGACGCCGGGCAACCAGCGGGTGAAGTAATAAATCACCCCAGGGAAGAAACCGGCTTCGGCCACGCCCAGTAAAAACCGCAGGATGTAGAAGTGGGTTTCGTTCTGAATGAACGCCATGCAGGCGGCCACCAGACCCCAGGTCAGCATGATGCGGGTCAGCCAGATTCGTGCGCCGACTTTTTGCAGGAGGATGTTGGAGGGGACTTCGAACAGCGCGTAACCGATGAAAAACAGACCGGCACCGAGGCCGTAGGCGGCAGCGCCAATGCCTAAGTCATGTTCCATGTGGGCGCGGACGAAGCCGATGTTCACACGGTCGATGTAGTTGACGATGAACATGATCACGAACAGCGGCAGAACGTGGCGTTTCACTTTTGAGATGGCGGACTTCAGGACCGAATCGGCGCCATCGTTCATCCCGGATATGGATGTATTCACTGCTTTTTCTCCCACTCGTTATTTTTATGCGGGGTGTCGCTGGGTGCTGCGTTGTTGATAGACATCATACAACTAGATTTTTTTGTCCTACAAGTGTTGTCTCTCAACAAAATGGCGCTAGGTGGGAGGTTTTTTATTCGTTTTTTGGTTTTGTGTGGCGTATTTACTGGGTTGTGTCAGGATTTGTTCAGTCGGTGATTTTTTCTTTATCGCGATGATGATCCTGGATTTGATAAGTTTAAATCGTCTGTTTCAGCATGATTATTGAGTGTTGTCATACAAGTTGAGCGGCATTTTGTTGAGATTCCCGTCACCGGGAAGCGAGCGCAGTGCTACGATCCGGATACCCGCTTTACGGATAAATCACCATGCAAGAAGACATTGACGCACCTGCCCGCAAGCGTGCCCACAACCTGGCCCATGATCTGGTGAGCAAACTGACCCAGAGCATCCTGCTCGGCCAGATGGTGCCGGGGGACAAGCTGCCGTCGGAGAACTCGATTGTTCAGGAGCATGGCGTCAGTCGCACGGTGGTGCGCGAGGCAATCTCGAAGCTGCAGGCTTCGGGGCTGGTGGAGACCCGTCATGGCATCGGCACCTTTGTTCTTGAGCGAGCACCGGATCAGGGGTTGCGGCTGAATGTCGATACCGCGCTGGGCGTGCGCAGTATTCTGGAGTTGCGCATGGGCCTGGAAACCCAGGCGGCGGCGCTGGCAGCGGTTCGTCGCACAGACCAGCAGTTGGCGCAGATGCGTGAAGCGCTGGATGACTATCAAAGCCTGTTGGCCAACAACGACAGTTGCGTCGAGGCGGACAAACGCTTCCATCTGCTGATCGCCGAAGCCACCGGCAATGTGTGCTTCACCGAGATCATGCAGCACCTGGGCAGCGCCATGATCCCCCGAACCCGCGTCAATGCCGCCGAGCGCGGGTCGGCGGATTTGAGCAAGCTCGGTCAGCTCGCCAACCTTGAACACGAGGCGATTCTCAATGCCATCAGACGCCAGGATCCGGATGCGGCGCGGGCGGCAATGTGGCTGCATCTGACCAACAGCCGCGACCGCTTTTCGGCTGATCGGTAGCCGCCGTTGGTCTCCTCGATAGCACCCCGTTTGCAGGCTCGTTTCCAACCTGTACGGCCCAGATTCGCTGGACCTCATCAGTGAGGTGCGTCATGGCTAACGAGAACGCTGTCAGACCCCATCCCGATATGGACGATCCGTCGATGGATCACGACGTACCACCCGGCATGGACCCTTCGCGAGACCCGGCCGATTCGGAAGTTGAGCGTCCTGAAGACTGGAGGGACCCGGCTCTGGACCCCGATCTGGATGAAGACATTCCCGCGCCGGATGAAGAAACACCATTGTCCGACGACAGGCGATAAACGAAACCCGGCCGATGCGCCGGGTTTTTTGTGGATGCAGGTTTACCGCGTCATCGTTCTTCGCGGGCAGGCCTCGCTCCTACAAAAGCACCGCCGCCGGATGCGATTGGCCTACCGCAACGAGCGATAGGCAATGGGGTCAATGTAAGCCGACTGGAGATCCCGCTCCGGGATTTCCCAGATGATTTGCTTTGGTGGCGTTTCTTTGTAGGCCGGGTTGTTGAGGTAGCTGTTTGCCGCGCCAGAGAACGCTCCGCCGTCTTTGGCGAAGTTACCCACGGGGGCGCTCAGTGCCTGCTGCAGAAACCCTGCGAAGTTGGAGTTGCGCGAGAATGAAGTGCCAATGAGCGCGGTGTTGGGGAGGTCGGCATCGCCAAAGAGGTCTGTCTCGGTATCAGGGCTGTCGGCTGACGCAACGGGAAGTTCGTGGGTGCTGGTCTGGGCCACCATTTCCGGGGCGGGTTGCCATTTGAGTGGCAGCCAGTCGATGCCTGCCAGATGGACCAGATCGCCAGGTCGCACCGCGAGCGGGACATGACTTTCGTTGAACGACCTGTGTGGCGTTGCGCTGATACCCAAGGTCTTCAGGTGCTGTGTGATGGCATCGGCCGCCGTCTTCGCGCCGGATTCGCTCCAGTGCGTATCGGTGCGCAACCAGGCACTTGCCCCCAGTGGCGTCAGCGCACCGGTGAGGTCCAGATTCGGCACGCCAGCCACATCCAGCTTCGAGGTCCAGGCCTGGATGCGCCCTTCGAAAGCGGCTGGACGGTGCAGTGCGCAACGCTGCTCGGAAGCGATGCGGCTCTTGTCTGGAACGATGACCACCAGGAGGTTGATGTCACGTTGGGAGAGCTGCTGCTTCAGATCAATCACTGCCTGGACTTTGGCATCGGCATTGCGCTGCGCTTGATGATTGACCTTGAGCTCATCGGCCAAAAACAACCATTCGGGACAACCCGAGCGAACCCGCGGCCCGGTGTCCCTGAGCAGCAGCCAACTGACACCGCGCTCCAGCTTGGCGAAAGTGGTGGGGAGGTCAGCGTTCGACAGTTCCCTGGCGATCCGATGAGTGATATCGCCGTCAAAAATCTGCGTGGTCAGCCCTTGATCGGGTAACAGCGAGATCTGCCCTGAAACGATCAGACGGCCAGAGGACAGCAGCCCGACGAACAGGAATATCAGCAGCGCCACGCCTGCCAACCGACTGCCGGGTGTCGCCTGATCATCTGGCTGAGTGGAGGGCGGGGTGTGCTTTGGGGTCGTCATCAGAATTGGAAGTACAGGAAGGGTACGGTTTCGCGACTGGCGATCAATGCGAACGACAGCATGAAACCGGCGATGGGCCAAAGGGCGGCGGCGTTGAACACAAGGCCGCTCAGTTGTTTCTCACAGTAAGGGCGCAGCAGCGGTGCGATGACACCGAACACGCCCAGCAAGCCCGCAAGACCGTGTACCGGGCGCAGGGTCGCGGACAGTTCATCACCGAGGGCGATGCCCTGCAGGCCGAGCTGTCCGGCATACAGGTTCAGCGCGCTATGAAAGTCGGGGGCGCGGAACAGTGTCCAGGCCAGGCAGACGAATAGCAGTGTCAGCCCATGGGAAAGCACCGGCGGTACCGGGGGCAGGGTAGAGCTGTTCCAGGCACGATTCACACACAACGCAATGCCATGGGCGCTGCCCCACAGCAGGTAGTTCCAGCTGTCGCCACCGTGCCAGAGGCCGGCGATGGCCATGATCAGGAACAGGTTACGATACGTTTTCCAGGTGCCGTTGCGATTGCCACCCAGCGAAATATAAAGATAGTCACGTAGCCAGCTGGACAGCGACAGGTGCCAGCGACGCCAGAAATCCTGAATGCTGTTGGCCAGATACGGACGGTCGAAGTTCTCGGGAAAGTGAAAACCCAGCATCAGTCCCAGCCCAATGGCCATGGCACTGTAGCCGGCGAAGTCGAAAAACAGTTGCAGGGAGTAGGCAAGGCAGCCAACCCAGGCGTCGGAGAAGCTGGGATTCGGCAAACTGAACGCCACATCGACCACGGGTGACAGGGTGTCGGCCACCAGCACCTTCATGCACATCCCGACCATGAACCGGCGTGCGCCCAGCGAGAAATTCTGCAGGTTGAAGTCACGTTGATTCAGCTCACGCCGAACCCAGTCATAGCGAATGATGGGGCCGGCGACCGAATGGCCGAACATCGAAATATAGGTGGCGTAATTAATGAAGCTGCGTTCGACCGGCACGGTACGGCGATGCACATCCACCAGATAGGAAATCGCCTGCAATACGATAAACGATAGCCCGGCCGGCATGATGACCCGCTGCCAGTCCAGCGGCATGGCGCCATACCAGGTGACGGCATCCATCAACGTGCCGGCGACGATGTTGGCGTACTTGTACCAGCACAGCACCGCCGTGTTGAGCACGATCAGCAGCGCGAGTAGCCGCACACGGCCCTTGCCCTTTTCCCGCAAGGCTTCAATCAGCAAGCCGCCGACCCACGCCGTTATCGTCAGCATCACATGCACAGCGAGGAACCGAGGGCTCAACCAGCCATAAAACAGCCAGCTGCCGATCAGTAACGTGACGTTGCGCCAGGCGGCTAGGCACACTGTATAGCCGCACAAGAACAGCGGCAGGAACAGCGTCAGAAACTCGAGAGAGGCAAAAACCATGGTGGTGGCGCGATCCGATCAGTGGGCCAGGACGTCAGTCGCGAGCAACAGGTACGGGCCATTTGCGCCAGGTAGCAGCACAACGCTGTAGCGCTCGCCGGCCTTGAGCTGGCCCAGGTCAAGTGGGGCGCCGACGTTGGTTTGGGCGCAGACCAATTGAACCGACAGGCTGACCGGGTTGATCGCTCGACGTTGCACGCTGCCGTCGGCCACTTCCTTGAACAGGTCGGCATTCTTCCCCGCTGCGCGCAAACCGGCCTGGGGGCACGCTGGATCGGCGCTGATAAACGCCAGCGAAGCCCTCAGGCTATTGAAGTCGTCGGGTTGCTCACGGATGACGACCTGGCGGATACCTTGAGCGCTGTCTGGCAAAGCGACCACGCTGGCGAATTCGCCTGCCGCCACCTGGATGTCCAGTGGCTGGCTTTTGCCGTTGCGTTCCAGGGTGCCCTTGATCGGCTGGTTGGCGGGCACGGGCAGGTAGTCGGACACGGTATGGGTGCCTTCGAGTCTGAGGCTTGCCCGCGAGCCTTCGGCCAGCAGCTGTAACGGTTGGTCAGCGGCGTTGATAAAGCGCAGGAAGGCCGAGTCCTGATCCGGCCCCGTCGGGTACAGGGCAATATCGGCGGCCTGGGCGTGCAGGCTCAGCATCAAGGGCGCGAACAGTGCCCAGCCACATGCGGATCGGCTCATTTGCCGGCTCCTGTGCTGCTGACGCGGTCGGCGGGCAGTTTGGCCAACGCACCGCCAATCGCATTGCCCCATGCTTGATAACCGGCGACGGTGAAGTGCTGCCCATCGGTGGTGATCCACTGCCCGGGTTTGGAGAACGTCAACGAATCGATGTAGGTGCAAGGCGCTACGTTCGCGGCCAAAAACTGCGACATCAACTGGGCGCGTGCATCATTCTTCTGGTACATGCCACCGGCTTTGCCCCAGGCCGGGCCCACCCAGGCGCAACGGGTCCCGGTGGCCGCGATGGCCTTGGCCAGGCCGGTGACGCTTTGCCATGCCCAGGCCTTTGGGAACACCGGCTTGTCATAGGACGCCATGGTGTCGCCGATGACCAATACCACCAGGTCCGGCTTGTCGGCGGCGATCAGGTCCTGAATCGGCGTGGTGGTTGCCTCGCGCCCTTTGATCACGATCTTGTCGTTGCCTTTGCGCTCGGCGCCGCAGTCGACCTTTTTGCTGATCAGCCAATCGCCGGCGCTGGCACCGCAGGCACCGATGGAATGAACCTGGGCGCCTTGGCGAGTCAGGTTGTCGTGCAGCGGCTCCAGCAAATGGTCCGCGAGACTCATATGGCTCTCCCCAAGAACAAGGAGAGTCAGACCGGCGAGGGCAGAAGTGGGCATCGAAAGCTCCAGAATGATCAGTTGGAATAAGGCGAGGTGTACGGGCTGACTGGCAGGCTCATAGGGCCGCTGATGTCCTCGAACTGGTAGCGCAAGGACAGGGCACCACTGAATTGTTGGTAGTCGTGGGCGTTGTCCAGGCCCAGATTCGCGCCCAGCAGGAAGTTCGAAGCGACCTTGTATTCAGCCGCCGCGGCGACGCTGTAGCCGATCCCGGTTTTGTTTTGCCCTTCGTAGCGCAGGCCCGAGGCCGCTTGCATGGCTTTGTCGTTGGGGAAATAGTCGGCGCTGTCCTGCTCGAAATGCTGCACGCCGACCGAACCCTTGACTTGATACGTCAAGCGTCCGGAGCGTTGTGCCCAGGTCACTGGCACGCCCAGGGCGAAGAACGTCTGTGGGCTGAAATAGCCGCCGTGGCCATAAGTGAAATAGTCCTGGTTGTTGGCGTAGCTGATGCCGGTCATGCTCAGGCCGACGGTCAGCTTGCTGTCCGTTGCATTTTGCAGGTACCAGTAGACACCGCTGCCCAGCTCACCTCGGCTATTGGACTCGACATGGTTGCCCAATAGCTGGTGCCAGGAGGCGTAGCCATAGGCACCGACTTCGTTATCGTCAAAGCTCAACTGGCCACGCCCGCCGTTGGCGGTCACGCCGCCCCAGGACTGCCCGCTGCGTTTGTCCGTGGTGCCGGCAAACGAGGTGACGCTGTCAGTCACCGGACGCCGGGAAACGCTCACGCCGTAACGGACATTAGAGGTGTCGCTCACCGGGCGATCAATGCTGATGCCGCCGGTGGCGGTGGTGTATTTGAAGCCGAGCGGGGTGGTGCCGAGATCAGCTTTGAGCCCTTCCGCGGGCCGTTGAATGGCGACGGAAAGGCCGACACCCTCGGCTTTTTGCGAACCGACGCTGCCACTCTGGGCGCCATTACCGAAGCGCGACAGCGCCTCGTCGCTGGCACTGCCGGCGTTCAGCGATACCGGCGTCACGCGCAGGGCGACACGGCTTTCATCCAGCGGGATATTGATTTCCAGCGGTGTTTCAATATCAGTCAGTTTGCTCAGCCCCGACTCACTGTTGTTGCTGCGAATGCTCACGCCCTGGGTGACGTAGGCACTACGCTCCTGAAGGATTTTATTCAGCGCCAGTTGCGCGGGACTGATGTCCTCGCTCACCAGTGCTGCGCGCGGCAGCTGCGACTCGAATCGATTGCTCGCCTGCTGCGGCCGTGGCGGGGCGTCGATGCCAAAAGGAGGGGGAGACGTCAAGCGGCCTGGCAGCTCTTGAACCGGTGGCGGGATCGCTGCCAGCAAGGTGTCACGACTGACCTCGCTACGTGGCCCCGACACCCCCGCAAAAGGGTTGGGCGCCACCGTCGAACCGGCCAGTTGGCCGCTCTGGCTTCTGCGTTTCTCACTCTGTTCAATGGCCACCGCTTTGCGCAGCAGATCGGACGCCGTGCCGTTCTTGCCCATGTTCTGGTAGAGGCGGGCGGCCTCTGTCAGCGTTTGAGGGTTGCCGGATTCAGTCTTGAGCAGCTGTTGCAGTGCCTGTTCGGCAAAGGCAGTGTCATGTGCCAACACCGCCGCGTCGGCGGCACCCAACAGCAGTTGCGGGTCGTTTGGCTGACGTTGTAACAGCGGTTTGTAGAGTTCGAGGGCTTTTGCCGTGTCGCCATTGGCCGAGTACATCCGCGCCAGCGCCGCGACGGCAGCGCTGTCACCGGGACGTTGCGCCAGGGCGGGCGCTAGCGTGTCATAAGCGCTGGCCAGATTGCCTCGTTCACGCAGCTGATCAGCCTGGCGGATGCGATAGAGATGGAGCAGGTCGTCGAAACGCTTGCGAGTCGGTGCGTTCAAGGGCCTGTTCTGAAGGTCGCGCAGAATCTCGTTGACCTGCGCGTCTTCTCCGGATTTAAGCAGGACAGCGGCGTATTGCAGGATGAAGTCCGCCGAGGGCACCGTGGTGTTTTGCAATTGGCCGCGCATGAGGGCCAGCGCACGGGTTGGCTCGCCGATGTCGACATAGGCCGAGGCCAGGCTCGCCGTGCGATCTGGACTGTTGTTGGCCGTCGGCTGAATACGATCGAGCAAGGTCAGGGCTTCCTGGCGCTGTCCGCGCTTGCCCAACTCGATCGCCTGGCTGAGTTGCAGGTTGAGGCTGACATCAGCGGCCAGCGCGTCCATGTCCGGGGTGCGCTGGTCGGGGCGCAAGCGTCCCAACGTTGTCTGGGCGGCTTTCCACTCACCCATCTGGACCGACAGCAAGGCGCTGACGTAAAGCGCATCGGCATTGTCGGGGTGGGCCTGGAGCATGGCGTTGATCAGGTCCCGAGCCTTTTGCGGTTCGCCCATCGCCAGGTTCAGGCGGGCCAGGGCGAAACGCGTCCAGACGTTGTCCGGTTCGTAGCGCAGCGCGTCTTGCAAGGCGTTGCGCGCAGCGGGCAGGTCGTTGCGTTGTTCGGCGAGGGCGGCCAGTTGCGTCGCGCGAAAGGCTTGCAAGCGTGCGGACTGGCCGATCTTTGCCTGTCCGGTGGCGGGCAGGCTGTTGATCAGTTGCAGGGCTTCATCGTTCTTGCCGCTCTTGAGCAGCACGTTGACTAGCCCTTCCAGTGCTTGAGGGTCGTCGCGGCGCAGGTTCAAAATCTGCCGATAGTTGCGCTGAGCGTCATCGAACTGGCCCGCGCTGGCCTGAATATTCGCCAGGGCGAGGCGAGCGTCGACCCCGTTTGGATTCAGCCGCAGCGCCTGGTTGACCAGGACCTGCGCCTGGGCTGTCTGGCCTTTGGCCTGGGCGTCGCGGGCCTGCTGCAACGCCGACCAGTAGCGCACTTCGTTCAGTGCAACTTGCCAGTGGCTGCCGCCGTGTTGTCGGGTGGCCTGACCCAGGAGCTTTTCCGCTTCGACCAGTCGGTGTTGCTGCTGGCGAATAACCCCAAGGCCGCCCAGCGCATCAGCGTCATCGGGCCGGGTTTTCAAGCGTGCTTGAAAAGCCTGTTCGGCGGTGGCCTGATCGCCTTCTTTGAGCGCCTTCAGGCCGCGCGCGACTTCGGCGGGCGGTTGCCATTCCTTGCTGGCCGTCGTTGCCACTTGTTGCTTGCCCTTGTTCATCTGCGCCCGGATTTCCACGTCATCCGGATGCGTCTTGAGGTACGCCTCGAACAACGGTACTTGTGCCGGATTGGGCGGACCGATCCAGGTCAGCGCCAGGCGCCAGCTTTCGTCGGCATCACCGGCAATGTCGCTACGCTGGGTCAGGGCGGCCAGGGCGCGGATGCCTTCGGCACGGCTGTCTTCACGGCGGACCAGATGCTTGGCGTAGAACAGCGCGACGATCGAGTCGTTGGGCATCTCACGTTGCAGGCGCTGAAATCCGCTGCGTGCTTCAGCCCAGTCAGCCTGATTGAAGGCAAGGTTGTTGTAATACTCGCGGCCGATCGTACCTTGAGGTGGGCGGCCATCGAACAGCGAGCGAAACACGGCGGTCGCCTTGTCACGCTCACCAGCATCGACGAGGCGCCGAGCCTCTTCCAGACGCTGCTGGTTCTGCGGTTGGGTCATGCCGATGTCCTGCGCCAATTGCAGTGCCTGCCGAGGCGGTGGCTGGATGGCCTGCAAGCGGGCGAGGTATTGCTGCGCCTGTTGTGGCTTGCCCTGTTGCACGCCGATCAAGCCCAGGCCATACAGTGCGTCAACCTGGACCGGGTCCAGCAGCAGGACTTTCAGCCAGACTTCCGCAGCGCGTTGAGGGTTGTTGTGCAACTGCCAGTACTGTCCTTGCTCGACGAGTAATGTCTGTGGTGTCGGACTTTGAGCGTGGGCAGCAGCGGTCGTCCATGCGCTCATGACGGCGATGGCTAGCGTGCGGTGATGCGCGTGCATGCGGTCTCCCAGGAGAGTTTCAGCGTTCCGTCTTCCCGGAATCGGTAATGTTTATCTGCCCATCCGAGGGCGAACAGGCTGAGCATGAAGTTGTAGTAACGCGGCGCACCGGCGTCGGTATCAGGCCTGGCCAGTGCCTCGTGCAAGGCAAGCTCCACGCGGCGTCGTTGCTGATCGGCCAACCTGGGTTGGCCCTTGGCCTCAAGGTAGGGAATCAGTGCAGCCCAGAATCCGAATGGGCTCTGACCCTGAACATTGCCGTGGAGAACCTGGACTGTTTCCGGGGGGGAACCCGTCGCGACAGTGCTGCGGGCCATGCCGTCCAGCCGTTTGAGCAGGAGCGCTGCCAGCGGGTCGGAGGTATCACTCATGCCTAGCCAGAGGTACACACGAATGGCATCGTAGCTGCCCGTGTCGCCGTTGATCGGGTCGCTGACGAAGACACCCGATTGCGCTGAAGTGCCTTGATAACCGACCCAGTCCGCGACGAAACCGTGGTGGCTCGATTGGGCAATCATCGTCGCGGTGTTGTTGGCAATCGCTTGCCAGGGCCCGTTGGGAGCTTCCTTGGCCAGCCGCCGTAACAGTGGCAGTGGCAGGTAGCTGGGGTTCAGACGCCAGAGAGCGTCCGGCAGGACGAAGCCCTGTGGTCCAGGCAATACCATCGGACCCAGCCCGGGCAGCGTGACGACCAATTGCGCTTCAATCGTCGCCATCAGGTGCAGGGCATCCTGGCGATAGTCCGGCCGATGCCACAGGCGTGCGGCTTCGAGCAGGGCATAGGCGATCCACAGGTCGGCGTCGGCGGCCGAATTGGCGTCTTGCAGGCGCCACTGACCGTCCGTGCCTTGCCCCCATAACCAGCCCGGCAGGCGTGTGGCGGTGGCGGAGCCTGCGAGGTTGGCTGAGGTCCAGCGCCAGAGTTTGTCAAAGCGTGGCTGATCGTTGCCGATCAGTGCGAAGAGCATGCCGTACGACTGCCCTTCAGAGGTGCTGTGATTGTTCTCCAGGCTCGACTCCAGAACCCGGCCGTCGGCCTGGACAAAGCGCGTTGCATAGGTTTTCCACAGTGGCCAGGCCGGCAGCTCACAGGGGGTTGCGGCCGCTATCGCGGGCGCCAGCAGGGCAAGCGCAAGCACAGCGCTCAACCTGCGCGCGTTACCGCGCAGGCTCTGGCGAAGTGAAACATCCCGGCTGCTCATGGACGACACAGGCATGCGCGGCTCATTGACCAAGACGACGTTTGGCCCGTAAACGCAGAGCCAGGTAGGCCATCGAAGCAAGCAGCAAGACCCCGAGAAGCGTGAATAGCATGAGCGCTATTACGTTTTGCGAGAGGTACCACTGCAGATAGCGCAATGGGCCCAGGCTCCCGACGTAGTAATCCTGCTGGGCAACCAGCGATTGGACATGCTTGCCCCTGACCACCACCAGACTGCCTTGCAACTCGTGGGCGTTTTCTTCGCCGCTGAGCAGGGCGTTGGTCACGTCGGCCAAGCCGTTGGGCCTTGCGCTGGCGATAAACACCACGCTGCGCCCACTCTTGAGCGGCGATTCGAATCCAGTCAGATACGCACTGCCGTCCTCAGCGGTAAACCTGAAGCTGCTGCGTGCTTCACGCAGATTGGTTTTCGTATCCGGGCTGATCCAGTTGCGCAGACGCAAGGGCAGGTCAGACAGTTCAAAGTACTGCGCAGCGTCTTCGTCCTTGGCTGGCAAAAGGCTTTGCCATTGCTCCAGCAGCGGCTGATTGTTGCCCGAGGCGAGCACCAGCAAATCCCGGTCGCGTTGCTCTGCCAACTGGTCGGCGTGGACCACCTTCACGCCGGTAGCCGGATAACCGGTGGAGTCGCCGAAGCGGCCCAGCAGGGTCAGGTAGGCGCTCAGTTCGGCCGGGCCTGGCTCGTTGGGCAGGATCACCGATGTTTCAGAAAGGTCAGCCATGCGGGTGAACGGGAAGCCACTGTCCTTGAACACCCCGAGGTTGGGCATGGCCATGAAGTGTTCGTATTGGCTGAGGTCCAGGGTCGAGTCCGGGTCGATCACACCGCGCATGTTGTCGATGATGATGTCGCGGCATTCGCCCTGTTTGATGTAGTCATACATGAAGCGAAATTGCAGGCGCGATTGCAGCGCTACGGAATTGAGCGGCAACAGCATGCGTGACGTGCGGGCCAGGCTGTCGTCGGTTTTGAGCATCGCCAGCAGGCTGTCGCTGTTACCGAGTTTCTCGATCGAAGGCAGATCGATCGACTTGATGAAGGTGTCGTTGAAGTTGACCAGCAACGAGGAATTGGTGGAGACCGGTTGCGGCGTATAGCGGTATTTCAGGTCAAGTTGCGCACCGGGCTCGCGCCAGTTGAACAGGTCGGGTGGCAAGCGCAGCGCAACCGTCATTTGTCCCGGGTTATAACCCGACACATTGAGTTCTGCGGGCTTCGCCAGTTCACCCAGGCGAACCGGGCGATCGGAAGGCAGCCAGTTAGGCGCGTCGTACGGTCGGCGTGGCTTGAGCGAGTCGATCCGCTCGATCACCACGCTTTGCCCGGAAAAGGCCGAGCCGCCGAGGGCCAGCGCTGTCGCGGCGACCTTGAGATCGGCGCCATCGCGCCCGGAGACGATCAACAGTTTGCCCTGGGCATCATTCGGGTTGCTCACGAGTGTCAATGTCGGCCCCGTGGCCTCTTTGATCGGTAAGCCACTCAAGGTCGTTGATTCGCTGCCGCTGACAAACACCACGGCGTTGCCTTTGGCCGGCAGGCTGGTGAGGCTGGCGGGGAAGGTGGCGCCGCGGTAGCTGGCCAGGGCGCCAAACCAGGACGACAGGATACCGGCGGCTTCAAGCTCAGGACCGCCCGGGCGTCCGGCGAACACGAAGGGTAGCTTCAGGGGCGAGGCGTCTCGACGATCGAACAAGGGCAGCGGTAGAGCGGACAGGTCGTTGGGCTGTTTAATCGAAGACACCTGGAGGCTCAGCTGGCTCTCGTTGCCGATCCTGGCCCACAGGCTGGAGTGCAAAGGGTCTTCACATTGCATCGTGTAGTGACCGATGAATTGCAGGCTGAGCCGGTTGAATTCGGTGATGGTCTGCGGCGGAATCTGTACGGTCCGGGTCTGCAATTTACCGGCCTCTTCCTTCGGCAGGGGCAGGCTGGCGGCCACCTGATCGTTGACCAGCACATTGATCTGCGAAAGGTCGGCCAGCAACGCCGGTGAGTAGCTGTACTGCAGCGTGACCTGCGCAGCCGTGACGACTTCATCGGCGCGCACATCGAAGTTCACACTGTCGGTAGCCTCCACGCCTTTAAGGGTCATCGAATAGCTTTTGCCCAGCTCCTTGAGGGTGCGGGTATAGCTGTTACCCGGGGCATCGGTCCCGGGCAACGCTGCGACCGGCATCACCGCCGGCTCTGTGGCGCTGATTTGGGCGGTAGCACTCAATGCCCAGCCGCTCCAGCCCATTAGCGAGCAGGTGATCAGCATGAGTGAGCGACGAGGAAGAAAGGTCCGGCGAATGGAAGGCTTCAAGATCGTTGCGTGTCCGCGGTGGAGTCGATAGGTGATGGAGTGTCCGGGCGTTTGCGCAGCAGCGCCTGGCTGTCCTTTAGGGTTGCAACGAACAAGCGCAGGATGGCGCGCAAGCCAATGCGGCTGACCTCGCGCAACGCCGACATGGGTGCGTCGAGGCGGCCGTTGCCCCACGTGTTGGCCCAGGTGTCGGCCCGTGAAAAGGTCAATCGCACCAGCTCACTTTGCTGGCGCAGGGTCAAACCCTCGAATTGCACGCCCGCCACGTTGTCGTTGCTGAAGACCGTTTTTGCGGGGAAGAGGCTTGAGGGAGGTGTGCGCAGAATGCAGAGCCGCAGCTTCTCATTGACGCTGAGCTGAACCTGCGGTGGCAGTGCCAGACCCACGCCGTTTTGTGAGAAGTCCCGGGTTATGCAATCGAACCAGGTGCCGTCTTCGCGATAGACGCGCACGGGCAGGTCCGCGGGCACCCTGGGCTCGTTGCGTACCTGAGAGGATTCAGTGGCCACCGCCACGGCGGTGCTGACGATGACGATGTTGTACACGGTCCAGGCCAGATTGATCAGCAGGGTAGTGGCCTCGGCCGAATCACTCCCGATCAGTTTCACCACGCCGATCGCCAGGCCGATCATGTTCAAGGTCAGCAGGACGATGTAAGGCCGCGCGAGCTTCCAGTTGAAATAGTCCTTTTCAATGGTGCCGCCCTTGTCGGTCACGTTGAATTTGCCCAGCGAAGGGCTGATCAGGGCCAGCAGCACCGGTCGCATGATGTACCAGGCCAATACCGACTCATACACTTCGTTCCAGAAGGAATGGCGGAAGCGCCCCTGGATGCTGGAGGTGGTCAGGCTGGAATGGAAAATATGTGGCAGTACATAGACCGTGACCATCAACGCCGAGGCATGGAAAATCTGCGCGTCGAAGAACAGGTAGGCCAAGGGGGCGGTCAAGAACACCAGACGGGGCAAGCTGTAGAAAAAGTGCATCATGGCGTTGAGGTAGCAGATACGCTGCCCCAGGTTCAGTCCTTTGCCAAACAACGGATTGTCGGTCCGAAAAATCTGCGCCATGCCCCGCGCCCAGCGTATGCGTTGACTGATGTGTCGGGAGAGGCTTTCGGTGGCCAGTCCCGCCGCTTGTGGAATGGCGAGGTAAGCGGTATTGAAACCACGGCGATTGAGCTTCAGTGCCGTATGCGCATCCTCCGTCACGGTTTCGGTGGCGATGCCGCCGACTTCCAGCAAATGAGTCCGCCGGATGACCGCGCAGGAGCCACAGAAGAAGGCCGCATTCCACTGGTCGTTGCCGTCCTGCACCAAGCCGTAGAACAGCTCACCTTCATTGGGTACCGAACGAAAGGTATCGAGGTTTTTTTCGAACGGATCGGGTGAATAGAAAAAGTGCGGCGTTTGCAGCAACGCCAGGTTCGGGTCCTTTAAAAACCAGCCCATGGTGATCTGCAGGAAGGAGCGGGTGGGCACGTGGTCGGCGTCGAATATGGCAATGAACTCGCCATCGGTGACTTTGAGTGCCTCGTTGAGGTTGCCGGCCTTGGCATATTGATTGTTGTCGCGGGTGATGTAGTTGACACCAATCTGCTGACAGAAAACCTTGAATTCCTCCCGGCGTCCGTCATCGAGCATGTGTACCCGCAGTTTTCCCTCGGGCCAGTCAATGGCCTGAGCAGCGAGCACCACCAGTTTGACGATACCCAATGCTTCGTTATAGGTGGGAATGAAGACGTCTACCGTTGGCCATTCAGCGGGCGGCTGTTGCAGAAGCTGCGGTTTGCGCTGCAGCGGCCAGGCGGTCTGTACATAACCGAAAACCAGCACGAGCAAGGCATACAGTTCGGCCAGCACCAGCCCGTAGCCAAATACGGCATCCTGCCAGCTGTCGAAGTTCAGGGTGTCGGACAGGCGCCAGTACATGTAACGCAACGAAGCGATCAGCGAGAGGGTGATCAGAGTCAGGATCGCCAGACGTCCGGCTTGCTTGCGGATGATCAGGCTGGCTGCAAAACAGACGGCGGCAAATGCGGCCTGGGAATACAGATTCAGCGGCGCAGTGAGGATACCCAGCACCAACAATGCCGCGATCAGCCCGACCGAGATCTTCAGGCCTTGGCGCCAACGCAGGGGCCATCGACTGACACTAGCCTGGCAAGTATCCAGTAGCTCCTGCAACCACCATGTCTTTGCAGGTAGTTGATTCAGCTGGGCGGTCATGGCGTGCCCTGCTGGCTGTTAGCATCCGCGAAAAGCAGGGCATGGACCGCGCCTGACAGCGAAAGAATGTCCTGACAGCCAATGCTCTCAGGTGCGTATTGCAACAGGTCCCGACCATAGGCCAGCGACTCGTTGAACTGGTGGTCGAGGCGAATCGTCCCGATCAGGTTAGCGCCGAGCCGCCGCAGAAACAGCACGCCCATGTCCCTGCTGAACGAACGCGAGTCATCCCGTTGGTTGAGCACATACCGGTGCCGCTGTGCACATCGTCGGGTGGTTTCCAGCCACGGGGTCATGGTGTCCAGTGCCAGGTAGGAAGCCGCGTCGGCCACCGTCATCACCAGCACCAGATCGGCGGCGTCGAGCGCCTGTTGCGAATAGACGGTCGCACCCGAAGGAGTGTCCAGGATCACGGTATCGTTTTCGCTGAGGTTCATTGATGCAAGGTGCTGATTCAACCAGTCAGAATCTTCAAGCATCAACTGCCTGAGCAAGCGGCGATCGTTCATTTCGCCAGTGCCGAAGGGCAGGCACTCACTGTCGCTAAAGCCCGGCAGGCGATGAGCGCCCCAGTCTGCGTCCTGGTCTTTGAGCTGGATCAGCCCGGGAGCCTGCCTGGTGATACCCAAGTGGCTGGACAGCGCGTTCTGAGGGTCCAGATCAATCGCGATGGTTCGCCCACCGGGGCGCCGAAGTGTTTTTGCCAGGCCAGCGGCGACGGTGCTTTTACCCACCCCGCCATTCGCCGAAACGATAGCAATGACCTTCGCCTTGGTCCGCTTGCGAGTCGTTTCTGGCAGACCGTCTCGACGAACCTGATTGAGTTCACGCAACAGGTCGCTCAATCGCTGATGGTCACCTGTAGCAGAACTCTCAGGTGGCTCGGTCAGAGGAGGGGATTTGGGCGCCGCGCCAATCAATAAAGAAGGTTGGGGCTCATCCAGTAGAAACACCGGTAGCGCGGGTGTTGGGGGAGACAATGCCACCGACGGCTCCGCCACAGCAGGTATAACCGGGTCGTCTTTGAAATCTTTGTAGTTCGGTTGTATTTCCTGGTAGTTCTCTGCATTGGCGCCAAAACGTGTAAAGAGTTTCGTAATATCGTCTACATATTTCATGCGTTGCACCAGGAATGAAATAACTCAGAAACTAAGCATTCGATAACTTGACAAAGTTGATGTGTTGTCTGGGTGTTGGCAGAGTGCCATTAATCTAGGATGTCTGCGTTTGGGTGTCAATGATTGTTATAAAAAGTCAGTAAATCTTGTTGGCTTTAATTTGAGTGTTATTAAGATGTTATGTTATTCGTGGAAAGTGTGAGTGTTAGAATACGTCCAGTAATGATTGTCCAATAAGGTGTAATGTGATGGCCAGCAGTGGGTGTGTTTTTCGGGAGAGATAATTTCCGGCGTGATGGAGTGTGAGTGTTGATCGCTTTTGATGATTTGATGCTGGGTTATATATTAAATAAGTTGACTGATGTATTTGAAGAGATAGTGGCGGTTTCGAAAAATACTTTTTCGGATAAGGCGCCGGGTGTCGCGGAAGTCAGGCAACGTAAAATCGAAAAGAAACTTCCCGTCTGGCTACAACGCCTGAAAATCAGCACGCCTTATCAAGTGACCCATGTGTTACTGGATCAAATGCACGCATCGCGAAAGCTTAAACGCGGGCTGCGCTTCGAGGCGCAAGCGGCCTTGCTGGAGGCGCTGGCGGAGGCCGAACTGGCGATGGACGTGGCGAATTATTCGGCCGCCGTTTTAGAAAATCGTTTGAAATGCTTATTGGATCGCTGAAGGCTGTATTTATTTTGCTGCACAGCAAGGCGTATTCGAGGGGCAACACGGTACATCACCCAATTGCATTCGATTTCAACGTGTGCCGGGCTCCATCTATGGTTTGGTCTGGGTAATGTGTACAAACCATGATTTACTTCGGTCTCTGGCAAATCCATCCATGCTATTACCTCACTTGTTTATCGCGCACCTGTGCGACAGTGTCGTGACAGTGTTTGATCTTGCCTTTGACGACTTTTAACTCACGTCCACATCCCGCATCAACAACCCAAAGCGCAATTCCACCGCATCCGGTATCGGCAAATACACCGTATGCCCATCCCCCGGCGCCACTTCAATGGCTTCGCCTTTAGCGTTCTGCAGCTGATGCAAATCGAAGTGGAAGTTGCCCTGGGGTGTCATCAGTTCCAGGTGGTCGCCCAGACCAAAGCGATTCTTCACCCGCACTTCGGCCAGACGATCCCGGCGTTCGCCGGTCAACTCGCCCACGAACTGTTGGCGTGCTGAAACCGAGCTGCCGTTCTGGTAATTCTGATATTCGTCATGCACATGCCGACGCAGAAAACCTTCGGTGTAGCCACGCTGGGCCAGGGATTCCAGATCGGTCATCAAATTGCGATCAAACGCCCGGCCCGCCATCGCATCATCGATCGCGCGACGGTAAACCTGGGTGGTGCGCGCGCAATAGAAGTGCGATTTGGTCCGGCCTTCGATCTTCAATGAATGCACGCCCATTTGCGTCAGGCGCTCGACGTGCTGGACGGCGCGCAGGTCCTTGGCGTTCATGATGTACGTGCCGTGTTCATCCTCGAATGCCGGCATCAGTTCGTCAGGGCGATTGGCCTCTTGCAGCAGGAATACTTGATCGGTCGGCGCGCCGATGCCCAGGGTCGGTTCGGGCCGGAACTGCTGGACGATTTCACCGAGCTGATTTTCGCTGGCCGGCATCGCCGAGTATTTCCAGCGACAGGCGTTGGTGCAGCTGCCCTGATTGGCGTCGCGCTTGTTCATGTAACCCGACAACAAGCAGCGCCCGGAATAGGCCATGCACAACGCGCCGTGCACAAACACTTCCAGCTCCATCGCCGGGACGTGCTGACGGATTTCAGCGATCTCGTCCAGCGACAGTTCGCGGGACAGGATGATCCGGCTCAAGCCCTGTTGCTGCCAGAACTCGACGCTGGCCCAGTTCACCGTGTTGGCCTGCACTGAGAGGTGGATCGGCATCTGCGGGAAGTGCCGGCGTACCAGCATGATCAGGCCAGGGTCGGACATGATCAGCGCGTCCGGCGCCATGGCGATCACCGGTTCCAGATCCTTCAAGAACGTTTTGAGCTTGGCGTTGTGCGGGGCGATGTTCACCACCACATAGAAGCGCTTGCCCTGAGCCTGGGCCTCGGCGATGCCGAGCGCGAGGTTGGCGTGATCGAATTCATTGTTGCGCACACGCAGGCTGTAGCGCGGCTGGCCGGCGTATACCGCGTCGGCGCCATAGGCGAAGGCATAACGCATGTTTTTCAGGGTGCCGGCAGGGGCGAGCAGTTCGGGGGGCGTAAGCGTCATGGCGCAGGTCATGGCAGTGTCGATCGCAAAAGCCGGCAAGGGTAAGCGGCTTGTCCGCGGGGTTTATTGATCTGGATCTATGCTTGATGAACAAACAAATGGCACTCGCGCGAATCGTGGCGGACTAAGCATCAAGACGCGCAACGGCGCTCCTGCGCACTGACATGGATCGGACATGAACGAAACGAAGCTGCAAAACAGATCGCTGATGGTATTGCTGACGCTTGTAAGCATTGCCTTCATCTGGATTCTGCTGCCGTTTTATGGCGCGGTGTTCTGGGCGGTCATCCTCGGTATTCTGTTTGCGCCCTTGCAGCATCAGCTGCAACGGAGGTTCGGTTGGCCTCACAACCTCACGGCCCTGTGCACCTTGTTTCTCTGTGTACTGATCGCGATCTTGCCGGTGATCACGATCAGTACGTTGCTGGTTCAAGAAGGCGCGGCGCTCTACAACAGAATCGAAAGCGGCGAACTGGACATTGCCGGGTATGTGTCGCAGTTCAAGCAAAGTCTGCCGCCGTACGTTCAGAACTTGCTCGATCGTTTCGGCATGGGCGAGCTGGCCGGGCTGCGTGAAAAAATCATCAAGAGCACGATGCAAGGCAGCCAGTTTGTCGCGACCAAGGCGTTCAGTTTTGGCCAGGGCACGTTCGAATTCGTGGTGGGCTTTTTCGTCATGCTGTATCTGCTGTTTTTCTTCCTGCGGGACGGCTCCGAACTGGCGCGCAAAGTACGTGCGGCCATACCGCTGGAAGATAACCAGAAGCGCCGTTTGCAACTCAAGTTCAATCGCGTGGTGCGGGCCACGGTGAAGGGCAACCTGGTGGTGGCGATCACGCAAGGGGCATTGGGTGGTTTTATTTTCTGGATTCTGGACATCCCGAGCGTGCTGCTCTGGGCGGTGTTGATGGCGTTTCTGTCGCTGTTGCCGTTGGTGGGGGCGGGGATTGTCTGGATGCCGGTGGCGGTGTATTTCCTGTTCAGCGGCGCGATCTGGCAGGCCACGGTGCTCATTTTGTTCGGGGTGTTCGTGATCGGCCTGGTGGACAACGTCCTGCGACCGATACTGGTGGGCAAGGACACCAAAATGCCCGACTACTTGATCCTTATCTCGACCCTGGGCGGCCTGGCGCTTTTCGGTATTAACGGTTTTGTCATCGGGCCGTTGATCGCCGCGTTGTTCGTGTCGAGCTGGGCCATTTACATCGATTCCAATCCACGGGTTCAGCTGCCTTAAGCACTGAACTGGCCCGAGCCGATACGTTGCGACAAGGCCAGGGCTGCGGGAAGCGAGGTGAGCGGGCCGCTGACAGGTTCACCGTCCTGCACCAGATACCAGCAGGCGAGTAATCCTTGGGCCCTGAGCGTTGCGGGAACCGCGCTGCCGATAACGGACATGATTTGAACCTGAGCCATAAGTACCTCCATTAATCTATGGAGCTACCTTACGGATCGGACGCTTGAACGGACAATCAACGCTTTCGATAGTCGTCATTGACGCCAATGAGTCCTGCGCTCAGTCCACTACTTGATCGAGCATATGCACCACTTCCTGCTCATTGAGCAGGCCTTTGCGCACCAGGTTTTCGGCCAGCAGCGAGAGAAATTTTGCGCTGCGATGACCTTCCAGATGCTTGAGTTCGGTCAGTGCGTTGTACACCTTGCCGGAAGTGCACAAGCCGACAATGCGATGCGGATTTTGTGTGGGCATGAGGTCGTCCTTGTTTTTATCAACCTGTTGTTTACGGACAGATCCAAGCTTGCGGATCGGACATGACATAAATATGACCAACTTTACCTGCCGGGACTATCCCGACAGCGACCTTGGCGAGATTTATTCAGACCTCGCCATACCTTGCGGCCACAAAAAAGGCCCCGCTGTTAAAGCGGGGCCTGAGGAGTGGATTACCAGCGGTCGCCACGATAATAACCATGGGGAGGGCCGTAATAGCCGCGCGGTGGACCATAGCCGCGTGGCGGACCGTAATAGATCGGTGCCGGGCGGTAGTAGATCGGTTGTTGAACGTAGACCGGCGCCGGTTGGTAATAAACAGGTGGTGGTTGCACGTACACCGGTTGTGGCTGAACGTAGACCGGTTGCTCCACATACACTGGACGGTCGCGGCCGATGATTGCCGAGCCAATGATTGCCGAGCCGACGATCGCACCAAACACAGCCGGACCTTCCCAGCCGCCATGACCACGACCACCTGCTTCTGCCTGCCCCGCGATAGCGAGAGCACCGATCAGCAAGGCTACTGTGGGGATTTTACGGATCATGATAAGTCCTCGGTTCTTCGACCCGGCGCTCGCGTCTGCAATAGACACAAGTTGTCGCGGGGATACTTCTAAGACAGCATTTTTTTGAAAATCAGCACAGCCGTTGGGTAAATTTTGTGTAAGGTCTGTACCGGCTTCTTTACGGCTGTGTGCCAGGTGCAGACTGGCTTTTATGATCAATCAGAACCGGTGGAGTGGCTAATCCCGTCCATCTGAAAGTGCTATTGAAGGAGATTCCAATGCAGATGAACCCCAACAGAGACACTCAGCTGTGCATGTCACTCTCGGGGCGCCCCGGCAATTTCGGCCTGCGGTTTCATAACCACCTGTACGAACAATTGGGCCTGAATTTCTACTACAAAGCCTTCAGCAGCCAGGACTTGCCGGGCGCCGTTGGCGGCATCCGCGCCTTGGGCATTCGGGGTTGCGGCGTGTCGATGCCATTCAAAGAAGCCTGTATTGCGTTGGTCGATGAGCTGGATGCATCGGCTGAGGCTATTCAATCGATCAACACTATTGTTAATACCAACGGTCACCTCAAGGCCTACAACACCGATTACATTGCGATTGCGCAATTGCTCGACACTCATCAGGTTCCCAAGGAATCGACCTTTGCCCTGCGCGGCAGCGGCGGCATGGCCAAGGCTGTGGCCAGTGCCTTGCGCGATGGCGGCTACAAAAACGGCCTGATCGTGGCCCGTAACGAGCGCGCCGGGCGTGCTTTGGCGCAATCGTTGGGTTACTCATGGCAGGCGGAACTGGGGGGCCAGCGCCCGCAGATGCTGATCAACGTGACGCCCATCGGCATGAATGGCGGGCCGGAAGCGGACCAATTGGCGTTTGACCCTGAAGCCATCGCTGCTGCCGAGACTGTGTTCGATGTGGTGGCGATCCCCTCGGAAACACCATTGATCGTGCGCGGTCGTGCTGAAGGCAAACGAGTCATCACCGGGCTGGAAGTGATTGCAATCCAGGCGCTGGAACAGTTCGTGCTGTACACCGGCGTGCGGCCGACCGATGAGCAATTCCAGAAAGCCGTGGCGTTTGCTCGGGGCTGATCATCCCGATTTTTTATTGAATGTACCGGGTAGGCTCGCTCCCACAGGTTCAGCGCTGATCTTGTGGGAGCGAGCCTGCTCGCGATTGTTGCGACTCGGTCTCCTGCCGATCCCCACTCACTTGCCCGCGAACATCTCCCACCTATACTGGCCACCAGCAAGCGCAGACTTGCTTTCCAGCCACCGTGACCGAGGTTTTCATGCATCCCGCCATTCTCAACCTGGATCAGGCCGAACTTTTACCGCTGCCCGAAGAATTTGCTCCCACCGGAGACGCTGCCGGCCGCTATCAACAACGCTTTGCCCGCATCGGCCAGCAATTGGGCGCGCAAAAGCTGGGTTATCGGTTGTACGCCCTGGAGCCAGGCATGCGTGGCAGTCCTTTTCATAACCATCGGGTCAACGAGGAGATGTTCTATATCGTGGCCGGGGAAGGGGAAGTTCGCCTTGGCGCCGAACGCTTTCCGATCCGCGCCGGTGACGTAATCGCCTGCCCCGCGGGCGGACCTGAAGCTGCACACCAGATCATCAACACCAGCAACGGCGAATTGCGCTATCTGGCAGTCAGCAGCCAGCAATCACCTGACATTTGCGAATACCCGGATTCCGGCAAATACGTGGTGATGGACGACTTCAAGGTCGATGCCCAAGGCAATGCTTCGGGCTTCGTTGCCGTCGCCAGGCAGGCCGATGGTGTGGATTATTGGGACGGCGAGTAGCCATTCAGGCACAACGTATCTTGTAGCAGCTGCTACAAGTACGGTGCGGATTATTCGAGGCGTGCCAAGCGCTCTTCCAGCGCCGCAATCCGCGCTTCAAGCTCTTCGATCCGCTCAACCGACACCCCGCCACTGGTGCCACGTTCCGCCGGATTCTGTCGGGCAGCCAGGATCGTTTCGATATCCGCCGGATCGCCCAGTGCATGCATATAACGGTCTTCGCGCTGGCCGGCCTGACGCGGAATCAACAGCGCCAGGCCTCTGGCGATCAAGCGCTCCAGCTGATGCATCACTTGCTCGGCATCTTCAAAATCATGCATGCGGCCGCTACGGGTCAGCAGTTCGTTGACCGTCTGCGGGCCGCGCAGGAACAACAGCCCGGTCAGAATCACCTGCGCCGGCACCAGTTCCAGCGCCTTGTCGACCCGATGCTCCCAGCGGTCGGCACGGCTGCCCATTACCAGTCTGGTAAAACCGCGACCTTCCAGCACGCGCAGGCTCTGGCCGACCTGGCCCTGGCTGAGGTTCATCACCGGTTCGCGGCTGGTTTTCTGGTTACAGGCAATCACCAGCGCATTGAGCGTCAGCGGATAGGTTTCCGGGCTGGTGGCCTGTTTCTCGATCAACGAGCCCAGAATGCGGATTTCCGTGCTGTTGAGCCGCGGTTCGTCGGAGGTCGTTTCTTGCTCAGTGCTCATCGCGCTTTTCCCTATGCAGTCGAAGCATGCAGTCGAAGCCGCCTAGCCTAATCCTTGCAGGATAAAAGACAAGCCGCAGGGCGGTCGGGCATGGCTATAATCGCTCCACGTTTTTACTCCTGTCACCACACGAGACCATCATGACTATTTCCCTGTACGCCGCATCCGTTCCGGTTTTCCAGCAAATGCTCAATGCCCTGAGCAACAACCTGAGCAAGGCCGAAGCCCACGCTACCGCGAAAAACATCGATCCGAACGCATTCCTGCAAGCCCGTCTGTACCCGGACATGTTCCCGCTGGTACGCCAGGTGCAGATCGCCGTTGATTTCGCCAAAGGCGTTTCGGCGCGTCTGGCTGAAGTCGAACTGCCGAAATACGATGACACCGAAACCACCTTCGCCGAACTGCAAGCATTGATCGCCAAGGTTCTGGCCTTCATCGGTGAGATCAAGCCAGAGCAGATCGACGGCAAGGAAGGCATCGAGATCGTTACCCGTCCAGGCACGCCTAAAGAGAAGCGCTTCACTGGCCAGGCTTACCTGCTGAGCTACGGTCTGCCACAGTTCTTCTTCCACGTGACCACTGCTTACGCACTGCTGCGTCACAACGGTGTGGAAGTGGGCAAGCGCGATTACATGGGCGCGTTCTAAACCGCCAGGTACAAAAAAGCCCGCCAAGGTGTAAGCCTTGGCGGGCTTTTTTTTGTCACGCCTTCTGTAGGTGCGTTGTTACGCCAAACGCTGGGCTTCCCGGGCTTCCCGGGTCTTCTGTTCCTCACCCTGGCACGCCGCCGCGGTGAACAGCACGTCGGTGGAGGAGTTCAGCGCGGTTTCCGCCGAGTCCTGCAATACACCGATGATGAAGCCGACCGCCACCACCTGCATGGCGATTTCGCTCGGGATGCCGAACAGGCTGCACGCCAGTGGAATCAGCAACAGCGAACCGCCAGCCACGCCCGAGGCGCCACAGGCACAGATCGCTGCGACGATGCTGAGCAGGATGGCCGTCGGAATATCCACGGCGATGCCCAGGGTGTGCACGGCGGCCAGGGTCAGCACGGTGATGGTGATTGCTGCGCCGGCCATGTTGATGGTGGCGCCGAGCGGGATCGACACCGAATAGGTATCTTCGTGCAGGCCCAGGCGCTTGCTCAATTCCAGGTTGACTGGAATGTTCGCCGCCGAACTGCGAGTGAAGAAGGCAGTGATGCCGCTCTCACGCAGGCAAGTGAATACCAGCGGATACGGGTTGCGACGCAACTTCCAGAACACAATGGCGGGGTTCATCACCAGTGCCACGAACAGCATGCAGCCCAGCAACACGGCCAGCAGATGCATGTAACCGATCAAGGCGCCGAATCCAGAGGTGGCGAGGGTCGAGGCCACCAGGCCGAAGATCCCCAGCGGTGCAAAGCGAATCACCACCCGTACGATAACCGTCACGCCATTGGACAAATCGCCCAGCACCTCACGGGTGGTTGCGCCGGCATGGCGGATCGCGATACCCATGCCGATGGCCCAAGCGAGAATGCCGATGAAGTTGGCGTTCATCAGCGCACTGACCGGGTTATCGACCACGCTCAGTGCCAGGCTTTGCAGCACTTCACTGATGCCGCCTGGTGCGGTCACCGCAACATCCTGGGTGGCCAACACCAGACTCGACGGAAACAGCGTACTGGCGACCACCGCCACCACGGCTGCCGCGAAGGTGCCCAGCAGGTACAGAAACAGGATCGGCCGGATATGGGTTTCCTGGCCGTGCTTATGGTTGGCAATCGAAGCCATGACCAGCACGAACACCAGAACCGGCGCGACAGCCTTGAGCGCCGACACGAACACTTTGCCAATGAAGGCGGTGGACTTGGCCAGCTCAGGCGCGAGCAACGCCAAGGCAATCCCGGCGATCAGGCCGATGATGATTTGCGTGACCAGGCTGCTGCGTTTCAGGCGTTGCATGAGAGAAGGGGATAAAGCGGTCATAACGGCATCTCTGATTTTATTAGGGTGCAGGGTTCCGCTCATGCAGCAAAAAGCCGGGCAGGCCACATGGAGGGAACCGAAGGGTCGCTACATCAATGCCAATGAATGGCCGATGAGCAAAGTATAAGTACCGCAGGCCGCGGACTTTATCACAGCGTAGTCGTGATCCTTCAGACCTGTGACGATCTGCCACCCGATTGATCAACGCGATTTGCAGGTTCGTGCAACCTCGTCCGGAAACACTCTGTTAAGCTTCGCCATCCTCATTTTCAAGTTCTGCCAGTGAGCCTTCGGGCTGTCGCTGGTGTCGTCGTTTTCCTGGAGTTCTGCATGCTGTTGCCCATTCTTCTGTTGTCCGCCGCCGGTTTTACGGTGCTGACCACGGAATTCATCATCGTCGGCCTGTTGCCGGCAATCGCCCGTGATCTGGACGTCAGCATCCCTCAAGCGGGTTTGCTGGTGACCCTGTTCGCCTTTACCGTGGCCGCTTTCGGACCGTTCCTGACCGCATACTTTGCAAGGTTTGAACGGCGCAAACTGTTTATCAGCGTGCTGATCATGTTCGGCCTGGCCAACACGCTGGCGGCACTGGCGCCGAACATCGGGGTGATGGCCATTGCGCGATTGATTCCGGCGCTGGGGTTGCCGGTGTTCTGGGCGTTGGCCAGTGAAACCGCAGTGGATATCGTCGGGCCGGACTATGCCGGGCGGGCCATATCCAAGATCGGTTTCGGCATTGTCTGCGCCACGGTGTTCGGCATTCCGGTGGGGACACTGATTTCCGATGCGTTCGGCTGGCGCAGTGCCTTTGGCATTCTGGCGGTGATCGCGTTTGCCAAGGCGCTGCTGCTGTTTATCTACCTGCCGAAAACCAACCTGCACCAACATCAAGTCAGTTTCCGTTCGCAGTTCAGAATCCTGCGCAGCCCATTGATGCTGGGGCATGTGCTGTTATCGATCCTGGTGTTCAGCGGCATGTTCACCGCTTACACCTACCTGGCGGACATTCTTGAGCGGCTGGCCGGTTTCAACGGCACCGTGGTCGGCTGGTGCCTGATGGGCTTCGGTGCGGTGGGCTTGATCGGCAACTCGCTGGGCGGTCGCGCGGTGGATCGACATCCGCTGATCGCTTCAGTGACGTTCTGTGCCTTCATGATCGCCGGCATGGTCGCGTTGGTGCCGAACATTCATTCACCCCTCGGTCTGGCGGCAGCGATGGGGATTTGGGGCGTGACTCAGGCCGCGCTGTTCCTGGTCAGCCATGTGCGCCTGATGAAGGCTGCGCCTGAGGCTCCGGCCTTTGCTGCATCGCTGAACATCGCCGGGGCCAACCTCGGAATCGGTCTGGGCGCGATGGTCGGTGGGCGGGTGATCGACAGTGTTGGCCTGGGTGGACTGGGTTTCGCGGCAGCCGGTTTTATCCTTGTCTCGATCCTGTTGGCGATGGCGCTGATGACCTTCAAGCCTCGCGAAATCTGCGCCTGACATCTCACATCGCGGTGAACAGCTCGCGGCGAGCACCTTCGGTAATGGCGACAATGCCGGGGTGCTTGACCTTGCGCTCCACCGAGATGGCGTAGAACGACTCGCGTACGGCGTCGGTCTGACCGATCAACTCCACGCCGCATTGGCGTTTCAATTCGTCGGCAATCACGCTCGGGCCGATGAATATCCCGCTACCGGATTGGCCGAAAGCCTGCATCAAAGCGCTGTCGTCGAATTCGCCGACGATCTGTGGCTGGATCTGCTGTTCGGCAAACCAGCGTTGCAAGCGACTGCGCACTACGGTTTCCGGCCCGGGAATCAGCAGCGGGGCGCCGTGCAGGCTGCGGGGGAAGTCCTGGCCATACCGCGCCGCCAGTTCGGCAGTGGCGAAGAAGCTGATGCCGCATTCGCCGAGTTTCTGGCTGTAGCCCTTGATGTCCAGATGCGAGGGCATCGGGCTGTCGGAAATCACCAGATCAAGGCGCTGAATCGCCAGGTCGGCAAGCAAGCGTTCCAGTTTGTCTTCGCGACAGGTGATACGCAGCGGTTCGCTCAACTCCATGGTCGGCGCGATCAGTCGATAAACGATGGATTTAGGCACCACGTCGGCGACGCCCACCCGAAACAGAATCTGTTGCTCATTGGGCTGCGCCCGCAGCATCAATTCCAGCTCGCCACCGAGTTGGAACATCTGCTCGGCGTAGGGCAGGGTCTGACGCCCGGCTTCGGTGAGTTCCAGCTGCCGGCCGACCCGACGAAACAACTCGATGCCATAGGTTTGCTCGAGCAGGGAAATCTGCCCGCTGATGGTCTGTGGCGTCAGATTCAGTTGCTCGCAGGCGCGCACGATGCTGCCGGTCTTGGCCACCACCCAGAAGTAATGCAGCTGTCGATAATTAAGCATGTTGGTGAAATCCCCTTGTTCACATACGCCAATACACTATCTGGATTCGTTGTAACCGAAGTATAACCGCTAAAAATACGAATTTTCCTGAAGTGTTTGCTTCCTTAGAATGCCTCGCTATCGACGGATCGCCTTTTCGGTTCTGTCTGTTTTATCGAGGAAAGCATCATGAAGCTTAAAACCACGGCACTGCTGATTGCGTCTTTACTGGTGCTGGCCGGTTGCGACCAGGCCGAGAAAAGCGCTCAGCAATTGATGGGCAAGGCCGCCGAAACCGCCAAACAGGCGATTGACGATACCCACAAAGCTGCCGAGCAAGCGCTCAGCGATGCCACGGGCGGTTTGATCAGCAAGAAAGAACAACCGGCCAAAGAGACGGACAAAACCGAATCTTCGTCCCAGGAAATCTAAACCGTCTACAACGAGTCAGGACTGACCCATGGAATACCTTTTAGAACTTGCTGCAAGCCCCACTGCCTGGGTCGCCCTGGCCACGCTGGTGGTGATGGAAATCGTGCTCGGCATCGATAACCTGATCTTCATCTCGATCCTCACCAACAAGCTGCCCGAACAGCATCGCCAAAAGGCGCGGCGCATCGGTATCGGCATGGCGTTGATCTTGCGCCTGGCACTGTTGAGCACCATCGCGTTCATCGTCCAGTTGACGGAGCCTGTGATCGAGATTCTCGGCCACGCGTTCTCCTGGAAGGACATGATCCTGATTGCCGGTGGCCTGTTCCTGTTGTGGAAAGCGACCACCGAAATCCATCACAGCATGGACCCGGCGCCGGATGATCCGATGTCGGCTACCTCGACCGTGACCCTGGGCTTTGCCGCTGCGATCGGTCAGATCCTGCTGCTGGACATGGTGTTCTCCATCGACAGCATCATTACCGCTGTCGGCATGACCGAGCATTTGCCGATCATGATCATTGCGGTGGTGGTGTCGGTACTGGTGATGTTGCTGGCGGCTGACCCTCTGGCCAAGTTCATCAACGACAACCCAACGGTGGTGATGTTGGCGCTGGGCTTCCTGATCATGATCGGCATGACGCTGATCGCCGAAGGTTTTGGCGCCCACGTACCGAAAGGCTACGTCTACGCGGCCATGGCGTTCTCGGCCACGATCGAAGGCTTGAACATGCTGTCGCGTCGGGCCAGGCAGAAGCGCATCGCCGCTGAAGCTTAACCTTCGTTAAGCGAAACGGCCGCCTGAACTCGAAAGAGTCCAGGCGGCCGTTTTTGTTTGGGCGACTGAAAAGCGCCGGTCAGTGCGCGGTGGCGGGGTGGGCAGCCGGCTGATCGGTTTTCGCCACAGGCGCCGATTGAACCGGGTGGTGATGGTGTCGGCGGGTAATACGCAAAACGCCCCACAGCATGGCGGCGGCCACGGCCAGCCAGCCGGAAATCAACATTACAATGGTCATTGTCAGGCTCATCAGTGCCTCCTCTTTGCCCTGCATCGGGCACACACTCTTCCTTGGTAAGTGACAGTTTAGCCGCTGCTGTATTTCAGACTATTGACCAAAGGTCGCCTGTCACCAACCAGTTCGCTCTATCGAATGCAATCAACTGCCGGTTAAGGCTATACCGCTGCCTTGCGGCATCCTATGATCGACGGCCAAGCCGGGAGTGTGAATACCTGGCGTCTGAACAAGAGAGTGATGATGCGGTTATTTTCTCGAATTCGATCTTTGGTGCTGATCGTCGGCTGCGTTGCCGGTCTGGCTGGCTGTGCGGGGAGCGTGGCGCCTGAAATCAAGCGTCTGCCAGAGCGGGTCGAACTCAGCGGTACGTTCTACCGTGGGCAAAGTTATCAAAGCGGGCCTCAGGTGTTGGCTAGCCTGCTGTCCCAGCAGGGCATCGTGATAACCCCGGGGTTGCTCGACAAACCTCTGCATTTGCCGGGCGCCGAAGACCGCTTGCAGCAGAATATGCAGAACCTCGCGCGCGAGTACGGGATGGTGGTCTATCCCCTCGACAGCCATTTGCCGGCGCTGCTGGCCCAGGTTGCTGCCGGTTATCCGGTAATGGTGCGCTTCACCGAAGGCTCAGCGTTCTGGGCAGAGCCCCGATACGCCATTCTCGCCGGTTACAACCGTCAGAAGCAGACCGTGTTGCTGCGCGCCGGGATGGACCGTCGGTTGCTGATGGGGTTCAGCACCTTTGAATCGGCGTTCGAAAATGCCGGCGGCTGGGCTGTATTGATCCAGAAGCCGGACCAGATTCCGGCCAACGTCGATCAGCAGCGCTGGCTGAAAGCGGCGAGCGATCTTGCCCAGTCAGGTCAAGAGCAGGCGGCAGCCCGGGCGAAAAAAGCGTTAAGCGCGCAGTAGTTTCCGTTCGTCATCTTGCAGGGCACCACTCAGGATTATTGGCCTCTCATGTAAAGGGCCCGGATTACTTCCCGGGTCGTGACCAGGAGGCGCCCATGGCTCATTCCAATACCCCCACTGGCCCGCACTCGTCTGAGCATTCGTCCGATAATGAGTTGGGGTTCGACCCCGATTCTCCGGACCTCGCCGATCCGCAGGTCGATCCCATCGGGCCCGCCAAGGCGCCCAAGGATGTAAAACCGGGTGAGGCGGGCAAGAAGGCTCCCGCGAAGCCTTACGATCCGCTTGGCGATCTGAAACCCAAGTCCTAGTCAGAGGTGCATATGTCTACCGATTCGAGCTTCGACGACAAACGTCCAGATCCTCCCGACAGTGTTCCAACAACCCCCGAAGGGGATCTGGATCCGGTGATGGATCCGGACAGCCCGTTACGGGACCCGTTGGCCAGACCGACCGTGGTACCAACAAAACATCCGCAGGGCTGGAAAGACCCAAGTGCCGGGGATGGCATCCCGGATGACGATCAGATGCCGTTGCCCAACGATTAATCCCAGACAAAAAAAGCCCCGAATATTCGGGGCTTTCGTTTGGAGGCGTTTCGAGCTTATTTCGATGCTTCAACCACGCCGCTCTGGCGATGCTTGAGATTCTTGTCGGATTTGTACTGCAGGGCGACGGAAGGCACGTTGGCGCTCTTGCCGGTTTCGACCCAGCTGCGAATACGGCTGGCATCGGCAAAGTGCGTGTATTTGCCAAAGGCATCCAGAATCACCAGCGCCATCGGACGATCACCCATGTGGGTGACCAGCACCAGGCAGTGACCGGCCGCGTTGGTAAAGCCGGTTTTGGTCAGTTTGATGTCCCAGTTAGGCTTGTTGACCAAATGGTCGGTGTTGCGGAAGCCCAGGCTGTAGTTGGGTTTACGGAACGAAACGGTTTTTGCCTTGGTGGTGCTCAGTTGAGTCAATAGCGGGTGCTTGTGTGCGGCGATCAGCAGTTTGCTCAGATCGCGGGCGGTGGACACATTGCGGGGGGAGAGGCCCGTCGGTTCGACAAAGTGGGTGCTGGTCATCCCCAGTGCTTTGGCTTTGGCGTTCATGGCGGCAATGAACGCGACATAGCCGCCCGGATAGTGATGGGCCAGACTCGCAGCGGCACGGTTTTCCGAGGACATCAGGGCAATCAGCAGCATCTCTCGGCGCGGCAATTCGCTTTTGAGTTTGACCCGGGAAAACACGCCTTTCATTTCCGGGGTGTCGCTGATATTGACGGAAAGGTATTCGTCCATGTTCTGCCGGGCTTCTACCACCACCAGGCCGGTCATCAGTTTGCTGACGGACGCGATTGGCACTACGACGTCAGGGTTACTGGCATAGATCACTTTGTTGGTTTGCATATCCATCAGCAAGACACTGCCGGAAGCGATCTTCAGTTGTGAAATGTCTCGGGGTGCGGCGGTGGTTTCGGCGGCGTTGATCGTTGGCGTGGTGAAAGTCCCTGTAAATGCAAAAAATAGGCTCAGGATTGAAAGACGGATTTTCACGCTGGCGGACTCATAAAGGGTGGATATGCCGTTCTGTAACGGGCTGTTTCTTTAAAAAGCGACGCATTTTAGGAGTATGGCTGAAGAACTGTCGATGGTTGTTCGATGTTCAGGGGAAAGTGCCTGGAAGCCTGATAAAAACAGCCTTTTCCGGCGGATGGTCGAGCTTTTCTCGCAGGCAAAAAGAACCCCGCGATGGGCGGGGTTCTTTTATGCGGCGCTGCAAGTCAGCGTGAACTCAGCCGTGCAGTGTTTCCGCGGCATACAGCGTGTTTTCCAGCAGGCAGGCGCGGGTCATCGGGCCAACGCCACCCGGTACCGGAGTGATCCAGCCGGCGCGGGGCAGGGCGGTTTCGTAGATCACGTCACCGACCAGCTTGCCATCTTCCTGACGATTGATACCGACGTCGATCACAATCGCGCCTTCCTTGATCCACTCACCTTTGACCAGGCCCGGCTTGCCGGCGGCAACCACCACCAGGTCGGCGCGACCGACATGGCCCGCCAGATCTTTGGTGAAGCGGTGGGTAACGGTCACGGTGCAACCGGCCAGCAGCAGTTCCATTGCCATCGGACGGCCAACAATGTTGGAAGCCCCGACAATGACCGCGTCCATCCCGTATAGATCGGCACCGGTGCTTTCCAGCAACGCCATGATGCCTTTAGGTGTGCACGGACGCAGCAGCGGAATGCGCTGGGCCAGACGGCCGACGTTATAAGGGTGGAAACCGTCGACGTCCTTGTCTGGACGAATGCGCTCCAGCAATTTGGAGGCGTCCAGATGTTCAGGTAAAGGCAGCTGAAGCAGAACGCCGTCAATCGCCGGGTCGTCGTTCAGGCGATCGATCAGGTCGGTCAGTGCTTCTTGAGTGGTTTCGGCAGGCAGGTCGTAGGCTTGGGAAAGGAAGCCGACCTCTTCACAGTCTTTACGCTTGTGCGAGACATAAACCTGAGAGGCAGGATCGCTGCCGACCAGGATCACCGCGAGACCGGGCGTGCGCAGACCTTGCTGGCGACGCTCGGCGACTCGTTTGGCGATCTGCTGGCGCAGGCTGGCGGCGATCGATTTGCCGTCGATTAGTTGTGCAGTCATTGCGCGTGATTAACCATCGAGAGGGGAAAAAAAGAGAACGCATTCTCGCATGTCATGAGGTGAGGGCAAAGGCGCTTGGTCTGCAAATTCCCCTAACCCCTTTAATTAAATGAATTTTTTTTAAAAAAGAGTTGACGACCTTCAGGCTCACCTATAACATTCGTCGCACTTGTCGGGCACAGCCTAGCACTGGTTAAGAAGGTTGAGCAGAGTTGATGTTTAATTCGGCGAGACTGAAAGCACTTAGTTTGTAATCGTCCAAGAATACAGATTAACAAGGCGCCCGTAGCTCAGCTGGATAGAGCATCCGCCTTCTAAGCGGATGGTCGCAGGTTCGAGTCCTGCCGGGTGCGCCAATTAGGCAGCTTTGGCACAAGTAGCGCAACATGGCAATATGGTGGGCGTAGCTCAGTTGGTAGAGCACGGGATTGTGACTCCCGTTGTCGAGGGTTCGATCCCCTTCGTCCACCCCATATTTAGAAAGGCGCCAGATTAACAGTCTGGCGCCTTTGCTTTAAAAGCTTGATGCGGATGTGGTGGAATTGGTAGACACACTGGATTTAGGTTCCAGCGCCGCAAGGTGTGAGAGTTCGAGTCTCTCCGTCCGCACCATTACAAACAGCTATCTAATAGCAGAAAACGGCGCAGCACCTGAAAAGGGCTGCGCCGTTTTTGTTTTATAAGTCTGAATTTTCAAAACAACCGCATGTTCCGGGTTGAAGGGCGGGTAGGGTCGTCGAATTTATGTATCTCGATGATGCTGATTCGCCCGTCGGTCCCCTCGTGGGGTCGGCTGTCAGGGATGGATTGCCGATTCCTTCTATATATAGAAGGATTGGTGCAGAGCCCTGGCATGACTGGCTGTATTTGCTAACAGGGCGAGGCACAACCGTTTGTCCCCGCCTATAAATTGCCTGCTGCTTTTTTACCCGTTTTCAGTAGGGTGACTTCTTGAGTTTGACCCACTAGAATGCATGCCCTTGATTCTGGGGTCGGAAACGGCCGGCTAACGTCTGTGCAACGAGGAATATCCATGCAAGTTTCTGTTGAAAATACTTCTGCTCTTGAGCGCCGCATGAGCATCACCGTGCCGGCTGAGCGCATCGAGACTCAGGTCAACAAGCGTCTGCAGCAGACTGCCCAAAAGGCCAAGATCGCTGGCTTCCGTCCAGGCAAAGTGCCTATGAGTGAAATCAAGCGCCGTTTCGGTGCTGATGCACGTCAAGAAGCCGTGGGCGACGTGATCCAGTCTTCTTTCTACGAAGCTGTTGTCGAGCAGAAGCTGAACCCGGCTGGCGCTCCTTCGATCGAGCCTAAATCGATGGAAGCTGGCAAAGATCTGGAATACGTCGCAATTTTCGAAGTGTTCCCGGAGTTCACTGTTGCCGGTTTCGAAGGTATCACTGTCGAGCGCCTGAGCGCTGACGTGGCTGATGCCGATCTGGACAAGATGCTGGAAATCCTGCGCAAGCAGAACACCCGTTTTGAAGTCGCCGATCGCGCTGCTCAGAACGAAGACCAACTGAACATCGATTTTGTCGGCAAAGTCGACGGTGAAGTGTTCGCTGGCGGTTCCGCCAAAGGCACCCAGTTGGTGCTGGGTTCCGGCCGCATGATTCCTGGTTTCGAAGACGGTCTGGTCGGCGCTAAAGCCGGCGAAGAGCGCGTTCTGAACCTGACCTTCCCTGAGGACTATCAGAACCTCGACCTGGCAGGCAAAGCCGCTGAGTTCACCGTGACCGTGAACACCGTTTCCGAGCCTAAACTGCCTGAGCTGACCGAAGAATTCTTCGCTCAATTCGGCATCAAGGAAACCGGTCTGGAAGGCTTCCGCACCGAAGTTCGCAAGAACATGGAGCGTGAACTGCGTCAGGCGATCAAATCCAAGGTCAAGAATCAGGTTATGGACGGTCTGCTGGCCACCAACCCGATCGAAGTGCCAAAGGCTCTGCTGTCCAACGAAGTCGACCGTCTGCGTGTGCAGGCTGTTCAGCAGTTCGGCGGCAACATCAAGCCTGACCAACTGCCGGCCGAGCTGTTCGAAGAACAAGCCAAGCGCCGCGTTGTGCTGGGTCTGATCGTGGCTGAAGTGGTCAAGCAATTCGACCTCAAGCCTGATGAAGCCCGCGTTCGCGAGATGATTCAGGAAATGGCTTCGGCTTACCAGGAGCCTGAGCAGGTTGTGTCTTGGTACTACAAGAACGACCAGCAACTGAACGAAGTCCGTTCGGTTGTGCTGGAAGAACAAGTTGTGGATACTGTTCTGCAGAAAGCTAGCGTGACCGACAAATCGGTCTCTTACGAAGAAGCAGTCAAGCCGGTAGAAGCTCCACAAGCCGACTGATTGTTTTTGCGGTAAGAAGTACACACCATAAGCCAGCCTTCGTGCTGGCTTATGCGTATTCAAGACATAACTATTTGGGAGTGACTGCAGAGCATGTTCCGTAATTCGTATATTCAGCAGAACTCTGATATCCAGGCCGCAGGCGGCCTGGTCCCGATGGTTGTCGAGCAGTCTGCTCGTGGCGAACGCGCCTATGACATCTACTCGCGCCTTCTCAAGGAGCGAGTGATCTTTCTGGTTGGTCCGGTAGAGGACTACATGGCCAACCTGATCTGTGCGCAACTGCTGTTCCTTGAAGCGGAAAACCCGGACAAGGACATCCATCTTTATATCAACTCGCCGGGCGGTTCGGTGACGGCGGGCATGTCGATCTACGACACCATGCAGTTCATCAAGCCAAACGTGTCGACCACCTGTATCGGTCAAGCGTGCAGCATGGGCGCGTTTCTTCTGACGGCCGGTGCGAAAGGCAAGCGTTACTGCCTGCCAAACTCGCGTGTGATGATTCACCAGCCACTGGGCGGTTTCCAGGGCCAGGCTTCGGATATCGAAATCCATGCCAAGGAAATCCTCTTCATTCGTGAGCGTCTCAACACGCTGATGGCCAAGCATAGCGGGCGCACTCTTGAAGAAATCGAGCGCGATACCAACCGCGATAATTTCATGAGTGCAGAAGCAGCGCGTGAATACGGGTTGATCGATGAAGTGATCAATCAGCGCCCCGCTTAAAATAAGCAGCTCAAAATAAGGTTGGTCGGCGGGTCCGATCACTAGCGGGCTTGAAAAAGCCCGCAATAGCCTTCATCTTGTGTTGCAAGCCTATCGGATTTGGATCGAACGAATGACTGACACCCGCAACGGCGAGGACAACGGCAAGCTGCTCTATTGCTCCTTCTGTGGCAAAAGCCAGCATGAAGTACGCAAATTGATTGCCGGCCCCTCGGTCTTTATCTGCGACGAGTGCGTCGACCTGTGCAATGACATCATCCGTGAGGAGGTGCAGGAAGCCCAGGCCGAAAGCAGCGCGCATAAATTGCCTTCGCCTAAAGAAATCAGCGGCATCCTTGATCAGTACGTGATTGGTCAGGAACGTGCGAAAAAGGTTCTGGCCGTAGCGGTGTACAACCACTACAAGCGTTTGAACCAGCGTGACAAAAAGAATGACGACGTCGAACTCGGCAAAAGCAACATCTTGCTGATCGGCCCGACAGGCTCGGGTAAAACCCTGCTTGCCGAAACACTGGCCCGCTTGCTGAACGTTCCGTTCACCATCGCCGACGCAACCACCCTCACCGAGGCGGGTTATGTAGGTGAAGATGTCGAGAACATCATTCAGAAGCTGCTGCAGAAGTGCGATTACGACGTAGAAAAAGCCCAGATGGGCATTGTTTACATCGATGAGATCGACAAGATCTCGCGCAAGTCTGACAACCCGTCGATCACCCGGGACGTTTCCGGTGAAGGCGTGCAGCAGGCCCTGCTCAAGTTGATCGAAGGCACAGTTGCTTCCGTACCACCTCAAGGTGGTCGCAAGCATCCGCAGCAGGAATTCCTTCAGGTCGACACCCGTAACATCCTGTTTATCTGCGGTGGTGCGTTCTCCGGTCTGGAAAAGGTTATTCAAAACCGTTCCACCAAGGGCGGCATCGGTTTCAACGCGGAAGTTCGCAGCAAGGAAGAAGGCAAGAAAGTCGGTGAGTCCCTGCGTGAAGTCGAACCTGACGATTTGGTCAAGTTCGGTCTGATCCCGGAATTCGTCGGTCGTCTACCGGTACTTGCCACGCTGGACGAGCTTGATGAGGCTGCGTTGATGCAGATTCTCACCGAGCCGAAAAATGCTCTGACCAAGCAGTATGCCAAGCTGTTCGAGATGGAAGGCGTGGACCTGGAATTCCGGGCCGACGCGCTGAAATCGGTCGCCAAACGTGCCCTGGAACGCAAAACCGGTGCCCGAGGACTGCGTTCGATTCTCGAAGGTGTATTGCTCGACACTATGTATGAAATCCCCTCGCAGTCCGAGGTGAGTAAAGTAGTGATCGATGAAAGCGTTATAGAAGGTAAGTCCAAGCCACTGTATATCTACGAAAACAGTGAGCCGACTGCCAAGGCAGCGCCGGACGCCTAAGCGTCACACTGCTGGAATAAAGAAGGGGCCTTCGGGCCCCTTTGCTTTTAACGCGTTTTAACATTTTATTTGCGCTTGTTTTTTTTGAAAACAGCCCCCATCTTGGTTTCAAGCTTACTTCCATCTGTTTACGGCCTTATGGCCGCCGTAGAGGCGAAATCATGAAGACAACCATCGAATTGCCTCTCCTGCCATTGCGTGATGTCGTGGTTTATCCGCACATGGTTATCCCGCTGTTCGTGGGGCGCGAAAAATCCATCGAAGCCCTCGAGGCAGCGATGACGGGCGACAAGCAGATCCTTCTGCTGGCTCAGCGAAATCCTGCTGACGACGATCCCGGTGAAGAAGCACTTTATCGCGTAGGCACCATCGCTACCGTTCTGCAGCTGCTCAAGCTGCCTGACGGCACGGTCAAGGTTCTTGTCGAAGGCGAGCAGCGAGGCGCCGTGGAGCGCTTCAGCGAAGTCGATGGCCACTGCCGTGCCGAAGTATCGCTGATCGACGAAGTCGACGCGCCTGAGCGCGAGTCGGAAGTGTTTGTCCGCAGCTTGCTGGCTCAGTTCGAACAATATGTGCAGCTGGGCAAGAAAGTCCCCGCTGAAGTCCTGTCGTCGCTTAACAGCATCGACGAGCCAGGTCGCTTGGTCGACACCATGGCCGCGCATATGGCCCTGAAGATCGAGCAAAAGCAGGAAATCCTCGAAATCATCGATTTGTCGGCCCGTGTCGAGCACGTTCTGGCATTGTTGGATGCCGAGATCGATCTGCTGCAAGTCGAAAAACGCATTCGTGGCCGCGTTAAAAAACAAATGGAGCGCAGCCAGCGCGAGTACTACCTGAATGAGCAGATGAAGGCCATTCAGAAAGAGCTGGGCGACAGCGATGAAGGCCACAACGAAATCGAAGAGCTGAAAAAGCGTATCGATGCCGCCGGTCTGCCGAAAGACGCGCTGGCCAAGGCTCAGGCCGAACTGAACAAACTCAAGCAAATGTCGCCAATGTCCGCGGAAGCGACGGTGGTGCGTTCGTACATCGACTGGCTGGTTCAAGTGCCGTGGAAGGCTCAGAGCAAGGTGCGTCTGGACCTTGCCCGTGCCGAAGACATTCTCGACGCCGACCACTATGGTCTGGAAGAAGTCAAAGAGCGGATCCTCGAATACCTCGCCGTGCAGAAGCGCGTGAAGAAGATTCGTGGCCCGGTGCTGTGCCTGGTCGGTCCTCCCGGGGTGGGTAAAACCTCTCTGGCGGAGTCGATTGCTCACGCCACCAACCGCAAATTCGTTCGCATGGCCCTCGGTGGTGTGCGCGATGAGGCGGAAATTCGTGGTCATCGCCGGACTTATATCGGATCGATGCCAGGAAGATTGATTCAAAAGATGACAAAAGTGGGCGTTCGCAACCCGCTGTTCCTGCTCGATGAAATCGACAAAATGGGCAGCGACATGCGTGGCGATCCGGCGTCGGCGTTGCTGGAAGTGCTCGATCCCGAGCAGAACCACAACTTCAACGATCACTATCTGGAAGTCGACTACGACCTCTCTGATGTGATGTTCCTGTGCACCTCCAACTCCATGAACATTCCGCCGGCGCTGCTGGACCGGATGGAAGTGATTCGTCTGCCGGGTTACACCGAAGACGAGAAGATCAACATCGCTGTCAAATACCTTTCGCCGAAGCAGATTACGGCCAACGGTCTGAAGAAAGGCGAGCTGGAATTCGACGCCGAAGCGATCCGCGACATCATTCGCTACTACACCCGCGAAGCCGGTGTACGTGGGCTGGAGCGCCAGATTGCCAAGGTTTGCCGCAAGGCAGTCAAAGAGCATGCAATGGAAAAACGTTTCTCGGTGAAGGTCACTGCCGACATGCTCGAGCACTTCCTGGGTGTGCGTAAATTCCGCTACGGTCTGGCTGAGTCGCAAGATCAGATCGGTCAGGTCACCGGCTTGGCTTGGACTCAGGTGGGCGGCGAATTGTTGACCATTGAAGCCGCGGTCGTGCCGGGTAAAGGCCAGTTGATCAAAACCGGTTCTCTGGGTGACGTGATGGTCGAATCGATCACTGCAGCCCTGACCGTTGTCCGCAGCCGTGCGAAGAGCCTGGGGATTCCTCTGGACTTCCACGAGAAACGCGACACGCATATCCATATGCCTGAAGGGGCAACGCCTAAAGATGGCCCTAGCGCTGGTGTAGGCATGTGCACGGCCCTGGTGTCAGCATTGACTGGCATTCCTGTACGCGCAGATGTTGCGATGACCGGCGAAATCACCTTGCGTGGTCAGGTGCTGGCGATCGGTGGTTTGAAGGAAAAACTGCTGGCTGCTCACCGTGGCGGAATCAAGACGGTGATCATTCCTGAAGAGAACGTACGCGATCTGAAGGAAATTCCTGACAATATCAAGCAAGATCTACAGATTAAACCAGTTAAATGGATTGACGAGGTCCTGCAAATTGCGCTGCAATACGCGCCGGAGCCCTTGCCGGATGTGGTTCCGGAGATCGTTGCAAAGGATGAAAAACGCGAGTCTGACTCTAAGGAAAGAATTAGCACGCATTAGTACGCATTTGCCTGGGGGGCTTGTTGACAGTTTTTTAGAGCCCTTGTTATAAAGCGGCTCTTAAGTGTCTGTAGGCCATTCAGCACTCGTTTTTTTGCTTTCACCAAAAAACTTAGAATCAAACTCAAATAGATATAAGGGGACTTAGAGTGAACAAGTCGGAACTGATTGATGCTATCGCTGCATCCGCTGATATCCCGAAAGCTGCTGCTGGCCGTGCGCTGGACGCTGTAATCGAATCCGTCACTGGCGCTCTCAAGGCTGGCGACTCTGTTGTTCTGGTTGGTTTCGGTACCTTCTCCGTGACCGATCGTCCAGCTCGCATCGGTCGTAACCCACAGACCGGTAAGACGCTGGAAATCGCCGCCGCCAAAAAACCAGGTTTCAAAGCCGGTAAAGCACTGAAAGAAGCTGTCAACTAAGTTCGATTCAGGTTTTTGCCTATCCGGGTCGGGGTCATTCCTGACTTGGCAGCGGAGCGGTAGTTCAGTCGGTTAGAATACCGGCCTGTCACGCCGGGGGTCGCGGGTTCGAGTCCCGTCCGCTCCGCCAGTTACGAGAAGGCGCATCCTCGGATGCGCCTTTCTTCTATCCGGATTCTACCCACGCTCCACGGTTGCCTAATTTTGAAGTTCAACCGTTTCTGGGGGACGCATGCTGCAGAATATCAGGGACAATTCACAAGGCTGGATTGCCAAGACCATTATCGGGATCATCGTTGTACTGATGGCTTTCACCGGTATCGAGGCCATTTTCCAGGCGACGACCAACAGCCAGGATGCGGCCAAGGTCAATGGTGAAGAAATCAGTCAAAACGAGCTGAACCAGGCGGTTGATATGCAACGCCGTCAGCTCATGCAACAGCTTGGCAAGGATTTCGATGCTTCCTTGCTCGACGAAAAAATGCTGCGCGAATCGGCCCTCAAAGGCCTGATCGATCGCAAACTGCTGCTGCAAGGCGCAGAAAAATCGAAATTCGCTTTCTCCGAGGCGGCTTTGGATCAGGTGATCCTGCAAACGCCTGAATTCCAGGTGGAAGGCAAGTTCAACGCCGATCGCTTCGATCAGGTGATCCGTCAACTCGGCTATAGCCGTCTGCAATTCCGCCAGATGCTGGCTCAGGAAATGCTGATCGGTCAGCTACGCGCTGGCTTGGCCGGTAGCGGCTTTGTCACCGATGCACAGGTTCTGGCCTTCGCCCGTCTGGAAAAGCAGACCCGCGATTTCGCCACCTTGAACGTCAAGGCAGATCCTGCGGCGGTGAAACTGACTGACGACGAAGTCAAAGCCTACTACGACGAACACGCCAAGGAATTCATGACGCCGGATCAGGTGGTCATCGATTACCTCGAATTGAAGAAGGCGTCCTTCTTTGATCAGGTCAGTGTCAAGGACGAAGACCTGCAAGCGGCGTATCAGAAAGAAACCGCGAACCTGTCCGAGCAACGCCGGGCTGCGCATATTCTGGTCGAAGTGAACGATAAGGTGACCGAGGCGCAAGCCAAGGCCAAAATCGAAGAAGTGCAGGCGCGTCTGGCCAAAGGCGAGAAATTCGAGGCCCTGGCCAAGGAATTCTCCCAGGATCCGGGCTCGGCGAACAACGGCGGTGACCTTGGGTTTGCAGGTCCAGGCGTCTACGATCCAGCGTTTGAAAAAGCCCTGTATTCGTTGGCCAAAGATCAGGTTTCGGAGCCGGTTCGCACTGACTTCGGTTTTCACCTGATCAAGCTGCTGGGTGTTGAAGCCCCTGAAGTGCCGACGTTTGCCAGCCTGAAAGACAAGCTGACCCGCGAGCTGAAAACCCAGCAGGTCGAGCAGCGTTTCGTCGAGGCGACCAAACAATTGGAAGACTCGTCGTTCGAATCCTCCGATCTGGCCCAGCCAGCACAAGACTTGAAGCTGACTGTCCACACCTCCGCGCCATTCGGCCGGGAAGGTGGCGAAGGTATTGCGGCCAACCGTGCCGTGGTTACCGCTGCGTTCAGTCCTGAAGTGCTGGATGAGGGTGCCAACAGCACCGCCATCGAGCTGGACCCGGAAACCGTGATCGTGCTGCGCGCCAAGGAACACCGCAAGCCTGAGCAACTGCCGCTGGAAAGCGTGTCTGCCAGTATCCGTGCGCAACTGATCAAGGAGCATGCCAGTGCTGCCGCCAAGACCAAGGCTGAACAACTGATCGCCAGCCTGCGCGATGGCAAGACTGCGCTGGACAAGGCGATCGATGGCCAGAACTGGAAAGTGATTCAAGCGGCGACTCGTGCTCAGGAAGGGGTCGACCCAACCGTGCTGCAAGCGCTGTTCCGCATGCCCAAGCCAGTCTCCAAGGACAAGCCGACCTTCAGCAGCGTGACTCTGGCCGATGGTAGCCTGGTGATCGTGCGCCTGGACGGCGTGAACGAAGCGGCGGCGCCGACCGAAGAGGAGAAGGTTCAATACCGTCGATTCCTCGCCTCGCGCATTGGCCAGCAAGACTTCGCGGCTTACCGCAAACTGTTGGAAAGCGAGGCTGAGATCAAGCGTTTCTGATGCTTGACTGAGCTTTACGCGACATAAAAGACCCCGGCCGAAAGGCTGGGGTTTTTTATGGGTGAAACAAAAGCGGTATGAGCTACCCGTCGCCTGCTTATTTACCGCGCGACTTTTTCCTGTCAATGACAGTCAGTAGACTTGTAACTGTTTCTAGACACTAAACGGTGCGACGCTAAGCATCGATCTGTTGCACAATACGCCCCGAACCGTTTTCCTCAGGATGTTCAATGTTTAGATCAATTCCCATGCGGGTTGTGGGGCTGGCCGTGATGCTGGCCGCCGCTGCCGGTTGTTCGTCGAAGAAAGCCGCCATCTATGAGCATGAGAACTTCGACGATTCCGGAACGTTTTCGCGTAATTATCCGGTGACCGATAAGCAGTCCTGCGAGGCCGCCCGTCGGGCTTTGCTCAGCCAGGGTTACATCATCACCAGCGCCGATCCGAAGCTGGTCAGTGGTCACAAGAGTTTCCAGCAGACTGGCGAGACCCACATGGAGATCAGCTTCAGCGTGGTTTGTGCCGATGATGGCAGCGAAGGGCACCACGCGACCGTGTTCGCCAACGCCCTGCAGGACCGTTATGCGCTGAAGAAGACCAACAACTCCGCCAGTCTCGGTGTCGGTGTGTTGGGCTCGGTCTCGATGCCGATCGGCTCGTCCGACGACTCGATGGTCAAGGTCGCCAGTGAAACCGTATCCTCGGCCAAGTTCTACGAGCGTTTCTTTGCCCTGGTCGAGTTGTTCCTGCCACCGGAAGCGAAGAAGGCAGCGCACATTACCGAGAAGCCGAAGACTGAGCTGGGTGTGCCTGAAGTCAAGGCTGTGCCGGCTCAGATGGCCCCGACTCCGACCCCTGCGGCCGAACCTGCGCCTGCTCCAGCGCCGGCAGCTGAACCTGCACCAGCTGAAACCGCTCCAACCAGTTCGGAGCCTGTTGTACCACCTGCTGAAACGGCGCCGATTACCCCGGTGCAGAGCGGCGAGCCGACTTCGTCCACGGAAACAGTGTCTTCACCGGCGGATTCAAGCACCATGCCGGCACCGACCGAGCCAATTTCGGCCATGCCTGTCTCCGGCCAGTAATAGGCTGATGTTACGGATCGGGTCAGACGACTCCGATCCTGTAACACCTTCCAAGATTGATCCACATCAAACCGAGCCGTATTCCTACGGCTCGTATCGAAAAAATTCTGGGATAAATTCCTGACCACCTGCTACGTTTTATTCAGTAGCGATGTAGTGTCATGCGCGCGTCATTTTTCTTTCATGCGGGCACTTTATGCTCAGGGCGCTGGTCATTTATTCAGACGATTTTTTCAACAAGCGATGGGGGTTTTAATAATGGACGATTATCAAGAAGAACTGCTCGAGTATCAGGCGTTTGAACTGGACCCGCTGGAACCGGCCGAAGACGCTACCGAGTTGTAAACGTTACGCGGATTGGCGATGACTGCGGCGAAACTCGCCGGGGGTCTGGCCGTTCCAGCGTTTGAAGGCCCGTTGAAAGGCTTCGGCTGAGGCAAAACCCAGCAGGTAGGCGATTTCCCCGAACGCCAGTTCGGTGTCGCGGATGTAGGTCATGGCGAGGTCGCGACGTGTGTCGTTGAGAATGGCACGAAATTGCGTGCCTTCGTCGGCGAGCTTGCGACGCAAGGTCCAGGTTGGCAGCTTCAGGCGTGCCGCCACTTCTTCCAGGTCGGGTTCCCGACCACCATTGAGCAACGGCCCCAGTAACTGAGTGATGCGTTCACGCAGGCTGCGGGTGCGTGTCAGTTGCTCCAGTTCCCGCTCACACAGTTGCAGCAGGTGCCGCCAGGTGCTCGGGCAGTGCTCCGGGTTGCGCTGGGCGAGGCTGTCCAGGCTCAGGCGCAGTTGATTCTGTTCGGCGCCAAACTGAATCGGACACTCCCCCAGCACGGCGTACGCCTCTCGGTAATCCGGCGCCTGGAATTCGATCTCGATCCGTTCGGCGCGTAGCGGGGCAGGGCTTACGCTGGACAATTGCTGCAACCAGCCGGCAATGATCGAGTCCACCACGAAGCGGTTGTAGGCGTTATAGGGGCTGATGGAATAGAACCGCAGCCAGGCGCCTTGGGCGTCTTCATGAAAACTCGACTGGCCGCGATAGTTGGAACCGTACAGCGCTTCGAAGCGAATCAGGCAGCGCGCCGCTTCCCGCACGGTGGGGGCTTGGGCGGCGGTGACTCCGGCCAGGCCGGCCTGGCTCAGGCGACTGAGCCGGCCCATGCGCAAACCCAGTGCCGGATCGTCGGTCAGTTGAATGGCGCCGTGACCCAGGCGCATGTAGCGCGGGATCGAGAGACGGGCGCCGGCTTCGGCCAGCCGTGCGGCATCGAGGCCGTATTGTTCGAGCAGCGGTTGTGGGTCCAGGCCATGGCTGCGCACGGCGTCGGCCAGGCTATGGACGAAACCCACCGACAAATCACCGAGGCGCATCGGCTGCGGTTTCATCGCTTACAACCAGAGGTTCAGCAAACGTGCGCCCCGGGCATCGCCGTCGGCGAATTGCTGCCCGTTGCTGCTGAGGAAGCTTTGACCGGCGCTGCCCTTGTCCCAAAACTGACCGCGCAGGAACACGCTCATGCCGGCGATGGTCTGGCTGCCAGACGGTTGGGCACTCAACGTCAACCGATGCCAGGCCTGACCTTCACTGAGTTCGCCAGCCTTGAGACTGACAGAACTCGGCGTGGACTGGCCTTTGTAGCCACGCCACGGTTGATCCCAGGACCCGCGCCCGACGACGAACGCCGGGACCGCCACCAGTTGCGCGCCTTGATCGTCGAGTTTGCGATAGTTGTCCGGATACCAACTGTCGCTGCCGATCAGCACGCCCAGGCGTCCGGCCGGTGTGTCGACGACGTTGATCGTGTGTTCGGAATGGGCTTGGACAGTGTCGTGCCCAGCGAAAGTCGGGTGCATTTGCCTCTGCGGCTGGCCAATCGGCAGACCGTCGCGACCGAACACCACGCTGCTGTTGTACAGCGCGCCGCGGCCAATCTTCAGGGTGCCATCGCTGACACTCGGCTCGGGCAACACGATGGAACCCGCTACCAGAGTAATGCGGAATTCTTTCGCCAAGCCGCCGAACAGCGCTTGGTAATTCTGGGCCATTTTTTTGGCTTTCATCCGCAAGTGCGCGTCGTCGAGACGGCTGCCGCCCTCGGCACTGATCAGGGCGCGGATGAACTGCAACGGGTTGCTCACCGCCAGCCAGTTCATGGCTTCCTTGAGCGTAGTGGCTTGGTACAACTCGTCTTTTTCGCCGCTGATCATCAGCCAGGTGCCGACATGTTCGGGCAGTACGACGATGGTCTTTTCGTTCAGCAGGCCCTGGTCCTGAGCCTTCTGCAAGTAAGCCGCGAGCTTGCGGTGCAGGCGTTCGGGGCTTTGATAATCGGTTGGGAACAGCTCGGGCTGGATGCCCAGCAGATTGCCGCGATCGGCGGGTGTGCCCTGATCAACCGCGAGACTGATGCGCAGGTCCGACAGGTAATGACCCACCGGACGGTCCGCGGCCCACATCGCGTAGGTCGTGAGGGCGGCGATCAACGCCATGGAGAGGGTCAGGTACAAAAGTTTGCGCATGGGGAAACAGTCAACGGCCGTGTGCAGGGTTCGCGACTAGGGTAGGGCTCATGCCCGCGCTTGCCAAGGGGCGCTGTGCATTTGGATCAATAAGTTGTCAGTTACGGTCATTGAGTGACAGCAGTGCGACTCTTAGTCTGTCGAACATGACTGACGGGGGCCGAAGAGCTCCTGCATTTTTTTTCGTGATCGCTCGTTGTGGAGTTACCGATGGCCGCCGCTCATTACCCGCACCTGTTGGCCCCGCTGGATCTGGGTTTTACCACGTTGCGCAACCGCACCCTGATGGGTTCGATGCACACCGGCCTCGAGGAAAAGCCCGGCGGCTTCGAGCGCATGGCTGCGTATTTCGCCGAGCGTGCCCGTGGTGGCGTTGGCCTGATGGTCACTGGCGGTATCGGCCCGAACGATGAGGGCGGGGTTTACTCCGGCGCGGCCAAGCTGACCACCGAGGAAGAGGCGCTCAAGCACCTGATCGTTACCCGCGCGGTGCATGAGGCGGGCGGCAAGATCTGCATGCAGATTCTCCATGCCGGGCGTTATGCCTACAGCCCAAAGCAAGTGGCGCCGAGCGCGATTCAGGCGCCGATCAACCCGTTCAAGCCTAAAGAGCTGGACGAGGAAGGCATAGAGAAGCAGATCAGCGATTTCGTCACCTGCTCGACTCTGGCGCAAAAAGCCGAGTACGACGGCGTCGAGATCATGGGCTCCGAAGGTTATTTCATTAACCAATTCCTCGCGGCCCACACCAACCATCGCACTGACCGCTGGGGCGGCGCTTACGAAAACCGCATGCGCCTGCCGGTAGAAATTGTCCGCCGGGTGCGCGAAGCGGTCGGCCCGAACTTCATCATTATCTTTCGCCTGTCGATGCTTGATCTGGTGGAAGGGGGCAGCAGCTGGGAAGAGATCGTGCAATTGGCCAAGGCCATCGAGCAGGCCGGTGCGACGATCATCAACACCGGCATCGGCTGGCACGAAGCGCGGATTCCGACCATCGCCACCAAAGTGCCGCGTGCGGCGTTCAGCAAGGTTACGGCCAAGTTGCGCGGCTCGGTCAGTATTCCGCTGATCACCACCAACCGCATCAACACCCCGGAAGTCGCCGAGCAGATTCTGGCCGAAGGCGATGCCGACATGGTGTCCATGGCGCGGCCGTTCCTCGCCGACCCGGAATTCGTCAACAAGGCTGCGGCCGGTCGTGGCGATGAAATCAACACCTGTATCGGTTGCAATCAGGCGTGCCTGGATCACACCTTTGGCGGCAAGTTGACCAGTTGCCTGGTGAACCCGCGGGCTTGCCATGAAACCGAACTCAATTACCTGCCGGTGCAGCAGATCAAGAAAATCGCCGTGGTCGGTGCCGGCCCTGCCGGTTTGTCTGCCGCCACTGTAGCTGCTGAGCGTGGTCATCAGGTGACGTTGTTCGATTCGGCCAGCGAAATCGGCGGTCAGTTCAACATCGCCAAGCGCGTGCCGGGCAAGGAAGAGTTCTTCGAAACCTTGCGCTACTTCAGCCGCAAGTTGCAGACCACCAACGTCGAGTTGTGCCTGAACACCCGTGTGGATGTGGCGCAATTGGTTGAGGGCGGTTACGACGAAATCATCCTGGCGACCGGCATTGCGCCGCGGGTACCGGGGATTCCGGGCGTCGAGCACGCCAAGGTGCTGAGCTACCTGGACGTGATCCTTGAGCGTAAACCCGTGGGCAAGCGCGTCGCGGTGATTGGCGCCGGCGGTATTGGTTTCGACGTGTCGGAATTCCTCGTTCACGAGGGTGTGGCCACCAGTCAGGACCGCGAAGCGTTCTGGAAGGAGTGGGGCATCGATACATACCTCCAAGCGCGCGGCGGTGTTGCGGGGATCAAGGCGCAGCCGCATGCGCCGGCCCGTGAAGTGTTCTTGCTGCAGCGCAAGAAGTCCAAGGTCGGCGACGGCCTGGGTAAAACCACTGGCTGGATTCACCGCACCGGTCTGAAGAACAAGCAGGTGCAGATGCTCAACAGCGTCGAGTATCTGAAGATCGACGACGAGGGGCTGCACATCCGTATCGGCGAAAGCGGCGAACCGCAGGTATTGCCGGTGGACAACATCGTGATCTGCGCCGGGCAGGATCCGTTGCGTGAGTTGCACGACGGTCTGGTCGCGGCCGGGCAGAACGTACATTTGATCGGCGGCGCGGACGTGGCGGCAGAGCTGGATGCCAAGCGCGCGATCAACCAGGGTTCGCGGTTGGCGGCTGAACTCTAACGTACACCGCAACCCCTTGTAGCAGCTGGCGCAGCCTGCGTTCGGCTGCGAAGCAGTCGCAAAATCAGGCATCGCGGTATTTCAGGTACACCGAGGTGTCAGGATTGACGACTGCTTTGCAGCCGAACGCAGCCTTCGGCAGCTGCTACAGGGATCGTGCTGGCTGATAGACTCCTGCTTTTCGCCAGAACGTAGCGCATTGATGCTTTCTCTTCCCAGCGACTGGCTACCCCAAGCCCCCCTCGAACCCCTTCACCTCGACTGGCTCACCACTGCCGGCATCGACGTCGCGATCCTGCGTCTGGACCAGATCGACCCGCTGATCAGCGGCAACAAGTGGTTCAAGCTCATCGAACACCTGAAAGCCGCCGACCAGAACGGCGCCCAAGGCATCATCAGCCTGGGCGGTGCCCATTCCAATCATCTTCACGCGCTGGCCGCTGCGGGCAAACGCTTCGGTTTCACCACTGTGGGTTTGCTGCGTGGGCATCCGCAAGAAACGCCGACAGTAAAGGACTTGCAGGCGTTCGGCATGCAGTTGCATTGGTTGGGTTATGGCGGTTATCGAGCGCGGCACGAACCGGGTTTCTGGCAGCCATGGCGGGAGCAATACCCCGAGCTACATCCAGTGCCGGAAGGTGGCGGCGGCTTGCTTGGGGCGAAGGGCTGCGGGCAATTGGTGACTCTGGCCTGCGAGCAATTGAGCGGTCTGGGCTGGAGCAACTACGACGGCTGGTGGCTGGCCTGCGGAACGGGCACCACCCTGGCAGGGTTGGTTCTGGCCGAGACGGGTGAGCATCCGGTGTATGGCGCGCTGGCGGTACCTGACGATCATGGCGTAGCGCAGCAGGTCGAATCGATTCTTCGCGAGACAGGTCTGCAGGACCCGGTTTATGAACTGTTCGACGCCAGCCGCGGCGGCTTTGCCAAAGTCGATCCGCTTTTACTCGAGTTCATTGAGCAGACCGAACAGGCCAGCGGCATTCCTCTCGAACCGCTGTACACCGGCAAAGCGCTGCTGGCGCTCAAGCAGCGAGTCGAGGCGGGTAAATTTGCCCGGGGAACGCGCTTGATTTTCATCCACTCCGGCGGCTTGCAGGGCCGCCGGGGTTTCGAGCAGACCAGTCGCGACTAACCGCGCTTGGGCACCATCCGCAGCAAGGTGTTATCGCGCACCACATAGTGATGGTAAAGCCCGGCCACGGCGTGCAGTCCGATCAGCCAATAGCCGATCGTCCCGCCGAGTACATGCCAGCCCTCAAGCTGCTTGGCCAGCGGTTTGTTTTCTTCGATCAGCAACGGCAGGTCGATGCCATAGAACATCACCTGATGCCCCTCGGCGCTGGTAATCAACCAGCCCAGAATCGGCATGGTGATCATGAAAATATACAGCGCCCAGTGCATCAGTTTGGCGAGCAGGGTTTGCCAACGAGGCGAGGCGGGGAAGATCTGCGGTGCCGGCCCCAGGCTGCGAGCGAACAGCCGCAGCCAGACCAGCACGAACACCGTCAGGCCGAGCATGAAGTGCGCTTCCTTGATCAGCGTCCGGCCGCCACTGCCTTTGGGGAATATCCCGCGCAATTCGATGCAGGCGTAAACCACTATTAGCAGCACCAGCATCAACCAGTGCAGCGCGATCGATACGGTGCTGTAGCGTGATTCGGAATTCTTCCAGGGCATACGGTGTTCCTCACAGGTCAGGTCTGAAGTCACCGTTCTTGTTCGACGGCGTGGGGTAACTGTAATCCTGTTTGGTGGGTTTGCCTGAGGCGAAGGGGCTGTTCAATGCTCTGGATCAAGTGATCGGCCACAAAAAAGCGCCAGTTCCGTTAAAGGACTTGGCGCTTTTTTGTGAAACGAGAGGTGCAATCAGTCGGTTTGCGGCATCTCGCCGTTGGCCAGGCGCTTGTTGATGTCGGCGATAACTTCCGGCAAGTCGGTGATGGTGTCGATCATGTAGTGCGGCCGCGAGCCTTCGAACATCGCGTGAATGCGCTTGCGTTCGCTGGCCAGTTTATCGCTGCCCAGAGCGCGATAGCCTTCGTAGTCGAGACCCAGCGCGTTGCCGGAGCAGATCAACGCCACGGTCCACATGCCGGCGCGGCGACCTTCGAGGATGCCCGGCACCGTGTCGTCGATCTTCACGCAGGCCGCGACATCGTCAATGCCCAGGGCAATCACGTTGGCCAGTGCCTGAGCCGGCCAAGGGCGGCCGTTGGGCACTTCGTCAGTGGCGACCACGTGGTCGGCGACGTAGCCATTGGTGGCGGCCAGTTCTACCACTTTGTCCATGACCTGTTTCGGGTAGCCGGAGCAGGAGCCGATCTTGATCCCTTGCTGACGCAGATTGGCGATGGTCTCCAGAGCGCCCGGAATCAGCGCCGAGTGTTCGGCGATTTTTTCGATCTGCAGCGGCATGAAGCGTTGGTAGATAGCCGTGACGTCATCGTCGGTCGGCGTGCGGCCGAACGCTTTGCGGTAACGCTCGGCGACTTGCGGCTGATCGCACAGGGTGCGGATGTGGTCCCACTTGCCCATGCCCATCGGTCCACGGGCTTCTTCGATGGAAACCTGGACGTCGAACTCGGCGAAGGCTTCGACAAAAATCTGCGTCGGGGCGAAGGAGCCGAAGTCGACCACGGTGCCGGCCCAGTCGAGGATGGCGGCTTGCAGTTTGGTTGGGTTGCTGTAGTTCATGGCAAATAAATTCCTATGAGAAGGAGATATACGGGAGTTCGATGTACCTGTGGGAGCGGGCTTGCCCGCGATGAGGCCCTGTCAGTCGACATTCAATGGTGAATGGCAGACCGCTATCGCGGGCAAGCCCGCTCCCACAGGGATCAGGGGAGAATTAGATTTCGAGTACTTCCATCTCGCGCAACACTTCGGCGACCGCCGCCACGGCTGCGTGCATTTCGCCCTGGTTGACGTGCCCGATGCAGCCGACGCGGAACGTTTCGACCTGGGTCAGTTTGCCGGGGTAGAGGATGAAACCCTTGGCCTTGACCCGCTCGTAGAATTCCTTGAACTGATAGCGCGGGTCTTTCGGCGCGTGGAAGGTGACGATGATCGGCGCCTGGATCGCGGCGGGCAGGAAGCTGCGCAGGCCCAGTTTGGCCATGTCATCGAGCAGCACCTGGCAGTTATTGGCGTAGCGCTGATACCGTGCGGGCAAGCCACCTTCTTCGTTGTATTGCAGCAGCGCTTCGTGCAGCGCCGCAACCACGTGGGTCGGCGGGGTGAAGCGCCATTGGCCGGTCTTGGCCATGTAGGTGTGCTGGTCAAAGAGGTCCATCGCCAGTGAGTGCGAGTTACCGGCGGCATTGGCCAGCGCTTCTTTGCGGGCAAAGACGAAGCCCATCCCCGGCACACCTTCCAGGCATTTGCCCGAGGCGGCGATCAGCGCATCGAACGGCACATCCTGGGCGTCGATCGGCAGGGCGCCAAACGAACTCATGGCGTCGATGATCAGGCGTTTGCCGTGTTGCTCGATGACGTGAGCGATTTCAGCCAGCGGGTTGAGAATGCCGGTGCTGGTTTCGCAGTGAATCAGCGCGACGTGGGTGATGCTGGCATCGGCCCGCAGCAGGCGGTCGACGTCGGCGGCGGTGGTCGGTTCGTCTTCGGCGGTTTCGAAGGTGCTGAACGAGCGGCCGAGCACTTCGCAGATTTTCGCCAGGCGTTTGCCGTAGGCACCGTTGATCAATACCAGCACTTTACCGTCGCGAGGCACCAGCGTGCCGATGGCCGCTTCGACCGCGAACGTGCCGCTGCCTTGCAACGGCACGCAGTAATGGCTGTCGCCACCGTTGATGATCGTCAGTAGTTGTTCGCAGAGGTTGGCGGTCAGTTGGTTGAAGCGGTCATCCCATGAGCCCCAGTCGACCATCATTGCCTGACGGGTGCGGCTCGCTGTGGTCAATGGACCGGGGGTGAGCAGGATGGGCTCGGCAGTACTCATTCTTGTGTCCTCGCAAAAGCTCAGTGGGATGAAGCTACGGGACATAAATTGCAATTCGGTGAGCTATCAATCAAATTGTTTGTTGTTATGCCAGCCATCAGTGAGGGTTATTCATGAATCTGTTTCAGCTGCGCGCCTTCGACGCTGTGGCTCGGGAAGGCAGCTTCACCCGCGCCGCCGAGCGCCTGTTTATCAGCCAACCGGCCGTTACCGGGCACATCAAGGCGCTGGAGGAGCATTACCAGATCACCTTGTTGCGACGCACCGCGCGGCGCGTCGAGCTGACGGAAGAGGGCACCAAACTGGCGGCGATCACTCGGGCGATGTTTGGTCTGGCCGAAGAAGCGCAGGTAATGCTGGAGGCCAACCGTCAGTTACTGACCGGGCGCCTGGAAGTGGCGGCGGATGGGCCGCACATGGTCATGCCGATGCTCGCCAGCCTGCGCGCGCGTTATCCGGGAATCACCGTGAACCTGCGGTTGGGCAATGCCCAGGAAACGTTGGCGGCGTTGCTGTCGGAGCATGCCGACGTGGCGGTGCTGACCGAGGTCGAGCCGCGCAAGGGGCTGCACCTGCAAGCGTTGAGCGAATCGAGGATTTGCGCGTTGGTGCCCGCGGGTCATCCGTGGGCGCAGAAGTCCAAAGGGGTGCAGCTCAAAGAACTGGACCAGGTGATCATGGTCTTGCGTGAACCGAGTTCGATCACCCGACGCACGTTCGACGAAGCGTGCGCTCAAGCCAGGGTCAATCCTCGGGTGTTGCTGGAACTGGACAGTCGTGAGGCCGTGACCGAGGCGGTGGCCGCGGAGTTGGGCGTGGGCGTGGTGTCGTCGGTGGAGGTCAGCCACGACCCGCGAGTGGCGGCGGTGCCGATTATGGGCGAGGGGTTGGTCAATCGGCACATGATCGGGTGCATGGAACGGCGGCGGGATTTGCGCTTGATACAGGCGTTTTTTGAGTTGGCGCCTGTCTGATAGACCGCGGCGCGGCTATCGCGGGCAAGCCACGCTCCCACAGGGATTTATGCTGGCCGAAAATCTTGTATACGACACAAAACCTGTGGGAGCGTGGCTTGCCCGCGAAGGGGCCAGATCTGCCTACAACAGACTCTCGCGAACCATCTCCAGAAACGTCGCCACCACCCGCCGCGAACTCTGTTCGCGCAAGCACACCAGAGTCTCCGTCAGCCGCCGTGTGCAATCGGTAATCGGCAATGCGCATACCCGCGAATCCGCGCCGAACTCAGCGGCCGACACCACCCCGACGCCAATCCCGACCACCACCGCCTCGCGCGCGGCTTCCCGGCCTTCGACTTCAATCGCTGGGCGGATGCGCAACCCGGCGCGGGTCATTTCTTCTTCCAGAGTTTGCCGAGTCACCGAGCCGATTTCCCGCAGCACCAACGGCGTGTCGTCCAGGTCCGCCAGGCAGATGGACTCGCGATCGGCCCACGGATGATGGCGTGAAACGAACGCCACCATCGGGTCATTGCGCAGCGGCAGCGACAGCAAACGTTCGTCGCTGACATCACGCCCCAACAGGGCCAGATCGGCCTGGTAGTTGAACAGCCGAAACAGTGATTCGTCGGTGTTGCCGGTTTCAATCTTTACGCTGATGCCGGGGTAGCGTTCACAGAACCGCGCAATCTGCGGCAGCACATGCACCGGCGCGTCCACCGCCAGAATCAGGCTGCCGGTCTGCAACGCCTGAGACGCGTGAAGCAACTCCTGCGCCTCGGCTTCGATGACGAACAGCCGCTGGGTGATGCTCAACAGGCGCTCACCCAGATCGGTCAGGCGCACGGAGCGTTTATTGCGGTGGAACAGCAACACACCGAAACGCTCTTCGAGCTTGCGCACTTGGTCGGAAATCGCCGGTTGCGTCAGAAACAGCCGCTCGGCGGCCCTGGTGAAGCTTCCGTGGACCGCGACGGCGTGGAAGGCTTTGAGCTGGGCGTGGGATACCGACATCGAACTCTCCAGTGACGAGCTTAACCAGTAACAACCTGAGCTTATATTTGAAATACGATAAATCGATTTCACTTATTAATCAGTAATTGTTTTTATCCGCTTCAGCCCTGATGACTGGTCAGTCGAACAGCATCGGTGGCCATGAGCCCATGCGTGCAATCAGCAGGACTCATCTGACCGGTATCGCCTCAGGGAACAGGCGATACCGCAGTGCTCAACAATAAAAAACACAGGCGTTTTCTTCCAATTCTGCCGGCACACTCACACCCTGAGGTCAGAACCACAATGAACAGTCCCATCGGTACCATCAAGCGTTGGCGCGTGCAGATTTTCGCCATCACCTGGCTCGCGTATGCCGCGTTCTACTTCACCCGCAAAGCCTTTTCCGTGGCCAAACTGGGGATCGCCGAAGACCCCGACTTCACCCTCGACAAGATGGCTATGGCCAACCTCGACGCCATCTACCTGGCCGCTTACGCCATCGGGCAATTCACCTGGGGCATCCTGGCCGACCGCTTCGGCCCAAGGGTTGTGGTGCTCGGCGGGTTGCTGATTTCCGCGGTGGCCGCTCTGGTGATGGGCAGCTTTGCTACGTTGCCGATTTTCGCCACGTGCATGCTGATTCAAGGGCTGGCGCAGTCCACCGGATGGTCGGGGCTGTGCAAGAACATTGGCAGTTTCTTTCCCGCCGAGCAGCGGGGGCGGGTGTTGGGTTTATGGAGTTCCTGCTACGCCTTTGGCGGGCTGGTGGCCTCGCCGTTTGCGGGTTGGTGGGCGTATACGCTGATCGGCACCTGGCATGCGGCGTTCATTTCCAGTGCGGCGGTGGTTGGGCTGGTCGCCGTGCTGTTTTTTATTTTTCAACGTAACAAACCCGAAGACGTTGGCTTGCCAGCGGTGGAGCCGGAACCCGAGCTGACCGCTGAAGAGGCGCATGCTCAAAGCAAGATCAGTGTGCTGGAGCCCTTAAAGGAAATCCTGCGCAACCGAACCGTGCTGGTGCTGGGCCTGGCGTACTTTCTGTTGAAACCGGCGCGCTACGCGATTCTGTTGTGGGGGCCGGTGATCGTCTTCGAGCAAATGCCCACGGTGGGCAAGGTCGGCGCGGCGATCATCCCCACCGCGTTCGAACTGGCCGGGTTGCTCGGGCCGATCCTGCTGGGGCTGGCCTCGGACAAACTGTTCGGTGCCCGCCGCATGCCGGCCTGTGTGCTGAGCTTGTTGGCACTCACCGTTTCCCTGGCGCTGTTCATGGGCGCCCTGCATACCGGCAGCGTGTTGCTGGTGGTGGCGCTGCTGTTCGTCATGGGCCTGACCCTGTACGGACCGGACTCGATGATCAGCGGCGCGGCGGCGATCGATTTCGGCACCGCCAAGGCCGGTGGCACTGCGGCGGGCTTCGTCAATGGTTGCGGTTCGGTCGGGGCGATTCTCGGCGGGCTGCTGCCGGGTTACTTCGATTCGGTCACGGTGTTCATCGTCTTTGCCGGGTGCGCGTTGTTTTCAGCGCTGGTGCTGATCCCCCACTGGAACAGTCGCCCGGCTGGTCTGCGTCCCGAACGTGCATGTGTGCCTAACCAACCGATGACTGTAAAACCCCTGCGTACATAAGGATTACCCCCATGAGACCTTACTGGCTGGAACAGGCGCTGGCGGCCGAGTCCTGCACGCCGTGCGAACCTTTAGCCGGTGATGACCGCGCCGACGTGTGCATTGTCGGTGGCGGCTACACCGGGTTGTGGACCGCAATCATGCTCAAGCAGCAGAACCCCGAACTGGAGGTGCTGCTGATCGAGGCGGACATCTGCGGTGCCGGTGCCAGTGGGCGCAATGGTGGTTGTGCGCTGTCGTGGTCGGCCAAGTATTTCACCCTGGAACGGCTGTTCGGCGTCGAAGAGGCCGTGCGCTTGGTCAAGGAGTCCGAGCGCAGCATCCACGCTATCGGTGCCTTTTGCGAAGAGTACGCGGTGGACGCCGATTACCGCCTCGATGGCACGCTCTACACCGCTACCAATCGCGCCCAATGTGGCTCGACCGACGCGGTGATCGCCGCGCTGGAGCGCAACGGCATCAACTCTTTCACCCAGCGGCCAGTGGCGGATGTACAGCGCATGGCCGGTTCCAGCAAACACCTGGAGGGCTGGTTTTCCCCGGCTGCCGCGAGTGTTCAGCCGGGCAAACTGGTGCGCGGCTTGCGTCGGGTGGCCCTGCAATTGGGGGTGAGGATTCATGAAAACACTGCGATGACTGGCCTGGTGGAGGGCAAGCCGGCGGGGATTAAAACCCCCAATGGCACGGTCCGCGCCGACCGGGTGGTGCTGGCGATGAATGCCTGGATGGCCCGGGCGTTTCCGCAGTTCGAGCGCAGTGTGGCGATTGTTTCCAGCGACATGCTGATCACCGAACCGCGGCCGGATTTGCTCAACGAGATCGGTTTGACCAGCGGCGTAACGGTGCTCGATTCACGGATTTTTGTGCACTACTACCACAACACCCCGGACGGTCGAATCATGCTCGGCAAGGGCGGCAATACCTTCGCCTACGGTGGGCGAATGCTGCCGGTGTTCGATCAGCCGTCGCCTTATGCCGGCCTGTTACAACACAGCCTGAGCGAGTTTTTTCCGGCGTTCGCCAAGGTCAAGGTCGAGGCCACCTGGAATGGGCCGTCGGATCGCTCCGTCACCGGTTTACCGTTCTTCGGCCAGATGAGCGCCAGCGGCAATGTGTTCTACGGTTTCGGTTACTCCGGCAGCGGGGTCGGGCCTTGCCATATGGGCGGGCAGATTCTCGCCTCAATGGTGATGGGGCTGGACAACGCCTGGACCCGTTCGCCTTTGGTGAACGGCCCGTTGGGCTTTTTTCCGCCGGAGCCGATTCGTTACCTCGGCTCATTGATGGTGCGCAATGCCATCCGCCGCAAGGAGCGCGCCGAGGATCACGGGCATCGGCCACGGCACCTCGACGTGCGTCTGGCCAAGTTTGCCGCGGCGGCGGGCAAGGCCGACAAGGGATGAGGCTCAGGGTGCGAGATCCGAGCGGTTGACCAGCCAATCGAGCAGCAGACGGCCATCTCGATGTGACTCGGGAGCGGGCCGGGAAGGTTGGGGATGACCCCTGCCGGCACACAGCACCGGCCGGTCCGGATCGCTGTCGAGGAAACTGATCAACACCTCGGTGCCGGCCATGGGCAGCCTGGCCGGATCGATCCGGCCGTCCGGTGTTGCGAGGGCGACCGGTAGCCAGAAACCGGCGGATTCATCCGCCTCGACCCCCGGTGTCGGCCATAGCCTGACCTGTATCCGGCCCTGGTCATCGAGTGCCGCCGGTTGCCCGACGGGGCCCAGCACTCGGGCGGGCTGATAGCCCGGGATGCTCGGCCTGGCGTGTTTGAGCGCCGGTCTGAAGACCGTTGACCAGGGAATGGCAGTGAACTGATTGCTGTAGCGCCGGGCACTGCCGGACTGGTCTTCGGCAAGAATCGACGGCTGCTGTCCTTGGTGCCGGATGTCGGTGAGCAGCCACTGATCATTGAAACTCGAGAGCGGATGTTCCGCCACTTGCAGGATCTGTCCGCTGCACAGTTCGCTCTGATTGCTTTGGCCGTGGATCTGCCGTTGCTGGCAACGCAGGCGTTCCAGCCGTCGGCGGCTGAGCTGGTCGTGATGAAGCTGTTCGGGTGCGGGGCGTGCCGTCATCGGGCCCGTTCTGGTGAGCGGGTGATTGGCCGCTCCATCGCCGATCACCCGCGCGCCGCGGTTTCTGGCCTCCCATCGTGCAGGGGCGAGGTCTGGGTCATGGCGCTGGAACAGTTCGCTGATCACCGGCAAGGCGGAATCGTTGAATGCGTCGTCATGGAACGGCATCAGCAGCGGTTCCTGAGGGAAACTCAGGCTGTCATCGGCCAGTACCAGCACGTGCCCGTCGTGCTGATGTTCGAAGTGATAGTGGATGCCTTCTTCCTCACACAGCCGCTGCATGAAGGCCAGATCGCTTTCATCGTACTGAATGCAAAAAGGTCGGGGCGGGTAACACCCGTTTGCCAGTTCGAAGCGGTAGCTGTGCTCGGGCAGTTGATGCTCCTCCAGCAACTGGCGCACGATTGCGGGTGCGCTGAGACGATGAAACACCCGACGCGAACTGTGCCGATCCAAGTGTTGAAGATGGGGCGTCAGCACCAGAGAGTAGCCGACCCGGTGCGGGCCGCGATGTTCGCGACTGACGCTGTGGATCACGCCGTGAATGCCCTGGTCACCCGCCAGCCGCAGAAATGCCGGTTGTTGCAGCCATTGGTCGAGGTGCATCGACGATGCGAGGCCGATCACGTCGATGTCGAATCGATAGGGCTGGCTGAGACCTTCACGGCCACTGAACTGCAATACCTGCAAGCTCAAACCGCCGTCGAGAAGTGTCAGGGTGAAAGGGCTTTCCTTGTCGTTGTGCATCGAACGCGCTTCTGCCGGGGAGGATGGGCGCAGAGGGTACGAAACCACAGCCCTGAAGCGTCACCGCAAATCGACTTTTCAGAATCGCCCTACAAACATTGGTGAAGATGTCGATTCGTCATGGGGTGAATATCTTGGAATTTTTGGTCGATTGGCATCTTTAGGCCGTATAAACTTGCGCCATGCGTCGGCCAATAGATGTCTCGGCGCCACAGATCGAGAGAGTGAGTAATGGGCGCACAGTGGAAGGTTAAACACAAAGAAGCGGCAGCCAACGCCAAGGGCAAGATTTTCGGCAAACTGGTGAAAGAAATCACTATCGCTGCCCGCAACGGTGCCGATACCGCCACCAACGCACACCTGCGTCTGGTGGTCGAACAGGCGAAAAAAGCCTCGATGCCCCGCGAAACCCTGGAACGCGCGATCAAGAAAGGCTCCGGCCAGCTCGGCGAAACCGTGCAATACCATCGCGTGACATATGAAGGGTTCGCACCGCATCAGGTGCCGCTGATCGTTGAATGCGTGACTGACAACATCAACCGCACCGTCGCTGAAATCCGCGTCGCGTTCCGTAAGGGCCAGTTGGGCGCTTCCGGTTCGGTGGCCTGGGACTTCAACCACGTCGGCATGATCGAGGCGTCCCCGGACAGCCCTGACGCCGATCCGGAAATGGCCGCGATCGAAGCCGGTGCCCAGGATTTCGAGCCAGGTGAAGACGGCGCGACGCTGTTCCTGACCGAGCCTGCGGACCTGGATGCGGTACAGAAAGCGCTGCCGGAGCAGGGTTTCACCGTGTTGTCGGCCAAGTTGGGTTACCAGCCGAAGAACCCGGTCAGTGGCCTGAGCGACGAGCAGATGGCAGAAGTCGAAGCGTTTCTCGAAGGCCTCGATAACCACGATGACGTGCAGGACATGTTTGTCGGGCTGGCGGGTTAAGTCTGTGTGTCATTGACGGTTCTGTAGCCTGATAGACCATCATCGCGAGCAGGCTCGCTCCCACAGGAGATTTGTGAACGCCACAGATCAATTGTGGGAGCGAGCCTGCTCGCGAATGACCGCGCAGCGGTCACCGTCCCTTCAATTCCCGCACAACCTCGTTGAACCCCGGTCGCGCCAGCACCTCCGGCTGACAGCAGCGCTGCTGCAACGCCTCTAGCGACTCACGACCTTCATCGCTCAACCCCGAGTCGACCCGCGCCAGCAATTCCCCCAGCAGTACCCCGAACGCCCGCACTTCGATCCGTTGCAGCGCACGGCTTTCAAGGCTGTCCGAAGTGGCATGGAAAGACGCCGCGCCAAAGTCGCCCAACAGGCAATCACCGTGCTCGTTCCACAGAATGTTGTGGCCATAGAGGTCGCCGTGGGTGATGCCTTGGCGGTGCAAATGTTCAGCCACCGAAGCGATGCCACTGGCGATGCGCAGTGCCACGTCAGCGCTGAACCGGATGTCGTCGGCGTAGACGTCGCGGGTGCATGACGTCAGGCTCGGCAGCCCGGCCAGGTTGCGGTAACTCGGATCGATCAGTTGCATCACCAGCCCGGCCTGCGCTTGCGGATGCCCGGCGATCCGCCCTTCGACCCGGATCAGGTTGGGGTGGATGCCGGCGGTGATGCAGGCGTTCATTTCGTGCAACGGCGAGCCATCGCTGGTCATTTCGCCTTTGTAGAGTTTCACCGCGACCTGTTTCGTCTGCTCCCACAACGCCTGATGAATAACTCCCGACGCGCCTTCGCCGAGTTTTTTCTCCAGGCTCAGTTGGGACCAGGGAATGCTCGCCGTGGCTTCGAGGGCGGCGGCATCGGCTTCGGTTTCCAGCGGGTTACCGGCGTACGCCAGCCAGGTCAGGCTCGGCAGGGTCAGCAGCCACTCGGGAAGCTCGGTGAGCTGATTGGCGGCGATGCGGATCAGTTCGAGTCGATGGCAGTGCCTCAGGCTTTCGGGCAAACGCTGTAACCGATTGCCGGCGAGCATGAGCTTTTGCAGATGCGGGCGTTCACCCAGTTCGGTCGGCAGCTCCGTGAGGCGGTTGTCGGTCAGGATTAGCCAGCGCAACAGCGGCGGCAGCGCGGCGCCCGGCACGTTTGCGATGGCGTTGGCCTTGAAGCCGATCATCGTCAGCGCCGTGCACTGGCCCAGGCAAGCGGGCAGTTCGGTGAACCGGTTGTCCGAGCAGAACAGCACGCGTAAACGGGTCAGGCGGTGCAGGTCGTCCGGCAGGCTACGCAAGGCGTTGCCACTGAGGTTGAGCACTTCCAGCGAGTCCGCCAAGTCGAAGATTTCCCGGGGGAACTCGGTCAGGCCGCAGGACAGATCCAGGCGAGTGATGCCCGACAATTGGCCGGCGCGCAGTTGGGCGAGGGTATCCATGGGCAGATTCGCTATTGATCCGGAGGAGGGCGTGGGGGCCTGGAAATGGGCCACATGATAGCGGGAAAGTCGGGTTTGCCCTAAGGCCCGTAAGTCAAGACGCAGAACCTGTGGGAGCGAGGCTTGCCCGCGAAGAATACACCGCGGTTTTTCAGGCATTACGCGCCATCGTTTTTCGCGGGCAAGCCTCGCTCCCACAGGACTTTCGTCGCTCACTCCTCACGCAGGAGCTGCCGCAGGCTGCGATCTTTTGATCTTCGAGGTTAGCGCTCGATACTGCGATTCCACCGGGCATTCCACGCCGGGCGCTGTTCGTTGACCTGATCCCAGTCGATGGCGATCGCGGTGGTCAGATACTGCTTCATCGCCTCGACCTGACCGCGGGTCTTGTCGGTGGTTGGTGTATTCGGGTTGGACGGAATCTGATCGCCATCTTCAAGCGCGGCGGCTTGTGCTTCGGGGGTCAGCAGGAAGGCGGCGAGTTTCTGCGCCAGTTCCGGTTGGGTGTTGTTGGCGATGGCGCATTCAGCGACGTTGAGCACCACGGAGCCTTCCTTCGGCTGCGCATATTCCACCGGCATGCCCTTGAGTTTGAGCGCGGTGACCTGGGTCGGTGTCAGCGGGAACAGCGCCGCTTCGTCGGTCTGGAGCATTTCGGAAATCTTCGCCGAACTCGGAATGTACTCCAGCACGTTGCGCCCGACGGTGTTCGGCCAAGCCTTGAACCCCGGTTCGACGTCGGTTTCGCTGCCACCCTGAATCCGGTTGAACATCAGGAAACCGTGCAGGCCGAAGGTCGAAGACGCCATCGACTGGAACACCAGTTTGTCCTTGAAGCGCGGGTCGGCCATGTCCATCCAGGAGGTCGGTGCGTTCCAGCCTTTTTCCTTGAACAGCCGCGTGTTGTACGCCAGCCCCGTGACGCCGAGGCTGACTGCCACGGCTTGATCCTTGATGCGGCCCTTGGCCGGAATCTGTGCCAGGGGCGGGCTGTCTTCGAGTTTGTCGCACAGGCCCATGGCGATGGCGCGGTACATGATGCCGTCGTCGAGGAACATCACGTGCATCTGCGGGTTGCCTTTGCTGGCCTGGACCTTGGCCAGAATATCGGCGGAGGTTCCCGGCACGATCACCACTTTGACGTTGTTGGCTTTCTCGAAAGCCGGCAGCACCTTGTCGGCGTAGAGCCGCTCCATGGTTCCGCCGTTCATGCCCAGGTAAAGCGTCGGTTCGGCCTGGGCCTGGCTGACCGTGAGCATGACGCCCAAGCAAGAAAAACCGAGCAGTGCACTGCGTTTGAAATTATTCATGGCGCGACCTTCCTCTATCAAGCAACGGAGATGGAGTGAAACCGGGTGATGGAAAACGCATCCAGCGACGTCTTTGACGCGCCGCTACAGATGATCTCGGTGAGCGCCTGGCCCACCGCAGGCCCGATCTGAAAGCCCGCGCCGGCAAAGCCGAACGCGTGCAACAGACCGGGTTGAGTGCTGCTGTGGCCGATCACCGGTTGGCGATCGGGCAGATAACCTTCGGTGCCGCTCCAGGTGCGAATCGCCTGGGCGCCTTCAAGAAACGGGTAGAGTTCGACGGCTTGGCGCAAGATCTCGATGACGGCGTTCTGACCAGGCCGGGCGCGGGCGTTATCGAGGGCAAAGCCCTGGCCGCCGCCCAACACACAATTGCCGCGCGCGACCTGACGGGCATAGATGCCGCCGCCTTCGACGCCGGTGCTGGCATTCATCACCAACGGCAATGGCTCGGTGACCAGCATTGCCGGGTGCCCGGCGTGCATCGGCACCGCTTCACCGAATTGCGCGGCGAGCTTTCCGGCCCAGGCGCCGGCGCAGTTCAGCAGCCAAGGGGCTTGCAGCTCGAGGCCCGATTGAGTGCTGACGCGAAAGCGCTGACCGTCGTGTTCCACCGCCGTCACCGCACATTGCTCATGCAGCTGCGCACCATGCCGACGCGCCGCTTGGGCAAACGCCGGAGACACCAGACGCGGGTTGGCGTGGCCATCGTCCGGGCACAGCGAGGCACCGACCGCGACGTCTCCGACCCACGGAAAACGTGCGCGCAGTTCATCGCGATCAAGCACCTGCAAATCGAGGCCGAACCCCTGGCTGCTGGCGGCGTAGTTCTGCAAGGCGTGCAGGTCGTTGAGGCTGCGGGCGAGTTTCAGGTGACCGCTGCGCTGGTACTCGCCGTTGATGCCGATTAACTGCGGCAGTTGCCCCCAGATCTCGTGAGCCCGTTGCGACAGCGGTAATTGCGACAGCGGCCGGCCCTGACGCCGCACGCCGCCGTAGTTCACGCCGCTGGAATGCGAACCGCAAAAGTCCCGCTCCAGCAACGCGACGCGACGACCGGCCTTGCTCAGAAACAGGGCGGCGGAAGCCCCGACAATGCCACCGCCAATGATGATTGCATCGACTTCGATCATGGCTCGACCTCCAGACCGAACGGCAGGGGTTTGATCGGCGCCTGCGCCCGCAACCGGCCGATGTCGGACACCGCGCGCTGGCTTTCGCAGGCAATGATTTCCACTGCGGCGGCGCCACACATCCGGCCCTGGCAGCGACCCATGCCGACCCGACAGTGGGCCTTGACCCGGTTGATCTCCCAATGGCCTTCGCGCACCACTTGGCGGATGTCGCCGGCGCGCACTTCTTCGCAGCGGCAGATCATCAGGTCATCCGCGGCGTCGGTGGCCCAGCTTTCGGGAAAGATAAAGGCGCGCTCAAGGCCTTGGCGGAATCTGCCGATAGTGTTCAGCGACTGTTCCAGCTGAGTGGCTCGCTGTGGCGGGATCAGGTAACCGATGTCTTCGAGCAGCGCCAGGGCCGCCCGTTCACCGGCCATTTCCGCCGCGTCGGCGCCCATGATGCCGGCGCCGTCACCGGCCAGGTACACCTCGGCGACACTGCTGCGACCGGCACTGTCGCGCTGCGGCAGCCAGGCGCGGTTGAGCGGATTCCAGGTGAATTCGCAGCCCAGCAGGTCGGCGAGTTGGGTTTCGCTGCGCAGGCCATGGGCGAAGGCTATGGCGTCGCAGTCGATTCGATGTTCGCCTTTTGCGTTGTGCCAATTCAGCGATTGCACGCGGTGTTCGCCATCGATGCGTTTCAGGGTGGCGCCCTGATGCACCGGGATGCCGTGAGCGGTCAGCCAGGTGCGGTAATAAATGCCTTTGGCCAGCGTGGAGGGTTGCGACAGCAGGCCGGGCAGGGCGCGGGCCTGAGCGCTGAAGGGCGAGCTGTCGAGCACGGCGATCACATTGGCGCCGGCCTTGGCGTATTGGTACGCCACCAGATACAGCAACGGCCCGCTGCCGGCGAACACTACCCGTTCACCAATGGCACAGCCCTGAAACTTCAAGGCAATCTGCGCCGCACCGAGGCTGTAGACCCCCGGCAACGTCCAGCCTGGCACCGGCAGAATCCGGTCGGTGGCGCCCGTGGCGACAATCACGCGCGAGAACTCCAGCCGTGCGGCGCGGCCCTCATGCAAGGTGTCGAGCGCCCCAGCTTCGGCGTTCCATACCAGGGTGTCGGGGCGGTAATCGAGTTGCTCGCGCAGTGCATCGATTGTCTGATGCAGTGCCTTGGCCTTGCGTGCTTCGAAGCCATACAACTTGACCGCCGAACGCTTGAAGTTCGCCGGCTGGCGCCGATAAATCTGCCCGCCGCCGCGTGCTGCTTCATCCAGCAGAACCGGGCGGACACCATGCGCCACCAGGGTCTGTGCCGCACGTATCCCGGCGGGACCGGCGCCGATGATCACCACAGCGTTCATACCAATCGCCCCGGTTCGCGGTTGATGTGCTGTCCGCTCTCAAGCAGCGTTGAGCAGGCACGCACCCGGCGGCCATCGCCCAGGCGTACCCAGCAGTCCTGGCAGGCGCCCATCAGGCAGAAACCGGCGCGGGGCTCGGCGCTGAAATCGCTGCCGCGCAGATGCTCGCTGCAGGTCAGCACCGCGGTCAGCAGGGTATCGCCGAGCAAGCCACTGGCAGGTTTGCCGTCGAGGGTAAAGTCCAGGGCCGGGCGGTCGCCTTCGGCCAGTCGTTTCAGCAGAGCCATGGCGCCCTCATTGTTTACCCACCAGAACCCGATCCAGGCCGTAGACCCGATCAAGCAGAATCATCGTCAGCGCGGTCAGTGCGATCACCAGGGCCGACACCGCCGCCATCATTGGATCGATGGATTCGGTGGCGTACACGTACATGCGCACCGGCAAGGTTTGCGTGGCCGGCGAGGTGACGAAGATCGACAACGTGACCTCATCAAAACTGTTGATGAACGCCAGCAGCCAGCCACCGGCGACCCCCGGCAAAATCATCGGTAAGGTGATTTGCCGGAACAGCGTGAAGCGTCCGGCGCCCAGGGATTGCGCGGCGTGCTCGGCGCTACGGTCCAGACCGATGGCCGAGGCCAACACGAGGCGCAGCACGTACGGCGTGATCACCAGCACATGGGCGAAGATCAGCCAGGCGAAGCTGCCGTTGACGCCCATCAACGCAAACAACCGCAGCAAGGCGACCCCCAACACCAGGTGCGGGATGATGATCGGCGACAGGAACAGACCGTTGAAAAAGTCCCGTCCGGGGAACTCGAAACGCGTGATTGCCAGGGCTGCCGGCACTGCAATCAGCGTCGCCAGCGTGGCGGCGCAGAACGCCAGGATCAGGCTGTTATAGAACGCATCGACAAAGTCCGCGCGCTCGAACACGGCGCGGAACCAGCGCAGGGAAAACTCCGTGGTCGGCAGGCTCAGGGTGTTTTCCGGGGTGAAGGCGACGAGGCACACCACCACCAGCGGCGCGAGCATGAACAGCACCACCAGGGTATGGAACAGCAGGGCGAAAGGACCGTTTCTGGACATGACGAATTATCCCAATGACTTCTTGTAGCGGCCTTCGATCATCCGGTTCCACGACAGCATGATCAGCAGGTTGAGCAACAGCAGGGCGACGGCAATCGCAGCGCCCATCGGCCAGTTGAGTTCCGACAGGTACTGGTCGTAGATCAGCGTGGCGACCATCTTTATCCGGCGTCCGCCGAGTAGTCCGGGGATGGCAAATGAACTCGCCGCGAGGCCGAACACGATCAAGGTGCCGGAGAGCACGCCGGGCATGATTTGCGGCAGCACCACTTTGCGCATCACCGTGAGGTGGCTGGCGCCCAGTGACAGCGCGGCCTGTTCGGCGGCCGGGTCGAGTTTTTGCAACGAGGTCCAGACCGGAATGATCATGAACGGCAGCATCACGTGGACCAGTGCGATCACCACCGCGAACGGCGTGTAGAGCAGCTTCATCGGCGAGCCGCCGAAGGCTTGCAGGGTCTGATTGACCAGCCCGTCGGCGCCCAGCAACAGACTCCAGCCGAAGGCACGTACCACCACCGAAATCAGCAACGGCGTGAGGATCAGAATCAGGAAGATCGAGCGCCACGGCGCGCCCATGCGGCTGAGGATGTAGGCCTCGGGCACGCCGATCACCACGCAGAGCAGGGTGGTCAGGGCGCTGATCCAGAACGTCCTCAGAAAGATCTCGTAGAAGTACGGATCGCCCAGCAAGCTGCTGTAGTGATCGAACGTGTAGGCGTCGCTGTTGATCCCCGAGCTGTAGTCGAAGACGTTGAACGACAGCACCAGCGTCAGCAGCAGCGGGATCACCAGCAGACCGAAGTACAACGCCAGGGCCGGTGCTGATAACCAATAACCCTGACGTCCCTGGTGGATGACGGCAAGCGTACTCATGCCTCCACCTCGTCGACACTCAGCACCCGCAGCAATGTTGCATCCCAATCGAGGCCGACCGCCGTGCCTTCGATCAAGGGGGCCGAACCGTCGTTGCGGCGCACCACGCTGAGTTCGCCCAACGATGTCGATACGCCGTACAGCCATTGGCTGCCAAGGAAAAAGCGGCTGACGATCTTGCCTTGCAGACGGCCCTGACCGTTATCCAGCAAGTCGATCTTTTCCGGGCGCAGGCTCAGGGTCAGTTCGCCGTCGCCACGGCTGCACACCTGCACGACGCCGGCGCTGTCCCGCTCGCCGGGCAGCAGGTTGGCCTTGCCGACGAACCCGGAGATGAACTCGGTGCGCGGGTGCTCGTAGAGGGTATAGGGCGCGTCGATCTGGGTGATGCGCCCGGCCTGCATCACCACCACCCGGTCGCTGATCGACAGGGCTTCGGACTGGTCGTGGGTGACCATCAGCGTGGTGATGCCGACTTCGCGCTGGATGCGGCGGATTTCGAACTGCATCTCCTCGCGCAAATTGGCGTCGAGGTTGGACAGCGGCTCGTCGAGCAGCAGCACCGGCGGTTCGATCACCAACGCCCGCGCCAGCGCGACTCGTTGGCGCTGACCGCCGGAGAGCTCCCGTGGGTAACGCTCGGCGTGCAGGTGTAGACGTACCAGTTTCAGCACCCGATCCACCCGTTGCTGCAACTCGCCGTTGGGCACTTTGCGCATGCGCAGGCCGAAGGCGACGTTGTCTTGCACGGTCATGTGCGGGAACAGCGCATAACTCTGGAACACCACGCCCAGGCCACGACTGGCGGGTTTGGCGTGGGTGATGTCGCGACCGTCCAGCACAATGCGCCCGCTGCTGACTTCGACGAAGCCGGCGATCATTTGCAGGGTGGTGGTTTTGCCGCAGCCGGAGGGGCCGAGCAAGGAAACGAACTCGCCTTTCTCCACCGACAGGTTGGTGGCGACGACCGCGTCGATTTCGCCGTAACGTTTGCCGAGGTTTTCAAGTTGCACGAAGGCCATGACTGCGCTCCACCTGAGATTGTTATGCGTCGCCAAAGGCGCGCTTTTTTGTATGGGCAGATACGAAAAGGATGTTGCCGGGGTGCGTTGGCGCTCGACTTCTGTCGGCTGCCGCTGTTGTTCGAATCGCCCCTGATGGACGCAGAGTAGGACGAAGAATAGGATGGGCTCAATGGCCTATTTCACTGAAGCGATGACTATTTTCAGTTTCATTCAATGAGTAAATTTATCGTCGAGAAATCACATGTCTGATTCCATTGAGCGGAATGAAAACAAAAATGAAGTCGGCGTCGGTGCCGTCTCAAGACTATTTGCGGTGCTGCGCAGTCTGGGTGACACCGTCGAAGGCGGAGAACGCGTGACGCAACTGGCGCAGCGCATTGGTTTGTCGCAACCAACCACCCACCGCTTGCTGCGCAGCCTGATGGACGAGGGCATGGTCGAGCAGGACGCGCGCAGCAAACGCTATCGCCTGAGCCTGGAGTTTTTTGCCTTGGCGGCCCGTGCCGGCAACACCGGCAACTTGCGCGAACTGGCGCGGCCGGCGTTGCTGCGGTTGTCGGCTTCGTTGGGAGATTCGTTGTTTTTACTGGCACGCAGTGGCTTCGATGCGATCTGTCTGGACCGCAGTGAAGGACCGTTTCCGATCCGCACCTTTACCGGTGATATCGGCGGGCGGGTGGCGCTCGGCGTGGGGCAGGGCAGTCTGGCGATTCTGGCGTTTCTGCCGCAAGAGGAGCGCGACACGGTGATTCATTACAACTTGCCGCGGCTCAAGGATTTTCATCTGTATGACGAGGTGTTCCTGCGTTCGGAAGTCGAGAATGTGCGCACCCTCGGTTATGCCGGACGCAACACCGGCGTGTTGCAAGGCATGGCCGGGGTGGCCGTGCCGATCCTCGACCGTGAGGGTCGGGCGGTAGCGGCGTTGAGTGTGGCCACGGTCAGTGATCGCCTGGGGCCGGATCGCTTGCCAACGGTGGTGGAGATGCTCAAGCGTGAAGCCGCACTGATCGGGCCGCGGATCAATCCGTTCGATCCGCTGTTGCGAAGGCCTTCGCAAGTGTTCGGGCAGGGGTGACCGTAATCTCCAAATGATCACTGACTCCCACAGGGATTGGCGGTGATGATCAGAATTGCGCAGTTTGCTTGAGCATCTGCGCCGCCGGCGTGTCACTCGGGCTGACCATCGCGTAGTTGTACCCGGCCCCCGACCAGTACTCGGCCTGCAGTTCGCCATCGCTGCGGCTACCCCGAGGCAGGAGGAAGTTTTTCGGCCCCGGCGGGCGGACGTAGAAGCTGATCTTGTGCCCGCCCTGATCCTCGTACACCACCATCGCCGCCGGACCTTGTTCGGTGCTGAGCAGCCGCCCGCTGATGGGTTTGTATCCGGCAGCGGTCAGGTTCGGCAGACGATGGGCCTGGCTGAAATACCGATCGAGCCAGCCCTGCATATCGCCGTCATCGCTGACTGTGTAATCCGCCGGCAGCATGCCTTGCTGGGCAATCAGCCGGTAGGCCTGCATCGCATCGGTCATCGGCAGCGGGGCGCTGACCAGGGTCATTTCCCGCGCCTGCCAACCGCTCAAACCGCCGACGCTGACCGCAATCAGCAACACCGCCGCGCTGGCCAGATGGCGGCGCGACTGGTGTTTGACTCGCTGGCGAATCATTGCCGGGTCGAGTTGCGGGTTGGCCGGTTGCTGCAAGGCGCCGCTCAGGGCCGCACGCAATTGTTGGGCATCGTGCTGCCAGGCGCGTACTTGCGCGGCCACTTCGGCGTTGTTGGCCAGGTAAGTCTCCACCCGATGTCGGTCAGCATCGCTGAGTTGGTGATCGACGTAGGCGTGCAGGTCACGCTCGCTGGGAGGCATGCTGATCATTTGAGTCTCCGCAGGGAAGGGCGGTTGATTTCGCCGTCGCTGAGCTGGCGCAAGGCCTGGCGTGCGCGGGACAGGCGCGACATCACGGTGCCGATGGGGACGTCGAGAATCTCGGCGACTTCCTTATAACTCAAGCCTTCCACCGACACCCAGAGCAGCAGCGCGCGCTGTTCGGTGCCGAGCTGATCGAAGGCTTGCAGGGTCGATTGGGCGATCACCGTGCGTTCTGCCGAAGGCTGCGCATCGTCACGGCCGGTAAAGAATTCGAGCATCCGCGCATAACGCCGGGAGCGGCGATGAGCGTCGAGAAACTGCCGATAAAGAATCGAAAACAGCCAGGCACGCAAGTCGCCCTCGAGATGTTTGTCGCCCCAACTCGACAGCGCGCGCTCGAGGCAGGCCTGCACCAGATCGTCGGCGCTGCTGGAGTTGCGCGTCAGCGATACGGCGAAACGCCGCAGTCTGGGAATGATTTCCCTGAGTTGTTCGTCGATATCGTTCATGAAGTTCTGACCAGTCACTACGCTGTGGTGAGTGTTCAGGAAGACGCCCGACATTGGAGGTTATTCCACGCCTGGAAAAATAAATACCGGGCGATGGAATAAACCCTGGCGGGGGGCGTCTGCCTGATTCTTCTCACTTGTGGCCGATGGCCCTGGAGTCATTCATGGTAGATCGCTCATCACCACCCACGGGGCCTGGCCGGCCACCGCTGAGTGCCGCGAGCCTGACGTTGCGCCTGACCGGCATTGCCGTGGTGGTCGCCGCGCTGGCCGGGGCTTTTGCCTACGTCAACGGCACACTCGACCCACAGCGTCTGACGCCGAAAGACTTGGTCAATGTATTGGAGAAAAACAACGGCGTGCACCCGGGATTCCGTCGTAACCACGCCAAAGGCGTGTGCGTGATCGGGCATTTCGAGAGCAGCAGCCAGGCGCGCGAGTATTCCAGCGCCCAAGTGTTCAGCGAAGCGCGGACCCCGGTGGTCGGGCGTTTCGCGCTGCCTGCGGGCAATCCTTACGCGCCGGACAATAGCGTGCCGATCCGCAGCCTGGCGTTGCGTTTCACCCAGGCCAATGGTCAGCAGTGGCGCACCGGGATGAACAGTATGCCAGTGTTCCCGGTGGGCACGCCCGAGGCGTTCTATCAGTTGCAACAAGCACAGTCACCGGATCCGGCTACCGGCAAACCGAACCCGGCGGCTGTGCCAGCGTTCTTCGGTTCTCATCCGGAAGCCGCGCCATTTCTGGCCTGGATCAAAACCGCCAAACCGTCAGCCAGTTACGCGACGGAAACCTATAACAGCGTCAACGCGTTTTACCTGGTGAACGCGGCCGGGCAACGGCAGGCGGTGCGTTGGAGCATGACGCCAGTGGCTCAGGACGCGGCAGGTGCAACGGCCCCCGAGGGTGGCGATTTTCTCGAGAAAGATCTGGTACAGCGCTTGTCCGCCGGCCCGCTGCGTTGGCAGTTGAACATCACCCTGGCGAACCCCGGGGACCCGGTCAACGACGCGAGCAAGGCCTGGCCCGACGGCCGAAAAGTGCTGAACGCCGGCACGCTGGTGCTTGAAAGCACCCAGCCGCAACTCAATGGCGAGTGTCGTGACATCAACTACGACCCACTGGTATTGCCCAGCGGTATCGAAGGTTCCGACGACCCATTGCTCGCCGCTCGCTCAGCCGGTTACGCCCGTTCCTACCTGCGCCGAACCAGCGAAGTGAAGCAGTTGCCCAACGCCAAACAGGAGTCTCAACAATGAGTGCTCAACCGAACCATTTCGCGCCATTGGCGCGGCTGCTGCACTGGCTGATGGCGCTGATGATCATCTCGATGCTGTTTATCGGCGCGGGCATGGCGGCCTCGGTGTCCGAGCGCCATCAGTGGCTGATCCATCTGCACAAACCTTTGGGCGTTGCGATTCTGTTGCTGGTGATCGTGCGCCTGGCCGTGCGTTTTTCGACCCGGCAACCACCACTGCCGGCGGATCTGCCGAGTTGGCAAGCATTCGCGGCCAAGGCTTCGCATTTTTTGCTGTACGCCTTGATGCTGATTTTGCCGCTGTTGGGCTGGGCGATGATTTCGGCGGCCGGCGATCCGGTGATGCTCAGTAGCTCGTTGCAATTGCCGTCGATTCTGCCGGCGAATGCGCAGGTGTTTGCGTTCCTGCGCAAGGCGCATGGGTATTTGGCGTATCTGTTGTTTCTGACCGTACTGCTGCATTTGGCGGCGGCGTTGTTTCACGGCTGGGTACGTCGTGATGATGTGCTGAACAGCATGTTGCGGGGCAAAGATCGAGGGTGATCCCAGCTGCCGCAGGTAAATTCTGCGGATGTACGCGGTCAATGTAGGAGCTGCCGCAGGCTGCGATCTTTTGATCTTGAAAATCGAAGGTGTCCCCTAGATCAAAAGATCGCAGCCTGCGGCAGCTCCTACGCGTCAGCGTGAAGTTGCTTCCACAGGTTGGTCCTTCGTGGCCAACGTCAGCCACCAATAGATAAACGCCACGGTATTGATCCCCGCTCCCAACAAGCACACGCCGATCCATCCCGCCCAGGCATACATCGCCGTCGAACCGATCGAACCCAAGGCGCTGCCGATCGAATAGAACAGCATGTAGCCGGCGGTGAGTCGGCTTTGCGCTTCGGGGCGCACGCTATAGATCATGCTCTGGCTGGTGACATGAACGGCTTGCAAACCCAGATCCAGCGTAATCACCCCGAGCAGCAGCGCCCATAAAGAGGATTGAGTGAGTGCGATGGGCAGCCATGAGGCGAGCATCAGCAGCAATGACAGTCCACTGGTCCATTGCCCCAGACCGCGATCGGCCAGATGCCCGGCGCGAGCGGCGGCCAGCGCACCGGCGGCTCCGGCCAGGCCGAACAGTCCGATTTCGGTGTGGGAAAGTGCAAGCGGCGGGGCACTCAGCGGCAATACCAAGGGTGTCCACAGCACCATGGCGCTGGCGAAGGTCAGCAGGGCGAGCATGGCCCGTTGACGCAATACCGGTTCTTCCTTGAACAATGTGAATACCGAGCCGATCAACGCACCGTAAGCGCTATCCGGTCGCGCCTCTTCGTGCTTTGGCAGCACACGAAACAACAGCAGTGCCATCAGCAGAGTCAATCCGGCGGACAACAGATAAATCGAACGCCAACCGGCCAGATCAGCCATGCCGCCCGCCACCGTTCGTGCCAACAGAATGCCGACGACAATGCCGCTGGTAATCACGCCCACCACACGTCCACGTTGCGCCGGGATGGCCAGGGTTGCGGCGTAGGCCACCAGGACTTGCGTCACGACCGCCAGTAACCCGGTCAGTGCCATGCCGAGCAATAGCCAGGTGCTGTTCGACGCTAATGCGATCATCAATAAGGCCAGTGCTGACAGCAGGGTTTGCGTGACGATCAGCCAGCGACGGTTGAGCAGATCCCCTAGCGGAACCAGCAACAACAGACCCACGCCATAACCGATCTGGGTAAGGGTGACGACGATACCGATGGTTGCCGGATCCATGGCGAAGGCTTCAGCCATGGCATCGAGCAGCGGTTGTGCGTAATACACATTGCCGACGGCCAGGCCGCAGGCAACGGCAAACAGCAGCACCACTGCGCCGCTTAACGGATGGTCAGGTTTCATCACAGGCTTCCTTTTGTGGTTTCAAAATAAAACCAGTTGTACGGTAGGGAGTCTGGTTTTATATTGCAACCACATTTGTTGCCGGCGGACGCGGTCATGGTTAAACGTACAAGCATGGAAGGCGCAGAATGCCCGGTCGCCCGTTCACTGGACGCGATTGGTGATTGGTGGTCGTTATTGATCGTGCGCGATGCGTTCGATGGCCTGCGGCGATTCGGCGAGTTCCAGCGCAATCTGGGCATGGCCAAAAACATTCTCTCGGCACGCCTGCGCACATTGGTGGCTCACGGGATTTTCGATCTGGTGCCAGCGTCGGACGGCAGCGCGTATCAGGAATACGTACTGACGGAGAAGGGCAAGGGCCTGTTCCCGTTAATCATCGGGTTACGGCAGTGGGGGGAGGCGTTTTTCTATGAGGCGGGGGAGGCGCATTCGCGGGTTGTCGATCGTGAGAATGGTCGACCGGTGCGGGCTCTGGAATTGCGTGCCGAGGATGGGCGCTTGTTGGGGCCGGAAGATTGTGTGCGGCTCCCGGCTGAGTAAAAAGATCGCAGCCTTCGGGGTTTTGTGAACATCTGTAGGAGCTGCCGAAGGCTGCGATCTTTTGATTTTGAATAATCAACGTAGAGCATCGACCATGTCGGCGATGGTTGTCAGCACGTCCTTGCCCAACTGCTTCGAGCGTTTGCCGGACCAGCCGGTCAGCGGGTTCGGTGCGTCGTTGTGGTCTTTGAAGGGCATTTCCAGGGTCAGCGACAGGCAGTCGAACTTCTGACCGACGCTGTTGCAGGCCAGGGTCATGTTGGCTTTGCCAGGCTCGTCGCGGGTGTAGCCGTGTTTGGTCTGGAAATCTTTGGTCTGATGTTTCAAATGACTGCGGAAATGTTCTTCGAGTTTTTCGATCCGCGACGTATAGCCCGGGTTACCTTCGCAACCGGCGGTGAACACGTAGGGGATTTCTTCGTCGCCATGGATGTCGAGGAACAGGTCGACACCATACTTTTCCATCTGCTGCTGAACGAACAGCACTTCCGGGCTGATCTCCTGGCTGGCGCTCTGCCACGCGCGGTTCAGGTCCTGACCCATGGCGTTGGTGCGCAAATGACCGTGACAGGCGCCATCCGGGTTCATGTTTGGCACCAGGTACAGGTCGGCACTGGCCAGGAGTTTTTTCAGCACTGGGTCGTCGTGTTTTTCGAGGCGTTCGATCACGCCTTCCATGAACCATTCGGCCATGTGTTCGCCGGGGTGTTGCTGGGCGATGATCCAGACCTTGCGCTGGCCTTCGGCACCGGTACCTTTGCGCAACAACTGGATGTCGCGACCTTCAACGCTCTTGCCGGTGGCCAGCAGCTCGGTGCCGGCCTTAGTCAAGGCCTGTTCGATCAGCCAGTCATGGCGGCCACGGCTGTAAGGTTCGAAATAGGCGAACCAGGCGTGGGTGGCAGTGGCTTCGAGGCTGAAACGCAGGCAGTCACCTTCGAAAATAGTCGGCACCCGGAACCAGTTGACGTGGTCATAGGAGGCCACCGCCTGATAGCCATCCCAGGCTTTGTTATACGAAGATTTGCTGGCGTTGTTCAGGCGAAACCAATGCTCCTCTCCAACGTGCAGACCGCTGGCCTTGAAGTGGAACCACTGGAAATGCTGGCTGCGAGTGTCTGGCTTGATCGCCAGCAGCGCTTGCAAAGGATTGCTGATGTCCAGCACTTCAATGTTGCCACTGTCGAAGTTCGCGTTGATGTCGAAAGAAGATCTAGCCACGGCCATAATCAATTCCTGAATATGATTTTTATGGCTGCTACTTTACACGTAAGGAAGGGAGAAACCGGGGGAAATTGCGAGGGTGAAAAGGGGGGCGTCCTCCTTGACGCCGACGCAGCTTAGAGACTGCGCGAGTGATTCTCAAGTGCTATTTTGCGTTAGTTTGGCCCAATGCTACCGGGCCTCTCTTGCCAACAGGTATTCATTTGATATCATCCGCGCCAATCGAATTTGCAGTACCCACAGACTTCATTAGCCTGAAGCCAAAGCCAGAATAACTGGCAAAAAAAAGACCCGGCAAAAGCCGGGTCAAAAACCGTGATTAGCCTGATGAGGAGATAGTCCAGGAGACCGACCTAAGGTCCCTTGGGCCATCGACTGATCTCGCGACCAGTTGATGCAATAATAATCATTATCATTTGCAAGTCAAATGTTTTTATCTGTGCGATTGGAAAACTTTTCCTGTCCTCCTCCAAAGCGCTTCCTCCTCAAACGTTCTGATTGCCCTCCAGGGAGCGGTCGACCATCGCCTTGGCCATGTCGATCATGTGCACCGTCGAAAACGCCAGATCCCGGCTTGCACCCTGCAGCTGGTTGGCGGATTCATGCGCGGTGGCGGCGGCACAGCGCAACAGATCCGAAGCATGGACCAGTGCCTCTTCGCTGCTGATGTTACGGTTCACATCGAAGAAACGTTCTTCGCTGGCCTCTTCTGACACAGCTGGTTTCAAGTAGTAGTCCAGCGCCCGCTGCGCGGCGGCAGAGCCTTTTGGCGAGTTGAGCGTAGTGTCGAATTGGGTGTCGGGCAGGGTAATGCTGGGGATGGTCATGACGATGGCAAGCTCCGTGATAGATTCAAATCCGTGAGCCCAGCTTAGTACGTACTGTATTTGTGTCTTGAATTTAAATACTACAATTTGTGTTTTGTTGGTCGGAGTACCCCACGTATCGTGCCGCACATGGATAAATGGATTGAATTGGTCAAGGCCAAAATGAGTGAACTCAAAGTCACTCAAGAGATACTCGCCGAGCGCATCGGAATGTCCCAGGGCGGCGTCGGCCATTGGCTGAATAAACGTCGTCAGCCCGGCATCCAAGAGATGAACCGTGTCTTGCAGGCGCTGGGGATGGATTATCTGGAAGTCGCGATGGTGATCAGGGAACCGCAGATCTCACAGGATGAAGAGATCCCTCTGACGCAAAAGTACAACCCGTACTTTCGCTACCCGGTCAGTGACTGGCGGGAAACCGGGGAGGTACGCGACGGAGAACTATCAACTTACGGCGCTTCATCGACTGCCAGCAAGCCGCGCTTCGAGCTGTCCGATTACCACGCCCAAGGCGCAGCATTCTGGCTGGTAGTGGTCGGTGATGCGATGACCGCACCCACGGGTGTGAGCATTGCCGCGGACATGTTGATTCTGGTGGACCCGGCCATCGTGCCGGAGCCTGGCAAACTGGTGATCGCCCAATGGCCCGGCAGCGCCGAGGCGGTTTTTCGCAAACTGATCGAAGAGGGCGGGCAGCGTTATCTGGTCCCGCTCAATCCGACCTATCCGAAAGCCCTTTACACCGAAGAATGCCGAATCATCGGCGTAGTGGTTCAGGCGACTGCCAAATTCTAATCAGATCGGTCCTCGCAACGCGTAGGACCGATCTTCATTTCACGCGAGTTCCAATTCCACTAACGCACTGCCTTCGCTGACCATTTCGCCTTCCTGGCAATACAGCGCCTTGATCACTCCGGCGTGGGGTGCGCGAATGCTGTGCTCCATTTTCATCGCTTCCAGCACCACCAATTGCGCCCCGGCTTCGACCGTTTGCCCGGCCTCCACCAGCACTCGCACGATGCTGCCGTTCATGGGCGCGGTGAGTCCGCCGTGATGGCTGTGACTGGCTTCGACGGCGCTGATCGGGTCATACGATTCGATGCGGCGCAACTCGCCGTCCCATTGCAGATACAGCGTATCGCCACGACGGATGGCCCGGTGCTGGCGGCGCAAACCGTTGTGTTCGGTCAGCAGGTATTCACCCTTGAGCTGGGCGGTATGAGCATTGGTATCGCCCAGGGTCAGCGCCCGGTCTTGCCCTTCGCAACTCAAATGCAGGGTGATTTCTGTCGGCAATCCGGCACGGAATCCGTTGCCGATACCCCAAGGCGAACTCAGGTCATCAGCGCGGGTCGTGCTCGGTTGGCTCTTGGCAAATGCCTGCGCGGCCGCTTGCCAGAATTCATCGCTGAGGTCTGAAGGTGCTGGCAGCAGTTGTTCCTGATAACGCGGAATGAACCCGGTATCCAATTCGGCCGCGGTAAACGCCGGGTGGCCGATGATTCGGCGCAGGAAGTTGATGTTGGTCTTCAGTCCGCCAATGGCAAACTCATCAAGCATGCTCAGCAACCGCAGCCGCGCCTGTTCACGGTCTTCGCCCCAAGCAATCAGCTTGCCGAGCATCGGGTCGTAGAAGGGCGAAATCTCGTCGCCTTCTTCAACGCCACTGTCCACGCGACGCCCCGGCCCTTCGGCGGATTCGCGGTACAACGCCAGACGCCCGGTGGCCGGCAGAAAATCATTGCCCGGGTCTTCGGCATACAGTCGCACTTCAATCGCATGGCCAATCAGCGGCACCTGGTCTTGCGTTATTGGCAGCGCTTCACCGCGGGCCACGCGAATCTGCCAGGCCACCAGATCAAGGCCGGTGATCGCTTCGGTTACCGGGTGTTCAACTTGCAAACGCGTGTTCATCTCCATGAAGAAGAACTCACCGCGCGCATCCAGCAAAAACTCCACGGTGCCGGCACCGACGTAACCGATGGCCTGTGCCGAGCGCACAGCAGCTTCGCCCATCGCGCGACGCAGTTCCGGGCTCAGACCCGGAGCCGGTGCTTCTTCGACGACTTTCTGATGCCGACGCTGAATCGAGCAATCACGTTCGTTGAGGTACAGGCAGTTGCCCTGCTGGTCGGCGAATACCTGGATTTCCACGTGGCGTGGCTTGAGCAGATACTTCTCCACCAACATCCGCGAGTCGCCGAATGACGACTGCGCTTCACGTTGCGCCGAAGCCAGGGCTTCGGCCAGCTGGCTGACGTCCTCGACCACTTTCATGCCTTTGCCACCGCCGCCCGCCGTAGCCTTGAGCAGCACCGGGTAACCGATGCGTTCGCAGGCGTCGCGGAAGGTGTCGAAGTCCTGGGCTTCGCCGTGATAGCCGGGCACCAGCGGCACGCCGGCGGTTTCCATCAAGGCTTTGGCCGCGGACTTGCTGCCCATGGCGTCAATGGCCGAGGCGGGTGGACCGAGGAAGATCAGACCGGCCGCTTCGATTGCGCGGGCGAACCCGGCGTTTTCCGAGAGAAAGCCATAACCGGGATGAATCGCCTGTGCGCCGCTGGCTTTCGCGGCAGCGATCAGTTTGTCGATTTGCAGGTAACTGTCGGCGGCTTTGCTGCCGCCCAGGTCAACGCGTATATCCGCTTCGCGGCTGTGCCGGGCGTCACGATCAATGGCGCTGTGCACGGCCACGGTGGTCAGGCCCAAGGCCTTGGCGGTGCGCATCACTCGGCACGCGATTTCACCACGGTTGGCCACCAACAGGGTGGTGAGAACAGGTGCGCTCATCAACGCGGCTCCTTGAGGGTGGTTTCGGCTTGCCAGTTCGGCGGACGTTTTTGCAGGAAGGCACGCAGGCCTTCCTGGCCTTCGGGGCTGACGCGGATTCGGGCGATGGCGTTCTCGGTGTAGCGCCGCAGCGCCGGCGTCAGCGCACCGTGGCCGACTTCGCGCAGCAAATCCTTGCTGGCGCGCATGGCCGCCGGGCTGTTGAGCAGCAGATTGTCGATCCACTGATCGACTTTGTGTTCCAGCTCAGCCATCGGGTAGCTCTCCGACAGCAAGCCGATTTCCCGAGCCCGTTGCCCGCCGAAACGTTCGGCGGTCAAGGCATAGCGCCGTGCCGCGCGCTCGCCGATGGCTTGCACCACGAACGGGCTGATGACCGCCGGCGCCAGGCCGATGCGCACTTCCGACAGACAGAACTGCGCGTCATCGGCGCCGATGGCCATGTCGCAGCAACTGATCAGGCCCAGCGCGCCGCCATAGGCCGCGCCTTGCACCACTGCCACGGTCGGGATTTTCAGCTTGGCGAGGTTGTACATCAATTCCGCCAGTTCCCGGGCGTCATCAAGGTTGGTGTGGTAATCGAGTTCGGCCGATTGCTGCATCCAGGCCAGATCGGCGCCAGCGCTGAAATGCTTGCCGCGCCCACGGATCAGCAGAAAACGCAGGCTGGCATCGCTCGACACTTTGTCCAGCGCGAGGATCAGTTCGCGGATCATTTCGGCGTTGAAGGCGTTGTTCTTTTCTTCACGGCTGAGCCACAGGGTGGCGAAACCACGCGGGTCAGTCAGCAGTTCGAGGGTGTTGAAGTCGCTCATGGTTTTCTCCAGATCACATCCGGAACACGCCGAAGCGGCTCGGTTCGATTGGCGCGTTCAGCGACGCCGACAAGGCCAGGGCCAACACATCGCGGGTCTGCGCCGGGTCGATGACACCGTCGTCCCACAGTCGAGCGCTGGAATAATAGGGATGCCCCTGTTCTTCATATTGATCGAGGATCGGTTGCTTGATCTCGGCTTCCTGCTCGGCGCTGAAACCATGACCACCACGCTCGGCTTGCTCACGCTTGACCTGCACCAGCACGCCTGCCGCCTGTTCGGCCCCCATTACGCCGATCCGTGCGTTCGGCCACATCCACAGGAAGCGTGGGTCGTAAGCCCGACCGCACATGCCGTAGTTACCGGCGCCGAAGCTGCCACCGATGATCACGGTGAATTTCGGCACCTTGGCGCAGGCCACGGCGGTCACCAGTTTCGCGCCGTGCTTGGCGATGCCGCCGGCTTCGTATTTCTGGCCGACCATGAAACCGGTGATGTTTTGCAGAAATAGCAACGGAATGCCGCGCTGGCAGGCCAGTTCGATGAAGTGCGCGCCTTTCTGCGCGGCTTCGGCGAAGAGGATGCCGTTGTTGGCGAGGATCGCGATCGGGTAACCGTGCAGATGTGCAAAGCCGCACACCAATGTCGTGCCGAACAATGCCTTGAACTCATCGAACACCGAACCGTCCACCAGCCGCGCGATCACTTCACGCACGTCGAACGGTTGCTTGGCGTCCGCCGACACCACGCCGTACAACTCCTCGCTGCTGTACAGCGGCGCGATCGGCGTACGTTGTTGCAGTTCACCGAGCTTGCGCCAGTTGAGGTTGGCGACGCTGCGCCGGGCCAATGCGAGGGCGTGTTCATCGCTTTCGGCGTAATGGTCGGCGACGCCGGAAATCTTGCAGTGCACATCGGCCCCGCCGAGGTCTTCGGCGCTGACCACTTCACCCGTTGCGGCTTTCACCAGCGGTGGGCCGGCGAGGAAAATCGTTGCCTGCTGACGGACCATGATCGCCTCGTCGGCCATCGCTGGCACGTAAGCGCCCCCGGCGGTGCACGAGCCCATGACCACCGCAATCTGCGGAATGCCCATGGCGCTCATGTTGGCCTGGTTGAAGAAGATCCGCCCGAAGTGTTCGCGGTCCGGGAACACTTCATCCTGACGCGGCAGGTTGGCGCCGCCGGAGTCCACCAGATAGATGCAGGGCAGGCGATTCTGCTGGGCGATGGTTTGCGCGCGCAGGTGTTTTTTCACGGTCAGCGGGTAGTACGAGCCGCCTTTAACGGTGGCATCGTTGGCGACGATCATGCATTCGACGCCTTCCACCCGACCGATACCGGCAATCACCCCAGCGGCGGGAACGTCTTCGCCGTAGACCGCGTAGGCGGCCAGTTGGCTGATCTCGAGAAATGGCGAGCCGGGATCGAGCAGGCGATTGATCCGTTCACGGGGCAGCAATTTGCCCCGCGAGGTGTGGCGTTCTTGAGCCTTCGGGCCGCCACCTTGCTGCACTTGCGCGAGCAGGGTGTGCAGGGCGTCGACCTGTTTGAGCATCGCCGCGCTGTTGGCCGCGAACTCCGCCGAACGGGGATTGAGCTGGGTATGCAGGATAGCCATGTGCAGCTCCGTTTAGCGGGTTTCGTTGAACAGTTCGCGACCGATGAGCATGCGACGGATCTCACTGGTGCCAGCGCCGATTTCATACAGCTTGGCGTCACGCAGCAGACGACCGGCCGGGAATTCGTTGATGTAGCCGTTGCCACCGAGAATCTGGATCGCGTCGAGGGCCATTCGGGTCGCGCATTCGGCGCTGTAGAGGATGACTCCGGCGGCGTCCTTGCGCGCGGTTTCGCCGCGCTCGCAGGCCTGGGCCACCGCGTAAAGGTAGGCACGGCTGGCATTGAGTTGGGTGTACATGTCGGCGACTTTGCCCTGGATCAGCTGGAATTCGCCGATGCTCTGGCCGAATTGTTTGCGGTCGTGGATGTACGGAACGATCAGGTCCATACAGGCTTGCATGATCCCCGTCGGGCCGCCCGAGAGCACAACGCGCTCGTAGTCGAGGCCGCTCATCAGCACTTTCACGCCGCCGTTGAGCACGCCGAGGATGTTTTCTTCCGGCACTTCGACGTCATCGAAAAACAGCTCACAGGTGTTCGAACCGCGCATGCCGAGCTTGTCGAACTTATTGCTGCGGCTGAAGCCTTTGGAGTCACGCTCGACGATGAAAGCAGTGATGCCGTGCGGGCCTTTTTCCAGGTCGGTCTTGGCGTAGATCACGTAGGTGTTGGCGTCGGGGCCGTTGGTGATCCAGGTTTTGCTGCCGTTGAGTACGTAGTGGTCGCCGCGTTTGTCGGCGCGCAGTTTCATCGAGACCACATCGGAACCGGCATTCGGCTCGCTCATGGCCAGCGCACCGATATGCTCGCCGCTGATCAGCTTCGGCAGGTATTTGCTTTTCTGTTCGTGAGTGCCGTTGCGGTTGATCTGGTTGACGCAGAGGTTGGAGTGAGCGCCGTAAGACAGGGCGACCGAGGCCGAACCGCGGCTGATTTCTTCCATCGCCACCACGTGCGCGAGATAACCCAGACCCGCGCCGCCGTACTCTTCCGGCACGGTAATGCCGAGCAGGCCCATGTCGCCGAATTTGCGCCACAGGTCGGCCGGGAACAGGTTGTCGATGTCGATCTGAGCGGCGCGCGGGGCGATCTCTTTGGCGACGAAGGACTGAACCTGATCGCGCAGCATGTCGATGGTTTCACCGAGGGCAAAGTTCAGGGATGGGTAGCTCATGGGACACCTTTTGGCTTTTTTGTAGGGTGGGGAGGGCAGTGTTTCAGCTCTCACCTTTACGTCAACGTAAGCCTGTGATGAATGGCTGTCAATCACCCTTTACGTTAACGTCAACTTGAGCGAGAGTAGAGCCAGTTCTGAATGGTCGGAGCTGCCGTAGCTCCGTTCCAACACCCACTAATAAAGACAATAGGGGTCGTCATGGATCAACCCAGTGCAAACCCGCAGCGCAGCTACACCCGTGGTTCCCAGGACAAAGCCTTGCTGGCGATGACCATCGGGCAGAAGTTCGACGACACCGTCGCGCGATACCCGGACGGCGAGGCACTGGTGGTGCGACATCAACAGCTGCGTTACACCTGGCAGCAGTTGGCAGAAGCCGTCGACCTGCACGCCAAAGCGTTGTTGGCGCTGGGCTTGCAGACCGGTGACCGGCTCGGCATCTGGGCGCCGAATTGTGCCCAGTGGTGCATCAGCCAGTTCGCCAGCGCGAAAATCGGCGTGATTCTGGTCAACATCAACCCGGCTTACCGCAGCTCCGAACTCGAATACGTGTTGAAGCAGTCCGGGTGCCAGTGGCTGGTCTGTGCCGGGGCTTTCAAGACCTCCGACTATCACGGCATGCTGCAAGGGCTGGTACCGGAATTGGCGGAACAATCCATCGGCCGGTTGCAGAGCGAACGTCTGCCGGAACTGCGTGGAGTGATCAGCCTGGATGCGCAGCCGCCATCGGGTTTCCTGCCGTGGTCGCAGCTGACCGATCTGGCGGCCAGCGTGTCGATCGAGCAATTGCGCGAACGTCAGGGCAGTCTGCATTTCGATCAAGCGGTAAACATCCAGTACACCTCCGGCACCACGGGTTTTCCCAAGGGCGCGACCCTCAGCCATTACAACATTCTCAACAACGGTTACATGGTCGGCGAAAGCCTCGGGCTGACAGCCAATGATCGGCTGGTGATTCCGGTGCCGCTGTATCACTGCTTCGGCATGGTCATGGGCAACCTCGGCTGCGTCACCCACGCCAGCACCATGATTTACCCCAACGACGCCTTCGATCCGTTGCTGACGCTGAGCACCGTCGCCGAAGAAAAAGCCACCGCGCTTTACGGCGTGCCGACCATGTTCATCGCCATGCTCGATCAGCCCAAGCGCGCCGAGTTTGATTTGTCGAGCCTGCGCACCGGGATCATGGCCGGGGCGACCTGCCCGATCGAGGTGATGCGCCGGGTTATCAATGAAATGCACATGAGCGAAGTGCAAATTGCCTACGGCATGACGGAAACCAGCCCTGTGTCGTTACAGACAGGTCCGTCAGACGAGCTGGAATTGCGCGTCACCACCGTTGGCCGCACCCAGCCGCAACTGGAAAGCAAAATCATCGACGAGGCGGGCAACCTGGTGCCACGCGGCACCATCGGCGAGCTGTGTACTCGGGGTTACAGCGTGATGCTCGGCTACTGGAATAACCCGCAAGGCACCGACGAGGCTATCGATGAGGCGGGCTGGATGCACACCGGCGATCTGGCGAGCATGAACGACGAAGGCTACGTGTGCATCGCCGGGCGTAACAAGGACATGATCATTCGCGGCGGTGAGAATGTTTACCCTAGGGAGCTGGAAGAGTTCTTCTTCACCCATCCGGCGGTAGCTGATGTGCAGGTGATCGGCATTCCTTGCTCCCGTTATGGCGAAGAGATCGTTGCCTGGATCAAATTCCACCCCGGCCACAGCGCCACCGAACAGGAGCTGCAAGCCTGGTGCAAGGAGCGCATCGCGCACTTCAAGACGCCGCGTTATTTCAAGTTCGTCGAGGAGTTTCCGATGACCGTGACCGGCAAGATCCAGAAGTTTCGGATGCGCGAGATCAGCATCGAGGAGCTGCGAGGTCATCACGCCTGACCACAATTCCTTGTGGGAGCGAGCCTGCTCGCGATGACGGCAGCACATCCGATATAGATGTCGACTGAACCACCGCTATCGCGAGCAGGCTCGCTCCCACAGGGGGGGCGCAGTGGAAATGGCAAACACGAGAAAGCACAAAGGGGAGCCGAAGCTCCCCTTTAATTTTGTCGCACGTGCTCTTTTTTTATTATTGAGGGGCGGTCTGTTGTTGTTTTTGGCAACCGTGGCCCTTTACCGCTGTTTTTGTCGATCCCCATCCGGGATCAAGAGCAAACGTATTTTTTTGAGCGCTGATCTACTTTTTCGCTAAGCGATCCAACCAGTTCGGGAGCTACCTGAAGGTAGTTTTATTGTTCTCTGCCCGGTTGCGGGTTACTTCGAAAAGCACCCTGAAAAGCACATCCTCTCCAAAAAAATCTGTTAGCTGCGTCTCTGCCGTGTTGTTCTTGTTATGTCAGAGTCGTTACGTCTTATTTTTATTGGTTTGCAGTTTTTATTCTTGTTATGCCATAGAGATAGCAGAAGCCGTGCCAACTTTTGAAAACCCTTTAAATTCAATGCTTTGAGTTTTTCACAGGATTTTTCATCCGACCCAAACCCGACAATTTGTTTCCGTGTTACTCGCTTCCGCCCACGTTTCTGCACACGCGGTAACACCCGGACACATCCACACTGTCACTGTGCGCTGCGAGCCTTGGCCACACGCGAACCGGTAGGGCGCCCCAGCACCGTGCAAATCTGTTGGCCGGCCCGAATCAAGGCATCCAGGTCGATTCCGGTCTCGATACCCAGGCCGTTGAGCAGGTAAACCACGTCTTCGGTCGCGACATTACCGCTGGCGCCCTTGGCGTAGGGGCAGCCGCCGAGGCCGGCGATGGAGCTGTCGAACACCGCGATGCCTTCCAGCAGGCTGGCGTAGATGTTGGCCATGGCCTGGCCATAGGTATCGTGAAAGTGCCCGGCCAGTTTTTCGCGTGGCACATCGGCCGACACCACGTCGAACATCCTGCGTGTCGCGCCGGCGGTGCCGGTGCCGATGGTGTCTCCCAACGAAACCTCGTAGCAGCCCATGGCATAGAGCTCACGAGCAACCCGGGCGACTTGTTCCGGTGCGATGTCACCTTCATAAGGGCAACCCAGCACGCAGGACACGTAACCGCGCACGCTGACCCTGTGTTGCTTGGCGGCGTCCATGATCGGCACGAAGCGCTCCAGGCTCTCGCTGATCGAGCAATTGATGTTGCGCTGGGAAAACGATTCGGACGCTGCGGCGAACACGGCGACTTCCTTGACCCCGGCGGCGATGGCATCTTCAAAGCCCCGCAGGTTGGGGGCGAGGGCGCCATAGGTTACGCCCGGCTTGCGCTTGATCTGCGCGAAGACCTCGGCGGAACCGGCCATTTGCGGCACCCATTTGGGCGAGACGAAACTGCCGACTTCTATATAGCCCAGGCCTGCGGCGGTCAGCGCGTCAACCAGATGCACCTTGTCCGCAACGCTGATGGGCTGGGCTTCGTTTTGCAGACCGTCGCGGGGGCCGACTTCGACCAGGCGTACGTGGGTGGGTAGGGACATGGGAATTGACCTGTTGTCTGAATGCTGGGAAAACCCTGTGGGAGCGGGCTTGCCCGCGATGGCGGTGTGTCAGTCAGCATCAATGTTGAATGTCATGCCCTCATCGCGGGCAAGGCGGATCGCCGCACCGCCGCTCCCACAGGGAACTGTGTAGATCTACCGGACCGCTTGCTGGCTCTTGATCGTCAGCTCCAGCGCCTGAGTACAGCGCTCTTCGGCCGTGTCGAGTTCCAGTTTCATCTGTTCGATGTCCAGCAGTTGCTGTTCGAGTTGTTCCCGACGCTCGGCGATTTTCGCCAGCATACTATGCAGTTGCTTGGTGTTACCGCTGGAGGGGTCGTAGAGCTCGATCAGCTCGCGGCATTCGGCCAGGGAAAAACCAATGCGCTTGCCTCGCAGGATCAGCTTCAGGCTGACCTTGTCGCGGGGCGAATAAATGCGTTCCTGACCACGACGCTCGGGGCTGAGCAGGCCTTGCTCTTCATAAAAGCGAATAGCTCGGGTAGTGATGTCGAGCTCGCGGGCGAGGTCGGAAATGCTATAGGTCTGGCTGCTCATGGAAGCGCTCGAAAAAGGTCATGGCGCTAAGCTAATGGCAGGTTGACGTTTACGTCAAGGGGCATGGATCTTCGTTGGTATCACCGGCCTCTTCGCGGGCTTGCCCGCGAAGAACAATGACACGGATTAACGTCCTACACCTTATCCAGCTTCTTCTCATGCGCCGTAACCTGTTGGCACAACTCGATCATCTGCTCGCGCATCCAGCGGTTGGCTGGGTCCTGGTCAGTGCTTTCGTGCCAGTAAAGATGAGTTTCCACCGGCGGAACTTCTTTAACCGGGAGGTTCACCGAGTACAAGTCATGTCGGCGAGCGAAGCGTTCCGGCACGGTCATGACCATGTCGGTCTGCTGCAACACCTGGGACGCCATCAGGTAATGCTGGGAGCGCAGGGCGATTTTGCGCTGGATGCCCATTTTGCCCAGGGCCAGATCGACATAACCCAGACCGCTGCGCCGGCTGGAGATATGGATGTGGGTCAGGGACAGATAATCGTCGAGGGTGAATTTCTCTTTGCCCGCCAACGGATGGCCCTTGCGCATGGCGCACACGTAACGGTCCTCCATCAACTTGACGTGACGCACTTGCGGATCGGTATTGAGTGGCGCATCCACCGCGAAATCGAGACGACCGGCGGCCAATTCCTTGGTGGTCTCGCGACGTTTGGACAGGAAACTTTCGATGATCACCGTCGGCGCCAGGCGTCGCAGGCGCTGGAACAGCGGCGGCAGGATCACCGCTTCAGTAAGGTCGGTCATGCTGATGCGGTAGGTCTTGACCGCCTGCAACGGGTTGAAAATGCGGCTTTCCTGCACCGACACCCGCAGCAAGGAGAGGGCGTTGCGCACGGGGCCGATGATGTTCTGCGCCATCGGCGTGGGCACCATGCCTTGGGCGGTGCGCACGAAAAGCGGATCGTTGAAGGTCTCGCGCAGGCGAGCCAGAGCGTTCGAGACCGCTGGTTGAGTAATGCCGACAATCTGCCCGGCGCGAGTCAGGTTGGCTTCGGTGTAGATCGCGTCGAAGACGATGAAAAGGTTGAGGTCGACCTTGCTCAGATTCATTGCGCTGCGCTCTCTGCTCTTGTTATAGGAAGGTGGCTCGATCAGTCGATCATATATCGGTGATGAATGTTAATACACGCCGAGAATAGGCTAGGTAAATTATCAACGCTGTTCTAGCATCGATTGCATGACCTGAACAACCTCCCTTTAGAAGGTAGCTGCCCATGGATTTCGCTTATTCGCCCAAAGTGCAAGAACTGCGTGAGCGCGTGACCGCGTTCATGGACACCTACGTTTATCCCGCTGAAGCGGTGTTCGAACGCCAGGTCGCCGAGGGCGATCGCTGGCAGCCGACAGCGATCATGGAAGAACTCAAACTCAAGGCCAAAGCTGAAGGCCTGTGGAATTTGTTTCTGCCTGAATCCGAACTCGGCGCCGGCCTGACCAACCTCGAATATGCGCCATTGGCGGAAATCATGGGCCGCTCGCTGCTGGGCCCTGAACCGTTCAACTGCTCCGCACCGGACACCGGCAACATGGAAGTGCTGGTGCGTTACGCCAATGAGGAACAGAAGCAACGCTGGCTCGAACCGCTGTTGCGCGGTGAGATCCGCTCGGCGTTCGCCATGACCGAACCGGACGTGGCTTCGTCCGACGCCACCAACATGGCCGCCCGCGCTGTGCGTGATGGTGACGAATGGGTGATCAACGGCAAAAAATGGTGGACCTCTGGCGCCTGCGATCCGCGTTGCAAGATTTTGATCTTCATGGGCCTGAGCAACCCGGATGCACCGCGCCATGCGCAGCACTCGATGATTCTGGTGCCGGTGGATACCCCAGGCGTGAAGATTGTGCGTCCGCTGCCGGTGTTCGGTTATGACGACGCGCCTCACGGTCACGCCGAAGTGCTGTTCGAAAACGTCCGGGTGCCGTACGAAAACGTCCTGTTGGGCGAAGGACGCGGCTTCGAAATTGCCCAAGGTCGCCTCGGCCCGGGCCGGATTCACCACTGCATGCGTTCGATCGGCATGGCCGAACGTGCGTTGGAGCTGATGTGCAAACGTGCGGTCAACCGCACCGCGTTCGGCAAACCCTTGGCGCGCCTGGGCGGTAACATCGACAAAATCGCCGACTCGCGGATGGAGATCGACATGGCGCGCCTGCTGACATTGAAAGCGGCGTACATGATGGACACCGTCGGCAACAAGGTGGCGAAGAGCGAAATCGCGCAGATCAAAGTCGTCGCGCCGAACGTGGCGTTGCGGGTGATCGATCGGGCGATCCAGATCCATGGCGGGGCAGGGGTTTCCAACGATTTCCCGCTGGCCTACATGTACGCCATGCAACGCACCCTGCGCCTGGCCGACGGCCCGGACGAAGTGCACCGCGCGGCGATCGGCAAATTTGAGATCGGCAAATATGTGCCTAAGGAAATGATGCGCAGCGGGCACTGACAGGCATCGCATCATCGTTCATCGCGGGCAAGCCCGCTCCCACAGTTGCAGTGGTGTTCACAGATTTTGTGTACGACACGGACATTGTGGGAGCGAGGCTTGCCCGCGATGGCGTCGGCCCATTCAGCCCATCAACACTGGATTCAATACACCCAAACCTCAACCCGCCGATTCTTGATCCGCCCCTCATCCCCGCTGTTGGTCGCCACCGGCATCTCGGCGCCGAAGCCGCGAATCTCGCGAAACACCACGCCGCTTTTCACCAGCTCTCGTCGTACCGCCATGGCCCGCAGTTTCGATAGCAGGTCAGCCCGCGCCGGGTCGTTCTTGGCGTCGCCAAACCCTACCAGCGTCACCTGCCGATTGGTTTTGTCGTGCTGCTTTATATAGTCGAGCACCCGCGACAGGTCCTGTCGGGCCTTGTTGTCCAGCGTCGCGCTGCCTTCTTCGAAACGAAAGTTCACCGTCAGCCGCTGGGCATGCCGGCTGAGTGCCTGATAACCCTCGGGCATCAACGCATTCGGCGTGACCGCCATGGCCTGAACCGTCTGCGCGATAAAACCATTGGCTGCGACGATCGCCTGGCCTTTGCTGCTTTGGGCAAATTTCACCAAGGCCTTGGCCCAGGGATTTTTCCCGGTCGGCGGCAGGTAAAAGAACAGCCGACGGGACAGCGGGTAATCTTCCGTCGCGATCAGGCTATTGAGCGGCAGCATGGCCTGGGAGTCTCCATCGACAATGGCTACTGCTTTGGCCTGGCGCACATAAGGCAACCCGATGAAACCGATGGCTTGCGGGTCCAGACTGACGGCGTCGGACAATTGCTCGCTGGATTCGAAGCGTTTCGCATTGCCGCTCAGGGTTTTCCCTCGCGGGCTGAGGACCAGTTCCTTGACCGTGTCGTAGGTGCCCGATTGATCATCCCGCGCATAGAGATGAATTGTCCCACCGGTGCCGCCGAGTTCTTCCCAGGTTTTTGCTTCGCCGCTGAAGATTCGCGCCAATTGTAGGGTGTTGAGTTGCTTCAGCGGATTGAGCGGATGAAGGATGATTGCCAGCCCGTCGATGGCGATGACTTGCTCGGCAATCGGGCTTTTCAGGTCGCCCAGCGGTTCGAGATCCAGCCGCTCGCTGTCCTTGATCGGGCGCGAGGAGGCCGCGAGATCGGCAGAGGCGATTTTCAGGGCTTTGAACCCGGTGCTGGAACCGTGGGCCGCGACCTCCACCTCGACTCGGCGTCCCTGAACGGTTTCGCCGACGATGCGTTGTTCGTTGGCTTTGTCCGGGGCTTCGCGATGAACCTTGAGCAGGCCCTGTTCACGCATCAACCCCTCGACCAGCGCCGGGCCCAATGCCGCGCCAATGGTGTTGGAGCCCTGGATGCGCAACACCGGGCCACGTTCGGGCGTCGGCAAATCGCCGGCCGACACCGGCAGCGGCAGCAGGGCGGCGAGCATCGACAGAAACAACACGCGCAGCGTCATGCCGGCACCTTATAAGCCTGGGAAAGTGCCGGGAGAATAAGTCAGTAAGGTTTCTGAACGATGACAGTGATCGTTCCCACGCTCTGCATGGGAACGATCAGCAAAACCGGATCAGCTCAACTCAAGCCAGATCGGCGCGTGGTCGGAGGGTTTTTCCATTGCGCGCAAATCGTAATCCACGCCGGCATCCTTCACTCGCGGCAACAACCCATGGGACGCCATGATCAAGTCAATCCGCAGCCCGCGCTTGGGCTCATCCTCAAAACCGCGACTACGGTAGTCGAACCAGCTGAAACGGTCGGCAACATCCGGGTTCAGGTGACGGAAACTGTCCACCAGGCCCCAGTTTTTCAGGCGGGCCATCCATTCGCGTTCTTCGGGCAGGAAGCTGCATTTACCGGTTTTCAGCCAGCGCTTCATGTTGTCCGGGCCGATGCCGATGTCGCAGTCTTCCGGGGAAATGTTCACATCGCCCATCACCACAATCGGCTGATCGTTGCTGAACTGGCTTTCCAGCAACTGCTGCAAATCGCTGTAGAAACGCTCCTTGGCCGGGAACTTGGTGGGGTGGTCGCGGCTTTCGCCCTGTGGGAAATAGCCGTTCATGATGGTCACCGGCACGCCATTGGCGTCGGCGAACGTGCCCCAGATGAAGCGCCGCTGGGCGTCCTCTTCGTCAGTGGTGAAACCTTTGTATAACGCAATCGGTTCCTGGCGCGAAAGCAGGGCCACGCCGTAGTGACTCTTTTGCCCGTGGTAATAAACGTGATAGCCCAGCGCCTGAACCTCGGCCAGGGGGAACTGGTCGTCGTGGACCTTGGTTTCCTGCAGGCCGATCACGTCCGGTTGATGCTTTTCAATCAGCGCCGCCAGCTGATGCGGGCGAGCGCGCAGCCCGTTGATGTTGAAGGAGACGATCTTCATGGTCGGCAGTCCTAGCAAAAATGCGATGCTAGCTGACATGTAGGAATGGGGCCAGCGTGGGGTGAGGGGATTCGTTGTGTCCTGTCAGAGATGTGTTGGCAGATCGGGTCTCTTCGCGGTCGATGAAGATCCTGGCTTGGTCTATACCTGTGTGGGGAACTGTGAAGCCACCCAAAGGCTCGTACCAATAAGAGCGCGGCCTTCTGAGCCGCGCCCAGGGGAGATCTACCGTTATGCCCGAAACCTCGACCGCCATTGCCGATATTCACATGCTCGACAGCGGCTATTCCCGCGAAGCACGCTCCTTGTTGTATCAGGCGTACCGGCACGAACCGACGTTTGGCTACCTGTTCGAAGCCGAACGCCCCGGTTATGAACAACGAGTAAGGGCGACGGTGCGCGAACTGGTCAAACAACACTTTCTTCAGGATTTGCCAGCCATCGGCCTGCTGGTGAATGACCGTTTGATCGGCATCGCCCTGATCGCACCGCCGCAACGCCGCCTGGGCATCACCGAAAGCTGGGCCTGGCGCCTGCGGATGGTGCTCAGCACCGGTTTTCGTTGCACCCGACGCTACCTCGATTACCACGCCGCCGTGATGGCGTGCGTGCCGTCCGACTCGGTGCATGTTTTGCCATTACTGGGGGTTCATCCGCAATTCCAGGGCAAGCATTTCGGTGAACAATTGCTGCAAGCGGTCCATAACTGGTGCGCGGTCGATGAGCACTCACAGGGTGTGATCCTCGACACCGGGAATCCTCGTTATCTGGAGTTCTATAAGCGTCAGGGCTACGAGGAAATCGGCGAAGTGGCGGTAGGACCGATTCTTGAACACGTGTTTTTCCATGCCAACCCGCAGGTGTTACAAACGGCAACGGCATAACAGTAGAACTTTCGCGGCAGGTCAGGCTCTATCAGGCCCCCAGGCTCGTGATAGCATCCGCGCTATGAAGTTTTCCGGAAGATTTACCAGTGGCGTGCTGATGCTGATCTCCAGCTGCGCGGCGCTGGCGCAAAGTGAATTGGATGTGCGGATCAAACCGTCCAACGATGAACTCAAGGCCAATATAGAGGGCTATATCGGTAGCCTCGGCGATCGCGATGAAGAAGCCTTGCTGCGCTTCAGTCGCGGCGCTGAAGAACAGGCGCGCAAGGCCGCCCAGGCCTTGGGTTATTACCAGCCGCAAATCGACAGCGACGTGAAGGGCGGCAAGACGCCGCGTCTGGTACTGAACATCGAGCCCGGCGAGCCGATCCATTTGCGCAATGTCACGGTGCGCATCGAAGGCCCGGCGGCCTCGTTCAAATCCTTCCGTGTACCCCAAAGCGATCTACTGAAACCCGGCGCGGTGCTCAACCATGGCCGTTACGAGGACGCCAAGCGGTTGATCCAGAACCAGGCCTCGCGCTACGGCTTTTTCAGTGGGCGCTTCACCCGCCAGAAACTCTTGGTGGACCCGCGTGCCGGCGTCGCCGATATCGAATTGATCTACGACAGCGGTCCGCGTTATGCGCTGGGTAAAGTCAGTTTTGAAGGTGACACGCCATTCGACGAAGACCTGCTGCAACGCATGGTGCCGTTCAAGGCCGGTACACCCTATGACTCTGAACTGATCGCCGAACTCAATCAGGCGCTGCAATCGAGCGGTTATTTCGAGGGCGTGCGCGTGGACGCAGCGCCGACCGCATCCAGGGACGATGTGATTCCGGTGGCGGTCAAACTGGAAACCCGCAAGCCACGGACCATGGGGTTGGGTCTGGGTTTTTCCACCGACGTCGGTCCACGGGTCAAGGCCAACTGGACCCGCCATTGGGTTAATCCTCAGGGGCACAGCTATGGCTGGGAGGCCGAGATTTCGGCGCCACGGCAGAACGTCGGGCTGTTTTACGACGTTCCGCTGGACCCTCCATTGACCGACAAACTGCGCTTTGCCGGTGGTTATCAATATGAAGAAATCGCTGGCACCGATACCCTCAGCAAACTGCTGACCCTCGGCCCCGAGTGGCACAGCAAGTTGCCCAGCGGCTGGCAGCGGGTGGTGTCGCTCAAGTGGCAACGCGAGGAATACAAACTCGGTGACGATTCGGGGCTCAGCACCTTACTGATGCCCGGCGTGAGTTATTCGTACCTGAAAAGCGATAACCGCATCGACCCGCACAACGGCTATCGCCTGCAATTCGAAACCAAAGTCGCCAAGGAAGGATTGGGTTCGGACACCAATCTGGTCTACGGCACTGCGCTGGTCAAAGGCCTGACCACGGTCTTCGACAAACACCGCTTGCTCGGTCGGGTGCAGGTCGGCGGCAGCGCCACCAACGGCTATAAATCGGTGCCGCCGTCCTTGCGCTTCTTCGCCGGTGGCGATCAGAGCGTGCGCGGTTACGATTACCAGAGCCTGTCCCCGGAAAACTCCGATGGCGACCGTATCGGTGGCCGCTATATGGTGGCCGGCAGCGTCGAGTATCAATACTCCGTCGCCGAAAAATGGCGGGTCGCAACCTTCATCGACCAAGGCAACTCCTTCAACACACTCGAATTGCCGAACCTGAAGACCGGTGTCGGTATCGGCGTCCGTTGGGTTTCGCCGGTGGGGCCGATTCGCCTCGACCTGGCCCACGCGATGGACGATGACGGCGGCATTCGATTGCACTTTTCCATGGGGCCTGAGCTGTGAAGCGTGGTTTGAAAATAACGCTGCTGGCGATTCCGGCACTGCTGATGCTGATCGTGCTGACGCTGGTCACCGTGCTGGGCACTCCGACGGGCAGTCGCTGGGCGCTCTTGTTCGTGCCGGGTTTGACTGTGGAGAATTTCCAGGGCCGTCTGGGTGGGCAGTGGAGCGCCGATCATCTGGTGTGGCAGCAGGACAGCAGCCGGGTTGAGCTGAACGAAGCGATTTTTGCCTGGTCGCCGCTGTGTCTGATGCGCATGACGTTGTGCATCGAGCAACTGCAGGCCGAGCAGGTCAGCCTGCAATTCCCACCGGGCGTGGAAGAGCAAAGCAGTGGGCCGATCAGTCTGCCGGACTTGAAATTGCCGCTGGCCATCGAATTGGGCGACGTCAAAATCGGCCGTCTGCTGTTCAACGGCAGTGAAGAACTCAAGGGGCTGCAACTGGCAGCGCACTGGACTGAGAAGGGTTTGCAGGTCGACTCGGTGCATTTGCAGCGTGATGAACTGAGCTTGAACCTGTCCGGCCTGTTACAGCCGAGCGGCCATTGGCCGCTGACCGCTGAAGGCAAACTGACCTTGCCGGCGCCAGGCACCGAGCCTTGGACGCTGGCCCTGAAGGTCGACGGCGATTTGCTGAAAACCCTGAACCTGAAAGCCGACAGCAGCGGCTACTTGAACGGCCAACTCACTGGCGAGCTGCAACCGCTGGTGGAAAACCTGCCAGCCAAAGTGCGCATCACCGCTGACGGCTTCAAGGCCAGCGCTGATCTACCGGACACCCTGCAACTCAATCAACTGGAACTCACCGGCGACGGCGACCTGAAAAACGGCTACCAGTTGCTCGGTAAAGCCACGTTGCCTGCCGAGCAAGGTCCGGTGGCGTTGTTGCTGCAAGGCAAGGTCGACGCCAAGGGCGCGCAGATCGCCGGCCTTGATCTGACGGCCAATGACAAACAAAGCCTCAAGCTCACCGGGCAAATGGACTGGAGTAAAGGCCTGAGCGCTGATGCAAAAATCGACTGGCTGGATTTCCCGTGGCACCGTCTCTATCCGCTGATCGACGAGCCGCAAGTGGCGCTGCGCAGCTTCAACGGTGAAGTCTCCTACACCGACGGCAACTACATCGGCAACTTCAAAGCCGCACTGGATGGCCCGGCCGGGGCGTTCAGCCTGAACAGCCCGCTCAGCGGCGACCTGACGAAAATCCATCTGCCGCAATTCAAGCTCGAAGCCGGGCAGGGCAAGGCCGAAGGGCATTTGAACCTGCAGTTTGCCGATGGTATCGCCTGGGATACGGCGCTGGACCTCTCGGCAATCAACCCGGCGTACTGGCTCGCGGAGTTGCCTGGCACATTGGCCGGTCCCTTGCGCAGCAAAGGCGAGATGAAGAATGAAAAACTCAGCCTGACCGCCGACCTGGACTTGAAAGGCAAGCTGCGCGGGCAACCGGCCATATTGCAAGCCAAGGCCGATGGCGGCGGCGAGCAATGGAACCTCAGCGCGTTGCAGATTCGCCTCGGTGACAACAGCATCAATGGCCAAGGTAGCCTGCAACAGAAACTCGCCGGCCGGATCGACATCAAGATGCCGCGTCTGGCCCAGCTCTGGCCGCAACTGCGCGGTCAGCTCAATGGTCGGGTCGACGTCTCCGGCACGCTCAAGGCGCCACAAGGCAAACTCGGCCTGCAAGGCACGCAACTGGCCTTCGAAGACAATCGCCTGCAAAGCCTCAACCTGGATGCCACGCTCGACAGCGCCCAGCGGGCGAAGATCGACCTCAAGGGTAGCGGCATTCAGACCGGCGACACGTCACTGGGCACATTGACCGCCAGCGGTCAGGGCGACATCAAAAACCAGAAACTCGCACTCGACCTGCAAGGACCGAAGCTGAAACTGGCGCTCGGTCTCGACGGCACGCTGGACAAAGGCAATTGGCGCGGGCGTCTGGCCAGTGGCGATATCCAGGCTGGGGGTCAGGACTGGAAACTGCAAAATCCGGCGAAGCTCGAGCGACTGGCGGACGGCAAAATCAACTTCGGCGCCCATTGCTGGATGTCCGGCCCGGCCAGCCTGTGCGGCGAAGACCAGCGCTTGATGCCCGAGCCGAAGCTGCGTTATCACCTCAAGCAGTTCCCCATCGACAGCCTCGCGCAATGGTTGCCAAAGGATTTTGCCTGGAAGGGCAAGCTCAATGCCGACCTGCAACTGGACTTGCCGGCCAGCGGCCCGAACGGCCAGATCAGCATCGACGCCAGCGGCGGCACGTTGCGTATGCGCGAGAAGGAGCAATGGCTGGATTTCCCGTACCAGACCCTGAAACTTACCAGCAAACTCACGCCGAAACGCATCGACACCGACCTCAATTTTGTCGGCGGCAAACTCGGTGAGCTGATGGTTCAGGCGCAGATCAATCCGCTACCGAAGAACAAACCGCTGACCGGTTCATTCCGCCTCAGTGGTCTGGACTTGTCGGTGGCGCGGCCGTTTGTGCCGATGGTCGAGAAACTCACCGGGCATTTGAGCGGCAGCGGCACATTGTCCGGCGGACTGCTGGCGCCGCTGGTCAACGGCAACCTTGAGCTGCGCGACGGTGAAATCTCCGGGCCTGAACTGCCGATGGCGCTCGAAGCCTTGCAACTTCAAGCCGTGATTGCCGGCGAAACCGTGCAACTGAACGGCGGCTGGAAAAGCGGCAAGACCGGGCAGGGCAACCTCAATGGCAACATCGCCTGGGGCCAGGCACTGGTGGTGGATCTGACGCTCAAGGGCTCGCAATTGCCGGTCACCGTCGAACCCTACGCCGCGCTGGAAGTCGCGCCGGACCTGAAAATCTCCATGAAGGACGACAAACTGGCGATCGTCGGCAAGGTGCTGGTGCCCAAGGGCGAGATCATCGTGCGCGAGCTGCCGCCATCCACAGTCAAGGTCTCCGATGACACGGTGATCGTCGGTCAGCAGACCGAAGAAGGCAAACCGCCAATGGCCCTGGCGATGGACATCGATGTGGTGGTTGGGCAGGACAAACTCAGCTTTGCCGGCTTCGGCCTGACCGCCAACCTGCAAGGTCAGGTGCACATCGGCGACAACATGGACACCCGTGGCGAGCTGTGGCTCAACGACGGGCGTTATCGCGCCTACGGCCAGCGACTGACGGTGCGCCGGGCGCGCCTGCTGTTTGCCGGCCCCATCGATCAGCCGTACCTCGACATTGAAGCGATTCGCCAGACCGACGACGTGATCGCCGGCATTCGCCTGAGTGGCAGTGCCGAGCAGCCGACCACGCAGATCTTTTCCGAACCGGCGATGAGTCAGGAGCAGGCGTTGTCCTATCTGGTGCTGGGGCGTCCGCTGAGCACCACCGGTGAAGACAACAACATGCTCGCCCAGGCCGCTCTCGGCTTGGGTTTGATGGGCAGTTCGGGGGTGACCAGCGGCTTGGCCAAGGACTTGGGGATCCAGGACTTCCAGCTCGACACCCAAGGCAGCGGCGCCAACACCGCCGTGGTGGCCAGCGGCAACATCTCGGAAAAACTCAGCCTGCGTTATGGCGTCGGGGTGTTCGAGCCGGCCAACACCATCGCCTTGCGCTACAAACTGAGCAAAAAGGTCTACCTCGAAGCCGCCAGCGGCGTGGCCAGTTCGCTGGACATCTTCTACAAGCGGGATTTCTAGACCCGCGTTTTCTTTCAGATACCGCGTCGCCCCCAATCGCGGGCAAGCCCGCTCCCACAAGGATCTCGCTGAACCTGTGGGAGCGGGCTTGCCCGCGATGGCGTCAGAACATTCACCACAGAATCCATCGCCATTTATCAATCAAATACAAAGCAACCTAACTATTGCGTTGACATTCGCTGCCTAGGCAGTAACATCTCGACATACATTCACTGCCTAGGCAGCTAATTGGTGGTCAGATGAAACATTTCTCCTCATACGATTTCCATAATTGCCATCTCGGCCTCCTGCTCGGGCGCGCCGCGCTGCTCAAGGACCGGATCATCGACACGCACATGGAACCCCACGGCATCACCGCCGCGCAGTTCAAAGTGCTGATCATCATGGCCCAGTTCGGCGTCGATACCCCGGCCGAGCTATGCCGTCACCTGTCGCTGGACAGCGGTTCGATGACCCGCATGCTCGATCGTCTGGAACAGAAAGGTTTCCTCGCCCGCCAACGCTCCGAGGCAGACCGCCGTCAGGTGCAACTGGTGCTGACCGAACAAGGCCAACAGTTGACCGACCAGTTGCCGCAGATCGGCGCCGACGCCATGAATGAACTGGCCGGCGCCATCACCCCGGAAGAATTGAAAACCCTGGAACAGATCCTGAAGAAAATTCTGGTAGCGGCGGGTGACTCGATCACCCTGCTGCGGGTAGGTGGCAATGAACAGTAAACGCCTGCGTACCGGCTTGAGCCTGGTGCTGCTGGCCATGAGCCTCGCCGGTTGCGCCAGTTACAGCGGCCTGACCACCGAAGGCGTCAGCCTCGATGCGAAAAATCTCAAGGCCGGGCAATCCCTCACCGGCGTGACCCTGTCGCCTGCGGCGTGGCCGAAAAGCGACTGGTGGAAAAGCCTCGGTGACCCGCAACTCGACGGCCTGATCCGCGAAGCCCTGCACGACAGCCCTGACATGCAAATCGCCGACGCCCGCGCCCATCAAGCCAGCGCCGCCGCGTATGCCGCCGATGCCGCGCGGATGCCGACCCTCGATGCCAGCGCCGGCGTCAGCCGTTCGCGTCTGGCTCGTGATCAGGACCCGAGCGGGCAGGGCGGGACGTACTCCACCGTGCGTAATCTCGGTGCCAGTTTCAATTACAACTTCGACCTTTGGGGCGGTCAGCGCGATGCCTGGGAAGCCGCATTGGGCCAGGCCCGTGCCGCCGAAGTCGATCAGCAAGCCGCGCAGCTGACCTTGTCCGCCGACGTCGCCCGCGCCTACAGCGATCTGGGGCAGGCGCACATCATCCATGACCTGGCCAGCGAAGACCTCAAGCGCACCCAACAAATGCTCGACCTCAGCCAGCGTCGACTGAGCTCGGGGATCGACAGTCAGTACCAGTTCCAGCAGACCGAAAGCCTGGAAGCCAGCGCCGAAGCCAGCCTGATCGACGCCGAGAAACGCCTGCAAAGCGCGAAAATCGCCTTGGCAGTGTTGCTGGGTAAAGGCCCGGATCGCGGCAACGAAATCGCCCGACCGAAAGTTCTACAGGCCAGCGCCGTGGCTTTACCGTCGGTGCTGCCGGCGGAATTGCTCGGTCGTCGTCCGGACCTGGTGGCGGCACGCTGGCGGGTTGAAGCCGCGAGCAAAAACATCGCGGCGGGCAAGACTCAGTTCTACCCCAACCTCAACCTGAGCGCGGCGGCGGGTGTGGAGTCGTTGCTGGGCGATGCGATGTTTGGTTCGGCGAGTCGCTTCTTCAATGTCGCCCCAACGATCTCGGTGCCGATTTTCGACGGCGGCCGCCTGCGGGCTGACCTCGATTCTCGCGATGCCGATTACGACCTCGCGGTGGCGCAGTACAACAAAAGCCTGGTGAAAGCCTTGGGCGATGTCAGCGACACCATCAACCAGCTGCGCGATATCGGCCGGCAAATCGGCGCCCAGCAGCACGCCACCGACATTGCTCAGGATTCTTACAACACCGTGGTCCAGCGCTACGGTTCCGGCATCGGTAATTACCTGGACGTGCTCAGCATCGAGCAGCAATTACTCCAGGCCCAGCGTCAGCTGGCCAACCTGAATGCCGAGCAGATCGACCTGTCGGTTCAACTGATGCAAGCGCTGGGCGGCGGCTTCCAGGGCGAAACCCTGACCGCTGCCAACGCAACCCCAGCCACGCAGCACAACTAATTCAAGGTACTCGTCATGGCCACTGTCGATACATCCCAAGCTCCTGACAACGCTCAAGACGCGAGCAATCCACGCAAACGCAAAGTGATGCTGTTTGTACTGACGATAGTGGTGATCCTCGCCGGACTCGGCGTCTGGGGTTATCACCAATTTTACGGTCGCTGGAATGAAAGCACCGACGACGCCTATGTGAACGGCAACGTGGTGGAAATCACTCCGCTGGTCACCGGCACCGTGGTCAGTATTGGCGCCGACGATGGCGATCTGGTCCACGAAGGCCAGGTGCTGGTCAACTTCGACCCGAACGACGCCGAAGTCGGTCTGCAAAGTGCCCAGGCCAATCTGGCCCGCACCGTGCGCCAGGTGCGCGGTTTATACAGCAACGTCGACGGCATGAAAGCCCAGGTCAATGCGCAGCAGGCCGAAGTGCAAAAGGCTCAGGACAACTTCAATCGCCGGAAAAACCTCGCTGCTGGCGGGGCGATTTCCCAGGAAGAGCTGTCTCACGCGCGCGATGACCTGACCTCGGCGCAAAACGCCCTGGCCAACGCCAAACAACAGCTCATGACCACCAGCGCGCTGGTGGATGACACCGTGGTGTCGTCGCACCCGGACGTGATGTCCGCCGCCGCGCAACTGCGCCAGGCGTACCTCACTCATGCCCGCAGCACCTTGATTGCACCGGTCACCGGTTATGTCGCCAAACGCAGCGTACAACTGGGCCAGCGGGTCCAGCCGGGCACCGCGCTGATGGCGGTGATCCCGCTGGATCAGCTGTGGATCGACGCCAACTTCAAGGAAACCCAACTGCGTGACATGCGCATCGGTCAGCCGGTGGACATCGAGGCCGACCTCTACGGCAGCGACGTCAAATACAGCGGCACCATCGACAGCCTCGGCGCCGGGACCGGCAGCGCGTTCGCCTTGCTGCCGGCACAGAACGCCACCGGTAACTGGATCAAGATCGTTCAGCGGGTGCCGGTGCGGATTCACATCAACGCCGAAGAGTTGGCCAAGCACCCGTTGCGGGTCGGCCTGTCGACTCAGGTCGATGTGAGCCTGCGTGACCAGAGTGGTCCGGTGCTGGCACAACAGCCGCCGCAAAAGGCGTCGTTCAGCACCGGTATCTACGACCGTCAATTGGCCGAGGCCGACGCGATGATCACCCAGTTGATCCACGACAACAGCGCCGCGGTCAGTAAAACCGCGCACCGCTGATTCGCCATCACACCGACCCTGTGGGAGCGAGCTGCGTCAGTAACAGGCGCTGTGCCAATCAGGTTTCAAAGGATTCGCGATGAGCAATAACGCCTCTTTCACGCCGCCCAGCCTGCTGCTCAGCACCATCGGCCTGTCGCTGGCGACCTTCATGCAGGTGCTCGACACCACCATCGCCAACGTGGCCTTGCCGACGATTTCCGGCAACCTTGGGGTGAGTTCGGAGCAGGGCACCTGGGTCATCACCTCGTTTGCCGTGAGCAACGCCATCGCGCTGCCGCTGACCGGTTGGCTAAGTCGGCGTTTCGGTGAGGTGAAGCTGTTTCTTTGGGCGACCATACTGTTCGTGCTGGCTTCGTTTCTGTGCGGTATCTCGACTTCGATGCCGGAGCTGATTGGCTTTCGGGTGCTTCAAGGCCTGGTGGCCGGGCCGTTGTACCCGATGACCCAGACGCTATTGATTGCGGTCTATCCGCCCGCCAGGCGCGGCATGGCCCTGGCGTTGCTGGCGATGGTCACGGTGGTGGCGCCGATTGCCGGCCCGATCCTCGGCGGCTGGATTACTGACAGCTACAGCTGGCCGTGGATTTTCTTCATCAACGTACCGATCGGGGTTTTCGCGGTGATGGTCGTGCGCCAGCAACTCAAGGCGCGGCCGGTGGTGACCAGTTACCAGCCGATGGATTACGTGGGGTTGATCACCTTGATTATTGGCGTCGGGGCGTTGCAGGTGATCCTCGACAAGGGCAATGACCTGGACTGGTTCGAGTCGAACTTCATCATCATTGGCGCAGCTATTTCAGTGATTGCGCTGGCGGTGTTCGTGATCTGGGAAATGACCGACAAACACCCGGTGGTCAACCTGCGGCTGTTCGCTTACCGCAACTTCCGCATCGGCACCATCGTGCTGGTGGGCGGTTATGCCGGGTTCTTCGGCATCAACCTGATCCTGCCACAATGGCTGCAAACCCAGATGGGCTACACCGCCACCTGGGCCGGATTGGCGGTGGCGCCGATCGGTATTTTGCCGGTGCTGCTGTCGCCGTTTGTCGGCAAGTACGCGCACAGGTTCGACCTGCGACTGCTGGCCGGTGGCGCGTTCCTGTGCATCGGTTTGAGTTGCTTCATGCGCGCCGGGTTTACCAACGAAGTGGACTTCCAGCACATCGCTTTGGTGCAGCTGTTCATGGGCATCGGCGTGGCGCTGTTCTTCATGCCGACCTTGAGCATTTTGATGTCGGATTTGCCGCCGAGCCAGATTGCCGACGGCGCAGGGCTTGCGACCTTCCTGCGGACCCTGGGCGGTAGTTTTGCTGCATCGTTGACCACCTGGATCTGGATCCGCCGCGCCGATCAGCACCATGCGTATTTGAGTGAAAGCATCACCACCTATGAGCCGGCGACCCGGGAGGCGTTGAACTCACTGGGCGGGGCGGGTAACCCGGCCTACGCGCAGCTGGATCATGTGCTGACCAGCCAGGCGTACATGCTCTCCACCGTGGATTACTTCACGTTGCTGGGGTGGGCGTTCATGGGGTTGATTCTGCTGGTGTGGCTGGCGAAACCGCCGTTTGCGGCGAAGGCGGGGCCTGCAGCAGCCGGTCATTGAGTCAACACAGTCCCTGTGGGAGCGGGCTTGCCCGCGATGACGGTGTATCAGTCAACAAAGTTGTTGAATGTGATTCCGCTATCGCGGGCAAGCCCGCTCCCACAGGTTCTTTTGTTCGGCAGTTAGTTCGCGGGTGCTGCCAATTGTGGGGGCGGGGTGAAATCAAATGGCGCCAACGCAAACCCTTGCTCATCCACCTGCAGCGCCCAGCCCTGACGGTCCCAATCCCCCAACACAATGCGTTTGGCCGCCTGCTCGCCAATCTGCAACTTGTGGATGGCGGGGCGATGGGTATGGCCATGGATCAAGGTTTTCACGCCATAGTGCTGCATGATTCGCGGCACTTCTTCCGGCGTGACATCGACAATCTCATTGGCCTTCATCCGCGTCTGTGCACGGCTTTCACTTCGCAGCTTGCGCCCCAGTTTGTGGCGAGTGCGCAAGGGCAGGTGCCGCAGGATGAACAGGGTGATCGGGTTGCGCAAATAACGACGCAGCTTCATGTACGCTTCGTCGCGAGTGCAGAGGCTGTCGCCGTGCATCAATAGCACCGGCTCGCCGTAGAACTGCACGACACTCGGGTCCTTCAGCAACGTGCAGCCGGCCTGTTTGCAGAAAGCCTGGCCCAGCATGAAGTCGCGATTGCCGTGCATCAGAAAAATGGCCGTGCCGCTGTCGCTTAAGTTCCGCAGGGCCTGGCAGATGGAACGCTGGAAGGCTGTCATGGCATCGTCGCCAATCCACGCCTCGAAAAAGTCGCCCAGAATGTACAACGCACTCGCCGAGCGGGCGCGTCCGGCGAGCAAATCCAGAAACGCCCGGGTAATGTCCGGGCGCTCCTCTTCCAGATGCAAGTCTGAAATCAGCAGTATCACTCAATGATCTCGGCTTTCTCGATGATCACGTCTTCTGCGGGTACGTCCTGGTGACCGGCCTTGGAGGTGGTGGCCACGCCTTTGATCTTGTCGACCACGTCGGTGCCTTCAACCACTTCACCGAATACGGCATAGCCCCAGCCCTGAACGGTCTTGGCGCTGTGGTTCAGGAAGCTGTTGTCAGCCACGTTGATGAAGAATTGCGCGGATGCCGAATGCGGCTCCATGGTGCGGGCCATGGCAACGCTGTACTTCTTGTTCGGCAGGCCGTTGTCGGCTTCGTTCTGGATGCTTGGGCGCTTGTCTTTCTTTTCTTTCATGCCTGGCTCGAAACCGCCGCCCTGGATCATGAAGTTACCAATGACGCGGTGGAAAACGGTGTTTTCGTAGTGACCGGCCTTGACGTATTCGATGAAGTTGGCAACGGTCAGCGGCGCCTTTTCAGCGTTCAGTTTCAGGACGATGTCGCCGAAGTTGGTAGACAGTTTGACTTGAGTCATGATCAGTACTCTTTATAGAAATTCGTGGGTTCGGGGCGCTTTGGCTCTCAACCGGTCTGGCCAGTGTCGGCCAAGGCAGGCAGTTTAGCGTGCCGGGCGCGAATTTCGAGGCTGTTTTTTATCGCCGGCCGATTAAATGCAACCGATTGCCGGCCTGCTCTGTCAGCCACTTGACAGCATCGGCTATGATAAGCCCCTTTGATTTATAACAGCCGCTTCGATTTGGCCAACTGGCCGCGCACTTGTACGTTCAAGGATCCTATGAGCAAGCCCACTGTCGACCCTACCTCGAATTCCAAGACCGGCCCTGCCGTGCCGGTCAATTTCCTGCGCCCGATCATCCAGGCGGACCTGGACTCGGGTAAGCACACGCAGATCGTTACTCGTTTCCCGCCCGAGCCCAACGGCTACCTGCACATCGGTCACGCCAAGTCGATCTGTGTGAACTTCGGCCTGGCCCAGGAGTTCGGCGGCGTCACGCACCTGCGTTTCGACGACACCAACCCGGCCAAGGAAGACCAGGAATACATCGACGCGATCGAAAGCGACGTCAAATGGCTGGGCTTCGAATGGTCCGGTGAAGTGCGCTATGCCTCGCAGTATTTCGACCAGTTGCACGACTGGGCGGTAGAGCTGATCAAGGCCGGCAAGGCCTACGTCGACGACCTGACCCCTGAACAAGCCAAGGAATACCGTGGCAGCCTGACCGAACCGGGCAAGAACAGCCCGTTCCGTGAGCGCTCCGTGGAAGAAAACCTCGACTGGTTCGCCCGCATGCGCGCCGGCGAATTCCCGGACGGCGCACGCGTGCTGCGGGCCAAGATCGACATGGCCTCGCCGAACATGAACCTGCGCGACCCGATCATGTATCGCATCCGTCACGCGCATCACCACCAGACCGGCGACAAGTGGTGCATTTACCCGAACTACGACTTCACCCACGGTCAGTCGGACGCCATCGAAGGCATCACCCACTCGATCTGCACCCTGGAATTCGAAAGCCATCGTCCGCTGTACGACTGGTTCCTCGACAACCTGCCAGTGCCGGCGCACCCGCGTCAGTACGAGTTCAGCCGCCTGAACCTGAACTACACCATCACCAGCAAGCGCAAGCTCAAGCAACTGGTCGATGAAAAGCACGTGAATGGCTGGGACGATCCGCGCATGTCCACGCTGTCGGGCTTCCGCCGCCGTGGCTACACACCGAAATCGATCCGCAACTTCTGCGAAATGATCGGCACCAACCGTTCCGACGGCGTAGTCGACTTCGGCATGCTCGAATTCAGCATCCGTGACGACCTCGACCACAGCGCCCCACGCGCCATGTGCGTGTTGCGTCCGCTGAAAGTCGTGATCACCAACTACCCGGAAGGTCAGGTCGAAAACCTCGAACTGGCGTGCCACCCGAAAGAAGACATGGGCGTGCGCGTATTGCCGTTTGCCCGTGAGCTCTACATCGACCGTGAAGATTTCATGGAAGAGCCGCCGAAAGGCTACAAGCGCCTGGAGCCGAACGGCGAAGTGCGTCTGCGCGGCAGCTATGTGATCCGTGCCGACGAAGCGATCAAGGACGCCGATGGCAACATCGTCGAACTGCGTTGCTCCTACGATCCGGATACCCTGGGCAAGAACCCTGAAGGCCGCAAGGTCAAAGGCGTGGTGCACTGGGTGCCGGCCGCGGCCAGCGTCGAATGCGAAGTGCGTCTGTACGATCGTCTGTTCCGTTCTCCGAACCCGGAGAAGGCCGAGGACAGCGCCAGTTTCCTGGACAACATCAACCCTGACTCACTGCAAGTCCTCACCGGTTGTCGTGCTGAACCCTCGTTGGGCAATGCACAGCCGGAAGACCGTTTCCAGTTCGAGCGCGAAGGTTACTTCGTTGCGGATATCAAGGACTCGAAACCAGGTCAGCCGGTATTCAACCGTACCGTGACCCTGCGTGATTCGTGGGGCCAGTGATTTAGCGTCAAGGAACTAACGTGCTTACGATCTACAACACGCTCACCAAGAGCAAAGAAGTCTTCAAGCCGCTGGATGGCAACAAAGTGCGCATGTACGTGTGCGGGATGACCGTATACGACTACTGCCACCTGGGCCACGGCCGCAGCATGGTCGCGTTCGACCTGGTGACCCGCTGGTTGCGGTTCAGCGGTTACGACCTGACCTACGTGCGCAACATCACCGACATCGACGACAAGATCATCAATCGCGCCCGTGAAAACGGCGAGTCATTCGAAGCGCTGACCGAGCGCATGATCGCGGCGATGCACGAAGACGAGTCGCGCCTGAACATCCTCAAGCCCGACATGGAACCGCGCGCCACCGGCCACATCGCCGGCATGCACGCGATGATCCAGACCCTGATCGACAAGGGCTACGCCTACGCACCGGGCAATGGCGACGTGTACTACCGCGTCGCCAAGTTCATGGGCTACGGCAAGCTGTCTCGCAAGAAAATCGAAGACCTGCGCATCGGCGCACGGATCGAAGTCGACGAGTCCAAGCAGGACCCGCTGGATTTCGTGCTGTGGAAAGGCGCCAAGCCGGGCGAGCCGAGCTGGCCATCGCCGTGGGGCGACGGTCGTCCGGGTTGGCACATCGAATGCTCGGTGATGTCGACCTGCTGCCTCGGCGAGACCTTCGACATTCATGGCGGCGGCAGCGACCTCGAGTTCCCGCACCATGAAAACGAAATCGCCCAGAGCGAAGCGGCCACCGGCAAGACCTACGCCAACACGTGGATGCATTGCGGCATGATTCGCATCAATGGCGAGAAGATGTCCAAGTCCTTGAACAACTTCTTCACCATTCGCGACGTGCTGGAAAAGTACCACCCGGAAGTCGTGCGTTACCTGCTGGTGTCCAGCCACTACCGCAGCGCGATCAACTATTCGGAAGACAACCTCAAGGACGCCAAAGGCGCACTCGAGCGTTTCTACCATGCGTTGAAAGGCCTGCCGAACGTGGCACCGGCGGGTGGCGAAGCCTTTGTCGAGCGTTTCACTCAGGTGATGAACGACGACTTCGGCACCCCGGAAGCCTGTGCGGTGCTGTTCGAGATGGTTCGCGAGATCAACCGTCTGCGCGAGAGTGATCTCGATGCGGCGGCCGGTCTGGCGGCTCGTTTGAAAGAATTGGCGAGTGTGCTGGGGGTGTTGCAGCTTGAGGCCGATGACTTCCTGCAGGCCGGTGCCGAAGGGCGGGTTGATGCGGCGCAAGTCGATGCACTGATCCAGGCTCGTTTGACGGCTCGTGCCAATAAGGACTGGGCCGAATCCGACCGCATCCGCGACCAGCTCACCGCCATGGGCGTGGTGCTGGAAGACGGCAAGGGCGGGACGACCTGGCGTCTAGCTGACTGATGATCGTTCCCACGCTCCGCGTGGGAATGCCTCAACGGACGCTCCGAGTTCGGCTCTTGGGACGCAGAGCGTCCCGGGCTGCATTCCCACGCGGAGCGTGGGAATGATCAGTCGCCTGACTGACGCAATCGCTTGTAAAGGGTATTGCGACTAACCCCCAACCGCCGCGCCAGGTGCGAAATATTCCCCCCAGCCGCCTGCAACTGCCGATTCAATGCCTCGGCATCATTCAAATCAACCGCTATCGGCTCCGGCGAATCCACCGGCTCCATCTCCAGATCGACAAAAAAATCATCCGGCAAATGCTCCGGCCGCACGGGTTGTTCCTCGGCCATGGCCAACGCCACCTGCATCACACTGCTCACCTGGCGCAAATTCCCCGGCCACGGATGACGACTGAACAGCTCCATCACTTCGGGGCTCAACCCGGCCCACTGCGACGGTTCGCGATGCTGTTCCCACAAGCGCTTGAACAGTGCTTGTTTATCGCTGCGTTCCCGTAGTGGCGGCAGTTCCAGGGTCAAACCACCAATGCGGTAATACAAATCCTCACGAAACCGCCCCAGCTGAACCTGTTCGCGCAACGAGCGGTTGGTCGCCGAAATAATCCGAATGTCCACCGGGAACAGCTCGCTGCTGCCCACCGGTTGCACGCAACGCTCCTGCAATACCCGCAACAGTCGGGCCTGGGTCGGCAGCGGCATGTCGCCGATTTCATCGAGGAACAGGGTGCCTTTGTCGGCCTTGCGGATCAGCCCGATGCTGCCTTTCTGATTGGCGCCGGTGAATGCGCCTTTCTCGTAGCCAAACAGCTCGGATTCCACCAGTTCGGCGGGGATCGCTGCACAATTGACGGCAATGAACGGCTGTTTGCTGCGTGAACTGGCCTGGTGCAGGGCTTTGACGAAGACTTCCTTGCCGACCCCGGTTTCCCCGTGGATCAACAGCGGAATGTCTTTTTCCAGCAAGCGCTCGGCCTGGCGCACGGCTTTTTCCACGCGGCTGTCGCCAAAATGCAGGGTATTGAGGCTGATGGCGGCAGGCGTCGCCACGGTGGGTTCGGCGCTCTTGGGTTCAGAAAACAGTCGAGCATGAATCGGCGCCTGTTTCGGCCGTTTCAACAGGCATTGAAAACGGTTGCGCCCCGAGGCTTGCAGGGCAAACGGCAGGCCGTCCGGCTGGTTCAGCAACTCCAGCAATGAGACTTTGAACAAGCTTTCGACGCTGACCCGCGACAGGCTGATGCCCAGCAAGTTGTCGGCCCGGCGATTGGCCGACAGCACCTGACCGGTTTCGTCGAAGATCAGCAACCCGGCCCATTGGCTGTCGAGGTTATTCAGCCCGGTGTTGAAAGTCAGTTGGAAATGCTGGCCATGGAACAGGTTGAGGATCAGCCGGTTTTCCACAGTCTGGCTCATCATCTTGACCATGCCCAAGGTGTGCGACGGCGGCAGGTAGCTGTCGCTGGACACATCCAGTACCGCGATCACCTTGCGCTCGGCATCGAAAATCGGTGCGGCGGAGCCGGTCATGAAGCGGTTGGCCTTGAGAAAGTGTTCGTCATGCTCGATGTGCACGGCCTGCTCGCAGGCCAACGCAGTACCGATGGCGTTGGTCCCGCTGCAACGCTCCATCCAGCTGGCGCCGGCGCTGAAACCGCGAGTCAGGCTCGGCTCGATGAAACGCTGGGTACCCCAGGACGTCAGCACCTGGCCCTGATTATCGGCAAGCATGATCAGGCAATTGGAGTTGCTGAGGATGTTCTCGTAATACGGCAGAACTTCCTGATGGGTGGTCTGCACCAGTGAGTGCTGGCTCTCCAGCAACTGGGCGATGCCATCGGCCGGCAGCTGATCGAACGCCGGCGCGCTCTGATGATCGAGCCCGAACGCGCGGCAGCGGGACCAGGAGTCCTGGATGATGGCGTCGTGGGAGAGCGGCGGGGCAGGTGCGGCCATGGCAGTCGATCTCTGAGCATTATTATTTTTGTTATGAGTAACACGATTCATGTAGCAGCTGGCGAAGCCTGCGTTCGGCGACGTAGTCGTCGTGAATCAGGCGTCGCGGTTGTATCAGGACGACCCACGCAAACAAGTCTTACGACGACTGCGTCGCCGAACGCAGGCTTCGCCAGCTGCTACACAGAATGTGGGGGATTCGAGTAATCGTCTTGCTAAAGCATCCGTAGAGTGTTGTTCACTATTGTTCATTGTCAACCGCCGGATTGTTCAGTTGTTCAGGCGTGGTTGTTCATTTCTGTTCAGCAACGAACGCTGTTTTTATCTCATTTGAAAGAATTTCAAGCCAGATCAACCGCTTGGAATTTCTGGCACGAATGTCGCTGTAGTGCTCCGGTCGCTTGACTCCAATAATAAAAAGGCCGAGCCATGTCACTAATCCTGGAGCACGTCAGCCGCACCGTCGAGGGCCAGACCTGGATCGACGATGCGTGCCTTAACTTCGAACCCGGATCGTTCAATGTTTTGCTCGGTCGCACGCTGTCCGGCAAAACCAGCCTCATGCGCCTGATGGCAGGTTTGGACAAGCCCGACAGCGGCCGCATCCTGATGAACGGCGTCGACGTCACCCAGCGCCCGGTGCGTTTGCGCAATGTATCGATGGTTTATCAGCAGTTCATCAATTACCCGACCATGACGGTGTTCGAGAACATCGCTTCGCCGCTGCGTCAGTCCGGTGTTTCCAATGAGCTGATTCAGAGCAAAGTGCTGGAAACCGCGAAGATGCTGCGCATCGAGAAATTCCTCCAGCGTTATCCTTTGGAGCTCTCGGGCGGTCAGCAACAACGCACAGCCATGGCCCGGGCGCTGGTCAAGGATGCCGAGCTGATTCTGTTCGATGAACCACTGGTCAACCTCGACTACAAGCTGCGCGAAGAACTGCGCCAGGAAATGCGCGAGCTGTTCAAGGCCCGGCACACCATCGCGATTTATGCCACTACGGAGCCCAACGAAGCCCTGGCACTGGGCGGCACCACCACGATTCTTCACGAAGGCCGGGTGATTCAGAGCGGCAAGTCCTCTGAGGTCTATCACCAGCCGCAAACCGTGCTGGCGGCGGAGCTGTTCTCCGAGCCGCCGATCAACCTGATGCCGGGGCGCATCGCCGGCAACGAAGTCAGTTTCGCCAATTTTGTGCACTTTCCGTTGAACGTCGATCTGCGACCGGTGGGCGAGGGGGAGTTCCGTTTTGGCGTGCGCCCCAGCCATATCTCGCTGGTGCCGAGCAACGACGACGATCTGGAACTGGCGGTAACCGTCGAGGTGGCCGAGATCAGCGGTTCGGAAACCTTCCTGCACGTGCGCAACGAGTATTTCCTGTTGGTGCTGCACTTGCCGGGGGTGCACGAATACGACGTCGACGCGCCGATTCGCATCTATATCCCGACCCATAAACTGTTTGTGTTCGATATGCAGGGGCGGCTGGTTCAGGCGCCTGGTCGCCGCATTGCGAGGGTTGCCTGATGGCCGAAATCCGTTTGCAGAACCTTGCCCACAGCTACACCCCGACGCCGACCGGACCTGAGGATTACGCGATCCGCGAGATGGACCACGTCTGGGAGCAGGGCGGTGCGTATGCGTTGCTCGGGCCTTCGGGGTGCGGCAAGTCGACCTTGCTCAACATCATTTCCGGGTTGCTCAGCCCGTCTCAGGGCCAGGTGCTGTTCGACAGTAAAGTGGTCAACGAACTGACCCCGGAAAAGCGCAACATCGCCCAGGTTTTCCAGTTTCCGGTGGTCTACGACACCATGACGGTGTTCGATAACCTGGCCTTTCCATTGCGCAATCAGGGTATGGACGAGGCGAAAATTCACACCAAGGTGCACGAAATCGCGGAAGTCCTCGACCTCCAGGCATTGCTGTCCAAGAAGGCGCGCAACCTCACCGCCGATGAAAAACAGAAAGTCTCCATGGGTCGTGGGCTGGTGCGCGATGACGTGTCGGCGATCCTCTTCGATGAGCCACTGACGGTGATCGACCCGCACCTGAAGTGGAAGCTGCGGCGCAAGCTCAAGCAGATCCACGAGCAGTTCAACATCACCATGGTCTACGTCACCCACGATCAGCTCGAAGCTTCGACCTTCGCTGACAAGATCGCGGTGATGTATGGCGGGCAGATCGTGCAGTTCGGTACGCCGCGGGAATTGTTCGAGCGACCGAGCCACACCTTTGTCGGTTATTTCATCGGCAGTCCGGGGATGAACCTGATCGAGGTCCAGCCGCAAGCCGGTGGTGTCGGTTTTGCCGGGACTCACTTGCCGTTGTCTGACGCGATGCAGAAACGAATCGCCGAGTCCGAATGGAAAACCCTGAAAGTCGGCATCCGTCCGGAGTTCATTCACGTGTGGGACGAGCCCTTTGATGACGCGATGCAGGCACAGGTCGTACACGTCGAAGACCTTGGCACTTACAAGATCATGACCCTGAACCTCGACGGTGCGCCGCTCAAAGTACGCCTGGCCGAAGACAAACCGGTACCCGAAGGCACGGCGTACATCAGTTTTCCGGCGCAATGGCTGATGGTCTATGCCGATGATTACCTGCTGGAGGTGCTGCCATGAGCAAGGTGCAGAACAACAAGGCCTGGTGGCTGGTGTTACCGGTGTTCCTGCTGGTGGCATTCAGTGCGGTGATCCCGATGATGACCGTGGTCAACTACTCGGTGCAGGACATTTTCGACCAGTCCAGCCGCTACTTTGTCGGCGCCGACTGGTACAAGCAGGTGCTGCTCGACCCACGGTTGCATGACTCGTTGCTGCGCCAGTTCATCTACTCCGGCTGCGTGTTGCTGATCGAAATCCCGTTGGGCATCGCCATCGCCCTGACCATGCCGATCAAGGGCCGTTGGTCGTCGCTGGTGCTGATTATTCTGGCGATTCCGCTGCTGATCCCGTGGAACGTGGTCGGCACCATCTGGCAGATTTTCGGCCGGGCCGACATCGGGTTGCTCGGTTCGAGCCTCAATGCCATGGGCATCAACTACAACTATGCGTCCAACACCATGGACGCCTGGGTCACGGTGTTGGTGATGGACGTGTGGCACTGGACGTCGCTGGTGGCGCTGTTGTGTTTCTCCGGGCTACGGGCAATTCCGGACGTGTATTACCAGGCGGCGCGGATTGATCGGGCGTCGGCCTGGGCGGTTTTCCGACACATCCAGTTGCCCAAGCTCAAGAGCGTGCTGCTGATCGCGGTGATGCTGCGGTTCATGGACAGCTTCATGATCTACACCGAGCCGTTCGTTCTGACGGGGGGCGGCCCGGGCAATGCCACGACCTTCTTGAGTCAGACCTTGACCCAAATGGCCATCGGGCAATTCGACCTCGGTCCGGCGGCGGCTTTCTCGCTGGTGTACTTCCTGATCATCCTGTTGGTGTCGTGGCTGTTCTACACCGCCATGACTCACTCTGACGCCAATCGGTGAGGCCCGCCATGAGCAAGAGAAAGCTGATTCCACTGCTGATCTACATCCTGTTCCTGCTGGTGCCGATCTACTGGCTGCTGAACATGTCCTTCAAGAGCAACACCGAAATCCTCAGCGGTCTGACGCTGTTTCCTCAGGATTTCACCTTCGCCAACTACAAGGTGATCTTCACCGATCCGAGCTGGTACACCGGTTACCTCAACTCGCTGTACTACGTGAGCCTGAATACGGTGATTTCTCTGAGTGTGGCGCTGCCGGCGGCGTATGCGTTCTCGCGCTATCGTTTCCTCGGTGACAAACACCTGTTTTTCTGGCTGCTGACCAACCGCATGGCACCACCGGCAGTTTTCCTGCTGCCGTTTTTCCAGTTGTACTCGTCGATCGGGCTGTTCGACACCCACATCGCGGTGGCATTGGCCCATTGCCTGTTCAACGTGCCGTTGGCGGTGTGGATTCTTGAAGGCTTCATGTCCGGCGTTCCCAAGGAAATTGACGAAACCGCCTACATCGACGGCTACAGTTTCCCCAAGTTCTTCGTGAAGATCTTCGTCCCGCTAATCGGCTCCGGGATCGGCGTCACGGCGTTTTTCTGCTTCATGTTTTCCTGGGTCGAGCTGCTGCTGGCGCGAACCCTGACTTCGGTGAACGCCAAACCCATCGCGGCGGTGATGACCCGCACGGTCTCGGCGTCCGGCATCGACTGGGGTGTGCTGGCGGCGGCGGGGGTGTTGACCATCCTGCCGGGCATGCTGGTGATCTGGTTTGTTCGCAACCACGTGGCCAAGGGCTTTGCTCTGGGCCGGGTATGAGGAACTGATGATGGAATGGATGAGTTGGACTGGCCCCACGGCGGCGTTCTTCAGCGTCATTGCCTTGATCCTGACCGGCATGACGACCTGGGAGTTGCGTTCGCCGAGTGTCCCTCGGCGTGGCTTTTTGCCGATTGCCACCACCCGTGGTGATCGGTTGTTTATCGGTCTTCTCGGCAGCGCCTACCTGCATTTGCTGGTGATCGGCGTCACCGACTGGAGCATCTGGGTAGCGTTCGCGTTGTCCCTGGTGTGGCTGTTGGCTGTGATGCGCTGGGGCTAGTCGACATCGATCGGCAATGTTGCTCCCAAACTCAAACAGGAGGTCTCTATGTTCGACAAAAACAATAAGCTGCGACATAGCGTTTCATTGGCAGCCATGCTGGCACTCAGCGGGTTGAGCGCTGCGGCCTGGGCCGATGCCTATGAAGACGCCGCCAAGAAATGGATTGGCAGCGAGTTCAAACCGTCCACCCTGACTGCTGAACAGCAGCTGGAAGAGTTGAAGTGGTTCATCAAGGCGTCCGAGCCGTTTCGCGGGATGAACATCAAGGTGGTTTCGGAAACTATCGCGACCCACGAATATGAATCCAAAGTGCTGGCCAAGGCGTTTACCGAGATCACCGGGATCAAGCTGACCCACGACCTGCTGCAGGAAGGCGACGTGGTAGAAAAGCTGCAGACCCAGATGCAATCGGACAAAAACATCTATGACGGCTGGGTCAACGACTCGGACCTGATCGGTACGCACTTTCGCTATGGCAAAACCGAATCGATCACCGACCTGATGGCCAACGAAGGCAAGGCCTACACCTCGCCAACGCTGGACATCAAAGACTTCATCGGCATCTCGTTCACCACCGCGCCGGACGGCAAGGTCTATCAACTGCCCGACCAGCAATTCGCCAACCTCTACTGGTTCCGCGCTGACTGGTTCGAGCGTGCGGATCTGAAAGCGAAATTCAAAGAAAAATACGGCTATGAACTGGGCGTACCGGTGAACTGGTCGGCCTATGAAGACATCGCCAAGTTCTTCAGCGAAGACGTCAAGGAAATCGATGGCAAACGCGTCTACGGCCACATGGACTACGGCAAGAAAGACCCGTCCCTCGGCTGGCGCTTCACCGACGCCTGGTTCTCCATGGCCGGCGCTGGCGACAAGGGCATTCCCAACGGCTTGCCGGTGGACGAGTGGGGCATCCGTGTCGAAGACTGCCATCCGGTTGGTTCCAGCGTAACCCGCGGTGGCGATACCAACGGCCCGGCGGCGGTGTATGCGACCACCAAATACGTCGACTGGATGAAAAAATACGCGCCACCGGAAGCGGCAGGCATGACCTTCTCCGAGTCCGGCCCGGTGCCATCCCAGGGCAACATCGCCCAGCAGATCTTCTGGTACACCGCGTTTACCGCCGACATGACCAAACCGGGCCTGCCGGTGATGAACGCCGACGGCACGCCAAAATGGCGCATGGCACCCTCGCCGAAAGGTCCGTACTGGGAGGAGGGCATGAAGCTCGGTTATCAGGACGCCGGTTCCTGGACCTTCCTCAAGTCCACGCCTGAAAAGCAAAAACTCGCGGCCTGGCTGTACGCGCAGTTCGTGACCTCGAAAACCGTATCCCTGAAGAAAACCATTGTCGGCCTGACCCCGATCCGCGAGTCGGACATCAACTCGCAAGCCATGACCGACCTGGCGCCGAAACTCGGTGGTCTGGTGGAGTTCTATCGCAGCCCGGCCCGCGTGCAATGGACCCCGACCGGGACCAACGTACCGGACTATCCTCGTTTGGCGCAACTGTGGTGGAGCCACATCGCCGAAGCGGCCAGTGGCGAGAAAACGCCACAACAGGCACTGGACGGTCTGGCCAAGGATCAGGATGCGATCATGACCCGACTGGAACGCTCCAAGGTACAACCGACCTGCGGGCCGAAAATGAATCCTGAGCGGGATGCGCAGTACTGGTTCGATCAGCCGGGTGCGCCGAAAGCGAAACTGGCGGACGAGAAGCCTAAAGGCGAAACCGTGAGCTATGCCGAACTGCTGAAATCGTGGGAGGCAGCGCGTAAGTAATCGAATGTAATGTGAAACGCGAACGGCACCGAAAGGTGCCGTTTTGCTTTGTGCCTGATGGGCTGCCTTCACGAACAAACCCACACGCAGTTAATCGTAGTAGTTCCCCAATGGTGTGTTCACTGGAGATCCCCTGTGGGAGCGGGCTTGCTTGCGAAGGTGTCATTGAAAACACCGCGGGCACTTCAGGTCAGCGCCGCCAGTTGTTGAACCGTCTCCGGAAAACGCTCAACCAGCCGGATCAGTGTTGTCGCCTGAGCATTAGGTTTCGCCCGTCCTTGCTCCCAGTTCTCCAGCGTCCGGGTGTTGGTGCGCAAGTACATCGCAAACACCGGCCGGGAGAGATTCAGTTGCTGGCGGATGCCAACCACTTCCTCTGCGGTGATCGGGGCGAGCTTGGCCAGTTTTACTTTGTGTGTACGGAGTGTGACTTTACCTTGGCGCTCATCGGCCAAGGCTTCAAACCCCTCTACCAGCTCGGAAAAAATGTCACGTTTCATCGCTCGTTCTCGCTTTGATTTCTCGATAAAGCATTTCTTTAAGCAGTTTTTTCTGTTGTGGCGTCAGATCGTCCTGCTCGTTTTTGCCATACAAGGTAAAGAGCCAGAATTGGTCGAAACCGGACCACCAGTAATAAATCACCCTCAGCCCACCGCGCTTGCCCTTGTTTCGCCGCTCATCCACCACTCGAATTTTGCGCAGACCTCCGGTGCCTTCGACGACATCTCCCGCTTCCGGGTTTTGCAGCAGCTCCTGCTGGAACCGGTGAAACAGATCGTCATCCAGGTAGTCACTTCGATGCTTTTGAAATACGGGTAATTCGATAAAAAGAGCGTCCATGTTCTGTACGTTACCTGCGTATATTTCTATCACAAGAATCGAATAGGTCAAGGCTTCTGTTCCTGCCCAATTCGGTCAAGTCATTACGTTAAAGGCGAAGGCAGGATGGGGATGTAGGACGCGGCTGATTCACCCGCGAGGCGATTCTGGATATTGGGGAGGAGAGGGGAGGGCAATAAGGATCAAAAGCGTACGCAATACCCTGTAGGAGCCGCCGAAGGCTGCGATCTTTTGATCTTGTCCCCCAAACGCAAAAACGGCACCCGAAGGTGCCGTTTCTGTTTTCTACCGAGTATCGCTTAAGCGATCAACCCGCCAACCCCGACTGTTGAACCAGGTTCAGCAGCGGCTGTGGGTACAGGCCGAGGAAGAATGCCAGTACGGCAATCGCCAGCAGCATCACGCCGCCTGCACGTTGTTCCCAGTGCAGCTGGGCATCGTGGCGACGCAGGTTCGGTTCCATCAGGTACAGGGTGACCATCACACGCAGGTAGTAGAAGACGCCGATGGCGCTGCCCAGTACCAGGGAGCCGACCAGCCACCATTGATGCGATTCGACACCGGTGGCGATGATGTAGAACTTGCCGATGAAGCCCGCGGTCAGCGGGATACCGGCCAGGGACAGCATCATCACGGTCAGGACGGCGGTCAGGTACGGACGGCGCCAGAACAGGCCGCGGTATTCGTACAGGGCATCCGCGTCACGGCCGTTGTACGGCGAGGACATCAGGGTGATCACACCGAACGCGCCGAGGCTGGTGATCACGTAGGTGACCAGGTACACGCCGATGGCTTCCACGGCCAGGCCTTTGCTCGCCACCAGGGCGATCAGCAGGTAACCGAAGTGAGCGATGGACGAGTAACCCAGCAGACGCTTGAGGTTGCTTTGGGTCAGTGCCAGCAGGTTACCGAACAGGATCGACGCGATGGCGATGATGGTTAGCACATCGCTCAGCACGCCACTGCTCGCCGCTGGCGAGATCTGGAACAGACGCACCATCACCGCGAACACAGCGACTTTCGACGCAGTGGCCAGGAACGCTGCCACCGGTGCCGGAGCACCTTCGTAAACGTCCGGGGTCCAGAGGTGGAACGGTACCAGCGACAACTTGAACGCCAGGCCGATCAGCATCATGCCCAGGCCCAGTTGAGCCAGAGAACTTGGCAGACCGGTGGCCGCGAGGGCCTGACCGATGCCGTTGAAGCTCAGGCTGCCAGCGTCGGCGTAGAGCAGGGCCATGCCGAACAACAGGAACGCGGAACCGGCGGCCGACAGCACCATGTACTTGATACCGGCTTCCAGCGAGCGCTTGTTGAAGAAGGCATACGCCACCAGACCGTAGACCGGTACCGAGAGCAGTTCCAGACCGATGAACAACCCGGCCAGGTGCTGCGCGCTGACCAGTACCAGGCCACCGGCGGCGGCCATCAGGATCAGCAGATAAAGTTCTTCACGGTTGCCCGGGTAACCCGAACCGCCATCGCCCAGGTAGGCGTGGGCGAGAGTCACACAGGCGAGGGTGGCGACCAGGATCAGCGCCATGTACAGGCAGGCGAAGGTGTCGATCTGCAGCAACGGAGTCACGGCCAGCGGCGCGACTTTCAGGGCTGGCAGGATCGACAGCAGCGCCAGGTTCAGACCTGCCACCGACAGCAGGAAGGTCTGTGAGTGATTGCGGCGCCATGCGATAGCCAGCATCACCACGATGATCGTGGCGCTGGTGATCAACAACGGCGCAAGCGCGATAAAGTGTTGAGTCGTGAATTCCATAGCGCTCTTACCGGGCCGAAGCGAGTTGAGTGAAGGCGGTGCCGAGCCACTGCTGCACGCCATGCATCGTCGCGGCAGAGGTATCGAGGAACGGTTGCGGGTACACGCCGATGTAGATCAGCAGCGCCGCAAGTCCAACCACCATGATCAGTTCGCGACCGTCCATGCCATGCAACACCGCGTCCGATTTCGACGGGCCGAAGAAGGCACGGTGGACCATGATCAGCGAGTACACCGAACCGAACACCAGGCCGGACGTCGCAATCACAGTGATCCATGGGGCGCTGGCGAAGGTGCCGATCAGGATCAGGAACTCACCGACAAAGTTACCGGTCGCCGGCAAGCCAAGTGATGCGGCGGCGAAGAACAGGCTCAGAGCCGGGAGGTAGGCAATCTTCGACCACAGGCCACCCATCTCGCGCATATCGCGGGTGTGGGTACGCTCGTACAGCTGACCGGAGAGGATAAAGAGTGCCGCGGCCGACAGACCGTGCGCCAGCATCTGCATCACTGCGCCCTGCAGCGCCAGTTGGCTGCCGGAGTAGATGCCGATCAGCACGAAGCCCATGTGGGAAACGGACGAGAAGGCAATCAGACGCTTGATGTCGGTTTGCGCGAAGGCCAGGAACGCACCGTAGAAGATCCCGATCAGACCCAAGGCCATGGCGAACGGCGCGAACTCGGCCGAGGCATTCGGGAACAACGGCAGGGCGAAACGCAGCAGGCCATACGCCGCAGTCTTCAACAAGATACCGGCCAGGTCCACGGAACCCGCGGTCGGTGCCTGGGCGTGAGCGTCAGGCAACCAGGAGTGGAACGGCACCACGGGCAGCTTGACCGCGAAGGCGATGAAGAAGCCGAGCATCAGAATGTACTCGGTGGTCATCGACATCTTGGTTTTCAACAGGTCGGCGTAGTTGAAGGTAATCACGCCGGTGTCGTTGAAGTTGACCAGTACCAGCCCCAGGATCGCCACCAACATGATCAGGCCGGAAGCCTGAGTGAAGATGAAGAACTTGGTCGCTGCGTAGATCCGGGTTTTCTTGCCGTCCGAAGAACTGTGACCCCAGAGCGCGATGAGGAAGTACATCGGCACCAGCATCATTTCCCAGAAGAAGAAGAACATGAACAGGTCGAGGGCGAGGAACACGCCGACGACACCGCCCAGGATCCACATCAGGTTCAAGTGGAAGAAGCCCACGTGACGCTGAATCTCTTTCCAGGAGCAGAGTACCGAGAGGACACCCAGCAGGCCGGTCAGCAGGATCATCAACAGCGACAGGCCGTCGAGGGCCAAGTGCACGTTGATGCCGAAGCGCTGGATCCAGACGTGTTTGAACTCAATCACCCAGGTCGGATCGGCACCCGGTGCCGGAGCAAATGAATAGTCACCGTTGGCCCACAGCCAGAGGCCGAGGGAGAGCAGCAGGGACATGGTGATCAGCGCAATCCAGCGGGGGAGGGTGGCGCCGAAGCGCTCACCCATCCAGCACAGCAGGCCGCCGATGAAGGGGATCAGGATTAGCCAGGGCAGAATCATGACGGGCTCGTTTCCTTTCGCAAGTTCGCAAGGTTCATAGTCAGACCGCTACCAGCACGACGGCGCCGATTACCAGCACGGCACCAGCAGCCATCGAGGCGGCATACCAACGCAGTTGACCGGTCTCGGTGCGGCTCAGGGCGGTGTGACCGCCTTTGGCCATACGCGGGATCAGACCGATGGTCTGGTCGAGCGGGTCTTTGCGCAGAATGTGGCTGATCGCAAGGTAAGGCTTGACGAACAGTTTGTCGTAGATCCAGTCGAAGCCCCAGGCAGCGAACCACCAGGCCGAAAGGAAGCGGCCGATGCCGCTGTTGGCGATGGCGGTGACGAAGCGGCGCTTGCCGAGGAACAGCAGCGCGGCCAGCAGGATACCGGCCAGGGCGATGGCGCCCGAGGCGATTTCCAGACTGTGCTTGGCTTCGCCGCCGGCATGGCCGACGCTTTCTGGCAGGACACCGTGCAGCGGCGGAACGATCATCGCGCCGACGAACGTCGACAGTACGATCAGCACCGACAGTGGCAGCCAGTGAGCAATGCCGTGACCGGCGTGCGCTTCGGTCTTCGCTTCACCGTGGAACGCGATGAAGATCAGGCGGAAGGTGTACAGCGAGGTCATGAAGGCACCGACCAGACCTGCATAAAGCAGACCCTGGTTACCGCTGGCGAACGCTTCCCAGAGGATTTCATCCTTGGAGTAGAAGCCCGCGGTCACCAGCGGCAAGGCCGCCAGGGCCGCGCCGCCGACGATGAAGCTGGCGTAGGCCAGTGGCAGTTTCTTCCACAGGCCGCCCATCTTGAAGATGTTCTGCTCGTGGTGGCAGGCAACGATCACCGAACCGGACGCAAGGAACAGCAGCGCCTTGAAGAAGGCGTGGGTCATCAGGTGGAAGATCGCGCCTTCCCATGCGCCGACGCCCAAGGCCAGGAACATGTAGCCGATCTGGCTCATGGTCGAGTAGGCGAGGATACGTTTGATGTCGGTCTGAACCAGTGCGGCAAAACCTGCCAGCATCAGCGTCACGCCACCGACCACACCCACCAGGTGCAGGATATCCGGCGCCAGGGCGAACAGACCGTGGGTACGGGCGATCAGGTAGACACCGGCGGTCACCATGGTCGCGGCGTGGATCAGTGCCGAAACCGGGGTAGGGCCGGCCATCGCATCCGCCAGCCAGGTTTGCAGCGGCAGTTGCGCGGATTTACCGACAGCGCCGCCCAGCAGCATCAGGGTCGCCAGAACGATCCAGAAGTCACCGGCCTTGAAGTGCTCAGGCGCCTTGACCAGCAGTTCCTGAATGTTCAGCGTACCCAACTGTTGGAACAGGATGAACAGGCCGATGGCCATGAACACGTCGCCGACGCGGGTTACGATGAAGGCTTTGAGTGCCGCGTTACCGTTGTTGCGGTTGCTGTAGTAGAAACCGATCAACAGGTACGAGCACAGGCCCACGCCTTCCCAGCCGAAGTACACAAACAGCAGGTTATCGGCCAGGACCAGGAACAGCATGCTGGCGATAAACAGGTTGGTGTAGGCGAAGAAGCGCGAGTAACCGGCTTCACCGCGCATGTACCAGGACGCGAACAGGTGGATCAGAAAGCCCACGCCAACCACCACACCGAGCATGGTCAGGGACAGACCATCCAGGTACAGCGCGAAGTTAGGCGTGAAGCCTTCCACCGCCATCCACTGCCACAACACTTGGGTGTAGTGACCGCCTTCAGGGGGCGCAACGTTGAACTGCCAGATTATGTAAGCAGTAACGATTGCCGACAGGCCAATGGAGCCGACGCCGATCAGCGCCGAAAGGTTTTCCGACCAGCGACCGCGTGAGAACGCCAGCAGCAGGAAACCTATGAGAGGGAATACGAAAGTCAGATAGAGAAGGTTCATCCGCGCATCTCGCTGGCAGCGTCGATATCGAGAGTGTGGAAGCGGCGATACAGCTGCAACAGAATCGCCAGGCCAATACTGGCCTCGGCGGCTGCCAGGCTGATCACCAGAATGAACATGATCTGTCCATCCGGCTGCGCCCAACGGCTACCGGCAACGATGAACGCCAACGCGGAGGCATTCATCATGACCTCCAGGCTCATCAGCACGAAAAGAATGTTGCGCCGGACCATCAGGCCGACCAGACCGAGGCAGAACAGGATGCCGGCAACCGCCAGACCATGCTCCATAGGGATAGCAGGCATCGTCATTGCTCCTTGGCTTCGTTGCGGCCCAAGTGGAACGCCGTGACGGCTGCGGCGAGCAGCAGCATCGAGGCGAGTTCGACCACCAGCAAATACGGACCGAACAGGCTGATGCCCACGGCCTTGGCGTCTACGGTGGTGTGGCCGATGGCCTGACCGCTGGCGTCGCTGAACAGCACGTACAGCAGTTCAACCAGCAGCAGGGTGCCGAGTGCGACCGGGCCCAGCCAGATACCGGGCTTGAGCCAGACACGCTCTTGCTGAACCGAGGCCGGGCCCAGGTTCAGCATCATCACCACGAACACGAACAGCACCATGATGGCGCCGGCGTAGGCGATCACTTCCAGTACACCGGCAAACGGTGCGCCGAGGGCGAAGAACGTCATGGCCACGGCGATCAGCGAAATGATCAGGTAGAGCAGGGCGTGCACGGGGTTGGTGTTGGTGATCACGCGAAGCGTGGACACAACAGCGATACCCGATGCGAAATAGAAAGCGAATTCCATCTTTCTTCCTTAAGGCAGCAAGCTCTTCACGTTGATCGGTTCGGCTTCATTCTGCGCGGCGCCTTTCGGCTTACCGGCAATCGCCATACCTGCAACACGATAGAAGTTGTAATCAGGGTTTTTGCCGGGGCCGGAGATCAGCAGATCTTCTTTCTCGTACACCAGGTCCTGACGTTTGAACTCGGCCATCTCGAAATCCGGTGTCAGCTGGATCGCGGTGGTCGGGCAGGCTTCCTCGCAGAGGCCGCAGAAAATGCAGCGCGAGAAGTTGATACGGAAGAACTCCGGGTACCAGCGACCGTCATCGGTTTCAGCTTTCTGCAGCGAGATGCAACCGACCGGGCACGCCACGGCGCACAGGTTGCAAGCTACGCAACGCTCTTCGCCGTCGGGGTCGCGGGTCAGGACGATACGGCCACGGAAACGCGGCGGCAGGTATACCGCCTCTTCCGGGTATTGCAGCGTGTCGCGCTTGCGGAAGGCGTGGCCAAAAATCATCACCAGGCTGCGAAGCTGGGTGAAGAAGCCATGCACGATGTCAAAAATGTACTTCATGATTCTCTATCCTCACTGAGCCGCGACGGCGGGCGTGTTGAGCAACACGACCGCAGCGGTCACCAGCATGTTGACGAGGGTCAGCGGCAGGCAGAACTTCCAGCTGAAATCCATCACTTGGTCATACCGTGGGCGCGGAATCGAGGCGCGCAGCAGGATGAAGAACATGATGAAGAACGCGGTTTTCAGTGCAAACCAGATGAACGGGATCTGCGGCAGAATGCCGAACGGACCGTGCCAGCCACCGAAGAACAAGGTCACCAGCAGCGCTGAAATCAACACGATGCCGATGTACTCACCGACGAAGAACATGCCCCATTTCATGCCGGCGTATTCAATGTGGTAACCGTCGGCCAGTTCCTGTTCCGCTTCCGGCTGGTCGAACGGGTGACGGTGAGTCACGGCGACGCCAGCGATGAAGAAGGTCAGGAAACCGAAGATCTGCGGAATGACGAACCACAGGTTCTGCGCCTGGTATTCAACGATGTCACGCATGTTGAACGAGCCAACCTGGATCACGATGCCCATCAGCGACAGGCCCATAAACACTTCGTACGACACGGTTTGTGCCGAAGCCCGCAAGCTGCCCAGCAGGGCGAACTTGTTGTTACTTGACCAGCCGGCGAACAGCACCGCGTAGACCGACAGACCGGCCATGGCGAAGAAGAACAGGATGCCGATGTTGATGTCCGCCACGCCCCAGGTCGGGGTGATCGGGATGATCGCGAAGGCAATCAGCAAGGCGCTCATGGCCACGACCGGCGCCAACGTGAAGATCACTTTGTCGGCGAACGGCGGGGTCCAGTCTTCCTTGAAGAACATCTTGATCATGTCGGCGGCGATCTGGAACGCGCCGAACGGGCCGACGCGGTTCGGACCGTAACGGTCCTGCCAGAGGGCGAGCAGACGACGCTCGACCCAGCTCAGCAGCGCGCCGCACACCACAACGGCGAGCAGAATCACGATGGCCTTGAGGACCGCGATGATTACGTCGATCACTTCAGGAGTGAACAAGGTCATAGCGCTGCCTCCTGCAGACCATCAACGGATTTGCCAAAGATCGCTGGCGGAATGCCGGCGATACCGGCCGGCAATGCGACCAGGCCAGCACCCAGCTCTTCGTTGATGCGCAACGGCAGACGCAGGGTCTGGCCGGCCACGTTCAGACTCAGCAGGGCACCGTCATTAACGCCCAGGCGATCGGCTTCGGACTTGGCCAGCGACACGTAAGCGGCCGGGATGCGTTCCTGAACCGGTGCGGCTTTGGAAGAGTTCTCTTCACTGCCGAACAGGTGGAAGAACGGCACGACCTGCCAGGTGCCCGGCGCCGGGTTGAACGCGCGCGGAACACTGGCGAACCAGTTCAGCGAATCACCGGTGCTTTCGATCAGGCGAGTGCCCGGGTCGCCCGCGCGGATGTGACCACCGACTTCGTCCTGGAACTTGTTCCAGGCTTGCGGCGAGTTCCAGCCCGGAGACCAGGCGAATGGCACTTGCTGACGCGGCTCGGCCGAGCCCGAGTAACCTTCCATGGAGAACGAGAACGCGGTGTCGTTATCCTGGGAAGTACGCGGTTCGTGCACGCTGATGTCGGCACGCATGGCGGTCCGGCCGCTGTAACGCAGCGGTTCGCGAGCCAGTTTCAGGCCTTTGATGCGGAACGCGGCGGACGGTGCGGCATCGACGATGCGCGCCAGTTGCGGTTTGCTTGCAGCAACGGCAGCGGTGACGTGGTCCAGTTGGGTCCAGTCAATCGGCTGGTTCAGCAGGGTCGAACGCAGGGCATGCAGCCAGCGCCAGCCTTCGTGAACCAGAATGCTTGCGTCGAGGTAAGTCGGGTCGAAGACCTGGAAGAAACGCTGCGCGCGGCCTTCCTGGCTGACCAGCGTACCGTCGCCTTCAGCGAAGCTGGCGGCTGGCAGAACCAGGTGCGCGCGATCGGTGGTGGCGGTCTTCTGGTGGTCCGCTACGATCACCACTTTCGCGGCGTTCAGAGCAGCATCGACCTTAGCTTTGTCGGTGCGGGTGTATAGATCGTTTTCCAGCACGACGATGGCGTCGGCCTTACCGTCGATCACCGCTTGCAGGGCTGCGTCGACCGAGTCACCACCGAGCATGGCCAGGCCGAGGCTGTTGGCCTCTGGCACGATCAGGCTGATGGAACCGTTCTTCTCGCGCAGCTTCAGGGCCTTGGCGATGTTCGCCGCGGCTTCGATCAGCGCCTTGGAACCCAGCGAGGTACCGGCAATGATCAATGGGCGCTTGGCAGCGAGCAGGGCATCGGCGATGCGCTGAGCCAGTTCGAGGGCTTCAGCGTCCAGGCCTTCAACGGCCGGCGCGCTGGCATCGAGGGCGTGAGCCACGGCGAAACCGATGCGGGCCAGGTCGTCTGGCGCTGCGTGAACGCATTCTTCCGCCACGTCGTCGAGCTTGGTTTCAGCCAGGCTGGCGATGAACAGCGGGTTCAGCGCGTCCTGACCGATGTTCTTCACCGCGGCATCGAGCCACGGCTGAACGCGCATGGCGTCGGCCATGTCTTCGGCTTTGCCCTTGACCGATTGACGTAGGGCCAGGGCCATACGCGCAGCAGTCTGGGTCAGGTCTTCGCCAAGGACGAAAATCGCATCGTGATCTTCGATGTCGCGCATGTTCGGGATTGGCAGCGGGCTGTCTTTGAGCACCTGCACAACCAGACGAATGCGCTCAAGTTCAGCGGCTTCGATACCGGAGTAGAAGTGCTCGGCGCCGACCAGTTCCAGCAACGCGTAGTTGCTTTCGAGGCTGGCGCGCGGCGAACCGATACCGACGATATTGCGACCGCGCAGCAGGTCAGCAGCTTTATCCAGCGCTTCGTCGAGGCTCAGCTTGGCGCCATTGGCCAGCAGTGGCTGACGCGGGCGATCTTCGCGGTTGACATAGCCATAACCGAAACGGCCACGGTCGCACAGGAAGTACTGGTTCACCGAACCGTTGAAGCGGTTTTCGATGCGACGCAGTTCGCCGTAACGCTCGCCCGGGGAAATGTTGCAACCGCTGGAGCAGCCATGGCAGATGCTCGGCGAGAACTGCATGTCCCACTTACGGTTGTAGCGCTCGGAGTGAGTCTTGTCGGTGAACACACCGGTCGGGCAGACCTCGGTGAGGTTGCCGGAGAACTCGCTTTCGAGGGTGCCGTCTTCAACGCGACCGAAGTACACGTTGTCGTGGGCGCCGAACACACCGAGGTCGGTGCCGCCGGCGTAGTCCTTATAGAAGCGCACGCAGCGATAGCAAGCGATGCAGCGGTTCATTTCGTGGGAAATGAACGGCCCCAATTGCTGATTCTGGTGGGTGCGCTTGGTGAAGCGATAACGGCGCTCGTTGTGGCCGGTCATCACCGTCATGTCTTGCAGGTGGCAGTGACCGCCTTCCTCACAGACCGGGCAGTCGTGAGGGTGGTTGGTCATCAACCATTCAACGACGCTGGCGCGAAACACTTTCGCTTCTTCGTCGTCGATGGAGATCCAGCTGCCGTCAGTGGCGGGGGTCATGCAGGACATGACGATCCGACCACGCTTGTCGTTCTCGTCGGTGTACTGCTTGACCGCGCACTGGCGGCAAGCGCCAACGCTGCCAAGGGCTGGGTGCCAGCAGAAATAAGGGATATCGAGGCCTAGCGACAGACACGCCTGTAACAGGTTGTCTGCCCCATCGACTTCGAGCTCTTTGCCGTCTACGTGGATAGTGGCCATGGTTCAAAGTTCTTCGTTGGCCCGGTGTCAGCGGGCGTGGCTAATGGAATCTTGTTATTCGCGTGAATCAACACAGCCGTTTACGGCGTCATCACACGAGAAGACGAAGGGCACGGACCCTTCGCCTTTTTAAGCGTTTACGCGCCGACTACGATCGGCTTTGCCAGAGGCGGGACGACGGCGCTGGTGGGCGCGATGCCGGCTTCGAACTCTGGACGGAAGTATTTGATGGCGCTGCCCAACGGCTCCACGGCACCCGGTGCGTGTGCACAGAAGGTCTTGCCCGGGCCGAGGAAACCGACCAGACCCAGCAGGGTCTCGATATCGCCGGCTTGCCCTTCACCATTCTCGATCGCGCGCAACAGCTTGACGCTCCACGGCAGACCGTCACGGCATGGGGTGCAGAAGCCGCAGGATTCACGGGAGAAGAACTCTTCCATATTGCGCAGCAAGGACACCATGTTGACGCTGTCGTCCACCGCCATGGCCAGGCCGGTACCCATGCGGGTGCCCACTTTGGCGATGCCGCCGGCGTACATTTGTGCGTCCAGGTGTTCCGGCAACAGGAAACCGGTACCGGCGCCGCCTGGCTGCCAGCACTTGAGCTTGTAACCGTCGCGCATGCCGCCGGCGTAGTCTTCGAACAGCTCGCGACCGGTGACGCCGAACGGCAATTCCCACAGGCCAGGGTTCTTGACCTTGCCGGAGAAGCCCATGAGCTTGGTGCCCATGTCTTCGCTGCCTTCGCGGGCCAACGATTTGTACCAGTCCACGCCGTCGGCAATGATCGCCGGCACGTTGCACAGGGTTTCGACGTTGTTCACGCAAGTCGGCTTGCCCCACACGCCTACGGCGGCAGGGAAGGGCGGCTTGGAGCGCGGGTTGGCGCGGCGGCCTTCGAGGGAGTTGATCAGTGCGGTTTCTTCACCGCAGATGTAACGCCCGGCGCCGGTGTGCACGAACAGCTCGAAATCGAAGCCGCTGCCCAGGATGTTTTTACCCAGCAGGCCTGCTGCCTTGGCTTCTTCCACGGCACGGTTCAGATGCTTGGCGGCGGTGGTGTATTCGCCACGCAGGAAGATGTAGCCACGGTAGGTTTTCAGCGCGCGAGCACTGATCAGCATGCCTTCGATCAGCAGATGGGGCAGTTGCTCCATCAGCATGCGGTCTTTCCAGGTGTTCGGCTCCATTTCATCCGCGTTGCACAGCAGGTAGCGGATGTTGATGGATTCGTCCTTGGGCATCAGGCCCCACTTCACGCCCGTGGGGAAGCCTGCACCGCCGCGGCCCTTGAGGCCGGAATCTTTCACGGTCTGGACGATGTCGTCCTGGGCCATGTCGGCGAAGGCCTTGCGCGCAGCGGCGTAACCGTTCTTGGCCTGGTATTCGTCGAGCCATACGGCTTCGCCGTCATCACGCAGACGCCAGGTGAGCGGGTGAGTCTCGGCCGAACGCTTGATGCGGTTGGCTGGACCAAAAGAAGTCAGGGTCATACGTAGCCCTCGAGCAATTTGGCAACGCCGGCAGGCTGCACATCACCGAACGTGTCGTCGTCGATCATCAGCGCCGGCGCCTTGTCGCAGTTGCCGAGGCAGCAGACTGGCAGCAGGGTGAAACGACCGTCGGCGGTGGTCTGACCCAGGCCGATGCCCAGCTTGCTCTGGATTTCGCTGACCACTGACTCGTGGCCGCCGATGTAGCAGACCATGCTGTCGCAGACGCGAATGATGTGACGGCCCACGGGCTGACGGAAGATCTGGCTGTAGAACGTCGCCACCCCTTCAACGTCGCTGGCCGGGATGCCGAGGATCTCGCCGATGGCGTAGAGCGCGCCGTCAGGCACCCAGCCACGTTCCTTCTGGACGATCTTCAGGGCTTCGATCGACGCCGCGCGCGGGTCTTCGTAGTGATGCAGCTCGTGCTCGATGGCCGAGCGCTCGGTTTCGCTCAGGGCGAAACGGTCTGTCAGGATAAGCGTGCTGTTCATGCTTAACGGTCCACGTCGGCCATAACGAAATCGATACTACCCAGGTACGCGATCAAGTCCGCGACCATGCTGCCTTTGATCACCGAAGGGATCTGCTGCAGGTGCGGGAAGCTTGGAGTGCGAATCCGGGTGCGGTAGCTCATGGTGCCGCCATCGCTCGTCAGGTAATAACTGTTGATGCCCTTGGTCGCTTCGATCATCTGGAAGGATTCGTTGGCCGGCATGACCGGGCCCCACGAAACTTGCAGGAAGTGCGTGATCAGGGTCTCGATGTGCTGCAGCGTGCGCTCTTTGGGCGGCGGCGTGGTCAGCGGGTGATCCGCCTTGTACGGGCCTTCTGGCATGTTGCGCATGCACTGCTCGATGATCTTGATGCTCTGGCGCATTTCTTCGACGCGAACGATGCAACGGTCGTAGGCATCGCCATTGGCCGCCAACGGGATTTCGAATTCGAAGTTCTCGTAGCCGGAGTAAGGGCGAGCCTTACGCAGGTCGAAATCGCAACCGGTCGAACGCAGGCCGGCACCGGTGACGCCCCATTCCAGGGCTTCTTTGGTGTTGTAGGCGGCGACGCCGATGGTCCGGCCACGCAGGATGCTGTTGTCCAGTGCGGCTTTCTGGTATTCGTCCAGACGCTTTGGCATCCACTCGACGAAATCCTTGACCAGTTTTTCCCAGCCGCGCGGCAGGTCGTGGGCGACGCCACCGATGCGGTACCAGGCCGGGTGCAGACGGAAACCGGTGATGGCTTCGATCACCGTGTACGCCTTCTGACGGTCGGTGAAAGTGAAGAACACCGGGGTCATGGCGCCGACGTCCTGGATGTAAGTCCCCAGGAACAGCAAGTGGCTGGTGATCCGGAAGAACTCGGCCATCATGATGCGGATGACGTCGACCTTCTCGGGCACCTTGATGCCGGCCAGCTTCTCGACCGAGAGCACGTACGGCAGGTTGTTCATCACGCCGCCGAGGTAGTCGATACGGTCGGTGTACGGAATGAAGCTGTGCCAGGACTGACGCTCGGCCATCTTCTCGGCACCACGGTGGTGGTAACCGACGTCCGGCACGCAGTCGACGATCTCTTCACCGTCCAGCTGCAGGATGATACGGAACGCACCGTGCGCCGAAGGGTGGTTGGGACCCAGGTTGAGGAACATGTAGTCCTCGTTCGGCCCGGAACGCTTCATGCCCCAGTCTTCAGGCTTGAAGCGCGCGGCTTCTTCCTCGAGCTGTTGCTTGGCCAGGGTCAGGCTGAACGGGTCGAACTCGGTGGCACGGGCCGGGAAGTCCTTGCGCAGCGGGTGACCTTCCCAGGTGGGCGGCATCATGATACGGGTCAGGTGCGGGTGACCGGCAAAGTGGATGCCGTACATGTCCCACACTTCACGCTCGTACCAGTTGGCGTTCGGCCAGATGCTGGTGACGCTCGGCAGGTTGAGGTCGCTCTCGGACAAGGCGACCTTGATCATTACGTCACTATTACGTTCGATCGACATCAAGTGATAGAACACAGTGAAGTCGGCGCCGCTTGGCAGCCCTTGACGCTTGGTGCGCAGACGCTCGTCCACGCCGTGCAGGTCATAGAGCATGACGTACGGCTTGGGCAGGTTGCGCAGGAAAGTCAGGACTTCGACGAGTTTGGCGCGGGCAACCCAAAGCACCGGCATGCCGGTGCGGGTCGGCTGGGCGCTGAACGCCTCCGGGCCAAAACGATTGTTCAGTTCGACGACCACATCCTGGTCGTCTGCCTTATAAGGCGGGATGTACAGAGCACTGCCTGTAGTCATGGTTATTTATCGCTTTCGGTCAACGTAAAGAATGAAGCCAGTTTCTCGTTTCTTTGTAAGAACAGATCTGGATCAGACTTCGTCGGGGCTGCGCAGGTTGGTTACCTGAATACGCTGTTCGCGGCGCTGTTCCTTTTGCGAAGGCATCTCGGCGCGGTAAACGCCTTGATCGCCAACGACCCAGGAAAGTGGGCGACGCTCCTGGCCAATCGACTCCTGCAACAGCATCAAGCCTTGCAGAAAAGCTTCAGGGCGGGGTGGGCAGCCAGGCACGTAGACGTCCACGGGCAGGAACTTGTCCACCCCTTGAACGACGGAGTAGATGTCGTACATGCCACCGGAGTTGGCGCACGAACCCATGGAGATGACCCATTTAGGCTCGAGCATTTGCTCGTAGAGACGCTGAATGATCGGCGCCATCTTGATGAAGCAGGTACCGGCGATAACCATGAAATCCGCCTGACGCGGCGATGCCCGGATAACCTCGGCGCCAAAGCGCGCGATGTCGTGGGGCGCCGTGAAGGCGGTGGTCATTTCCACGTAGCAGCACGAAAGACCGAAGTTATACGGCCACAGGGAGTTCTTGCGCCCCCAGTTGATCGTGCCGTTGAGCACGTCTTCGAGCTTGCCCATGAAAATGTTTTTGTGAACTTGATCCTCTAACGGATCGGAAACGGTTTCCCGTTTGCCAATCGGATACTGCTCGTTAGGAGCATCGGGGTCGATCCTGGTGAGATTGTATTGCATTGCCAAAGCCTCATTGTTTCAGCTTCGCTTGCCGCTTACGACGAGCTTCCGGAGCCCAGTCAAGGGCGCCCACTCGGAATAGGTAGACAAGACCTGCCAACAGAATTGCTATGAAAACGAGAGCTTCGACGAATCCGGTCCAGCCGCTTTCGCGGACGGACACAGACCAGGCAAAGAGAAATAGGGCTTCGATATCGAAGATCACGAAGAGCATCGCGACCAGATAGAATTTGGCTGAGAGCCGCAAGCGGGCGCCACCTGTAGGTAGCATGCCGGACTCGAACGGTTCGTTTTTGCTGCGGCCCCAGGCTTTTGACCCGAGGAGGCTGGAGACGCCGAGCATGAAGGCGCAAAGGCCGCCAACACCCAGAAGGAAAATGGCAAAGCCCCAGTTGTGGGCCATGAGTCCGGTCGCTTCGGGCATGCTGGTAATCCTTAACAGAGAGCAAAGGTCTCTGAGCTTGAAAAGAAACAAAGCAGTGACGATATGTCGCAGCAATCAATCGCGGTGATTTTATGGCTAAACACCGAGCAAGTAAAATTCAGATGGCGAAATTATTTACAAGAATAAGGACATAGCATGCCTCCAAAGCCCTGTAACCCATGCGGCTCGGGCATTAGCGGGGGTTTTGTCAAATATGTTTTGTAGGGAATGTAACGAACATAGTTGTCGCTAAATGATAATCAATATTGTTTGGCATGGTTTTCAAACTGTTTAACAGGTGAGTGGCTGGGAAGTTGTCTTATATGCGCGTTACTGCAAGTAGCAGGCACCTCCGTTTTACCCTCTTTTTCTGATCGCGACACCGCTCTGGATCAATGTTTTTGTCTGGATTTTGTGGGTTGACTCATTCCCTGTGGGAGCCGGGCTTGCCCGCGATGTCGGTGTGTCAGACGCTGCAGATGTTGGCTGAAAGGTCGCCATCGCGGGCAAGCCCGCTCCCACAGGGTTTTGCGGGGTTGTTAAATCGCAGGCAAAAAAACGCCCCGAACCAGTCGGGGCGTCAGATGAGCGGCTTTGCGGTTAGCTTTCTATTCGGTCCGCAAGGGCCGTTTGCTTAAGCGAAGCAGATCAGTGGAACTGTTCTTCTTCGGTCGAACCAGTCAGCGCGGTCACCGAGGACGTGCCACCTTGAATCACGGTGGTCATGTCGTCGAAGTAGCCGGTGCCCACTTCCTGCTGGTGAGCCACGAAGGTGTAACCCTTGGGGGCGTCGGCGAACTCTTGCTCTTGCAGCTTCACGTAAGCAGTCATGTCGTTGCGGGCGTAGTCGTGCGCCAGGTTGAACATGCTGTGCCACATGTTGTGAATGCCGGCCAGGGTGATGAACTGGTGCTTGTAACCCATGGCGGACAGTTCGCGCTGGAACTTGGCGATGGTCGCGTCGTCCAGGTTTTTCTTCCAGTTGAAGGAAGGCGAGCAGTTGTACGACAGCAGTTGGTCCGGGTATTCCTTTTTGATCGCTTCAGCGAAGCGGCGAGCCTCGTCCAGATCCGGCTTGGCGGTTTCGCACCAGATCAGGTCGGCGAACGGTGCGTAGGCCAGGCCGCGAGCGATGGCCTGGTCGAGACCGGCGCGCACTTTGTAGAAGCCTTCCTGAGTACGTTCGCCAGTCACGAATGGCTGGTCGTACGGGTCGCAGTCGGACGTCAGCAAATCGGCTGCGTTAGCGTCGGTACGGGCCAGGATGATGGTCGGTGTACCAGCAACGTCAGCTGCCAGACGAGCAGCGGTCAGCTTCTGCACGGCTTCCTGGGTCGGAACCAGTACCTTGCCGCCCATGTGGCCGCATTTTTTCACGGAAGCCAGTTGGTCTTCGAAGTGAACGCCGGCGGCGCCTGCTTCGATCATGCTCTTCATCAGCTCGTAAGCGTTCAGTACGCCACCGAAGCCGGCTTCAGCGTCAGCCACGATCGGTGCGAAGTAGTCGATGTAACCTTCGTCGCCCGGGTTCTTGCCGGCTTTCCACTGGATCTGGTCAGCGCGACGGAACGAGTTGTTGATGCGCTTGACCACGGTCGGAACCGAATCCACCGGGTACAGCGACTGGTCCGGGTACATCGATTCGGCGGAGTTGTTGTCCGCAGCCACTTGCCAGCCCGACAGGTAGATCGCCTGGATACCGGCTTTGACTTGTTGTACAGCCTGGCCGCCGGTCAGGGCGCCCATGCAGTTGACGAAATCTTTCTCGGGACGGAAGGACGGCTTGGCACCCTGGGTGACCAGGTTCCAAAGCTTGTCGGCGCCCATTTTTGCAAAGGTGTGCTCAGGTTGAACCGAGCCACGCAGACGGACGACGTCAGCAGCGGAGTAATTGCGTGTCACGCCTTTCCAGCGCGGGTTTTCAGCCCAATCTTTTTCGAGGGCTGCAATTTGCTGTTCGCGTGTCAGTGCCATGGAGATAAACCTCGTCGCGTCTTTAATCGAAAGTGGTTCTGGGTGGACAGTTCCTGCGTGCCAAGTACGCATTTCAAAGGGGCGTAAAAGGCTGCTCGCTGACCAGAAGCTTAGGCGGTCAAGTCGGGTTCGGCGGGGAAGGCGACGGGATGAACGATGGGCTCGGGGGGGAAGTGAGCAGGTAAGGGCGAACTGGCGAGCGCATTCGGGCGTCGTGGGCCTTGGTGCGAACTTCAGTGTGCAGCCGGGTTACCTAATACGCTTCCGTCCCTCGGGACAACTTCGTTCCAGTCGGCAACCTCGTCAAACACACCTTGTGGGCGGTACAGACACGAATCGGCTCGCGGGGTAGGTGCGAACAACAACTCGAAAGCCCTTGCCAGGGCCTCTGATTAGCGGGAGCGAGGCCATCATGCCTTTGCTTTTTTGGCTCGTCAAACGTTTTGTAGTGCTTTTTTTATAGCACTACATCTTTGGTCTAATACGACTAATCAGTCAGTTTTTGGTGCTTTAGTCCAACGTATCGACTTTCACCCGCAGAGTCATGTCATCCCGGCCCTGAGTCGAGTAGCTGCGGGTCAGGCCCTGTTTGTCGGCCTGAGTCTGGCGATTTACGCCGGCCAGGGTGATCCACTCGCCCAGTCGACCGCTGACCGTTGTGTCGGTACTTTGCACGTTCACTACATCGGGACGTTCCTGGCTCATCCGGTCACGGTTAGTACTGATTGCCAGATGAACGATGTCGCCGGTGACGCTGGCGGTGACGTAGAAGCCCTGGGTGACATTGCGGTATTCGGTCTGGCTGCGCAGGTCGCCATAGCTGTCAGTCTGGGTGCTGGTGAGCGGCACGCTCTGGCCGACCTGGATCAGCGCCGGTGTACCTTCGCTGGCCTGAACCTGCTGGATACCGCCGTCACGGCTGTCGGTGCTGCGGTTGATGATGCGAGTCTGGTTCGGCTTGGCACCGTTCACCGAATACCCCTGATCACCCTGGAAATTGTTTTCGTTGGTGTCGACGGTGATCAGCAAGCGTTTGGCGGCCACATCGAGTTGGCCGATCACGGCCTTAAGTTCGTCGATCTTGCGCTGTTCTGCGTTGACGATCAACTGATTGCCATAGGCGCTGACCTTGCCCTCGTTGCCGATGAAATTCTGCGCCACCGGCAGCAAGTCGGCGCTGGTGCGATAGTTCAGGGGCACGATCTCGGTGGCGGCCATGACCGAAAAACTGCAGGTCAGCAGCAGCGTGGTGAGCAGGGTGCGTAGGGACATATCCGTTATCTCCGCCTTCAAAGTGTTGATATTGCCAGTTTGTCGGCCCGGCGTGGTGCGAGTTGAATCACAGACAGCAAAACGCCCCGGCATCCGGGGATGGCGGGGCGTTTTGTGATCGTTCCCACGCTCCGCGTGGGAATGCAGCCTGTGACGCTCCGCGTCACTGCCGCAAAGGGAAGCGGAGCGTCCCGAGAGGCATTCCCACGCAGAGCGTGGGAACGATCAGTTACAGGGTATTAAGCCGAATGACGCACCATGTCCACATGCGGAATCCCGGCTTCCAGGAATTCCTCACTGACCATGCTGAAGCCCAAGCGCTCATAGAACGCCGTGGCCTGCACTTGTGCGCTCAGCATCTGCTGCTTCAGTCCGCGCTCCTCGGCCTCACCGATCACCGCTTGCATCAGCGCATCGCCGACTTTCAAGCCGCGCCAGTCCTTCAGCACCGACACCCGGCCAATGTGACCATCGGGCAACAGCCGAGCGGTGCCGATCGGGAAGTCGCCTTCAAAGGCCAGAAAGTGGACTGCCGTTGCGTCATCAGCATCCCATTCCAGCTCAGGCGGAATGGATTGCTCGGCGATGAATACCGTCTCACGAATGCGCCGGATCTCGGCGTTATCCTTTTGCCAGTCTGCGACACGAACGTGAATTTTATTCATCGGCAAACCCCAGGCTTCCCTGCTTGATCAGTTCACACAGCAGGCCGCGGCCGTCTTCATCGCTCAGCCAATCGCCGAGATTATCGACGTGCAGTGCATCGGCGGCGCAGATCATCTTCAGCAGCTCGCGCAGTTTGCCCGGCAGATAACGGCTCTGACCGCTGGCAAACAGCAGCAGATCGTCATCAACTTCCGACCAGGCCAGGCGCGCGCTCGGGTTGCGGATCAGCACCGCGCCTTGCTCGAGGCTGGCGAGCAGATCGTCTTCTTCGATTTCTTCCGGGCCAACCACGAGTTCCGGGTAGCGCGGCTCGGTCATGAACTGGCCGAACCAGGTCAGCAGCAGGCGCTCGTCGCTCATGTGCTCGGCCAGCAGGCTTTTCAGGCGATCGAGGGCGTCGTGCTGGATCTGATGAGGATCGGCCGCTGGCAGGGCGTCGGCGTCGGTGTAACGCTCTTCGTCCGACAGGAACTGGCTGAGGAAGTCGGTGAAGTGGGTCAGCACTTCAGCGGCGCTCGGCGCGCGGAAACCGACCGAGTAAGTCATGCAGTCGTCGACGGCCACGCCGCAGTGAGCCAGGCGCGGCGGCAGGTAGAGCATGTCGCCTGGTTCCAGTACCCACTCATCGGTGGCTTCGAAATCAGCGAGGATGCGCAGGTCGGCGTGTTGCAGCAACGGGCTCTCGGAATCGCACATCTGGCCGATTTTCCAGTTGCGCTTGCCGTGACCCTGCAGCAGGAACACATCGTAGTTGTCGAAGTGCGGGCCAACACTGCCACCGGGGGCGGCAAAGCTGATCATCACATCGTCGACACGCCAGCTCGGCAGAAAGCGGAAGTTTTCCAGCAGCTCAGCGACTTCCGGCACGAATTGGTCGACGGCTTGCACCAGCAGAGTCCATTCGCGTTCCGGCAATTTGCTGAATTCGTCTTCAGCGAACGGGCCGCGGCGCAATTCCCAAGGGCGCTCGCCGTGCTCGATCACCAGGCGCGATTCGACTTCTTCTTCCAGCGCCAGGCCGGCCAGTTCGTCGGCGTCAATCGGGCTTTCGAAATCAGGAATCGCCTGGCGGATCAGCAGGGGTTTTTTCTGCCAGTAGTCACGCAAGAATTCGCGCGCCGTGATGCCGCCCAGAAGTTGAAGAGGAATGTCAGGATTCATGTGTAACCTATTGAAAAAAAGCACTTTTCAGACGGGAATAAAAACGCCCGGCGCTGCCGGGCGTCTCAAACGGGTAGAGCGGTCGATCAGATGCGTTTGGCTTGCGCCACGGCGTTGCCGATGTAGTTTGCCGGGGTGAGCAGTTTCAGCTCGGCCTTGGCGGCGGCTGGCATGTCCAGGCCGTCGATGAAAGTCTGCAGCGCTTCAGGGCTGATGCCCTTGCCGCGAGTCAGTTCTTTCAGCTTTTCGTACGGGTTTTCGATGTTGTAGCGGCGCATCACGGTCTGGATCGGCTCGGCCAACACTTCCCAGCACGCGTCCAGGTCAGCGGCAATCTTCTGCTCGTTGAGCTCCAGCTTGCTGATGCCTTTGAGGCTGGCTTCGTACGCGATCACGCTGTGGGCGAAGCCGACACCGAGGTTGCGCAGTACGGTGGAGTCGGTCAGGTCACGCTGCCAGCGGGAGATCGGCAGCTTGCTCGCCAGGTGCTGGAACAGTGCGTTGGCGATGCCCAGGTTGCCTTCGGAGTTTTCGAAGTCGATCGGGTTGACCTTGTGCGGCATGGTCGACGAACCGATTTCGCCAGCGATGGTGCGCTGTTTGAAATAACCCAGAGAGATGTAGCCCCAGATGTCGCGGTCGAAGTCGATCAGGATGGTGTTGAAGCGTGCGATCGCGTCGAACAGCTCGGCGATGTAGTCGTGCGGTTCGATCTGCGTGGTGTACGGGTTGAAGCCCAGGCCCAGCTCGTCTTCGATGAAGGCGCGGGCGTTGGCTTCCCAGTCGATCTCAGGGTAGGCCGACAGGTGAGCGTTGTAGTTGCCGACAGCACCGTTGATCTTGCCCAGTAGCGGAACGGCGGCGACTTGAGCGATTTGGCGCTCCAGACGATAAACCACGTTCGCCAGCTCTTTGCCCAGGGTGGTCGGCGATGCCGGTTGACCGTGGGTGCGCGACAGCATCGGCACGTCAGCGAAGCGGATGGCCAGCTCGCGAATGGCTTCGGCAGTCTGGCGCATCAGCGGCAGCATCACGTCATCACGGCCTTCGCGCAGCATCAGGGCGTGGGACAGGTTGTTGATGTCCTCGCTGGTGCAGGCAAAGTGGATGAATTCGCTGACGGCAGCCAGTTCCGGCAACTTGGCCGCTTGCTCTTTGAGCAGGTACTCAATGGCTTTGACGTCGTGGTTGGTGGTGCGCTCGATCTCTTTGACACGCTCGGCGTGCTCCAGAGAGAAGTTTTCCGCCAGGGTGTTCAACACCGCATTGGCTTCGGCGGAGAACGCCGGCACTTCGCTGATGGCAGGGTGAGCGGCCAGGCGCTGGAGCCAGCGCACTTCAACCAGAACGCGAGCACGGATCAGACCGTATTCGCTGAAAATTGGGCGCAGGGCCTGGGTTTTGCCGGCGTAGCGGCCGTCAACAGGGGAAACCGCAGTGAGCGAAGAGAGCTGCATGGGGTGTTCTCGGACAGTCGGGCAACGAAATGGGGCGCGTATCATACATGAAAAAATCCGCCGGTCCGTTGCCAACTGACCGGCGTATTACGCGTTACTGACTACAAAGCGGTATTGCGGGCCCGGTTCAGCTGCTGCGCATCAGCGGGTAAAGCTCTTTAAGCAGCTTGCGCCGGCTGATCACCAACTGCCAGCGATGACCACCCAACTGCCGCCACAGGCGTGCCGAGCGGATCCCGGCCAGCAACAGCGCGCGAATCTTCGAGGCATTGCTCGGTTGCTGCAGGTTGCGCATGTCGCCATGCACCTGAATCCGTTGGCGCAGGGTGCTCAGGGTGTCCTGATACAGCGCGCCACAGGCGGCGATCACATTTTCATGGGCCGGGCCGAAGTGCTCGACCTGAGCCTGAATCTGCGGCAGACGCTTACCGATCTCGTCCAGCATGTCGCCACGTTTGGCCAACTGACGCTCCAGGCCCAGCATTGACAGGGCATAGCGCAGCGGTTCGCGCTGAAGGGTGCTGGGGTCGCGCTCCAGGGCGCCGATCAGGGCGCGGTAACCTTCACGCAGATTGATGTCGTCACCGCCATAGACTTCCAGCGTGTCCTTGGGGTCGCGAATCAGCAGGCTGCCGAGCATGCAGGTCAGGCCGGCTTCGTTGGTCTGGCCGGTCTTTGCGATCTTGTCGACCAGCACGGCGGCGAGAAATACACCGCCCAAGGCTGTCAGTTGCTCCTGAGTCGGGCTCATGAACGCTGGCCCTTGCTGGTCCAGGGTTCGGCCACTTCGATCACGCCGCCGCCGAGGCAGATTTCACCGTCGTAGAACACCACGGATTGGCCTGGGGTGACCGCGCGTTGCGGGTCATCGAAGGTCGCGCGGTAGCCGGTGGCGGTCTTTTCCAGCGTACAAGGCTGGTCGCTCTGGCGATAACGCACCTTGGCGGTCAATTTGCGCGGCTCGGTCAAGTCGATCGGGTTGACCCAATAGATGTCCGAGGCGAGCAGGGCGCGGGAGAACAAATAAGGGTGGTCATTGCCCTGGCCAACGATCAGTTCGTTGTGTTCCAGATCCTTGATCAGCACATACCACGGCTCGTCGCTGGCGTCTTTCAGGCCACCGATGCCCAGGCCCTGACGCTGGCCGATGGTGTGGTACATCAAGCCGTGGTGACGGCCGATGACTTCGCCTTCGGTGGTCTTGATCTCGCCTGGCTGGGCCGGCAGGTATTGCTTGAGGAAGTCGCTGAAGCGGCGTTCGCCGATAAAGCAGATCCCGGTGGAATCCTTTTTCTTCGCGGTGGCCAGGTCGTGTTTCTCGGCAATCGCACGGACTTCGGGTTTTTCCAGCTCGCCGACCGGGAACAGCGTCTTGGCGATCTGTTCGCCGCCGACGGCGTGCAGGAAGTAGCTCTGGTCCTTGTTCGGATCCAGGCCCTTGAGCAATTCGGTGCGACCATCGATGTCGCGGCGGCGCACATAGTGGCCGGTGGCAATCAGGTCGGCGCCGAGCATCATGGCGTAGTCGAGAAACGCCTTGAACTTGATTTCGCGGTTGCAGAGGATGTCCGGGTTCGGCGTGCGACCGGCCTTGTACTCGGCCAGGAAATGCTCGAACACGTTGTCCCAGTACTCGGCGGCGAAGTTGGCGGTGTGCAGCTTGATGCCAATCTTGTCGCACACGGCCTGAGCGTCCGCCAGGTCATCCATGGCGGTGCAGTATTCCGTTCCATCGTCTTCTTCCCAGTTCTTCATGAACAGGCCTTCCACCTCATAGCCCTGCTCGATCAGCAGGAGAGCGGAAACGGAAGAGTCCACGCCGCCGGACATACCGACAATGACGCGCTTCTTTTGTGTGGTAGAAGGGGCTGGATCACGCATAGGGATTTAATGAGTGTCTTGAAAAAGGACGCGATTCTAGCAGGCTCAAGCCTGCAAGGCTAAAGAGAAGGGCGGATCAGCTCGAGGCTGAAGTGTTTACCGTCCAGATAATCATCGATGCAGCGGATGATCAGCTCACTGCGCCAGTTTGCGCGCTGTTGCAGCAGTTCGTCACGCGTCAGCCATTTTGCGCCGACAATACCGTCGTCCAATTGATAATCCGGGTGGTGTTTCAGCGCTTTGGCGGTGAAGCAAACGCGTTGATAGGTCACGCCGTTGCTTGGGGCGGTGTAGAGATAAATGCCTACCACGCCGGTCGGCTCGACGTCCCAGCCGGTTTCTTCAAGGGTTTCGCGTATGGCGGCTTCGATCAGGGTTTCTTCCGGGTCCAGATGGCCGGCGGGCTGGTTGAGCACCGTTTGTCCGTGCTTGAGTTCTTCGACCATCAGGAAGCGACCATTGTCTTCGACGATGGTGGCGACGGTGATGTGGGGTAGCCAATCCATGAAGCTTCCTCGATTCTGAATGTTGAAACACGAGACCTGTGGGTCGGGTTCTGACAGATAAATATGTCTGAACGCCAGAAACACAAACCCCGGCACATGGCCGGGGTTTGTGATGTTCCCTTACAACCTTAAACCAGCGCAGCGATCGCGGCGTTGAACGTGTTGCTCGGGCGCATGGCCTTGCTGATCAGCTCGGCATTGGCGTGGTAGTAACCGCCAATGTCCACTGGCTTGCCCTGAACGGCGTTGAGCTCGGCAACGATGGTCGCTTCGTTCTCGGTCAGGGTTTTGGCCAGTTCGCCAAACTGCGCTTGCAGTGCAGTGTCTTCGGTCTGGGCGGCCAGGGCTTGAGCCCAGTACAGCGCCAGGTAGAAGTGGCTGCCGCGGTTGTCGATGTTGCCGACTTTGCGCGATGGCGACTTGTTGTTGTCCAGGAACTGGCCAGTGGCCTGATCCAGGGTCTTGGCCAGCACCAGCGCTTTAGGGTTGTTGTAGGTAACACCCAGGTGCTCGAGGGAAGCAGCCAGAGCCAGGAACTCGCCCAGGGAATCCCAGCGCAGGAAGTTTTCTTCCAGCAGCTGCTGAACGTGCTTCGGTGCCGAACCGCCGGCGCCAGTTTCGAACAGACCACCGCCGTTCATCAGCGGAACGATCGACAGCATCTTGGCGCTGGTGCCCAGTTCCATGATCGGGAACAGGTCGGTCAGGTAGTCGCGCAGTACGTTGCCGGTCACCGAAATGGTGTCCTTGCCTTCGCGGGTGCGGTCCAGGGTGAACTTCATCGCGTCGACAGGCGACATGATGCGGATGTCCAGGCCAGAAGTGTCGTGATCCTTCAGGTACGCCTGAACTTTCTCGATCACTACGCCGTCGTGGGCGCGCATTGGGTCCAGCCAGAAAATGGCCGGAGTTGCGCTTGCACGGGCACGGTTGACGGCCAGTTTGACCCAATCCTGGATCGGCGCGTCTTTGGTCTGGCACATGCGGAAGATGTCGCCGGCTTCAACCGACTGTTCCAGCAGGGTGCGGCCAGCGCTGTCGGAAACCCGAACCACGCCGTTTGCCTTGATCTGGAAAGTCTTGTCGTGCGAGCCGTACTCTTCGGCTTTCTTCGCCATCAGGCCAACGTTTGGCACGCTGCCCATGGTGGTTGGGTCGAAGGCGCCGTTTGCCTTGCAGTCTTCGATCACCGCCTGGTAGATGGTGGCGTAGCAGCGATCCGGGATCACGGCCTTGGTGTCGTGCAGCTGGCCGTCGGTGCCCCACATCTTGCCGGAGTCACGGATCATCGCTGGCATCGAGGCGTCGACGATGACGTCGCTCGGCACGTGCAGGTTGGTGATGCCTTTGTCGGAGTTGACCATGGCCAACGACGGACGAGCGGCGTAGACCGCCTGGATGTCCGCTTCGATCTGCGCTTGTTGCTCAGCCGGGAGGGCTTTGATGCGAGCGTACAGGTCGCCGATGCCGTTGTTCAGGTTGAAGCCGATCTGTGCCAGCACGTCAGCGTGCTTGGCCAGGGCGTCTTTATAGAACTCGGCAACGATCTGGCCGAACATGATCGGGTCGGAGACCTTCATCATGGTGGCTTTCAGGTGAACCGACAGCAGCACGCCTTTGGCTTTGGCGTCTTCGATCTCGGCCGCGATGAAGCTGCGCAGCGCGTTTTTGCTCATGACTGCGCAATCGAGGATCTCACCGGCTTGTACGGTGGTTTTTTCTTTCAGGACGGTGGTGGTGCCGTCTTGAGCGATCAGTTCGATTTTGACGGCGTCAGCAGCGTCGATCAGGGCGGCTTTTTCGCTGCCGTAGAAATCGCCGGTGCTCATGTGAGCGACGTGGGACTTGGAGTCTTTGGCCCAGGCGCCCATTTTGTGCGGGTGCTTGCGCGCGTAGTTTTTGACCGACAGTGGTGCGCGACGATCAGAGTTGCCTTCGCGCAGGACCGGGTTTACGGCGCTGCCCTTGATCTTGTCGTAACGCGACTTGGCGAGCTTGTCGGCATCGCTGGTCACGGTTTCCGGGTAGTCCGGCAGTGCGAAGCCCTGGGCTTGCAGCTCTTTGATCGCGGCCTGCAGTTGCGGAACCGAAGCGCTGATGTTCGGCAGCTTGATGATGTTGGCTTCAGGCGTAACGGCCAGGTCGCCCAGTTCGGCGAGGTGGTCGGCTACGGCTTTGTCACCCAATTGCTCGGGGAAGCTGGCCAGAATGCGCCCTGCAAGAGAGATATCGCGGGTTTCAACGGCGATATCAGCCGAGGCGGTGAAAGCCTCTACGATAGGCAACAGTGAATAGGTGGCGAGGGCTGGGGCTTCGTCGGTGAAGGTATAGATGATCTTCGAGCGGGTGGGCATATTCGGATTAACTCTCTCTTCTTTGCTAAAGCGTGCGCAGAAACTCGAGGGGCGCCGGGTAAGCGCGTTCGTTCAAAGTCATCCATGAGCCGAATGTCGAGGTTTCTTCGCGGTGATGTTGGGTGCATCAGTCGAGCGTCAAGCGGGTGGACTGCGATAACAATCCGGCTTATTCGGGCCCAACGTCTTGTGATAGAGCGGTCGGCCGTAGTGACTCTGTGGTCAGCGGCGGCATTATACATAGGTAGCTGGCAATCTGCCGATGGTTCATAGGCAACGATTTTCGTCCATTGGTCTAAAGGTCGCAGGCCGGTGTGGGGCGTAGAGTCGTTCGCCGTGCTTGAGTTTGGCGCTTTTCCCTTTGCTTTCAGGCTTGTACGTCGCGAACTGTGCAGCTTTGCGGCAGATGGGCGGAACATAGGGTTTGCGCGCCGATTTAACTGGGGTACGCTCGAACGCAGCCAGATGTTCAATCCAAACAATGGAGTTCAGCATGGGATACAAGAAGATTCAGGTTCCAGCCGTCGGCGACAAAATCACCGTCAACGCGGACCATTCTCTCAATGTTCCTAACAACCCGATCATCCCCTTCATAGAAGGCGATGGTATTGGCGTTGATATCAGCCCGGTCATGATCAAGGTTGTCGATGCTGCTGTTAAGAAGGCTTACGGCGGCGAACGCAAAATTTCCTGGATGGAAGTCTACGCCGGGGAGAAAGCGACTCAGGTTTACGATCAGGACACCTGGCTACCTCAGGAAACCCTGGACGCAGTCAAGGATTACGTGGTTTCCATCAAAGGCCCTCTGACCACGCCGGTCGGCGGCGGCATCCGTTCGCTGAACGTGGCCCTGCGTCAGCAACTCGATTTGTATGTGTGCCTGCGTCCGGTGCGCTGGTTCGAAGGCGTACCTAGCCCGGTCAAGAAGCCAGGTGATGTCGATATGACGATCTTCCGCGAAAACTCGGAAGACATTTATGCCGGTATCGAATGGAAGGCCGGTTCGCCGGAAGCGACCAAGGTCATCAAGTTCCTTAAAGAAGAAATGGGCGTCACCAAGATCCGTTTCGACGAAAACTGCGGTATCGGCATCAAGCCGGTCTCCCTGGAAGGCACCAAGCGTCTGGCGCGCAAGGCCCTGCAGTATGTGGTCGACAATGACCGCGACTCGCTGACCATCGTGCACAAAGGCAACATCATGAAGTTCACCGAAGGTGCCTTCAAGGAATGGGCCTACGAAGTGGCTGCTGAAGAATTCGGCGCGACCCTGCTCGACGGCGGCCCGTGGATGCAGTTCAAGAACCCGAAAACCGGCAAGAACGTTATCGTCAAGGACGCCATCGCCGACGCCATGCTCCAGCAGATCCTGCTGCGCCCGGCCGAGTACGATGTGATCGCAACCCTGAACCTCAACGGCGACTACCTCTCCGACGCCCTGGCGGCGGAAGTGGGCGGTATCGGTATCGCGCCGGGCGCCAACCTGTCCGACACCGTGGCCATGTTCGAAGCGACCCACGGTACTGCGCCGAAATACGCCGGCAAGGACCAGGTCAACCCGGGTTCGTTGATCCTGTCCGCCGAAATGATGCTGCGTCACATGGGCTGGACCGAAGCGGCCGACCTGATCATCAAAGGTACCAACGGCGCGATTTCCGCGAAAACCGTGACCTATGACTTCGAACGTCTGATGGAGGGCGCCAAACTGGTTTCGTCTTCAGGGTTTGGTGACGCGCTGATCTCGCACATGTAAGCCAGCTGACGAAAAAACCGCCTTCGGGCGGTTTTTTTATGACTGGATGATTAGGTCGCGTCAGCTCGACACTGTTTCTTGCCGGGTGGCAGGGGCGCTCTGTTCGTTCGGGGAGGTGGCAGACGCGATCTTTACTGCATGCAGCCCTTTGGGGCCCTGAATGATCTCGAAGCTGACGATTTGCCCAGCCTTGAGGGTTTTGTATCCGTCCATTTCAATAGCCGAATAGTGGGCAAAGAAATCGATATCCTTGCCATCCTCGTCACGACCTTCTCTGGCGTCGGTGTTAATGAAACCGAACCCCTTGGCATTGTTGAACCATTTCACCTTACCGACAGCCATACCCATATCCCTCTGCAACAGACTCCATCACTGGAGTATCATCCAGTTAATCCGCAGTCTAATCTTGCAAATAGATTGACTCCGCGGACCTTTTTTACCCACTGTGGGCTCTATTGGTTGTAACACCGATTTTCCGATAGTCAAGGTGACCGGGCAGTCGGAGTTGAAAACGTTCATAACCGCCCCCACCACTGTATTTGCACAACTGACGAACCTTTCTTTCCATGCATGCAATCAGCCAGATTCGACTAACATTCAATCAGGATCGCCCTGATTTACACGACGACGATTCCGCAGGCATTGCTGTTCAGGAGGCTAAGCCTGCTTTACAGGCGCCACCGATGTACAAGGTGGTTTTGTTCAACGATGACTACACACCGATGGATTTCGTCGTCGAAGTGCTCGAGGTGTTTTTTAACCTGAATCGCGAGCTGGCGACCAAGGTCATGCTGGCCGTCCACACAGAAGGACGGGCAGTATGTGGAGTGTTTACCCGCGACATCGCCGAGACCAAGGCCATGCAGGTCAACCAGTACGCCAGGGAAAGCCAGCATCCGCTACTCTGTGAAATCGAGAAGGACGGTTAATCGCCGACCACTTGGGTATGAGGTGAAGCTATGTTAAACCGCGAGCTCGAAGTCACCCTCAATCTTGCCTTCAAGGAGGCTCGTTCGAAGCGTCATGAATTCATGACCGTCGAACACCTGCTGTTGGCCCTATTGGATAATGAGGCTGCCGCCACCGTTTTGCGTGCCTGCGGCGCAAACCTCGACAAACTCAAGCATGATCTGCAGGAGTTCATCGACTCCACCACGCCATTGATCCCTCTTCATGACGAGGATCGTGAAACCCAGCCAACCCTGGGCTTCCAGCGTGTATTGCAGCGTGCTGTCTTTCACGTACAGAGCTCGGGCAAACGCGAAGTGACTGGCGCTAACGTGCTGGTCGCAATCTTCAGTGAGCAAGAGAGTCAGGCAGTGTTTCTGCTGAAACAGCAGAGCGTTGCGCGCATCGATGTCGTCAACTACATCGCCCATGGCATTTCCAAAGTGCCGGGGCATGGCGATCACTCTGAAGGTGAACAAGATATGCAGGACGACGAGGGCGGTGAGTCTTCTTCCTCAGGCAATCCTCTGGATGCTTATGCCAGCAACCTCAACGAACTCGCGCGTCAGGGTCGTATCGATCCGTTGGTAGGCCGTGAGCTGGAGGTCGAGCGTGTCGCGCAGATCCTCGCGCGTCGTCGCAAAAACAATCCGCTGCTGGTGGGCGAGGCGGGCGTGGGTAAAACCGCGATTGCCGAAGGCCTGGCCAAACGCATTGTCGACAACCAGGTGCCGGACCTGCTGGCCAACAGCGTGGTGTATTCCCTCGATCTGGGGGCTTTGCTGGCCGGGACCAAATACCGCGGCGATTTCGAGAAGCGCTTCAAGGCGCTGCTCAATGAGCTGAAAAAACGTCCGCAGGCGATCCTGTTCATCGACGAGATCCACACCATTATTGGTGCGGGCGCTGCGTCCGGTGGCGTCATGGATGCTTCGAACCTGCTCAAGCCATTGCTGTCTTCGGGCGACATTCGCTGCATCGGTTCGACCACGTTCCAGGAATTCCGCGGGATCTTCGAGAAGGACCGTGCTCTGGCTCGGCGCTTCCAGAAGGTCGATGTGTCGGAACCTTCGGTGGAAGACACCATTGGCATCCTGCGCGGTCTGAAAGGGCGTTTCGAAGCGCACCACAACATCGAATACAGCGATGAAGCCCTGCGCGCCGCTGCTGAACTGGCCTCGCGTTACATCAATGACCGGCACATGCCGGACAAGGCCATCGACGTCATCGACGAGGCGGGCGCCTATCAGCGTCTGCAGCCGATCGAGAAGCGCGTGAAACGCATCGAAGTGGCTCAGGTCGAGGACATCGTCGCGAAAATCGCGCGAATTCCGCCAAAACACGTCACCAGTTCCGACAAAGAGCTGCTGCGTAACCTTGAGCGTGACCTGAAACTCACGGTATTTGGCCAGGATGCGGCGATCGACTCGCTGTCGACCGCGATCAAACTGTCCCGTGCCGGCCTCAAGTCGCCTGACAAGCCCGTCGGTTCGTTCCTGTTCGCAGGGCCGACCGGTGTTGGTAAAACCGAAGCCGCGCGGCAACTGGCCAAGGCGTTGGGGGTCGAGCTGGTTCGCTTCGATATGTCCGAGTACATGGAGCGCCACACCGTATCGCGTCTGATCGGTGCGCCTCCAGGCTATGTCGGGTTCGATCAGGGCGGTCTGCTGACCGAAGCCATTACCAAGCAGCCTCACTGCGTGCTGTTGCTCGATGAAATCGAGAAGGCGCATCCGGAAGTCTTCAACCTGCTGTTGCAGGTCATGGACCACGGTACGCTGACCGATAACAACGGGCGCAAGGCGGACTTCCGTAACGTGATCGTCATCATGACGACCAACGCCGGTGCCGAAACTGCAGCCCGTGCTTCGATCGGTTTCACCTATCAGGACCACTCGTCCGATGCGATGGAAGTGATCAAGAAGAGCTTCACGCCGGAGTTCCGCAACCGTCTGGACACTATTATCCAGTTTGGTCGCCTCAGCCATGAGGTCATCAAAAGCGTGGTGGACAAGTTCCTTACCGAACTTCAGGCGCAGTTGGAAGACAAGCGTGTGCTGCTGGAAGTCACCGATGCTGCTCGCAGTTGGCTGGCGGCCGGTGGTTACGACTCGGCAATGGGCGCTCGTCCAATGGCGCGTTTGATCCAGGACAAGATCAAGCGTCCGCTGGCTGAGGAGATTCTCTTTGGCGAACTGGCCGAACATGGCGGTGTGGTACACATCGACATCAAGGACGGCGAACTGACCTTCGAGTTCGAGACCACGGCTGAAATGGCCTGACGTTAAACCGCAACAAAGCAAAAAGGCGCCGATTGGCGCCTTTTTGCTTTCTGCCATGATCGTTCCCAGGCTCCGCGTGGGGATGTAGCCCGGGACGCTCCGCGTCCCTTCAAAAGCCGAACGCAGAGCGTCCGTTGAGGTATTCCCACGCAGAGCGTGGGAACGATCCGCAAACAAAAACGCCCGGCATAGCCGGGCGTTTTGTATTGACTTGATTAGCGAGCGCGGTAGGTGATGCGCCCTTTGCTCAAGTCATAGGGCGTCAGCTCGACGCGCACTTTGTCGCCGGTAAGAATACGGATGTAGTTCTTGCGCATCTTGCCGGAAATATGCGCGGTTACGACGTGCCCATTTTCCAACTCCACACGAAACATGGTGTTGGGCAGGGTGTCGACGACAGTGCCTTCCATTTCGAAGCTGTCTTCTTTCGACATGCAGTAAAGCCCTCGGTGTCCAATGAATGGCCCGGTGCAACTGCGCCAGGCAAAAGCGGCGTGCATTGTGCCCGAAAAATGGGGTTTAAGCCAAGGGGTTCTAGCTCAGGATGACCCAACGTTGATTAATCAGCAGTTCGATAGGGCGATATTGGGTCTTGTAGCTCATTTTTTTGCAGTTTTTGATCCAGTAGCCGAGATAGACGGCTTCCAGCCCCAGGCGTCGGGCTTCGCCGATTTGCCACAGGATCGCATAACGCCCCAGGCTACGACGCTCTTCGGCGGGCTCGTAGAAGGTATAGACCGCTGACAAACCGTTGGGCAGCAAGTCAGTGACGGCCACTGCCAGCAGTCGGCCTTCGAGACGAAATTCGTAGAAGCGGGAGAACGGCAGGTCACGCACCAGGAAGGTCGAAAACTGGTCGCGGCTCGGCGGGTACATATCGCCGTCGGCGTGACGTTGTTCGATGTAGCGCTGATAGAGGTCGAAATACTCTTCGCTGAACTTTGGCCTGGCCGGACGCACCTGTAAGTCGGCATTACGTTTGACAATGCGTTTCTGCTGACGGTTGGGGGTAAATTGCGCCACAGGAATGCGCGCCGGTACGCATGCATTGCAATGCTGGCAATGGGGCCGGTAGAGATGATCGCCACTGCGACGAAAACCCATTTCCGACAGGTCTGCGTAGACATGCACATCCATGGGCTGACTAGGGTCGAGGAACAGCGTCGTGGCCTGCTCCTCGGGCAGATAACTGCAAGAGTGGGGCTGAGTGGCATAAAACTTCAAACGCGCCAACTCGGTCATGATCAACCCTCGGGATAAGCTTTTGATTAAGTGTAAGCCACGTGGGGGAAAGTCGCTCAGCAAACCCAGGTGGCACGGTCCGGTTGGTCCAGGTGCCGCGCAAGGTAGCCGGCAAATTCGCGGCGGGGAATGGCTCGGGCACCCAGACTGTGCAGATGATCGGTAGGCATCTGGCAGTCGATCAGCACAAAACCTGAGTCTTTCAGGTGTCGCACCAGGGTGGCGAAGCCATATTTGGAGGCGTTGTCGGCGCGACTGAACATCGACTCGCCGAAAAACAATTGCCCCATAGCCAGGCCGTAGAGCCCGCCGACCAGTACGCCATCGTCCCAGACCTCCACCGAATGGGCGTAACCACGCCTGTGCAGCTCGACATAAGCATCCTGCATCGCTTGGGTGATCCAGGTGCCGTCAGCGTACTCGCGCGGTGCGGCGCAGGCGCTGATGACCGCGGCAAAATCCCGATCGAAGGTCACTTGATAGCGTTGTTGGCGCAGCAGTTTGTTCAAGCTGCGGGAGACATGCAGTTCGTCGGGAAACAGTACCGTGCGCGGATCCGGCGACCACCAGAGAATCGGCTGGCCCTCCGAGAACCACGGAAAGCAACCGTGACGATACGCTTGAATCAGACGATCGGCGGACAAATCGCCGCCCGCGGCCAGCAGCCCGTTGGGGTCGCGCATGGCTTTTTCCAGTGGCGGGAAGGTCAGGGTATTGCGTTGTAACCAAGTCAGCATGGCATCCGGGCTTGCAGAAGGGGAGGGCGGTGGCGGGCCGTTGAGCCCGCCTTGAAGGAGGTTAACCGTCAAACGGTGGGGATGTCATCGAGATACTTCTCGGCATCCAGCGCGGCCATGCAGCCGGCCCCGGCAGAGGTCACCGCCTGGCGGTAAATATGATCGGCCACATCACCGGCGGCGAATACGCCTTCGATGTCGGTGGCGGTGGCGTCACCTTCGCTGCCGCCCTTGACCAGCAGATAGCCGTCACGCATTTTCAGCTGGCCCTGGAACAGGTCGGTGTTGGGCTTGTGGCCGATGGCTATGAATACGCCAGCCAGCGACAAATCATTGGTTTCGCCCGTATGGCTGTGCCGCAGGCGGGCGCCGGTCACGCCGCTGGCATCGCCCAGTACTTCGTCCAGATTCTGGTTCCAGTGCAGGCGGATATTGCCGTTGGCGGCTTTTTCGAAGAGCTTGTCCTGGAGGATCTTCTCCGAGCGCAGTTTGTCGCGACGGTGAATCAGATGAACTTCCTTGGCGATGTTCGACAGGTACAGCGCTTCTTCGACGGCGGTGTTACCTCCGCCGACCACTGCGACCACCTGGTTGCGGTAGAAGAAGCCATCGCAGGTGGCACAAGCCGAAACCCCTTTGCCGGCAAAGGCTTCTTCCGATGGCAGCCCCAGGTATTGCGCCGAAGCGCCGGTGGCGATAATCAGCGCATCGCAGGTGTAGGTGCCGCTGTCGCCGATGAGCTCGAACGGGCGCTGTTGCAACTTGGCCGTATGGATGTGGTCGTAAACGATCTCTGTGTCGAAGCGTTCGGCGTGTTTTTGCATGCGTTCCATCAGTACCGGGCCGGTCAGGCCTTCGACGTCGCCGGGCCAGTTGTCGACTTCGACGGTGGTGGTCAGCTGGCCACCTGCCTGTATGCCGGTGATGACAACGGGTTTGAGGTTGGCGCGAGCGGCATAAACGGCTGCGCTGTAACCGGCAGGGCCGGAACCCAGAATAATCAGGCGGGAATGCTTCGCTTCACTCATAAAAACACCTCATAAGCCTTTGTCACAAAAGAGAATGCATGCTCAAATTGGACTGCGCGTACTGTGCTGTTGGCTATGCTTGCACCCAAGGGTCTCAAGCATGGCATCGGGCGAACAAACCCGTACAATGCCTGCTTGTAACAGTGTTTGTATCAAAAAAGCGGTGCGTGCCGTATTTCGAAAAACCGGGGCGCAGTGTTAAAAGTAGTCCCAGTTGCGCCTGTTAACTTTTTTACCTGCCTGGATTGGGCAGTTTTTATAGTCATTCAACAGATGGACGCGCCATGGGCGCAGGAAAAGAAGCGTTTTGAAGAAATCCACCGCAGCACCTAAAACAGTCGTCCCGCTCTGGCGCCAGCAATTGCACTACCGGCTCAAGGAAGGTGCATTGATCGCCATCGGCGCCTTGTGCCTGTTCCTGATGATGGCTTTGTTGACCTACGGCAAAGACGATCCGGGCTGGAGCCATAACAGCAAGATCGACGATGTGCAGAACTTCGGCGGACCTGCCGGTTCTTACAGCGCCGACATCCTGTTCATGGTCCTGGGTTACTTCGCCTACATTTTCCCGCTGTTGCTGGCGATCAAGGCGTATCAGATCTTCCGCCAGCGCCACGAACCGTGGCAGTGGAGCGGCTGGCTGTTCTCCTGGCGCCTGATCGGCCTGGTATTTCTGGTGCTGTCGGGTGCAGCGCTGGCCCACATCCATTTCCACGCGGCGACCGGTCTGCCGGCGGGGGCGGGTGGCGCTTTGGGCGAAAGCCTCGGCGATCTGGCCAGGAACGCGCTGAACATCCAGGGCAGCACGCTGTTGTTCATCGCGCTGTTCCTGTTCGGCCTGACGGTGTTCACCGACCTGTCGTGGTTCAAGGTGATGGACGTCACCGGCAAGATCACCCTTGATCTGTTCGAACTGTTTCAGGGGGCGGCCAATCGCTGGTGGGCGGCCCGTATGGAACGCAAGCAACTGGTCGCCCAACTGCGTGAGGTCGACGATCGCGTGCATGACGTGGTCGCGCCGACTGTCACCGACAAACGCGAGCAGGCCAAGGTCAAGGAGCGCCTGATCGAGCGCGAGCAGGCCCTGAGCAAGCACATGTCCGAGCGCGAGAAGCAGGTGCCGCCGGTGATTGCCCCGGCTCCGCCCAAACCCGCAGCGCCCAGCAAGCGCGTGGAAAAAGAGAAGCAGGCGCCGTTGTTCGTCGACAGCGCCGTGGAAGGCACCTTGCCGCCGATCTCGATTCTCGACCCCGCGGAAAAGAAACAACTCAATTATTCGCCTGAATCCCTGGCGGCCGTCGGCCACTTGCTGGAAATCAAACTCAAGGAATTCGGCGTCGAAGTCTCGGTGGATTCGATTCATCCGGGCCCGGTCATTACCCGTTACGAAATCCAGCCGGCAGCCGGCGTCAAAGTCAGCCGCATCTCCAACCTGGCGAAAGACCTGGCCCGTTCCCTGGCCGTGACCAGTGTGCGTGTCGTGGAAGTGATTCCGGGCAAGACCACGGTCGGTATCGAAATCCCCAACGAAGACCGGCAGATCGTGCGGTTCTCCGAGGTCTTGTCGACCCCCGAGTACGATAACTTCAAGTCCCCGGTCACCCTGGCCCTGGGTCATGATATCGGCGGCAAGCCGGTCATCACCGACCTGGCGAAAATGCCTCACTTGCTGGTGGCCGGTACGACCGGTTCCGGTAAGTCGGTGGGGGTGAACGCGATGATCCTGTCGATTCTGTTCAAGTCTGGCCCGGAAGACGCCAAACTGATCATGATCGACCCGAAAATGCTTGAGCTGTCGATCTACGAGGGCATTCCGCACCTGCTGTGCCCGGTGGTCACCGACATGAAGGACGCCGCCAACGCCTTGCGCTGGAGCGTCGCCGAGATGGAGCGGCGCTACAAACTGATGGCGAAGATGGGCGTGCGTAACCTGTCGGGCTTCAACGCCAAGGTCAAGGAAGCCCAGGACGCCGGCGAGCCGTTGAGCGATCCGCTGTATAAGCGTGAAAGCATCCACGACGAGGCACCACTGCTGCAAAAACTGCCGACCATCGTCGTGGTCGTCGACGAATTCGCCGACATGATGATGATCGTCGGCAAGAAGGTTGAAGAACTGATCGCCCGTATCGCCCAGAAGGCCCGTGCGGCCGGTATCCACTTGATCCTCGCGACCCAGCGGCCGTCGGTGGACGTGATCACCGGTCTGATCAAGGCGAACATTCCGACCCGTATGGCGTTCCAGGTATCGAGCAAGATCGATTCGCGGACCATCATCGACCAGGGCGGCGCCGAACAACTGCTGGGCCACGGTGATATGTTGTACATGCCGCCGGGCACCAGTCTGCCGATTCGTGTTCACGGCGCGTTCGTGTCCGACGATGAGGTTCACCGGGTGGTTGAAGCCTGGAAACTGCGCGGCGCACCGGAATACAACGATGACATCCTCGCTGGTGTCGAAGAGGCCGGTAGCGGCTTTGAAAACGGCGGCGGTGGCGGTGGCGACGATGATGCCGAAACCGATGCGCTCTACGACGAAGCGGTGCAGTTCGTACTGGAAAGCCGCCGCGCATCCATCTCCGCAGTTCAGCGCAAGCTGAAAATCGGCTACAACCGCGCGGCGCGCATGATCGAAGCCATGGAAATGGCCGGGGTCGTGACGTCCATGAACACCAACGGTTCGCGTGAAGTCCTGGCCCCAGGCCCGGTGCGCGACTGATCCGGTTTTGAAAGGGGCGGTGTCTTGAGACGTCGCCCGCACTCCCACGAATGTTTATGAGGACTCCCATGCGTCTTATCCGCATGCTGTTGCTGCCGGTACTGGCTTTGACCACGCTCTCGGCCCACGCCGATGACAAGGACGTGGCGCGTCTGACTCAACTGCTGGAAAAATCCCAGACCCTGACCGCGCGTTTCTCCCAGCTGACCCTCGATGGCAGTGGCACCCAGTTGCAGGAAACCGCCGGGCAAATGTCCTTGCAGCGCCCGGGCCTGTTCTACTGGCACACCGATGCGCCGCAAGAGCAACTGATGGTGTCCGACGGCAAGAAGGTTTCCCTGTGGGATCCGGACCTGGAGCAGGTCACCATCAAAACCCTCGACCAGCGTCTGACCCAGACTCCTGCGCTGCTGTTGTCCGGTGACGTGTCCAAGATCAGCCAGAGCTTCGACATCAGCGCCAAGGAAGCCGGTGGCGTGATCGACTTCACCCTGAAGCCGAAAACCAAAGACACCCTGTTCGACAGTCTGCGTCTGTCGTTCCGCAACGGTCTGGTCAATGACATGCAACTGATTGACAGCGTCGGCCAGCGCACCAATATCCTGTTTACCGGCGTGAAGGCCAACGAGCCAATTCCTGCGTCCAAATTCAAGTTCGACATCCCCAAGGGTGCCGACGTGATTCAGGAATAAAGAGCAGAACATAGAACCTGTGGGAGCGGGCAAGCCCGCTCCCACAGGAACTGCGCTGTTCAATCCTTGACTGATCGGCATCAGGACCCAGTGAGGTTTCATAAGTAGTGATGGACCTGTTTCGCAGCGCCCCGATCGCTCAACCCTTGGCCGCACGCCTGCGCGCGGCCAATCTGGATGAGTACGTCGGTCAGGAACACCTGCTCGCTCGCGGCAAGCCTTTGCGCGAAGCGCTGGAGCAGGGTGCCCTGCATTCGATGATTTTCTGGGGACCGCCGGGGGTGGGTAAAACCACCTTGGCGCGCCTGCTCGCGGAAGTCTCCGATGCGCACTTCGAAACGGTTTCGGCGGTGCTGGCCGGCGTGAAGGAAATCCGCCAGGCGGTGGAAGTCGCCAAGCAGCAGGCCGGGCAATACGGTAAACGCACCATCCTGTTCGTCGACGAAGTGCACCGCTTCAATAAGTCCCAGCAGGATGCGTTCCTGCCGTACGTTGAAGACGGCACGCTGATTTTCATCGGTGCGACCACCGAAAACCCCTCGTTCGAACTCAATAACGCGCTCCTGTCCCGGGCGCGCGTCTATGTGCTCAAAAGCCTCGACGAAGCGGCCCTGCGCAAGCTGGTGCATCGCGCGCTGACCGAAGAGCGTGGGTTGGGCAAGCGGCAACTGACCCTCAGCGATGAAGGCTTCCAGATGCTGTTGTCCGCCGCCGATGGCGATGGCCGGCGTCTGCTCAATCTGCTGGAAAACGCCTCGGATCTGGCCGAAGACAACAGTGAGATCGGCGTTGACCTGCTGCAAAGTCTGCTCGGCGATACCCGTCGACGTTTCGACAAGGGCGGCGAAGCCTTCTACGACCAGATCTCCGCGCTGCATAAGTCGGTGCGCGGCTCCAATCCCGATGGCGCGCTGTATTGGTTCGCGCGGATGATCGATGGCGGTTGCGATCCGTTGTACCTGGCCCGGCGCGTGGTGCGCATGGCCAGCGAAGACATCGGTAATGCCGACCCCCGCGCCCTGAGCCTGTGCCTGGCGGCGTGGGAAGTGCAGGAACGCCTTGGCAGTCCCGAAGGTGAGTTGGCGGTGGCCCAGGCCATTACCTATCTGGCCTGCGCGCCGAAAAGCAATGCGGTGTACATGGGCTTCAAAGCCGCGATGCGCAGCGCCACCGAACACGGTTCGCTCGAAGTGCCGCTGCACCTGCGCAACGCGCCGACCAAATTGATGAAGCAATTGGGCTATGGCGACGAATACCGTTACGCCCACGATGAGCCGGATGCCTACGCCGCCGGCGAAGACTACTTCCCGAACGAGCTCGAACCGCAACGGTTTTATCAACCAGTGCCCCGCGGCCTGGAGCTGAAGATCGGCGAAAAGCTTAATCACCTCGCGCAACTTGATCGTCTAAGCCCACGGCAGCGGAGAAAATAGTGATTCCATTGATTGTTGCCGTTTCTGTCGGCGGTGTCGCCGGTACGCTATTGCGCTTCGCCACCGGTAACTGGATCAACGCGAATTGGCCGCGGCACTTCTATACCGCGACGCTGGCCGTTAATATCGTGGGCTGTTTGCTGATCGGCGTTTTGTACGGTCTGTTTTTGATGCGCCCGGAAGTACCGATAGAGGTGCGCGCCGGGTTGATGATCGGCTTCCTCGGGGGGCTGACGACTTTTTCATCCTTTTCACTGGATACGGTGCGCCTGCTGGAAACCGGGCAAGTGCCGCTGGCCCTGGGCTATGCGGCCATCAGCGTATTCGGCGGGCTGCTCTCCACCTGGGCTGGCCTGTCCTTGACCAAACTTTGATAACGAGAAACCGACATGCTCGATTCCAAACTGTTACGTAGCAACCTTCAGGACGTAGCGGACCGCCTGGCATCCCGTGGCTTTGCCCTGGATGTTGCGCGCATCGAAGCGCTGGAAGAACAGCGCAAGACCGTCCAGACCCGCACCGAAGCATTGCAGGCTGAACGTAACGCGCGCTCCAAGTCCATCGGTCAGGCCAAGCAACGCGGCGAAGACATCGCGCCGTTGATGGCCGACGTCGAGCGCATGGCGGGTGAGTTGAGCGCCGGTAAAGTCGAGCTGGACGCGATTCAGACCGAGCTGGATTCGATCCTGCTGGGCATCCCGAACCTGCCGCACGAATCGGTGCCGATCGGCGATGACGAAGAAGGCAACGTTGAAGTGCGCCGCTGGGGCACGCCTAAAGCCTTCGATTTCCCGGTTCAGGACCACGTGGCCCTGGGCGAGAAGTTCGGCTGGCTGGACTTCGAAACCGCCGCCAAGCTGTCCGGCGCCCGTTTCGCCCTGCTGCGCGGCCCGATCGCTCGTCTGCACCGTGCACTGGCACAATTCATGATCAACCTGCACATCAACGAACACGGTTACGAGGAGGCTTACACCCCGTACCTGGTGCAGGCGCCTGCGTTGCAGGGCACCGGTCAGCTGCCGAAGTTCGAAGAAGACCTGTTCAAGATCAGCCGCGAAGGCGAAGCCGATCTGTACCTGATCCCGACCGCTGAAGTGTCGCTAACCAACATCGTCGCTGGCGAGATCGTCGATTCGAAACTGCTGCCGATCAAGTTCGTGGCACACACGCCATGCTTCCGCAGTGAGGCCGGCGCGTCGGGTCGCGACACTCGCGGCATGATCCGTCAGCACCAGTTCGACAAAGTCGAGATGGTCCAGATCGTTGAGCCGTCGACTTCGATGGAAGCGCTGGAAGGCCTGACCGCTAACGCTGAAAAAGTCCTGCAACTGCTGGAACTGCCATACCGCACCCTGGCGCTATGCACCGGCGACATGGGTTTCAGCGCGGTCAAGACCTACGACCTGGAAGTGTGGATTCCGAGCCAGGACAAATACCGCGAAATTTCGTCGTGCTCCAACTGCGGCGACTTCCAGGCCCGCCGCATGCAAGCGCGTTTCCGCAACCCGGAAACCGGCAAGCCTGAGCTGGTTCACACCCTGAACGGTTCCGGCCTGGCGGTCGGTCGTACCCTGGTGGCGGTGCTCGAGAACTACCAGCAGGCCGACGGTTCGATCCGTGTACCTGAGGTGCTCAAGCCGTACATGGGTGGCCTTGAGGTCATCGGCTAAATGGACTATCTGCCGCTGTTTCATAACCTTCGCGGCAGTCGTGTATTGGTCGTCGGCGGAGGGGAAATTGCCTTGCGCAAATCCCGCCTGCTGGCCGAAGCCGGTGCGCTGCTGCGGGTGGTCGCACCGGAAATCGAACCGCAACTGCGCGAGCTAGTGGTCGGCAGCGGTGGTGAGTGCCTGTTGCGTGGCTACGCCGAAACGGACCTGGACGGTTGCGGGCTGATCATCGCCGCCACCGACGACGAACCGCTGAACGCGCAAGTCTCCGCCGATGCTCATCGGCGTTGCGTGCCAGTCAACGTGGTGGATGCGCCGGCCCTGTGCAGCGTGATCTTCCCGGCGATCGTCGACCGTTCTCCGCTGATCATCGCGGTGTCCAGCGGCGGCGATGCGCCGGTGCTGGCGCGGTTGATTCGCGCCAAGCTGGAAACCTGGATTCCTTCCACCTACGGTCAATTGGCCGGTCTGGCGGCGCGTTTCCGCACTCAGGTCAAAGGCCTGTTTCCGGACGTGCAGCAGCGCCGGGCGTTCTGGGAGGATGTATTCCAGGGCCCGATTGCCGACCGGCAACTGGCCGGGCAGGGCGCCGAGGCCGAGCGCTTGATGTTGGCGAAAATCAATGGCGAAGCGCCTGTCGCTACCGGCGAGGTTTATCTGGTGGGCGCCGGGCCGGGTGATCCGGATCTGTTGACCTTCCGCGCCTTGCGTCTGATGCAGCAAGCCGACGTGGTGCTGTATGACCGTCTGGTGGCGCCGGCAATTCTGGATTTGTGCCGTCGCGATGCCGAGCGGGTCTACGTTGGCAAGCGCCGCGCCGATCACGCCGTGCCTCAGGAACAGATCAACCAGCATCTGGTGGATCTGGCCAAAGCCGGCAAGCGCGTGGTGCGCTTGAAGGGCGGCGATCCGTTTATCTTCGGACGTGGCGGTGAAGAGATCGAAGAACTGGCAGCCCATGGCATCCCGTTCCAGGTTGTTCCGGGCATTACTGCAGCCAGCGGTTGCGCAGCGTATGCCGGGATTCCGCTGACTCACCGCGATTACGCGCAGTCGGTGCGGTTTGTCACCGGGCACCTCAAGGACGGTTCCACCGATTTGCCATGGGCCGACCTGGTCGCACCGGCGCAAACCCTGGTGTTTTACATGGGGTTGGTGGGTTTGCCGATCATCTGTGAGCAGTTGATCAAACACGGTCGCGCGGCCGATACCCCGGCGGCGTTGATCCAGCAGGGCACCACGGTCAATCAGCGAGTGTTTACCGGCACCCTGGCTGACCTTCCCCGGCTGGTGGCGGAGCATGAAGTGCATGCGCCGACGCTGGTGATCGTCGGGGAAGTGGTGCAGTTGCGCGAGAAATTGGCATGGTTTGAAGGGGCTCAGGCGCAGGTCTGAGTACCGAGTCGCCTCCATCGCGGGCAAGCCCGCTCCCACAGGTTATTTGGTGAAGCTGCAATCTTTGGCATCACACAAATCCCTGTGGGAGCGGGCTTGCCCGCGATGAGGCCCTCAAAACCACCCTTGCTTCAGATCAGAACTCGGCCTTGCGCCAAACCCCTTTCCCACTCAACCGCGCCCGATCATGAGCCGCAGTGAAATCCTGCGCTGGCCCTTTAGGCACGATCCCGGTCGGATTGATGGTCTTGTGGCTGCCGTAGTAGTGATTCTTGATGTGCTCAAAACTCACCGTCTCGGCAATCCCCGGCCACTGATAAATCTCCCGTAGCCAGTTCGACAGATTCGGATAATCGGCAATCCGTCGCAGGTTGCACTTGAAGTGTCCGAAGTACACCGCATCGAAACGAATCATTGTCGTGAACAGCCGAATATCCGCTTCCGTCAGGTATTCACCCGTCAGGTACCGATTCGCGCCCAGCAATTGCTCCAGCCGATCCAGCTCGCCAAACAACTCATCGAACGCTTCTTCATAAGCCTGCTGCGACGTAGCAAACCCGGCGCGATAGACGCCGTTATTCACTGCTGGATAAATCCGCTCGTTCAGCGCATCGATCTCGGTTCGCAATGGCGCCGGGTAGAAATCAAGGTCATTGCCGGTCAACTCATCAAAAGCGCTGTTGAACATGCGGATGATCTCCGCCGACTCATTGTTGACGATGCGATTCGTCTGCTTGTCCCAGAGCACCGGCACAGTGACGCGGCCGGTGTAGTTGGCGGTGTCGGCGGTGTAGCGCTGGTGCATGAAATTGAAGTGATCAAGCTTGTCGCCGGTCGAGCCGAGGTGCTTGTCAAAGGTCCAGCCGTTTTCCAGCATCAACCAACTGACCACCGACACATCGATCAGGCTTTCGAGACCTTTCAGTTTGCGCAGGATCAGAGTGCGATGAGCCCACGGGCAGGCGAGGGACACATAGAGATGATAGCGACCAGCCTCGGCGGCAAAACCACCGACGCCGGTCGGGCCTGGCTTGCCATCGGCCGTCAGCCAGTTACGACGCTGCGCCTGTTCGCGCTGAAACGCGCCATCCTTGCTGCTTTCGTACCACTGATCCTGCCAGCGGCCTTCGACTAACAAACCCATTTTCCTGACTCCTCAACCGATAAGCGTTGGAGAGGAGTCTATGCGCATAGGTTCGAACAAAAAGCGCAAAGGTTAGGCAGTTATGATCGGTTAAATCGATCGGTTCCTTGCATCCCAATACTGCTGGGCGGTTTCGAACGCTTGCTCGCGGGTCTGGCCGAGGCCGCGCAACGCCAGGGCCATGGTCGAGATCAATGCCATTTGCGGGTAGCTGTCGACCACGTCGCCACGCCACACCGCTTTCAAGTGCTCGGGATCCAGGCTCGCCGGTTTGACGTGGCGTTGGCTGGACAACTGCGGCCATTCTTCATCCCAGCTTTCGCCGCCGGTGGTGCCATACAAATGACTGTCGGCGTCCGGGTTGATCTCGATTTCACCGCCATCGCCCTTGATGACGATGGCGGTGTCGCCCAGCAAACCGCTGGCATCGCGGTGCACCGCCTGATAGCCAGGGTGGAAAATGCTTTGCAGGCCGCAACGGGCGCCGAGCGGATTGAGAATTCGTGCCAGGGAATGGATCGGCGAGCGCAGGCCCAAAGTGTTGCGCAGGTCGATCATCCGCTGAAGTTGCGGGGCCCAGTCCACCAATGGCATGAACGCCAGACCGCCCTGATCGAGCGCTGTACCGACCTGCTGCCAGTTGCGGCACAGTGGAATGTTCAGTGTCTCGAGCAGTTGTTCGCTGTACAGCCGACCGGCCGTGTGCGCGCCACCACCATGCATGAAAATGCGCACGCCGTTCTGCGCCAGGCACTTGGCCGCCAGCAGGTACCACGGCAGGTGACGCTTCTTGCCGGCATACGTCGGCCAGTCCAGATCGACCGCCAGCGCCGGAGGATTCAGGCGTTCACGCAAGGCTTCGGTGAAGCCGGCCATTTCCTCGGCGCTTTCTTCCTTGTGCCGCAACAGCATCAGGAACGCGCCCAGCTGGGTGTCCTCGACCTTGTCGTCGAGCAACAGGCCCATGGCCTCGCGGGCTTCTTCGCGGGTCAGGTTGCGGGCACCGCGTTTACCTTTGCCAAGAATCCGCACGAACTGGGCGAACGGGTGCTCGGCGGGCGTTTCGAGGGTCAATGCTGGATAGTCGGTCATAAGCAATTCGTCGGTTTGGGCAGGCCCGCCAGTTTCGCGGCGAGTTTGGCAGGGGTGCCTTTGAACAGTCGGTTCAGGTGCAGGCTGTTGCCCTTGTCGGGGCCCAGTTTCAACGCGGTGTACTTGATCAGCGGGCGGGTCGCCGGGGACAGCTGGAATTCGTCGTAGAAACGGCGCAGCAGTTCGAGGATCTCCCAGTGTTCCGGGCTCAACTCGATGTCTTCGGCAGCGGCGAGGGCAGCGGCCACCTCGGCAGACCAGTCACTCAGTTCGACCAGGAAACCGTCCTTGTCCAGTTCAATGGCGCGGGCGCCGACCGTCAGGGATTTCATAGCCAACTGTTGACCTTGTCGTAGTGAATCGACAGTTCGACGAAGGCCGGGTAATCGATGGCCTTGGCCCAGTCCGGGACTTCCAGAGCCCGGGCCTGTGCATCTTCGGCCAATACGAACAGTTTCAGGCCGCGAGCATGCAGTGTGCTAAATGGCGCGGTGCCTGGTTGCAAGGCATAGGCCGCATCGCCACTTAGCAGCAACGCATCGTCGGCGCCGATCACGCGCAGGCAACTGCTCAGGCGGTCGTCGCCGAAAGGGGAATGAGACAACACATGCAAAGTCGACATCAGAGGGTGATCACCTGGTCGTAACGGTCAATAAGGGCGGTGATTTCCTGGGCGGCCAACACCCGGGCTTCTTCAAGCGACAGGCCTTTTGGGTCCAGACCACGGGCCGCGGCGCTTTCACCGCACACGAACAGCTCTTCGACACCAAACATCGGCAGCGCTTGCAGGTTGGCGCTCAGGTCTTTCTGTTGCAGGGCTTTGGCGTCCTGTTTTGCGGCGAGCTGGAACACGCCGTCATCGAGAAACAGCAGGCCGATCGGCAGATCGAAGGCACCGCCGGCCAGCACGATGTCCAGCGCTTCCCGCGCATTCGGACCGGACCACGGCGCCTGACGGCTGATAATCAGCAAGGATTTAGCCATCTCACGCACCTCCGAAACAGATCAAGCGGTCAGCGTCCTGCACCGCGTCATGCAATTGGCCGAGGCCGGACAATTCCCACGGCGCACCCACCGCTACTGCTTCACGCTGATAGCGCTGGGCTTCTTCCTCGTTCAACACCCCACGGCGCAGGGCGGCGGCGATGCAGACCACGCCATCGAGTTGATGCTCAGTGACAAAGTTGCGCCATTGCTTGGGCAAGTCTTGCTCATCCTGAGGCGTGACCACGCTGCCGGACGCGTTGTAGACGCCATCCTGATAGAAAAACAGCCGGACAATCTCATGCCCGCCGGCCAGCGCGGCCTGGGCGAACAGTAAGGCGCGGCGCGAGGAGGGCGCATGGGCGGCGGAAAACAGCGCGATGGCGAATTTCATGACGGGCTCGATCAGCAAAACTGCGGCCATGATAAAGCTTTATGGGCGGGGCGGCGAAGGGCGTTTACTCGTAGACCGCCATCGCGGGCAAGCCCGCTCCCACAGGTTATGTAGTGAAGCTGCAATCTTCGGCATCACACAAATCTTTGTGGGAGCGGGCTTGCCCGCGATGAGGCCCAAACAGTCGATACAAAATTCAGCGCGGCATATAACCCAACTGCCAACGCCGCGGTATCTTCAACGACAGCAACCCCAGCGCCCCGGCCAGCAGCCCGCTGACAAACAGCGCCTTGAGCCCCAGATGATGCTCCAGTAAAGCCCCAATCACCGCGCCGGCAAACATCCCGGTCCACGGAACCAACTGCACCCGCCAGCCATTGCGCCGCTCGCCAAGCATCCAGCGCCCCAGCCCACGGCCGAACCGCGACAGCGCGCCGGTGACGTAGGTCAGGCCGACCGGCAGTCCATTCACCTCTTCCACGGCGGCATTGAGCATGCCCATGGCGATGATCGTCGCCAGCAGCGCCGGCAATTGCGTTTCGTAGGGCCAGGCCGCTGCGCCACAGAGCAGGGTGGCGATGCACAGCAGCAACGGCAACGCCCGACGACCTCCGAAACGGCTGACGACAATGCCCAGGGCGTTGCCAGCGACGAATGTGGCCACGAGGATTACCAGGCGCAGGGTCAACCCAAGATCACCATCGCTGATCGCCACGGCCAGGCGGGTGGTGTTGCCGCTCATGAAGGACACGAAGTCGCCGCTGGCCATGAAGCCGATGGCATCGGTCATACCGGCGAGGACCGACAAACTGGCGACCATCGACAGGCCGATGCGTCCGCGCCATTTGTGAGTATGCAGATGGCCCGGCGTGGCCCGGGCGCCTGAAGGAGAAGGGAGCATTGAAGAGGACTTCCTTGAGCAGCGATGATTATTTGGTTAACCCATATAACTCGCAATATTCCAGCCAGTCCATGCCGGCCATCTCCGCGACTTCCTTATGCACCTCCAGGCGCTGGGCCTGGTAATCCTCAGGCGTGGCGGCGGTCAGTTGCAACGTCAGCTCCCAGGCAAACAAACCCAGGCGCTCAGCCTCGGCTTCGAACGCTTCATGCAAGCGCTCGTCGCGGTACTGCGCGGCCGTCACGCCCTTGGCCTGGGCCAACAGTGGATTCAGGTTATCCAGTTCGACGCGCAGTTCAGGACGCTCATCGAGAAACTTTTTCAGCGCCTGCTCGTGTTGCTGTTCGGTTGCCGCCATGGTCACTCCTTAGAAGACTGCTTTTTGCTTGCCTTGGCGGCCGCGGCCAGACACTCGAGGGCAAACTGCTCGGGGTAGGTCATCTGGATGGGCGTGGTTTCGCCTTTGACGGTTCTTTCGCCATCAAGAATGTAGCGAATCCGCTTGTCGGTGACGCCAATTCGCTTGGCGATCCAGGAAGGCGTCTGACCGATCTGGCTGATCAGTTTGTCGGCGTATTCAGCGGTCGGTTTGTAGTATTCGGCGTTGGGTGTCATGACCTTTCCAGAAAAATGTGCCCGGAAAATGGGCGATGCGGCGTTAATGGCGCGACAGGGTGCGCGAATCGTTGCGCGGTGTCGCGGTATAAATGAAGTAAAGCAGAACGATACGCCGCGCCACGGTGATACAGTCCGCTTTTTCCTGATGAGCGAACGCAATGCGAATTCTGATGGTGGCGCTGGCCGCAACCTTGCTGGCGGGCTGCGCCGGATCGGCGATGAATGATGCCCGCACCAAAACCCCGTACAAAACGCTGACCTCGGACAAACCGGAAAAAGTCGTCGCTCAGTGCGTGCAGTTTGCCTGGCAGGATGAAGCGGTATTCGGCGTCGATGCGGGCGCGTATTTGCAGCCGGGCAAGAAAAGTGGCTCGACGGTCTACACCCGTTCGGCCGAGTCCTTCGTGGACGTGACCACCGATGCTTCAGGCACGGCCTTGAGCTACTACGCCCAGCACGACGATTTTGTCGCCAAGCGTCGTTTGGCGGCGTTGGCGACCTGTTTGTAAGCAGGCACCTCGTGCACCGGTTGTTGGGCAGATGCAGTTCCTGTGGGAGCGAGCTTGCTCGCGATGGCGGTTTGTCATTCGACATTGATTTCGACTGACCCGCCGCTATCGCGAGCAAGCTCGCTCCCACAGGGTTTTGCGTTTTAATCAGCCCAAACGCTTCTGGAAGAAGAAGCGCTTGTGGCCCGGCGGGTAGTCGGCAATATGCCCCAACTCGCTGTAGCCGTGCTTCTTGTAAAACACCGGCGCCTGGAAGTCGAAGGTGTCCAGCCAGATCCCGATGCATTCCTTTTCCCGCGCCAGGTCTTCGGCCATCTGCATCAGCTTCGAGCCCATCCCTTGCCCCCGGGCCAGCTCAGGCACCGACAACAACTCAATGAAAAACCACTGGTAAAACACTCGGCCATAAAGCCCGCCGAGAATCTCGTCGCTGTCATTGCGTACCAGCAAAGCAATTTGCTCCGACACCGTGGCCCCGGCCTTTGCGGCGTTGTAGGCGCGCAGCGGTGTGAGGATCGCCTCGCGCTCCTCCTGAGTGGCATTTTTCGACAATTCGATTCGCAGGGTCATAGGCTACACATCCTTATGGCAGTGAACACGGAGCCTATCCCGGTTGCGGCGATTGTTCTAGCCCTCGCCGCCCCAAGGAACCCCCGGGGCTCCGGGAATGTCTAGCCTGAACAGCATCATTGCTGAACACACCCAGTGAGGACAGCCCGTGAACATTTTTGAAGCCTTGCGCGAAAGCCACGACCGTCAGCGAAGCTATGCCGATGCACTGATTCAAACCCGTGGCGACACCCCGGAACGGGTCGAGGCTTACAAACGGCTCAAATCCGAGCTTCAGGCCCACGCAACCGCTGAAGAACGCCATTTCTACATGCCGCTGATGGAGTTCGACAACGGCGTGGATCTTAGCCGCCATGCCATCTCCGAACACCACGAAATGGACGAGATGATGGAAGCGCTGGATGCCACCGAAATGTCCAGTCCGTCCTGGTTGGCAACGGCGAAAAAACTCTCGGAGAAGGTCCATCACCACCTCAAAGAGGAGGAGCAGAAGTTCTTTCAGATGGCCGGCAAGTTACTCGACGACCAACAGAAAGAAACCCTCGCCGGGGAGTATCAGAAAGAATACAAGGCGCAACTTTCCTGAGGGGAAAGCGCCGCAATGCTGTTCACTTAAATGAACAGCATTGCGGCAGTCGCCGGGCTTTTCTGTTTTCGCCTACCATGGACGCTTTCTGACGAACATAAGGATGGATTGTCATGTCGAACACAGCCGAGCGGGTCAACATCATCGAGTCCCAGGTGCTGTCCCACGACTGGTATCTGCTGAAGAAAATCACCTTCGATTACTTGCGCAACAACGGCGACTGGCAGCGTCAGACTCGTGAGGTCTATGACCGCGGCAATGGTGCTGCGATCCTGCTGTTCAACCGCGAGAAGAGAACCGTCGTGCTGACCCGCCAGTTCCGGTTACCGGTGTTCGTCAACGGCCATGACGGGTTGCTGATTGAAGTAGCGGCGGGGCTGCTGGAGGGCGCTGCGCCTGAGGAGCGTATTCGCGCTGAAGCCGAAGAGGAAACCGGCTATCGCGTCCACCATGTGCAGAAGGTTTTCGAAGCCTACATGAGCCCCGGTTCGGTGACTGAAAAGCTGCATTTCTTCATCGCCGAGTACGACGCGTCTTCGAAAGTCAGTGATGGCGGCGGGCTGGAGGAAGAAACCGAAGAACTGGAAGTGCTGGAGTGGAAGTTCGACGAGGCGCTGGCGGCGTTTTATCGCGGGGAGATCTGCGATGCCAAGACCATCATGCTGCTGCAGTATGCGGCGATGAAGGATGTCTTCGGAGCGGTTTGAGCTGCGGGGGGCGATTTAGGTTCCCTGTCTTTTTGTAGGGGCCGTCAGATAAACAAATCATTTATCCTGCCAGCCCCGTGGCACTCGTACCCTTCCAGTGTCAGTAGCCGTTCCTTAGCCTCAAGCCCACCGGCAAACCCCGTCAGTTTCCCCGACGCACCGATCACCCGATGACACGGCGCGACTATCGAAATCGGATTCTTGCCATTAGCCGCCCCCACCGCACGAACCGCACTGGGATTGCCGATCTGCCGGGCAATCTCGCTGTAGCTGCGCGTCTCGCCAAACGGAATGGTCAGTAGCGCCTGCCACACCTTCTGCTGAAATTCCGTCCCGGCAAAATCCAGTTCCAGTTCGAAACGGTTACGCGTGCCGGCGAAGTATTCCTGCAGCTGCTGTACGGTGCGCACCAGGATCGGGTTGTCCGCTGCTTCCGTCATCGGCCCCAGCCTTACCCGGCCCGGTTTGTCGTTTTCCCAGAGGATGGCCGCCAGTCGTGCGCCTTTCGCCACCAATTTCAATTCGCCGACCGGAGACGCCAGGGTGGTGAAGGTGTAGGACATGCCGGCGGACTCCGTAAAAGTGTTGAACAGGGGCCCAGCATACTGCCTCGTCGGGGAGGCGCAATACGCAATCCCAGCCATACTTGCCTACTGCTCTTGAACCGTTCCCCCTGTTTGAACAGAACCTAAAAACAAAAAGAGGCCGACTCATGAAGTTCGAACCTTTTACCCAATCGCTCGTGGCAACCGCATTGGCGCTGAGTTGCCTGACGGCCCACGCGGCCTCCGTCGCCCCGGTCGCAGCCGAAAACGGCATGGTTGTCACCGCCCAGCATCTGGCCAGCCACGTCGGCGTCGATGTGCTCAAGAATGGCGGCAACGCCGTCGATGCCGCCGTTGCGGTGGGTTATGCGCTGGCGGTGGTGTACCCCGCGGCGGGCAACCTGGGCGGTGGTGGTTTCATGACGATTCAATTGGCGGACGGGCGCAAGACCTTCCTCGACTTCCGTGAAAAAGCCCCGCTGGCCGCGACCCCCGACATGTACCTCGATAAAGCGGGCAACGTCATCCCGGACCTGAGCACCCGCGGCCACCTTGCCGTTGGCGTGCCGGGCACCGTTTCGGGCATGGAACTGGCCCTGAAGAAATACGGTACCAAACCCCGCAAGGAAGTGATCGCCCCGGCGATCAAGCTTGCCGAAGACGGTTTTGTGCTGGAGCAGGGCGATGTCGACTTGCTGGAGTACGCCACCGACGTCTTCAAGAAAGACATGCGCGACTCGGGCTCGATCTTCCTGAGCAATGGCGAGCCGATGCAGGTGGGCCAGAAACTCGTACAAAAAGACTTGAGCAAAACCCTGCGGGAAATTTCCGAGAAGGGTGCTGACGGTTTCTATAAAGGCTGGGTGGCCGACGCCATCGTCACCTCCAGTCAGGCCAACAAGGGCATCATCACCCAGGCCGACCTCGACAAATACCAGACCCGCGAACTGGCGCCGATCGAATGCGATTACCGCGGCTATCACGTGGTCTCGGCACCACCACCAAGCTCCGGTGGCGTGGTGATCTGCGAGATCATGAACATCCTCGACGGCTACCCGATGAAAGAGCTGGGCTTCCGCTCGGCTCAGGCGATGCACTACCAGATCGAAGCGATGCGCCACGCGTATGTGGACCGCAACAGCTACCTCGGCGACCCGGACTTCGTGAAAAATCCGATCGCCCATTTGCTGGATAAAAACTACGCGACCAAAATCCGCGAAGTCATCGACCCGCAGAGGGCTGGCGTATCCCGCGAGATCAAACCCGGCGTAGCGCCCCATGAAGGCAGCAACACCACCCATTACTCGATCGTCGACAAATGGGGCAACGCGGTGTCGGTGACCTACACCCTCAACGACTGGTTCGGCGCTGGCGTCATGGCGAGCAAAACCGGGGTCATCCTCAACGATGAAATGGACGACTTCACCTCGAAAATCGGCGTGCCGAACATGTACGGCCTGGTGCAGGGCGAAGCCAACGCCATCGCCCCCGGCAAAGCGCCGCTGTCGTCCATGAGCCCGACCATCGTCACCAAGGACGGCAAAGTCGTCATGGTCGTCGGCACTCCCGGTGGCAGCCGCATCATCACCGCGACCCTGCTGACCATCCTCAACGTGATCGACTACGGCATGAACATCCAGGAAGCAGTAGATGCGCCGCGTTTCCACCAACAGTGGTTGCCGGAAGAAACCAACCTGGAAAACTTCGCCACCAGCCCGGACACGAAGAAGATGCTCGAAAGCTGGGGGCACAAATTTGCCGGGCCGCAGGACCCTAACCATATCGCAGCTATTCTGGTAGGTGCGCCTTCGCTGGAAGGCAAGCCAGTGGGCAAGAACCGCTTCTATGGAGCGAACGATCCACGGCGTAATACCGGGTTGTCACTCGGTTACTGAAACAGGCGATCAGCGGCCACCTGAACTCCCCGGGTGGCCCTGATCTCCAACACTCGAATGCAGCCTCGACAGCTGCTACATGCTCGAAAAGGGAGTTGAATTCCATCGTTGTACCGACCTATCTAAGGAAGGAAGCCATGAGCACCGCACTCCTGATCATTGATGTCCAACGCGCGCTGTGCACCGGCGAGTATGAATGCTTCGACATCAAACGCGTCATCGAAACCATCAACGATCTCAGCACCAAAGCCCGGGCCGCCGACATCCCGGTCATCCTGATCCAGCACGAAGAAGAGGGCGACCTGTTGCAATACGGCGGCGAAGGCTGGCAACTGGCCGATGGTCTGAAAACTTCACCCCAAGACCTGCGGCTGCGCAAAACCACCCCGGATTCGTTTTACCAGACCCACTTGCATGAACAGCTGCAAGAGCTGGACGCCGACCGCCTGATCATCTGCGGCCTGCAAACCGACTACTGCGTCAACGCCACCGTCCGTCAGGCGCATCAATTGGGCTACGACGTTGTGCTGGTGGCCGACGCCCATTCCACCATCGACAACGGCATGATGAGCGCCGAAGACATCATCGCCGAACACAACAAGGATCTGGCGCACCTGACCGGCTCCGTGGCGCGGATCGATGTGATGCCGGCCAGCGAAATCAAAGTCTGAAAACACAAGCGTCTCCTATACTGACCCGCGTTGACAGGTTCAACGCAGATCCTGAATGCCGCTGGAGCAGCAGCCAGCGGCCGCCTCTCTACGACTCAACAGTAAGGAGAACGAACATGGCAATCCGTATTGGCGACGAAGCACCAGACTTTACCGTCGAAAGCACCGAAGGCCCGCTGCATTTCCACGAGTGGATCGGCGACAAGTGGGCGATCCTGTTTTCGCACCCCAAGGACTTCACCCCGGTGTGCACCACGGAGCTCGGCTACATGGCGGGGCTCAAGCCGGAGTTCGATAAGCGCAACACCAAGATCGTGGGGCTCAGCGTCGACCCTGTCAGTAACCATCAGGCCTGGGCCAAAGACATCGAAGAGACCCAGGGGCATGCGGTCAACTATCCGATGATCGGGGACGAGAACCTGGTGGTGGCGAAGCTCTACGACATGATTCATCCGAATGCCAGTGGGGGCGCGCGGACTGCCGTGGACAACGCCACGGTGCGTTCAGTGTTCATCATCGGCCCGGACAAAAAGGTCAAGGCGATGCTGATCTACCCGATGAGTGCCGGGCGCAACTTCGATGAAGTGCTGCGTCTGCTCGATTCTCTGCAGTTGAATGCCAAGCACACGGTTGCGACCCCGGTGAATTGGCGTCCGGGCGAGGACGTGATCATTCCCACTTCGGTCTCCGATGAGGACGCCAGGAAGAAGTATCCGGATGGCTTTAAGACAGTGAAACCTTATCTGCGCACGGTGGCGCAACCGAAGTAACGATCTGTTGGGAGAGCACATTATGGCCGGCCAGGTGAGTCTTGCCTGGTGAGCCTCTTTCAGCCGCAACGCACTCTTTGTAGCAGCTGGCGAAGCCTGCGTTCGGCTGCGAAGCAGTCGTGAATCCGCCTGATGCGGTCTGTCTGACGTACCGCAATCTCTGATTTCACGACTGCTGCGCAGCCGAACGCAGGCTTCGCCAGCTGCTACAGATCGCATTGCGGCTTAACTGGCTGACTACTCGCCCTCAAGCGCGAGTTCGCTCGGGTCGGCCCCACACATCTGTGCCAACACTTGAACCACCAGGGCATGATCCTCACGCTGGGGCAGCCCTGAAACGGTGACGGCGCCAATGCACCCTACGTCCTTGACCGACACCGGGAAGCTGCCCCCATGATCGGCATAATCACGCAGGGGCAACCCCATCAAACTTTCGAGTGAATCGCCCTGAAGCTTAAAGGACAGGCCTACGCGGTATGAGCTGAGTTCCATCAGTTCTACGACATTTCTCTTGCGTCGTGCCCAGTCGGCATTGCTGGCGGAGGTTCCCGGCATCGAGTAGAAAAACACGGTGTCCCGCGCCAGCCTGACCTCAATCGTGGCGGACACGCCTTGCTTCTCGCAGGCGGTTTTCAAACGGGTGCCCAAGTCCCAGGCCGTCGCTTTGTCGAAGCGCTCAAATTTCAGGGTTTCTTCCTGGAGCGCGATGCGTTGCAGGTCGGTTTGGATGTCCATGATTTCTCCCTCATCCCTTTCGGGCGGTCGTACTGTTACGCACGGTTAATGTGAACGGCAGCACCACATGGCGGTCCGGGATGGGCTTTTTTTCAATGAGGGCGATCAGCATTTCAACGGCTTTTTGGCCAAAGATTTCGGCGGGTTGCGCGATGGTCGTCAACGCCGGATCACAGTAGGCCGCGAATGGAATGTCATCGAAGCCGACCAACGAAATATCGTCGGGTACCCGCAAACCTTGTTGTTTGATGCGCTTCAATGCACCGATTGCCATTTCATCGTTTTCGCAAAAGAACGCGGTCGGACGGTCGGGCAGTTCCAGCAGCATTCCCGCACCATCAAAACCGGCCTTCAACGTGAAGTCCCCGTGGCAGATCAATTGTGGGTCCGACTCGATACCGGCCTGATGCAATGCATCTTGATAGCCGGCCACACGGTCGCGTGTGAGCGGGCTGCTTTTCGGGCCTTTGATCAGGCCGATCCGGCGATGACCCAGATCGATCAAATGCTCCGTCATGGCCTTGGCCGCCGCCCGGTTGTCGAGGCTGATCGTCGGATGCCGCCCGCCTTGAATCACCTCGCAGGCATTGACCAAAGGCAGTGACTCGCCATGCGGGAAGGGCGATTCAAACGGGTCGTAGGCGCGCAACTGAATCACGCCGTCGGCTTGGTGGGCGTACACCAGCGCGGCAAATTCCCGTTCGATTTCCTCGCGACCCTGGGTGTCGCACAACAACAGTCGATAACCGGCCGCCTGTGCCGCCTGTTGGGCACCGCTGATCACCCGTGCGAAAAACGTGTTGGCGATGGCCGGGACCAGAATCACCAGGTTGCCGGTTCTGCGCGAACGAAACTGCACGGCCATGAGGTTCGGCCGGTAGCCGGCCTGTTCCACGGCTGCGTTGACCTTGTCTCGGGTTTCGGGGAGTACGCGCTCGGGCGACTTCAGCGTTCTGGACACGGTGGCCACCGAGACGCCGGCCAGCCGGGCTACTTCACGGATATTGGACAAGACGACCTCGTTATCGAACCGGCAGATGTAAACGTGGCCGGCGAGCTTACCGCAGTCCGGCCGTGCGCTGAAATGACCTTCATTCTTAATCCCGGGTTTGACACCTGAAGTAACTGAGCCTAAATTCCCGGCATGATGTAACCGGTTACATCATAGCCAAACCTGAGCACTAATCCGCCCCGAACAAGAGAAAATTCGCGATGAATGTTGCAACGGCAAAAATAAGAATGGGGTTTGTCGGGGGCGGCGAGGGTGCCTTCATCGGCAAAGCCCACCGCCAGGCCGCCGGCCTCGATGGTCGTTTTGAACTGGTGTGCGGTGCGTTCAGCCGAGACGCCCGCAACAATCAGGACACCGGCACCGCGCTGGGATTGTCCGCCTCACGCTGCTACAGCGACTGGCAACTGATGCTCGATAGCGAGCGCGCATTGCCTGCCGACCAGCGCATGGAGCTGTTGGTCATCGTCACGCCCAATCACTTGCACGCGCCGATCGCCAGCCAGGCACTGAGCGCGGGTTTTCATGTGTTCAGCGAAAAGCCCGCGGCACTGAATCTGTCTGAACTACTGGCGCTCAAGGCAGTGGTGAAAAGCAGCGACCGCCTCTATGGACTGGCCCACACGTATCTGGGTTATCCGATGGTCTGGCAGGCGCGCAAGATGGTGCGTACCGGCGTGATCGGCGCGGTGCGCAAGGTCATCGTCGAGTACCCGCAGGGCTGGCTGAGCCGGGATGTGGCCGGGCAGGGCAACAAGCAGGCGAGTTGGCGCGATCAGCCCGAGCAGTCCGGGTTGGGCGGCTGCATTGGCGACATCGGCACCCATGCCTTTTCACTGGCCGAATTCGTCGCGGACCAACCCATCGAACAGGTGTGCGCAATCTTGGGCTCGCACGTTGCCGGGCGGCAACTGGATGACGACGCGGCGATGCTGTTCAAGATGGCCGCCGGGGCCAGCGGGGTGTTAATCGCCAGCCAGGTCTGCGCTGGCGAAGAGAACCCGTTGAAGATCCGCGTCTATGGCGACAAGGGCGGGCTGGAGTGGCGTCAGGAAGAGCCTGCAAGCCTGATCCATCGCTCCCTCGATCAACCGTTGAGCATCCTTCGTTCCGGTGTCGGTCAGCCCTGGTTATGCGAAGCCGCCAGCCAGCGCATGCGTTTGCCTGCCGGGCATCCCGAAGGTTATCTCGAGGCCATGGCCAATCTCTATGGTGATTTTGCCACCGCGATCCGCAGCAACATCGAAGGCAATGATGCTCCTGGCGTACCGGGCATCGATGTCGGGTTGCGTGGCATGGCGTTCATCGAGGCGGTGGTCGCCAATCATCGCGGCGACGCGAAGTGGACCGAACTGGTCTGCAACCCATGAATCCGGAGAACCCTCCCGTGAACCACACCTCCCCAACACCGGCAGGCCTGCGCGGCCCGGGTATTTTCCTCGCGCAGTTCATGTCCGCCGAAGCGCCCTTCGACACGCTCGCCAACATTGCCCGCTGGGCCGCAGCGCAGGGTTACAAAGCCATTCAGTTGCCGACCCTGGGTACGCAGTACATCGACCTGGCGCGCGCCGCCGACAGTCAGGATTACTGTGACGAGTTGAAAGCCGTCTGCGCCCAGGCGGGTGTCGAAATCAGCGAGCTGTCGACGCATCTGCAGGGCCAACTGGTAGCGGTGCATCCGGCGTTCGATACGTTGTTCGATGACTTCGCCCCCGCGCATTTGCGCGGCCAGCCTCAGGCTCGAACCGAGTGGGCCATCGATCAGTTGAAGCTCGCCGCGCGCGCCAGCCAACGCTTGGGGTTGAAGGCGCACGCGACGTTTTCCGGTGCGCTGCTCTGGCCCTATGTCTACCCGTGGCCGCAACGCCCGAGCGGTCTGGTCGAGCAGGGTTTTGCCGAACTGGCCAAGCGCTGGTTGCCGATCCTCGATTGTTTCGAGCAAGCCGGCGTCGATCTCTGCTACGAGATCCATCCCGGCGAAGACCTGCATGACGGCGCCTCGTTCGAGCGTTTTCTTGAGGCCGTCGATCACCATCCGCGCGCCGCGATCCTCTACGACCCGAGTCACCTGCTGCTTCAGCAAATGGACTATCTGGGCTTCATCGATCGCTACCACGAGCGCATCCGCATGTTCCACGTCAAGGACGCCGAGTTTCGGCCCGATGCCCGTTCGGGTGTCTACGGCGGCTATCAAGGTTGGGTCGAGCGGCCTGGCCGCTTCCGTTCTCTGGGCGATGGGCAGATCGATTTCAAATCGATTTTCAGCAAATTGACGCAGTACGACTTTGCCGGCTGGGCGGTTCTGGAATGGGAGTGTTGCCTGAAGGATTCGGAGCAGGGCGCCGCAGAAGGCGCGGCCTTCATCCAGCAGCACATGATCAGCAAAACCCGAAAGGCCTTTGATGATTTCGCCAGCGTGGCGTCCGACGAGCATTTCAATCGACGGCTATTGGGTTTGCCCGACGCCTGAAAAACCTGTTTGCCCCTTTCTCCCCCCAAAAAAAACAATAAAGCGGTGACTGATATGACCACGATGAGTGCGCGATTAAGCGTAATGATGTTCTTGCAGTTCTTTATCTGGGGCGGATGGTTCGTAACCCTCGGCACCTTCCTCTCCAGTAATCTTGGGGCCAGCGGCGGGCAGATCGGCATGGCGTTCTCGACGCAGTCCTGGGGCGCGATCATCGCGCCCTTTGTGATCGGTTTGATTGCCGACCGTTACTTCAATGCCGAGCGCATTCTTGCGGTGTTGCATCTGATCGGCGCGGTGCTGCTGTTGCAACTCTATCGAGCGCCTGACTTCAGTGCGTTTTACCCGTTCGTGCTGGCTTACATGATGATCTACATGCCGACGCTGGCATTGGTGAATTCAGTGGCGTTCCGGCAGATGCGCGACCCGGCCCTGGAGTTCTCGCGGATCAGAGTGTGGGGCACCCTCGGCTGGATCGTGGCGGGTGTGGTGATCAGCTTTGTGTTTGCCTGGGATTCGCAACAAGCGATCTCATCCGGTGGCTTGCGCAACACGTTTCTGATGTCGGCCATCGCCTCTCTCGTACTCGGGATCTACAGCTTCAGCCTGCCGCGCACCGCGCCGCTCAAACCTGAGCCGGGCCGTGTCGGCTTGAAGCAAATGCTGGGGCTGGATGCCTTGGGATTGTTGAAGGATCGCAGCTACCTGGTGTTCTTCATCGCGTCCATTTTGATCTGTATTCCGTTGGCGTTTTATTACCAGAATGCCAACCCGTTTCTGGCAGAAATCGGCGTGACCAATCCAACCGCCAAGATGGCCATCGGGCAAGTCTCGGAAGTGCTGTTCATGTTGCTTCTGCCGCTGTTTATTCAGCGTTTCGGCATCAAGATCGCGCTGTTGGTGGGGATGCTGGCGTGGGCGTTGCGCTACCTGTTGTTCGCCTACGGCAACAACGGCGACCTCGCCTTCATGTTGTTCACCGGCATCGCCTTGCATGGCATCTGCTACGACTTCTTTTTTGTTTCGGGGCAGATCTACACCGATGCCAAAGCGTCGGAGCGTTTCAGAAGCTCCGCGCAAGGGTTGATCACGCTCGCGACGTACGGCTTGGGCATGCTGATTGGCTTTTGGGTGGCCGGGGCGGTCACCGATCACTATGCGTCGGCTGACAGCCACGAATGGAAAAGCATCTGGCTGTTTCCGGCAGGGTTCGCGTTGGCGATATTTTTCTGTTTTTCGCTGGCCTTCAAAGGGCGGCAAAGCGTGGCAGCGCCGTCGAGCATTTGAAGCATGACCCGAGTCTGAAGAACACCATCGGAACCTGTGGTTCACCAATTTGGTGTTCGGCTCAGATCCTTGTGGGAGCGGGCTTGCCCGCGATGGCGGTGTGTCAGGCGACATTGATGTTGAGTCTGCTGACCTCATCGCGGGCAAGCCCGCTCCCACAGGGTTTGTTATTACCGACTGGTATTTCAGGGGGTATGGAATGCACTCAAGGCGCGCCAAACAGCATCGTCCAATAAACACCCTCATCGCTGCGCGAATCGGCGGCATAGGCTGCGCCCACTTGGGTAAACATCGGGTTCATCAGGTTGGCGCAATGTCCGGGGCTGGCCAGCCAGCTGGCCATCGCTTTGTTCGGTGAGCTTTGCCCGGCGGCGATGTTCTCGCCGATCTGCCGGCCTCGATAGCCGGCGGCTTTGGCCCGATCCAATGGCATATCACCGTCAGGATCGCGGTGGGCGAAGTAATTGCCGTAGGCCATTGCCTTGCTATGGCCTTGCGCAGCGGCGCCCAAGGCGGCATTCCAGGTCAACGGCCGTGTGGCGGCAAAGCGTTGGCGCCCGCACAGGCGTGGCCTGGCCCGTGCCGCATTGACCGCGGCCAGCAACGCCTTGCCCGCTTCTCGCGAATCACCGACACGTCCGTCGAGCACCGGTTGCGCCAGTACTATCTGCCATTCGCTGCGGGCGCGGGTGACGCCGATGTCGGCGAACTGGGTATCGAGCAGCGCCCCGCAGTAGTCGCTCTCAAGCATGTCAAACGCCTCATCGGCATCCTGCGCGCCGACCAGGCGAATGGTGCGCACCGTCACCGCTTGATAGCCTTTAGCTTTCAAGGCGTTGCGCAAACCGCCGCCATAGCCGACCGGCAACGCCAGGTTCGATTTCAGCGACAACGGCCGCAACGGCTTGACCGCACGCCCTGCGCAGCGATCGGGATCGGCGCGGTAGTCGTTGATGACTTCCACCAGTTGCCGCTCCCCACTGGCATGGGCGGGGCTGGCGAGCAGCGGAAGCAAAGGCATCAGGCACAGCGAGATAAAGCGACAGCGGCGGACGGTTGGGCGCATGAACGAACAACTCTGATGGGATGACGACGGTAAAGTGGGGTAGGGGCGAGCAATGACCGTAGGAGCGCTTCGTTGGGTGAGCTTCTTTTACGGCACGGCTAAGACTGCGGGTCTGAAGACTGGTTCACGAGGGGAAGAGACAAATTTGGCGGCGCCGTCGTGGGGCTGATTCAGGCTTACACGGGTCAGTCCGCCGGGGACATCGGACTCTCTGGCTGGTACCGTACTGACATCCTTCAGGGGGTACAGGGACATGACAAAAACCAGGGGTGACACAGATTGGGTAAAGCGCTCGGCCCAGCCGTTGAAGATGGAGCGTATCGAAGCCTTTTTTGGCGGCCATGGGTTTACCCCACATCGCCACGATACGTACGCCATCGGACGAACGCTGTCGGGTGTACAAAGCTTCCAGTACCGCAACACCAAGCGTCACAGCCTGCCCGGGAAAACCATTGTTTTGCATCCGGACGAGGTGCATGACGGTGAAGCCGGCACCGAGGCGGGTTTTCATTATCGGATGATCTACATCGAGCCCGCTTTGATTCAGCAAGTATTAGGCGGCAAACCCTTGCCCTTCATCGACGGCGGGTTATCCAGCGACCCACGACTTTGTGCCGCAACCCAGGTGCTGCTGCAGAACCTCGATTCCTGCATCGAACCCCTGGAAGAAGACGATGCCATTTACGATCTCGCGCAGGCGCTGGATGTGCTCTCGGGTCAACGCGGGCGGCGCAAGTCGTTTGACTTTGCAGCGGCCGAACGCGCGCGTGCGCTGATTCATGAGTCGCTGGATCGAGTCATTACCCTGGATGAGTTAGCGCAGGCCAGTGGTCGAGACCGCTGGAGCCTGAGCCGTGATTTTCGTGCGCTGTACGGTACGAGCCCCTATCGATACATGACTCAACGACGTCTCGATCTGGCAAGAGCACTGATGTTCGGGGGCCATTCGATGGCGGAGGCGGCCGTCTCCGCAGGCTTTTTCGATCAAAGCCACATGACGCGTCAGTTCGTCCAGACCTACGGCGTCTCACCCGGCCGGTGGATGAAGCGGCTGGGCCTTGTTTGAGGATGTTCTTGGGTTACTTGCACAATCATGCAATACGCAGCGTTGAGGCGTTTCTAAAGTCAGTGCTCGATATCCTGGCTAATGAGGGCAACCCAAATGAATTCCCAACCCGGCGTGACAACCTGCACCGCGATTAACTTTGCCGAAAAACTGGCTTTGTTCAACGAGCAATGGGCGCCCAAGGTTATTGCCGAAATGAACGACTACCAGTTCAAGGTGGTGAAAATCGAAGGCGACTTTGTCTGGCATTCCCATGCCGACACCGATGAAACTTTTATCGTCCTCGAAGGCGAGCTTCGCATTGATCTTCGAGAGGGGGCCGTCGTGGTCAGGCAGGGAGAAATGTACGTCGTCCCCAAGGGCGTCGAACACAAGCCTTATGCTGAGCGAGAGGTGAAGATGCTACTGATCGAGCCGCGTGGCGTGCTGAATACCGGCGATCAAGAGGGAGAAAGAACCGCAATCAATGACGTCTGGATTTAGACGTTTTGGCAGTTTCTTCATCTCTGGGTGAGCAGGGCGCCTGAGAGCCTGGCGCCAGTTCAGCCGCATCTATCGCTACATTTGCCAGCAAGCATTCAGGAACGCTCTGAATCAACCAATTAGCGGCGTTTTCGTTGAAAAGGCTCGATGACATGTGGCGAAATGCCTCTCGTCGGAAGATAAAGCGGCTATTCCGCGCTTTTCAGCTATTCTTGCGGCATCTGGACGGTGGCCATGACGTACTGGCACACGATGCGCAAGGAAGGGAAGACAAAATGGATGAGGTGCATTGCGTGCAAGTTATCGCTGTAACTGGCGGTAAAGGTGGCGTGGGCAAGACAACGGTGGCGGTTAACCTTTCGTTGGCGCTGGCAAAAATGGGGCGGCGCGTCGTATTGCTGGACGCCGATCTGGGCCTGGCGAATATCGATATTCTTTTGGGACTGACCCCGCGTTACACACTGGCCGATGTCATCGAAGGGCGTTGCGAGCTGTCCGAGGCGCTGATGCCAGGGCCTGGAGGCATTCGTGTTGCCCCGGCCTCTTCCGGATTGCAAAGCATGACTCATCTGGAGCCTGCGCAATACCGTGCGCTGATCCAGTCCTTTAGCGATATTGGCGACAAGCTTGATGTACTGGTGATCGATACGGCCGCCGGTATCGGTGGCTCGGTGGTCAATTTCATCCGCGCGGCCCAGGAAGTGATGGTGGTAGTGTGCGATGAACCCACTTCAATCAGCGGCGCCTACGGGCTGATCAAATTGCTTAGCCTGAATTACGGTTTGCACCGGTTTCGGGTGCTGGTCAACATGACGGGCAGCCCGTCGGAAGGCCGTAATCTGTTTGCCAAGCTGGAAAAGATTACCGACATGTTCCTGGATGTCTCGCTGCAATACGTCGGCGCGATACCCAGCGATGAATGTGCGCACAAAGCCGTGCAGAAGGGACGTGCAGTGCTTGAAGCCTTTCCCCGTTCCAAATGCGCTCAAGCTTTCCAGGCCCTGGCTCACAACGTCGATACCTGGCCATTGCCGACTCATCCGAGAGGGCATGTGGAGTTTTTTGTTGAGCAACTTGTGCAGAATTCTGGCAGGTGAGGCGCAAAGCCTGCCTTAAGAAAATCTTGAGTCGGTGAGAAACCTGTGGCGGGAGTAAGCTCCCTCGCCACAAAAACGTTTACACAGACTCAAATCACAACTTGTAGCCGATCTGCCGCAACAAGTTCTTGCGCCACAGAATATCTTCATCACCTTCAATGTCTTTGGCACAGAAGCCATCCACCACGCCCAGAATTCCTCGCCCCTGTTCCGTCTCGGCAACAATCACTTCGGTGGGATTGGCCGTTGCACAAAAAATACGGCACACCTCTGGAACCATTTTGACGGCGTTCAACACGTTCAGCGGGTAGAAACCGTCGCCCAGGAAAATGATGAAGCTATGGCCCGCGGCAATGGCTTGCGCATTTTTCTGCGCAAGTTCGATCATGGCGGTATCGGTGCCGGACCATCGCACCAGGCATTTGCCGGAGGCTTCACAAAAGGCCACGCCAAACTGAATACCTGGCACGGCGTTGACCAACGCTTCGTGAATGTCCTCGACAGACTTGATGAAGTGCGTCTGACCCAAAATGAAGTTCGTCGTTTCCGGCTTATCGATTTTCAACGTGATGAGTTGCATTTCAAACGCCTCCTTTCACGATGCTGCGAACCAGAGTCTGGCCTTTTATCAAGCCGGGACGGTGTCTTGCCCTGCTGGCGGTGGCTCTGTGTAGACGCGAACGTCCCCCAGTCTCCTTATCGTCGACTTGGGCAAGGTCGGCGCATCAAGAAGAATCGAATCAATGCGCTTGCGGATGTCAAAAACGATCGGGCCCAGGATCGCTTCGTCCTTGCCGCTGGCGATTTCGTCCTGAATCTCACGCGAGATCGCCCCGAGTTTCTCGGCGGTGTCCTTGTGCCCGGCAGCCCGGGTGTCAAAGTTCAGGAAGGTCTGAACCGAACTCAACACCAAGGTCAGGAGTGACAGGACACCGGCCAGGTATTGGAGCCAAACGGGCGATGAGTCACTGATCGAGCCAAAGACGCTGGCGCTGACGATCGCCGACAGCACCACGCAGGGGATACCCAGTTTCCAGCTGAATTTCTCGAAATCCCGGGCACTGATTTCGTGTTCAATCTGCAACCGAACAATCATGCGATTCCATTTGGTCAATAGCTCGAGCCGGCTCATGCTTGCAGTCCTTGGCAGGGGTATTGAGGTGAATATTAGCTACTATTTGACCGCCTGTTCGGGTTCAGAGACAGGACGGGGTTGAATCGCCATACCTTCTTCCTCTCGGAGCTGGCGGCTCATATCGTCGCAGCTTTGCGACCAGGTTGTCAGCCACGGCGACATCTCGGGTGACCGTTCAGCCAATCCCAGCTCCCGGACAAACTCGGCAGGTGGGACCGTGCCTTTGGCCGCGCGGAACAGCCCTCGCATGATAACGACGCCAATCACCCGTCCTTTGCTCACGAAGCGGTGTTCCATAAAGCTCCACTTATCGTCCCAGCCGAGTATTCGGGTATGAATCTCAAACAATTCGAACAGCTTCAGCTCTCGACGAAACTTGCCCCAGGTATCCCCAACGATCGGCACCGCTCTATGGCGCAGGGCAACTCGATAGGCGCCGCTGCGCAGGACGAAGTCCATGCGGCCTATGTCGGCCATAGTGAAATAGCGGCCATTGGTGACGTGCCGGTTGAGGTCAAGATCGAGCGGCCAGACGCGCATGCGGATGACGGTAGTGGCCAGTCCATCAACCGGCTTGCGCCATGGGCGACGAAACAGCATGAGGAACAGTCGAAACCAGAGGTTCATAAATAGGCCGAGGGCTGAGTAGAGCGGTGCACTTTAGGGCGGGGAATGCGAGCGAGATAGGTGCGCAAATGACTTTTTTCATGTGAAAAGCGCAATTGGATCATTCATGCGCTGGGGCAGTCATCTCAGCGGTTGCCCGCCAATCAGATATTCCGCTCAGGAATGCCCCCATAAAAATCATGCATTTTCTTTATGGCATTGGATCTCGTAGCGTGTTTGCTCACCATATGGAGATGACCCCGTGAATGATTCCCGCCTGCGCCTGTATGTTGATGCTCAATTCACCAGCCCTTATGCCATGTCGGCTTTCGTGGTTCTTCGCGAAAAGGGCATCGAATTCGAACTGAGCCCGCTGGACCTCGACGCCTTCGAAAACCAGTCAGAAGACTATGCCAGCCTCTCGCTGACCCAGCGCGTACCGACGCTGGTGCATGGCGATTTTGCCTTGTCTGAATCGTCGGCGATCACTGAATACCTGGAAGACGTTCTCCCTCAGACGCCGGTTTACCCGCAAGAGCTGACGCAGCGCGCGAAGGCAAGACAAGTCCAGGCGTGGTTGCGCAGTGATTTACTGCCCATTCGGCAGGAGCGATCCACACTGGTGGTGTTTTATGGCCTCAAATCAGCGCCCTTGTCGCCCGCTGCCGAGTCGGCCGCGCGCAAGCTGATCGGTGCCGCACAAGCGCTGCTGGCTGACGGCCGCGAGTACCTGTTCGGGCAATGGTCGATCGCCGATGTGGACCTGGCCTTGATGCTCAACCGGTTGATACTCAACGGTGACGCCGTGCCATCCGCGCTGGTGGAATACGCGCAGCGTCAATGGCAGCGGCCGACGGTGCAGGAGTGGGTCAAACTGCAGCGTCCTGCGCTTTAGTGGCGTGGAATCAGGTCAACTGCGCTCAATAAATTGCTTGATGACCTGATTGACGATCTCGGGATGCGTAATCGGCCCCATATGACCGAGCCCCTCGAGTTCTACCACTTCAACGTTCGGCAGTGTGGCGGTCAGCAGCCGCGCCACTGCCCGTGACGATGCCGGCGAGTCCTTGCCCACCATGAAAAGCACTGGCAGGTTGAGCGAACGGAACGCCTGCAATGGCGTCGGTTCGTTCAACAGCGCGTGAGCCCAGCCCTGCACATTGGCCACCGCGGCGGCGATGGAGGGCTTGCGTTGTTCCGGGGTTTGCTCCCAGGCCCCGGCACCCATCCAGTAGTCAATGAAGTGCTGGGCTGCGGCGTCGAGGTTACCCGCCTCAAGTGCCAGCCCGGCATGTGCGACGACTTCACGGATGGCATCCGCTTCATTGGGTGGAGGTGATTCGGCGTCGAGCAGGGCAAACAAGGTTGGCTCATACAAAACCATGGCGCGCACCCGGCCGGGGTTCTGCAACGCTGCGATCAACGCCACCGCCCCACCGTAAGAGTGACCGACCAGAATGAGCGGTTCGCCGGCGCGGGCGAGCACCGGCTCGGCGAAGCGCGCTTCTTCACTGAGGGTGACGATTCGATCGGTGGGCCATGCCGGGCTCTTGCCGGCGCCAAACGAATCGAGCGCCAGAACCCGAAACTTTGCGGCCAGATGATCTTGCAGTCCACGCCACTGCACCGAGTGACTCGCATTGGCATGAAAGCAGACAACGCCCGGGCCTACGCCTGAGTCCCGGAAAAAGGGTTCCACGGGTTTCATTCTGGCCCTCCTGCGCAACGACGTTAAAGGAACAAAGAGAGTTATAGATTAACGTCAAGGCTTCGGTGTAGCAGCCAGTCATGATGAAATAGCCGCCCGTTTTTGCTGTCAGCAACACCTGATTTGGAGCACCACATGAAAAACGCCGCCGTACTGACCTTCGCCTTGATGCTCAATACCGGGTTATTCAGCATGCAAGCAGAAGCGACGGGGGATGCCGAAGCCGGTCAGAAACTATTTACCCGTATCTGCGGCGGCTGTCATCAAGTCGGGACTTCGGCACGGGGCTCTTTTGGTCCGCAGCTCAATGCCATCTTCGGGCGTCCTGCGGGAAGCACGACGGACTACCAGTACTCATCTGCGATGAAATCATCAGGCGTCATCTGGACTCGTGAAACACTCACCGCCTATATCGAAGCGCCAAAAGAAGTAGTCCCCGGAACCCGCATGATTTTCTGGGGCCTGAGCGATCCGCAGAAGATCGAAAATCTGTTGGCCTACCTTCAAACCTTTCAGCCGCAATAATCTGTACCTCATCAAAATGTTTGCCGCGTAAAGGCTGTACAGGTGATATCAATAAGCTATCTCGTCCGTTAGAGTAGGCGCCGCCCGAGAGATGGATCCCGGGCATTTCTAAATGGAGTGACTCAGTGAATTACCTCAGCAAAGTTGTTGCCGTAGCCCTATTCGGTCTGGTTCTGGCGGGTTGCACCGGCGCCCCGATGAAGACTCAGCAGTACGACAGCAGCCAGTACACCGTTGTCGGCCACAGTGAAGCGACCGCCACTGGCCTCCTGCTGTTTGGCCTCATCCCGATCCAGCAGAACAACCGCTTCATCCGCGCTCAGAATGCCGCGATCAAGGCCAAGGGCGGCGACGCGATGATCAATACCCAGGTGCAGGAAAACTGGTTCTGGGCTTGGGTTTTGACCGGTTACACCACCACAATCTCCGGTGATGTGGTCAAGCTGAAAACCGTTCAGTAAGCGACAGGCTTCGCCTGTGTGGTGAGCGAGCAAGCTCGCTCACCACAGGTTTTTCACTCATTGATCGAACCTACCCCCATGCTTTACCGAGCTCCTCCAGACCCGAGTCTTGCAGGTTCTGCGCACTCATGACCACTCGGAATTTGCAGCTGGCCTGGAAGTTGAGAAAGAAGGGTTCCGCATATCCGGGAATTTCGGAAGGGTCCTCTATATCGATCAGAAAAATCCCACTTCGCATTCCATCCTGCTCAGTGAAATAAGTCGCCTCTGGCTTAATGGTTTCCAGAATGCGGTTCATGATTTCGCCGATTTTCCCGGACCTGACAAGCGCGTTGAAAGGCTCATGGGGAAACTCGACCATCAGTAGCATTTTCATTATTCGATACTCTGTTGAAGTGGCGTACTCCTTACCCGGATCCTTACTCCTGACGATGATGCCGCAAGCCGTGCATTCAGCCGTGCCAGCGGTGGTGTGTGGTTAAGAATAGCGAAGGGTTGGAGGGGGCCAGGGCAGGGTTACGGACGGTCGTTCTTGATGATTCAGCGACGAGGCCTGGCAGCGTCAGGGCGTGTATGCCGCAACGTTACGGTTACCCAGGCAGGTTTGCCTCCTCCGAAGAGGCTTCAAGGATGCCCGGCGCCGGAGAAGTGATCGTGTGGAATTTCGAGGACCCCATCACCAGTGAAAAACATGATCCGTTCCGTCATGCCATTCAGGAAATCCACGACCGCATCAAAATGTTCATCACTGTGAAGACCCGCGCTGACCATCTTTGATGATCCCGTCGGGCACTAAAAACGCATGAAAAAACCCGGCTGATGAGGCCGGGTTTTTTGGTTGAGTGTTGCGGTAAAGCCACTCATTCATGCCGCACGATTCTGAATCAGACGATCCGAACCACCTTCAGCAACGCGGTTCTCGATCAAACGATCCGAACCACCTTCAGCGACGCGGTTCTCGATCAAACGATCCGAACCACCTTCGGCGACGCGGTTCTCGATCAGACGATCCGAACCACCTTCGGCGACGCGGTTCTCGATCAAACGATCCGAACCACCTTCAGCGACGCGGTTTTCGATCAGACGATCCGAACCACCTTCAGCGACGCGGTTTTCGATCAGACGATCCGAACCACCTTCAGCGACGCGGTTTTCGATCAGACGATCCGAACCACCTTCGGCGACGCGGTTCTCGATCAGACGATCCGAACCACCTTCAGCCAAACGGCTTTCAATCAAACGATCCGAGCCGCCTTCGGCGACGACCGGGTGAGCAGAGGAAGCGGCGAAAGCGTTAACTGCAAAAACCGAAAAAGCGATGCTGAGGAGGATTTGGCGTTTCATGGTGGTGTGCTCCGGGGTGTTATTGGTTGGGTATGGAGCGGATGTTACGCCGAGGATTTTTTATGAGAACTTCATTGGCGTGATGGTGACTATCGATGCCAGCAATGGTTGAAACGTAGTGGGCAAATGCCGCCTCCATGTCCTCAGGTTTACACGAACAGGTCGTAGGACAGTTTGCCGATCAGGATCACCAGCAACACCAGAAACAGAGTTCGGACAAAGGGCACGCCTTTATGAACCGCCAGCCAGGTGCCGGTCAGCGCACCCAGGATGTTGAATGCCGCCATGGGGATTGCGATCAGGTAGAGCACGTTACCCGTCGGAATGAAGAACATCAGCGCCGCTATGTTGGTGGCGATGTTCACCAGCTTGGCCGACGCCGAGGCATGAAGAAAATCGAAGGCGAAGCAACGGATAAACAGGAAGATCAGGAAGCTGCCAGTGCCGGGACCGAACAGTCCGTCGTAGAAGCCGATGGCACCGCCGATGACGATCGCCAGCAGTTTTTCCTTGGTGCCGATGTGCATGGGTTTGTGCAGGGCGCCGAAGTCCTTTTTCCAGAAGGTGTAGATCGCCATCAGCACGATCAACACCAGCACCGCTGGCCGGATCATCGACTGGGGTACGAATGACACCGTGGCCGCTCCGCAGAAGGCCATGACAAAGGCCGAACAGGCGGCGGGGATCACCAGACCCCAGTTGATCACCACCTTGCGCACGAAGGACCGGGCCGCGAATGCGGTGCCGCAGGCTGCCGCGACCTTATTGGTACCCAGTAGCGCCGCCGGTTGTGCCGTGGGCAGCACGTTGAATAGCGCGGGTATCTGGATCAGTCCACCGCCGCCCACTGCCGCATCGATCAGGCCGGCGGCGAAGGCGAACACGCAAAGGATAACAATATCGACCATGAAATCAGGCTCTGACGATGAAGGGTGGGTGAGCGTCCGGCGGCTTCTACGTGTTTCGTCGCATCGGCTTGCCTGCGTCCTTGAGCAGGAAGGTTAACGGAAGCGCTTTTTTTGTGTTGCAATGCCACGTTGTGAAAAGTGCAACGAGGTGGCACATGGCATTGGATATGTTGGGGGAGCTCGAAGCCTTCGCAACGGTGGCTCGCAAGCGTAGCTTCGTCGCGGCGGCACGGACCCTGGGGCGCTCTCCCAGTGCTCTGACCCGCGCCGTTCAGGCCCTGGAGGAAAGTGTCGGGGTCATGTTGTTCAATCGCTCCTCCAATGCCGTGAGCTTGACCGAGGCGGGTGAGCGCTTGTTGCCCCATGCCTACAAAATGCTGGATCTGCAACGTGAGGCGGATGAAGACCTGGCCGGCATCAGCGGCCAGGCCTACGGCTGGGTCCGCTTTTCCGCCCCCGAGTTCCTTGGCCACGGGGTATTGCCCCGGCTGATCGCGCAGTACGCCGAGCGTTATCCAGACGTGAGCGTCGATGTGATTTTCACCGATGAGATCATCGACCCGGCCAAGAGCAAGCTGGACTTCTCGATTCGCGGCGCGTTTGCGCAATCCAGTGAGCTGATCGGCTTTCCGCTCTGGAACTACTCACGTTATTTGTATGCCAGCCCCGGGTATCTGGAGCGGCGCGGGATGCCCGACTCCATCGAGGCGCTGGAGGCGCACTCGCTGATCCTGCATACGGCGCCGCGGATTCTCAAGGAGTGGAATTTTCGCAGCGAGGAACAGGCCATCAGCTTTCGGGTTCATCCAAAATTTCGTTTCAGCTCCGGTTTGGCGGTATTCCAGGCGGCCCTGGCGGGCGTCGGGATCGCCCGTCTGGCAGACTGGATGGCGGAGCCTGAAGTGGAAGCGGGGCGGTTGCTGCGAGTCTGTCCCGAGTACAAACTCACCTCCAGCGGCGGTGAGAGCCCGCAGATGCACGCGGTGTACCCGGCCGGGAATCTGCCGCTGCGGGTGAAGTCATTGCTGGCGGTGATCCGTGGCTTTGGTGACAGCCTTGGTGAAAAGCATGCGGTGATGCTTTAGGGGCTGGACTGCAAGGGACCTCGAACTGAATGGCCATTTGAATCTGGCGTATCGCTGGTTCTGCCGCTTGAGCCTTGAAGATGAAGTCCCTAATCACTCAACCTTCTCCAAGAATCGACACGGTCGTTTTCGGGACAGCGATCTGTTTCGCTGGTTGTTCAATGAAGTGCTGCTGATCGATACCGAGCACGGCGTCATCGTGGATGTGGAGCCCACACCGGCTCATCGAACAGCACCAAGACCATGATCGACCGCGTCGAAGCGCAGTTCGACATCAAGCCGGAACGCCTGATTGGCGACACCGCTTACGGAACCGCGCCGATGCTGGCCTGGATGGTGGAGGAGAAAGACATCGAGCCGCACGTGCCAGTGTGGGACAAAACCGGGCGCAAGAACGACAGCTTTTCGAGCAAGGACTTCCACTGGAATGAGGAGGCTGAGCAATACCGCTGCCCCGCCGGCAACGCATTGCGCAGCGAATGGCGAGCCTTCAAGAATGAGCGTTCGCACGTCACCAAAGCCAACACCATCATCTTCCGCTCCCGGCAAACCGACTGCGCGAACTGCCCGATGAAAGCCCGGTGCTGCCCGAACACCACGTTTCGCAAGATCGCTCGCAGCGTCCATGAAGCCGCGCGGGATGTGGCTCGGCGCATTGCAGCGACACCGGAGTACGTGCGCTCCCGTCACGAACGCAAGAAGGTCGAAATGTTGTTTGCCCACCTCAAGCGCATCTTGAAATTGGATCGCTTGCGACTACGTGGCATGAGTGGCGCCAGCGATGAGTTCACGCTGGCCGCCGCGGTGCAGAACCTGCGCCGGCTGGCCAAACTTTTACCGCAAGGGCCACCGGTCACGGGATAGGTGCCCCGGCACCAAGCAAAAAACCTCAAACTAACCCAATAATCGAGCAGCAAAGGTCAACGAAGGGCCGAAAAACCACTCAATGTGGTGAGTAGGTTCTCTGGTGGTAGCCGTGCCTGAGTTCAGGCGAGCTGAAAATCCGACTTTTTCAACAGAATCGGTCGATTGCAGCCCTTCGCAACAGGCAGCAACCGGCCAGAACTGGACACCTTGGATGCCCCCGAACTTTACATCCCCAGTGGAAGAGATCGCATCGGCCAACCCAAAACGTACCTTGAGCAAACGCGGCTAGGCGCGTTCATGCCGCTATAGTCGACTCTATTGCCGACCGTACTTCCAGGAGCCTTTTCCCAGTGTCTGACATGCCGACCAACTTCGCTTACACAAAACGCTTCAACACCGTACTCGCCTACATTGATGCCAATCTCGAAGGTGACCTGTCGGTGAAGACGTTGAGCCATGTGGCGAACTTTTCGGTGTTTCACTTCCATCGACAATTCAGCGCGTTCGCAGGAGTGCCTGTCTCACGTTATGTGCAACTGATGCGGCTACGACGCGCGGCACATCGCCTGGCCGCCCTCGCGGATCACTCGGTACTGGACGCCGCACTCGGTGCCGGCTTTGAAAGCCCCGAGGCATTTTGCAGGGCGTTCAGGAGAGCGTTCGGTATGACGCCGAGTGCGTTCAGGAAGGAACCGAACTGGCAGGTCTGGAATGCGGTATTCGCAATCCCTCACTTTTCCAGGACTATCATCATGCAAGTACAAATCGTGGAATTCCCTGAAATCAGGGTGGCAGCGCTTGAGCACTGCGGACCAGCCGGGCTCGTCAATGAGAGCGTGCGCAAGTTCATTGAGTGGCGCATGCAAAGCGGACAGTCGCCGGTGGCATCGAGTCGCACCTTTGGCATTCCCTATGGCAACCCCGATACGACACCTCCACAAGCATTCCGATTCGCAATCTGCGGCGAGATTCACGAGGCCGTGGCGTCGAATGAGTTCGGTGTGCACGAGATCGTCATTCCTGGCGGTCGCTGCGTCGTGGCGCGACACGTGGGGTCACCGGATCACATCGGCGAAACGATCTATCCGATTTACCGCGATTGGCTTCCTGCCAGTGGAGAGGAACTTCGTGACCACCCGCTGTTCTTCAATTACCTGAGCGCTTATCCCGAGACGCCGCAGGATCAATGGCAAACTGATGTGTATGTTCCACTGCAATAGCGGAGCAAGCAGCTTTCGACCCTGACGGACATTGACGAGTGTCCGCTCAGGGTTGCAGCCTTTCGCAACAGGCAGCTATCGGCCGATTCTGTTGAAAAAGTAGCTCCCCTGTCTGGCCTTCGGCAAAATCTTCGCACCGGCTACCAAGGTGTGCACCCGTCGCAACAGTTGGCTGGGTTGCTCAATGAGGCTGAGGGACTGGAAGGCGTCGTGCGACTGTGTGGGGCGAGGGAGTACCATCAGCCTGTTGAGATCGTGAAAGACCGTCGCGCTGACATGCCGCTCGATCAGCGTCTGAGCGATCGGCAGGTAACCGTTCACACCGCTCGCGGTGGCATCAGATTCGTTGAAGATGCAGTTCCTGAGCGGATGGATTCGCACGGTTCGCTGCATGCACGGCGAGGGGCTGATCGGTCAACTGATGGAGCATGGCGTCGGCTATCTGATTGAGTTTCCCGGCGAGCCCAGCCTGTATCTGGCGGGCGATACACTGTTGACTCGTGCTACAGCATCAGCCTCAGGTGAGTGTCGTACCCGCCGGCGGGGCTCGCTTCGATATTGGCGGCGAAATCATAATGGGGCTGGAAGAGGTGCTCGAATTTACGCGTCTCAGCCAGGGCACCGTTGTCGCGAACCATTTGGAAGCCATCAACCATTGTCCCGTCACCCGAGAGGAACTGGCGCAGGCAGCGGCCGAGGCCGGTGTCGGGCACAGGCTGTTCATTCCAACCGATGGTCAAACACTGACATTGGGGTGCAAACCTCTGCCATCATTCAAGAACTTACACGCCGAGTAGAAAACATGAATCGTCGTAAAAAAATAAAGCAGTTATTAAAGGCTCACGCAAAAAAGGCCAGTGCCAAATTGGCACCGCCCAGTAAGTCTAAATACGTTAGTAAAGCTGACCGATTGAAACTGGCTGCTGAACCCAGTCTGGACTCAATCATTTCTCCTGAGTGCTGATCCAGGTACTCCGATAACAGGGCGAGCCATGGCCCTGGTCGCAGAAATTTGAAATGCATCATGTTACTCGACAGAATCGCGCCCCGATCCGGCCAAAGGTTTTGGACGTTCGTGGTGAAAAGGAACTGCAGTTGAACGAACACACATTGTCCATGCGCCTGGAGCGCGTCGCGGCGCATATACCAGCAGATGCGCGCCTGGCCGATATCGGCTCGGATCACGGCTACCTGCCGGTAGCGTTGGTGCGTCGTGGCGCCATCGCAGCGGCGGTGGCGGGCGAGGTGGCATTGACGCCATTCCGTTCGGCCGAACGCACGGTGCGCGAGAACGGAATGGATCAGCGGATCACCGTGCGCCTGGCCGATGGCCTGGCGGCGATCGAGCCGGCAGACGGGATCACGGCGATCAGCATCTGTGGCATGGGCGGTGAGACGATCCGCGATATCCTCGACAGCGACAAGGCGCGCCTGAGCGGTCAGGAGCGCCTGATCCTGCAGCCCAACGGCGGCGAGCAGCCATTGCGCCAATGGCTGATGGAGAATGGCTACCGTATCCTCTGCGAGGAAGTGCTCCGGGAAAACCGCTTCTACTACGAGATCATTGTCGCCGAGCGCGTCGGGCCGGTGCTATACACCGCCGAGGAGCTGTACTTCGGCCCGCTGCAGATGCAGGCACGCAGCCCGGCGTTCCTGGTTAAGTGGCAGCGCATTCTGCGCCACAAGCAACAGACCCTGACCAGCTTCGCCCGGGCGCGGCAGGCCGTGCCCGAGGAGAAGGTGCAAGATACCGCTCGGCAGGCTCGGTGGATTACCGAGCTGCTGGCTTTTGAACCAAGCAGAACAGTGCAAAGCCGAGCAGCTAAGCTAAACGCTGGCTGATAAGTCAGGAGACAGTTGCACGCCTACGAGGATCCTGCCATGCGCAACTACACCCTGGAATACCTGTTCAACGGCGAGCCCCGCACATACATGTTCGAATTCGAGCAGCCTCAACTGCCTGTCCATGAGGCAGCGATGCACCTGCTACAGCTGCATTATGGGGATGGTGAGAACAGCCTGATCATGCCCACTGCGGACGCGACGCCGACGGAGATTTTAGAGCAGGCTGAGCGGGTAGGGCTGACGCAGATAAAAGTCGTCGATTAACCCGGTTGATGCGAGGTGCTGCGGCGATCTCGGCGCAAATCAACGGGCCGCTGCCATAACTGCGCCGCTGCTTGAGGGCAGCTGGCGCTCAGGGAGTCGGTTCAGTACCGCTTCTTGCAATTACCCTGGGAGCGCTTGGTTCGGGACTACGCTAAAGCTATGCGGATCGTCGATCAATTGTGGCCCACTGTTTGCGCTGCGTCCGTTCTGGAGCGCCCAATGCTGCCCATCACCACGCGCCTGGTGGCGCTGTTGGTTCTTTGCCTGACGCTTGAAATACGAGCCCAGACCAACGCCTGCCCAGTTGGCGAGACACAGGTGTGCATGAACGGCTGCATCTGCCTGCCAGACGTGGGACCGCTGCTTGGTCCGGATGGTATCTACCAGATCGCGGCACCAGCCCTGGCGCTGTGGCTGACCCAAGCCCGCTCTGACGCAGCCAACGCCGGCATCCAACCCATTCCACCGCACATCCGCGAGCAACTGTTGCGCTGGTACGACCCCAGCGTCCTCGATGCCGCGCGCTACAAAGTTAGCGACGACGGCCAATTCAACGCTGCCACTGCCATGCTGCAAAACCCCGATGTCGGTGCCGTGACGCTGATCGACATCATCCTCTTCCGGGACGCTCAAACCGCCGAACAGAACATCGCGCTCTGGGCTCACGAGTTAAAGCATGTTCAGCAGTATCAGGAATGGGGGGTAGAAGGATTTGCCCAGCGGTATACCCAAGACTTCAATGCGGTGGAGGCGCCGGCTTATGCCATACAGGCTGAGGTCAGACGATGGGTGCGAGAGGGGGCGAATTGACGTGTGCATGGATATACACATATAGTCCTCCGCATGACGAACCGAACCTCTATACGTTCCAGGGCAATTGATGCCGCAATCGACTCTCTCGATGGAGCCTTCTTCAAAGCGCTTTGCGAGCCGTCGCGGGTCGCTGTGCTCAAGCGAGTCATGCAACTGGGGCGTGCGGATATCGCCGAAATTGCCGAAGGGTTGCCCCAAGAGCGTTCTGTGGTATCTCGCCATCTGCAAGTGCTGTCAGAGGCGGGCATCGTCCGTGCTGCCAAGGTCAGCCGGCAGATGTTCTACGAGGTGGATGGGGCGGCGGTGGTGACACGGCTTGAAGACATTCTCCAGCACATGAAGAGTCTGGCCCCGTTTTGCTGCCCAGGTGCGCCAGAGTAGTTTTTTATCATCTGTATATATGCATGAGTGCGCATACATGAATGTAAAAAATGAGCCCATGGACGCCATCGTTATTGGTGCGGGCCAAGCTGGGCTCGCGTGTGGCTGGCACCTGCGGCAGCAGAACCTCAGGTTTCTCATCCTCGATGCCGAGAGCCTGCCAGGTGGAAACTGGCGCAATTACTATGACAGCCTGAGACTTTTTTCCCCGGCTGCTTATTCATCGTTACCTGGGATGCCCTTTCCAGCTGAAGCCAAACATTATCCGCTACGCGATGAAGTCGTAGATTATTTGGAGCAGTACGCGAACACTTTCCAGCTACCCATACGGCAGAACATACGTGTCCAGAAAGTGCGTAAAGAGAATGGACTGTTTTTGCTTCAGGCATCGGATGGTCAGTGTTTCTGCTCCAAAGCACTGATCGTTTGCACCGGCGGATTCAATCAGCCGTTCATCCCCGACATTCAGGGGCTGGAGAGTTTTAGCGGGCAACGTTTACACAGCGCTGATTACCGAAATGTCGATGGCTTCAGTGATCAACGCGTAGTGGTCATAGGTGCCGCCAACTCAGCGGTACAAATTGCCCATGAGTTGGCTCAAGTCAGCAGCGTCGTATTGGCGACAAGGGACTCGATTCGATTTTTTCCGCAAAAAATCCTCGGTGTGGATTTTCATGCTTGGCTCAAGTGGACAGGGATGGAGAGGACTCGTTGGCTGAATGATCAAAGCACTCCCGTACTGGATGATGGCACCTATCGTCGAGCCATGAAGCAGGGGCTTTTTGAGCGCAAGCCAATGTTCACGCAGGTAACGTCAACGGGCGTGCTCTGGGCCGATGGTCAGCACACCGAAGTGGACAGTTTGGTTTTCGCGACCGGATTTCGTCCCAACCTCGGTTTTTTGGCAGGTCTACACAGGGGGGGCAATGGGAACCTGGATCAGCGCAATGGGCAGGCGGAGCACGTACCGGGTTTGTATTTTGTGGGATTACCGAAACAGCGCAACTTTGCTTCGGCCACCCTCAGAGGCGTTGGGCCAGATGCTTCTCACATCATCCCCAGCTTGATGCGTTTCATTCACGATACATCGTTGAGTAGCGACAGAAGGCGTCTATTGTCTGTCCGGAGTCCGTGGTGAGCCAGTCAAGCAGGGGGGGCGGCAGGCTGCCATGCCTTTTGCAAACGATAGGTCAACTACCTCATCAATTCACCCCACTGCTGTAAGAAATCAATTGCGCCCTGACCGAAGTCACCACCGATTTTTGGGCAAAGGCCGCGGAGTAAGCCTGATTGAGTGCAAGCACATCCGCTGCCATATCGGCGTGATTGTTGTACATCCCTTGTCCGATATTGGGATCAAACATGGCGCAGGGGTAACTCCAGTTCAGGTAGCCGCCTGTTGAACTTTGATTGAGTTTCAAGACCACCGCGTGCGCCCATTGGGTCCCGCCCTTGAGCGTCAGCATCAAAAAGTTCGCGTGTCCTGTTGCGTACCTGTTCAGGCACGTCGAGATAGAGTCGACGCTGGTCAACAACTCGGGAACATCTTCGTAGGCAGAATGCAGTCCACCCAATGCCAAACGCAGCGCGTTGCTGGTGTCAGACGTTGCGTGACGGCTCATCATGTCCCGCTGTAATTCTGATGCAGAAACATTATCGAGGGTTTTTACCAGATAACGTTTATTGGCCTTGATGTTCAGAACCCACTGGCAGCAATACGCCCAGCACATGCCTTCAGTGACGGGCGTCACTGTTTCGGAGTGGGCAATACCTCCCTGACTTCCCATCGTAAGCACGACAACGTCGTTGCCTATGCCCAGATAGATGCCTTGGTCGAAGCTGGCAAACTCCTTTGCGTGAGAGAAGCACGTTCTATCCAATGGCATTTTTTATATCCTTATACTTGCACTCACTGCTGTGGGGTTTACCTTCCTTGTCATTCAAGGGTGTAGGTTAGTACGGGATCAGCCGCTCAACCAGTTGGCCCAGTCTGCACTGAACAAGACGATGGGTACGTTGGTGGGGATGTTGACCGAAAGCTTTCTGACTCCGCCGCCTCCAAATGAAGAAGATTCACAGACCGAAGCCGATGTCGGTGACCAGATCTGGCTCAGGCATCGATTCCAGTTGGAAATGACAGCCGAACACTATGAGGCAATGAAGGCCGACCTCAAGGAGCTGGTTGACCTGCGCAATAAACTGGTTCACCACTTCATTGAGCGTTTCGATCTCTGGTCTGAATCAGGCTGCCAGGCGGCGGATGGTTTTCTGGAGGAAAGCTACGAAACCATCAATCGGTATTGTCTGAATCTGCAATGTTGGGCCAAAACCATGATTGAGGAACGAGCTAAAACGGCTTCGTTTATACAGAGCCAAAGTGACTGCACCTGGCCGGATTCTGCCTGTCGCCACCGGTCGCTGCGTCGTGGTGCGACACGCGGGGTCACCGGATCATTTTCGTACTGACCCTGATCCCCAAACCTGTTCTAAAAACGTTTTTACACAACCTCGGCAATAAGCAGCCGCTGGACAGACTAGTGGCAAATAGGTAGCGTCGACCTTCTGCACTGAATCTTTACCACAGCTGAGCTTGGCGTCATCCATGTCGCGTTTCTCCCTGGACTATGTCGCGTTTGCTGCAATTCCTCCAGGCAAGACAAGGGCTTGCAGGACGACAAGGAACGTTATACGAAACTGTCTCGTTTAAACGCGACAGTGATGTCGCCAAATAGTAGTTAGGCGTATTAGTTGGAGGAGTTGCAATGACAACAATCGATGTGAAATCCCGATTCGAAGCAAAGCTTCTTCGTCCGGCAAAGCCCGGTAATGATACGTCGTGGGCGTTCGTAGTACTGCCAAGAGACGCGAGTGAACAGCTTCCGAGGCGAGGAAGGACGACTGTTGAAGGCACAATCAATGGGCACCATTTCCAGGCAACCCTTGAGCCGGATGGTCAGCTGAGCCATTGGCTGCAGGTAAGCAGAGAGTTACACGAAGCCGCAGGCGCGGCCGTTGGGGATATCGTTACACTAGAGCTAACCCCTGTGAAGAAGGAACCCGAGCCTGACATCCCACCAGATTTTCAGGAGGCACTGGCAGCCACTCCTGAGGCTCGTAAAGTTTGGAACAATACGACGACCATCGCACGAGTAGACTGGATACACTGGATTACTTCAGCCAAGCAACTTAAGACGCGCGCAAAACGAATTGGTGATGCCTGCGATATGCTTGCGTCCGGCAAGAAGCAGGTTTGCTGTTTCGACCAGTCTGGCTACTACAGTAAGGCCTTCCGTGCGCCCGAGGCAGAAAATTTTTAAATTGTTCTGCTGCATCACGATGGCCCGTGACGACACATGTTCCCCATGGGCTATGTCTCGTACTCGCAGCTTGGTTAAGTCACAAGCACGCAGTTTGCGGTCGATGGCCAAGTTGAAGAGCGCCAAATCTCGTGTCTTCTCAGCAAGCTGAAGTCTTACCCGGATGGCCCAGATATTCTGAATCGGAGCGGGGCTTTCTGCCGACAAGCTCTCCTTTGTTCCAAGGCTGATGGCTGTATGTAGCGATAGTGTTCATGGCTTGTCCTCCACATTGAGAGAGGACAAGGGTGGATCACTCACAATGAGTGGCGGTCGCTGTCCAGCCAGAAGCGGTCACCGGGATGCGCCTGGAAAACGAGTTGATTCAATGGGCATCGGAAATGACTGTGTGTGCCGACACGATGGCTGATATCTTTCCCGCGCGCCAAATCGCGTCCAGTCAACGCTGATCCGATCAAGGAAGATAAAAACAATGAAAATATTATTCATCGCTTCGCTAGGAATTTTATCGCTAGTTCAAACATCACTATCCTACGCGGATAATCTTAATGGAAAAAATCTCTATTTACAGCGATGCACTATGTGCCACGGAATAGATCTCAAAGCAACAGGACCATTGGCTAATAAAAGCAATCCTCCTACACCTGATCTAACAACATCCGCTTTCAAAAAACGATTGAATGATTATCCGGGCGTAATTGTATCATCGATAATACTTCGTCCAAATGGAGACTTGATTCCAAAAACGTTGCGAGAGAATGGTGTAAAGCTATCGCCGTACTCATGGAGGATTAAAGATCTGCGCGATTTAAATCAATACATGGCTGGTGTGATTTCAAAAAATCGATGATTTTTGAGATGAGAGGTAGGCACCTAAAAGCCATTTCAGGTTTGAGGGCTTGTGGGGCAATGCCGGTGAGCCAGTCGACCTCTCGCGGGCACATCGCTAATGAATAATCTCGGATTAATACAAGCTCGGGCGGCTCTTCGCATCCAGCAGCAGTCGGCTGCGGTCGTGACAGGCAAGTAATGGCCCAGGTGTGTAAAAACGCTTCGCCAAAATGTGCTCCCTATACCGGACGAGGCGGAGGGATGGCATGAGATCCGCGCTCTGGTATGGATAGATTACAGCTCGGTGCAGAGCTCCTGTAACTGACTGGTTTAGACCCATAACTACCGGTCAACATCGACAGAAATCGGCCGCATGCATCAGTCGCTATCGCAAAGGTCAGAATACCCGGACTGGCAGCAAACCAATCGTATGTCTGAAAAAGGTGAGGCAATTGAAATTAAAGTTCAGCCACGTGGATGTTCTCGTCCAAGACCTTGAGGAAGCGTGCAGGTATTACGCCCGGGTCTTCAGTGCCAGGATTTCCAGGACACTTGATTGGCAGCGCGACGGTTTGCATGTGCGCTATGCGATCGTCATGTTTGGAGCGGAGCGCCTTATGTTGGTGCAACCGTTTACCGGAAATCTCAAGGCGTTAATGGACTCCAACGGCGAAGGCACGATCTACCGTCACTGCTATTCCACACCAGACATCGAGGCAGCCTACGACGAATTGATTGATGCAGGAGTCCAGCCGGAAAACGAGAACGGAAAACCGCTGTCTCGCGATGATCTCCAAACGCCCAGTGGGACACGCATAATTTGGTTACCGAAACGCTTCGGCCATTTTTCTATTGAGCTGCTGGAAGAGAAGGAGCTGGAGGCATTTATCAAGGATGCGTTTGCCGAGGAATCTGCACAAATCTTCTAAACGTCCTTTTCCATTGCGCGGTAATTTAGTCGTCCGCACAGCTCAACGCTGAACCATGACCTATGGAGCCTTCCGTGGATAGACGCAACTGGATTGAGTTGTCCCAGGACGCCGATACCGGGATTGAATCGATTCGTGCCCATTTTCAGGGGCATGCCTACGATCCGCATTGGCATGACAGTTTTCTGGTGGGGGTTACCGAGCAGGGCGTGCAGCAGTTCAATTGCCGGCGCGTTCGTCACCTCAGTACGCCGGGCAAGGTATTCATGCTGGAACCGGGGGAAATCCACGATGGGCATGCGCCGACCGAGGAGGGGTTTACCTATTCCATGCTCTACCTCGATCCGCACTGGCTGGAGCGGGAGTTGCACGCGTTGTTCGAGCACGCGCCGGCCAACAGTCAGCCGGGGTTTGCCGACACCCTGAGCCAGGATCCGCGCCTGGCCACTGCCATTTTTCAAGCCTTCCACGCCCTCCATGAGGGCGACTTGCGCATCGTGCGCCAGAGCGCCATCGACACCTTGTTGGGTTCGCTCACTTGCCACCTTGATTGGCGCAAGCGTCAGGCCTTTGATCCGCGCCTGCCGTGGGTGGCCCAGGTTGCGCGTGACTATTTGCATGCCCATGTCTACGAAGACATCGGCCTGGATGATCTGGCCCAAGCCTGTGGGGTTGATCGCTTTCGTCTGACGCGGGCCTTCAAGGCAGCCTTTGGGCTGGCGCCTCATGCTTATTTGATCCAACTGCGCCTGGCCAAGGCGCGACAGTTGCTGGCGCGGGGCGAGTCGCCGGCGCAGGTGGCCAGTGCTCTCGGGTTCGCCGATCAAAGCCATATGGGGCGCTGGTTCCGCCGGGCCTACCAGCTCACACCCGCAGATTACCGCAAGCGCTGCTCAAACCTTCCAGACTGAATCCCGATGACCCGCGATCATGGTTTCCAATCTGATCAAGGAGTCCATGCCGTGGAATCGTTGCTGCCTTTCCTGCTGTTTGCGTTCGTTGCCTCGATTACCCCGGGGCCGACCAATATTCTGGTGTTGAGCCACAGTTCGCGGCGGGGGCTGGGTGCCACGCTGCCTATCATCTTTGGTGCCTGCGGGGCGGCGGCGCTGATTGTGTTTGCAGTCGGGCTCGGCGTGGGTGAAACGCTGCTACGGTTTCCGCGTGTGCAGCAGGCGATGGCCTGGGCCGGGGTGCTCTGGTTGAGTTGGCTGGCCTGGCAGATCTTTCAAAGCGCGCCGCCGTCCCTGGAATCAGCCACCCCGCGCGACGAGGGTCTCAGCGTGTTCGGCGCCGCCACCCTGCAATTGGTCAACCCCAAGGTCTGGATGATGGCGGTGGCGGTGGCGAGCGTATTTGTCGGTGGCGGCGACAAGACCCTGCGACTGGTGGTGTTGTCGCTGATGTTTCTGTTGGTCTCCTTGCCGTGCATGACCCTGTGGGCATTGCTCGGCGTGGGCAGTGCCCGGGCTTTTGGTTCGCCACAGGCATTCAAACGCATGAACACTGCACTGGCTTTTTTGCTGCTGGTGTCGGCCTGGTTGACTGTGCTGGTGTAGGTCGTTGACTGGGCAGAGCGTTTTAATCAGCCGCTGGATCCCGCATGGCTTCAAGCGGACGCCTGGCGCATCCATGCGCCAAACGACCGGTTTTAGCGCTTGATCAGGGAAATCTTGGTTCCTTCGATGCTGATCCCGGCCATTAACCCTTGCTGGTCGAAAATGAACGCGTAGGCATCGTCCTTCACTGTCGTGCTGGACAGATTCTTCGCCACCCCTTCATCCACCATTACAACAGTGGGGCCTACGCCGATTTCCCAACCCTTGGTTTTACGTACATAGTCCACGGCTTTGTCGGTCATCAGGAAAACCGCATAGCCATATGACTGGGCGCCTGCTTGCAGCCCCCAGGACCCGGTTACGGAGTTGTAATAATTCTCTACTTTCTTGTCCTTCAACAACACACCTTCGCCATAGCTGCCGCCAAACACAAGGCCTGCCTTGATGATTTTCGGGAAGACAAGAATCGCTTTGGCGTTTTGCGAAATGCTTTCAGCAAATGGCGTGGACTTGTAGAGAGTTTGCAACGCTTGCCGAGAGTCGACATCCAGGTCCTCGGCGGTTGCCGCACTAGCAGAGTTCAAGAAGCTGGCCGATGCCAGCGTCGCAAGGACAATCGATAGGAAGAACCGCATTGACTGAGTCATGTTAGTACTCCGATACGGGAGCATTGGATGTGGCAGCAGTCAGCAATTGCCCCTCGGCAGCATCCGAGCCTGCTGAAATTATCCGGTGCACCCTAAAGTATGTGAGCTACTGACTTCGCCCTTGAATGAGGCCTTTGATCATTGGCGACGTCATCACCTGCTTTGACCTCTGTGTATCAGCCGGGTTCGTCGTTGAAGACTATTGTCAGGTCTGTGGAATGTCGCAGGTAACGGGAAAACTGAGGACTACCAAAAACCGCAGCAGGCAACTGTAAAAAAAACGGACACTGACAAGGTGCCCGTTTTCAATCATCTAAATCGAAAGACCCAACCGATATTCATACTCTGTCCCTTCTTGCCGGGGTATAGGTTCGATCAAGAAGCCACACCGTTCGAGTACTTTTGCCGAGCCGATATTTGCAGCGTATACGTTGGCAACCAGTAGTTTAAGGCTCCAATGTAACTGCGCCTCCTGGATCAAATGCCTCACCGCCAGCGTTGCCAGTCCCCGTCCACAAGCGCTTTGAGCAATCCGATAACCAACTTCGGCCGACCGCTCGGACATATCGATGCTTTTCAGGTTCGCTCGCCCAACTATAGTTCCGCCAGCCTCTTCTAGGACAAATGGGTGCCAGGTTCCGGCGGTAAAACCAGATAAATAAGCAGCAATGTGGTCGGTGACGCCCTGCAGCGAGTAAAAAGCAGCGTCGCGCGCGTCAATGAAACGCTCGAACCACTCGCGATTGTTCAATTCAAATGCCAGCAACGCCTCAGCGTCAGTATTTTGGAGGGTACGAATTCTGACGGGCTTCATAGGGTCGCTCCCCTTTTTGGTAGAACTACTTGGTCGCTGTGCGGCGGATCAGGTTTCGGATTGATGAGCCGCCCAGTGTTTCATCTCTTCGGCAATGAAGTGGTTCACCAGGTCGCTGTACATCTTCTCGATTGCATCCGGGCTCAAGCCTTCGGCCTCGGCCCACTCGCGACGTGTTGCCAACATCGCCTTGAAACGCTCCGGAGCACGCACCGAAGTCGCTGAGGTCTTGAACTTCGAGGCAGCCAGCACATAGTGAAAACGCTTGCCCAATAGCTTGATAACGGCCTGATCAAGGGCATCGATTTCGCGTCGGATGTCCTCCATACCTGCACACTCTGCGGGCTGCAACTGATTGATAACTTCCATGTAAGTGACTCCGTTTGCTGAAAAAAGATCGTGGGATTTCGAAAGAGGTATTGGTGGGTTAGGCATTCACATGAGGGCAAGGCTTAGAAACGCCAGTTCTCAGCGTGAACGACACGACAGAACGGGCCCGCCAGGGTTGCATTGTGATGAGCGACGATATTTTCGGCCTTCAATGCAGGGGTGTCGGTGCAGGTATGACCATCGGCGATCAGTACTGCATCGAACCCAAGATCTCGTGCAGCGCGGCAGGTGCTGTCGACACAGTACTGAGTCTTCATTCCGGCAATAACCACGCCTTGAGATCCACAAGCTTTTAGCCGATCGGCCAGATCCGTCATGGCGAACGCGTTGGGTCGGCTTTTTTCGAAGATCACTTCATCGCCTTGTAGCAGCAGTTCCTGCACCAGTTCTGTGATCGGGTTTCCAGGTTCGATAGGCGAGCCAGGCGGACCTACGTGGCGAGCAAGAAAAATTGGTGCGCCTGCCCTCCGGGCTTTGCTCAACAGACTATTCAAAGTGTTTAGCAGCGCTTCGCCAGCCCATGGTTTATCCGGGCCATGAAACAACCCAACCTGCATATCGAGAATCAACAGTGCATACATAGTGCTTTCCTTGCGTTTGGACCAGCGACACAAGGGCAAAAGAAAAGGCCCTATTCATCACTGGCGGGCCTTTTGAAGTTCGTGCGTTATTGGCTCACGAAACCTCTCACGACCCGCCCCGGGCGGTCGTGGTAGTGGTAGTCGAGGCAATGCGTGGCTGATTCATAAAGCTGACAGTATCTGCACGGTACCCTTGTTGGCAAGGGGCGTGACCTGCGTGACGGCTACTCCTCGTTTTGATCGTTGAGGTCCGCTTATGGCCCGGAGTGTGTGAAAACGTATGTCGAGGTGATAGGCACCTCTCAAACACCGCCATATTGATACACCGTCGCACTCCAATACTGGCTGCCGTTACGTTCTTGGCGAGTCCATCCATCTGCCACCAGTTGTTTGGCGATCATTCGATTCATAAAGCCATGACCGAGCAGCAGAACCGGTCCTTCGCCGGCAAGGGACTGAAGTCGTTGAGCTGCCGTGCTGGCGCGCATCCTCGCAGTGCCGACGGATTCGACTTTGCGTGAGTAACCGCACAACCATAAAACTCGAAGGATAAATGCCCAGGTAAACGGCGATAGCCGTGGCAGTTTCCAGTGACCATAAGGCAGTTGAGCTTCACAGAAAAGCGCGTCGACGAGGGCGGGTTTCAGGCCAAGAGCCTGGACGGAAGTCAGCGCACGAGGTGCGTTGCTTGAAACAATCACCGTGGCGGTTGCGGCGAGCTGCATGCTGGCATCCGGGACGGGTTGGTTGGTAATTTCGGACCGGTTGTATTGTTCGATCCAGTCTTTCATATCGAGCGCTGACATTTTGTCGGTTGCGACCAACTTTGGCTGGCCGTGACGCATCAGAATTATTTTCCTACTCACAGTATGTTTACGTCCTTGTCCTGCTATGCGGTGAAGGTGGGGCCCGACGGTAATCTTATCTGCGAAAGTCAGTCGTCGGCCATGACGGATGTGCGTTTTCCGGCGACGGAGGCGCACTGTGGTTTTCAAACCAATCGTGATCGCGGTACCACGCCACGGTGTCAGTGAGTGTCAGCTCTAGCGCCCGGAAACTCAGGCCAATGTCGGCAGGGCCCCACATCCAGCCAGGCAGGACCATGCAGGCATGCATCTCGGGTGCGCTAAGCATGGAGGGCAACATGTCATTCCTGAAAATGGCCGTTTTGAAAACGAGCCGGATCGGATAAAGGATCCAGTCGGAGCAGCAACTTTTTGGGCAAAACGAAACGTGGATCGCTGGCAAACGGCGCTGGCCATGGAAGACATTTCTTCGTGGGCTTTGTGTGACAGTGACCCTCTCAAGCTCCACTACATATGGAGCCTTTGGCAGATCGGCGAGGCGAGCGAGCACGACTGGCGAATAGAGTTGGACACCACAAGAGAAACGATCGCACAAGGACGTATTGGATTTGCTGACTTGGTACTCAGCTATGGATGAAGTGCTTCCCGGCAGAGTGCGATTCGGGTTTCCTTCAAAAATGCCCACCGTAGAAAACCTTGATGGAAGATATTCGGTAACGGCCTTTGATCAAATGATCGCATCGCTCCCCACAAAATAAATCTGCGCAATTTCTGCTACCGGACGGATGTGGTAATACCATTCTCGATACCAGCCTGTGCAGCTCGGAGCGAAGGGACTGTGCAGTAAGCGTCTGCTGATCACACCTTGCTACGTTGGGCTTCCAGATAAAAATCGTTTGGTGATCATTGCCACAGCCTCCGCTGGAGAGGTCAGGGCGGTGTCTATGTTAAACGGCGCGTTATCCCACGCCTCGTATTCATGATCCAATACAGACTGCCAGGTTGGTGGCGTCAGCCCGGGAATATCAATCTTCCTGTTTTCTACCCGTCGCTGGTGTTCATGTTTATCAGAGCAAACCACCTGGATATTCACTAATGGAGCACCAGCGCGTGTGGCGATTTCGCTCCACGCCTTTCGGCTTTCGATGACTGGGTTAACACAGTCGACTATGACCGTGCTGCCAAAACGAAGATTGCTCAGAGCAAGCTCATTAGCGACCATGTAACCGCTCCGACCCACGTCTTGTGCCAGAGCACCGGAGTTTCGGATAGCCTGCTCAATCGTATCGATCCGCAGATACACGGCACTTGTTCTGGTGGCAAGGTCACTTGCGATAGTCGTCTTTCCGGTACCCGGAAGGCCGCTGAAGACAATGAGCATTTTATGTCCTTCGGTTAGTGAGTTAATCCAGTCGAGGTGGTTGCCAGTTATGCGGCAGCAATAGCGCAATCTCACTCGCCCGTTGAGTCGGCAGGCGCGTGAGAACATCCTTCAGATAAGCATACGGATCATGCCCATTGAGCCGTGCCTGGAGCTCATGATCGCCGCACGTTTACCGCTGCGCAACGAGCCAGCAAACAGCCAGTTCGACACTACATAACCGGCAACTGTCGACCGAGGCTGTGTAAAAACGTAAGCAGTCGTTGAGATCTATTTGTTGTCATTCTATGTTATTCGTTTCCATGGAGGATTCTGACTGATGGCACGCGTGGGCTTGATACTGACACCCGGTTTTGCGGACTGGGAATACGCTTTCGTTGCAGGAACCGCATCCCCGTTTTACGGGATCGACGTCAGGTTTTTCGCCTCTACTACGGGGCAGTTCCGCTCGCAGGGTGGATTGGCTGTAACGGTGGATAGCAGCTTGCAACAATGCCTGGACTGGAAGCCGGACGTTGTGGTCGTCATCGGTGGAATGATCTGGGAACGCGCAGATGCACCGGATATTCGGGACTTTCTTCATGCTAGTCGTTCAGGAGGAGCGACAATTGCCGGTATCTGCGGGGGAACGCTGGCACTTGCGAGGGCCGGGCTTCTCGACACGATTTCTCATACCTCGAACAGCGCTGAATTCTTACAACACAATGCCGTAGGTTATGAAGGCGCCGCGCTTTATCGAAGCAGCCAAGTAGCGGTAGTTGCCGACCGCATCATAACTGCTCCAGGCCCTGCACCCGTTAGCTTTACCTGCGCAGTGTTCGAAGCTGCCGGACTCTCTTCAGAGAGCGTTTCGCAGTTCAGGTCATTGTTGGCAGCGGAACACAGGTGACCGCTTCGTCCTGAAAAATAGTCGATCAGGTGATGTTCGAGTGTCCGCTCTTGGCCGATTGCTACTCTTCGCCAAGGGCCGCAATCGATCCATAGCTGCCCTTCGCGGGGCAGCTCATGACCAGAAAGCGAGTCGTCAGCCTAAGACGATTGCGCTGCTTCATGCCGAAAATCACGGAATCTCGCCGCGTTTGGTTCAAGGGCAAGGGTCAGGCTATTGGCGATATACGATACCGTTCGATAGAAGCCCGCCAGCATCAGCAGTTCAAGGATTTGATCATCATCGAGGTATCGTCGAGTGGCCTGAAATTCCGCTTCAGTCAAGGTAGCGCGATTGTGCAGGGCATCAATAGTAGCCAGCAGCACCGCCTCTTCCTCCGTCCAGTGCTCCGCCCGGAGCGGATAATCCAAGGTGTGGCCGATATCGTCTCTCGTCAATCCGGCCCGCTCTGCGAAAGCCATAACGTGCACACCCCACTCATATTCGCATCCGGTAAGTGCGCAGACCCTATTGATGATTAGCTCCCGCTGACGAAGCGTCAGCAGGTTTCCATCCAGCAGTGAACCAGCCGTGAACTTCTGCCATGCCCTTTCGCTGGTGGCGATGGTGGTGAACAACAACAGTGGTGGGACGCCCTCTCCCATTATTTTGTCAAACGTCGCCTGGAGGCCTTGCGTGTAGGGTTTTTCGAGTGTTTTGATTCGAGTCATGATGTACCCTTCGCTATCAAATGTGTAGCGCTAGTATTTGCTACATTATCTGTAGCGAGCAAGGGCCATATGCATGAATGATGATCATAGCTTGGGTTTGCAAATGATGAGTGGGCGGCGCCCAATCATGGCACTTTTGGATGTGCTCGGACAGAAATGGGCGTTGAGGATCCTTTGGGAGCTTCAGCACGGTTCACTCAGTTCCCGTGCACTGCGAAGTGTGTGTGGCGATATCTCGCCCACTGTCTTGCAAAGTAGGGTCAACGAACTTCGTGGGGCAGGTTTCATTGAGTCAAACGAGGGCGGTTACGGGCTCACTCCACTGGGTATGGAGCTCTCGGAGTCGTTCTTCCCTCTGTATAGATTCGCCAATAAATGGGCTGATTCATTGGGCAAAAATAAGGTTTGATTCCTGGTGGGATGTCCCCCTTTCGGGGTGTAAGGAGCCAACGGCGAACGTCTGCATTTGGCCGATTGCTGCCTGTCCATAAGGGCAGTTCTTGCATCACAGAACAAGTTCTAAACCAGCTGGCGGATCCCCAGAGACAAAATCAAACCACCGCACAGTCGATCGATTGCTTTTTTCCGACCTTGATACCCAGCAGCAATCTTAGGCTGCGATAGAGCGATTGCGACCATTCCATACCAGGTCATTGAAACCACCACTACAACTGCCAGCATCGACAAAAACGTGCCTGACGAAACGTGAGCGGGGGCTGCGGCTGAAAAGACAGCGGCATAAAAGGCCATGGACTTGGGATTGCCTATGTTGGTAATCACCCCCTGAAAAAAAGACTGCCTGCAACTACCGGCGACGGCATCATTTAGCGGGCCAAGCGCATTCTTCCCTGCGTTGATCAGCAGTCGAAATCCGAACCACATCAAGTAGGCAGCCCCCAGAACCTTTACAACAAGCGCAGCCCAAGGGAGCGCAGCAAATACAATCCCGAGACCTGCAATTGCACAGGTGGACCAGAACAAGTTGACCAGTACGATACCCGCTACCAAGGCCAGAGCTTCTAACCGTGTTGCAGACACCGCTTTATGGACCACTGCGACAAAATTCGGCCCTGGGATAACGACACCGGCAAGGTAGACCAAAAAAACTGTCAAAACGGCAGAACCATCGATCATGTGCTTCCTCGCGAGTCCTGTGGACGGAACCATCCCTTAGTATTGCTGATCGCCATTGGGCGCTGAGTGCCCGGCTCATTCTCGACGATGAGTGTGCGGGCTGTCGAGCGACCGATTCTGGCCGTTATCTGCCTGTAGCAAAGGGCAGCAACTGACCCAGAGCGCTCATCCCTGGCCAACCGTTCTGACAGATTGCGCGGGCGCTGAAACTGCTCCTGCGGGGTTTTAGTTGAGCTGCGGCAGTTCCTGTACCACGAGTTTACAAACTGTTTTCTTTGTAGATGGATGACTGAAGAAACTCTGCAATCAGCGATGTAATCTGCTGTTGAATCATCCCGCGCGGGCGAGCGCTGTCGCCATCCCGGCAAATGATGCCATCGCCTGGTACTTCTTCTTCGAGCATTACCTGCGCGCCAGGTTTGCACACCGACATGTTCGCGGTCTTTAGTGAGAAGGCTGAACGTCCGTATATGGACTCCTCCTCGTTGCAAGCCTCCTTTGCTTTGGCGCCCGATTGCTGGCGGTGGGCAAGGAGTGCTATCAATCCAAATACCGTCTGGGAAACCGAGCACCACTTAACTTGTTGTCCCGCTCGTTCCTGTAACATACCAGCCCCCACCACGACGAGCTTTGAAAATGGATTCTCACTCGATTCTGACTTTTACACTGGTCGCCGCGATTGCCATCGCCAGCCCAGGGCCTGCGACCTTGATGGCGATCAACAATAGCCTGGCCCATGGGCAGCGCAGCGCCATATGGTCATCGCTCGGCAACGCCAGTGGCCTGTTCTGCCTGTCGTCCGCTGCCATGCTGGGGCTGGGGGCGCTGCTTGCCAGTTCCGAATGGCTGTTCAACATGGTGAAGTTCATCGGTGCCGGTTATTTGTTCTACCTGGGCATCAGACAGTTGTTCAAAAAGGGCCCGATGCTCCCGGACGGGATTCAGGACGACTTGAAGAAAAGCCGGCCGACTCGTTCCAAACTGTACAAATCGGCCTTCCTGACGGCGGTGACCAACCCCAAGGCGACGATGTTCTTTACCGCGTTGTTCCCGCAGTTCATCGATCAGAGTGCAGCATTGCTGCCGCAATTTCTGATCCTCACCTCGATCTTCATGGCATTGTCGGTGTCGTCCCTGAGCCTCTATGCCGCGCTCGCCTCGCGGGCCAAGGGTGTGCTGACCCGGCCTGCGCTGTCCCGCTGGGTCAGCCGGGTGGTGGGGTCGACATTCATCGGTTTCGGTGCTGCTATCCTGACCATGCGGCGGCAGGCGGCGTAGGGGCGTCGGGCTTGTAATTCCGGTAACAGGGAAGGCCGTTACCGGCCCGCACACAAAAAATCTGACAGTCCCGCAGACATTACTTCTGCTCCCCAAATCCGCAAAACAGGAGCGCGTTATTCCCGGTTCCGTAGCGTAGAATTTCCCAAACGCCAGCCCCCACCCGAGACGGAACCTCAATGCAAACCCCCACCTCCCAACACCCCCTCTGGCAAACCTACCTCCTATTCCTTGCCCCCATGGTCCTCTCCAATTTCCTCCAATCCATGTCGGGCACCATCAACAGCATCTACATCGGCCAAATGCTCGGCACCCAAGCCCTTGCGGCGGTATCAGGCATGTTCCCTGTGGTGTTCTTCTTCATCGCCTTGGTCATCGGCCTCGGCGCTGGCGCCGGGGTGTTGATCGGTCAAGCCTGGGGCGCTCGCGAGTTGCACTTGGTGAAGGCCATTGCCGGTTCGACGTTGCTGTTGGGGGCGATGATCGGGTTGGTGGCGGCGGTGTTGGGCAGTGTGTTTGCCCGGCCGGCGTTGCAGGGTTTGGGCACGCCGGTGGATGTGCTAGACGATGCGGTGGCGTATGCGCATGTGATGATGTGGATTTTGCCGTCGTTGTTGGTGTTTGTGTTGTTCACGCAGCTGCTGCGTGGGGTGAGCGATACGGTGTCGCCGTTGTTGGCGCTGGTGGTGTCGACGTGTGTCGGGCTGGCGCTGACGCCGGCGTTGATTCTCGGGTGGTTGGGGCTGCCGCCGATGGGGATTCAGAGTGCGGCGTGGGCGGGGTTGGCGGGTAACTTGTCGGCGATGGGGTGGCTGGCGTGGCGGTTGATTAGCAAGGGGCATCCGTTGGCGCCGGATCGGGAGATGTTTGCGGCGATGCGGCTGGACATGGAGATCCTTGGCAAGGTATTGCGCATCGGGCTGCCGACCGGGTTGCAGATGGTGGTGCTGTCGTTGTCGGAGCTGGTGATCCTGGCGCTGGTGAACCAGCACGGTTCCCAGGCGACGGCGGCGTACGGGGCGGTGACGCAGATCGTCAATTACGTGCAGTTCCCGGCGCTGTCGATTGCGATCACGGCGTCGATTCTCGGTGCTCAGGCGATTGGGGCAGGGCGGCTTGAGCGCATGGGGCCGATTTTGCGCACGGGGCTTTTGATCAACGTGTGCCTGACCGGTGGCCTGGTGGTGTTGGGTTATCTGCTGTCGCACTGGTTGCTGGGGTTGTTCCTCACGGATGATTCCACCCGGGCGATGGCCGAACACTTGTTGCACATCATGCTCTGGAGCCTGTTGGTGTTTGGCTTCCAGGCGATTGTCGGCGGCATCATGCGCGCCAGCGGCACGGTGTTGGTGCCGGTGGCGGTTTCGATCGTTTGTGTGGTCGGGGTGCAGTTGCCGATGGCGTACCTGCTGGATGTGCGCTTCGGGCTGCAAGGTGTGTGGATGGCATTTCCGGTGGCGTATCTGGGCATGCTGATGCTGCAGACGCTGTATTACAAAATGATCTGGCAGCATCAGAAGATTGAGCGGTTGGTGTAGGGCCTCGCTTGAGTATCAAACGCTGCTCTTGAGCCAGGTCTCGAAGCGCGTCGGCCCGATGATGGGGTGCTCTCCCGGCGTAAGCGAATGGTCATCGATCGGCGCACCGAAGTAGGGGACCGTGTCGTCCGCTTGGGCCTGGCGCGGGTCGTTGGTGTGTTGCAAAAACAGGCGCACGAACTCCACCAGCGGCCAGCGCTCAGGGCCGGCCACTTCCAGGGTCTGATTGCTCGGTGCTTGCACGGCGACCTTCGCCAATGCCATCGCGACATCGACCGCGGCAATCGGTTGTAGCTCGGCGGAGGTCAGGCGCACGGTGTCGCCTTCCTGCACGCCGGAGTGCGAAATCGCCCCGATGAATTCGAAGAACTGCGTGGCCCGCAGGATGGTGTAGGGGATCCCCGAGTCCTTGATGAGTTTTTCCTGCGCCATTTTTGCCCGGAAGTAACCGCTGTCGAGCATGCGCTCGGTGCCCACCACCGACAGGGCGACATGGTGTTTGATGCCAGCGGTTTTCTCGGCGGCGAGCAGGTTACGCCCGCAGGTTTCGAAGAAGTCGAGCACGGCAGCGTCTTCGAAGGAGGGCGAGTTGGCCACGTCGACCACCACGTCGGCGCCTTGCAAGGCGTCTTGCAATCCCTCGCCGGTGAGGGCGTTGACGCCCGTGCTCGGTGATGCGGGCAGGGTTTCATGCCCTAGGTCTTGCAGGTTTTTGCAGAGGTGCCTGCCGATCAGCCCGGTACCGCCAATGATGACGATTTTCATGACGAGTCTCCCGATGCGTGCGCAGAGATTGCGGTGTGTCTGCCTGGCTTGTAATCCTGGAACCATTAAAGACCTGGAATGAGCTTAATGGCTGCGGGGGTGAGAACTTGTTTGTGTTGTCCGATAAATGGTTCGATTGGCGGGTGTAAGTCGGCGGCCATCGGCTTATTAAAAAAGCCGCTATAGACAGAAAAAGATCGGAAAATTGCACTGCTGGCAATGTTATATTGCCGGCCTCTGGCCTAATGCCAGTCAAACCAATAACGCGTCGAGGATCGGGCGCCAGGTTTCGTTATGCATGGCAGGAGGCGTTACATGCGTTGTGTTCTTTCACTGCTGATCACGCTGGTCTGCGCCCAGGTGGCATGGGCCGAGCCCACGGCCGAGTTGTCGGAGCCGGTGGGCGGCTGGCGCTATCACGGCCTGCTGGACCGCAGTGAAAACCCTCGAGTCGCCTATCCCACGCCGCCCATCGACCGCGGCGTGCAGCGCAATCGCACGATGATCGAAGGCCAGCTCAAGGCCCTCGGCACCCTACGACCGCCCCACAGCCTGGCGGTCAACGGCAATCCCCTGAATCTGTACACCGACGACCAAGGGCGTTTCGCCCGGCCGTATGCGTTCGGCGCCGGGTCCAACAGCGTCGAAGTGCGCAGTTCCGAGGGCAAGTCGCTCAAACGCGTTCAATTCTATGAAGCCAACAACCTGCGCACGCCGGCGCGCATTCGCGTGGTGCTGGGTTGGGACGATCCCAAGGCCGAACTCGATCTGCACATCATTACCCCCGACGGCCAGCATGCGTTCTGGGCTCGGCCGGCCATGAGCAATGGCGGCGGCCTGGACCCGGACGGGGTCGATGGCCCCGGCCCGGAAATGTTCACCATGACCGCGCCGATGCATGGCACTTATCTGGTTTACGTGAACTATTGGGGCAACTTCGGCAGCGGCGGCTATAACTTCGATGAGACCAGCAACCAGAACGAGGTGATCACCTCGCAGATCAATCTGGTGCTCAACGAAAACACCGTCGACGAAAAACGCGAGACCTTCATCGTGCCCTTGCGGGCGATCGGCGACCTGCTGCTGGTCAAGACTTTCAACTATTAAACATCCCGCACCACGGATGAATTGGGTTTGTGAACATGAGTGATAACACTGTATCCCCGGCCGTTTCCCCAGCAGCCGAACCGGCCGCCAACACTTCCCGTCGCTGGCCGGCGCTGGTAATCGGGCTGTGCCTGGTGGCCGGCGTGGCGGGCGGGTTGGGTTGGTTCCTGAACAAACCCAAGGCTCCGCCTGCGGAACTGGCCAGTGACAAACTGGGCATGAGCCGGCCGGACGGTCTGCTCGAAACCCACTCCCTGAGCCAACTGCCGAAGGATCTGCTGGCGGTGCCGTTTCTCAAGGAAACCCTGACCGAAGATTTCGTCTTCTATTACGAAGCCCACGCCGACCGTCTCGGTTTGATTGGCAGTCTGCGGCGGATCATTTACGAGCATGACCTGAAGTTGCAGGACAGCCTGATCGAGCAGCTGTTCGATCAACCGGCGGATGTGGCGCTGTGGCGCGGGGCGGATGGGCGTCTCAAGGATTTCCTGTTGGTGATGGATCGCGGTGGGTTGGCCAAGGTGCTGGAGCCGCTGGCGAAAGTGGCGCTGGGTGATACGCAGCTGAGCAAGCTGGCTGAAATCAAAGTCGCCGGCGATGTGGTGCCGCTTTATCAACTCACCTACAACAACAGCAAAGCGCTGCTGTTCGCCTCTCATGGCGACAAACTGGTGGTGCTGTCCAACCCGGCCAAGCTTTATGAAGCCGGCCACGGTCCAGTCGACGAACCCGGCATGGTATCGACCGAATCGCTGGAAGCACTACTCGGCGGCCAGAAACTCTTCCCCGAAGCCTTCGGCCTGCAACCCCGCGCGCCCGAGGTGAAACAACGCCTCTCGGTCAACTCCAGCGTTCTGGCCATGGGTTACCAGCGCTTTATCCCGAATTTCGCCGGCCTGCGATTCGACATGGACGACAAGGGCTGGCACAGCTTCCTCGCCATGGATGAACTGGAAAACCAGCCAGACTTCGACTTCAAACCGATCTGGCAAGCCATGCCCATGGGCGCCAGCGCCTGCGTCGCCTTGCCACTGGCCGCTGAACAACAGAAACCGCTGCTGGTGAAACTCGGTGCCGACGACGCCGTGGCCCAGGCCCTGACCGAACACATGGCCGGTGCCGCCGGCCTGTGCTGGTACGCCGATTCGCGGCTGTACACGCCGCTGCTGGTGGCCAGCCTGAATGACGATGACAGCGCCAAACTCGACGGCGACCTGGGCAACCTGTTCGGCTCGATGGTCGGCGCCTACGAAGGCAAGGTCGCTGAGCATGCGTTCCCGGTGGTCGAGAAACAGGAAGGCCAGACCCATCAGTGGCAGCGCCAGGTCAGCTCCAACTTCGGCCCCTATAAAGCCAAGGATGCCGAGCAACCGGACGCGATCACTGGCAAAGCCTTTATGCGCGTAAGCCTGGCTCGCCACGGTTCGACGCTGCTGTTCTCCCTCGACGACAAATTGGTCGACAAAGCTCTCGGCACCCTCGACAAACGCTTCCCACCGCTGGCTGACGTGCTGCCGAAAGACCTGCTGATGCCGATCTATTTCGGCCCGGATTCCATGGCGCAACTGATGCAACAGGAAACCCTCGACAGCCTGCCGCAGGACATGGAACCGGTGTTTTACAACGCCGCGCAAACCTATCTGATCCCGAAACTGCGCACCCTCGGCGGCTATGGCAAGTACGCCCTGACCTTGCCCAAAGGCAGCGAGCCCGACGGCCACTGGCAGTGGCTGCCGCTGGAGTGGAAAGCCCTGTGACCGCACTCATCCGAGGCCTCGGCCTGCTGGCGTTGCTGCTGGGGACTCGCACCTTTGCCAGCGAAGCCCCGGCGCTCGACCCGCAGCAGTCCCAGGTATTTCGCGCCTGGTTCGTGCGCATCGCCCAGGAACAACTGACCCAAGGCCCGAGCCCGCGCTGGTATCAGCAGGACTGCGCGGGGCTGGTGCGATTTGCCGCCAATGAAGCGCTGAAAGTCCATGACGACAAATGGCTGCGCAGCAACGGCCTGTCCAATCGCTACCTGCCGCCGGAACTGCAACTGAGCGATGCCCAACGCGGCCTCGCCCAGCAATGGCAGCAGGGCGGCGGCAAAGTCGGGCCTTACGTTAACGCGATCAAACTGATTCAGTTCAACAGTCATCTGATCGGCCGTGACCTGTCCCAGGCCCGGCCCGGCGACTTGATGTTTTTCGATCAGGGCGACGACCAGCACCTGATGATCTGGATGGGCCGTTTCATCGCCTATCACACCGGCACTACCACCCCCACTGACAACGGCATGCGCTCCGCAAGCCTGCAACAACTCATGACATGGAAGGACACCCGATGGATACCCGACGCAGCCAACCCCAACTTCATCGGCGTCTATCGACTGAACTTCCTCTCCCAATGATCGGTGCCCGCATGCTGCGCATTTGCTCTCGAATTCCATTGTTGTTGGCGTTGGTGCTGCCCTTGTCGGCGGTGAATGCCGAAGACACCGTCGAGCCGAGCGGCTACACGCCGGTGGCCGGTGAAAGCTTTTTCCTGTTGGCCGACAGCAGTTTCGCCAGCGACGAACAGGCGATGGTTCGTCTCGAAGCGCCGGGCCGCGATTACCGCCGGTTCCGCATGGAGCCTTACGGCGGTGCGGACATTCGTGTGTATCGCATCGACAAGCCGCTGGATTTCCTCAAGCGCCAGAAGAACCTGCACCGCGTGGTCAGCGACGGCCAGTTCAAGGGCGAAGGCCTGTCGAACACCCTCGCGTACCTGTGGGACAACTGGTACCGCAAATCCCGTCGGGTGATGCAGCGGGCTTTTTCCTACGAGTCGCGCAAACAAGTCACCGAGGAAGTGCCGGAACTGAAGATGGGCACCGCCATCGCCGCGCCAACGCCCTACGACGCTCAGCCGCAATTCGCGTTGATTCCGGGCCTGCCGGTGGTCAGCCAATTCCGTTATCCGCTGTGGCAAGCCAAGCCGATCCAGCCGCCTGAGGGCGTGAACCTGGCCGGTTCTTCCAGCGAGTTCGTCAGTGTTTCGCCGGGCAACGTGTACATCCCGTTGGGCAACCTGAAACCGGGCCTGTACCTGGTGGAAGCGCTAATCGGCAAGTACCGCGCGACCACCATGGTTTTCGTCTCCAACACCGTGGCCGTGAGCAAGATTGCCGGCGATGAATTGCTGGTGTGGGCCGCGCGCAAACACGAAGGCAGTTCGGTGCCCAAGGTCAATGTGCTATGGACCGACGGCCTGGGCGTGATGAGCAGTGGCGCTACTGACGCCGACGGTTTGCTGCGGCTGAAACACGTCAGCCCGGAGCGTTCATTCGTGATTGGCGAAGACGAAGAGGGCGGGGTGTTCGTCTCCGAGAACTTCTATTACGACAGCGAAATCTACGACACCAAACTCTATGCCTTCACCGACCGACCGCTGTATCGGCCGGGGGATTGGGTGTCGCTGAAAATCGTCGGCCGCGAGTTCAAGAATGCGCGGGATTCCGTGGCGCCGACTGCTGCCGACGTCAATGTGACCGTGCTCGACGCTACCGGTACCGCGCTGCAATCGTTGGCGCTGAAGCTTGACTCCAAGGCTGGCACTCAGGGCCGTTTCCAGTTGCCGGACAACGCGGTGGCGGGCGGCTATGAACTGCGTTTCAGCTACAAGGATCAGGCCTACAGCAGTGCCTTCCGCGTCGCTGAATACATCAAGCCGCACTTCGAGATTTCCCTGAACCTGGCCAAGCAGGATTACCGCACCGGTGAACCGGTGAAGGGCAGTCTGGTGTTGCTGTACCCGGACGGCAAACCGGTGGCTAACGCCAAGTTGAGCCTGAGCCTGCGCGCCCAGCAACTGTCTATGGTCGATAACGAGCTGCAATACCTCGGGCAATTCCCGGTGGAACTGACCAGCGCCGAACTGACCACCGACGCCAAGGGTAACGCGAGCCTCGATCTGCCCGCCGCCGAGAAACCGAGCCGCTACATGCTCACCGTGTTCGCCAGCGATGGCGCGGCGTATCGGGTCAAGACCACCAAGGAAATTCTCATCGATCGCGGTGCCGCCAGTTTCCGCTTGAGCGCGCCGCAGCGGTTCAGCGCGGTGGGTGGCAAGGTTGCATTCAGCTATGCCAACGAAGGTGGCAGCGAGCAGAGCAAAGCGGTCAACCCGAGCAGCTACAGCTGGGTGCGACTCGAAGATCAAACCACTGGCGAAGGTAAACTCGCCGCCAAAGATAAAGGCTTCACCCTGGCCTTCGACCGTCCAGGTACTTACAACCTGACGCTGAAAGATGATCACGGCCGTGTGCTTGGCGCGACCGGTCATTCGGTCACTGGTGATGGCGTCAAAGCCGTGCCCGGCACTGTGGAAATCGTCCTCGATAAACCCGAGTACAAGGCCGGCGACGAAGCACTCGCGTTGATCACTTTCCCCGAGCCGATTATCGATGCGCTGTTGTCGCTGGAACGCGACAAGGTCGAGGCCACGGCGCTGCTGTCCAAGGGCAGCGACTGGCTGAAGATGGAAAAACTCAGCGACACCCAATACCGCGCGCGCATCCTGGTGAAGGACAGCTTCGCGCCGAACCTGACCTTCTCCGTGCTCTATACCAAGGGCGGTCAGTACAGCTTCCAGAACGCCGGCATCAAGGTAATCGCGCCGCAAATCGACGTGGCCATCGCCACCGATAAAGAGGCGTATCAGCCCGGTGATACCGTGTCGGTTGACCTGACCACCCAGTTCGCCGGCAAGCCGATTCCGGCGCACCTGACGGTCAGTGTGGTCGATGAAATGGTCTACGCGCTGCAACCGGAAGTCGCGCCGACCATCGACCAGTTCTTCTATCACCCACGCCGCAACAACGTGCGCACCAGCGCCAGTTTGTCGTTCATCAGCTACGACGTGGCATTGCCGGGCAGCCCAGGCGCACCGGGTAAAGCCAACCGCAGCGAGCGCGGGGTGAAAGTGTTGGAGCGACCACGTCGTGAAGACGTCGACACCGCTGCATGGCAGCCTGAATTGATCACCGATGCGAATGGCAAAACCCGCTTCACCTTCAAAATGCCGGACTCCTTGACCCGCTGGCGCATCACCGCCCGGGCCATTGCCGATGACGGCCAGGTCGGGCAGAAGAAGCAATTCGTGCGTTCGGAAAAACCGCTGTACCTGAAGTGGAGCGGCCCGACCAGGTTCCGCAACAGCGACAAACCGGATCTCGGTGTGTTTGCTTTCAGCCAGGCTGAGAAACCGGTCAAGGCTGAGCTGGTGATTCATTACGCGGGCGCCGAACAACGGGTGCCGGTCACGTTGAACAACGGCATCAACTACATCGCATTGCCAGCGTTCACCGTGGCCAATGGCGAGTGGACCGCCGAGTTGGTGCAGGACGGTAAAACTGCTGACGCCCTGGCCGTGCGCCTGACTGCGACCGGCGAAGGCTGGCAGGTGACTCAGAGCCAGAGCCTGGACGTGGCCAGCGGTGATACACCGTTGACCTTGCCGGCCGACGCCACGGATATTCGCCTGCGTCTGGATGACAGCCCGCAAGCACTGTTCCGTTCGGCGCTTGATGATCTGCTGAGCTATCCATACGGCGGCGTCGAACAGACCGCCAGCCGTTTGCTGCCGTTGAGCATCGCTTATCCGACCTTGTCGTCGAACCCGCAGATCCGCGATCGCTTGCGTTTGATCATGCAAAACAGCCGCCTGCGGCTGGTGCAAATGGCCGGCCCGTCGGCGAGCTTCACCTGGTGGGGCTATGACGGTGAGCCGGATGCGTTCCTGACCGCTTACGCCTATTACGCCGACTGGCACGCCAGTAAAGCGCTGGAACTGAGCCTGCCGCCGGAGCATTTCCAGCGGGTGCTGGAGGTGTATGCCAAGCAGGCGCAGAACACGCCGCTGTTGCAGCGGGCGTTGATTCTGTCGTTTGCCAAACAGATGCAGTTGCCGGTGAACACGCTGCTCAGCGGTTTGATCGACGACTTGGTGAAAGCCGGCGAAGGCCATGCGGCCAGCATGATGGACGATGGGGAAGAAAGCCTGGTCATGAGCGATCCGGATTCGGCGTTGGGGCTGGCCAGCGCTCGGGTGCTGACCGCGTCTTTGGCGCGTCAGGCCAAGGTCAATCTGCCGTCGGCGTTCAATGGTCAATTGGACGTTGCGCAACAACAAGTGGCCGCCAGTTCTCAACCGTTTGTCGAAGCGCTGAACCTGTCGCTGCAAGCCTTCGATCAGGCTCACGCTCAAGCGTTGTTGCAACGTCTGTTGCCACAGCAATCGACCCTGGAACGCGCCTTGGCGCTGACCTGGCTGCAACGCAGCATCGAGCAGGCCTCGCCGACCATCGCGCTGGCGCCAGGTGAGGGCTGGAAGAAACAACACAGTGCTACCGGTGAGATGTATTGGACGTGGCAGGGTGCTTCACCCGTGCCGGCAGTGTTGTCGCTGACCGGGGAGCAAGAACGCCCGCTTCGAGCCGCGTTGAGCTTCCAGAGCAAGCAACCGCCAGTGGACCCGATGGCCGTGACCATCACTCGTCGTCTGTCGCGTCTGGTGCCGGGTGACGAAGCGTTCGAATTCAAACTCGAAGCGGTCGGCAGCAAACCGCTGTCCAGCGACAGCCTGTACCTGGACGAAGTGATCATCACCAGCAAGGCTGCGAAACCGCTGCGCTACGGCATGCTCGAAGTGCCGCTGCCACCGGGCGCGGACGTCGAGCGCACCACGTGGGGCATCAAGCTGATGGGCAAGGCCGGCACCGAGCCGACCGCGCTGGAGAAGGCCCGTTTCGAGCCGGGGCAACTGGCTTACGCGATCCCCGTGGATGCCTTGAGCGGTGAATTGCGCCTGCGTCATCTGGTGCGTTTCTCGCAAAAGGGTCAGTTCAACCTGCCGCCGGTGCGCTTCACGCAGGTCTATGCGCCACAGCATCAGGCCCAGGAACAGAAACCGGCGCTCGGTCAGGTCACGGTTCACTGACATGACCCGGCGTTTGGTCTGGTGGCTGTTATGTTTGATGCCTGCGCTGGCGACAGCGCAGGACGAGCCGTTGCGCCTGGGCTTCAAGGGTGAGTTGCTTGCGTTGAGCCAGACGCAGGTGATCTCCCGTGAGCCATTGCCTGCTGATTTGCAGACGCCACTGGGCAGTTTGTGGAAGCTGTTTGTCTACGGTTGGCTGGTAGACACCGGCGCGCGTGAACCTGCTTATGAGTGTCGCGGGCAATCGAAGGAAGAAGTGTATTGCTGCACGGCGGGCGGCAGGATTGAGCGCGATCAGGCGTTGGTGAAGTCTTGCGGGTTGTATTTTGAGCCTGTGCGCCTGGGCATTGCTGGCGCGCAATGGCGCGAGTATTGGCAGGCGAGACAAGCGCCTAAGTGGTTGCTGGACTTGCCGTCGTTGCAACCGCAGACCCGGGTTTCGGTGGCTGAGTTGTTGAAGGCATTGGCCGTGATGCCGGCGCAGGATCAGGCGCGGCGGGTGTTGCTCGATGTGGTGCTGAATGCTGCTGACGGCAATGTCGTGGGCGAACTCGGTGGCCGGTTGCGGGTGAAAACCTGGAGCTGGTTGGGGGATCAGGATCCTTCGTCGCGTCAGGGCGGATTTGCTGGCTGGACGGCGGACGGCACACCGATCTGGGCCGGTGGGCGCGGCACCAGTCAAATGGTCTTGCGCAATTACGGTCAGGCACTGGCGACGGTGCTGCCTTCGTCATGGCCCGCCGAGGCGGGGAAGTGCGTTGAGGTCGGCCTGTTCGCGCGTTATCCGCTGAAACGCGTGCTGTCGGGGGATCGCGTGTTAGCGCCCGGGCCCTTGCAAGGCGACTATCGCGTCGAGTTCGCCAATGGCAATCAACTCGATATCCACAGCGACGGCGAGTTGTTCTTGCTCAAGGACAAACTCGTCGCCCGCCTGGACCGCGAAGAATACGTCGCCCGCGTCCTGCAGCGCGAAGCCAGACCGGAACCTGCCGAAGCCGCCAAAGCCTTGAGCGTCGCGATCCGCACCTACCTGCTGCAAAACGCTACCCGCAACGGCGATTGCCTGAGCATCGATGACAGCAGCAGCCGACAACGCGTCGCCCCACGCCCGGCCGCGACCGAGTCGCGCAACATCGCCGCGTGGACCAGCGACCTGGTCCTCGCCGGCAGCAACGTCACCTATCACTCTGACCAACCGGGGCCGGACAAGCTCTCCTGGCTGCAAGCCGTCGAACAGGCCAATGCCGGTCAACGCTACGACGCCATCCTGCTGCACGCTTATCCGCGCGCCAGCCTCAGCCGCTGGGACAATCCCGTCGCTTCCTGCGACGCATTGCCCGCCGCGCAAGACTGGTTGCAAAAGCAACGCCGCGGCTGGCGTCCACGGCTGGAAAGCGAGGTTGGCTACAACGAAGTCAGCACCTTCGCCGTCTGCCGCCTGGCCTTCGGCCGTCCTTTTGTCGACCGCGAACGCCAGCGCATTTACGTGCGCGGCGTGCTATCGCTGCAAGACCGCCTCGACCTGACTCACGAATACCTGCACCTGGCCTTCGAAGCACACCCCAACGGCCAGGATGAAACCTACATCGAAGGGCTCGCCCGCCACCTCTTGCTGGAATAGGCCATGAAACTCCGTTACCCACAGGTCCTCCTGTTCCTTTGTTCTTTTTGCGTATGGCCGACCACGTTCGCCGCCGATAGCACGGTCAAACTCGACACGCCCGTCGGCGGCTGGCGCACGGGCGCGCCCGAAGGCGAAGGCGAAAGCTTTCGTCAGACGGTTAATTACCCGGCTTCCTCGGTCAACACACCGGTGGGGCAGGCCAACACTGCTCGCATTACCGGCCAGATCAAGTCCGCGCCCAAGGGCAATGAGCCCGGCAAGCTGATCGTCAACGGCGTCAGCATGCCGCTGAAAATCGACCCCGCCGGTCGCTACGATCGCCCGTTCTCATTCCCCAACGGCAGCAACAGCGTTGAAGTCCGCAGCCCCGATGGCCAACAGCGCCACCGCACCCAATTCCTCAACACCAGCGGCGGCGCCACCCCGGCCAAGTTGCGAGTGTTGCTGGCCTGGGACAGCGACGGCACCGACCTCGACCTGCATGTCGTCACGCCTGACGGCGGCCATATCTGGTACGGCGACCGCGTCGCAGCCAACGGCGGCGCACTCGACGTCGACGTCACCACCGGCTACGGCCCGGAAATCTTCGCCATGCCCGCGCCGATCAAGGGGCAATACCTGGTGTACGTGAACTACTACGGTGGCGGGTATCGCGGTGATGATGAAGGGCAGGAAGAGGCACAACAGGCGCTGACCACCGCGCACATCACGGTGATTACGGAAGAGGGGACGCCGAACGAAAAGATGGAAACGTTCCTGGTGCCGATGCGGGCGGTGGGGGAGTTGACGTTGGTTAAGGGGTTTAGTTATCCGTGAGGGGGTAATTGTGACAGCAGTGCTGACACGATTGAATTGGGTAGCAGGTTGCTGCCCAATTCAGTAATCACGGCAGGTTGGGGCTTACATAACCGAAAGATCGACGCGGCGGAGTGGGGTGGTCGATGCAAATTGTCGCAGCACTGCTGCGACAATTAACCAAGACCCCAAACCTGATCATTCTCAACCAAGACAAACGTCCGGAAGATCGTGAGTTTTACCTGCGCATGGCGATTCAGGAGAGGTGGCTGTCTGTCTGAGGGTGTTCTTGCGGGCCTCTTCGCGAGCAAGCCCGCTCCCACACTGGATCTACTGTGATCACGAAATTTGTGACCAACACCGATTAAATGTGGGAGCGCGCTTGCCCGCGAAGGGGCCGGCCCATCCAACACTAAACCCATTAACGCTTCCGCTGATCCTCCGCCACAGCCACCTTCGACTTAGTGAACCGATAAAACAGATTGGGCTCACTCACAACGTAAAGCTCGCCGTCGGTGTCCATGGTCATGCCTTCGGCTTGCGGTATGGTTTTTTCGAGATCATCCGTCAGGCCGAGCAGGGAGCGGATGCTGACGAAGTTACCTTTCCCGTCGAGTTCGGTCAGGTTGGAGGACTGTTCGCTCAGTACCAGCAAGTGACCGGTCCTCGAATCATAGTAACCCTCGGAAAGATCCATGCCGAAGACGCTGCGGTCGATCCAGTTCGTCAAGTCCTTGATGCGCACCTGCAACGAGCCGTCGATGGAAGCCAGCATGCCGGTGACCGAATACAGTTGGCGCGGATCACGTTCCTTGATCGCGAAAATACGATCATTCACGGCATCATAGGCCACGCCTTCAAAGCCCTTGTTGTGCTCGCTCAGGTTGATCTCGATGGCGACAAATTGGGCGTTTTCCATCTGAATGGGGCCGGCGTTGTCCGGCAATGTGAGGACATACAGTCGCTGCAACACTTCATCGACGATCACCACTCGCCCATTACCCAAGTAGGCAATGCCTTCTGTGTCCTGGAACCCGATCAGCGGATAACGTTCGAGCAGATCACCGTTCCGGTTCAGCGCGACAATCTCCATGGAATCACCATTGGTGATCCCCAGCAGACGATCTCGGTCCGGGTCATAGGTGATACCGGATAAATCGTCGACGCTCGCAATAGGCTTGGCCTGGATCACGGCTTTATAGTCCGGCAGCCAGATGTTTTTGTCCGGCGCCTGATTGCCATGCCAGAGGTTTTGCCAGTGCGCATACAGCTGCCGGTGGACCATAAAATGTGCAGAAACCGCGTAGGCGCCAAGCAGTACAGCAATGAAAAATATTCCCGGCTTCCATACCTTGCTCATGACTTTTCCTTGTCCCAGCTGAAGCGATAGACCTTGGGTGGCAGCCCGGGATGGCAACGGCCGTTATCGGCATCGGCGCCGACGATCGACCATTGCGCACGAGACGTTTCGCCCAGCTCATGGGCGGCTTCAGGATTGAAACACTGGCTCAACACTCCGTCCGGCACCAGGGCGTACGCCTCACGGTGGTCGCGCAACCACTGCGCTGCTTGTTCGACGGAGGAGCCTTTCATTCCGAAATGCACGATCGGCTGCCGGGCGAATAACCAGTGGCCCTCGCGCCAATCGACCAATACCAGATCGGCGCCGTGGGTCATGGTCGCCGCCTGCGCCATGAGCGCTTCATGGGGGTTGCGACCGTCCTTTATCGGCTCGATGAAGCCGCGGGCAAACCACAGGACAAACCAGGTCACTACCAGTGCCTGGAATGTTCGCCGACCACGCGGGCGTTTGCCGAACCAGCGCTTGAGCAGCCATGGAATCAGCGGCGCTGCCACCAGCACCAGCCCTGGCAGCGCCGGATAGATGTATAACTTGCGCTTGCCGCTGCTCAGGCAGAAGAACAGCACCACCAACACGACCCAGCCCAGCAGCACCAGCACTCGACCGTCGTGTTTGCGCAGTTGCCGGTGCCAGGCCGGAACCAGCCACGGCAGGGCGAGCACCAATGGCAGCCAATATTGCGGGATGACGTTGACGAAGAAATACCAGAACGGTTCGCGGTGGTCCCACGCGGCGGCATAGCGTGCCGCCGTCTGGCGTAGCAGGATTTCTCGCGCATAGGCGATTTCATCCGCAGTGCCATTGAGCACAATGGAAATCGCCAGGGGCAGCAGCCAGATTGCGATGGCGCCGAGGGCGACCAGGAAGCCCAGGAACCACTTGCGCGCCTCGCCCGGCATGGCCACCACACCGGGCCAGCCTTTGCGTACCGCATAGGCATACGGAATCAGCATCAGGACCGGGACGAAGCCGACCCCTTTGGTGATCACGCCAATGCCCATGGCGGCGCAGCCCACATAAAACCAGCGCCACGTCGGGCCGAGCAGCAGGTGCCGCGCCAGCCCGTACAAGCCCAGCGACGTGAACAGAATCAAAAAGCTGTCGATCTGCCCGGTACGCAAGATGCTGTAAGTCTGATACGTGGCCAGGTACAAGAGCGCCGCCGTCCGACCGATGCGCTGATTCCATAGCCTGCGGCCCAGATCGTAGACCATGGCCGTGACCGTCGCGGCCGACAAAAGCCCCGGAATATAAAGGGCGAGGGCGGGCAGGCCGGTGAGCCACGCGAAGAACGCCACCGTCCACATAAAGATCGGCGGCTTATCGCCGTATATTTCCGCGGCGCGGTGAGGGATGAACCACGCGCCGTTGTGCAGCATTTCCAGGGCCACGCCGAGGAAGCGTTCCTCGTCCACATTCTGCGGTTGACGCAGCCCCAGCCCGGCGCCGATCAACAGCAAGGCAAGCAGCATCAGGCCCAGGCATTCGATCCCGGGCGACAGGGTTTTGCGCATGGCTCAGTCCTTTAAATGTCTGCTGCGGGCAATCAATTGCAAGTTGCGCAAATAGACGATGGAGCCAAAGGCCTGACCGACGATGAAGACCGGGTCTTGCCGGTAAATGGCGTAAGCGAACAGCAGGGTGCTGCCGACAATGCTCAGGTACCAGAAGCTCACCGGGATCACGCTGCGTTTTTTGTATTCGCTGTACAGCCACTGCAAGACGAAGCGACCGGTAAAGGCGATCTGGCCACCGAAGCCGATCACCAACCAAAGGGTTTCGCGGGAGAGGTTCATCCTTCGATCTCCTGTGCATTGGTGTTCAACCGGGTGCGCTTGATCAGCCACCAAACGCCGAACAGGTCGAGAATGCCCACCAGGGCGCGGTCGATGTTGCCGTATTTGGACACCCCGGCCGTGCGGGGGCGGTGATTGACCGGATGGACGATCATGCGGCCGTTGTGACGCTGGATCAGCGCAGGAATGAACCGATGCATATGGTCGAAGTACGGCAAGCGCAGAAACGCCGCACGCTCGATCAGTTTCAGCCCGCAGCCGGTGTCCGGGGTGGCGTCCTTGAGCAGGCGGCTGCGCAGGCCATTGGCGAAACGCGAGGCCCAGCGCTTGCTGGCGGTATCGCGGCGGTTGACCCGGTGCCCGGCCACCAACTGAACGTCGACCAGACCCTGTTCACCACGCACCAGCGCCAACATCCCGGGGATGTCCGCGGGGTCGTTTTGACCGTCGCCGTCGAGTGTCGCCAGCCATTGGCCCCGGGCATTGAGCGCCGCATGGTAGAGCGAGGTGCTTTGCCCCAGCGAACGCTCATGGCGCAGGATGCGCAATTCACTCAGGCCACTGTTTTTCATCTGCCGCAGTTCGTGCAAGGTGGAATCGGTACTGCCATCGTCCACGACAATGATTTCGTAAGCCTCATCGGCCAGTGCGGTGCGGATTTCCTCAAGTAAAGGTTTGAGGTTGTTCGCTTCGTTTTTTGCTGGAATCAATACAGATACAAAAATGTCTTGGCTCATAGAGTCCCCCTTGCTCCTTGGTCTTTTATTATCAAGGGCTCACGTTTCATATCTGATAGAAGTGGCGATACCACTTCACAAATTCCGCCACGCCTGTTTCAACAGTCACCTGAGGGCGGAAATCGACCCATTCGGCCAATGCCGAAACATCGGCCCAGGTCTTGACCACATCGCCCGCCTGTAGCGGCAGAAAGTTGCGCTGGGCCTTGATGCCCAATGCCGCTTCCAGACAATCGACGAATTCCAGCAGTGGCACCGGCTGGCCACGGCCTATGTTGAAGATTCGGTTTACGCCATCCTCTGGCCCGTTCGGTACCGGTGGTTTTGAGCGCAGGCGAGCGATGCTTTCGACGATGTCGTCGATGTAAGTGAAGTCGCGCGACATCTGGCCATGGTTATAGATGTCGATCGGCAAGCCTTTGATGATCGCCTCGGTAAACTTGAACAGCGCCATGTCGGGGCGCCCCCAAGGCCCGTAAACGGTAAAAAAGCGCAGGCCGCTGGCCTTCAGGCCATAGAGGTGGCAGTAGCTGTGCGCCAGCAGCTCATTGGCTCGTTTAGTGGCGGCATACAGTGAAATGGGATGGTCGACGCTGTCTTCGACGCTGAACGGCATTTTGCTGTTGGTGCCGTATACCGAGCTGCTCGAGGCATAGATCAGATGCGCGGGGCGGTGATGCCGACAGGCTTCCAGCACATTGAGAAAACCCACCAGATTCGACTGCGCATAGACGTCTGGGTTGTCCAGTGAATAGCGAACGCCCGCCTGGGCCGCCAAGTGCACAACCTCGCTGAAAGCATGGTCTTCGAACAACGCCATCAAGGCCGTTTTGTCGACGATGTCCAGGGTCTGGAAACGAAAGCCCGGCAAGGATTCCAACTCCTTGAGCCGTGCATGCTTGAGTTCCACGCTGTAGTAGTCGTTGAGATTGTCGATACCGACCACTTCAAGGCCTTCCCGACACAAACGCTTGACGGTGTGATACCCGATGAAACCGGCGGCGCCCGTGACCAAAACCGTCATGAGGCTCGCGCCTGTGCGCGACTAATCCCCGCCCTGCGCAAAGGAGGCCTTTGCATGACAATCACCCCTGAGTGCGTGCTGATCAGCGTATGTGTTTGGGTCGATACCATCGTTGGCTCCATGCCTCTTGCTCCATTGTTCTGTCAGAAGTCTGCGCGGCGCTCATCATGAGCAGCCGCGCCTGCAGACACGCATAACGTGCCTGCGGAGTTGTAAAAAAAACGTTAAGCAATCATGTCGTTTTTGTGACCGTGCTACCGGCCCTCACAACGCGGAACCCAGCAGCTTGAGGTACTGCGGACTCTCGGATATCGAGTTGTGGCCCGTGCCCGGTATCACCTGCATAGAGGCCACGCCCTTGGCGAAATTCGTGTAGAGCTTTTCCGTACTTGAGCGCGGTATGACTTCGTCGTGCTCGGCGGCAATCAACAGCGTCGGTACGGTGATGTGAGCGGCGTATTTCCAGGATTCGAATCTGTCCTGAAGCAGCCACTTCACCGGGAACCAGCGGAACTGGCGGGCAGCCAGGTCTTCAAGGCTGTTGTAGGGCGTGATCAGGATCAGCCGCGAGGCCGGGCGTTGGCTGGCGAGGCGCACGGCGACGCCCGAACCCAGGCTGCGCCCGACCACGGCGATCTGAGGATGGGTGTTGTAGACCATGTCGAACAAGGTCATGGCATCTTGCTGAATCGCCTCCTCGGACGGCGACCCGGAACTGCCACCGTAGCCTCGGTAATGCAGCAAATAGATCGCATGATCCGCAAAGGCCTGCGAAAAGTCGGGCAGGCTGCGGGAAACGTCCTCGGCATTGCCACCAAAGTAGATCAACGCCTTCGGGCCGTCGTGCGGCCTGACGGTCACCAGCACTTGCGCATCGGCGACTTGCAGCGTCAGCAGTGTTTCGGGCGCGTCGATGGCGCGGGGTTGCGGGTAGTAGATCAGGGCGCGCTGAAACACGAACAGCGCCGCGCAGAGCACCAGGTACGCAATGGCAATGAATGCGAAGAGAGACATCAGGGTGCGCGACATTCGGCTAAGTTTAGTGGACGACATGGACTGCTCTGGCCTGACGACGGCTATCGTTTGAGCGCTGTCAGAGTGTAGTACATCGATAGTTGCCGTACGGGGAGCGCACCGATGCCTGAGGTTCGACGCTTGTATCCGGGCGCTGCGCCATGACGGCCACCGGCGCGCTGAAGTGGGTCAAGGTTCTGCCGTCCGAACGAACGGCCCTGATGTTGGGTTTCGCCTTCCATTTCTGCGTGCTCGCCAGTTATTACCTGGTGCGACCGTTGCGCGACGCCTTGGGCCTTGAGGGCGGTGCCGACAAGTTGCAATGGCTGTTCACCGCCACGTTCGTGGTGATGCTGCTGATGGTGCCGCTGTTCGGCGCGCTGGTTTCGCGGCTGCCTGCCACGCGTTTCGTGCCGTTGATCTATCGCTTGATTGCCTTGTCGATGCTGGTGTTTGGCGTGTTGATCGCTCAGCGCATTGCGCCGGTGACAGTGGGACGGGTGTTTTTCGTCTGGATCAGCATCTACAACCTGTTCATCGTTTCGATTTTCTGGAGCGTGCTGGTCGACCGCTTTTCCAGCGAGCAGGGGCGACGGTTGTTCGGCTTTATTGCCGCGGGTGGAACCCTGGGCACGTTCATCGGGCCATTGCTGGCCGCGACCATGGCCACCCGTCTTGGGCCGATGGCATTGACCGTCGCGGCGGCCGTGCTGTTGGAATGCGCGGTGCGTTGCTATCGGGCGTTGTTGTCGCGCACAGCGTCGCGGTCCGGCAGCCGCTGGCTGGATGAGCGGCGCATGGGCGGCAGCATGCTGGCCGGGGTCACGCTGATCCTGCGCTCGCGCTATCTGATGGGGCTGGTGCTGTTCATGTTGTTGCACACCAGCGCGGCGACCTTGCTGTATTTCGAACAGGGACGGATTGTCGCTGGCAGCTATGCTGATGTGGCCAGCAGGACGCAATTCTTCGCCTTCGTCGATTTGATCGTGTCGGCGCTGACGTTGCTATTTCAACTGCTGCTGACAGCGCCGTTGATCCGACTGATCGGTATCGGTGGGGCGCTGGTGGCGTTGCCGTTGGCGACGATCGTGGCATTTAGCGCCATGGCCCTGGCACCCGTGCCAACAACCGTTGCGCTGGCGCAGGGGCTGCGCCGTGCCGTTGAGTTCGCCATCGTGCGCCCGGCGCGAGAAGTGCTGTGGACGGTGGTGAGCCGCGAGGAAAAGTACAAGGCCAAGAATGTGATCGAAACCCTGGTGTATCGCGGCGGTGATGCCGCCAGTGGCTGGCTCTCCGCCGGGTTGACGGCACTGGGCGCAGGCTTTGCTCTGGTGGCGGTGATGATCGTGCCGTTTGCCGGGCTATGGGGCTGGTTATGTCTGTGGCTGGCCAGACGACAAGAACAAAGGGCGACCATGAATGAACAGCCAGGGGGAATTCCATGACCGATCCTGCTGTCTTCACGCGTAGAAGACTACTCACGCTGGCTGCCGGTGTTTCGGCGGTCTTCACCTTCGATCCGGCCTTTGCTGCATCGGCGCCGTCGACGGAAACAGGAGGCAAGAACATGCTGACCCGAGCCATTCCTTCCAGCAATGAGCCGTTACCCATGGTCGGGTTGGGCACCTATCGCGGCTTTGATGTCGCGCCTTCCGACGCCGCTTACAAGCAACTGCCTGCGGTACTCAGGGCGTTGTTCGAGAAGGGCGGCACGGTGATCGACAGCTCACCGATGTATGGTCGCGCCGAGCAGACGACCGGTGAATTGTTGTCGATCCATCGGCCTCGTTCGCCTGCGTTTCTGGCCACCAAGGTCTGGACCCGTGGGCGCGAAGAAGGCATCGCGCAGATGGAACAGTCGTTCAAGTTGTTGCAGACCGACCGTATCGATCTGATGCAGATTCACAACCTGCTGGACTGGAAAACCCACTTGCCCACCCTGCGCCAATGGAAGGCAGAAGGGCGCATCCGCTACATCGGCATCACCCATTACACGGCGTCGGCCTACGACGAAGTGGAGGCCGTGTTGAAAGCCGAGCCGATGGACTTTTTGCAGATCAACTATGCCCTGGACGACCGTGGCGTCGAGAAACGAATCTTGCCGCTGTGCCGCGAGCGCGGTGTCGCGGTGATCTGTAATCGGCCTTTCGGCGGCGGCGATTTGCTCGCGCGATTGAAAGGCACACCGCTGCCGGGATGGGCCGCGCAAGTGGGGGTCAACAGCTGGGCACAACTGGCGCTCAAGTTCCTGTTGGCTCATCCGGCGGTGACGTGTGTCATTCCCGGCACGAGCAACCCGCGCTACATGGCGGAAAACGCCGGTGCAGGTTTCGGCCCGATGCTGACGGATGCGCAGCGTCAACAGTTGATGGCGCTGATTGGTTAGTCGTGTTGGCAGGTTTTGTCAGGCGGTAACGCAATCTGTAGCAGCTGCCGAAGGCTGCGTTCGGCTGCGAAGCAGTCGTAAAATCAGGCACTGCGATCCGCCAGGCACGCCGCGCACTCAGGGTTTACGACTGCTGCGCAGCCGAACGCAGCCTTCGGCAGCTGCTACAAGGAGTGCGTCGTTGCTGAAATGGCTTAACTGACTGACATTCCAGCGGCCGGCAATGCGTCGGCAGTCTCCAGCGGAATCTCCAGGGTGAAAACCGCTCCATGACCCGGTCCATCGCTGTGAACACGCAGGTGCCCGTTCATCTCTACCGCCGCGAGCGCGCAACTGTGCAGGCCAAACCCATGACCTTCCTTGCGCGTAGTGAAGCCGTGATTGAAGATGCGGGTCATGTTCTCGGCCGCGATCCCTTCGCCCTGATCCTCTACGCTGAGGCGCAGCGTTGCGTTATCGATAATCTTGACGCCCAGCGTCATCTGGCGCTGATGGTCGCTGACCTTGGACATCGCATATTTGGCATTGCTGATCAGGTTGATCAGGATCAACAGCAGTCGGTGTTTGTCGCCGATGATCGTTGGCGTGTCCTGGTAGTCCTTGGTGACCACGACATGGTGCCGGCTCAACGCGCCGGAATTCATGCGCAACGCATCCTCGAACAGGTCGACGACGTTCAACGGCTCGACCAGCCTGGCGGCGCCGGCATAGGCCTGTTGAGTGGAAACGATGTCCTTGATGTGATCGATGCTTTTGGTGAGTTGTGACAGTTCGTCAACGATGCTCGATTGCTCGGCCGCGATGGAGTCGACCAGTTGATTGAGGTAACCGCGAAGCAGTTTGCCTTTTTCATCGAGTGTCATGAACTGCCCCAGGTCTTCGGCATGTTCGTTCATCATGTTTACCGCTTTACCCAGGCCCAAGGTTTTGCTGACCGCCAATTTACGGGTGATCAAATCTGCCGAGACGTTAACGCTGTTCAGCACATTCCCGACGTTGTGCAGCACATTGGTTGCGATCTCCGCCATGCCGGCCATCCGTGCGGCATCGACCAGTTCACGCTCGGCCTCGATCAGTTCGCGGGTGCGCTCCTCGACCCGTTGTTCCAGTCGCTCGTTTGCCGTCTGTAACTCATTGTTCATCTTGTTGATCAGGGCATAACTGCGAATCAGGCGGGCGGCCAGGTACAACAGCAGCAGCGCCATGATGCCGGCGCATATTCCGAGATAAAGGTGATATTGGCGGTATGTCGCACCGGTGCGCCGTTGTGTCTCGTTCAATAACTCGTTGATGCTGTCCAGTTGCTGGGCGACCGGAATCACACTAATGCGATCGAGCAGGTCATTGACGATGGGCTGCTCTCGAACGATGGCGTTTACATGCTCGACAAATGCAGTAAAAGGTTGGCGCTGTTCAGGTGAAAGTTGATCGACATATTTGGTGAGTTCATTCAGTTGATGGTTGATCTCTTCAGCTTTGGCGCGGGATACATAGAGGGCGTATTCAAGGGTTGCCAGCGTGAGATCGAATACGTTTGAGGCGGCGGTTAAATCCTGGTCATTGTTATTTGCCAGTAATGCCTGAATGTCATCTTCCTGTTCAGGCAGGGCATCCAGTGAAGTTCGCAATACCGTGTTGTGCTGTTTGAATTGCTCAACCAATCGGGTTTTGTTTTCCACCGCATCCAGATAACCCTGGCGTCGAGATTGCCAAAGGGTCGAAAGCGGGCCGGCAGCGTTGAGGTCGTCGAGTTGTTGCCAGCGTTGCTCTGCTTCAGGATGCGCCACCAGAAGCAAATTGTTGTTTATGCCGATTTTTGCTCGCAGAATCTTCACGTTCCAATTGGCATCGAACTGCTTGAGTTGGCGAACGAAGTCGCGCGACTCGAAGTAAGTCGATGTGTCGTAGGAATAGGATTTGATCAGCAAAAATATCAGCACGCTGAAAAGAATAAGCGCCGTGGTGCCCAAGACCGTCCATTTGGAATGATTGGAGAGCTTCATTGGCAATCTTCCCTGGGCCATCCCGGGGAAGAGAGACTGCCAACGGTTAATGAGTTCCATTTTTGCGCTCCCTGCAAAATGGCGATAATCACCACATTGTCCGTAAGCCTAGCGTTGTTGGCGGACACTGTTGAAAAAAAAGCCGAACGGCGGGTCGGCATTCATTGTTACAGCCCTGAGTGTTGAACGCCCCTCGGCGGATCCAATGATGCCGAGGGGCGTTTTTTTACAGATTGAGGCTATGAATGACCTGACGGCTGTCATCGGGATCGTGACGGGTCTCAAAACCCAGGGCTTTGGCCAAATCACGCATGGGCGCATTGCTGGCGGCGTCGACGGAATACATCTCACTGAAACCATTCTTGCGCGCGGCCTTGATCAAGTGTTCCATCAGTGCCGTGCCCAGGCCCAGGTGCTGGTATTCATCGGCAACCGTCACGGCACATTCACATACATGGTCGGCGGTAGCGGCATAGCGGCTGACACCTATTTCAATCAGTTTGCCGTTGTCGTGGATCAGGGCGACGTAGGCCAACCGCTTCTTGCCGTCGACATCCATCAACTGGTTGAGCATGGCCGTGCCGGGCTCATTGACTTGCGCCAGAAAGCGCATGTGCCGCGACTCCGGGGACAGCTGCTTGATAAACGCATATTCACGCTCGCGGTCTTTTTCTGTCAGCGGCCGGATCAGCACATGGCGCCCGTCCCTGAGCGCTTCAATCCAGTGCTGTCCGGTGACGGTGGCGTAGAGGGCAGCGGCTCGGTCATTGTGTTCTTTAACAGTGAGCATGGTGCAATTCTCCATCCGGGTTGAAAGGCTCGCGCGTCGCAACGAACTACGCGGTTCATTTCTTTTTACACTGCTGGCGGCGGTTGAATCTGATCTGGATCAGACACTCGTGACCGGCAGGCTCAAATGCTCACATCTGATGTAAATCAACCGGGATAGGGGGTAACGGGCGCAGTCTGGGAACAGGCCGGCGCTTTGGACCGGCACCGAATCGAGGTGTGTGATGGGTCAATATCAACGTGTGTTGCTGATCGCCGACCGAACCCTGTACCAGTCTCCGGCCTTGCAGCGCGCCGTTGCCCTCGCCAAGGTCAGCGGGGCGGCGCTGGATGTGCGGGCGTTTATAGAACCGGCACCGATCATCCATTTGTGGGAGGAAAAAACCGATGAGGCGGAGTACCAGCGCTATCTGCGCCGCTATCGCCGCTGGATGGCGGAAGAAATCCAGCGCCTGAGTGGTGAGGGATTGAACGTGAGCGTGGAGGTGGTCTTTACCACTCATCCCTTGCTGGACATCTTGAAGTGCGTAGAAGAGCTCAAGCCCGACCTGCTGATCAAGGACGTCACGCTGGAGCCGCTGCTCAAACGCGTGTTCGTCACCCCTCTGGATTGCCACCTGCTGCGCGAATGCAGGGTGCCGGTGCATCTGGTCAACCGGGCCCGTTGTGCTTTGCCCCGGCGCATTGTGGCGGCGGTGGACCCGTTTGACCCCTCGACGCAAATCAGTGGCCTCAACGACACCATCATTCAATCGGCGAATGCACTGGCCCTGCAATGTGACGCATCGCTGCATCTGCTGTACGCGTATGACTTGTCACCGGCCTTCAATGGCGATGCGGCCCTGGTCAGCGGCGGGTGGAATGTGGATTTCATGGAGGAGCTGCGGCAATCGCTGCACCAGGCATTTGTCGCTCTGGCTGAGCGCTATGGCGTGCCGCCGGAGCGTCGGCATTTCATCATGGGCCTGCCGGCGCCGGTGCTGAGTGAGTTTGTCGAGGAGTACCAGGTCGATGTGGTGGTGATGGGCACCGTGCACCGGGTGGGGTTCGAACGGTTGATCGGCAGCAACACGGAACGGGCGCTTTACTCGGTACCGGGCAGTATTCTGGCGGTCAAACAGCCGGGGTCGCTCGTCAGGGAATGAGCACGATCGCCCCTTTGACCTGACCGGCCCGCAGGCTTGCCAGTGCCTGATTGGCATCGTCCAGGGCGAAACAGGTGACGTCGCTGTGCACGGGCGTATGCCGCAGCTCTGCAAAAAACGCCGTGCCGTCTTCGCGGGTCAGGTTCGCCACCGATCGGATGCTGCGCTCGCCCCACAGCAGTCGATAAGGGAAGCCGGGGATGTCGCTCATGTGGATGCCCGCGCAAATCACACAGCCGCCCTTGACGGTGGCTTCCAGCGCCAACGGCACTAGCGCACCGACGGGGGCGAAGATCAGGCTGGCGTCGAGCGGGTGCGGCGGCGGTTGATCCGAGGGGCCTGCCCATTCGGCGCCCAGGGTTCGGGCATAGGCCTGGCCCTCGCTGTCGCCCGGTCGGGTGAAGGCATACACCTGCTGGCCCCGCCCCCGCGCCACCTGAATCGCCAGATGCGCCGCCGCACCGAAGCCATAAAGACCCAGATGACGAGCCCCTTTGGCCATTTGCAATGCGCGAAAACCGATCAGCCCGGCACACAGCAGCGGTGCAGCTTCCGTGGCCGAGAGCGCGTCCGGAATGGGGAAACAGAAATGAGCGTCGGCAACGGTGTAATCGGCATAACCGCCATCCAGGTGACAGCCGGTGAACCGGGCGCGATCGCAGAGGTTCTCCCGGCCCGAGCGGCAGAATGTGCACTCACCGCACGTCCAGCCGAGCCAGGGAACGCCCACGCGCTTGCCGACCCAATCGGGCGTAACGTCGGCACCTACCGCTGTCACTTCACCGACGATTTCATGGCCCGGCACCCGCGGCAGCACCGCTTGCGGCAATTCACCATCCACCAGATGCAAATCAGTGCGGCACACGCCACAGGCCAGGACTTTGATCAACAGCTGGTGCGCGTCAGGTATCGGGATAGCACGCTCTTCCCGTTGCAGCGGCTGGCCGGAGGCATGCAAGACCATGACGCGCATGACGACTCTCCAAATGCCTGTGCACCGTAGGGCGTCAGAGGGGCGACTGCCGGTGACAGCCGACGACCAGTTGCTTGAGCCCGTCCAGATTCAGGACTTTGACGTTACGCCCGGAAATCTCGACCAATTCAAGATCCCGCAGATGGGCGATGCCCCGACAGATGGTTTCCAGGCGCAGGCCCAGATACGAGCCAATCTCTTCACGGCGCATTTTCAACACAAAGTCTCTGGACGAGTATCCGCGAACGCTCAGCCGTTGCGACAGGTTTAGCAGGAAGGCCGCCAGGCGTTCATCGGAGTTCATGTTGCCCATCATCATGAGCAGGTTGTGTTCACGCACGATTTCCCGGCTCAGGAGCTTGTTCATGTTGTGTTGGAGCGAGGGCAGTTCCTGGGCGAGTTTCTCCAGTTGGGCGAAGTTGAAGGGGCAGACTTCGCTGTCCTCCAGGGCAAAGGCACTGCAGGTGTGCCGATCGTCGCTGATGGCGTCCAGGCCGAGCATCTCGCCGGGTATCTGAAACCCGGTGACCTGTTCACGACCGTCGACCGACAGCATGCTGGTCTTGAATGAGCCGATCCGTACCGCATAGAGCGAGCGCAATGGATCCCCGGCCCGGTACAGGGTTGCCCCCTTTTTAACCTTTACGCGCTGAATGATCAGGGTATCCAGCCGTTCGACTTCGTGGCTGCTCAAGCCAATCGGCAGACACAACTCCAGAACGCTGCAATTGGCACACGCGGCTTTCAGATAATGATGTTGATACGGCCGGGTTTCAGGCATCGCAGAAATTCCCCCTGACAGGAGCTTAGAGAATAGTTCGGATCCCCCGTTTCAATCGGGCGTTTACAGATAGAATCGATGAGCGGGGAAAAGCTTGTCCCTGTTGAGCCGGGATCGACGGCCTAAGACTTGATGTAAATCAAGTCTTAGGCCGCGCAGACACCCAGAATCGACGCATGTCTTGCGGTTTACCCCAGGCCCTGGTGGAGGACGTCATGAGCGATTTTCTGAGTGCCGAGCAACTGGAAGGGCTGGATGCCTACTGGCGGGCGTCCAATTACCTGGCGGTCGGGCAGATCTACCTCAAGGACAACCCGCTGATGAAGGCGCCGCTGACGCTGGCGCATGTAAAACCACGGTTGCTGGGGCACTGGGGCACAACGCCGGGGTTGAACCTGATCTATACGCACCTCAATCGCCTGATCACAACCCACGACCTGAACATGATCTTTATTGCCGGCCCCGGGCATGGCGGCCCGGCGGTCGTGGCCCAGACCTACATGGAAGGCACGTACACCGAGTTCAACCCGTCGGTGGGGTGCAACACCAACGGTCTGACTCGACTGTTTCGGCAGTTTTCCTGGCCTTACGGCATTTCCAGCCATGTTTCGGCGCAGATACCGGGGTCGATCCATGAAGGCGGCGAGCTAGGCTATAGCCTGGCCCATGCCTACGGTGCCGCGTTCGATAATCCGGACCTGGTGGTCGCGTGTGTCATTGGCGACGGCGAGGCCGAAACCGGGACGTTGGCGGCCAGCTGGCACTCCAACAAGTTCCTCAACCCGGCGCGCGACGGGGCGGTACTGCCGATTCTGCATCTGAACGGGTACAAAATCGCCAACCCGACCGTGCTTTCCTGCATCAGCGAGGAGGAGTTGTCGGCCTTGATGTATGGCTACGGCTACGATCCGTATTTCGTCGAAGGCGATGACCCGGCAGAGGTTCATCAAGCCCTGGCCAGGACGCTGGACACCATGGTGCTGGAGATTCGTGAAATTCAGCGGGTCGCGCGTCAACAGTCGCAAACCCGGTCACTGGGGCGGCCCCTGTGGCCGATGCTGGTATTACGCACGCCCAAGGGCTGGACGGGACCGAAATTCGTCGATGGCCGTCGGGTCGAAGGCACCTGGCGCGCGCATCAAGTCCCCTTGGCCGATTTCCAGCAACCCACGCACTTGCGGCAACTGGAGGAATGGCTCAACAGCTACCGCCCTGACGAACTGTTTGACGCCAATGGCACCTTGCTGCCCGAGATCGCCGCCCTGGCACCGACCGGCCACCGACGAATGAGCGCCAATCCCCATGCCAACGGGGGGCTGCTGTTACGGGCGCTGGAGCTGCCGCGATTCACCGATTATGCGGTGAACACCGAGGTTCCCGGTGGCCTGCGGGCAGAAGCCACACGGGTGCTGGGAACGTTTTTGCGGGACGTGATGAAAGACAATCTGACGTCGAGCAATTTTCGTCTGTTCGGTCCGGACGAAACCGCCTCGAACCGGCTGGACGCGATGTATGAGGTCAGCGCCAAGGCCTGGATGGAGCCCCTGGGTCCCGACGACATCAACCTGGCGGTCGATGGCCGGGTGATGGAGATTCTGAGCGAGCAGGTGTGCGAAGGCTGGCTCGAAGGCTATTTGCTGACGGGCCGGCATGGCTTGTTTTCCTGTTACGAGGCGTTCATCCACATCGTCGACTCGATGTTCAACCAGCATGCCAAATGGCTGAAAACCGCCGCCGAAGTGCCTTGGCGCAAACCCATTGCCTCGCTCAACTATTTGCTCACGTCCCATGTCTGGCGCCAGGACCATAACGGCTTCTCCCACCAGGACCCCGGGTTCATTGATCTGGTGGCGAACAAGACCGCGGATGTGGTCCGGATCTATCTGCCACCCGACGCCAATTGCCTGCTGTCGGTGGCTGACCATTGCCTCAGAAGCCGCAACTACGTCAACGTGATCGTGGCCGGCAAGCAACCGGAGTGGCAATGGCTGAATATCGATGCGGCGATCCGTCATTGCCAGGTCGGTATCGGGCGGTGGGCCTGGGCTTGCCAGGATGATAGCGATCCGGACGTGGTGATGGCCTGTGCCGGCGACGTTCCGACCCTGGAAACCCTGGCCGCGGTCACCTTGCTGCGCGAGTACGTGCCGGATTTGCGGGTGAGGGTGGTCAATGTCGTCGACCTGATGGTCCTGCAACCGTCGTACCACCATCCCCATGGTTTGCCGGACATTGCATTCGATGAGCTGTTCACCGTCGACCGGCCCGTGATTTTCGCCTTCCATGGCTATCCCGCGCTGATCCACCGACTGCTGTACAAACGCACCAATCATGAAAACTTCCACGTTCGCGGCTTCAAGGACGAGGGTGCGACCACTACACCGTTCGACATGGCGGTGCTCAATAACATGGATCGCTATCAGCTGGCGCTGGATGTCATCGAGCGCGTGCCCCGGCTGCACGATCAGCTCCAGACCGCCCGGGCGCGCTACTGGGCGACGATGGAGAAACACAAGCTTTACCTCATTGAACACGGGCAAGACATGCCCGAAGTGATGCAGTGGCAATGGACACCGGCGCCGGATCACCAGGCTTGATGGGTCTCACAGTTTCGGTAATGACGGGGCAGGCTTGAGCGGCAGCAGAGGCGGGAATTCCTCGGGGGTGAGGGTTTCCTTTTCCAGCAACAGGCGGGCCCCCTCATCGAGGTCGGCCCGGCGACTCTGCAGCAATGCCTTGGCCCGTTGGTAGGCTTCATCGAGCAGGGCGCGGATACCCAAGTCGATTTCCCGGGCGGTCTGTTCCGAATAATCCTTCTCGCCCATCGTGGCCATGCGATCCCCCAGGTACGTTGGGGTTTGCTTCTCCAGCACCGACTGTCCGAGTTCGGGGCTCATGCCGAAGCGGGTGATCAGTTGCCGGGCAATATCAGTCGCGCGGCCCAGATCGTCGGCGGCGCCGGTGGAGATCTGGCCATAGACCAGATCTTCGGCGGCGCGCCCGGCCATCAGCACAACAATCCGGTCCTTGAGGGTCTGGCAACTGATCAGGAAGTGATCCTCGGTCGGTCGCTGCAGGGTATAGCCGAGCGAGCCGATGGCCCGGGGCACGATCGAGACTTTATGCACCGGGTCCATCGCCGGCAGCGTGCTGGCGGCCAACGCATGCCCCATTTCGTGATAGGCCACCACCCGGCGTTCGTCGGGATCAAGCAGGTTGCTCTTGCGTTCAAGCCCCGCGATAAGGCGTTCTACCGCGGCCGTGAAGTCATTCAGGTTGACGGCATCGGCGCCGCGGCGGGTGGCGACGATGGCCGCTTCGTTCACCAGGTTGGCCAGGTCGGCGCCGGTGAAACCGGTGGTTATTTCGGCGATACGTGCGCCATCGAGCCCTGGCTCCACGGTGATTTTCTTGAGGTGAACCTTGAGAATCGCTTCCCGGCCTCTGCGATCGGGACGGTCGATCAGAATCTGCCGGTCGAAGCGCCCGGCGCGCAACAGCGCCGGATCAAGGACCTCCGGCCGGTTGGTCGCGGCCAGCAATACCACGCCTTCGCGGGGGTCGAAGCCGTCCAGTTCGGCCAGTAGCTGGTTGAGGGTCTGTTCTTTTTCGTCATTGCCGCCTAACACGCCGACGCCGCGCATCTTGCCCAGCGCATCGAGCTCATCGATGAAGATGATGCAGGGCGCCGCCTGCCGTGCCTGTTCGAACAGGTCGCGTACCCGGGCCGCGCCGACCCCGACGAACATTTCGACAAATTCGGACCCCGAAATCGAGAAAAACGGCACACCGGCTTCTCCGGCGATGGCTTTGGCCACCAGAGTCTTGCCGGTGCCCGGCGGGCCCACCAGCAAGGTGCCCTTGGGAATGTGCGCGCCCAGGCGTGCGTATCGGGCCTTGTCCTTGAGGAACGAGACGATTTCCACCAGTTCGGCCTTGGCTTCGTCGATGCCCGCGACATCGGCGAAGGTCACCCCGGTATCGCGTTCGACAAATACTTTGGCCCGGGATTTGCCGACATTCATCAGCCCGCCAAGGCCCTGTTTATCCGCCATCCCGCGAAACAGAAAATGCCAGAACACCATGATCATGATGAACGGCAACAACCAGCCCAGCAGGCTGTTCATAAAGGTATTTTCGGTGGTTCCGGTAAAACCGACGCCCGATTGAGAGAGTTCGGTCGCCAGTGCCGGATCGACCCGCACCGTTGAAAACCGCTCGCGTCCGTCGATGGGCTCTTGCAACTTACCGCTGATCTGGTCCTTCTCGACCCGCAAATCACTGACTTTTTGCTCGCTCAACAGTTGCAGAAATTGGCTATACGGGAGGGGCTGCACGGCCTGGCGCTCGCCAAAGAATATCTGCATGAGGCTCAGCACGATAAAAGCGATCGCGAAGTAGGACAGGTTCCACTGGTCGTTCTTTTTCATGGCCTTGGCTCAGAGTGGGAACGCATATCGGTAAGCCCGCGGCCAACCCATTTAATAAAGATAGCCTGCTTCAGCTTCTCCCTCGCGCAGGGCACCGGATGATGTGCACAGATCACCTCGCCTCGTGTCGGTCATTCAGGAAACGGTGGCTGGGCAGGCGATTCCTTTTCCGGAATATCCGTCATGGTCGCCTCGGTGAGCAGCAGGATACTGGCGACCGACACGGCATTTTCCAGGGCAATGCGCACCACCTTGGTCGGGTCGATGATGCCGGCTTCGTACATGTCCACATAACTATTGGCTGCCGCATCGAAGCCCACGTTGCCCGATTCGGCGAGCATGCGGGCTATGACCACGCCGGCATCCACCGCCGAGTTTTCAGCGATGAACCGCGCCGGTGCTTCCAGAGCCCGACGCAGAATCTGCAGGCCGGTTTTGACATCGCCCTCATGGTTGGCTTCTTCGGCTGCAATCATCGGCACGGCTTTGAGCAGGGCCAGACCGCCCCCTGGAACAATGCCTTCGGCGATCGCCGCCCGGGTCGCGGAAATCGCATCGTCCAGTGCATCCTTGCGCGCTTTCATTTCAGATTCGGAAGGCGCGCCGACGCGGATCACCGCCACGCCGCCAGACAGCCTGGCCAGGCGTTCCTGAAGTTTTTCCCGGTCGTAATCGCTGGTGGTGTTGTCCATTTGCACGCGGATCTGTTGCAGGCGCGCCTCGATAGCTTCGCGTTTACCCGCGCCGCCAATCAGCGCCGTGCTGTCTTTCTGCACCACGACTCGATGAGCCCGCCCCAACTGGCTCAATTCCACCTGTTCGAGGTTGATCCCCAGCTCATTGGAGATCACGGTTGCGCCGGTCAGTACGGCAATGTCCTGAAGCATTTCCTTGCGTCGATCACCGAAGCCCGGCGCCTTGATCGCCACCGCGCGCAATACCCCCCGAATCTGGTTCACCACCAAAGTGGTCAACGCTTCACCCTCTATGTCGTCGGCGATCAGGACCAGTGGTTGGCCACTTTTGGCAATCAGTTCCAGTAATGGCAGCAGGTCTTTGAGCACGCCGATCTTATGGTCACAGAGCAGCAGGTAGGCATCGTCGAGTTCGGCCTGCATCTTCTCGGTATCGGTCACGAAGTAGGGCGAGACATAACCACGGTCCAGGCGCATCCCTTCCATGACCTCGACCACTGTTTCGGTGGTCTTGGACTCTTCGACACTGACAACACCTTCAATGCCGACCTTTTCCAGAGCGTCGGCAACCAGTTGACCGATGACCGCGTCGTTATGGGCCGAAAGCGTGGCGACCTGGGCCTTTTCCTTGGGTGTGCTGACCGGGCGCGATTGCGCCAGCAGCGATTGCATGACCAGAGAAAGCCCCCGGTCCATGCCGCGCTTGAGGTCTATCGCACTGGCACCGGCGACGACGTTGCGGATGCCGTCAGCCAGGATTGCATGGGCCAGCACCGTCGATGTGCTGGTCCCGTCCCCGACGGCCTCGCCGGTGCGTTCCGCCGCCTGACGCAGCATTTGCGCACCCAGATTCTCCTCGGGGTCCAGCAGGTTGATCCGTTTGGCAATCGTCACGCCGTCATTGCAGACCGTCGGATTGCCCCATTTACTCTGAATCAACACCGATTTCGATTTCGGTCCCAGGGTCACCCGGACAGCGTCCGCCAGTTGTGTGGCTCCACTCAGGATTTTCTCGCGAGCGGCAGCACGAAACAGGATTTTTGTGTGGGCCATCAGGTTGCTCTCCTGAAGAGTTCTGCATCTTTTCAGCTTCTATGAAATGGCATGTGCAGCGTTGATTTTTATCAACAAAGCCACAGTACGTACCGTTCGGATGATCGACCGTCGGTTGTTGGCCCGAATTGACAAATATCAACCTGCGCCACAGCAAACCGGGCCCAAATGAACTCTTCGAATCCACGGTGTTTTCAGTGGAGCTGACTGGGAGGCGGGCGATTTGAAAACACGGTTTCGCGTGGGATTTTTAGCCAACTCATTTGCGAGGAAAGACCATGGACAAGTTTCAGCAGAGTCAGAAAAACCAACTGTTCAAAACACCGGCCCATGATCCTTATTGCTTGCCGAAAATCGAAGGCTCTGCCGTCTGCCCGCAGTGTGGGGCCGCCTACCAGGCCGGTAACTGGACCTGGAAAGTTCCTGAGAACACGGTGGTTCATGATGCGCAAACGGTGACCTGCCCGGCCTGCCAACGTACCAATGACAATCATCCGGCGGGTACGCTCACGCTATCGGGCAGCTTCTTGTCCGCGCATCGAAACGAAATCATCAACCTGATCGAAAACACCGAGAAAAAGGAAAAAGCCGAGCATGCCCTGGAGCGCATCATCAGCCTGACCGATTCCGAGGGCGCGCTGGTTGTGACCACCACAGGCATCCATCTCGCGAACCGCCTGGGCCATGCACTGAAAGCGGCCTTCAAAGGCCACGCCGATTATCAGTACAGCGATGACGAGTTTGGGGTGAGCATCGATTGGACGCGTGACGAGTAGAACCGGGGCGAGGGGGGGTACTCGACGCTGCAAACTTGAAGAAATGACAGGAGGTCAGGATCGAGGAGTACGACCATGATCGTCAATGATTCAACGACACAATCTGCCGCCTGTTCTGAATCAATCAATCGTTGTGCGGCGCTCTTTTCCGAAGCCGACCGACTGAGCAAACAAGCCTATGCGTTGTTGAGCGAGCCTGTTTCGACTCAGACGATAGAACGATTTTCTGCAGCGAAAAAACTGGCGGATGACAAATACCGTCAAGCCCGGCGGGAATGGTTGAAAACCATGAACAAGAGCGAGCCATGATGCAAGGCTGCGGCAAGTCGCCCGGCGAAGGTATTTGATTTATATCAACGCCAGTGTCAGTGCAACGGAGGAGTCTGGGTTGACGCTGGTGCCTGATCCAGCGAGGGCGCAACGACCGCGCCCTCGCAACAGGCCATGGCGTGTTGAAGCCCACCTGCCTGGAGTCAGATCATGAGCCAGTATCAACGGTTGTTATTGATCATCAACCCGGCCCTGCGCCACTCTCCCGCAATACAACATGCGGCGGCCCTGGCCAAGGCCAGCGGGGCACGTTTGCATATCGCTGCCTTGATAAAGTCGTTGGACATTCTGTCGCTGCTTGAAGAGGGCGTGCGGGAAACGGCGCGGGAGACCTACCTGCAAGACCATCGCGACTGGTTGGCGTATCAGGCAAAAAATATCCGTGGTCGGGGGATCGAAGTGACGGCGGAGGTGGCCTGGGCAGATGACTTGCAGCAGGACATTCTGGATCACGTTACGGAAATGCAACCCGACCTGTTGATCAAGGAGGTTCAGCATGAATCGGCGCTCAAGCGCGCGTTCTTCACCCCGCTGGATTGGCACTTGCTGCGCCACTGTCCGGTGCCGGTCTATCTGATAGGCGGCAGTGGTCACACCTTGCCGCACAAGATCGTGGCCGCGGTCGATGCTTCGGGTACCGATGCCGACAAAGAGCTCAATGACCGGATCATCCAGCAGGCCAATGGCCTGGCGCTGCAGTGCAACGCCGAGTTGCACCTGCTGTACGCCTGCGACACCACAGACTATCTGGGCGATATGGGCGGCGGCGGCCTGACGCTGTCGGAGCTGACCAAACAGTTGCGCAAAGAACTGGAAAAATCGTTCCTTTCCCTGGCCGGTCGGTACGGCGTGGCCTCTGACCGTCGGCATTTCATTCTCGGGCACCCGGTGTCGGCGCTGAGTGAGTTTGCCAACGAACATCAGGTGGACGTGATCGTGATGGGCAGAGTCCAGTCCCATGGCTTGAACAAACTGGTGGGCAGCACGACCGAACATATTCTGTATCAGGTGCCGTGCAGCGTCCTGGCGGTCTAGGGACGGCCCCGTTCACGGTTGATCACAACCCTGGGTGACAGGTTGTGATGAACAGCCGTTGAGGTAAAGCCCATGCATTTGCCGATGATCAAAAAGAAACTCACCGGTTTGCCGACAAAGCCCAACTGGCTGGACAGCGAACAAGCCCGCGCAGCCTTTTCCTGGCAGGTGGAGGCGCTCGAATTGGCCGGGTTGCCAGGGGGCGGCATGAACCTCGCCTATGAGGCGGTGGATCGGCATGCGATGGGAGGGGCGCGTGAACAGACGGCGTTGCGCATTCTCGATCGCCAGGGCGGGCATCGCGACATCAGCTTCGGGCAACTGAGCACGCTGACCAACCGCTTTGCCAATGTGCTGAAAACATTGGGCGTGGCCCCCGGCGAACGCTTGTTTGTGCTCTGTGGCCAAGGGCTGGAACTGTATCTGGGCGTGCTCGGTGGCTTGAAGCTCGGGTGCGTGGTTTCGCCGTTATTCTGCGCGTTCGGCCCCGAGCCCATCGAAACCCGGATGCGTCTTGGCGAAGGCAGTGTGCTGCTGACCAGCGAATCCCTTTATCGACGCAAGATCGCGGCTATTCGTCAGCATTTGCCGGCACTCAAGCATGTGCTGCTGTATGACGCCGAGGGTGGGGATACGAACGCCGTGGAGGGCACCCTCAGCGTGCATCGATTGCTGGCCGAAGCCGCTGACGATTTCGACATCGCCCGGACCACGGTCGACAGTCCCGCGCTTTTACACTTCACCAGCGGCACGACCGGCACCCCCAAAGGTGTATTGCATGTGCATGGCGCCGCACTGACGCACCGGGTCACCGCTAAATACGCCCTGGATTTACACCCTGAGGATATTTACTGGTGCAGCGCCGATCCGGGCTGGGTCACGGGGACTTCATACGGGATCTTCGCGCCGCTGCTGCTGGGCGTCACCAGCGTGGTCGAGGGCAATGAATTCGATGCCGAACGCTGGTACCGGATTCTCGAAAAACAACAGGTAACGGTCTGGTACACCGCACCGACGGCCATTCGCCTGCTGATGAAAGCCGGAGATACGTTGGCGCGCAGCCATCGCTTTCCCTGTCTGCGGTTTATTGCCAGTGTCGGAGAACCGCTCAACCCCGAGGCGGTCTGGTGGGGTAAAGAGGTGTTGGGGCTGCCGATCCACGACAACTGGTGGCAGACCGAAACCGGCGGAATCATGATTGCCAACACGGTCTCGATGGCGATTAAACCGGGCTCCATGGGCAAACCCTTGCCCGGTGTAGAGGCGGCCATTGTCGAGCGCAAGGCGGACGGTTCGCTGGTGTTTCTTGAGGAAAATGAAGTCGGTGAACTGGCTCTGAAACGGCCATGGCCCGCCATGTTCCGTACTTATCTGGGGCAGGAGGAGCGTTATCGACAGAGCTTTGTCGGTGAGTGGTACCTCAGTGGTGATCTGGTGCGTCGCGATGCCGACGGTTATTTCTGGTTCGTAAGTCGCGGCGACGATGTCATCAAGTCGGCCGGGCACTTGATCGGCCCGTTCGAAGTTGAAAGCTCGCTGATGGAGCATCCGGCAGTGGCCGAGGCCGCCGTGATTGGCAAGCCCGATCCTCTGCTGGGTGAAACCGTGAAGGCGTTTGTTTCGCTCAAGAGCGGATTCACCGCCAGCCCGGCGCTGCACGATGAATTGCTGGGCCATGGACGCAAGCGCCTGGGTGCCGTGGTCGCGCCAAAGGAACTGGCGTTCATGCAGGCACTGCCGCACACCCGCAGCGGAAAGCTCATGCGACGTCTGCTCAAGGCCCGGGAGCTGGGTTTGCCTGAAGGTGATACTTCCAGCCTGGAGAATCCGTCATGAGCCTTCAATCGTTGCCCAAGGACTTTGCTCTCGAATTGCTGCGGGACATGGTGCGCATCCGTCGCCTTGAGGAGCGCGCCGGCGAGCTGTATGGAGAGAGCAAGATCCGTGGCTTCCTGCACCTGTACATCGGTGAAGAAGCGGTCGCCGTCGGTGTTCTGCATGCACTGTCAGCCGACGATGCAGTGGTCGCAACGTATCGCGAACATGGCCATGCCCTGATCAAGGGAGTGCCCATGAACACCATCATGGCCGAGATGTACGGGCGCCAGGAAGGCTGCTCGCGAGGGCGTGGCGGTTCAATGCACCTGTTCGATGCCGGTACACGTTTCTTCGGCGGCAATGCCATCGTCGCCGGCGGCTTGCCACTTACTGTCGGCCTGGCGCTGGCCGAGCGTATGCAGGGTGGATCGCGGCTCTCCGCGTGCTTTTTTGGTGAAGGTGCCATGGCCGAGGGAGCATTTCACGAGTCGATCAACCTGGCCGCCTTGTGGCAGTTGCCGATGCTGTTTTGCTGCGAGAACAACCTCTATGCCATGGGCACGGCCCTGGAACGTTCGCAGTCGCAAACCGACCTGTGTGCCAAAGCCTCGGCGTACAAGGTCCAGACCCGGTCTGTCGATGGCATGGATGTGGTCGCGGTGTATGAAGCCACTCGTGAGGCGGTTGAACATATCCGGCAAGGGCGCGGGCCTTTTTTCCTGGAGTTTCGTACCTATCGGTTTCGCGCCCACTCGATGTTCGATCCGCAGCTGTATCGCGACAAGGCCGAGGTAGAGCAGTGGAAGACCCGCGGACCGATTCACACCTACAGTGCCCGGCTCAAGGCCCAAGGCCTTTTGGACGAACCCGGTTTTCTGGCGGTCCTGGCCCAGGTGGACGCCGAAGTGGAGGCCGCCGTCGCTTATGCCGAAAGCGGCAGCCTGGAACCGTTGGAGGATCTGTCTCGCGACGTCTACACCCCGAGGGCCGCGCCATGAGCACTCGCATGACTTACCGCGACGCGCTGCGCGAGGCACTGCGTGAAGCGTTGCAACGGGACCCTCGGGTGTTTCTGATGGGCGAAGACGTCGGTCGTTACGGTGGCAGCTACGCCGTCTCTCTGGGGCTGCTTGAAGCATTCGGCCCGGAGCGCATTCGAGACGCGCCATTGTCCGAATTGGGCTTCGTGGGGGCCGGTATCGGCGCGGCGCTGGGGGGCATGCGGCCGATTGTAGAAATCATGACGGTGAATTTCAGCCTGCTCGCCCTCGATCCTCTGATGAACACGGCTGCTGCCCTGCGGCATATGTCCGGGGGCCAATTCTCGGTTCCCCTGGTGGTGCGCATGGCGACGGGCGCGGGACGTCAGCTCGCGGCGCAACACTCCCACAGCCTCGAAGGCTGGTATGCGCATATCCCCGGGCTGAAAATTCTCGCCCCGGCGACCGTCGAGGATGCACGCGGCATGCTCTGGCCTGCGCTGCTGGATCCGGACCCGGTGCTGATTTTCGAACACGCCCAGCTCTACAACATGGAAGGTGATACCGGCGACTGGAAGACTCTGGACATCACTGCCGCCAAGGTTCGCCGAGTCGGCAACGACCTGACCCTGATTGCGTATGGCGGCACACTCGGCAAGGCCCTGACAGCGGCGGAGCAACTGGCCGGGGAGGGCATTGATTGCGAAGTGATCGACCTGCGGGTTCTGCGCCCTCTGGATGACCAGACAATCATGGCCTCGGTGTGTAAAACACGCCGCGCCCTTGTCGTCGATGAAGGCTGGCGCAGCGGCAGTCTGGCCGCAGAGATCATCACGCGGATTATCGAACAGAGCTTTTTCGAGCTGGATGCTCCGCCATCACGCGTGTGCAGCGCCGAGGTGCCGATACCTTACCCGCGGCATCTCGAAGAGGCTGCGTTGCCACAGGTGTCGACGATCGTCGCGGCCGCGCATGAGCTGTGCCAGGGCACGTCCGCGTGATGGCATCGACGTGTCGAACCCAAGGCCGGGAGGGTCAACCATGATCGAATTCAAATTGCCGTCTCTGGGGGCCGATATGGATGAAGGCACGTTGCTGGAATGGAAAATCCACCCGGGCGATGCGCTCAAGCCTGGTCAGGTGATTGCCGTGGTCGATACGGCCAAGGCCGCCATCGACGTAGAGTGCTGGCACGATGGCACGGTCCTGCAACTGCTGATCGACGTCGGCGCCAAGGTACCCGTGGGTACACCCATCGCGCTGTTGCTGGAGCCCGGTGAAAGTGCGCAGACCGCGCGACGGATGCCGACCCCACCGGTGCTGACCGCAGAAGAAAACCTCTCCGATAGACGCCCGAGGATTTCTCCGGCTGCACGCAAGCGCGCTGCCGAGTTGGGGCTCAGCGCCAGTCAATTGCAAGGCCATGGCCCCCACGGTGTGGTTACTCTGGATGATGTCGAGGCTGCCGCCCGTGTGGCCCCGGAGCCTGACCATAACCAGGCCATGCGGCACACGATCGCAGCGGCCATGAGCCGTTCGAAGCGCGAGATTCCCCATTATTACCTCAGTGAAACCATCGCCTTGGGTAAGGCCATGGCCTGGTTGCAGGCACACAATGCAAAAAGCCCTTTACAGGAGCGCCTGTTGCCCAGTGCGTTGCTGCTCAAAGCGGTGGCGTTGGCCCTGCGCGACTATCCGCAGCTCAACGGTTCCTGGCAGAACAATGCCTTTGAACCTGCGCTCGATACCGACCTTGGGGTGGCAATCACCCTGCGCCAGGGTGGTCTGGTCGCCCCGGTGCTGCGTCATGTGGCGGACACAGCCTTGACCGATTTGATGAGTGGACTGGCCAGCCTGGTGGAGCGTGCCCGCAGCGGTTCTCTGCGCAGCTCCGAGCTTGGTGGCGCGGGCATAACGGTCACCCAACTCGGCGATCAGGGCGTAGACAGCGTACTGGGTGTGATCTATCCGCCGCAGGTCGCCCTGGTCGGCTTCGGTCGTATCTGCGAGCGCCCCTGGGTGAACGAAGGCCAGTTGTGCGTCATGCCCACCGTTGTCAGCAGCTTGTCTGCCGATCATCGGGTCAGCGATGGTCACTATGGCGCTCGCTTTCTGGGGGAAGTCCGTCGCTTGTTACAAACGCCAGAGAACCTTTGAGGTGAGCCTATGGACCCGCTATCGGTACGCAATCAGGTGTTGAGCGCCTTGAAGAGCATCGCTCCTGAAGTCGAGCCTGAGCAGTTACACAGTGACCGGTCGCTACGCGAGGAGGTTGATCTGGACTCGATGGACTGGCTTCGGCTCATCGAAGCCCTGCATCGGAGCCTGGGCATTGCCATTCCTGAAACCGATTACCAACACGTGGACACCCTGGACAAGCTTGTCGCCTATCTGTTGCAAAAGGGCGCACCCAGCGCGCAGGCCACTTGAAACCCCTTGATCAGTCGCGCCGTCAGCGGGCGGCGCCGTGACGCAGCACTTCAATGCAAAACTCCATTTCGTAGGGGGGCACGTTGCATTCGACGATGTCATGGGCGGCCACTTGCAGGTGCACCCCGACAATATTGGCATGGATCGGCTGCTGGCAGACATGCCGGTCGACCAGGACTGCCGTGTAGACCCGACGAGCACCGAGTTGCGCCAGGTACGCGCAGGTGCGCAGGAGCGAATGGCCTTCAAACAGCACATCATCGACAACCAGCAGGGTGGTATTGGCAAGGTCCAGCGTGTTGAGAAGCGGATTCTCGGTCAGTGCCGTATGTGCATGCAGCACCTTGAGGTCATCGGCATAGCGCTTGACCTTCAGGGGGTAGAGAGGCAGTTCTGGCTGGCCGGTCTGACGTGACAGATGTTGCCGTAAACGCTGTGCCAGAGGCTCACCGCGGCGCTGGATGCCAATCAGTGCCGCTTGAGCGGGCGGCAACAGGGTTGCGGCCTGGCGCGCCATCGCCTGCAGCACCGAATCGAGCTCATCGCTGTCGTACAAGCGCAACCGCTGACTCGCAGGCAGAGTTGGCATGGCAGTCTCCCGTCGAAAGCCGATGGGTGAATCATAGCGTAAGGGCTGTGCAGGGCATGCGACTGCGAGGGCCAGTGGACAGCCTTGCGCGCAGACTTGATATAAATCAACAACAAGGAGACTCAGGAGCGGAATCTAAACCAAGGATGATGCTTGATTCAGCGAGGACGCAACGGCTGCCCACGGAGAAGTCAGGGCGGTGTGATACGCACCGACAGGCGTGATCGCCCGGGGAGGTTTCAAGTGATTCAGGGTTCCTCATCGCAAACCATCTTGCGCGACCGGGTTGATGCCGGCCGGCGCTTGGTAGAACCGTTGCTCAAATACGCTCATCGCCCCGATGTCATCGTTCTCGCCTTACCCCGTGGCGGCGTTCCTGTGGCCTATGAAGTGGCCACTGCCCTGGAAGTTCGCCTCGACCTGATGCTGGTGCGCAAGCTCGGAGTGCCATTCCATGAGGAGTTCGCCATGGGCGCCATTGCCAGTGGCGGCATACAAATCGTCAATGACGATGCGCTGCGGGCGAACCGTATCGATCAACGCACACTTGATAACGTGGTTGCACGGGAAACCCAGGAGCTGTTGCGTCGCGAGCGTGTATACCGTGGGACACGCGCGCCGGTGCAACTCAAGGGTCAGGTGGTGATTCTGGTCGACGACGGCCTGGCGACCGGCGCCTCGATGATGGCGGCGATACGCGCGGTGCGCCTGCAATCACCGGCCCGCATCGTCGTTGCGGTGCCGGTGGCACCGCTGGATACGCTCGAAGCCCTGTATAGCGAAGTCGATGAGGTGATCTGCCCGCTCATTCCTGAGTGGATGATGTCGATCGGTTATTGGTACATGAACTTTTCCCAGACCTCGGACGATGAAGTCATCGATCTGTTGCAACGGGCCTGGCACAGAGAATCCGGCGGGAGTGTTCCCGGTCAGGAGGATTGAAATGATTGAGGCTCGCTATCGAAAGCTGGACCTGGAGGACGTGGCGCTGTCTGCCGACTTGCGTCTGCCCAAGAACGCTGTCGGCCTGGTGGTTTTCGTCCATGGCAGCGGCAGCAGTCGTTCAAGCCCGCGTAATCAACTGGTTGCCGAGTCGCTGGCCCGGCGAGGGCTGGGCACATTACTGTTCGATCTGCTCACGGAACCGGAGCAACGCCTGGACAATCAGACCCGGAAATTGCGTTTCGACATCGAGCTGCTATGCCGGCGACTGGTGAAGGTGATCGACTGGATTGGCCGTGATGCCGAACTGCAACAGCTTCGGATCGGATTGTTCGGCGCCAGCACCGGTGCCGCTGCGGCGCTGATGGCAGCGGCCGAGCGTGCGGACGTGGTGCATGCCGTGGTGAGCCGAGGAGGGCGGACCGACCTTGCGGGGGCGGCGCTGGCCCGCGTGAAGGCACCGACCCTGCAGATTGTCGGTGAGCACGATCCGGTGGTGCTCAGTCTTAATGTGCAAAGCAGCCATGCCTTGCAGTGTGAGAAACGGCTGGAAGTCGTGCCGGGCGCTACGCATCTTTTTGAAGAAATGGGCACACTTGAAGCAGTCGCCAGGCTGGCTGGCGACTGGTTCGAGCGGTATTTGCACGGTAGCCGTCCAACGTAGACTACTGCCGTCTGATGCTGGTCATACGCCAAATGGAAAGGTTTCGTCTTCCGGTTCCAGCGTCTGGCTTTTTGGCAAGGGCAAGGCCGTCACCGGTGTTGTCTGTTCAATCCAGACCATGGCGTCGAATTGTTCGGCGAGCACTGCCTCGAAGTAATGACTGCTGCGTTCGGTTTCGGGGCGATAAATCACACCGATGGCCCGCTCCAGCAGAGGTTTGGACAGGGCTTGACGCAGATCTTTTCGCTGCGGATCTCGCCAGTCGGTCAATGAAGCCGGCACGCCGGCCTTGAGGAACTGACGCTCCCAACTGTCTGGACGAGACGGCCGGACGTCCTTGATGAGCATCTCGCCATCCCAGTCATCGGCTGCGGCGACTTGGCCACGGTCGGTGCTCATGCCGATCAGAACGACATCGCGCCCATAGGCGCTGCGGCATAGCTGGCCGATATTGAACTGTCCCTTCCAGCCCATGTGCGTGGCGGCTGCATTGCCGATATGCGAGTTGTGCGCCCACACCACGGCTTTGGCTTGAGGACCGCGGTGCTCAAGCAGCGCCCGTAATGTGTCGAACATATGCCTGTCACGCAGGTTCCAGGAGGCGGTCGAACCTCGATAAATCGCTCGGTAGTACTGTTCCGCCGCCTGCACGACCCGGGCGTTTTGCGTTGCGTTGAAGAACGCCTCATCGTCCTTGATCAACCCGGCCAATTGTTCGGCCAGCATGGCATTGAGCTGTTCGACCACGGCATGCTCGCAGGGCATCACCCCGTCGCGTTCGACAAAGTGGCCGTACAGCGCAGGATCATCCTGCCAGGGGGTCAAACAGCCATAGCGCCGCCGAGCTTCGTGTGCCAGCTGCGGGTCGACACGGTCCAGATAACTCAGTACTTCATGGATCGAGTTGCGCAAACTGTAAACGTCGAGGCCGCGAAACTCTACGCGGCGTTCAGGCGCGTGTTGATGGTTGTACTGATGCAGCCAGTGAGCGAACGCTTTCACATCGGTATTGCGCCACATCCAGGTCGGGAACCGGCTGAAGATGTGCCGTGTCCACGCCGAATGCGCCAGCCCTCGGGCATAACGGTCAACATGGCCCGCGTCTGGCCAGTCTGCTTCGACGGCAACAATGTTGAACCCATGCTGCTCAATCAGTCGTTGGGTGATCGCCGCCCGGGTTCGATAGAAATCGCTGGTGCCATGGCTGGCTTCACCGATCATCACCACGCGCGCATCCGCGTAGCGGTCGAACATTTCACCGAATGCAGGTGAATCCAGTGCCGGCAGGGGCTCAGCGTATTGACGCAAGAGCGGGGCGATGGCGGCCTCGTCAATGTGCGCATGTGAGCCATAAAGTGTGTTCAGCATGTCTTGGGAAGGTGTGTTCATGAACGTCACCCTACAAAAGCCCCTCGTCGGTTTCCCGACAAGGGGCAGGACTGTCAGGGGATCAGTCGGCTTTGATCGGCACGACTTTATCCGCCTGCATGGCTTCGGGCTTTTTCGGCAGCGAGACCTTCAGCACGCCTTTGTTGAAATTCGCTTCTATCTTCTCGGCGTCGACGCCTTTAGGCAGATTGAACATCCGCTCGAAGGAACCATAGCTACGCTCGCTGAGGTAGTAGCCCTTCCTTTTCTCTTCTTTCTCCTCTTTCTTTTCCCCTTTGATGATCAGGCTGCCGTTGGACAGTTTGATCTCAATGTTCTTCTGATCCATACCGGGCAGTTCGGCAGTGACTTCGAAGCTTTTGTCATTCTCGGTGATGTCTACCGCAGGCATTGCGCGGCTTGTCAGCTCCCGGCGCCACAGAGGGTCTACATCGAACAGTCCACGGCCGAATGTTGACAACCCTGAACCTCGATTGAAGTCTTCGAACAGGTGATCCACCTGTTGGCGAAGCTTTTCCAGGGGATGCCACAGATCGGTTGTCGATGGGCGCAGACCGGTTTTTTCTTCGGTTTTCACGGGTACTTTTTTCGCAGAGTCGCTCATTTCATTTCTCCTCTTGGTGAACAGAAGATATGGCGGTGTGAACGCTGACTCTTAATGTCTACGTGAACGGCCAAAGTCTGTTTGATTTAGATCAGAAAGAGCGCAGACGGCAGTGGGGCTGGTCGCGGCCGTTGCGCTAACGATAAAAACTGCCCCAATTGATGTCGCATGGCGAACAGGCCGGGCATTCGAGTCCTAAGCTCTATCCATTCATGTCGCAGGCTTGCAGCGTTGCATCGCAAGCGCTTTTTGGAGGAACTCACATCAATGCTCGGTAAGTGGCTGGACCCGGCGCTATTACTGCTCACCACCCTGACCCTGTTGGTCGGGGGCATTGCGCAGGTCGTCGGGAAGTCTGACTGGGCGTCGATTTGCTGGGCCGCAGGTAGCTTGGTGATGGCCCTGGTATTGCTCGTCGAGATTGCCGGGCGCCTGGCCCGGCGCGAGGCCGGTGTAGACCTGATTGCATTACTGTCGATTGCAGCAGCGTTGTTTTTTCAACAGACGCTGGTGGCGGCGGTGATCGCCTTGATGCTGGCGTCCGGGCGCATCCTGGAGTTTTTTACCAAACAACGCGCCGAACGCGAGCTGCGTGCGCTGGTCGACCGGGCGCCACGCTTTGCCTGGCTGCAGGAAAGTGGCGATTTACGGCAGATACCGGTTGAGCAGATCCAGCCGCAGCAGACACTGCTTGTACGCTTGGGGGAGGTGGTACCGGTCGATGGCCGTCTGCTCAGTTCTACCGCCGTTCTGGATGAATCGGCGCTCAGCGGTGAGTCACTGCCGGTCACCCGCCAGGCAGGGGAGCAACTGCCCAGCGGCGTCACCAATGTCGGTGCGCCCATTCTTCTGACAGCCACGCGAACGGCAGCGCAGAGCACCTATGCCGGGGTGGTGCGCCTGGCCGAAGCCGCACGACGCTCGCGCGCGCCTTTCGTGCGTCTGGCCGACCGTTATGCATTGCTCTTCATTCCTCTGACATTACTGATTGCCGGGATCGCCTGGCACCTGAGCGGAGATTCTTTGCGCGCGCTGGCGGTTTTGGTGGTGGCCACACCTTGCCCTTTGATTCTGGCGGTGCCGATCGCGATCATGTCAGGTATCTCCAGGGCGGCGCGGCGCGGGATTCTGATCAAGGACGGCGTGACCCTGGAAGCGCTGGCCGGGGTCAAGCAGGTGTTTCTCGACAAGACCGGCACGCTGACCAGCGGCCACGCCCGTCTGCAGTCGATTGAAACCAACGGAGCGGTCGATCCGCAGCGCCTGCTTGGGCTGGCCGCTTCGCTGGCGCAAGCCTCCACGCACCCGATCTCCCAGGCCATTGTCACAGCGGCGCATCAACGTGGATTACCGCTCAGCCTGCCGCAGGACGTCGAAGAAAGTCCGGGCGCGGGTCTTGGCGGGCTGATTGATGGCCAGCATGTGCGCTTCGGCACCTTGTCGTTTGTGCAAAAAGACATGCCTGTGCCTGGCTGGGCCACCACCATGCTGCGCCACATGGATTACCTGGCGTGCAGTGGCAGTTTCATTGAAGTGGATGGGGCGCTCGCCGGGCTGTTGATTTTCTCGGACAACCTGCGTCGGGAAACCCCGCTAACCCTGCGTCGACTGCGCAACAGAGGCATCGAGAGAATCGTCATGCTCACTGGCGATCGGCTGGAAACCGCCGAGATGATTGCGCTGTCTGCCGGGATTGACGAGCTGCGTGCCGGGTTGACCCCCGAGGACAAAGTGCGTGCGGTCCAGGAAGGTTGCCTGCGCGCCAGCACTCTGATGGTGGGCGATGGCATCAACGATGCCCCCGCACTGGCGGCGGCCAATGTCGGTGTGGCGATGGGGGCCAGCGGTGCCACGGCCTCTGCGCAAGCCGCGGGGGTTGTGCTGCTGGTGGATCGTCTGGATCGTCTGGTCGAGGCGCTGGACATTGCCCGCCGGACCCGTCACATCGCCCGCCAAGGCGTGCTGGTTGGTATGGGTATGTCCTTGCTGGCCATGGTTGTGGCGGCCTTCGGTTATCTGCCGCCGCTTATCGGCGCCATTGCGCAGGAAGGCATCGACGTGGTGATCATTATCAATGCCTTGCGTGCATTGATGCCGTCGCGAGGTGTGCGCCAACAGCTTGCCGGGGAGCATATCGATCGCCTGCAGGACGAACACGATCAGCTTTCCACGGTGCTGAGCGATCTGCATCAGATGGCCAATGACTTTGCCCTGCGTCCACTCGAGCAGGCGCAGGCTGACTTGGGCGAACTGGTAAAAAAGCTGCAAGTCTCACTGGTCTGTCATGAACGCGAAGATGAAAAAAACCTGTACCCGCTGCTGACGCAAAGCATGCAGGGTGAGGACCCCTTGTCGGCATTGAGTCATGCCCACCGAGAGATTTTCCGCCTTATCCATTTGCTGGCGCGTATGAGTGCTGACTTCAGTGCCGACCCTGCAACGGCTTGCGCCGATGAGATTCAGCACCAGTTGATTCGGCTGGATACCCTTGTGCAACTGCACTTTGACCAAGAGGAGGAACTGTTCCGTTATCTCGACAGACGCTAATGAAAAGCCGGTTTCAGTCGCTCGTGCAAGGGAAGGGCGACGGGTTATTTGCGCTTCCAGTACTTCTGCATTTCGATAAACAAAAAGGATGCCGTCCAGGTGATGAGTACCAGACCGGTCAGGGCCTCCAGACCCGTCAGGTACTTGAGGTTGCCCACGGGTGAAATATCGCCGAAACCGATTGTCGTGTAAGTGGTGAATGAAAAGTACACGCAGTCCATCAGCGAGCCATCGAAGTTTCCCGTCAAGTTGCCCCATTCGTCTGAGCGCACCATCAGGTAATAGACCAGCGCGAAGCACCACACCTCTATTGCATGGGCCGTCAGGGCACCGAACACCCCGACGACGATCCTGAAACGGCTCCAGAGTTTAAGCCTCGGCAACCAGTCGTTGAGGCGCAACAGGCATTCGTAGTGGATCACCACTGCGATGACCACCGCCAAGGTGTTGATCAACGTGACCGCGATCATCATGCACCTCCAGTGAAACGCGGTCGGTGCGACCCACGATTTTCCCAGGTCGTTGACTCAGGCGAGTAGCAAATGATCTTCAACCTGCCTCACACCGGGCACCGACCAGGCTGCACGTTCCGCTATCTTGCGTTCGCGCCACAAATGAACCCTGCCTTCAAGCTTCACGACGTCGCCTTCGACCTTGACATGGATCCCCTTGGCATCGACTTCGGCATTGCGCTTGAGGGCCTCTTCGATACGCTGCTGGACATCGACCGCATTCACCCGCGCACGAAGGGTCAGCCGGTTGTCTATGCCCACCACTCCCGACAATTTGTGCACGGCCCGCTCCACGGTTTCTTTCTGGTATTGCCAGTCCACTTCGCCTTCCAGGGTGACCCACCCGTTCTGCACCGTGATTTCGATGTCTTCCTCGGGAATGTCGGAGCTCCACGCGATGATGTTCAAGGCCCGGGCTGCGATGGTGTCATCCGCCGTGCCAGCGTTTTTCTCCGGTCTGACCTGAATTTCTTCGGCCAATGCGCGTACGCCTTTGATGCTTTTTACCGCGCGTTCTGCGTTGATTTTCTGCAAGTAGCTCTTGACGTGCCCGGAGAGCGTGACGACGCCGTTGTCCACGGTCACACCGATGTTGGCAGCATCGATACCAGGCTGGAATTCAAGCTCTTCCAGAATATGTTGACGCAAACTCAAGTCGCTCATGGTGATGCCCTCTGTCTGATGCGTGGATGACAACGGACGCAAGCCTGGCCCGATCAGTTTTTTTTACACGTGAACGAGGTCAAGACATTGAGCTAAATCAACAAGGCTTCTGTGAGTGCGTCCGGCTATCACTAGCCGGTCATTAATTGACAAAAGTCAGAGCCCCACGGCGATAACCCCAGATACTGTTCATCACAGCCTGACACTTCCCTGTCGCGATGAACCGAGGGGAAAACCATGGATAAGCGTTTGTCCGTCAGGTAAAGCGTTACCTGGTTTGAGGAAGTGACGATGCGAATGACATTTCTCGGTGCGGCGGGCACGGTGACCGGCAGCAAGTACCTGCTGGAACATCACGACCACCATGTGCTGATCGATTGCGGTTTGTTCCAAGGCTATAAGCAACTGCGTTTGCACAACTGGGACCCTTTCCAGGTACCGGTTCGCGACCTCGACGCTATCGTGCTGACCCATGCCCATCTGGATCACAGTGGCTATTTACCGGTGTTGGTGCGCAACGGTTATCGCGGGCCGGTGTATGCCACGCCCGCGACCTGTGAACTGGTGAAAATCCTGCTGCGTGACAGTGGCCGCTTGCAGGAAGAGGAGGCCGAGTTTGCCAACCGCCACGGCTTCTCCAAACACACCCCGGCGCTGCCGCTTTATACCGAGCAAGACGCCGAGCAAGCGCTGAAACTGTTGCGGCCGGTGGAGTTGCACCACCGGGTCGAGATTGTGCCGGGGATGAGCATTCTGTTGCGCTGCGCCGGACATATATTGGGCGCCGCCACCGTGGAAGTGGTGGCTGATGGCATGACGCTGGTGTGCTCCGGGGACCTGGGGCGGCCGAACGATCCATTGATGTTCGCCCCGGAAATCATCGAGCAGACCGATTACCTGCTGGTGGAGTCGACCTACGGTGACCGACAGCACCCTGTTGAGTCCCCGGAGGAGCAACTGGCGCAGGTCATCACCCGCACTGCTTTGCGCCACGGCATCACGCTGGTGCCATCGTTTGCGGTCGGGCGTGCACAATTGCTGATGTATTACCTGTACAGGCTTGTCCAGAAGCGGGCGATCCCGGACCTGCCGATCTACCTCAACAGCCCCATGGCGACCGATGTCACGCGCCTGTATCAGCGTTTTCGCAGTGAGCACCGGCTGTCACTGCAGGAGTGCGAAGGCATGTGCCATGTCGCGCATTTCGTGCGCTCGACCCGAGACTCTATCGAACTGGACCGGCAACGCACCCCGGCGGTGATCATCGCCGCCAGCGGCATGGCCACCGGTGGACGGGTACTTCATCACCTCAAGGCACTGGCACCCAACCCGTTGAATACGCTGCTGGTGCCGGGCTTCCAGGCGGGCGGTACTCGCGGTGCGCAGATCGTCGCCGGTGCTCCATCGGTGCGTATCCATGGCAAAGACGTGCCGATCCGGGCCGAGGTGATACCGATGGAAACCCTGTCCGCGCATGCCGATGCAGATGAAATCATGCAGTGGTTGCGCGGGTTCAAACGGCCGCCGAAACATACCTATGTGGTGCACGGGGAACCGAATGCCTCGGATGTACTGCGCCGGCGTATCAGTCTGGAACTGGGCTGGTCGGTTTCGGTGCCGGAGTACCGCGACAGTGTTGAATTGACCCCCGTCGATCAGCCCTCAAACTCAGCACTCTGACCGTAAATTTCTTGGCCGGTGTTTCGGCAAAGGGCCGGGGATAAGATGAGCAAGACAGTTGAATCTGGCAGCCACACTATCGCTCGCCCACACCTTGAAGACGTGGGGACGATTGCCCGTGAGTTGGACACTGACATCTGCCTGGGCCTATCCAATGCACAAGCCCAAGCCCGTCTGAACCGAGACGGGCCCAATGTGCTACGGGTTCAACCGGTCAAACCCGCCTGGCATTATCTGCTGGCGCAGTTTCAGGATCCGCTGGTGTATCTGCTGCTCGTCGCAGTGGCTATCACCTTGGCCATCTGGTTCCTGAGCGATAGCCGCGATTGGCCGGTCGATGCGTTGGTCATCACCCTGATTGTGCTGGCTAATGCGTTCCTCGGGTTTTTCCAGGAAACCCGCTCACAGCGAGCTGTTGCGGCGTTGGCCAAACTGACTCAAACCACTTCTTCCATCATCCGCGATGGGGCTTTGACGCGTATCCCCAGCGAGCAACTGGTGATCGGCGATCTGCTGGTGTTGGCCGAGGGCGATTCGGTGGGCGCCGATGCTCGTCTTATTCAGGCCAATGCCTTGCAGGTACTGGAAGCATCGCTGACCGGAGAGAGTGAAGCCGTCTCGAAAAACACAACGTGTTCGAGCGCCGAAGTGCCTTTGGCAGAGCGTTCCAATATGGTGTTCAAAGGCACAGCCATCGCCCAGGGTACGGGGCTTGGCGTCGTCACTGCCGTCGGTATGGCGACTGAAGTCGGGGGGATCGCTCATCTGCTGGATGTCACGCCCGAAGAGGTGACGCCTCTGCAAAAGGAAGTGCGCGCAATAGGGCGGATGCTGGGCATCGCTATTCTGCTGATCGCTGCGGTTGTCGTTGCGGCGGTACTGATGCTCACGGATGTTCACACGGTCGACGATGTGCTGCGGGTTCTTCTGCTGGGTGTATCTCTTGCGGTAGCCGCGGTGCCGGAGGGGCTGCCTGCAGTTCTATCACTGGTGCTCGCATTCGGCATGCTGCGGATGGCCCGCAACAAAGCCATCATCAAACGCCTGTCATCAGTAGAGACCTTGGGATCTGCATCGGTCATCTGCACCGACAAGACCGGCACGCTGACCCGTTCCGAAATGACCATCCAGCAGACCATGACGGCATCAGGCAAAGGGGTGGTCAGCGGTGTCGGTTACGCCCCGCAGGGGCAGATTCATCACCAGGACCTGCCCATGAGCGGCGGCCCGGTGCACAGCGAAAATGTGCTGTTGTTGCGTGGCGGAAGCCTGGCTGGCAATGCCGCGCTCACGCAGCAGGAAGATGGTACCTGGGTGATTCAAGGCGATCCGACCGAGGGCGCCTTTCTGGTCGCGGAGCGCAAGCTTGATGCCCCGGCACGCAGCAGGGAACGCTTCGAGCGCGTGGCTGAAATACCCTTTACCTCCGATCGAAAAATGATGTCGGCCCTGGTCATCGACCATGAGCGCAACGATGAGCGACTGCTGATCAGCAAGGGCGCGCCGGATGTGCTTCTGCAACATTGCACACAGGTTCAAGTCGGCATGGATGTCGTGCCGCTGACCGACGACCTGCGTGCCAAAGCCGTGGCCGATGTGAATGAGTTGTCGGGTGCGGCCTTGCGCACGCTTTCCGTGGCGTACCGTCCTTTGTCACCCGAGGAGGATGTCACGGCCGGTCCATCCCTTGAGACAGCGCTTGTTTTCATCGGGACGGTCGGCATCAGTGATCCACCGCGCGAAGAAGTCGCACCGGCCATTGCCGAGGCCCGTCGGGCAGGCATCCGCATCATTATGATCACTGGCGACCATCCGCGAACGGCTGCCCGCATCGCCGAGGATCTGGGCATCATCCAGGCCGGCGCCGGGGCGTTGACCGGTGCCGACCTGGATAAGCTGGACGATGCGGCCTTGGCCGAGGCGGTCAAATCGACATCTGTTTATGCACGCGTGGCCCCCTCACATAAGCTGAGGATTGTCGATGCGCTTCAGGCGCAGGGGCATGTGGTGGCGATGACCGGGGATGGTGTGAACGATGCACCGGCACTGAAGTCAGCCGATATCGGCATTGCCATGGGCATCACCGGAACGGAGGTGACCAGGCAGGCGGGAAAAATGATTCTGGCTGACGATAACTTCGCAACCATTGTGCTGGCGGTTCGCGAAGGGCGCGGGATTCTGGACAATATCCGCAAGTTTCTTCGTTACTTGCTGTCTTCCAATATGGGGGAAGTTCTAACGGTTTTTCTTGCCGTCGTCGGTGCCGGCATCATCGGCCTGGTTGATGAGAAGGGCGGGATCATTCTGCCGCTGCTGGCCACGCAGATTCTATGGATCAACCTGATTACTGATGCGGCGCCTGCCATCGCGATGGGGCTTGATCCGCACAGTGAGGATGTGATGACACGCAGCCCGCGCAAGCCAACGGATCGAATCATCGATACAAACATGTGGGTTGGCGTGCTCCAGGTCGGTCTGGTGATGGCGTTGGCGAGTTTGCTGACGATCGACTGGATGCTGCCCGGTGGCCTGATACCGGGTAATGAGTCGCTGGTTCTGGCCCGTACTGCCTGTTTTACGGTCCTTGTATTGGCGCAACTGTTCAATGCGCTGAGTGCTCGCTCGGAGTCGGCCAGTGCATTCATCGGATTGTTCGCCAACCAGTGGCTCTGGGGTGCAATTGTCCTGGCGATGATCTTGCAAATTGCAGTGGTGCACTGGTCACCGCTCAATAGGGCTTTCGGCACGAGTGCGTTGACGTTGAGTCAGTGGGGACTTTGTTTTGCAATGGCCAGCACTGTTTTCTGGTTCAGTGAATTGCGCAAGCTTGTTTTGCGTTTGAGAAGCCCGTGGCAAGAAAAGGACCTGTGCCAAAAATTGTCCTGAGCTTCATGGCGCGGCTCAGCGCCCGGCAGTAATGACCGAGCGCTGTCGCAACGTGCCTCTACAGATCCTCGGGGGAAACCACCCATACACTGCACGGCATTTTGTACAGCAGATGCTCCACGGTGCTGCCCACCAATCGGCCCATGCCACGGTGGCCGACCCGGCCCATGACAATCACGTCGACGTTGTAGGCATCGGCGTAATGGGTAAGGACCTTGGCCGGGTTGCCCATGATCATGTGTTGTTGCTCCGGCGCAATACCGTTGCGCTCGGCCAGTTCGCGGAAAGCATCGGCCTGTGCGTCGAACAGTGTCTTGGCTTTGCCTGGGGAGAAAAACGTCGAAGCGTTGTTGAAATCGAACTCGTCCGCGCTGATCGATGACAGGTCATGGGCATAGATAACGTCGAGCTCGGCGTTACAGGTACTCGCCAGTTTTGACGCCTCGCGCAGAATCCTGTCGTTGAAATCCTTAAACTGAGTATCGCTATGGAAGGGGTCGACCGCGGCGACGATCTTGCGTGGCAAAGCGTGCTGCACATGGCTGACAAAATGCAGCGGCACCGGGCATTCGCGCAGCAGATGAATATCCAGGGGCGTGAACATGATCCGTGACAGCAGCGACTCGTACTCCAGAGCCTTGATCAGGACGGCCATCGGCTGTTCTTTGAGATGAACGAGGATTTCCTGCAACGGTCTTTCAACCCAAACCACCTCAGTGGTGACGGGCACACCGATTTTACGCAAGGGACGAGCCTGTTCTTCGAGCCATTGGCGATGGCGCTCGACATACCCGAGCCGCATCTGCTCCACCACTTGTTCATTGACCAGGCTGGCCGTTGCCAAACCTTCCAGGTAATCGAAAGCGACGATGTGCAGGGCCGCACCCCAGGCTTTGGCCAACGCGGCGGCGCGGTCGAACGCAGGGCTGTTTTCCATGAGCGGCGAGACGACCAGCATGAAGCGTAATTGCTCAGACATGACAAAACTCCCGTCAAAATTGCAGAAACACCATTGCTCCATGACACCCATGCGTTTGGGCACCGAGGCCATCGTTTTATCCTGTCACTGACCGGGGGATCGGGATTGATCTTTATCAACCTGGCGAGTGATGCAACAGGCAGCCCGACGTGTGGCAGGTTGCGCAGTAGAGCCGTTTGCGGGTTCGCTTCCAGCAAAGTGACGATCCCGGGGAGCAGTCGACCCTATAGCTGACAAAGATCAAATCCTCCGATTCTGAAGCGCTCACTCTGTGGTTCTACCCACTGCATCGAGATGGCCGTGTGCCGAGGTGCCCTATGTCACAGACACAGCGTTTACTGTTGATCGCTCCTTCAGCCATGACGCGTACTCCGGCGTTCGATCGGGCCGCGATGTTGGCCCGCGCGATGCAATTGCCGTTGCACATCGTGGCCTTCGATTATTTGCAGGCCCTGGCAGTCGCGGGCCTGTTTGCCCCCGAGCAAATTGCCCTGGCCCGGGACGGTTATTTGCAAACCCATCGGCAATGGCTTGCCGAACAAGCCGAATTGATGAAAAAACACGGCGTCGACGCTACCAGCGAGGTGGTGTGGGTGCAGCACCCTTACGAGGAAATCCTGCACTTCGTCAACGAGATGTCGCTGGCCCTGATCATCAAGGACGCCCATGAGGAGTCGGCGTTGAAGCGGGTGTTTTTCACGCCACTGGACTGGCAGTTGTTGCGCGACTGTCCGGTGCCGGTACATCTGGTGACCAACGCCCTGAACCCGCGGCCACGCAACGTGCTGGCCATCGTCGATGTCTTGCGTAGCGAAGACCAGGACTTGGTGTTCAATGACCAGATTATCGACGCCGCCACGAAACTGGCTGAACTGTGTGAAGCCCGGATTGAGTTGGTGCATGTGTATGACTGGACGGCTGTGTATGCCCAGGACATGGGGGTGGGCGCGCTCCCTTTGGCCACCGGTATTTACGAAGCATTGGGAGTAGCGCAACACGAGGCATTTGCGGCGTTGGCTGAACGCCATGGCGTGCCAACGGAATGTCGCCACTTCATCGAGGGTGCGCCGTTGTCGAGTATTTGCAAGTTTGCCGAAGATCACCACACCGATGTCATTGTGATGGGAACGGTGCAGCACACGGGGTTGAACAAGCTATTGGGAACCACTGCCGAACAGCTGTTGCATCGGGCGCCTTGCAGTGTGCTGGCGATCAAACCCGGCAGGATGTTGCAAGGAGAGTAGAGGTGAAAATTCAACGTCTGCTATTGATTGCCCCGACCGAAATGGTCCATACACCGGCTTTCGATCGGGCGCGAGCCTTGGCCTGTGCAACCGGTGCAATGTTGCACATTGTCGCTTTCGATCATGTTCAGGCACTGGCGGTGGCCGGCTTGTTCGATCACGACGCGATGGCCCAGGCGCGGGAAGGTTACTTGCAGGTGCATCGTCACTGGCTGGAGCAGCAAGCACGGTTTCAACGATGCGAAGGGTTGCAGGTGACCACTGAAGTGGTCTGGGCCAGACCGAGCCTGGCGCATCTGCTTGAGTATGTGAACGACTTCCATGCGGACCTGGTGATCAAGGACACACACCGCGTGTCGGCACTGGACCGCGCCTTCCACCGACCTCTGGACTGGCAATTGCTACGTGATTGCCCGGCGCCTTTGCACCTGGTCACCGATGCCGCAAATCCAAACCCATTGAGCATACTTGCCACCATCGACCTGTCCCATCTGGAGGCGATGACCCAAGGGCTTAATGACCGGATTCTCGACCTCGCCTCGACGCTGGCTGAATCCTGCGGCGCCACCTTGCACTTGCTCAACGTCGACGGCTGGTCGGAGTTGGGGGAGTCTGAGGTGAACGTGCCGACAGCGACACTCGATGGCAGTTTGCGAGATGCGGTCATCGATGCTCAGCTGGAGGCCTTTGAGGTGCTTGCCGAACGCTACGGAATCGAAAAACAGCAGCGACATCTGCTGCCCGGCATCCCTTCTGAGGTGATCGCACATTTCGCAGAACAACATGCTTTCGATATGGTGGTATTGGGGACAACCTACCATCACGGGATCGATATTTTTATCGGCAGTACGGCTGAAAGCGTATTGAACCGGGCACCCTGCAGTCTGACGATCATCAAGCCATTGCCCCAGGTCGACTGACAGGTCCTGCCAGTCTCTTTCACGAAACAAAAAAAGCCCCTTACCGGTTTCCCGGTAAGGGGCTTTCTGTTGCGTGAAGGGCGATTCAGCTGGATTTGATTTGCACCTTTTTGTCCGCGTTCATGGCTTCGGGCTTCTTCGGCAGCGAGATACTCAGCACGCCTTTGCTGAAATTCGCTTCGATCTTGTCGGCATCGACGCCTTTGGGCAGGCTGAATGCCCGCTGGAAGGAGCCATAGTGACGCTCTGACAGGTGATAGCCCTTACTTTTTTCTTCCTTGTCCTCTTTCTTTTCACCCTTGATGATCAGATTGCCGTTGGACAACGTGATGTCGATATTTTCCTGATCCATGCCAGGCAACTCAGCGGTGATTTCGAAGCTTTTATCTTTCTCGGTGATGTCTACCGCAGGCAAATTGCGGCCGATAAATTCCCGACTCCAGAAGGGTTCGACATCGAACAGCCCACGCCGGAAAGGCATCAGCCCCGAACCACGATTGAAGTCTTCGAACAGGTGATCGACCTGCTGGCGCAGTTTTTCCAGAGGACGCCAAGGGTCTGTCGCCAGCGGTGGCTGATCGGTTTTTTCGTCGTCGCTGTGCACCGGCATTTTTTTCTCTAAATTGGCCATTTTTCATTCCTCCTTTCCAGTACGGCGGTGGGCCGGGAACATCTCGGAGGCCGGTCCACCACAACAGATTCAGGCCTTACCTTAAAAGGTTAGTATTCCTGTGGCTCAGAGGCCGACCAGCAGTCGGTTTCTGAACCGTCTATTTCGAGAATTTGCGTGCGCCGACCACGCAAAGAATCACCGCAACGGTTACACCCAACATGCCAAGGCTGACTTGCTCGTGCAGCAGCGTGGCCGCCAGCGCCAGGCCAAAAAACGGCTGTAGCAGTTGAAGCTGACCGACGGCGGCAATCCCGCCCTGGGCCAGCCCGCGGTACCAGAACACGAAGCCGAGAAACATGCTGAACAGCGAGACGTAAGCCAGGCTGAACCAGGCGGGCAGGGTGATTCCCGAGAGCGAAGGCGGGGCCAGGAACCAGGTCAGCGGGATCATGACGGGCAACGACAGCACCAGGGCCCAGGAAATCACCTGCCAGCCGCCCAGTGTTCTTGAAAGCTTCGCGCCTTCTGCATAGCCCAGTCCGCAGGCGAGGATGGCCAGCAACATCAGAATGTCCCCTGCCGCAGAAGCGGTCAGGCCTTGGGAGATGGCAAACCCCACCACCAGCAGGCTTCCCAGCACCGAGAAAAACCAGAAAACCGGCCGGGGACGCTCGCCACCGCGCCAGACACCGAAGGCTGCCGTGGCCAGTGGCAACAGGCCGACGAAGACGATGGAATGCGCAGACGTCACATATTGCAGTGCCAGTGCAGTCAGCAGCGGAAATCCCAAAACAACGCCCAGAGCCACGATTGCCAGGGAGAAAAGCTGACTTTTGGCCGGCCGTTTTTCGTTGAAAAGCAGCAGCATGCACAGCGCCAAAATGGCAGCGATACTCGCCCGGGCAACAGTCAAGAAGACCGGCTCAAATTCCAGAACGGCCACCCGTGTCGCGGGCAGTGAACCGCTGAAAATGAGCACGCCAATGAAGCCGTTGAGCCATCCGCTCGCAGTCTTTTCCATGGTGTGAGTTTGCAGGTTCGATGTGCGTTCCATTGAGGATTCCCTTTATGCAGGTTGCATGGGAGGCATCGTATGGATGAAACTCAATACAATCAAAATATTGTCATGGATACACTTGCGCATGCCTCGTTCACGCTACAAGTCACTGGTGGACACATTTGCGGCGGACATCCGCTCAGGACGACTGTTGCCAGGTACGCGCCTTCCGACCCACCGCCAGTTGGCGGCAACGGAAGGCCTTGCGTTGGTAACGGCCTCTCGGGTCTATGCGGAGCTGGAAGCCATGGGACTGGTCAGCGGGGAGTTGGGGCGGGGGACGTTCGTCAGGGAAACCTCGTGGTCGCCCGGCCAGGGTATCGACCAGCATAGCGTTGCCGCTGGCATGACGGACCTGAACTTCAACTATCCGGCGCTTCCCGGGCAGGCAGAACTGCTGCGAAATGCCCTGCGTCAGCTCGCATCGGCCGGCGATCTGGAATCGCTGCTGCGCTACCAGCCACATGCGGGGCGCCCGCATGAACGCGCCTCTGTGGCGCGCCATTTGCGCGTCCGGGGCTTGACCGTTGAGGCGGAGCAGGTGCTGATCGTCACCGGTGCCCAGCAGGGGCTGGCCGTGACGATGATGGCGCTGTTGCAACCCGGTGACGTGATCGCGGCGGATGCATTGACCTATTCAGGATTCAAAGCCCTGGCCGACTCACTGCACCTCGAAATCGTGCCCATTCCCGTGCTCGATCACGGGCCTGATCTGCAGGCGCTGGAAAGTCTGTGCCGGCATAGGCGCGTGCGGGCCGTGTACACAATGCCGACCCTGCACAATCCGCTGGGATGGGTGATGAGTGCCGATCAACGCGAGTATCTGGTGACCATTGCGCGCCGGTATGGGCTGCTGATCATCGAGGACGCCGCTTACGCCTTCCTGGCGGAAAATCCCCCCGCGCCGCTGGCGGTACTCGCCCCCGAGAGGACGGTTTACGTGTCGGGGCTCTCCAAGAGTGTGGCCACCGGATTGCGCGTCGGCTTCGTCGTCGCCCCTCTTCAACACGTGTCCGCGCTGGAGCGCACGATCAAAGCGACCACCTGGAATACCCCAGGCGTGATGACGGCGATTGCCACCGCATGGCTCGACGACGGCACCGTCATGCAACTGGAAGCTGAGAAGCGTCAGGACGCGCAAGCCAGGCAAGCCGTGGCCGCTGAGGTACTGGCGGGGCTGCGCTGCATTCGCCATCCCTCGTCGTATTTTCTTTGGCTGCCATTGTCGGAAGACGCAAGGGCCGACCAGATCGCCATGGCATTGATGCGGGAAAATGTGTCGGTTTCCACCGCCGAACCGTTTGCCACCTCAGTCAACGTCCCCCATGCATTTCGCCTGGCGCTGGGCTCAGTGGAAATGGGCGCATTGCGCGAGGCGCTGGAAAAAGTGAAGTGGATGATTGGGGCTTATTCGTAAAAAGCCGTTACGCAATCCTTGTAGCAGCTGTCGAAGCCTGCGTTCGGCTGTAGCAGCTGTAGCAGCTGTCGAGCCCTAGCGAGGCTGCGTTCGCTGTAGCAGCTGTCGAGCCCCAGCGAGGCTGCGTTCGTTGTAGCAGCTGTCGAGCCTTAGCGAGGCTGCGTTCGGCTGCGCAGCAGTCGTAAAATCAAAGATTGGAGTACGTCAGGCAGACCACGTCAGCCGGATTCACGACTGCTTCGCAGCCGAACGCAGCCTCGCTGGGGCTCGACAGCTGCTACAGATCGCATTTAACCCAGCACCTAGCGTAACCAACGATTATTTGCTTAAGTCCAGCTATCGCAGCCACGTCGGTGCGGTACTTCAATCCCTGAAGGGCGCTTCAACCGGAGAATCCCATGCCCCCTCGATTCCCGCGTTTCGCCGCATTGCTCGCCATCCTCCTGGTCGGCACTTTGCCCTGCGCCCACGCCGTCGAATACACCCAGGTGAACACCACCGCCAGCAAGATCTCGTTCACTTATAACCAGTTCGGCTCCAGGGCGTATGGCACCTTCGGCAAGTTCGACGCCACGCTCGATTTCGACACCACGAACCCCACCGCGGCCCACGCCAGGCTGACCATCGACCTTGCCAGCATCGACGCCGGGGCCAGCGATGCCAACAGCGAGCTGCAAAAACCTGCCTGGTTCAATACTGCGAAGTATCCGGTGGCGACCTTTGAATCGACCGGGGTGGAAGCACTGGGCGACCACCGCTACCTGATCACCGGCAATCTCACGCTCAGGGGCATGACGCGCGAGTTGCAGGTGAAGGTGCTGTTGAAGCCGGAACATGCCATCGGGATCTTCGATGGCGACATCATTGTTAAACGCAGCGACTTCAACATCGGGGAAGGGGAGTGGGCCGACAAGGTTGTCTCCAACGACATCAACATCCGATTCCGCATCGTCGCGCCCGAGCGGTGATTTTCCTGTAGGGGGCTCGATCTGTGACAATAGCGGGGCTGATGCTCAGTAAGCCTTAACCCGGAGTCAACAACGCAATGCCCCAGCTCACCCACTTTGCCACCCCGTGCCCGGAGCCCATCAACAGCCAGATCCTGCAGATGGTCGTCGACAATCTGACCGACATCAGCATGGTGGGTATCGCGCCGAGCAACCCGTTGTACAACGTCTATCAATACGCGGTGGGTTATGAGGTTCATCTCTACCTCGAAGCGCTCAGTGGCGCCAAAGGCATTGCTGTCGAACTGATCGTTGCAACGGATGACGAAGACCCCGAGACGGTCATCGGCTTTCTGCTGTACCTGCCAGTCAAGGACGATCCCCAGGCGTGCGGCGTGGCCTATATGGCGGTTCAGGCCAGCCATCGGCGGCGGGGTGTCGCCCGGGCGATGCTGCAAGACATGCTCGGCCGCTACCCGCATGCGGAACTGACCTGCACCGTGGCCAAGGTGCCCTGGTTCGAATCGATGGGCTTTCAAGTGCTGGGCGTGCGCGGCACTCAGGTGCTGATGAACACCCGTGATCACGGCACCGAAGGCTTGATGGGCTTACTGGATGTCACATCGATCTACAGTTCTCTGGAGGTGCGGCAGATACATACGTATCTGCTGCAGAAACACGGCAAGCGGGCGATGATCGATGCAGAGAAGCAGCGCGACCGGCACCTCGACCAGATGACGCGCAACGCCAAGGCGTTTGTGCTGGATCGTTTGAGCAAAGACCCCGGGCGCGGGTCTCGTCCCGACTAGACTGTTGAGTCCTTTCGGGCGCGCAGGCTGGCCGAGGCGTGATATTCTGTCGCACTAACTTGGTTTGACTTATTCAGTTCGCACGTCCACAGACGTGCAGACAGAATCAATGTCGCTCAAGTAACTGAGCCAATAATGATAAAAAGTCAGTGCACGAGGGACATATAACTGAGGTCGATGGAGACACGTCGGCCTTGTGTGCCCACCTTCAAATCCTTGTAAGTGCAGGAACCCACGGCACGCTGCCTGCGTACCCGTACTCTTGGGTTGCTCATGTTGAGGATTGGGGGCGGATGGCGTTTATCATAGGTGCTACAGATGTTTAAGAAACTGAACACGGCCCTGCTGGGGCTGGCTTTGTCGATGGGGATCACGTCCGTTCACGCGGAAGAGGCAAAGAAAGTCGATGTGCTGCTCATTGGCGGCGGCATCATGAGTGCAACGCTGGGTGTCTGGCTTAATGAGCTGGAACCTGGTCTGTCGATGGAAATGGTCGAGCGCCTCGACGGCGTCGCCCAGGAAAGCTCCAACGGCTGGAACAACGCCGGTACCGGTCACTCCGCCCTGGCCGAGCTGAACTACACCCCGGAAGACGACAAGGGCAACGTCCAGATCCCGAAAGCCGTTGAAATCAACGAAGCCTTCCAGATCTCCCGTCAGTTCTGGGCCTGGCAAGTTCAGCAAGGCGTGCTGAAGAACCCGCGTTCGTTCATCAACTCCACTCCGCACATGAGCTTTGTGTGGGGCGATGACAACATCAAGTTCCTGAAGAAGCGCTACGAAGCCCTGCAAGCGAGCCCGCTGTTCGCCGGCATGCAGTACTCCGAAGACCCGGCTGTGATCAAGAAGTGGGTTCCGCTGATGATGGAAGGGCGTGACCCGAACCAGAAAGTCGCGGCCACCTGGAGCCCGCTCGGCACCGACATGAACTTTGGCGAGATCACCCGCCAGTTCGTCGCGCACCTGCAAACCACGCCGAAGTTCGACTTGAAACTGTCTAGCGAAGTGCAAGACATCACCAAGAACGAAGACGGCAGCTGGCGCGTCAGCTACAAAAACCTGAAAGACGGCACCAAAACCGAAACCGACGCCAAGTTCGTCTTCATCGGCGCGGGCGGCGGTGCACTGCACCTGCTGCAGAAGTCCGGCATTCCTGAAGCCAAGGAATACGCAGGCTTCCCGGTTGGTGGCTCGTTCCTCGTGACCGAAAACCCGACCCTGGCCGAACAACACCTGGCCAAGGCCTACGGCAAAGCCTCCGTTGGCGCACCGCCAATGTCGGTTCCGCACCTGGACACCCGTGTTCTGGACGGCAAGCGCGTCATCCTGTTTGGCCCATTCGCGACCTTCAGCACCAAGTTCCTCAAAGAAGGCTCGTACCTGGACCTGCTGACCACCACCACCACGCACAACGTGTGGCCAATGACCAAGGTCGGCATCAAGGAATACCCGCTGGTCGAGTACCTTGCAGGCCAACTGATGCTGTCTGACGAAGACCGCCTCAACGCCCTGAAAGAATACTTCCCTAACGCCAAAGCCGAAGACTGGCGCCTGTGGCAAGCCGGCCAACGCGTGCAAATCATCAAGCGTGATGAAGCTGCCGGTGGCGTGCTGAAACTGGGTACCGAGATCGTTGCTTCCGCAGACGGCACCATCGCCGGCCTGCTGGGCGCATCGCCGGGCGCATCGACTGCCGCACCGATCATGCTGACCGTGCTGCAGAAAGTGTTCAAGGACAAGGTTGCCTCGCCAGCCTGGCAGGAAAAGCTGCACCAGATCGTGCCTAGCTATGGCACGCAGCTGAACAGCAGCCCTGAGAAAGTGGCTCAAGAGTGGGCTTACACCTCCAAGGTGCTGGAGCTGACTCCGCCGCCGGCGATGGGGCAGGTGGCGGCTCCGGCTGCTGCTCCGGCCGCTCCGGCCAAGGCGCCGAAGGCTAATGCTGCGACGGATATGGCTTTGTAAGTAGAAGCGTAATCGGAAAGCCCACTGGATCGGTGACGGTCAGTGGGCTTTTTTGTGGGGAATGGTTTTCTGCCGACAAAACCTTTTTTCACCGTAATGCGCGCCTTAGGGTTTGGCACCCCCAACGACCAATCTTAATAGGTCGTTGTTTGCTCAGCGCGCATCACTCTTCATTTCGGATATAGCAGTTAGATTTGGTCGATATTTCGTCTCTGAACAGTATCGTAATCGAAAGGTTTAGTTCCATAGAAAGAATGGATTTCTGTTGCCCAAGTCTCGTCGGCCATATTAGGCCAATTGTCCTTGTCAAAACCTGGTGCATTCTCCAAGCGTTCTTTCTCTACATTCAGGACGAAGCGCTTATTTACTGTGTCGAGTGTTAATGCATTCCAAGGTACCGCAAACAGTTTTTCTCCCATGCCAAGAAAGCCACCAAAAGACAGAACGGCATAACTCACTCTACCGTTGCGAACATCCAGCATGATTTCCTTAATATCCCCCAAGTCTTCTTCATTATGGTTATAAACATCATTGCCAATGAGCGTGTCTGCCCCCATCAGGTCCGGGCCAGGCCCCTGTTCCTCGGAGTCGGTATCTCGTAGGAGGTTGGTTTTGTACATGCCATAGGTATCGCGATCTTCGTAGTTCATTACAATCTCCTATCAGCAATCGTCAATCAATCAGGAAATGTATCCACCGCCGTAATGGCTGTATTAGTGGGAGTCATCCGCTTTCGAGAAAGTTGAATTTTTTCTTCTGCGTGACGACGAATGGCGAAGGGGGAGTGGAAAAGTTAATCAGATTTTAATTAGTGTGCTATCCATGCGTGAGGTGCTTTGTTGTTTTATGGGTATTAACTAGATCGATATCGCAGATGCTTAGATGAAGCGATTTCCATTGTGGCAACTATGTCTTCGGCTTGCATGTGACTCATGAATACGAAGATTAAGTTTCGGTCGCTACTGTGGCCGAATTTATTTTAATGATAGTGAATATAAAAAATGGACGGATTTATTTTCCATAAGCGAACGGAAAAATAAATTCGTTCCCTGGGCCTTTTTATGGGCAGGATTCAGTGCAGATGATTCGCGAGAGTCGCCAAAAGGAGATGCTTTTGTGGCAAGGGAGCTTGCTCCCGTTAGGTTGCGGAGCAGCCCCAGCGCGTGATCTGTTTGGTGACCATGTCACCGTTGGCGCTTTTGAAGGAAAATTTGTGCCCTTCGCATTGCAACTATCAAAGCCCTTTACCGAGGGGCAAGCCTCTCGGTAAAGGGCTGAGTGATTACTTGGGTGGAACGAAGTTATCCAACATTCGATTCACCGCCAGTTCCGCCAGCATGATGACCTGCTGAAGCGCCAGCAGGGTATTGCGGTGGGTGCCCTCCACCAATGCAGCAATATCACTGGCCATGACACTGGCCGAGGCCAGGTTCTCACACGTTTGAACCAGCAAGGCTTCGTGGCCGACATCCGGCGCAACCATGTACATGGTGCTGGGTTTGCGTGGGGTGTTGTTCATAATCGCTGCCGGGTTGAGGTAGAAATTGAGGGCGCGCTCGGCGGCTTCGTGGAATTTTTTTGAGTCGAGGGATTCGTACGGGGATGCCGGATCGGTGTCCGGTTCCGGTGGGTTAGGTGTAACTTTGAACATAGATGGAACTCCGGTTTCGAATATTGGGGAGCCATCACCCTCGCTACCAAACGAAGAGTGGCGGCCATACGTGGGTTGGTAGACCGGTCGAAACGGGAAACCCGGCGCTCACGAAGGAGCCCCACGCATGCCCACCATATAAAGTCGAGTCCCAAAAGAAGAGACTGCATAGGTGTCGCAATGCGACTGTTTCGAAGCGGGCTACCAAACCCGATCACTGTTTTTCAGTGACAGGGAAACGATATAGCCCGCCCCACAGCCGCACAAGCCAGCGGATTCTGGCGCACGCGTAGGCAACGACGCAAGGCGTTGTAGCCGTTAGGACGTAACAGTGGGTGTCTTTAAACACGCATCGTTAAACGTGTGAGATCTTTCAAAAAAACGAGGAAGCGTCTGACATTTTTAGGGTGGTGTTGCGGCGCGGCCGCACCTGTCGTCCGCTTAAAGTTATGCAGGATGCGCACGGTGGCGTGGTTTTTTGAATCGAGGATTCGGTAGGAGAATGTGGCCGAGGGTACCCTGTGCCACGGGCTGCTCCGCCCGGTCACTGCGGCGGTGACGGGAGACAAGATACCGGCGACCGCCTGACGCTGTATCAACCCTAACGCGAGGGAACGACTGCTACTGGCCGATTTATGCCCATCGCGAAGGGCAGAAAACGGCCAAAAGCAGCCGGTCGAGCGAGATCCATAAAAGCGGGTTGCGCGACTTTGCCATTCGCCAGCTTGGACTCGCCTGAGCGCTGCCAGACTGGCTGACGTATGCCTGTCGGCCGAAGCCTGCGGAAGGTCGGCGAACGTGTCTATAACTGTTCGCAGACCCATTTGCCACGACAGTTCGAGATTTGAACCGTTAACTGGATGGAATCCTTCATATAAACCCCTTGCTCTAACGCCTGATTTGTAAAGATAACGACAAGCGTGCCGATACTCCAAAAGTACTCCAGGTCACTGCACACTGTTTTTGGCGATGAGCAAGGAACACAAAATGATGTCTACTCGTCAGAACGCACTCAAAGCATCAGACGTGACCCTTTGCGGTCTGGTGTGCCTAGCTGGGGTGGCCGTCACGTTCTTGGTGCTGATTCTGTTCGTAGGATCAGAGCAGCGTATCGTTAGCGTTGCTTTTCAACTGGAGGTCGACGAAAGATTCAGTCGCCTGCAACGACGCTTTAATACTCAGGTCTTGAAGCTAGACGTTGTGAGGCGTTTCTTTATCAACGCCGACGATGTCACTGAGAAGGAGTTTCTGGGATTCGTTACGCCTCTAGTTGGAGAGGACGAAGCCTATAGCTGGGTATCCAGGATTCTCGAGAAGGATCTCCAAGCGTTTCGCGCTAAGGCGCTTCTCAACGGCACCAGTGATTTTTCATATCATGAAATTAATCCCGTCACCGGCGAAAGAGTCCCCCTCACCAGCCGGCCGGAACACTGGATATTGCTCTACTTATTGAAGCGCGATGACGTAAAGATCATACCCGGCATGGATGTTCTGGCTCGCACGGGTCGCCAGGCCTTGATGAGCAAGGCACGAGAAACACGTCAAATAGTTGTGTCGGAACCGTTGAAAATGACCAATGGGCAGTCGGGGATTTTCTTTGTCGCACCTGTATTCCAGGAGTCCCCTGAGGTTCCATTGAACGATGATAATTTGCAGGGGTTCGTTGTCTCCACCGTACGCTTGGCTTCTTTAATGGAACAAGGCATTCCATTACCAAGTCTGCAACGACTGAACGTGACGCTTTCATTGATCGACACGCAGCATCAAGGGGAAAACATTTATCAGAGCTCGGCCCCTGCTGCCCCTTCAGCGCTGTACGCGCAGCGGCTGCTGAAAGTAGCCGACCAAAATTACTTGATCCAGTTTAGACCCAGCTCAACATTTCTGGTCGCCAACAGCTACGCACTGTCCATAAGCCTAATTATCGTGTTCGGAGCAGGGTTGACGCTGCTGCTGACCTTGATGGTGTACTTGCTAATTACGCAGCGCGCCCGCGCCCTCTCGCTGGTTGATGAACGCACGCAAGACTTGCGTTTGTTGAACATTACCGATCACCTGACCGGAGTCTATAACCGCCGATACTTCGAAGAATTGATGGAACGCCTGCTCATCGAGGCTAACGTGCAATACCGCCCTCTGTCGCTGATCATGTTTGACGTCGATCACTTCAAACACATCAACGACCGCTGGGGCCATCAGTGTGGTGATAACGTTCTGAAGTCGTTGTGCACACGAATACGTTCGGCAACACGCAAAACCGATCTACTGTGCAGAACAGGCGGAGAAGAGTTTGCATTGATCTGCCCGGATACCGAACTGAACGATACAAGGCTGCTGGCAGAAAAGCTTCGAGCTCTAATAAGCACCCTACCATTTGATGATATTGGACAGGCGACTTGTAGCTTCGGCGTTGCGACGTGGATTCCATCAGAATCGTTTGACGCCTTCATTCGGCGTGCCGATACCGCGATGTACAGTGCAAAATCAAATGGTAGAGATCAAGTCCAACTTGCCGATATGTAGCAGATCGGCTACCCGGATGTCACTGTGCAAAAGCCAAGCTCGACAGCTTCGGAGCCGCGTTCTGCCTTCAGGTCATCATCCCATTGTCCAACACGCCTCCCTGGTAATGAGCGGCAGAAGACGACCCAAATCTGCCCTTCGGGGAAGGGCTGAAATCGGCCAAAAGCGGGCAGTGGACAAGATGATGGCAAAGCAGTAGCGTCAGGCTCCTGGGTCGAATGTCCACTTCTGTAGTATTTCGGCCGAGTTCCGTAGCAACGGTGTACCGTCAATTCAGCGAGTCTGCTTCGAAGTCCGAATGCGCGCGTTATTTTCGATTCACAGCGAGGGAACGCAATTGATCGACTATACGCAACTGCACTCCACTTCAGAGTCGTCGCATATTCTCACTCGGCGCAATCTACTCCAGGCTGGCGTGACCGGGATTGCAGTCAGTGTGCTTTCACCTTGGTCGTTATGGGCGGCACCATCGGGCGTCTTGGTTAACGATGTGACGCTGCTCAATCCGATTTGGGTTAATCACCTGTTCGCACCGCGCACCACCGACGAAATACAACAGGCGCTCGCTATGTGGTCAGGCCCGGTCAGTATCGGTGGTGGCCGCTATAGCATGGGTGGACAGATTGCCACCGAAGACAGCCTGCACCTCGACATGCGTCAGTTCAATCAGGTAATCCGATACTCGCCTGAGAACAGGGTCATACGCGTGCAAACAGGGATGCGGTGGCGTGACCTGCAGTCGGTCATAGACCCGCACGACCTCTCGATAAAAATCATGCAGAGCTATGCCAACTTCACCGTCGGCGGATCGCTGTCGGTCAATGCTCATGGGCGCTATGTCGGCGCTGGCCCGGTAATCAACTCTGTGCGTTCTCTGCAACTGGTGCTCGCCAACGGTTCGGTAGCAGAAGCGTCCCGCACCGCAAATGCCGACCTGTTCCACGCTGCCATCGGTGGCTATGGTGCGCTGGGGGTGATCACTGAGGTCGAACTGGACCTTGCGTCCAACGTCACGATGGAACGTCAGATACACCGCATGTCAGTTGCCGATTACCCGAATTTTTTCAATGACCAGGTCCGCGGGAACGAACAGGCTATCCTGCACAACGCCGATCTGGCCCCCCCTTACTTTGACCAGGCCACTTCCGTCACCTGGCGCGCCTCGGACAAAGAGTTGACAGTCGCAGAAAGGCTGGTCGCGCCGGGGCAATCGTACAAATTCAACCAGACCCTCATGTGGAGTGTGGCCAAGCTTCCCGGCGGCCCACTGATTCGCAAAGATGTGATCGATCCACTGCGCTATCTCAACCACCCGGTTGTACGGCGCAATTACGAGGCCAGTGCGGATGTCGCCTCGCTTGGGCCTATCGCAACCCGAAACAGTACCTACGCGTTGCAGGAATATTTTGTGCCGGTGGCACAGTTCAATGCATTCGTAAAGCAAATGGCCGCCATCCTACAGGCGCACCGCGTTGACGCCGTTAATATCTCCATCCGGCACGCTCAGGGCGACCCCGACTCGTTTTTGTCCTGGGCACGCGAAGAAGTGTTTTCCTTCGTACTCTATTACTGGCAACGCGTTGGCGTGGTCGACCGCGAGGAAGTTGGCGTGTGGACGCGCAAACTTATCAACGCCGCGCTGTCGCTTGGGGGCACCTATTATCTGCCCTACCAACTGCACGCCACGCAGGAACAGTTCTCACGTGCCTACCCCAACGCGCGACGTCTGTTCGCACTCAAGGCGCAAGTCGATCCGGGCAAGCGATTCCGGAACAAGCTCTGGGACAAGTACTACACGGGGTAGTGTAAAGCCCGTGGCAAAGGAAGCCTGAACCCAACTTGGGTGATGTCGCGTTTTCCATCTGCGTCCGTTATTTGGCAAGCCGTGAGGTAGCTTTGGGTTGTTTACAGCCCTTTGCGACAGGCAAAAAACGGCCAAAAGTAGTCGCTCAAAATGCCGGCAGATACGTGTACGATTCACCGAACCGGATACACTTGAGCGACCCTGGTAGGATTGTCATGGCTGGGCGGGCTTCAGATGCAGCTCTGAAGGAGGCGGTTTAGGACTCGGTGACGGACCAGGAACTGGCCTCGGCCCAGGGCGATTGACAGAGTTCCCTGCCTCAAGTGCAGGTATACAAATAAAAGATTTTTCTAAATTAAACATTTGCTCACCTCTATTTACTTGCAGGTAGTCCTTCAAGAGTCCGTTGCTATAGTAGTAAACTAAAGAATCTATTATGAGAAATGCAAATGCTGCGAGTACAGCATTGTTACCCCTATTCAGCCGGACAGCTTTCTTATCATTGGCATCGATATTAGCGCTTCCAATGTCAGCATATGAATTCATCAGGTGATCTTTAAATTCTTCTTCAGCCGAGTTGAAAGCTCCTTTTTCGCTGGTGTACTTCAGTGCCAGCTCTTTCCAGTACAACATCCATTCTGTTGGTCGATCGATGTCTTGCAAGACAGGCACTCTGTACGACTGAACCAGCCAGAAGCTCGCTATCAATAACATTACTATCGATGCAGCGGCGAAAAACCAAAAGGCAACATCTACAGAAATGATCGATCGCTTGTAATTCATAACAATGAACCCCGCGACTCCCCCCAGCGTGGTCAGGCAGGTAATTATTGCGCTAGCCCGCTGGGCTAGTGAGTCCTTACGGCGAAACTCTTTCTCATGGATCTCGCGATAGAAGTCCAGGTTCATTTTCAGCTCCGAAATTGCTTGCAGTTATTAGCGAACCCCACCGCAAAATCCCCTTAGGTATAGCTCTCTTACACACTATCGCCACCATACTGAATTAATTCTCTAAAGTAATACCCTCTGAAAGAATGCCTTACGAGGTATGACTGTCATACCCAGAGAAAATCAAGCTATATAAGCTGTGGCAGTTATTCTGAAAGATTATAAACGGCAACCTTTTTCATCTCCCAGTTTCGAGTGTCCGCAATGGGTTGTGGATTCAACCGGTCGCGACGGGCAGCAATCGGCCAAAAAAGCTGCCGGTTGGACCGAGCAATGGCGGATGAGCAGCTACGCTTAATCTGCCCCCTGAATCGTTTGAAAAAATGGGCTCTCCGCCCATGTTTTATAAACCCTGCTGGGGTCTATTTAGAGTTTGCCCCCTCAAGTGGAGAACATATGGACGTCACCACAATCACTGCCGCATATCAGAGCCTCAAGAGCGTTAAGGATCTCCTTGCTGCTGTCTTCGAAGCAAAGGTCGATGCAGAAGCCAAGCCAAAGATTCTCGAGGCCCAAGCACAGCTTGGGGAGGTCCAGGACACTCTGTTTGCACTCCGCGAGCAACTCTTCCAGTTGCAGGAGGAGCGGAATCAACTCAAGTCGGAGTTGGCAGCCTCGGAAGCTTGGCTGTCTAAGCTCAATCAGTACGAGCTCTCCCAAGCATCCGGTGGAGGCATCGTATATCGCTATAAAGGGGAGCCCATTCACTTTGCCTGCCCCAGCTGTATAAATAAGCAGCAGATCCATATCCTTCAAGACAATCGAACCATCAGCGGCAAATACCGATGCACAGGCTGCAATAGTGAGTTTCCGATTGAACCGAGGCGGAAAGTTGAACCACTCCCCACTCAGCACCACTGGCCAAGCGAAGGCTAGCCTGGCAGCTTTACCGTGCACACGCAGCTAGAGGCTGATGACCGTCATCGACCAAGTCAGCGAAGTGGGAGGCGGACTACATGATTCTCAGATTTTTTCTTCAATCTCTGCTTCGGATCGTTTGCTACCCGTCGCGACCGGCAATAGTCGGCAAAAAACTGATATCTACCCAAAGCGCTCCCCCCTAGCGGAAGTCTATAGGCAGAGTGGGTGAGAGCCAGATATTTTCTATCCAAGGTAGTTTTCTGTATGTCTAAAAAAAAATCAAAACCGAAATACGATCCTTTCAAAGCATTGCATCCTCAATCTATTAATAGAGACCTAGAGGATTTGGCTAAAAGGCTTTTTGAACTATCCACCAAAGGCTCAAAACCTATATGGGATGAGCTTAAAGCCGGAAACATGAAAGAAGACCTTGACTTGAAAAGAAGGTTTCTTGCCTCGTCGCACGCTCGAATGAATGAAGCTCAGAAAACAATTGTCGAAATTATCCAATCCAATCAGACCCTGACTAACTCACAAACAATTTTGATTCAAGGGATCGCCGACAGCATGGCGTGGCAACTGATAGGAAACCAGCTTTGCTATGCTCGCCGCTTTTACAAAGGGCACAAGCCAGTAAACCTAAAGCAATCAAATTTCGATTCGGTTGTATTAGCTGCCAATCAAACAACTAGTAAAGATCCTGGCAGCTTTGCGTTGATTTCCGACTTGACTTCATTTGTTCAAGTTGGAGATTTGCTTACCATGGGTTCACTTGGTGGATTAACCATTGGCGAAGTGAAAGAGGGCCGAAAAAATCATGAAATCTTAGACTTCATGAATTTTTTCACACAAAGCGGCTGTCCTCGGGCGTTCCAATATTTCGCTCAGGAACATGGAGATTCCGGAATCAAACAGCTGCAACGGATGTTCCGGCAAGCGGAAAGAATGGGGCATGTGACGGAAGTCATGTCGAAAGGCCGCTCTCTCGACCCAGATACAAATCAAAAAATAAGTATTCCTGAGGAGTTTATATACATCCAAAATTGGGATAGTGAGTTGAATTCAATTCTAGAGGACTCAGACTCCAAGGGTTGGGCTCTAAATGTGATCGACGACTGCCTGTTTATAGCTTCATACTCCAAAGACGCCATGCAAGGTCATGGTCACGGAATGTTCAATATGTGGTTTGACCAATTTGAGGGCACAGCTAACTGTCCGCGAGCTCGACTAATAGATTCTATGAGTCACCCTTTAGCTATCCCGATTTTTAATCTGAATATCTCAGATGAGCATAAGTTTGATATTCTTTTTGGCAGAAAAAATGTTTGCATTGGCCTCAATATAAGCGCCTTGCTTAAAAAGCTTCGAAAAGTAGGACTCAAGGTGCGCGAAGCAACTAACAAGGAGGCTAGCACGATGGACCAGCAGGGATTTCCTCCATATAGGCACAATGGCAAAGCTATATTCATTGGCAATGAACAGCGAGAAATGCTGCTCATGGACGGTATATTTTTGAGGGTACTATTCCACAGTCAACGCCCAGTTGAAACGATCCAAGCCATACTGAATAGTTCACCAGAACTAGCTCCATGAACTGTCCAGAATTTCATATTCGAATGGCTACTTCTGGCCGTTTTCTGCCCATCGCGAGAGGCAGAAAACGACCTATAGGGTCACTAATATCTTCGTTAACAGTCGCTTCAGGCGCAGATGGTCAATGTCCTGTTGTTCTGTTATCGGTCGCGGTAGTTGGGGCATACGCAGAGTGCGGCGAGCCCTCTAATTCAATGTCCAACCCGATATACGCGACCGCTCTGCACGCCTTCAACGCTGCGTCGATAGGCCATTGCTACACGCGTCGCCGGCACGCTTTCGTAGCCAGGAAAGTACGGACCAAACCGGTCCATCGATTCCGTCAGCACTGTCGGACTAACTGCGTTGATGCGGATGCCTCGTGACAGATCGCACGCAGCAGCACGCACGAACCCTTCAATCCCAGCGTTCGACGCTGCGGCATTGGAGCCCTGCGCAATCGGATCATCGACAGCGATGCCTGAGGTCAGCGTGATCGACCCGCCGTCGTTCAGGTAATGCTGGCCAACCAGCGCGACGCGCACCTGACTTAGCAGCTTGTCCTGCAAGCCTTTGTTGAAGTCGGCCGCCGTCATCTTTTCGATTGGAGCGAGGATTACATTGCCTGCGGTAGCAATGATGGCGTCGATTTGTCCGATCTTCTTGAACAACGCACCCACGCTGTCATCACTGGCGATGTCAACCTGATAGTCACCTTGGGTGCGACCGACGCGGATGATTTCGTGTTTGCCGCCACGCGCAAGTTCATCTGCCACGGAACGACCTACATCACCACCGGCGCCAATTATCACAATCTTCATAGAGCACTCCTTTTCGAATTCAGGTTGGAACGCCGCTATTGTGTATCGAACCATTAAGGTGATAAATGTGCTCTAAATTCAAACTCTACGAACCTATAGTTAGCAATATGGACAAACTGCGAGCCATGGAAACCTTCGTTGCCGTCGTGGAGGGTGGCAACTTCACCGAGGCGGCGCAGAGACTTGAAATGTCGTCGGTAATGGTTGGAAAGTATGTGCGCGAACTGGAAGGACGCCTCGGTGCGCGCTTGCTTGAGCGCACCACACGACGCCAGAGCCTGACTGATGCTGGTCGCGTTTTTTACGAAGACGCCAAGCGTGCGCTTGAACACGTACGTATGGCCGAAACCTCGATCGAACGGTTGCGCGCTTCGCCATCCGGCACGTTGCGCATTAGCGCTCCAATCACCTTTGGCTCGTGTGTCATCGCTCCTCTGGCTGCGACTTTCCAGCAGCTATATCCGCTCGTGCGCATTGAACTGGAATTGAGCAATCGCGTCGTTGACCTCATTGACGAGGGTTTTGATCTGGCTATCCGCATTGGTGATCTGGGCGATGCCGACCTGATAGCAAGGCCGCTGACCATGTATCGCATGGTGATCTGTGCGTCACCGGACTACCTCGCCCGACATGGCCGCCCAGAGACACCACAGGACCTGAGCGCGCATCACTGCCTTTCTCACACAGTGTGGAACACCCGCAACGGCTGGAAACTCAGAGGCTGGGATGGGGTGCAGCTGCCAATGGACCCAGTCTTCACATGCAATGATGGCAACGGATTGCGCATCGCAGCGATCGCCGGTGCGGGATTGTTGCTGCAGCCCGAAGTTCTGGTGGCCCACGATCTGGCAAGCGGGACGTTGGTGCCGGTCCTGCAAGCCTACTTGCCCGAGCCACACCCTATCCATATCGTGCATCGACACGATCGGCGACCGCTGCCAAAACTCACCCATTTTATTGCGCATTTGCTCGCGCATGTGGCGGAGCAGGAGTCGTCCTAGCGCGCTTCCCCGGGTTCTGGCGCCCAGAAAAAGGTGTTGTTGCCGCTTCAGCTGTGAGAGCTCCTTTGGACGACAGCGTAGGCATATGCTTTCTCAGACACGACGGACGCTCGCCTGAACACCGGTCAATCGTGACAGGCAGAAAACGGCCAGGAGCTGCCATTCGTGACGGGCAATTCTCGAGCAAGCGGAGCCATTCACCGAAATACCTCTTGAAGTGTCAAACCTTAAAGCGAAGTTAGCAACTAACTTCGATCTACTTTCTAATTTTCTTCAAAAATTTAGTTGAAATGTAACCGTCTATCAAGAAGCCATCATGCTCATATGATACGTAGAGCCAAGTGCGGTCCTCCTTTCCTAAGACAACCACAGGAGCATATTGAGGTAGGGTCATTATCACCGTTGACTTCATACCCGGCGCCGCCCTAAGTCGAACGTCAGAACGAGTGACAAGACGAATATCTCCTGGCTTGCCGGCGAGATTGGAGTGTATGAAACGCCTTAATTCCGCGATGGATTTTGTTTGCGGCATGCGCGCATTGATATCTACCAAACCCGTTCGCACTGCCTCCCAGTTAGTCAGCACAACCAACGCAGGCGCAATACAAATCATCCACAAGTACAGGATCCAAGTCGGAATTATTGAAAGTACTGGCGTTGCACTGGGGGCGGAGATCGCTCCACCGATGAAGTAGTCCCCAATAGATACCGAGCCTTCGATATCAGCAATAACTTGGTCCGATTTTAACTCGGTTGTAGATATTTCTACGCTCTTGCCAGATCGAGCGACAAGCTCGCTTACCACTACATCGAACGTTAAGCCCCAAGTTAGCGTCTGTTCAGCGATCTGCCTCAACTTACCGTTGTTACCCCAATTCTTGGCCTGCTCAGCGAGCTGCTTTAACTGGGTGCTGCTACCCCAAGCATTGATCTCTTCGGCGAGCTGCTTCAACCGAGGGTCACTACCCCAGGCCTTCGCCTGCTCAGCGAGCTGCTTTAACCGGGTGCTGCTACCCCAAGCATTGATCTCTTCGGCGAGCTGCTTCAACTGAGGGTCACTACCCCAGGCCTTCGCCTGCTCAGCGAGCTGCTTTAACTGGGTGCTGCTACCCCAAGCATTGATCTCTTCGGCGAGCTGCTTCAACTGAGGGTCACTACCCCAGGCCTTCGCCTGCTCAGCAAGCTGCTTCAACTGGGTGTTGCTACCCCAAGCCTTGGCCTGTTCAGCGATCTGTCTCAACTGAGTGTTGTCGCCCCAAGCTTTAGCCTGTTCATCAAGTTGCTTCAACTGATCGCTGCTATTCCGGGCCTCAGTCGAACCTAAAAGGGATAAACGTTCATTTTCCGTATCGTTCATTCCAATGTCTTCTCGCCAGGCGTAGTAAGGGCTTAAGGTATCGTAGATTACCTTTTGCGAGCACGCGTTTTGGGTCGACTGCGGCCTTCGGTTACGGGCAGCTATCGACCGAGGCTGTGTGAAAACGTTTTTCAGCGCGACAGGTACTCAAAACCGGACTGGAAATCGCGCTTTTACGCGAAATCCACATCTGCTGACGTGCCGTTAAATTTCAGATTTAACGTAGACGCGCACACTTCAATTTTGGCGAAGCGTTTTTACACACTCTGGACCCAAAGCAGCCGGTCACGTGTCTACGAAATCAGCGGCGATTCAAAAAACCTGCTCTAGAATGGCCCCCAGATGAGCGTGGATCGCTTGCACTCACTCAAAGGATGAACACGATGGGCCGCACCAACCATATCTGTCTGATGGCGACCTATAATGATTGGATGAACGCAAAGGTTTATGAGGCAGCCAGAAGTCTGACAGATGAAGAGCTTTCAGTGGATAGGAAAGCATTCTTTGGTTCTATTCTCGGGACGTTGAACCATCTGGTGGCCGGGGACACTATCTGGCTAAAGCGATTTGCCAAGCACCCAGCGAATCACTTGGCTCTGGAGCCGATTCGACAGCTCTCTGCCCCCCAAAGCCTCGACCAGTTACTGCTATCAAATATCCGAGAACTTTCGGCACATCGCGTTTGGCTCGATCAGGTAATTGTCGAGTGGTCTCGCTCCATTACAGAGTCGGATTTAGATTACACCCTCAATTACACAAGCATGAAAGGAGCCCCCGCTGACAAGAGCTTTTATGGCTTGGTCATGCATTTCTTCAACCACCAGACTCATCACCGAGGCCAAGTTACTACTTTGCTATCACAAGGTGGTGTCGACGTAGGCGATACTGATCTGGTCGTCCTCATTCCTTCCGAGTCCCGCGCATAATCTAAAAACCAGCACTAGAACGGGATTTTCATCATGCCGGGTCGGTAAACCAGCGTGGCCATCTTAAATGACTACTGTGTCCTGAACGGACGGGAGGGGTGATCAGCTCATTCGTCAGCGACCGCTTTTGGCCGATTACTGCCTGTCGCGAGAGGCAGCTTGGGGAGGTAACAGTCCTTCGCGACTGGCAGGTCTTAGCAACCAACCCCACATCACCGAACCACACTCACTCCGGCAACCCAGCCAGCCGCAACCCATCAGCAAACCGCTTTAAATCCTCAGAACGCTGGATCGGCAACCAATCCTTCAGATTAGAAACACGCAAAGACGGATCCAGCTCGTGCAAACGCTGCATCGCCTGCTTCGCTTTGTCCATGCGTCCGCTGAGCGCATGACTGGCCGCGATCAGGGCAACCGATGCCAGGAGGCAGGGCAGGTTCCTCAGCGCCTTTTCCGCCCAGTCAGAAGCGGGATCGAAGCGCCCGGCGAAGAAGTGTGCGAGCGCCATCCCGACCTGCATCCTGAACATTTCCGGATCCAGCGGACTCAAGCGAACGGCATGGGTCAAATCCTTGATGGCGGCATCTGCTTCGCCGCGCAGTGCGCGCAGGATTCCGCCCAGGAACCAGGCGGGGGCGAGGTTGGGGTTGAGCAGGCGTGCCCTGTCGAGCAGGGCAATGCCGCCATCGACATCGCCGGCGAGGTGGGCAAGTGCATGTCCGCCTCGCGTCAGCGCCACGGCATCATCCCGGCCGAGCTCCACCGCCAAACGCGCAAGTCGTGCGCCCTCGGCGATTTCTTGAGGCCGATCGGTCATCCAGCCATTCAACTTGCGCCAGAAGTGGCACCAGGCTGCCATGCCGTAGGCCGATGCAAACTCCGGATCGAGCTCGATGGCCTTGTAGAACAACGGCAGTGCTTCCTCGATGGCTTCGCGGGTGCCGTTGTGCAGTTTCGCCATTCCGCGCAGGTAATAGTCGTAAGCGTCCAGGCTTTCTGTCGGTTTGCGCTTGGCGCGCTCGATTTCCGCCCGTTCCAGTTGCGGTGCTATGGCGCCGACGACGTTTTCGGCGATTTGATCCTGCAGCTCGAAGATGTCGTGGAGCATTCCTTCGAAGCGCTCCGCCCAGATATGCGTCCCGGTGGTCGCGTCGATCAGCTGCCCGGTGATGCGTATCTTGTTCCCGGACTTGCGCACGCTACCTTCCAGCACGTAGCGCACGCCGAGCGTCTGGCCGACGCCCTGGACGTCCACGTCCCGCCCCTTGTAGGTGAAGCTTGAATTGCGCGCGATGACGAACAGCCAGCGGATACGCGACAGGGCGGCGATGATGTCCTCCACCATGCCGTCGGCGAAATACTCCTGCTCTGGATCGCCGCTCAGGTTCTGGAAGGGCAGGACGGTAATGGAGGGTTTGTCCGGCAGGACGAGCGTGGGCGGAGGCGTTTGCTTCAGGTCCTCGGGCGTGGGTTCTTCGATGTCAGGCTGTCGCGCTTCGCCGATCTCATCCACCTTGATCTCGCCGACGAAGCGGTAGCCCTTACGGGGGACCGTGCGCACCAGGCGCTGCTCCTCGCCGGTATCGCCGATGGCCTTGCGCACCGCATTGATGTGGCTGGTGATGGTCGATTCCGAGACGATCCGACCGCTCCACACGGCGTTGAGCAGGTCGTCCTTGCTGACGACGCGATCGCGGTTGCTGACGAGCTGCAGCAATAGATCGAAGACCTGCGGCCCGACAGCCACCACGTGTCCGCGCAAGGTCAGTTCCCGGCGCTCTTGATCGAGCACGTAGTCTTCAAACACGAATGGCAAGGTGAAGATCCCCTGGTCGAGCGCCCCCGACTCCGTGTCCGAGCTGGCGATGGGTAAGTGGTATCGATAATACGGCAGCGCCCGCGGCAAGGGATACCCGTCGAATAGCTGTTTTTCTGGACGAAAAACCAAGCTTCCTTGAAGGCAAACTCAAGGCCGGTACAAGGACGTCCCTGACGCGCGCTGGCATTCTCAATCTACATCGACGGCAATGGTTGCAGTCGAAAAGTGGAGAGAAACCATGAAGATCGTCGTCATTGGAGGCACCGGCCTCATCGGATCGAAACTTGTGCAGAACCTCCGCGAGCGCGGCCATGACGCGCTCGCAGCCGCCCCCAGCACGGGCGTAAATAGCATCACCCGCGAGGGCCTGGCCCAAGCGATGGATGGCGCCGATATCGTCGTCGACGTGGCGAACGCGCCTTCGTGGGAAGACCAGGCCGTTCTCGATTTCTTCGAAACGTCGAGCCGTAACCTGCTGGCTGCCGAGGCGGCCGCTGGGGTTCGCCATCACGTTGCCCTGTCGATCGTCGGCAGTGAACGGCTGCCCGAGAATGGCTATTTCCGGGCCAAAGTCGCGCAGGAAAACCTGATCAAGGCGTCCGGCATTCCTTACACCATTCTGCGTGCCACACAGTTCTTCGAGTTTGTCGACGGCATTGCGCAGGCGGCCACCGTCGGCGAGGAAGTTTGCGTATCGCCGGCACTGATCCAGCCGATGGCGTCCGACGACGTGGTAGCGGCGCTCACCGAGGTCACGCTGGCAGCGCCGGTCAATGGCACAGTCGAAGTCGCCGGTCCCGAGGCCATGCCGCTCGACGAACTGGTCAGACGCTTCCTGCGGGCCACTCAGGACACGCGCAAGGTCGTGCCGGATGTGCACGCGCGCTACTTCGGTTCGGTGCTCGACGATCAATCGCTGACCCCCGGCAAGAACCCGCGCCTGGGCGCGATCCGCTTCCAGGACTGGCTCGGTCAGTCGACGGCTCGGTGACGGGCCGCGCGCTCACACCACCTACACACCAAGGAGCATTGCCATGGTTACCCGATATCTCTTGGCCGCTGCCTTCGCAGCGCTGTCGATCAGCGCAGCGTCGGCCACCGAACCGCCCGCAGGCAAGGTCTCGGTCGTATTCGACCGTCCCATTCCCAACATCCCCGGCAAGAGCATGAGGGGCGTGCTGGTCGAGTACGGGCCGGGCGCCGCGTCGCCGTCCCACACCCATCCGAAAACGGCCTTCATTTATGCAACGGTCCTGGAGGGCTCGTTTCGCATCAAAGTCAAAGGCGAACCGGAAAAGATCTACAACGTCGGCGAAAACTTCGTAGAGGAGCCGGGCTCCGTGCACGAAGTCAGCGCCAACGCCAGCGACACGAAACCCGCACGCCTGCTGGCCGTGTTTGTCCTCGACAGCAACGAAAAGGAACTCGTTACACCTATTAAGAAGTGAGCCGATCAACGTGCTCATCGACGTTCGACAGCCGGGCGGCAGGTTACTGCCGTCCTGTGGCTGCTGCGGATCCTTGGCATTGAACAGGAAACAAGAACATGAACTCGCTACAGGACAAGGCCGCCATTGCCACCGGCGCAAGCGTCGAGACTCCTGTCGTGGTGGCGCGGCAAAGCAAGAGAAAGATGATCGGCATCCTGCTGTGCATCGGTGCCGTGGTGGTTTTGGCTGGCGGATGGGCCATGGCGTTTTCGAGCGGTTCGACCTCCACCGATAACGCTTATGTGCGCGGCGACCTCACCTCGCTCGCGGCCAAGGTTGCCGGCTATGTCACGGCGGTAGAGGTCGAGGACAACCAGACCGTCCGGGCGGGTGACGTCCTGTTCCGGATTGACGATCGGGACTATCGCGCACGGCTCGCGCAGGCGGTGGCCAATGTCAGCGCAGCCGAGGCGCGCCTGACCCACGTCGATGCCGAAACCCAGCTTCAGCGTGCCCTGATTCGACAGGCCGAAGCCCAGCGACGCTCGGCCTCCGCCGAGATGAATCTGGCGACCAAGACCCATGATCGCAGCCAAAAACTTATCGTCAGCAACGCGGTCAGCCAGGCCCTCGTCGATGAAACCGGCACGGCACGCTCCAGAGCCGAGGCGACGGTCTCGGCGGCGTCGGCAACGGTCGAGGCTCAACAGCAACGCATCACCGTCCTTGTGGCCCAGCGAGAAGCTGCCGTTGCTGCCGTGGCGCAGGCGCAGGCCGCGCGCGATCTGGCCCAGATCGATCTCGACAGCACCGTGGTACACGCGCCTGTTGATGGCGTTATCGGTAACCGTCAGGTCCGCGTCGGCCGGTTCGTTACGCCGGGTGTTTCGTTGCTCGATATCGTGCCGGTCAATGATGTGTGGGTCGTGGCGAACTTCAAGGAAACCCAGCTCGAACATATCCGCCCCGGTCAGCGCGTGCGCATCACGGTCGACGGCTATCCCGACGGGGCACTTGAAGGCGTGGTCGACAGCTTTGCACCGGGTAGTGGGTCGGCGTTCAGCTTGCTGCCCACAGACAACGCGACAGGAAACTTTGTGCGTGTCGTGCAGCGGGTTCCGGTAAAGATCCGGCTTGCCCACAACCCGTTGCCGGGCCGTATCGTCCCAGGCCTGTCCGCGCGTGTCGAGGTTGCGCAAGGGGAGGGCTCATGAACACGGTTGCCAGCGCCACGCGCAGCAACGCCAGCGTTACGACCGGTGTCCTGCTCATGGCGGGCATCGTGCTTGCCACGCTGACGGAAGCGATCGCCAGCACCGTTCTGGCGCTCGGACGCAGCGACATCATCGGCGACACCTATGCAACGCCAGATGAGTTTGCCTGGTTGGATGTCGGCTACATCGCGTTCAAGCTGATCGGGTTCATGACCGCGCCTTGGCTGCTGAAGCGTTTTAATTCGCGTCATGTGATGATCAGCTCAACCCTGGTCATGGGCCTGGCGTGCGGCATTGCCGCCATCACCGCTCGGCTGGATCTGTTGATTGCACTTCGAGTTATTCAGGGCTTCGCTGGCGGCACCCTGCTGGTCGGGGGGCAGGCGATCATCTTTCGCGCTTATCCGCGGTCCCTTCAGCCAATCCTCCAGGCTCTGTTTGCCATGGGTTCCGTTGTCGCGCCCGCGACGCTCGCCCCGGCGTTTCAAGGATGGTTGATCGATAGCCAGTCCTGGACATGGATCTTCTTCAGCGTTGTGCCGATTGCCTTGGTGGCTAGCGGGCTGGTGCTGATCGCAGACGGCCCGATGCCCGCCAAGGTCCGACACCGTCCGTTTGACTGGATCGGCTTCTCGCTGATCTCCGCCACCTTGTTCTGTTTCACCTACGTTCTTAGCCAGGGCAGCCGATGGGACTGGTTCGAGGAGCCTCGCATCTTTTGGCTAACGGTGATTGGCGCAGCCGCTCTGCTGGCATTTCTCGGCCAACAAGTGCTGGCCAAAGGGCAGGGGCTGCTCGATTTCACCCTGTTCAAATCGAGCGATTTTTCCTTCGCCTTTATCGTCAGTTTTGTCGCCGGCGCCGCCTTGTTCGGCAGCGCCTACCTGATTCCGGCGTTCGCTCTATCGGTCCTCGGGTTCACGCCTACCGATGCCGGTCAGCTGCTGTTGCCCAGTGGCGCGTTTTTTGTCGGTGCGCTTCTCATATCGGCCTGGCTCATGCAGGCCCGCCGCGTTGCGCCATTCGCCACCGTGCCCTTTGGAATCCTGATGATCATGGTAGCGATGTGGATGCTGTCCGGTTCGACCAGCGAAAGCGGCGCGGACGACATGATGGCGGCTATCCTGTTGCGCGGGTTGGGGCTTGGCTTCCTGTTTCTATCGATCACGCTGATCGCCTTCAGCCACCTCAACAGCCGAAACCTCGCCAGTGGAATAGGCCTTTTCAATACGGGTCGCCAGTTAGGTGGCCTTATCGGCGTCGCAGGGCTCCAGACCCTGATCGACCATAACGTCGTCAACAATGCCGCGGTCCTCGGCGCCAACGTCACGCCGGGCGGGGCCGCGGTCATCGAACGGATGACGACCACGACAGCCATGCTGAGCGCGAAAGGAATGGATGCAGTGGCCGCTGGCCGAGCAGCGACGAGCCTTCTGGGCCGGTTAGTGACAAGTCAGTCCACGGTAATTGCCTTCGACACAGCGTTCATCGCCGTGGCCCTGCTTTTTGTAATCGCGGCCCCCATTCTGGTTGGCATCAAGATCGGATTCGCGCGATACGAGAAAGTGCGTGCTTCGCGAGCTGTAGCGTGAGACAGCCCACCTGCCAGCGATGGCGATGGAGGAGAGCACTCGGACCACCCAGGGTGTCAGGCCACGGCGCCAGGAACATTTGTTCCCATGCCCGACGGCAGGAACGGTCGGATTTCGTCGATTTCCGCGGCGCTAAGGCGCAACGCCGAGGCTGCTATCAGCCCGTCGACTTGTGCTGGGCGGCGGGCTCCGACAATGGCGCCCGTCACTACCGGTTGGCGAAGTACCCAGGCGATAGCGACCGCCGCAGCACTCACCCCGTGCCTTTCTCCAATGCGTGCCATAACGTCAACCAAAGTCAGATTCGCACTCAAACGGGGCTCCTGGAAATCAGCACTTCGGGCCTTGCGCCAATCGTCTTCGGGCAGTTGCGAGATGCGTTCGCGCGTCATGCTGCCGGACAGTAGCCCCGATTGAAGTGTGGAATAGGCAAGGACCCCCAACCCGGCCTGCTCACAGAATGGCAGGACGTCTTTCTCTATGTCCCGCATCAAGGCGGAATACGGCGGCTGGAGCGAAACGATCTCTGTCACCGCCTGCGCCCGCTTGAGTTGAGCGACATCGAAATTCGATACGCCGATAGCGCGAATTTTTCCTTGATCGCGCGCGGCTGCCAAAGCCGAAAGCGCCATTTCAATACCTTCACTGCTTGCGTCGGCAGGAAAGGCAGGCCAGTGGATCTGATACAGATCGATAGTCTCGACTTGGAGCCTGCGCAAGCTTGCGTCGATCTCGGCGAGCAACGATTGGGGGGCCAGGGAGTGCGAAATCTGCTTCGTGACCGGGTCCCAGACCAGGCTGCCTTTGGTGAACACCAAAGGACGCCGCGAGACCGGCACCCGACGCAGCAATTGCCCCACTAATTGCTCCGCATGGCCCAAGCCATAAACCGCAGCAGTATCAATCCAGTTCACGCCGCGTTCGATGGCATACTCAAGTGCGCCCAGGCTGTCTTTGTCATCCTGCGCTCCCCAACTGTATTCCCAACCTGTGCCAGCGATTGCCCACGTCCCCAGGCCAATAGGCGAAATCAGAAAATCCGATGATCCAAGACGATTCTTTTGCATAACGACCTCTCCACAAATGATGTGAGAAGTATCCGGGAGAGATTTGATGGCGATAAGATGGGTAATCGTATTTGAACTACTGAACGAAATTCATGAGTAATCACCCCGATCTCTCTGAACTCGACGCCTTTGCCGCCGTTGCTCGCCATCGCAGCTTCCGCAAGGCCGCCGACGAGCGTGGCGTTTCGGCTTCCGCGTTGAGTCACGCGATGCGAGCGTTGGAGGCACGCCTGGGCATCAGGCTGCTGAACCGAACCACTCGTAGCGTGACCCCGACCGAGGCCGGCCAACAGCTATTGGCGACGCTGGTCCCGACCCTGCACCAGGTTGCCGACGTATTGGCGCACTTGACCTCGCTACAGGAAGTGCCCGCTGGCAAACTCCGCCTCAACGTGGCGCGCCCGGCGGCTCGTATCGTGTTTGCGAAAGTGCTCGCGCCCTTCGTGGCCAGGTATCCACGTATTCAGTTGGACCTGATCACCGACGATGGATTGACCGATATCGTGAACGGCGGATTTGACGCTGGAGTCCGCTTTGGTGAAAGCCTGGCCGGCGACATGATCGCAGTCCCTGTCGGCGCCCCTCAATCGTTCGTGACCGTTGCTGCGGATGCCTATCTGGCCGAAAAGGGGATCGCGCACGCCCCCCGCGACTTGCTCGAGCATGCGTGCATTGCCAGGCGTTTTCCCAGTGGCAAACTTTACGCCTGGGAGTATCAGGCAGGCGGTCAACCGATACGGTTATCCGTCACAGGCCCGCTCATTCTGGAAGACGATGCGCTGATGATCCAGGCGGCGAAAGATGGCGCTGGGATTGCCTATGTCTACGAGGAGCTGGCGCGCGACGAAATCCGCCACGGGCATCTCAGAGAAATACTCCAGGAATGGAAAGCACCGCCAAGCCGATTCTTTCTTTATTACCCCAGCCGGCGCCATGTGCCACCGGCCTTGAACGCGCTGATCGAATTCATCAGAGCGGGTGACTTGCGAACCTGATTCAGAACCATCGCGACCGGCAGTCTCGATGACTGCTCCGGGGTGAATCCACAGTCGAAAGCAGCCCTTCGGGTCGAACAGCAATCGGCCAGAAGCAGCCACCCGCTTCCAGATTCAACCCGTTTTACACGTCAACCAGGCACTCCAGAACAGGCTGCTGAAGAAACGAGTAGCGCCTCCGAATCCGGCGTCATGCAACAGTTTTTGAACCGCCGCCTCGGAATGTGGTGGGTCGGCGCCTTGAAGGATTTTCCCAAGCTTGGCCTTCACTTCACCCGAGTTGGCTCCATGCTGGCGCCACCGTTGCCCCCAGGCAGCAAGCAGTAACGGCTGGCTGGCATAAGCATATTGATTCCCCGCGACGATCAACGGCGCACCCGGCTTTAGATGAGCTCGAATGGATCGTAAAATTTCCCGCTTGGTATCATCGCCATCGAGATGATGGAGTACCCCGATCAAAGTGGCTGCGTCATATGAGGCGTCTGCAGCCAGGTCTTCAACATGCCCAAGATGCATGGCCGTCCTTTCAAGCAAATTGTTTGCCTCTAACTGCTGCTTCGCTGCCTCCAGCATCGGCCCGGATGGATCAACGGCAGTGAAGCGCCAACCCGGCTCAAGTTTGGCCATAGCAATAATTTCCTGTGCAGTACCGCCAGCGCCAACCACCAGTATTTTTGTCGAGCTTGAATTGCCGAGGCTTGCCGCCAGCATGCATGCAGTCAGGTCGTGGCAGGCGTCATATCCGGCTAGTGCGATACGGCTCTGTCGTCCGTACTCATTGGCTCGAGAGGTATCAAATTTTTCAGCAGCGTTGAGGCCAAAAGCACCTTCTGACGACGAACCCGGCCCTTACACAGTGGTCAAAACAAGTGATGGCGTCGCGACTCGCTATCACCGTCCTCACAAAGAGGGGTCTAATGAATCTTCTAGCCACATGTAAGGGGGTATGTATTCCTCTGGCGCTGTGCGTGGCTGTGCTCCTGGCATTTGTGGTTTCCTGCAGTACATTGCCGAGGATAGTGCCTGACATGGCTCGCGCGCCCTCTGCGCCAGTGCAGCTCGACGGGATACACGGACCTTTGTCAGCCGAGCGCAGCAAGGCCATTCTCGACCGACTCAGGTCCACCGGCGCAGAGACCAACATCTTCGATGTGCACCTCGCCATCGAAGAATCCATCGTCGGCAGCCCGCTAACGGAAGGAAACAAGGTCGACTTGCTGCAGGACGGCCCCGCCACCTACCAGTCGATGATCAAAGCCGTGGAAGCTGCGCGCGACCACATCAACATGGAGACCTACATCCTCGACGATGATGAAGTCGGCCAGCGTTTCGCCGCCGCACTGATCGCTCAGCAACAGAAAGGCGTACAGGTCAATCTGATCCGTGACAGCGTCGGAACCCTTGGAACACCCTCAGCGTTTTTCTCTCGATTGACCGACGCGGGCATCAAAGTGCTGGAGTACAACCCAATCAATCCGGCGGCGGCCAAAACGGGTTGGGACGTGAACCAGCGCGACCACCGAAAGCTGCTGATAGTGGACGGCCGTATTGCCTTTCTCGGCGGGATCAACATCAGCAGCGTCTATTCGGGGGGCTCGTTCAGCGCTCACTCGAAGACTCGCCCAACGGGTGATTTGCCTTGGCGCGATACCGACTTGCGCATCGAGGGGCCCGTGGTTGCAGACCTGCAGAAGCTGTTCATCGGAACCTGGACGGCCCAGAAAGGTGAACCACTCGCGGCTCGCCACTACTTTCCGCCACCTGAGCGCAAAGGCACCGAGGTGGTGCGCGCCATCGGCAGCTCGCCAGATGAGCCGTTCAGCTTGATCTATGCCACGCTGATTTCGGCGCTACGTAGCGCGCAGTCTGAGATATGGCTGACTAACGCCTACTTTGTTCCCGACCCGCAGTTGCTGGCGGCACTCAAGGAGGCAGCAGCACGTGGAGTCGACGTCAAGCTGGTACTACCCAGCAGCACCGATTCGTGGCTAGTGCTCCATGCTGGTCGCGCCTACTACAGCGAGCTGTTGAAGGCCAACGTCAAGCTTTACGAGCGACGTGACGCGCTACTCCACGTCAAGACAGCAGTAATCGATGGCGTGTGGTCGAGTGTCGGCTCCACCAACCTCGACTGGCGCAGCTTCCTGCACAATGATGAAGTCAACGTTGTTGTGCTGGGCACCGGGTTTGGAAAAAAAATGCAGGCGGCATTCCTGGCTGATCTGGCCAAATCGAACGAAATCAAGCTGGAAAAGTGGCAGCGCCGCTCGCTCGGTGTGAGAGCCAAGGAGCAGATGGCGCGACTCTGGGAATACTGGTTATGAGTTGAGTGACGTGTCGCTGATGCTGACAGTTCAGTTGGAAGAGTTGTTCAGCTGCTGAAGCTCAAGTTGCTTGGCAGCACTGGCTTCGAGGTTTGCACGCTCTTCATCCAGATACCGATAAATGCTTTGGAGGTTGGCGATTTTCTGTTTGATTTCTGCCATCTTCTTTTCAATTAGCTTTGCGCCGTCAGCACAATCGATCAGCTTGTTCCGCTGCGCATCCAGAATCTCGCCTATTTCCCCCAGGGAAAACCCCATGCTTTGCGCGCGCTGGATAAAGTCCAGATCCTGCAGAGTTTGCGCTGTGTAAACGCGATATTTGTTAGTTTGCCGCAGCGGTGAGATCAGGCCGATTTGCTCGTAGTAACGCAGCGTATGGCGGCTGGCGCCGCTGCGGGCCTCGAGTTCGCCGATTTTCATGAAAACACCGCTTGACTATAGAGTTGGGTCGATAGTTTACGCTTGATTTCTCATCTTAAACAAGGAACAGGGAAATGAGCGTGGAGTGCTTTGTCACGGGGGGTACCGGCTTCATCGGTCAACATTTGGTGGCGTACCTGAGTGCAAAAGGTCACACCATTCGGGTGTTGATGCGTCGCCCAGAGCGACTAGCTGCACTGCGGGAGCAAGTCGACAATTTGGGAGGGTGCGCAACCCGGGTATTTGCCGTAGCTGGCGATCTGGAACGGGACAACCTCGGGCTGAGTCTTGCTGACCGAGAAGTGCTAAGGCACGCCAGAGTCATATTCCACCTAGGCGCCCACTTCGCATGGGGGCTTTCAGTGGAGCATTCTCGTGCGGTGAATGTGGAAGGGGCAAAGCGCGTGGCGCTGTTGGCGGCTGAGCAAAAAAGCCGGTTAGTGATGATCGGCGGCTACATGCTGAAAAATCATGAACATCTGCAACGCATCGGAATTGATCCTCGTTATCCGGAGCTGACGAATTGGCCTGCCGTCTACCGACATGTCGGTGGTTACGAGGGGAGCAAGCTGGAGGCGCATTTTGCGACCCTGGAGGTCATGTCCGCCAAAGGCGGGGAGATTACCGTTGTCCACCCCGCGACGGTTTGTGGCCACAGCCGCACGGGGCATATCCTTGACGGTCAGCCGCTGGGAGAGCTGATACGCAACCTTGTGCAGGGAAAGCTGACTGCAGTGCCCGGTACCGCCGAGCACTGGCTGCCACTGGTCACCGTGGATTACCTGGTTGAGTTGGTGGCGGTTTGTGCTTTTGATCCTGCCATGGTGGGCCAGGAACTGCTGGCGCTTGATGACCAAACTCCCAACTTGCGAGAACTCCTGGTACAGGTGGCACAACCTTTGGGCTTAAAGTCTCCCAAGCATTACATTTCACTCCGATTGCTGAAGTTGCTACTGAGTATTCCTCCCGTCGCGCGGTTTTTGAATACAAAACCCGAAGCCTTGGACTTTATCCAGACCACTCGTTTTGATACAGCGGCGGTCGAGCAATTTGCCAACAGGCATGGAATAGCCAAACCGGATATACGTCAGTCTTTGCAGCACACTGCAATGTTCGTCAACTCATATTGCATAGCCAAGGGCTAGGCCCTCTGATTTCATCCAGCTTATGCCACAATGAATGCGGGGGGTTGGCGGGAACTTCGGATTCTCAAACTTTGCGCCGTCGATGTAGGGCGGCATTCTATCGAACGACAATTCAGCGACAGGGATCGTCATCAATGCAATCTACTTTCAGCAAAGGCGTCATATTTGCACTCTCCGCCGCGGCACTGAACGCAACGATCGGTGTACTCAGCAAAGTACTCATGAGTAATGGCTTCACCGCCAGCAGTGTCGCCGTCATCAAGACCGTACTGGGTTGCATGCTTCTCTCGATCTTACTGCTTTTCCTCAAGCGCCCGGCGTCGACGACCAAATGGACTCAGGCGGCTATCTGCGCGTTCCTTGGCATCTTTGTGCTGTTCCACTTCGAAACGTCCGCCTATCGCCATTACGCTGCAGCAGGTGTGGTGGTGATGCTGATGGCCAGTGCCTCAATTTCCTCGATCATTCTGGGGCGCATTTTTCTCAAGGATGCCATCACCGCGAACGCGACCGTGGGCGCCGCACTGGCTATCGCCGGGATCGCGGTGATCTTCGGCGCCGACCTGCAGCAGGGCTTTACCCTGCAAGGTGCTGCGCTAGCCTCCATGGCCGGCTGCGGCTATGGGGCCTTTTCGGTTGCCATGAAGCGGATGGGCGTGTCGGGGGGACTGCACTTCACCCGGCAATTGCTGTTCTTTGGCAGCCTGTACCTGCTGATGCCGGCTGCGGCCGATGGTTTCGTGATCGGCGAGCTGTCGCCGCTGGCGATCGCCGCACTGCTGGCGCTGGCCGCGCTGCCGACAATCCTTGGCTTCTTCTGCACCACCAAGGCCATCGAGTATCTCAAGCCATCCCAAGTGCAGGCGCTGGAGCTGACCGAGCCGCTGTTCGCCGCGCTGCTGGCGTTTGTGGCGCTCAATGAAGTACCGCGCGAAAGCCTGTACGCGGGGGCGGCACTGATCATCGTCGGGCTGTGTTTCTCCAATGAACTGATCCGCTTGGGCAGCAAAGCGTCCGTCCCGTCGACCGAGTGAGCTATTTTCGGATCCTGATTGCTTTAGCAATCAGTGGTTTTGAAGTGTTTTGAGCGACTGGCCCAGCGGATGGGTTCAGCGGCATGCCTACCCGCCACCAACTACACTTCCTCCAGCCAGTCTGGGCAATCGTCCGAGGGCACACTCCAGGAGGAATCATGACACGGAAGAACGTCTCCAGCCCCGAACCAACGGGTACAAAAACCAACGTGCTATTGAGCCCGCCTGACATAGGTGCTCTGGCAGAGATATCCATCACCGATCCTGACAAAACGCACCCTGCGTGGATCAAGGAACAGTTTCCTGAGTACGTGGACCCGCATGCAGGACATGAAGCCAGGACTGTTCGCGAGATTAACCACAAAGGGCACGTTGTCCGGATCGTCACCACCTACCAGGTGGAGGTTGATGGGGCTCCGGTCCAGGCGCATCTGTTTGTGGACGACGCGGGCCAGGTCCATACGCACGCCACCCCGTTCGTCACTTACGGATCGGCTCTCGACTTGATGACCGCGGTAATCGACGCCTATCCAGAATCCTTCATCAAGGGCGATGGCGACGGGGCAGAGCAGCCCGACCACCATGCCCACGGAGCACATCATGATCAGGTCTAATGCGGTCAATGATCTCCCGGCGCTTAAGAAATACGTCGAAGGGGTAAAACGGCTCAAGGACCCCGTGCAGAATCCCTGGCCCGGGCAGGCCAACCTCTCGATTTATGACTCCTTCGTGGCCTGGCACCACCGGGCCATGATGATTTCAACGCCTGCCGGGCAGATGGCCAGGAACGCTGCGCATGGCGGGCCATCATTCTTGCCGTGGCATCGCTACTTCCTCGTGCGGCTGGAAACCTTGATTCGCAAGGCGATAAACGACCCACACTTTCGAGTCCCGTACTGGGATTGGAACACTGACGCGGAACTTCAGGACCCGAGGACTTCACTCATTTGGTCAGATGAATACCTTGGACAGTTCGTGGATGGGACGTGGCGAGTGCGAGTAATGGGTGATGGCCGCACCATGGAACTAAACAAGGTAAACCGCCCCTTGGTGCGTTATCTGGGAAGAGGTGGGGCGCTGCCCAGCCGCGCCAATGTGCGCAAGGTCATCCATGAAAACCCGGTGTATGACAAAGCACCCTACAACGCGGCTCAAACCACCGGTGGTGCGCGCAACAGCATCGAGGGATGGGCGGGCGAAGAACGCATTCATAACAACGTCCATGTATGGGTCGGTGGTGACATGGGACTGTCATCTTCGCCGAACGACCCAGTGTTCTTTCTACATCATTGCAATGTCGATCGGCTCTGGGCGGCATGGCAAGCGAAGCATCCCGCCGCCGCCTACGTACCTGCGGGAAATGCCCCGGATACGCTCAAGTTCCATCGGATTGATGACCCGATGTACAGCCCTTTCCCGGAAAAGGTGACACCTCGAGATGTCCTGAATTACAGCCAGTATTACAAGTACGACACCTTGGGCGACCTGCTTTAGACAGCATCAAACGGAGGCGCCTGCAGTGATACTGAACGCCTGCTCTTCCAGACGGGTTTGTATCAACGCTGCCAGTTGTCGGGTGGCAGGCGCCAGGTGTTCTGCTCCACGATAAAGCACATAGCCGAGGGTCGGCAGTGTGGGTAGGCCAGCAATAACGGCGAGATGTCCTGGCAGCCCAATGCGGGTTCGCAACGTGAGGCCCAAACCGGCAGCAACGGCCGCCCAGATTCCACCCACGCTGGGGCTGGTCAGTGCAATTCGCCAGGGGATTCGCGCCTCATCCAGTGCCTGGGTTGCCGCGCTGCGCAACACGCAAGGGGCGTCGAACAGGATCAATGGCAGGGGAGAATCTACAGAGCAGTTGAGCGATGGTGTGTCACGAGACCCGATCCAGTGCATCTGCGTTTCACCCAGGCGCGTGGCATAAGGGGACTTGTGCCCTGTGTCCCAAGTCAGGGCCAGGTCCAGGCCACCGCTGTCGATCAACGCAAGCAAATCGGTGTTGCGCGCAATCCTGACTTCGAGGCTCACCCTTGGGTACATCTTGACGTAGCGTCGCAGAATGTCGCTGAGAAAGTGTTCGCCAAAGTCTTCCTGCAGCCCCAGGCGTACCGTTGCGGCGGTCTGGCTTTCGTGCAGGGTCTGGAAAATGTTGTCGTTCATTTCAAGCAGTTGGCGGGCATGGCTGAGCAGGGACTCACCCACCGGCGTCAACACCAGCCCTCGACCGGATTTGGCCAGCACTGGGGTGCCTATCTGTTCCTCAAGCTTCTTGAGTTGTGCGCTCACGGCAGACGTCGAGCGATTGAGCCGGTCCGCCGCTTTGGCAAAGCTGTTGAACTCCACACCGGTCACGAAAGTACGCAGCACATCAAGATCGAAGGTCGGACGGCGCATCGAATCATCCACTCATTCAGGACTGTGGTCGCCATTAAATCGGATATTCGGAATTATCGCGACTTGATAGTTTTCGCCTGTCAGTGGGTTTTTCAGGAGTAGAGCGTTATGCCGTTTGCACGTATTTCATTGCACCGGGGAAAGTCTGCCGAGTATTTACAGGCCCTCTCACAGGGGCTGCACGAGGCGTTGGTAGAAAGCTTCGAAGTGCCGATGGCCGACCGGTTCCAGGTCATTCACCAACATGAAGTGGGCGAACTGATATTTGATCCCGGCTACCTGGGCGGTCCACGCAGCCATGACTTTGTGCTGATCGCGATTACTGCCGGTCGCCCTCGAGACATCGAGACGAAACAGCGTTTCTATCGCACCCTGGTCGAGAGACTGAGTCGAGCGCCAGGCATCGACTCTGAGGATGTCATGGTGGTGATTACCACTACCGCGGCAGATGAATGGTCGTTTGGTGGTGGGCGGGGTAATTAGTTTTCTATCAGGCGGGCAACAACGCCGAGGGGGGGCGGATGTCTACCACCACCACCGGCGAAGTTGTTCATTCAAACACGTGCCTTGCGCAGATATCGCCGATACAAAACAACACCCATAACAACCGAAAGCAACCCGATCCCCGCATTACCCAAAAGCCAAATGGCAAAGTTCCGGCTTTGGTCCGCATCACCCTCGTAGAACGGCCCAAAGTAGCTAGACACTGCCACGAATATCAAATTAAACGCCCCGACGGCCAAGGCAACGATAAGGATGACGAACAATGCCCCTTTAACAATTTTCATATGACCTTCCAAAACCATATTTCCTTCGACTCGTGGTAGTCGGAGAAGCTGCCCTCAATGGAAAACCCCAATTGAATACGAGGGTAGCTCAGCCAGTCCGTTAGTCTACGCCCGTTCCATAGATCGATATGATCGCCGCTGCGATTGCCGATGGTCTCGTTTCCTCGGCGCCAGAAGTCCTTGAAGAAAATGATGCCTTGCTGCCCTTCAAGATCATCCTCGAAGTCCTTAGGCTTTATTTTTTTGACGGCGTGCAGGCCGGGAATTTTGGCTTGGCTTAACGCTTGCGCTATTTCTTCTGCTGCCAATACATGTCCTTCGCTCTTGGGGTGCTGCCAGCAGTGGCGGACACTCTTGAGTTTGCCGAGATCGGCACCAGCCCGGCGTAGTGCGACGCCGAGGTTGATAGCACACTGATCACTGAAGTTTTTGGCGCCGTTGGTTCTGCATGGAGCGGCGTCTCCAAATATTTCTGGGTGGCTTTTCCATAACTTGTCGAATGTGAGCATCCTGCCTTCTCCCTGTGGCCCTTTAACCCTGACGGCTAGCCTAGCAGAGGGTCCATAAGATGGTATTTTTTTCCTGGGTGGCTTTGCCACGACCTCTCCTGTTTGGTCTCTTCCTGCGATCAGCAAAAAAAAGCGTTATTTGAGCGTTGATAGATAGGCCCATTGCTCTGCCACCCACGCATCGGCGTAGGGCTCCAAATCCTCTGGGAATTCGCTTCTATACTCCCCAAAGTCAAGGAAGTCGTAGTAAACCTGCATCGCTTCGGAATGTGACATCGCCCAGAAGATCCAAACGCATTCACTGCCTGGCTCGTTCATGTTCCGGGCTGCATCGCCGGATGGACCTAAGGGAAGGCAGGAGGGGAGCAGTTGGCTGTCTTCGTCAGGAGAGAGCCAGATTTCATGGAAGTACCTTTTGGGCATCGAGGATTCTGCTTAGGTTGGAGTGCAGGATGGAGAAAGCAAAAGACAGCTCGAAATAATCAGGCCACCATCTTATTTCCTGTCACGCCATCGACTTCGGGCATGGAGATAGGCAGTCACATCGCTGTAGCCCAATTGGGCTGCAATCTCCGTTAACGACTCGCCTTGCAATTCAAGATGCAGTTCCAGTTCCGCCCGAATCTGATCGAGTAATTGCCTGAAGGTCGTGCCTTGTTCTTCCAGGCGTCTACGTAATGTCCTGGGCGTCTGATGCAGCGCCTTTGCAAGATTGTCCAGGTTTGGAGTTTCACCTCTCGCCAGAGATCGTCGCGCACCTTCGGCAACCTTGGCTGACCAACCGCTGAAGTTGCGATGCGCGGCAATCCGTCGATCCAGTTCCTGAGTCAATAACTCCAACATCCCGTGATGACGGGTCTGCATCGGCAGGCTCAAGCTTTGCGCATGGAAATAGAAGCGGTTAACCGGGCAGTCAAACTCGATGCGGTCTCCAAACCACTGGGCATATTGCTTGTAATACGACGGACGCGAATGGATGAATTTTGCCAGAATCGGCTGCACATCCTGGCCCGTTCCACGTCGTAATTGCGCGATGGACATCACGCCGTAGTGTTCGATCACATACCGCGCCAACTCCCCTGGCGCGTCGACGCATAGCTCGATTCCGACGCCATTTTCATCATTCACCAACCTCACATTGTCAGTGTCCGATGCAAGCGGTGCGTACCGGGCCCAAAGGTGCATGGCCGACAAAACGTCGGGGCTATACAGGCAAAGATAAGCCAGGACGTGCCAGTCCTGAGGCGTGAACAGCGCGAACAGTTTTAACCCGATCGCCGGATCAATGCGCGCCGCCTCGCGCCAAAGCTGATCCAGCTCGATCAGGCTGTAATCCGTGCTTTTTCGGCAGACTTGGCTATCAAGGAAGCGCTCCAGCACTTGGCCCAGCCGGCCTCGATGAAAGCGCTGGGGCGGGCGATTGGCCGGTTCTAGCTCAATTCTGTCCATTTCGCGCATTGGGAGGGCTGACTCCTGGGTTTCTAATGACATGGCATTGCCCGCAAGGGCCTAAATCGAGAGTGCCATGAATACAATAATGCTCGCCAATAACCCTGCTTTGATAGTGGCCGGAATTTTCCTTGCCTTCGTTTTGCTAGAGCTTGCCTGTTCCTCGTTTCGTCAGTCGTCAGGCGGCAAACGTGACGTACTCATTGAAGTCGTCGGCTCCGGCATACTGGTGGCGATCACATTCCCTTTAGTCATGTGGCTAAGTGGCAAGATACTAAGTCAGGCCGTACCGGATATGAAGGACGCGTTGGCTGGAATCCCGTGGATTGCAGGATTTGTATTGTTTTTACTGCTGGATGACATGACCCAATATTGGTGGCATCGCCTGACTCACCGGGTTCCCGCACTTTATGCGCTTCACCGTGCACATCACTCAGCACCCTATATGAGTGTACGCATCGTCTATCGCAACAACAGTTTCTACTATCTTCTGATGCCCGGTATCTGGCTATCTGGCATGTTGATATATCTTGGGCTTGCTCCTGTTTATTATGTTTATTTGATTGTAAAGATGACGGTGATTTTCGCAGCGCACAGCAGCGTTGCATGGGACGACAAACTTTATCGCATCCGCGCGTTACGCCCACTTGTTTGGGTTTTGGAGCGAACCTTCTCCACACCCTCCACTCACTCTGCGCATCACGGTTTGACTGCCGAGGATGGCGTTACCCATTACAAAGGCAATTTCGGCAACCTGTTGTTTTTTTGGGACGTACTGTTTGGAACCGCAAAAATTACCCGTCGGCGTCCGCCAGCCTACGGAATCGAACACTTATCACCGATAAGCTGGAAAGACGAATTGTTCTGGCCCATCGTGCGTTCCCGCCGTACCGCACCCAAGGTAAACGCTAACCAGAAGGTGGCGCGATGAGTCGTCATATCGTTCTGCTGTGTGGATCGAACAGATCAAACAGTCAATCCGTCAAGGTTGCCAGGTATCTGCGCGACCGATTAGAGAAACTTGAGCTGTGTGATTCAAGCGAACTGATCGACCTGGCTTCCAGTTGGCTACCGCTTTGGCCAGAAGAAGACACCGACAGAGTCTGGAATGCCCAGCAATCGATCCTCAAAAAAGCGACGGCACTGATCGTGATCAGTCCTGAGTGGAATGGCATGGCTTGCCCAGCCCTGAAAAACTTCTTTTTGTACGCGGGGCTTGGTGAACTTGGACATAAGCCTGCGCTGTTGGTCGGCGTTTCGGCAGGGCTTGGAGGGGCATATCCAATTGCTGAGTTACGCGCATCGAGCTACAAAAATAGCCGGATCCTGTATTTGCCTGAACAACTCATCATCAGGAACGTAGAGTCGATGCTAAACAGCGAAGAGCCTTCGGATGAAAGTGATAGCCGCATTCGGGCGCGTGCCGACTGGGCTCTGCAGTTACTGTGTCAATACGATGCCGCTTTACGCACCATACGACCTGCAATTAAACACCCCCCAGAGTTCTCTACCGGGATGTAAAGCCACGGATGCTGAAGATCGGGTTCTGCGTTGTTCTGATCCTTATTTTTTTGAGCTATCTGCATCTGTAATGGGATCAGCCTGCGGCTCACAATGACAACACGGTCAGCAGTGCGGTAGCCACTGCACCGCAAACTCATTACGTAGGAGGCCCCATGGGCAAGATGGCATTTTTCCTGGGCGGATTTCTGGTGTTGACCATTTTGATTGGGGCGCTCGCCACGATCTCTCCCGTTTAGTCTCTTCCTGCGATCAGCAAAAAGCACAACGCCTCCACACAGGGAGGCGTTGCGGGTTTTTCAGCAATATTGCTCAGATCATCTCAAATCAAACCGATCCAGATTCATCACCTTGTCCCAAGCCGAAACGAAGTCTTTCACGAACTTCTCCTTCGCATCGTCGCAGGCATAGACCTCAGCCAGCGCCCTCAACTGCGAATTCGAGCCAAACACCAGATCAACACGCGTGCCGGTCCATTTAAGGTCGCCGGTTTTCCGATCGCGCCCTTCAAACTCTTCATTGGCCTCCGACACTGGTTTCCATTCCACGCTCATATCGAGCAGGTTTTTGAAGAAGTCGTTGGTCAACGCTTCTGGCTGCTTGGTGAAGACGCCGTGTTGGGTTTGTCCGACGTTGGTATTGAGCACGCGCATACCACCAATGAGCACGGTCATTTCTGGCGCGGTGAGTGTCAGCAGTTGCGCCTTGTCGATCAGTAAGGCTTCGGCCGGTACGCTGTAGCGGGATTTGAGGTAGTTGCGGAAGCCATCAGCGACAGGTTCAAGGTAGCCGAAGGACTCGACGTCCGTTTGTTCTTGCGAGGCGTCCATCCGGCCCGGTGTGAAAGGTACCGTCACGGTCTGGCCGGCATTTTTCGCCGCTTGTTCGACGCCGGCACAACCGGCCAGCACGATCAGGTCTGCCAGCGAGATTTTCTTCCCTCCGTTGTTGAACTCGTTCTGAATGCTCTCGAGTTTCGCCAGTACGCTCGCCAGTTGCTCAGGCTGGTTGGCCTGCCAGAATTTCTGTGGAGCCAGACGCAGGCGTCCGCCGTTGGCGCCGCCACGTTTGTCGGAGCCACGGAAGGTGGAAGCCGCCGCCCAAGCAGTTGATACAAGCTGCGAGACGGTCAGGCCGCAGGACTGGAGTTTGCCTTTTAGTGCGGCGATGTCGCTGTCGGTGACCAGGGCATGATCGACCTGCGGAATGGGGTCTTGCCACAGGAGTTCTTCGTTGGGCATTTCCGGGCCGAGGTAGCGCGAGAGGGGCCCCATGTCGCGGTGGAGCAGCTTGAACCAGGCTCGAGCGAATGCGTCGGCCAACTGATCCGGATTCTGAAGGAATCGTCGTGAAATCGGCTCATAAATCGGGTCGAATCGCAGGGACAGGTCCGTGGTCAGCATGGTCGGATTACGCCGCTTCGACGGGTCGTGAGCATCCGGAATAATGCCCGCGCCAGCACCGCCTTTCGCCGTCCACTGGTGGGCGCCCGCCGGGCTCTTGGTCAGTTCCCACTCGAAACCGAACAAGTTTTCCAGGTAGTTGTTGCTCCACTTGGTGGGCGTAGTGGTCCAGGTCACTTCCAGGCCGCTGGTGATGGTGTCGCCACCCTTGCCGCTGCCAAAGGTGCTCTTCCAGCCCAGGCCCTGAGCTTCGAGGCCCGCGGCTTCGGGCTCGGCACCGACGTTGTCGGCAGGGCCGGCGCCGTGGGTCTTGCCGAAGGCGTGGCCGCCGGCGATCAGTGCCACGGTTTCTTCGTCATTCATCGCCATGCGCCCGAAGGTCTCGCGGATGTCCACCGCCGCAGCGACCGGGTCCGGGTTGCCTTCCGGGCCTTCCGGGTTGACGTAGATCAGGCCCATTTGCACCGCGGCGAGCGGGTTTTCCAGGTTGCGTCCTCCTTCGGTGCGGCTGTCCTCATTTTCCCCCGGCTCAGCAACGAGTGGGCCTTCGCCGGGTTCTTGCATGGGTTCTTTTTTGTCTTTGTCGTAGCGGGTGTCGCCGCCCAGCCACTTGTTTTCGGAGCCCCAGTAGACGGACTCATCCGGTTCCCAAACGTCTGGCCGACCACCGGAAAAACCGAAGGTCTTGAAGCCCATGGACTCCAGCGCGACGTTGCCGGTGAGCACGATCAGGTCGGCCCAGGAGATGTTGCGACCATACTTTTGCTTGATCGGCCAAAGCAGCCGGCGCGCCTTGTCGAGGCTGACGTTGTCCGGCCAACTGTTGAGTGGCGCGAAGCGCTGCTGACCGGAGCCGGCACCGCCACGACCGTCACCGACGCGGTACGTGCCGGCGGCGTGCCAGGACATGCGAATAAACAGCGGCCCATAGTGACCGAAGTCTGCCGGCCACCAGTCTTGCGAATCGGTCATCAGCGCGTGCAGGTCTTGCTTGAGCGCCTGAAAGTCCAGGTTTTTGAACGCTTCGGCGTAGTTGTAGCCCTCGTCCATGGGGTCGGACAGCCGCGAATTCTGGTGGAGGATCTTCAGGTTCAGTTGGTTCGGCCACCAATCGCGGTTCGTCGTGCCACCGCCTGCGGCGGCGTGATTGAACGGGCATTTCGATTCATTTGCCATGTGTGCGCTACCTTTGGTCGTATTCATCCGGCTATCCGGCCCAGGGTGGGCGCGCAATAGCGACGAGCGAAATCAATGACATAGGCTGCAGGGCCAGCAGTTCGATCAATTGATCGTCGGGGTCACACGGGAAGTCTGGAGAGCAGCAATCGAGTTGCCAGCACGGTGGCCCACGGCAAGCCTAGTACGCTTCTGACTCATTCGTATCTTTTATCAAGTCTCAACCGGCCGGCTAACGCCAGCGCTCCAATAAGGTTAGACGCCTATAAAGCAGTCAGCTAATAGGTGGAGTATTGGGGGGTGATAGGCATTTTCTTTTATCTGGCCCGTCGCAATATTCTTCAGCGGCGTTTCCAGGGCCGGGATTTGCGGTGGGTGTTGGGCCTCTTCGCGGGCAGCACAGACACAGCAACTCTCGGATCAGCCCGGTATCGTATGATGAGCCCTTTCCATCGACGCCCACCCAAGGACCCATACCCGATGTCTTTAAGCAAACGCGATCAGGCCCACATCGAACGTCGCCTGATCGCCACCCTGACCGAGGCGTGTGAAACCGCTAAAGCGGAAATAATCGGGTTCTGCTGGCTGACCCACGAAGTCGATTACGCGGTCTTTCCTGCCAGCCTGCGGGTGATCTGGGTCTTCGATACGCAGGCCAACAAGGATCAGGCGCTGGCGAACGGGCAGGGCGAACGCATGGTCGAACTGACGGCCGTGGCATTAAGTGACGCGGACGTTCTCGTCAGCCCGGTAGCGGCCCATGTGCAGTTTGATTCTGAAGAGCAATGTCAGCGCGCCAATGCCGGCAACTGGCAGCAACGCCTGGCGCCCAAGCGCTCGACGCGGGGTTGAAGTGTGGCCAAGGATATCGAAAATCCGTGTGTTTCCATTTGCCAGCTGAGTGGTGAGCTGTGTGTCAGTTGTGGCCGCACCAAGGACGACATCAGAAAATGGAAACGCATGAAGCGTCCGGAAAAAATGGCGGCGGTGCAGCGGGCGAGTTTGCGGTTGAAGGGGCTTCAGAAAAAGAAAGTTTAAGTCGTAATGAGATCTGTAGCAGCTGGCGCAGCCTGCGTTCGGCTGCGAAGCAGTCGTGAGTCCCTGACGCGATCTGCCTGACGTACCGTAGTTTCTGATTTTACGACTGCTTCGCAGCCGAACGCAGCCTCGCGAGCTCGGCAGCTGCTACAAAAGAGTGCGTTTTTGGACTCGTGCCAAGCTTCAGATGAAACGCTCATTTCAGGCGCAAAGCCTTGAACCCATGGGCATTTGGAAATCCGAAACATCAGGACTGCGCACAAACCTCTCGAACACAATCACGCAGCCACCGATGCGCTGAGTCAGCATCCATCCGTGGGTGCCAAAGCATCGAAATGGTGATCGGCGGCAGGTCGAACGGAAGGTCAAAACTGTGCAGGCCGGCGCGCAGGTTTCGGCTGTGTCGGGCGGGAACGGTGGCGATCAGGTCCGAGGCGCGAGCCAGCGCCAGCGCCGCCGAAAAACCGCCGACGAGGGTGGTGATCTCGCGTTCCAGTCCCAGCACTTCCAGGGCTTCATCCATCGGCCCTTTATCGAGTCCGCGTCGTGAGACCAGGATGTGCCTGCCGGCGGCATAACGGGAGGCGGTGACCCTGCCTTGGCTCAGCGGATGCCCCGTGCGCACGACGCCGATAAAGCGATCCTCGAATAACGCCCGGGTGCGCACTTCCGGGCTCGTCGTGCCGCCGACCACACCGGTTTCCAGGTCGACGGAGCCGTCGCGAAGCGCGGTGCTGTCCTTGTTCAGCTTCTGCACAAAGTGCAAGCGCACGCCGGGTGCCTGTTCACTGGCACGGGCAATCAGCGCCGGGCCGAAGTTTTCGACAAAACCGTCGCTGGTGCGCAGCGTGAATGTTCGCACCAGTTGCTTGAGGTCGAGCTGTTCGGCGGGGCGTAAAACGGCTTCGGCGTCTTGCACCAATCGACTGACCTGTTCGCGCAGTTCGAGTGCTCGGGGCGTCGGCACCAGCCCGCGTCCGGCCCGCACCAGCAGCGGGTCGCCCGTCGTTTCACGCAATCGCGCCAGTGCCCGGCTCATGGCCGACGGGCTCAGGCGCAGTCGTTGGGCGGCGCGGGCGACGCTGCCTTCGGCGAGCAGCACATCCAGGGTAATCAGTAAATTCAGGTCGGGAGTCGTCATGCTCCAACGTTAGCACGGCGTGCGGGTGACATGGCGTCAAACGCAACTATCAAGTGTAAGTGGTGCGTCTTCCGCCATATCTCGCGAGGGCATACGCTGCTGATCTACCTTTCAGATGTGGCCAAACCATGAAACTCATCACTCAATCAGGCTCGGTCCGCTGGGCGCTCGCCAGTCTTTCGCTGTCGATGTTGATGCCTTCGCTCGACACCAGCATCGCCAACGCGGGTTTGCCGACATTGGCCGAGGCATTCGATGCGTCCTTTCAGCAAGTGCAGTGGATCGTTCTGGCGTATCTGCTGGCGATCACCACGCTGATAGTCAGCGTCGGAAGGCTGGGCGACATCGTCGGTCGTCGGCGTTTGCTGCTGACGGGCATCGGCATTTTTACCCTGTCATCGCTTGCTTGTGGTGTGGCGCCGTCGCTTGGGTGGCTGGTCGGTGCCCGGGCAGTGCAGGGGCTCGGGGCGGCGATCATGTTGGCGCTGACCGTGGCATTTGTCGGCGAGACGGTGCCGAAAGCGCAGACCGGCAGCGCCATGGGATTGCTCGGAACGATGTCGGCGATAGGCACCACGCTGGGGCCGTCGCTCGGTGGGATATTGATCGCGGGCCTTGGCTGGCAGGCGATTTTTCTGCTCAACGTGCCGCTGGGTATTCTGAATATCTGGCTCGCGTATCGCTATTTGCCGGCGGATGCACGGCGGGCGAAAGCGGGTCGGACGGGTTTCGACAAGGCAGGTACGTTGCTGCTGGGGTTGACGCTCGGGGCGTATGCGCTGGCCATGACGATCGGGCACGGTGATTTTGGTTTGCTCAATATCGCGCTGCTGCTGACGGCTGTTTTCGGCGCAGGGTTTTTCATAGTCGTGGAGGCCAGGGTTGCATCGCCATTGATTAAATTGGCGCTGTTCCGTGAGCCGGGCCTGAGCGCGAGCCTGGCCATGAGCACGCTCGTTTCGACGGTGATGATGGCGACGCTGGTGGTCGGGCCGTTTTATCTTTCGGGGGCGCTTGGCCTGGGTACGGCGCTTGTCGGCCTTGCCTTGTCGGTCGGCCCGTTGGTGGCTGCGCTGACCGGTATGCCGGCCGGTCGCCTGGTGGACCGTTTTGGCACTCGGCGCATGACCCTCGCCGGGCTCGTCGCAATGGCGCTCGGCACGGGTGCTTTATCCATAATGCCGGCGGGTTTCGGCATCCTCGGTTACCTCGCGCCCATCGCGGTGATCACTGCCAGCTACGCGTTGTTCCAGGCGGCCAACAACACCGCGATCATGACCGACATCCGCCCGGACCAGCGTGGTGTGATTTCCGGCCTGCTCAGCCTGTCGCGCAATCTCGGCCTGATCACCGGGGCCTCGGTCATGGGCGCGGTGTTCGCCTTTGCATCGGCGACAGCAAACATCACCACGGCATCTCCCGCCGCCATCGCCAACGGTATGCGGATAACGTTTGCCGTAGCGGCGCTGTTGATCGTCTTGGCACTAGGAATCGCGCTGGCGCTGCGAGATTCAAACTGCTGCACTGCATGCAGTAATGAACTGCAGTGAAGCTGTATTGTTCACTTGAAATCGAATGCCGATACTCCCTGCACATCGCGCAGATGGGCTGCGTTGAAGTGAAGGAGTCAGGCAATGGTTTCTGTCGTTCGTATCGCACACACCGGCGCACCTGAGGTGATGACCATCGAGCAGGTATCGGCGCGTGAGCCGGGGCCGGGTGAAGTCTGGCTGGAGCAGGAGGCGATTGGCGTCAACTTCCTCGATGTGAGTCAGCGCAAGGGCGCCGTACCACTGCCATTGCCGTCGGGGCTGGGCCTTGAAGGGGCGGGCCGTGTTGCCGCCATCGGCGCGGGGGTGAGCAACGTCAAGGTGGGGGATCGGGTGGCCTACGCAACAGGGCCTATTGGCGCTTACGCCAGTGCGCGCCTGTTTCCGGCCGACCGGCTGGTGCCGATTCCCGATGCGTTGACGGCTGAAGAGGCCGCCGCGGTGTTGTTCAAAGGCATTACCGCGCAGTACCTGCTGAAGACGACTTATCCGGTCGGCCCCGGCACCACCCTGGTTCTGTATGGCGTAGCGGGCGGCCTCGGGCAGATCATGGCGACGTGGGCCAAGCACCTGGGAGCCTTTGTCATCGGCATTGTGTCCCGGGCCGAGAGTGTCGAGACAGCCAAGGCGCTGGGCTGCGATGCGGTGCTGGTATTCAATGCCCAGACACTGGCCGCGGACGTCGCGGAAATCACCCACGGCAAGAAAGCCGATGTGGTCTACGATCCCATCGGGCGGGTGTCGTTCGAAGCGTCACTCGATTGCTTGCGACCACGTGGGTTGATGGTGTCTTTCGGGGCATCCTCCGGCGCGCCGACAGCGGTCGAGGTGGCCACGCTCAATGCCAAGGGTTCGTTGTTCCTGACCCGTCCTTCACTCGCGGCGCACACCACTGACATCGCTGAATACCGGCAGCGGGCCGAGGATGTACTGGCCGCGGTCGAGGCGGGCATAATCAAGCCCGGCATCTGGGGCCGCTATGCATTGGCCGATGTGGCCAAGGCCCATGCCGATCTGGAAGGTGGTCAATCTCGCGGAGCGATCGTCCTCAAGCCCTGATCGTTTTTTACCTGAAAAAAGAGTGTTTTGTGAACCCACTGGACAGCCGCCACATCGATGAAATTGCAGCGCTTCTCGCGGTCGCCTCGGCACATTCGTTCGTGGCGGCCGGACGTCTGCTGCAACGCCATCCGACGGTGGTTTCAAAGCGCCTGGCGGCCATGGAAAAGCGCTTGGGCGTGCGGCTGATGGAGCGTACGACGCGACAAGTGCGGTTGACCGATGCCGGCAGCCGTCTCGTCGAACGCCTGCGCTCTGCCACGGGTTTGATCATCGAGGCCGAACAGGAAGCGTCACTGGGCGCGGCGCAGGTTCGTGGCGTCCTGCGCCTGGCTTTTCCCGCCGCGATGGGGCGCCTTTGGCTGGCGTCGATGCTGCCGGAATTTCTGGCGGCTCACCCGCTGGTCTCCGTCGAGGTGGATTACAGCGATCGTGTCGTCGACATTATTGGTGAAGGATTCGATGCGGCGATTCGGATTGGCGAATTGAACGACAACCGCCTCGTCTCAAAGAAGCTCAGCGATCATCGCCGCATTCTCTGCGCTTCACCGAGTTACATAGCACAGCACGGCTTACCGGCCAGTCCGAAAGAACTGAGCGAGCACAACTGCCTGGGCTTCACCGGCCTCGCGGCATTTCCTGAATGGCGCTTGTCGAAGGGTGATCGGCAGGAGAAGGTCATCACCCGGGGAACCTTGACCTCGAACGACGGCGAAGCGTTGCTCGCCGCAGCCAAGGCCGGCGTCGGTATCTTGGGCGCCGGTGAGTGGCTGATGAGCCGGGAAATCGCTAACGGCCAGATGGTGCGCGTTCTGCCGGAGTGGGATCTGGATGCCCAGGGTGGGATTTATCTGGTGCGAGCATCCGCCGCGTTCACACCGGCAACGCTTATGGCATTCAAGGAATGGCTGGAGGCCAGATTTGCACAGGGGCCGCCTTGGTCAGTCAAGCCTTAACGCGACCTGTAGCAGCTGTCGAGCTCCAGCGAGGCTGCGTTCGGCTGCGTAGCAGTCGTCAAACCAGAACTTGCGGTACGTCAGGCAAACCGCGTCAGCTGGATTCACGACTGCTGCGCAGCCGAACGCAGCCTCGCAGGCTCGGCAGCTGCTACAAAGAGTGCGTCGCAGCTGAAATGACTTAACTGGTAATAGCCGCCCGTGATTTGCAAAGACGCAAAACGCCACTTCCTGAGTGGCGTTTTTATGTGCGTGACGAAGGTCATATCAAGGTATTTTGCGGCATCCCCAACAGGCCGGTCAGGGTATTGATAATCGCTTGTTGCCGGGCACGATCTGTCTGATGCACGGCTTCTGCGGCGGCGACATCGGCGGCACAGTGAGGGCAGGTCACTTCGTGCGCATGGATGTATTGCAAGCAGCCCCGACACAGCGCCAGTTGCGGTGGAATACGTCCTTCATCCGGTGATTTCTGGCCCTGATTCGCCCAGGCCAGTTTGATCACCTGGCCACTGTCGCTGACGCTGTTGACCTTCTCGCCGGTATCGATGCGTTCGGTGATCAGGTCAAAACGTCCGACGGCGAAGGAGGTCTTTGCCGCGTCTTCGAGTTTGACGATGCGCTCGCGCAGCCCGCGCTTTTGCAGGTCCAGCGCGCGGTAATGGCAGTAAGGGTTGTTGCCGGGTTTGCCAAGCAGGGAGTGCGACGTCCAGGTGCAGCCGCCACGGCAGACGTCGTTGTAGTAACAGCTTCGGCAGTAACCCCACAGGTCGTCGACACCACGCAGGCGGCCAAAGTGCATGCCTTCGCTGTAATGCCAGATGTCGTGCAGGCTCATGGTCCGTACGTTGCCGCCCGAAAATCCCACCGTTGCCAATGACGGGCAACCCTTGACGGTGCCGTCGGCTTCCAGAGCCAGCACGGTCTGGCCGGCGGCGCAGCCACTCCAGTGCACGCGCTCGTCGCCGAAACCACGCCACATGTGTTCATAAGGGCCGTAGTAACCAATGTTGTTGCCCACGTTCATCAGCAGGCCGCGATCGACGCCTTCGCGATACAGACGCGCCAGCAACGGCATTACTTCCAGTAGTTGATACGGCTGCAATAACAGCTCCGGGTGATCGACGGCATTGCCCATGGCGACCGTCAGCTGGATCTGCCAGTGAGTGGCGCCGAGGCCGATGATCAGGTCCATCAGTTCGGGCAGATCGGGCAACGTGGCTGCGCCGATTTGGGTGTTGACGCTCACCGCAAGCCCGGACTGTTTGGCCCGTCGCAAGGTGTCTACCGCCTTGTCGAACGAGCCCGGAACATTGCGCACCGCGTCATGCAGCGGGGCCAGTCCATCCAGTGAAACACCGACGCCATTGAGCCCGGCATCCACCGCTGCCTGCATTTTCGCCGGCGTCAGGTTGCGTCCGCCGGTTTGTATGGCGCAGTACATGCCGTGATCGTGGATGGCCTGGATCAGTTGCGTCCAGTCCTTGCGTAAATAGGCTTCACCGCCGATCAGGGTGACCTCGCGGGTACCGAGCGCCGCGAGGGAATCGATGACGTCCAGGCATTCCCGGGTGTTCAATTCGTCGGGGCGTCGATGGCCGGCGCGTGAGCCGCAATGCAGGCATTTGAGATCGCAGGCCAGGGTGATTTCCCAGACCACATGCACCGGCACGTAGCGTTTGAGGTCGGTTTCACTGAGGTAGCGGGCAGGGCGACTGTCTGACATGGAAAATCCTTGCGCACGACGCGTGCGCGGCACGAATCCATCGAAGTGTTCGCGCCTTCCTTGGGGCAGTGGCGCGACCGGATTTACCTTTTATGGCCAATGCAGTCAGTTAAGCCGTAATGCAATCTGTAGCAGCTGTCGAGCTCCAGCGAGGCTGCGTTCGGCTGCGAAGCAGTCGTGAATCCGGCTGATGCGGTCTGCCTGACGTATCGCAATCTCTGGTTTTACGACTGCTTTGCAGCCGAACGCAGCCTCGCTGGGGCTCGACAGCTGCTACAAAGAGCGCATTGCTGCCGAAATGGTTTAACTGACATTACCCGGGCTCGGCCATCGGCGATGGCCAAACCCGGTAGTGCGGCTTAGCGAGCCTCCAGCCGGGCGATTTCAACGTTCAACTGGTCCAGTGCATTACGTAGCGCACCGCTGTGGGCCAGTTGCTGTTCACCCTGGTTCACCACAGCCTTCAGTTGCGCCAGGTCACCGCTGGCTTGCGCTTGCTGAACCGCGACGGCGTAGAGCGGCACCGCATGGTGCGGATGCTCTGGGCGCACAATAACGGGAGCCTGGCTGACCGCTGCGTGTTTTACGTAATGCCAGTGGCCCTGTTCCTGATACTTGTAGTCGGCATAACCGCTCGCCCAATCGCCGCCTAAAATGCCCTTCAAACCGAAGGTCTGGGCGATCTGGCTGAGAGGGCCGCTCGGGCTGCCCGCCAGGGTGAGGATGATGTGGTTCTCCGCCGTCGGCACCAGCTTGGCTTCTGAGTACTCACCCCATACACGTGCACGGAAGTTGAGCGGTGGGTAGGAGCTTTGGAAAATACTCGCAATCCCGCTGACTTTTTTCTTGGCGGTATCCACTAGCAGATCGAGGGTTAAAACCGGGGCGCCCAGCAGGTGATTACTGACATTGAGGCGGGTATGAAAAAGTCCGATTGACATGGTGCTACTCCCTTATTTGTATTCAAGACAAGTCGGGCATATTTCGTAGTCGAGTCAGCGGCGCTCCTGCCGGCTGATTTCTTCCTTGGCCGTTTCAAGCGCCGTCTGCAGTTGGGGTTGCTGATCTAGTTGCTGCTGGGCCAGGCGCGACAGGTTTTTCATCTGGGCCAGGTCACCGCTGGCCATTGCACTTTGAATCGGTGCGGCGTACAGCGGCATGATCGGTGGATACGATGACTCCGGCGGAATCACCGGGCCTGGCTCCAACGGCAGCGGGGAGACGTGGGACGGCACCGCCTCAATGAGATGGGCGGGAGCATTGTTGACCTCGACCCACTGCTGACCATTCAGGTACGAATAGTTGGCGACGCCTTCCTTCCAGTCAGTGCCCACCACCAGTTGAATCTTGAAATTCACGATGGAGTTCGAGCCTGAGCCGCCGTGATTGCCTTGGGCGGTGATCAGGATTTTGCTGATGCCGGGTGACATGACTGTCAGGTAGGTGTACTCGCCCCAGACATCGGAATGCACATCCAGCGGCGGGTTGGTCGCCTGAGTGATTGCAGCGGTACCGTTTACAGTTTCATCAGGGGTAAAAACCAGAAGATTGAGTGCCAGACTTTGTGCACCCGGCATCGAAGTACCAATTCGGTAGCCGAGCGGGAACAAACCGACAGGTTGCTGATTAGAACCAGACATGGTTATTGCCTCCATTGCAATAAGGGGAGCGGAAATAGCTATTAGTGCTTTTCCAGGCGTGCGACTTCCTTGGCCAGCTGCTCGTAAGCGTTACTTAGCTCTGTGTTTTCTGGTGTGGATGCATCGCGTTGTTTCAATAGCGCCTTCATTTGCGGCAGGTCGCCTGCCTTGATCGCGCTTTGGATGGCCACCCCATAGGGGGGCATGCTATGGCGAGTTGAACTGCTCATAACGATTCCTTCCGTGGTGTTTACGGGCACTGCTGTCATCAGCAGTTTTTGCAGTTAAGCAGGCGCGGATAAATATGCAATGGCCAACGGAAGAGTAATTTTTAATATTATTTTATTAATCGCGATGGGTTAGTAGACGGTATGTTCAATATTAAGATTGGCGATGAAGGAAGGCCTGTTCAGTTGCTTCTTCATAAGCATTAAATTCCTTATCGCCATTGTTCGCACTTGATTAAAACAGTGTCGCTAAGACAAGTAGCGCCGAAACCAGGCCAGTGTTCGGTCCCAGGCAAGCCTGGCGGCGGCATCTGCGTGCTTCCTGTTGGTCGAGTTCGGTTTGCGCTACTTCACAATTGCGCTAGAGCCGGCCGTGGAACGCCGCGTCGAAAATTTCTGCCGCGCCAGTTCGTGTCAACGGCAACGGGTTGCCGCCGGCGCAGGGGTCGACAATCGCCATGTCCGCGATCAGATCGGCCTGCTTGTCATCAACCCCCAGTTCAAACAGCGTATGGGGCACGCCGATGTCTTTGCGCAGCTTGAGGACGAAGGCCAGAAAGCTGTCGAAGCCCGGTGAGGGCAGGCGCAAATAAGCCGCCAGACGGGTGATGCGTTCCTCGATGGCCGGGCGATTGAACTTCAGCACGTAGGGCATGAACGTGGCGTTGGTCATGCCATGGTGGGTGTCGTACAGGGCGCCCACCGGATGCGCGAGTGCGTGCATGCCACCCAAGCCTTTCTGGAAAGCGGTGGCGCCCATCGCGGCAGCTGCCAGCATTTGCGCGCGCGCGTCGAGGTCGGAGGGGGTGTGTACGGCGCGTACCAACGCATTGGCCACCAGGCGCATGCCTTCCACCGCAATGCCTTCGGCCATCGGATGAAAGCCGGGAGCGCAGTACGATTCCAGACAGTGGGCAAACGCGTCCATGCCAGTGCCGGCAGTGACTTTTGCCGGCATGCCGATGGTGAGGGCCGGATCGCTGATGACCACCCGTGGCATCATTTTCGGATGGAAAATGATGCGTTTGGTGTGCGTACGTTCGTCGATGATCACCGCCGCACGGCCGACTTCGGAACCGGTGCCCGCGGTGGTCGGCACTGCAATGACCGGGGCGATGCGGCTTTCGTCGGCGCGTGTCCAGTAGTCACCGATGTCTTCAAAATCCCAAACCGGTCGGGTCTGGCCGCTCATGAACGCGATGAGCTTGCCCATGTCCAGACCGCTGCCACCGCCGAAGGCGACCACGCCATCGTGTTTGCCGGCGCGCCAGGCATCGAGCCCACCCGCCAGATTGGCTTCAATCGGATTGGGCTTGAGGTCGCAAAACAGCGCGACACCGAGGCCGGCAGAGCGCAAGGATTCCACCGCTGCCGTGGTGATCGGGGCACGCGCCAGGCCACTGTCGGTGACCAGCAACGGTCGCTGGATCCCTTGGCTGCGGCAGACTTCGGCCAGCTCGGCGATGCGGCCGACGCCAAAGCGGATGCTCGTGGGGTAGTTCCAGTTCGCGGTCAGGCTCATGGCTCAGATCTCGTGGCGCAGATGGAAGGATTTCGCCCGGGTCAGGTGTTCATAGCCAAGGCGCGACAGCGTGACGCCGCGCCCGCTGTTTTTCACCCCGGTCCAGGCCAGGGCCGGATCCAGATAATCGCAGCGGTTCATGAACACGGTGCCGGTGCCGATCGCGTCGCCGATGCGTTCGGCGGCGGCGAGGTCTTGGGTCCAGATAGAAGCGCTGAGCCCGAACTCGCTGTCGTTCATCAAGGCGATGGCTTCGTCGTCGCTGGCCACCGGCATGATGCCGACCACGGGGCCAAAGCTTTCTTCGCGCATCACCGACATTTGGTGGGTGACGTCCACCAATACCTGCGGCGCGAGGTAGGCGCTGCCCGGTGCGTCGGCGGGAAAGTCCTTTGGATCGATCAACGCCCTGGCCCCTTGTGCCAGCGCATCGGCGATCTGCCCACGAACGAATTCGGCGGCGCTCGGCGTGACCAGCGGGCCGAGGGTGGTGGCTTCGTCCAGCGGGTTGCCCAGTACGTATTGGCGGGTCAAGTCGACGAAGCGCTCGACAAAGGCCGGGTAAATTTTTTCATCGACATAGATACGTTCGACGGCGCAGCAGCTCTGCCCGGAGTTGAAGAAACTGCCGTCCACCAGGTTTTCCACCGCATGTTCAAGGTTGACGTCTGCCCGGACGTAGGCGGGGTCTTTGCCGCCGAGCTCCAGGCCCACGCCTAGGAAGCGGCCCATGGCGGCAGCTTCCATGGCCTTGCCGGCGTCGACTGAACCGGTGAAATTCACCTGCTGCACGCGTCCTGAAGCGATGATCGTGGCGGTCTGCTGATGATCGAGCAGCAAGTTGTGGAACAGGCCTTCGGGCAGATGGGCGCGGCGAAAGGCCTCGGCGAAACGCTCGCCCACCAGCAGCGTTTGCGAAGCGTGTTTGAGGATGACGCTGTTGCCCGCCATCAACGCCGGAATGATCGTATTCACCGCCGTCAGGTAGGGATAATTCCACGGTGCGATAACCAGCACGGTGCCCAGCGGTTCACGTTTGATGTACCGCCGAAAGCCATCGACAGGCGCGGGCTCCACCGCTGCCAACGCTTCAGGTGCAATGGCGATCATGTGCCGGGCGCGCTCTTCGAAGCCGCGCAGCTCGCCAGCACCGAAGCGTACCGGGCGACCCATCTGCCAGGCCAGTTCCGGCACGATCTCGTCCTTCATCGCCAACATCGCATCCACGGCAGCGCTGCACAACGCGGCGCGTTCGCTCAGTGGTCGGCGTTTCCATTGCGCCTGGGCGGTTTCGGCGGCGATCAGGGCTTGCTCGATCTGCGCCGCATCGGCACGGCGGCGTTCGGCGTAGACCCGGCCATCGACCGGGGAGATGAGTTGAACGATCTCAGTCATGGTGTGCTCAATAGCGCTCGAAGCCGCGCTGCAGTTCCCAGTCGGTGATGCGCCGGTCGTACTCTTTCTGTTCCCACTCGGCGGTGTGCACGTAGTGGTCGATCACTTCATCACCGAACGCCTCGCGCAACATGCTCGACGCCTTGAGCGCGGCACAGGCCTCGCGCAGGGTTTTCGACACTTCAGGCAAGTGCTCGTCGACGTAGGCATCGCCCTCGAAGGGCGGCGCCAGGTTGAGTTTCTCGTCGATACCGGCCAGCCCGGCGGCGATCAAGGCGGCGAAGGCCAGATAGGGGTTGAGGTCGGCACCGCCGATGCGGCATTCGATGCGGATGGCCTTGCTGCCTTCCGCGCACAAACGAAAACCTGCGGTGCGATTGTCCCGACTCCATACGGCCCGCGTCGGCGCGAAGGTGCCGGCCTGAAAGCGCTTGTACGAATTGATGTAGGGCGCGAGAAAACAGGTGATGTCGTTGGCGTATTTGAGCTGCCCGGCCACCCAGGAGCGCATCAGTTTCGACATGCCGAACTCGGCTTTGGGATCAAAGAACAGCGGCTTCTTGGCATTCTTGTCCCATAGCGAATTGTGCACATGGCTGCTGGAACCGGCAGCGTCATAGCGCCACTTGGCCATGAACGTGATCGCTTTGCCCTGCAGTTGCGCGATCTCTTTGCAGGCGTGTTTGATGATCACATGGTGATCGGCCATGGTCAGGGCGTCGGCATAGCGGATGTTGATCTCTTCCTGGCCCGGCCCCCATTCACCCTTGGAGTTTTCCACTGGAATACCCGAGGCCTGCAGGTGTTTGCGAATCGCCCGCAGCACCGGCTCCTCGCGAGTGGTCTGCAGGATGTTGTAATCCTCGATGTAATGGCCGGCGGTTTTCGGCTTGTGGTAGTTGCGCTTGTGGATCGCCTCATAACTCTCGTCGAACAGATAAAACTCCAGCTCCGAGGCGAACATGCCGGTATAGCCGCGTTCGCGCAGGCGCTCGATCTGCTTTTTCAGGATTGCCCGTGGGCTGTGCGGCAGGTCCCTTCTGTGGTGATGATCGAGCACGTCGCAGAGCACCAGCGCCGTGCACTCAAGCCAGGGCACCCGACGCAAGGTGGCCATGTCGGGTTTCAGCACAAAATCGCCATAACCTTTGCTCCAGCTGGCCGCGGCGTAACCCGGCACCGGTTCCATGTCGATGTCATCAGCCAGCAGGTAATTGCAGCAGTGGGTTTCTTCGTGGCCGCTGTCGATGAAAAATTCGACCTGGAATCGCTTGCCGACCAGTCTTCCTTGCATGTCGACCATGCAGACCAACACGGTATCGATCTCGCCTGCGGCAGCGGCGCGCTTGAGTGCATCAAAGCTGAGGAGGGGCTCGGTCATCACGTCAATCCTGCGTGAAAAGTTTGGGCCTGTCTGAAGTAGCTGTTGCAGACGCTCTCCAGAACAAACCAAACCCTGCAGAATCGAGCATCGTGAGCAATGAGCTGCTGAAAGCTTAGCCTACTGTTGCTATGCGCAAGTTTCGGCCTGATGTGAACGGCGATTATCTGGCTTGAACCATGGCCCGGTTACGAACCCGGGCCATGGTCAACAGCAGTCGCCTGGGTTAATTCCCGCCCACCACCATATGGCTGAACGGCGCTACATACGCCTGCAACGTCACCAGCCCACCGACCAGAATCGCCAGCACCACGGAGTGGAAAAACACGTAGCGCAGGATTTCACCTTCATGGCCGTACCAGCGGGTGGCGGTGGACGCGACCACGATCGACTGGGCATCGACCATCTTGCCCATGACCCCACCGGAACTGTTGGCCGCGGCCATCAACACCGGGCTCAGGCCCAATTGCTCGGCCGTTACCCGTTGCAAGCCGCCGAACAGCACGTTGGAGGCTGTGTCTGAGCCGGTCAGGGCAACGCCGAGCCAGCCGAGCAGCGTGCCGAACATGGGGTAGAAAATGCCCGTTGCGGCGAAGGCCAGACCCATCGTGGCGTCGAGGCCCGAGTAGCGGGTCAGGAAGCCCAGGGCAAGCATGGCCACAATGGTGATCAGCGAATAACGCACCACCCACAGTGTTCGCAAGTAATGGTGCAGCAGCTGCGGGATGGAATAACCCATCAGCAGCCCGCCGAGGATCGCCGCCAGCAAGATGCCGCTGCCGGTGCTGGTGAACCAGTTGAACTTGTAGACCGCGTCCTCGGTTTTAGCCACGGGTACGACGGGCGGGACCTTTTCGATCTGTTGGTGAATGGTGGTGAAGGTCACGGTCGGGGCAAAGATCGGGTTCGCCTCGCGCATCGGCTTGCCCTGAGGATCGAGCTTGGCCGAGCTGGTTTGCGGATCTATCGCCGGGCGGGTATCGAACAGGTTCTTGAAGCTCTGGGTGCCCCAGGCGAAGACGAAGACTGTGAGGATGATCCACGGCATCCACGCGCGCATCACGGCGGGTTTGGCATCGCTGGCAAAGGTCGCGCTGGGTTTCTCGTCCGGGTCAACATCCACCCTGGAGTTGTCGGCCCGGCCTGACAACGCGGCGGAGGTATGCACAGTGGCCGGCTTCCAGACCTTGAGGAAACCGGTCAGGCAGGCCATGGAAATCAGCGCCGCGATCACGTCGACCAGCATCGGCCCGTGGTAGTTGGACACGAGGAATTGCGGTATGGCGAAGCTGACCCCGGCGATCAGAATCGCCGGCCAGATTTCCAGCATCTTGCGCCAGCCGGCGAAGGCCCAGATCAGCCAGAAGGGCACGATCACCGAGAAAAACGGTAGCTGCCGGCCGACCATCATCGACAGCTCCATTTCATCCAGCCCGGTCACTTTGGCCAGGGTGATGATGGGCGTGCCCAGGGCGCCGAACGCCACGGGCGCGGTATTGGCGATCAACGCCAGGCCAGACGCGGCCAGGGGCGAAAAGCCCAGCCCGATCAGAATGGCCCCGGTCACCGCCACGGGGGTGCCGAAACCCGCGGCCCCTTCGAAGAAGGCACCGAAGCAGAAGGCAATCAGCAGCAGTTGCAGGCGTCGATCGTCGGTGATGCGCGCCAGGGAATCCTGCAGCACTTTGAACGAACCGTTCTCGGTCGTCAGCCGGTGCAGGAAAATGATGTTGAGCACGATCCAGCCGATCGGCAACAGACCGTTGGCGGCACCGTAAAGCGCGGCCGAGCCCGCCATGTTCGCCGGCATGCCGAAGGCGAAGATCGAAATCAGCAAGGCCGAGCCCAAGGCCAACAACGCCGCCAAATGCGCCTTGATGTGGAAAAACGCCAGGGAGACCAGCATCACCACCACCGGCACCGCCGCCATGATGGTTGATAGCATCGGGTTATCGAAAGGGTCGTAGATTTGCTGCCAGACCATGTTCCACCTCTGCTTTTTATTGTTGTAGCGCAGGCCCCCATGGGGGAAGGTGGCTTGTAGTATAGGTGGCATTACGCTGCTGTCCTGGCGGGGCCAGCCGTTCAGGTTTCGAGGCTGCCGCCAGTGCGTGCGCTCCTTTGGACCATCGCCACGATCGTTGCGAAAAGTTCGTCCTGTGCCTGCACTGGCGTGATCTCTCCGGTCGCGGCGGCATGGGACAGCGCCTCGGCTGCACCGAGCATCGCCCGAAGACTCGCCTGTGCGATTTCGCCCGTTCCGGCGAACGGGAGCAGGGCGTTGCGGCACTTGTCCATGAAGATCGCTTCGTACTCGCGCTTGATCTTTTCCAGCTCGGGCGAGGTGGTCAATGCGGCGATCACGCCGGGTATCTCGCGGCCCTGAAGAAGGACGCAATCAACATAAGATGAGGCGATGACCATTGCCTTGCTGTCCAGCGTCGGTTCACTGGTTCGAAGCGCGGCGTCCATGAGTGCGGTCTGACGCGCGTCGAACTCCTGATAAAGCGCCGCCAGCAACCCGGGGCGGGTGGTGAAATGGTCGTAAACCACCGGTTTGGTAACCCCCGCCTGTTCGGCGAGCCGGCCCAGGGTCAAGGCTTCCGTGCCTTCCTCTCGAACCAGCTGCCAGGCGACATCCAGCAACTGGCGCTGGCGCTCTTCCCGTGACATCCGGCGACGCGGTAGCGGGCTGGAATCCTGCTCAGTTATTTCGGTGCTTGACATGCTTATGTACCAAAAGTAGCTTACTGGTCGTAACTTACCAAGAGTATATAAGGCTCGCTTCTAGCCCTCAATCACTCATTCCGTAGCAGGAGTTTTCGCCATGCACGCACTCATCGTTGTGGCTCACCATGACCCCCGGTCGCTCACCCATAGCCTCGCGAGGCAGATCGCCGAAGGTGTATCCGCGGCTGATTCCGACAACTCTTTCGAAATCGCGGACCTCTGGGCGCAAGGGTTCGATCCGAGGTTCGGCGCGGCCGATCTCGCCGTCCATCACCGGGAAGCCCCACCCCCCGCCGATGTTGCCGCCGAGCAGGCGAGGATCGATCGCGCCGATGCGCTGGTGCTGGTTTATCCGGTTTATTGGTGGTCGATGCCGGCGCTGCTCAAAGGCTGGATCGATCGTGTGTTCGCCAATGGATGGGCGTTCGATTTCAGCGCGGATGCCAAGTTGGAGAAGAAGCTTCGCCACCTGCGGGTTCACCTTGTGGGTGTCGGCGGCGCCGACGCGGGAACCTATGCACGCCATGGTTATGCCGACGCCATGAAGACGCAGATCGACCATGGGATCTTCGATTATTGCGGTGCCTGCGTTGTGACGTCCGAGCTGCTGCTCGACTCGGAAATCCAGGCGCCGACGGTTCATCTGGAGGCTGCGCGGGTGATTGGTCGTGATCTTTTCGGTGCATCCAGGCGCAGTGCCGCGGCCCAGGATATTCACCATTGCCGACCGGTCAGCGCCGATGCTTTTTGAAAGACAAAAAAAGAGCCTCGAAGCTCTTTGATGGGGAGGAAGTAGAGCCAGAGGCTCAAGATGCGCATGAAACAAGTGGTGAGCTTATTGGGGTTCAGTTCACTCACCACCTACGCAGCGGCTTTAAACCTCCAACCGCTACGTATCACCATCCTAAGAAGCCGGGGACTGGCACTCAAGTACCATTAGTCTAATCCCCCCGGCCTACCTGCCTGATCTTGATCCTGTCTGAACACCAACGCCTTCAACCCACATTCAACATCGGCATCCGGAAACTCCGGCGGATTTTCCAACCGTTGCTCAAACCGCAGGCTCGGCGCTTCGCGGGTGACGCCATCGATGAGGAAGTCCGCACCGAAGGCCGGATCGTTCATGCAGGCCAGTACCGTGCCCTGAGGGCTGAGTAATTCGGGCAGGCGGCGCAGCACGCGCTGATAATCCTTGGTCAGCAGAAAACTGCCTTTCTGAAAGGACGGCGGGTCGATGATCACCAGATCGTAAGGACCATTGTTGATGACCTTGCCCCATGACTTGAACAGGTCATGGCCGAGAAAACTCACCTTGCTCAGATCATGCCCATTGAGCCGATGATTGTCGCGGCCACGGCTCAGGGCCGAGCGAGCCATGTCCAGATTGACCACATGCGCAGCGCCCCCCTCAATGGCAGCTACCGAGAAGCCGCAGGTGTAGGCGAACAGATTCAACACGCGTTTGCCCTGAGCATTGGCCCGCACCCAATCGCGGCCGTAGCGCATGTCGAGGAACAGGCCGGTGTTCTGTTTACGGCCCAGGTCCACGCGATAATGCAGGCCGCCCTCGGTGATCGTCATCTCGTCGATCGGCTCCCCGAGCAGCCATTCGGTGGTGCTTTGCAGCAGATAGCGATGTTGCAGCAGCAAGGTGTGCGCGCCGGATTGTTTCCACTCCGGCGACTGCGTGATCTCCATCAGCAACCGCTTCAAATCCTCCAGTTGCGCAGGGTCTGGCTCCTTGAACAGCGAGACCAGCACCACGCCCTGCAGCCAGTCGACAGTCAATTGCTCCAGCCCCGGCCAGCAGCGGCCACGGCCGTGGAACAGCCGACGGGTTTCTGCGGGCGCAGCCGCAAGCGCAGTCAGCAAATGGTCGTGGAGGACAGAGAGGGCATCTGGGTTCATCGGGCAAGGTCGGCCATGCATAAGGGGGCGGCATTTTAACCACAATTATGCGCTGACAAACGGTCGTATTTGTCAGCCTGGACGGAGAATGTTCACGTCAGGTGTATCAAAAATGAATTTCCGCGAAGTCCGCTGCTCATACCTGTAGGTGGCGGATTTGAGCCCGCGCAAATCATTTACGTAATCAGGGAGTGGCACAGTCATGGGTCCAGTATCGACGGCGGACGGGCACTTGTCTGACGGTTTGATTCTTGTGGTTGAGGACGACCCGTTGATCCTGGAGTTTCTGTGCGAAATTCTTCAGGAGGAAGGCTTTACGGTTGAACCCCAGATCAGCGCGGACGCCGCGTCGCAGTTTCTGGAGCAGCACGCGCCGGAGGTCGGACTGTTGCTGACGGACATCACCATGCCGGGCAAGCTTAATGGAGCGGACCTGGCCAATCAGTTCGGCGACCGTTGGCCGGACAAACCGATCATGATCATGTCTGGTTTCGAAACCCCGAAAAGCTCCGGGGTCAAGCATCGGGTTGCGTTCATCAAGAAGCCTTGGGCGGTGGGACAGTTGCTCGATTGCGTGCAAAGCGCCTTGAAGCCGAACCGTACCGTGTAGGAACTGCCGCGGCTGATGTACATTGCCTGACAACATTCGCCTGGTTCTGGAAATCGCCCTTTGTCCGTTCAAGCATCCGTGTTCAACACGCCGTACCGCGCCTTCCTGTTCGATATGGACGGAACTGTCCTCAATTCCATCGCTGCCGCCGAGCGGATCTGGACCATCTGGGCCCTGCGCCACGGGGTCGATGTCGAGACCTTCCTGCCGACCATCCACGGCGTTCGCGCTATCGACACCATCAACCGTCTGGCCTTGCCGGGGGTGGACGCTGAAGCTGAAGCCGCGTGGATCACCGAGGCGGAAATCGAGGATGTGGAAGGGATTGTCGAGGTGGCCGGCGCGGTGAGTTTCCTCAAGTCGCTGCCCGCCAATCAATGGGCCATCGTCACCTCCGCACCACGGGCGCTGGCCCTGCGCCGAATGGCGGCGGCAGGCATTCCCGAACCTGGCGTAATGGTCACCGCCGAAGACGTCAGTGCCGGCAAACCCGACCCTGCGGGCTATCGACTGGCCGCTCGTCGGTTAGGGGTCGAGCCCACCGATTGCCTGATCTTCGAAGACGCCGCCGTGGGGATTCGCGCAGGTGAAGCGGCGGGTGGTCACGTCATGGTCATCACTGCGACCCATGTTCATCCGCTCCAGACCCCGCATGCCACTTTGGCCAGTTATGACTCGGTCGAGGCGCGAGTGGGTCTCCACAGCCAAATCAGCCTGTACACACTTTAATGTGGGAGCGGGTTCAGTAAATCCCCGGAATCAATCGCCAGCTATGGGCGCAGTAAGCCTCATATTCACTGCCGAATTGCGCATGTAACAGCGCTTCTTCGGAGCGAATGCGGGCGATCAACGGTATCAACATCAGCGCCACCAACAGCAACCCGACCCCGGAACGAAAGGCCAGCGCCCAGCCCACGCCATTGATCAGCAGCCCCAGATAGCTGGGGTTGCGCAAGGTCCGATAAATCCCGTCGGTGACCAAGCGGTGTCCCGGCTGAATCGCCACCAGGCCGCTGAAGCGTTTACCCAGCACAAACACCGGCCACATCCGCAGTGCGCCGCCGCCAATGAACAACAGTGCGCCCAGCCAACGCACGCCCTCGCCACCGAAGGTCCAGAAGTCAATCCGGTCGGTATAGGCTGGCAGATACCCACTCAACAACCCAAGCACCCCGAAAACCGGCAGCACCCAGCGATTCGCCCGGTCTTCACGTACGCCGGAGCTCAGGTTGCCCTCGCTGAACAAAGACACGATCGCCATCACCAGCGTTGCCAGCGCAATGACCACCAGCGGCAGGTGCGAGAAAAAAGCCGCCAACCCGCCCAGCCCGAACACCGCGAGCGCGAGGTAGGCAAGGGTACTAACGAGGGTGAAAAAAGCGAGTTTGGCCGAGATTTTCATGACTGACTTCGCAAAGGACATGTAGGCGCTGCCGAAGGCTGCGACTTTTGATTTTGACCCTGCCAATATCGCTCAATAATCAAAAGATCGCAGCCTGCGCGGTTGTTCGATCATTCGAAGCGGGGCCGTGTTATCGCCAGGACGATAGCCGCGGGGCTGGGTGAACTAAGCTTGGATAAGGATGATGCTATCTATTCACTCCCGGCTCGCTGAACATCTCGACGAGCCGGGAGCGCCACAAGGAGCACACGATGCTTCACATCAGAACGCCCCTGATTCTGCACCCGGGCCTGTCGACCCCGGCCCGGCGAATCTGGCTCAAACTGGAAAACCTGCAACCCAGCGGCTCGTTCAAACTGCGCGGCATGGGGCTGCTGTGCAGTCAGGCAGCGGAGCAGGGCAAGCGCAAAGTCATCTGTCCTTCCGGCGGTAACGCCGGGTTGGCCACCGCCGTGGCTGCCGCCGCCCTTGGGTTGAAAGCCTGCATCGTGGTGCCGAATACCACCCCGGAAACCACCCGCGCCAGGATCAGGAAAACCGGGGCCGAGGTGATCGTCCACGGCAAGGTCTGGGACGAAGCCAATCAACGAGCCAAAGAACTCGCGCAGGGCGCGGACACCGAATACGTGCCGGCCTTCGATCATCCGGTGTTGTGGGAAGGGCACAGCACGATGGTCGATGAAATCCTCGAGGACTGTCCTCAGGTCGATGTGTTGGTGACGTCGGTGGGCGGCGGAGGTTTGCTGGCGGGCCTGCTCACCGGACTGATCCGTCATCAGCGCATGGATTGTCGGATCATTGCTTGCGAAACCCAGGGCGCGGCGTCTTTCGCAGCCGCCGTGAGTGCCGGCCACCCGGTGAGGTTGCCGCGCATCGATACCGTCGCCACGTCACTTGGCGCTGCGCAAGTGGCGGCCTGGCCGGTGCAGCATATCCTCGACTTTGCGCACGAATGCGTGGTGCTCAGCGATGATGAAGCGATCATGGGCGTGGTTCGCTACGCCAATGACTTGCGCCAATTGGTCGAACCGGCGTGCGGCGTTTCGTTGGCGGTGGCATACCTCGACCATCCAGCGATTGCCGAGGCCCATGACGTGGTGATTGTGGTGTGCGGCGGCGTCAGCATCAGCGCGCAGTTGGTCGCCGGCTGGGCACGCCTGTCTGCTGGGGCGCAAGCAACCTAGGGCCCGAACACTATCCGGTGTTGCGGGCCCACGGCTGACTTTTACAGGTTTCAGCGACGGGAGCTTATTGAGCGAGGATCGCTTTGGCCAGGTCTTCATCGCTTGCCTTGAGGTCGGGGTGATTTTGTCGAATTTCCTTCAACATCGACTCCAGGTAAACGCCGCGAATCGTACCGCCACTTGCCACGAAGCTAGAGGCGTCATCCCGTGCGGGAATTACGATTTTGTCATCTTTGAAGGTTGAGTACAGCGATGCGGAGACCCCGGCCGAGGTGGCGACATCTTTTGCATCTACATCGGCCATGGCCGAAGCAGCGGGCAAACAAAGCACTAGTGAAGATATGAGCAACAGACGGCGCATGACGGCGTCCTCCGAAAGCGTAAAGGAAGTAACACATAATTTAGGATGCCTAACGGTGCTCAGGAGTTCCCTGCCGATTCGATATATGCACAGGCGACCCGTTGCGGGCTCTGTTGAGTTTGCAAATCCCCATCATCGCGGCTGTGTCAATCAAGCTGTAATGCGTTCGACGTTTTCGATCGAGCGCTCACCGACACGTTCGAGCAGCGGATACGCCAGTGCGGCGATGTGGTGATGCATACGCCGGTAATCACGCAGCACTCGCTGGAAAATGTCGCCGGATTCCGCCCAGGTACTTTTGTCTTCCTGTAACTGGCGAAAATGCTCGCGGCTAGCGTCCGCTTCGAGCCTCCTGACGATCTCCTTGCGATGGATCAGTTGGTGTGCGGTGGCGATGTTTTCGCGCAGGAACACGGTAATCGCCAGGCTCAAACTTTCCAGCACTGCATCGTGCAACGGAGCGATGTTGCCCAGTTCGAAGGTCGAGAACTGTTCACCCCGGCGCAAGCGGCGCAGGGCCAACTGTGCGAGGCTGCTGGAAAGAATGTCCGCGGCATGTTCGAGGTTGATCACGAACGTGAGGATTTCCTGAGAGCGATCGGCATCGCTGTCACTGATGCCTTCCTTGCCGATGTCGGCCAGATAAGCGCGAATCGCCGCGCTGAGCAGGTCCAGGGATTGATCGATGCGCCGCACTTCATCGGCGCAGGCCGATGCCGAGGTATGGAACAACTGGAGCATCCGGCCGAGCATGGCCGAGAGCATGTCGGCCATGCGCAGGGCTTCGCGGGCGGCATTCGATAAGCCGATGTTGGCCACTTCCAGACCGGCCTCATCCAGGTAGTGCGGCATGCCAGGGTCGACATCCCGCTCAGGCGCCGGCAACAGTCGAGTGAGGGCATTGGCGAGCACGTCGGTCAGGCCGATGAACCCCAACCCCAGCAGCAGATTGAAACCGGTGTGCAGGCACACCACCAGTGTCGAGGGCGCGAGCGGCGCCTGAGCGAGCAGCCCGGCACACGGCAAGACCACCAGGGCACCGACCGTGCGCACCAGCAGATTGCCCAGCGGCAGGCGTCGGCCGACGCTCGAACCGGCATTGATGACCGAAGGCAGCGCACCGCCGATGTTCACCCCCAGTACCAGCGCGACAATCGTGCAGGCCGAGAGCATGCCGGTGGCGGCCAACGAGACGATCAGCAGCACCACGGCCACGCTGGAGTGGCAGAGCCAGGTGAGGATCAGTGCCACCAGCAACGCAATCAGCAGGTCGCCATCGAGGCTCTGCATGATGAGCTGGAAGACCGGTGTGCCTGCGACTTCCGCGAGTGTCGAACCGAGCATGTGCAGGGCCAGCAGCATCAGCCCCAGGCCGATCAACGCACAACCGACACTTTCGTAGCGCGAGTCATCACGCAGCCGAAAGACGATCAGGCCCGCCAGCAAAACCATGGGTGTGAGCATCGACACATCGGCGCTGAGCAGTTGCACCACCAGGGTCGAACCGATATTGGCGCCGAGCATCACCGCCAGTGCTGGCGCCAGTCCCAACGTCCCGACCGCGGTAAATGAAGTCGCCATCAGGCTGACGGCGGTGCTGCTTTGCAGGACTCCGGTGATACCGATGCCGGACAACAAAGCCATCCAGCGGTTATTCAGGTTGTGGCCCAGCCACTGACGCAGTGGCGTGCCGAAGCCGCGCAACAACGCCGAAGAAATCATGTGAGAGCCCCACAACAACAGGGCGATGGAGCCTGCGAGGTTGAGCAGTAGAGTAGTTCCTGACATGAGGACTCTCCCTTTTTGCGTGTTGCATTAATTTATGGCCCGAACACAAAAAACTGTGGGGGCGGGCTCGCCCGCGATGGCGGTGTATCAGTCGACATCTCTTTTGAATGTCAGCCAGCTATCGCGGGCAAGCCCGCTCCCACAGGGATTGTGGCGTTCAAGTCATTTGGGTTTTGCCCCCTCACTTCGAGGGCTCAGGCCATCAGAACCATTGCTTGAAGCGACGGATGTAGAGGGTTTTCATGATTTGCGCGAACACGCAGTAGCTGAGCAAGGTGCCGACCAGCCATGGGAAGTACGCCCACGGCAGCGGTTGCAGACCGACCAGCGTGCCCAATGGCGAGAACGGAATGTAGATGCCCAGCACCATCACCAGCCCGGTCATCAGGATCACCGGCAACGCCGCGGTGCTCTGGAAAAACGGGATTTTCTGGGTGCGCAGCATGTGCACCACGAGGGTCTGGGACAGCAGCCCTTCAATGAACCAGCCAGACTGGAACAGGCCCTGCATTTCCACGCTGTTGGCGGCGAACACGTACCACATCACCGCGAAGGTGGTTATATCGAAGACCGACGAGGTCGGCCCGATCCACAGCATGAAACGACCGATGTTCTTCGCGTCCCATTTGCGGGGCTTGCGCAGGAATTCCTTGTCCATCTTGTCCCACGGCAGCGCCAGCTGAGAGAGGTCGTACATGAGGTTTTGCAGCAGCAGGTGGATCGATAGCATCGGCAGGAACGGAATGAACGCACTGGCCACCAGCACCGAGAACACGTTACCGAAGTTGGAGCTGGCGGTCATGTTCAGGTACTTCATGATATTGCCGAAGGTTTCGCGGCCCTTGAGCACACCTTCTTCGAGCACCATCAGGCTCTTTTCCAGGAGAATGATATCGGCCGATTCCTTGGCGATGTCGGTGGCGCTGTCCACCGAAATGCCTACGTCGGCATCGCGCAGGGCAGGGGCGTCGTTGATGCCGTCACCGAGGAAACCCACAGTGTGACCGTTGGCCTGCAACGCCTTGAGCACCCGGGATTTCTGCAGCGGGGTGAGCTTGGCGAACACCGTGCGTTCCTCGACCCGCGCCTTGAGGGTGGCGTCGTCCATCTTCTCGATGTCTTGGCCGAGCAGCGGCGTGCCGGGTTCCAGACCGACTTCGCGGCAGATCTTGCAGGTCACCACGGCGTTGTCGCCGGTCAGCACCTTGACGGTCACGCCCATGTCGCGCAGCGCGGCAATCGCCGGGCCAGCGGTTTCCTTCGGTGGATCGAGGAAGGTCAGGAGGCCGCGAATCACCAGGTCGCGTTCGTCACTGGTTGCGTACTGGTTTTTCGTCTGTGCCTTCGGGATCTCGCGGGTGGCGACCAACAGCACCCGGAAGCCGTCCCGGTTGTACTCGTTGGCCAGGGCCAGCAGCGCCTGGCGACGCTGATCATCCAGTGCCACGACAGTGCCGTTTTCATGGACGTGGCTGGCGATGCTCAGCATTTCCTCGACCGCGCCTTTGCACACCATCAGGTGATCGTCGCGGCTGTCCTTGACGATGATCGACAGGCGCCGACGCACGAAGTCGAACGGCAGTTCATCGACCTTGCTGTAGGCGAACGGCACGCGGAATGTTGGATTGCGATTGGCGAACTGCACCACCGCCTGATCCATCAGGTTTTTCAAACCGCTCTGGTGGTGGCTGTTGAGCCAGGCCAGTTCCAGCAGCGAATCGTCGCGCTGGCCATTGATGTCGACATGGTGCTCAAGAATGATCTTGTCCTGGGTCAGGGTGCCGGTCTTGTCGGTGCACAGTACGTCCATCGAACCGAAGTTCTGAATCGCGTTGAGGCGCTTGACCACCACTTTGCGCTTGGCCATGGCCATGGCGCCTTTGGCCAGGTTGGCGCTGACGATCATCGGCAGCATTTCCGGAGTCAGGCCGACCGCCACCGCCAGTGCAAACAGGAACGCATCGCTCCAGTCACCTTTGGAGAAGCCGTTGAGCAGGAACACGATCGGCACCATGACCAGCATGAAACGGATCAGCAACCAGCTGACGCTGTTCACCCCGCGGTCGAACGCGGTTTGCACCCGTGAGCCGACAATGGCTTTGGCCAGTGAGCCGAAGTAGGTGCGCGAACCGGTCGCGACCACCACCGCCTTGGCGGTGCCGCTGACCACGTTGGTGCCCATGAAGCAGATGTTTTGCAGGTCGAGCAGGCTGGATTGATCGGCTGCGCTGCTGGTGGCTGACTTCTGCGCCACGTGGCCGAGGGTATCGTATTTTTCCACCGGCAAGGCTTCGCCGGTGAGTACGGCCTGGCTGATGAACAGGTCGCGGGATTCGATCAGGCGGATGTCCGCCGGGATCATGTCGCCAGCGCTGAGCTGCACGATGTCGCCGGCCACCAGTTCGCGCATCGGCACCTCGCGCAGCATCGGTGGGCGGCCCTTTTGCTGGCGACGCAGGACGGTGGCGGTGGTGCGCACCATGGCCTTGAGGGTTTCGGCGGACTTGGCCGAGCGGTATTCCTGCCAGAACCGCAGCAGGCTGCTCAGGCTGACCATGGTCATGATGATAATGACCTTGGTCAGGTCGGCGTCGTCGCCTTCACCCTGGCTGATCGGCAGCCAGTAGTCGGTGAAAAAACTGATGCCGGCCAGGGTCAGCAGCACATAGATGAAGGGATTGTTCAGGGCTTTGAGCAGTTGGACGATGGCGTGAGGCGGCTTGTCGTGGGCGACTTCGTTGTGGCCTCCACGCGCCAGACGGCCTTCAGCTTCGAGTTCGGTCAAACCGTCAGCGGTGGCGTTGAGGTTGGAGAGGGTTACGGCCAGGCCGTTTTGCGCTTCCCGGGCGGCACGCATCGACAGCTTGGCGTTGTCGCTGGAGGCGCCGCGGGTGGTTTTTTTTGCGGTTTTTACAAGGGTCATTACTGTGCTCCTGCCGCAGGCTTGCGGCACGACACACAGGTACTCAGCTAATCAAAGACGAGCGCACGTATGTCGAGCCGCAAATACGCGATCGAGTCGGATGATTGTGTTTTGATGTTTTAACGTTCGCTGTCCATCAACTAGTACGTGACAGGCAGCGAACCGACTACTGGCGTCGTCCATAACTAACTCCAATAAAGTTTGTTTTTAACAGGCAACAGTAAGTTGTCGGATTTCGTTTTAAGAAAACCGTTCAGGAAGGACTTTGGAAGCTTCTTAAAATCAAAAGCTCCTTAAAATAAAAAGTGCCTTCAAATCAATTGAAAGTGCGTGCCCCGACGTACAGGCTGAGCATCAGGCTCGCCTGCTGGAAGAGGCGCGCGATGCGCCGACTCGGTGGGTACTGGCTTTCGTCGAAGCTCCAGCGTTGCTGAAGCCGGCCCGTCGTCGGGCAGACGCGCCAGTTGGCACGAGGCTGTGCCTTGGCGTGGGCAGAAGGGGCGCAAAACGGGGCGCTGGGCCGAGTCGTCGACAGACGCTCACGGCAAAGCTTGACCCGCATGGTCGATGCAAAGGCGCGTACGCCTGGCATAACAGTGGTTTTGAAGTTCATAACATGCCTCTGGGCCGGACTGATTCCGGTGAGGCAAGTTACGGTGGAGCCTCAGGCTCTAGCGCAGCTCACCCGACCGAAAAGTCGAGTCCCGTCATTGTCTGGGTTATGTGCCAGATCCTGCCTGTTCGCAGTAATCCGACAGCGACTAGATACTGTGTCCATTGGATTCTTTTGTGAGTTGATAAAAGGCCGTTGTTATCGGCCCGGGCAATTTACTGAGCGAGGCGGGTGAAGTCAATCGTAAAAGTGCACTTAATGGCCGGTTAAACGGGGTTCGGTTATTAAAGTATGTAGTGGTTCAGCTAATTGACAGTTAGTTATCGTTTTGATGACCGTTGGATGGAACCCTATGTAACCCGTGATGGGATCTTGGTGGTCATGCTGGCGATAATCTCCAGCGTGGTCGATTATCGGCAGCCAGGGCTGGCTTGAATGCGTGGAGGGCAGGTGAGCGTCGATATTGAATGCGTGGTGGTCGGGGCCGGTGTGGTCGGGCTGGCGGTGGCCAGGGCCCTGGCGCGGACCGGGCGAGAAGTGATTCTGGTCGAGGCGGGCGAGGGGATTGGCGTGGGCATCAGCTCGCGCAACTCGGAAGTGATCCACGCCGGCATCTATTACCCGAACGGCAGTCTCAAGGCGCAATTGTGCGTGGAAGGCAGGCAACGGCTGTATGCCTTCTGCGATGAGCGCGGCGTCGATTACCAGCGTCTCGGCAAGCTGATCGTGGCCACTGATGACCACCAGCGCCATGCCTTGCAGGTATTGCTGGAGCAGGGCCGGCGTAACGGCGTTGATGACTTGCAATGGCTGGATGCCGGGCAGGCGCGGGCGCTTGAACCGGCGCTGTCCTGTATTGCCGCGCTCTGGTCGCCGTCCACCGGTATTATCGATTCCCATGCCCTGATGCTGGCGCTTCAGGCAGACACCGAAGCGTGCGGTACTTCGATAGCCTTTCACACGCCATTGGAATCAGCCCGTTGCACCGGGCACGGTTTTGAGTTGCACATGGGTGGGGCTCAGCCGATGACGTTGAGCTGTCGTCAATTGATCAACTGCGCGGGGTTGTCCGCGCCTGAAGTGGCGAGCCGGATCGAAGGCTTGCCGGCGCAGCACGTGCCCAAGGCCTGGCTGTGCAAGGGCAGTTATTTCAGTTTCAGCGGCCGGGCGCCGTTTCGGCATCTGGTTTACCCGGCGCCGGAAAGCGCTGGGCTGGGTGTGCACATGACCCTGGACCTGGGCGGTCAGGCGCGTTTCGGGCCGGATGTCGAATGGGTCGAGCAAGTCGATTACCGTGTCGATCCCCGCCGTAGCGACAGTTTCTATCAGGCGATCCGGCGCTACTGGCCGGCGTTGCCCGATGACAGCCTGCAACCGGCCTACAGCGGCATTCGCCCGAAGATCAGCGGACCGAGCGAGCCGGCCGCCGACTTCGTCATCAGCGGTCCGGATGTGCATGGCGTGCCGGGGTTGGTCAATCTGTTCGGCATAGAATCGCCGGGGCTGACCAGTTGCCTGGCGCTGGCCGACCGGGTGGTGCAAATACTAGCCGCTCCGCATTCCTTGTAGCAGCTGGCGCAGCCTGCGTTCGGCTGCGCCAGCTGCTACAAAGTCGCGTACGGTGTGACCGATGATCAGCGTTTACGATGCTGCCAGCCGCGAGGACTATTCTTGGCAATGCGCCCATCTTCATGGGAGACCTCAGATGATCAACGTACGCACTGCCCGCATGCTCGCCGATTACAGGCGCTGGGCCGATCAGCGACTCTTCGACAGCCTCATGGCGCTGCCACCGGAAGAGCTCAACCGCAAACGGGTGTCGGTGTTCAACAACATCATCGGCACCTTGAACCACATCTACGTGGTGGACTGCATCTGGCAAGCCCACCTGGAGGGCCGAGGGCACGACTTCAAAACCTCCCATGACCTGCTCCATACCGAACTCCCCGAGCTGCGAATGGCGCAACAGGAGATCGATCAATGGTTCTGTGGATGGGCCTCGGCCCAGACCGACGATTCGCTGGATAAACCCATCGAATTCACCTCCGTCTCGGAGGAAAGCGGGGTCATGAGCGCCGGCGCGATGCTGTTGCACGTGGTCAACCACGCCAGTTATCACCGAGGCTGGGTGGTCCAGATGTACGTCGAGATTCCGGCCTTGCCGCCGATCACTGATCTGCCAGTGTTTCTGCGCGAGGTTCCCGGGTATTGAGTCGAACTCCACCAATTCCCGCCCCATACAAATCCCCTGTGGGAGCGGGCTTGCCCGCGATAGCGGAGTGTCAGGCGACATATTTTTCTCTGTCAGGCCGCCATCGCGGGCAAGCCCGCTCCCACAGGTTATGTGTCAGTTCAGATGATTTGGGTCAGGCCTGGGGAATCAGGCTCTGCCGGCAATCGAGGACCAACAGCGCACCACCCAGTTCGCTGCTGCCTACTTCCAGCGTAAACCCATGCAGGCTGATAATCGCCGCGACGATCGACAACCCCAGCCCGAAACCGCTTTGCGGGTTACCGCCCTCGGCGCGATAGAAACGCTGAAACACCGCCTCCCGTTCGGCCAGCGCAATCCCGGGGCCTGAGTCGAGTACTTCGATTCGTGTATGCCCAGCGTCATTCACCCCACGCAAAATCACCTTGCCACCCGGCGGCGTGAATTTGATCGAGTTGCTCAGCAAATTCGCCACGGCTTCGAACAACAGCGCCCGGTCGCCGTTGAGCCGGGGCAGGAACTCGGGCAGTTGCAGTTCAAAGGTCAGTTCGCCTTCTTCGGCCAGCGGCAGATAAAAGTCATGCAGCTCTTGCAGCAACGGCACCGGGTCCAGTTGCACGAAACCCGAACGACGCTGGCGATCCTCCAGCTCGGAAATCCGTAGCAAGCCACGAAAACGCGCCATCAAGGTGTCGGCCTCGCCGAGCACCGAATCCAGTTGCACAGCCAGCGTCGAACCGTCATCGGCCTGCTGCTGAATCCGGTACAGCTGCGCCCGCAGGCGCGTCAGCGGTGTACGCAGGTCATGGGCGATGTTGTCGCACACGCCCTTGACCTCGTTCATCAAGCGCTCGATGCGTTCGAGCATGGCGTTGACGATGGCGGCGAGCATGTCCAGCTCATCACGGCGGTTGGACAGCGGCAGGCGTCGGGTCAAGTCGCCGGCAACGATGGCTTCGGCGCTGGCCTGGATCGCCCGGATCCGCCGTAGCGGCCGTCGTCTCAATAAGTGCCAGCCGGCGATGCCGGGCAGAATGGTCAGCGACACGCCCCACAGCAGCGCGTGCAGGATGATCCGGGTCACGGCAAACAACGAACCGTTGTCCCGCACCAGCACCAGCCAGCGCCCATCCAGGGTCCATGTCGCCACGGCATCGCAGCTGTCGGTGGGCAGGGTCGGGTCGTCGGCGTCGACGCAGTCGCTGAGGATGTGAATCTTGCCGTCCAGCGGCAGGCCTTGAGGGATCTGGCGCAAGGGGCCGCTGAGGTAGCGCTGCTGGTCATCGAACAGGCCATAGGCATCGATGCCGCGAATGTCGAAGGTCACACTGGCGGCGAGGGCGTCCTCCAATTGCTCGCCCTGAAAGCGGGAAAACAGATGCTGGCGTTGCATCAACGAATGCTTGGCCAGGGTGTCCAGGTAGCTGGACACCTCGTAGTACATGACGCCCATGAGAATTCCGCTCCAGGCCACGAACAGCGAACTGTAGAGCGCCAGCAAGCGGCTGCTGGAGGAGCGCCAGCCTTTAGAGGGGTTCAGCAATGACATAACCCGAGCCTCGCACCGTCCGAATCAGTGGGACTTTGCCTGGCGGGTCGATCTTTTTGCGCAGACGGCCGATGTGCACGTCGATCAGGTTGGTGCCAGGGTCGAAGTGATAACCCCAGACCTCTTCGAAAATCATCATCCGCGACAGAATCTGCCCGGTGTTGCGCATCAGAAATTCCAGCAACTTGTACTCGGTGGGCAACAGCGTCAGCAACTGGCTGTCGCGGCTGGCCTCGTGGCTGATCAGGTTCAGCTCCAGATCGGCCACGCGCAATGTGGTGGCCTGGGCGGTCACGGTGTTTTGCCGGCGCAGCAAGACTTCGACCCGGGCGGCCATTTCATCGGTGGCGAAAGGTTTGGTCAGGTAATCGTCGCCGCCGGCGCGCAAGCCGCGAACCCGTTCATCGACATCGGAGAGGGCGCTGATCATCAGGATCGGCGTGGCCACGCCCATGGTGCGCAGGGTGGTGACAATCGCCAGACCATCGAGCTCCGGCAGCATGCGGTCGAGGGTGATCAAGTCGTAGTCGCCGCTGACCGCACGCTCCAGGCCTTCACGGCCATTGTCGACCCAATCCACGTCGAGGCCGTGGCTACTCAGTTCGGCGACGATTTCCCGGGCGGTCACAGCGTCGTCTTCGATGGTCAAGATGCGGGTCATAAGGGCTTGCCTGGTTAGGTGTTCAAGACGTTGCACGGCATTTTGCCAAGAAATGATCGATGGTTTTCTAAATAAAATTTCATGCAGGCATCGTTTTGATCAATGCATAAAACCCGCCGCCAAGGCCGTATCCTTGCAAACTGCATGATCCTGAGAAGTTCATTGTTTTCAACGCATTGAAATAGAACGATTTATCCAAGGGGCGCGACTGGCACGTTGACTGCAATTGCTCGTTTGACGAGTTGTAACACCTGCCTGGAGCACTACAACAATGAACAGATCCTCTGATGGTTTTTATCCTGTCGCAGATGAGTTCAGCACGCTCTCGGGCGTGTCCTGGGCCGCTATCTTCGCCGGGGCAGCAGCGGCTGCGGCGTTGTCGCTGATTCTCGTACTGCTTGGTTTTGGCCTGGGTTTTTCGGTGGTTTCGCCCTGGGCCCATGAAGGCATCAGCGCCAAGAGCCTGGGTATCTCGACGATTATCTGGCTGGCCTTTACCCAGCTCGTGGCGTCCGGACTTGGCGGCTACATCGCCGGTCGCCTGCGGGTGAGGTGGGCCTACATGCACGGCGATGAGGTCTACTTCCGTGACACGGCCCATGGTTTCCTGGCCTGGTGTATCGCGACGCTGGTGACCGCGACCCTGGTGGTCGGCTCGGTCAGCAACATCGTCAGCGGCGGCGTGCAGGCCGGGGCCACGGTCGCCGGCGGTGCTGCCAGCGCCATGACCCAGGCTGTCAGCGATGCCGACAGTGATCCGTACGGCTACTTTATCGACAGTCTGTTCCGCGATGATCGCCCGGTCGCTGTCAGCGATGACGCCGCCTACGGCATCGTCACCCGCATCTTCGCACGCAGCCTGAGCAATGACGGCCAACTGGCGGTCGAGGATCGAGCCTATCTGGCGCAACTGATCGCCCAGCGGACCAACCTCACCCAAGCGGACGCCGAGCGTCGTGTCGATGAAGTCTATGCCCGCACCCAAAAAGCCGTGGCAGACGCCAAAATGGCTGCGGAACAGGCGGCCAAAGCCGCTGCCTTGACCGCGTTGTGGATGTTCGTCGCGCTGCTGGCCGGTGCATTTTTTGCCAGCCTCGCCGCGATTTTCGGCGGTCGTCGTCGGGATGCCGTGGAGTACCTGGAAACCGATGCCTACGTCACCACCACCACAACCACGACGCTGCCACCTGTTCGCTAACCCAGGAGAACCATCATGCGCTCTTTATTGCTGTTCTTTCTCGGCATACCGATCCCGATCATCATTCTGATTGCCTTGCTGACGTGACCCCTTGAGGCACTTGCCTGCGCCGCTTCTATCTCAGGTAGAAGCGGCGTTTTGCTTTTCGGATGCCCAAGCAGCGAGAATCGCCCCAGCGGGAGCACATCCGCTCCCACTTTTAATGTTGTGTTGCCTGACAGGAGAAATACCTTGGACAAAAAGGAAAGCAAACGGCAACTGGTGGCGATGCTCGAAAGCGGGCGCTCGAAGACCGAAATTTTCAAGACGCTGTCCGGCGGCGAGGTCAAGGATCGGGTGCTGGCATACTGGATCGGTGCCTATGCGGACCCTGCGCTGTGTCAGCGGCACTCCGGCAAGATCAAGACCTTACTTTTTCTGATCATTGTCCAGGCGTTGCTCGGTGCAGTCTTCGGGTTCTTCCTCGGCTCGATGATCGGGCCAGGTGCCACCGTGTTTTTCACCCTGTTTGCCGCAGGGGTGCCGCTGCTGTTCGCTTGGGGCTTTTACAGAAACGTCGCCCAGGCCTACACCATTTACGTGATCCTGTCCTTGAGCCAGTTTCCGCGAATGTTCCAGGGGTTTGAGGAGGATCCGCTGCTGACGCTCGTCGGTGCAGGGATCACCCTGGGCATGGTGTTTTTTGTCGCTTATCTCAAAACGCTGTTGTTCCCGGACCTGGGCTTCCTGGGCTCGAAGAAGGTCAAAGGGCACTACGTTTTTTCCAGCTGACGATCTGTGAAGAGTGCGGCAGTTTTTATTGGCCTGGATCAATATTTCGTTCGGGGGTATGCCTTACCGTGAACAATCCAGGCCCTTGCTGCGACATCGACTAGTGCTCGAGCAGGCCCCCTCGTTTTTGTATCTCATCGGGCCACCGCAAGTGTAAGTGCAGCATGGAGCTGAACAACCCTTACCTGAACTTTTCAAGGATGAACTTCGCGATGCAACGCCAAGACAGAACCTTCGATATTCAGCCGCTGATGCAGGCGGACATGACCGTGCGCATCAATGGCCAAACCGTCAACGCCGCCATCGGCGAAACCGTCCTGACGGTCATTCAATCACTGGGCATTCGCCAAGTGGCCCGTAACGATCACGATCAAGTCAGCGGTGCCTATTGCGGCATGGGCGTGTGCCAATGCTGCCTGGTGAAAATCAATGGCCGACACAAACGACGCGCGTGCCAGACGATCGTGCGTGAGGGCATGAGCGTCGAAACCCAAGTCAACCGAATCGCCGGGCAGGAGGTGTTATGAGCCTGCGCCCGGTGATCGTCGGCGGTGGGCCGGCGGGTATGGCAGCAGCCATTGAACTGGCCCGGCACGGTGTGCGTTGCACCTTGCTTGAAGAAGCCTCGCGGCTCGGCGGCGTGGTTTATCGCGGCCCCTTGCGCGATGGCGTCCAGCTGGATTATCTGGGGCCACGCTATTCGGAAGCGCTGTCCAAACTGCATGGAGCGTTTTGGAAGCAGTCGGGCTTGATCGACGTGCGCTTGAACCATCGCGTGGTCGGTGCCGAAGGCACTCGCGCACTGGTGGCGCTGGACGCCGATGAGCGCTTGCAGGAGATCGAGTATTCGCAGTTGCTGCTGGCTGCCGGTTGCCATGAACGCAGCGTGCCATTTCCCGGCTGGACCTTGCCTGGCGTGATTCTGTTGGGTGGTCTGCAACTGCAAATCAAGAGCGGCGTCGTTAAACCGCAGGGGCCGGTGGTGATCGCGGGCACCGGTCCGTTGTTGCCGCTGGTGGCCTGCCAACTGCACACGTCCGGGGTGAGCGTCGCCGGGGTTTACGAGGCGTGCGCGTTCGGCAAGATCGCTCGGGAAAGCCTCGCGCTATTGAACAAACCGCAGCTGTTTCTCGATGGTTTGAGCATGCTCGCGTACCTGAAACTGCACGGCATCCCCATGCACTATGGCTGGGGCGTGGTCGAGGCACAGGGCGAGGGTGACTTGAGTTCGGTGACCGTCGCGCCGTACTCCAGCACTTGGGAGCCGGACCTGAGTCGCGCCGAGCAACTTGCCGCGCAGACCCTGGCGGTCGGCTACGGCTTCATGCCACGCACCCAACTCAGCCAGCAAATGGGCTTGAATCACAGTTTCAGCGACGACGGCTATCTGCGGGCCAGCGCCAATGTCTGGCAGCAAAGCAGCGAGCCCCATGTGCACCTGGCCGGTGACATGGGCGGGATTCGCGGGGGCGAGGCGGCCATGCTCGCGGGACGGATTGCGGCAGTGTCGATCCTGCTGCAACGCAATGTGCTGGACTTGGAACTGGCACTTGTCAGGCGCGACCGTTACCTGTCGAAACTCAAGTCCATCGTGCGCTTTCGCGCCGCCGTCGACCGCTACACCGAACGCGGCGCCGGGCAGACTGCATTGCCGGCCGCCGACACGGTGATTTGCCGCTGTGAACACGCGACTCGCGCCGACATCGATCGGGCGCTGGAGCAGGGTGTGCAAGACCTGGCCGGCCTGAAAATGCGCACCCGTGTGAGCATGGGCGATTGTCAGGGACGCATGTGTGTGGGCTATTGCACCGACCGTTTGCGAGAAGCCACCGGCCGGCAGGATGTGGGTTGGTTGCGACCACGTTTTCCTGTCGATCCGATTCCTTTTTCAGCGTTCCAGTCTGTCGGCACGGAGGCCGCAAGCCATGAGTAAGCGCTATGACGTGGTCATCGCCGGCGGCGGTGTGATCGGGGCGTCCTGTGCCTATCAATTGTCCAAGCGCAAACACCTGAAAATCGCGCTGATCGACGCCAAGCGTCCGGGCAACGCGACCCGTGCTTCGGCCGGTGGCCTGTGGGCGATCGGCGAGTCGGTGGGCCTGGGTTGCGGGGTGATCTTCTTCCGCATGATGTCGGCCAATCGCAAGCGCGAAGCCCATGGCGCGGCCGTGGCGGTGGATTCCAGCACGCCGCACATTCTGCCGCAGTCGTTCTTCGATTTTGCCTTGCAGTCCAATGCGATGTATCCGGACCTGCACCGGGAGTTGCAGGTGAATCACGGGATGGATTTCAAGTTCGAAAAGACCGGACTGAAATTCGTGATCTATGACGATGAAGACCGGCTCTACGCCGAACACATCGTCGCTTGCATTCCACAGCTGGCGGATCAGGTGCGCTGGCTCGATCAAGCGGAACTGCGCGAAGCCGAACCGAGTGTCAGCCATGAGGCGAGGGGCGCGCTGGAGTTTCTCTGCGACCATCAGGTCAGCCCGTTCCGCCTGGCCGATGCCTACACCGAAGGCGCGCGGCAGAACGGTGTGGATCTGTATTTCAACACCAACGTCACCGATGTGTTGCACCACGGCTCGCGGGTCAGCGGCGTGCAGACCGCCGAGGCCGGCGTGTTCCGTTGCGATACGCTGATCAACGCCGCCGGTGCCTGGGCCGCCGACCTCAGCGAGCAGGCCACCGGCATTCGCATTCCGGTGAACCCGGTGAAGGGCCAGATCCTGCTGACCGAGCGCATGCCGAAGATCCTGCATGGGTGCCTGACCACCAGCGACTGCTATGTGGCGCAGAAAGACAACGGCGAAATCCTGATCGGCAGCACCACCGAAGACAAGGGTTTCGACGTGACCACCACCTACCCGGAAATCAGCGGCCTGGTGCAAGGCGCGCTGCGTTGCATTCCGGCGCTGGCCGACATCAACCTGAAACGCTGCTGGGCGGGGTTGCGTCCGGGCTCGCCGGATGAGCTGCCGATTCTCGGACCGATGAAAGGGGTAGAGGGTTACCTGAATGCCTGCGGACATTTCCGCACCGGCATTCTGACGTCGGCGATCACCGGGGTATTGCTGGACAAACTGGTGAACAACGAGCCGTTGCCGCTGGACATCACACCGTTTCTGGCGGATCGGTTTGCAGGGGGGCCGGAGGTTGAACCTGAGGGAATGGAAATGGTTTGAGGACGCCTTCGCGGGCAAGTCGGATCGCCGCACCGCTCGCTCCTACAGGTCATGCGCCGATCATACGGGCACTGATCCCCTGTGATGATCGTTCCCACGCTCCGCGTGGGAATGCCGCCCCGGACGCTCCGCGTCCGATATGACGCAGAGCGTCATTGGATGCATTCCCACGCAGAGCGTGGGAACGATCGTTGTGGCTCAGTTAATCGGCGTACCGACAAACACCTCAAGCCCCTCGGCATACGCCGTGAACGCGCTGATCCGCGCAAACTGCGCGGCGTCCACCTGATCCGGCACCACCAGGTTGGTAAAACTCCAGGCCACCGCCAGGGAAATCCCGTCCTGCGCAATCGAACCGTCGGTCTTCAACGGCTGTTTTTCCAGCTCCCGCTCCAGTGCCGAATACGCCGCAGCGAGTTGACCTTCAACCCGTTCCACCCAAGGCGCGTACTGAATCTCCGCGGGCCGCAGGTTGCGTTCGTAGTAAAGCTGCACTGACTTTTCGCACGCCGCCAACGCCAGGCCAGTCAGCCGCAGCGAGCGCAAGCGTTGATCCAGATTGTTGGGTATCAGGCTTTTACCCGGCGCGGCCAGAGCCTCCAGGTAGTCGATGATCAGCGTCGAATCCATCAACACCTCGCCATCATCCAGCACCAGGGTCGGCGCCTTCACCACGGGGTTGATCTGCTGGAATTGCTCGAAGGTCCTGAACACCGAAACCGACTCGTGCTCCAGCGGTATGCCCAGGTATTTGGCGGAAATGGCGACGCGCCGCACGTAGGGCGAATCCAGCATGCCGATCAGTTTCATTGAGCCTCTCCTTACAGACGGTCCTTGGGGATGGACAACCTTAGCCGAGGTTCAGCGACGTGCAAACGGCCTTGCGTTAATCCTCAAAGCCTACTTGCTCTTGAATCTCATCAACCTTCAATTCCAGTCGATAAGCCACCGCGATGAACAGCGCCTGGCACAGGCACAAGGTCGCACTCAACGAGCGGAAGGCAAACGAGCTGCCTTCGTTGACCAACAGCACGGTGTTGGCGCGCTTGGCCAACGGTGAAAGGTTGCTGTCGGTGATGATCAGGGTTTTCGCCTGATTGTGCTGGGCAATACGCAGGCAGTGCTGGGTTTCCTTGCCGTAGGGCGTGAAGCTGATGGCGATCACCAGGTCATTGGCGCGCACGCTGCGCATCTGCTCGCGATAGCTGCCGCCAAGGCCCGACACCAAATGGATTCGCTTGTTGGTGTGTTGCAGGTTGTAGACCAGGTAATCGGCCACCGCGAACGAACGGCGCACCCCGACCACATAGATGTTGTCGGCATTCACCACCAGGTCCACGGCCTTGTCGAAGGCTTGGTCATCGAGTTCCAGCCCCAGCCGTTCGATGCCCGACAGGGTGGCGTTGATGCACTCGCGCGCCAGATCGCCGCCACTGGCCTTCTGGGACTTGTTGGCGATCATGCTGCGGATGCGTTGCTGGTAATTCTGCACCGGTGTGGTCTTGTGGGTGTAGGCCTCGCGAAACAGCGCCTGCATTTCGCTGAACCCACTGAACCCGAAGCGCTGGGAAAACCGCACGATGGCCGACGGGTGCACTTCGCATTCGCGGGCGATGTCGCTGATGCGGTCGACCATGATCCGGTCGCTCTGCTGGCTCATGTAGCTAGCGATGCGTTTGAGCTGGCGCGGCAGGCTTTCGTATTCCTCGGTGATCAGCTGCAACAGACGCTCGGCATTGATCGGGGGGCTGACGAGATCGCTGTCGGGCGTGCTCTCGGTCGTAGCCGGCTGATCGGTGCGGGACATAAGGAATCCTTCTGGCTTGTTCTTATAGAGATGACAGGCGGGTCATCCCCTGACAATAGATTGGCTGTGCGCAGTCTACAGGGTAGGCCGGAATAAAATCTTGAGCTTGCGGCCGTCATCGGGTCTGCTGAAACGATGCACTGTGTCTGGAGCGCTTGTGTTGAAGTTTATTGGAAAAAATATTCCACGTAAAAAATATTTGGAATAATTATTGATTGTTCGGTCCCGGTCGTTTTAGTCTGCATCCACCAAGAGTGTTCGGCGCCTTCATCGCCCCGAACGCAGGCTGATAAAAATAACAGGAGCCAGCATGGGCCAGACTCGTTTTGCCAGTGGGCGTCAATTGGATCTGATTTGCCTGGGGCGCCTAGGCGTCGACCTCTATGCGCAGCAAGTCGGGGCGCGGCTGGAGGATGTGAGCAGCTTCGCCAAATACCTCGGCGGCTCGTCCGCTAACATCGCCTTCGGCACCGCTCGGCTGGGGCTGAAGTCGGCGATGCTGAGCCGGGTTGGGGATGACCACATGGGTCGCTTCCTCGTTGAATCCCTGACCCGCGAAGGCTGCGACGTCAGCGGCATCAAGGTCGATCCGGAACGCCTGACCGCCATGGTCCTGCTGGGCCTCAAGGACCGCGAAACCTTTCCTCTGGTGTTCTACCGCGAAAACTGCGCCGACATGGCGCTGCGGGCCGAAGACATCAACGAAGCCTTTATCGCCTCCAGCAAAGCCTTGCTGATCACCGGCACCCATTTCTCCACCGACGGCGTCTACAAGGCGAGCATCCAGGCACTGGACTATGCCGAGAAGCACAACGTCAAACGGGTGCTGGACATCGATTATCGCCCGGTGCTCTGGGGCCTGGCCGGCAAGGCGGACGGCGAAACCCGGTTCGTCGCCGATCAGAACGTCAGCCAGCACGTGCAGGAAATCCTCCCGCGTTTCGACCTGATCGTCGGTACTGAAGAAGAATTCCTGATCGCCGGCGGTTCCGAGGATTTGCTCACCGCATTGCGCAACGTCCGGCAACTGAGCGCGGCGACGTTGGTGGTCAAGCTCGGTCCGCAAGGCTGCACGGTGATTCACGGGGTGGTCCCGGCGCGTCTCGAAGACGGCGCGATCTATCCCGGTGTGCGCGTCGAAGTGCTGAATGTGCTGGGGGCCGGCGATGCCTTCATGTCGGGTTTCCTCAGCGGCTGGCTGGAGGATGCCAGCGACGAGCGCTGCTGCCAGTTGGCCAATGCCTGCGGCGCTTTGGTGGTGTCGCGCCATGCCTGCGCCCCGGCGATGCCGACCCGCGCCGAACTCGACTATCTATTCAACAGCCCGGTGCCGATTACCCGGCCGGATCAGGACGCCGTGTTGCAGCGTTTGCATCAGGTCAGCGTACCGCGCAAACAGTGGAAGCAACTGTTCATTTTTGCCTTCGACCATCGCGGGCAACTGGTGGAGCTGGCCCACAAGGGCGGGCGCGACCTGAACGCGATCGGCGAGCTCAAACAACTCTTTATCAAAGCCGTGGAGCGGGTCGAAGCGGATTTGCGTGAGCAGGGCGTCGAGGCCGACGTTGGCTTGTTGGCGGATCAACGCTTCGGTCAGGACGCGCTGAACGCCGCCACCGGTCGCGGCTGGTGGGTGGCGCGGCCGGTGGAAGTGCAGGGGTCGCGACCATTGGCGTTCGAACACGGGCGCTCGATTGGCAGCAACCTGATCGCCTGGCCACAAGAGCAGATCATCAAATGCCTGGTGCAATTCCACCCCGACGACGAGCCGTTGCTGCGTCTGGAGCAGGAAGCGCAGATCAAGGGTTTGTATCAGGCCTCGCAAGTCAGCGGTCATGAACTGCTGCTGGAGATTATTCCGCCCAAGGATCATCCGTCGACGCATCCGGACGTGCTGTATCGCGCGCTCAAACGCCTCTACAACCTGGGCATCTACCCGGCGTGGTGGAAGATCGAAGCGCAAAGCGCCGAGGAATGGAAACAACTCGACGAGCTGATTCAGGAACGCGATCCGTATTGCCGTGGCGTGGTGCTGCTGGGCCTGAATGCGCCAGCGGCGGCGTTGGCCGAAGGGTTTCAGCAGGCCAGCCAAAGCCAGACCTGTCGTGGTTTTGCCGTAGGCCGGACGATTTTCCAGGAGCCGAGCCGCGCGTGGATGGCCGGTGAAATCGACGACGAAACGCTGATCCGCCAGGTGCAGGGCACGTTCGTCGAATTGATCGATGCCTGGCGCACGGCCCGGGCTTGATGAAACCCCGCAATACCTGTGGGAGCGGGCTTGCCCGCGATGACGGCGGCACATTCAACATCAATGTGACAGCTAGATCGCAATCGCGGGCAAGTCGAATCGTCGCACCGCCACTCCCACAGGGTTTTGTGTCGCTCTTACTGGTTATGTAAAACAATAAAAGGTGCAGCCATGCCCGCTATCCGAATTGGCATCAACCCGATCTCCTGGAGCAACGACGACCTGCCGTCCCTCGGTGGCGAGACGCCGTTGAGCACCGCCCTCAGCGAAGGCAAGGACATCGGCTACGAAGGCTTCGAACTCAACGGTAAATTCCCCAAGGATGCCAAAGGCGTCGGCGACGTGCTGCGGCCCTACGACCTGGCGCTGGTCTCCGGCTGGTATTCCAGCCGTCTGGCCCGCCGTTCCGTGGCCGAGGAAATCGACGCCATCGCCAGCCATGTCGAGCTGCTGGCGAAGAATGGCGCCAAGGTGCTGGTCTATGGCGAAGTCGCCGACTCCATTCAAGGCCAGCGCATTCCACTGGTCGAGCGCCCGCGTTTCCACACTGAACAAGCCTGGCAGGAATACGCCGACAAACTCACCGAACTGGCGCGTTTCACCTTGTCTCAAGGCGTGCGCCTGGCCTATCACCACCACATGGGCGCCTACGTCGAATCCCCGGCAGACATCGACAAGTTGATGGCGCTGACCGGCAGTGAAGTCGGCCTGCTGTTCGATTCAGGCCACTGCTACATGGGCGGCGGTGAACCCTTGCAGGTGCTGCGCAAACACATCGAACGCATCTGCCACGTGCATTTCAAGGACGTGCGCAAACCGGTGGTGCAACTGGCGCGCAACAACCTGTGGAGCTTCCCCGATTGCATCATCAACGGCACCTTCACCGTGCCCGGCGATGGCGATATCGACTTCGGCGCCTTGCTCGACGTCCTGCTGGGCGCCGATTACCACGGCTGGCTGGTAGTGGAAGCCGAGCAGGATCCGGCGGTGGCACCGAGTTACGTCTACGCCAAAAAAGGCTACGACACCCTGCGAGCGCTGCTCAACGAGAGGACCGCGCGATGAGCCTGTTGGTCAAGAGCAATGCGCGCGGTCGGACCATGGTCGAGTTGGGGCAAGGGGAGCTGGAATACGTCGGTTTCGCCGCTTACCGCCTGAGCCTTGGCGAAACCCTGCCGGTCAGCGCCGGCGACAAGGAACTGTGTCTGGTGCTGCTCAGCGGTCGGGTCAGCATCAAGGGTGAAGCGCCGGGGCAGGGCGCGTTCGATTGGGACAACATCGGTGATCGCCAATCGGTGTTCGAAGACAAATCCCCGTTCGCGGCGTACTTGCCTCCGGGCAGTCAGGCGCAAGTGGTCGCGCTCAGTGAAGTGCAAATCGCCGTCTGTGCCGCCTCCGGTTCAACCGCCGAAAACCTTGGCCCACGGCTGATCAAGCCCGACACCATGAAACGCAGCGTGCGCGGCAAAGGCGCGAATACCCGTTACGTCTGCGACATCCTGCCGGACACCGAACCGGCCCATTCGCTGCTGGTGGTGGAAGTGCGCACGCCGTCGGGTCACTCGTCGAGCTACCCGCCGCACAAGCACGACACCGACGATCTGCCGCATCAGAGCTTTCTCGAAGAAACCTATTACCACCAGATCAACCCGCCCCAAGGCTTCGTGTTCCAGCGGGTCTACACCGACGACCGCAGCATCGACCAGGCCATGGCCGTGGAAAACAGCGACTTGGTGGTCGTGCCCAAGGGTTATCACCCGGTCAGCGTGCCCTACGGCTACGAGTCGTATTACCTGAACGTGATGGCCGGCCCGAAACGCGTCTGGCAGTTCCATAACGATCCGCAGCACAGTTGGCTACTGGATCTCTGAATTTCAACATTCGAACGGAGAACAAGAACAATGAATGACGCCCCGGTAATAGGCCATTACATCGACGGCCAGGTGCAAGACAGCGGCAGCGAGCGGTTCAGCAATGTCTTCAATCCGGCCACCGGCGCGGTTCAGGCGCGGGTCGGGCTGGCCAGCCAGAAGACCGTGGACGACGCCGTCGCCTCAGCCCTGAAGGCGTTCCCGGCCTGGTCCGAGCAATCGTCCCTGCGCCGTTCGCGGGTAATGTTCAAGTTCAAGGAACTGCTCGACCGTCATCACAACGAACTGGCGCAAATCATCAGCCGCGAACACGGCAAGGTGTTCTCGGACGCCAAGGGCGAAGTGACGCGCGGCATCGAAATCGTCGAATACGCCTGTGGCGCACCGAACCTGCTGAAAACCGAGTTCAGCGACAACATCGGCGGTGGCATCGACAACTGGAACCTGCGCCAGCCGTTGGGCGTTTGTGCCGGCGTAACCCCGTTCAACTTCCCGGTGATGGTGCCGCTGTGGATGATCCCGCTGGCGCTGGTCACCGGTAACTGCTTCATCCTCAAACCCTCCGAGCGCGATCCGTCGGCCAGTTTGCTGATGGCGAAATTATTGACCGAAGCCGGGTTGCCGGACGGCGTGTTCAACGTGGTCCAGGGCGACAAGGCCGCGGTCGACGCCTTGCTGCAACACCCGGACATCGAGGCGATTTCCTTTGTCGGTTCGACGCCGATTGCCGAGTACATCCACCAGCAAGCGACTTCGCGCGGCAAACGCGTACAGGCGCTGGGCGGGGCGAAGAACCACATGATTGTCATGCCCGATGCCGATCTGGACCAAGCGGCTGACGCGTTGATCGGTGCCGCGTACGGCTCGGCCGGCGAACGCTGCATGGCGATTTCGATTGCCGTGGCGGTCGGTGACGTCGGCGACCAACTGATTGCCAAACTGCTGCCGCGCATCGATCAACTGAAAGTCGGCAACGGCATGCAGGGCGACAGCGACATGGGGCCGCTGGTAACCGCCGAGCACAAGGCCAAGGTTGAGGGTTTTATCGGCGAAGGCGTGGCCCAGGGCGCGCAGCTGATTGTCGACGGGCGCAACTTCAAGGTGCCGGGGGCCGAGAACGGCTTCTTCGTCGGCGCGACGCTGTTCGATAACGTCACGACCGAGATGAGCATCTACCAGCAAGAGATTTTCGGGCCGGTGCTGGGCATCGTGCGGGTGCCGGATTTCGCCAGCGCCGTGGCACTGATCAACGCCCATGAATTCGGTAACGGCGTGTCCTGTTTCACCAGCGACGGCGGCATTGCTCGCTCGTTTGCCCGCAACATCAAGGTCGGCATGGTCGGCATCAACGTACCGATTCCGGTGCCCATGGCCTGGCACTCGTTCGGCGGCTGGAAGCGCTCGTTGTTCGGTGATCATCACGCGTACGGCGAAGAAGGCATCCGCTTCTACAGCCGCTACAAAAGCGTGATGCAGCGCTGGCCCGACAGCATTGCCAAGGGCCCTGAATTCAGCATGCCGACAGCCAAATAATTCACTTGTGCGGAGAACAACAAAAAATGAGCAAACCCCTGCGCTTCGCCCTGAACCGTATGGTCGCCCCACGTTTGTCCCTGCCCGCGTTCATCGAGTTGGCGGTGACCCTCAAGGCCGATGCCATCGAGATCCGTAATGACCTCAAGGGTGTCGAGATCGAGGACGGCACCGCGCCCGAACACGTGCGTGAGTTGTGCGCGGCCAAAGGAATCACCGTGCTGTCGATCAACGCGCTGTATCCGTTCGATGTCTGGAATGACGAGCGCCGCGCACACGCACTGAAGCTTGCTGCTTATGCCCGTGATTGTGGCGCCCAGGGTTTGGTCATGTGCCCGCTGAACGACCGCACCGATCCACGTACCGAGGCGCAGCGTGCATCCGGCCTGCGCACGGCGTTGAGTGAACTGGCGCCGATCCTGCGCGATCACGGCATCCTCGGTTTCATCGAGCCGCTGGGTTTCGAAGAATGTTCGCTGCGGCGCAAACGCACGGCGGTGGACGCGATCAAGGCCATTGGTGGGCTGGATGTGTTCCGTCTGGTGCATGACACCTTTCACCATCACCTGGCCAGCGAACATGAATTCTTCCCCGAGCTGACCGGGCTGGTGCACATCTCCGGCGTCGAAGATGCCGAGGCGCCACTGGCGACCATCCGCGACGGCCACCGGGTGCTGGTGGGCGAGGGCGACATCCTCGGCAACGCGGCGCAGATCGAAACCCTGCTCGCTACCGGCTACAGCGGCTACCTGTCCTTCGAACCGTTCGCCGACAGTGTCCATGGCCTGGCGGATATCCAGACGGCGATCGGCGCGAGCATGGATCACCTGCAGAAATCCCTGAGCTGACATCGGATTTGCATACGGAAAAGGTGCAAGCATGACCACAACAAGACTGACCATGGCCCAGGCCCTGGTGAAATTCCTCGATAATCAGTACATCGAAGTCGATGGGGTTCAGAGCAAATTCGTCGCCGGGATCTTTACCATTTTCGGCCACGGTAACGTGCTGGGGCTGGGGCAAGCCCTGGAACAGGACAGCGGCGACCTGATCGTCCATCAGGGCCGCAACGAGCAAGGCATGGCCCACGCCGCCATCGGTTTCGCCAAGCAACACCTGCGGCGCAAGATCTACGCCTGTTCTTCATCGGTGGGCCCGGGCGCGGCGAACATGCTGACCGCTGCCGCGACGGCCACCGCCAACCGTATTCCTTTGCTGCTGTTGCCCGGCGACGTTTATGCGTGCCGCCAACCGGACCCGGTGTTGCAACAGATCGAGCAGTTCCACGACCTGAGCATCAGCACCAATGATGCGTTCAAGGCCGTGAGTAAATACTGGGACCGGATCAACCGTCCTGAGCAACTGATGACGGCGGCGATCCACGCCATGCGCGTGCTCACCGACCCTGCCGAAACTGGCGCCGTAACCCTGGCCCTACCGCAAGACGTGCAGGCCGAGGCTTACGACTATCCTGATTATTTCCTGCAAAAACGCGTGCACCGCCTCGAGCGCCGTCCGGCCACCGAAGCGATGCTCGGTGATGCCTTGGCACTGTTTAAAGGCAAGCGCAAACCGCTGATCATCTGCGGCGGTGGGGTCAAGTATTCCGGTGCCAATGCAGCGTTGCAGGCCTTTGCCGAGCGCTTCGACATTCCTTTCGCCGAAACCCAGGCCGGCAAGAGCGCGGTGGTGTCCAGCCATCCGCTGAACGTCGGCGGCATCGGCGAAACCGGTTGCCTGGCGGCGAACCTGTTGACCAAGGATGCTGATTTGATCATCGGGGTCGGCACTCGCTACAGCGATTTCACCACCGCGTCGAAATCCTTGTTCAAACACCCGGATGTGCAATTTCTCAACCTCAATATCAGCCCCTGCGATGCGCTGAAACTCGACGGTGTGCAACTGCTGGCAGACGCCAAAACCGGTTTGCAGGCACTGGCCGAAGCGTTGGGTGATTACCGCTCGAGTTGGGGCGATCAACCCCGCCAGGCCAAGGCGCAGCTGGACGAGGAAGTCGATCGCATTTATCAGGTCGAATACCAGGCGGAAGATTTCGTCCCGGAAATCAACGATCACCTGGACCCGGTGGTGCTGCGCGAGTTCATCGAGCTGACCGGTTCCTGCCTGACCCAGAGCCGGGTACTCGGCGTGCTCAATGAAACCCTGGCCGATGACGCCGTGATCGTCGCCGCCGCCGGCAGTCTGCCCGGTGACTTGCAGCGCAGCTGGCGCAGCAAAGGTGTGAACACTTACCACGTCGAGTACGGTTATTCGTGCATGGGTTACGAGGTGAACGCCGCACTGGGCGTGAAGCTCGCCGAGCCGGAGCGCGAGGTCTACGCACTGGTGGGCGACGGCTCCTACATGATGCTGCACTCGGAACTGGCGACCTCGATCCAGGAGCGACGCAAGATCAACGTGGTGCTGTTGGACAACATGACCTTCGGCTGCATCAACAACCTGCAAATGGAACACGGCATGGACAGCTTTGGCACCGAGTTCCGTTTCCGTAATCCGGAAACCGGCAAGCTCGATGGCGGTTTCGTGCCGGTGGATTTCGCCATGAGCGCGGCGGCTTACGGCTGCAAGACTTACAAAGTGAACACCGTTGAAGCGTTGCAAGCTGCGTTGGCGGATGCGCGGTTGCAGACGGTGTCGACGCTGATCGATATCAAGGTTTTGCCCAAGACGATGATTCACAAATACCTGTCGTGGTGGCGGGTCGGCGTGGCGCAAGTCTCCACCAGCGCCCGCACCGATGCGGTGGCCAAGACCCTGAACGAACGACTGGCCAAGGCCCGTCAATACTGATTGCCCGAAACGAACAACAAATCTGGGAGTCTTTAAATGTCTTTGAAGCTTGGAGTTATCGGCACCGGGGCCATCGGCCAGGATCACATCCGTCGTTGCAGCCAGACCTTGCTCAACAGCCAGGTCGTCGCGGTCACCGACATCAATTTGCAGCAAGCGGCCAAGGTCGTTTCCGATCTGAAACTGACTGCCGAGGTCTATCCCGACGGCCATGCGCTGATCAAGGCGCCGGAAGTCGAGGCGATCCTCGTCACCTCCTGGGGCCCGAGCCACGAAGAATTCGTGCTGGCGGCGATTGCCGCCGGCAAACCGGTGTTCTGCGAGAAGCCGCTGGCGGTCACCGCCGAAGGCTGCCGCAAGATCGTCGAGGCCGAAGTGGCCCACGGCAAACGGCTGGTGCAGGTCGGTTTCATGCGCCCGTACGATGAAGGTTATCGGGCGTTGAAAGCAGTGATCGACAGCGGCCAGATCGGCGAGCCGTTGATGCTGCATTGCGCCCACCGCAACCCGACCGTGGGTGAAAACTATAATACCGACATGGCGATCACCGACACGCTGATCCATGAACTGGACGTGTTGCGCTGGTTGCTCGACGACGATTATGTGTCGGTGCAAGTGGTGTTCCCGCGCAAGACCAGCAAGGCCCACGCTCATTTGAAAGACCCGCAGATCGTGCTGCTGGAAACCGCCAAGGGCACGCGCATCGACGTTGAAGTGTTCGTCAACTGCCAGTACGGCTACGACATCCAGTGCGAAGTGGTGGGGGAGACCGGCATCGCCAAACTGCCGGAACCGTCGCAGGTTCAGTTGCGCAGCGGGGCGAAGCTGTCCAATGCGATTCTGATGGACTGGAAGGACCGGTTCATCGCCGCGTATGACGTCGAGTTGCAGGCGTTTATCGACGGTGTACGGGCCGGGCAGGTCGGCGGACCGTCGGCATGGGATGGTTTCGCGGCGGCGGTGGCAGCGGATGCCTGCATCGAAGCGCAGAACAGTGGCCAGATCGTAAAAGTCGGCCTGCCAGACCGCCCCCGCTTCTACGGCTAACCCTCGTAATGATCGTTCCCACGCTCCGGGACGCTCCGCGTCCCAAAAGCGGACGCAGAGCGTCCATTGATGCATTACCACGCAGAGCGTGGGAACGATCAGCGTAAGGTGATGGAGAACAAAAAAACATGCGCATCGCACTAGACCCCTACATGTACCGCAACCTGTCCCTGGGCAAGATGGTCGACAAGGTCGCCGAGCTCGGTTACGAACACATCGAACTGTCGCCCCGGGAAGATTTTCTGCCGTTCTACAAAGCCCCACGGGTTGATAAGGCGCGGATCAAGGAATTTCGCAAAGCCCTGAGCGATACCGGGGTCAAACTCTCTTCTTTATTACCGATGTACCACTGGGCCGCCGCCGATGAAGGTTTGCGTGTTGCCGCCGTGCGTAACTGGAAGCGCGCGATCCAGATTGCCGTGGAGATGGACTGCGAGCTGGTCAACACCGAGTTCACCGGCCAGTCGGACAACCCGCTGGTGTGCGAGAACCAGTTCATGCGCTCCATGGACGAGCTGATCCCCGAGTTCGAACGCGAAGGCATCAAGCTCGATATCCAGGCCCACCCGTATGATTTCTGCGAGCGCAACAACGAGTCGGTGGACATCATTCGCGGTCTGGACCGGGACTGGATCAACTACCTCTACGCCGCGCCGCACACGTTTTTCTACGACGATGGCCTGGGTGACATCGCCTCGATGCTCAAGTACGCCGGCTCAAAGCTGAGCCACCTGATCATCGCCGACACCTACAACCACAAGGCTTCCTCTGGCTTGCGCTACATCGTCAACCCGCCGGGCGTCACCGCCACCGTGCACCAGCATCTGGACATCGGCCAGGGCGAGGTCGACTGGGAAGCGTTTTTCGGCACTTTGCGCGAGATCCAGTTCGATGGCATCGCGACCGTCTCGGTATTCGCCTGGGAAGACCGGCCGGACGAGTCCAACCGCATGATGCTCGAACGCGTCAAAAGCGAACTCTGCCGCTGACCGACCTACACAAAACCTGTAGCCGATCGTTCCCACGCTCCGCGTGGGAATGCATCCCGTGACGCTCTGCGTCACAAAGCGGACGCAGAGCGTCCATGGCGGCATTCCCACGCAGAGCGTGGGAACGATCATATAAGGAGAATACTTTCATGCGTATCGGACTTGTCGGTTACGGCCATGGCGGCCGGTTTTTCCATGCTCCGCTGATCAGCAGTTTGCCGGCGGCGACCTTCGTGGGCGTGGTCACCCGTGCCGCCGAGCGCCGACAACTGCTGGCGGCGGAACATCCCGGTGTGCCGGCCTTCGACAGCATTGGCCAACTGGTCGAAGCCGGGGTCGATGTGCTGGTGATCTCCACACCGCTCAAAGGTCGCCCGGCGCTGGTGCTCGACGCCATCGAACACGAAGTGGCGGTGGTCAGCGACAAGCCGTTCGCTGCTGATGCACAACAGGCGCAAACCCTGATCACCATGGCCGAGCGCCAAGGCGTGCAACTGAGCGTCTACCAGAACCGGCGCTGGGACTCGGACTTTCTCACCGTGCGCAAACTCATTGAGACCGGTGCCCTGGGTCAGGTCACCCGTTTCGAATCGCGGATTGAGCGCTATTCGCCGCAGTCGGTGAACAACGGCAGCGGCGGCGGTTTCCTGCGCGATCTGGGCAGCCACCTGGTGGATCAGGCGCTACTCTTGTTCGGCCCCGTCACCCGGGTCTACGCGGAACTGGATTACCTCGAAAAAGGCCAGCCCTTCGACAACGGCTTCTTTATGTCCCTGACCCATGCCAACGGCGTGATCTCGCACCTGGGCGGCAGTTGCCTGCAAAACACCCCCGGCCCGCGCTTTCGCGTGACCGGCACCCAGGGCTGTTACAGCGTCGACGGTCTGGACGGGCAAGAGGCATCGACCCTGGCCGGGCTCACGCCCAAATCCGAAGGCGATCGTTGGGGCGTAGAAGAGCACCGGCGCTGGGGCTGGTTCGAGCAGGGCGAGGTGCGCGAGCGGGTGCCGTCCGAGCGTGGCTGCTGGAATCAGTTCTATTTGCAGCTACAAACCGCGTTACAGAGCGGTGGCCCACTGCCGGTCGACGCCCGTGATGCACTGGCGACCACCCGCGTGCTAGACGCTGCGCGGCTCAGTTTCGAGCGCCATCAAGTGGTGGCATTGAGCCCATTTGAAAGCCATGGAATAAAATCAGAATAAAATTCTAAAATGAGTTGATATAGAAATTATTTTCCAATAAAGTCGTTTCCAGGTTGCCGACTATCAACGTCCGATCACGCTCAAGCAGGCCTTGAACGAGTGAAAGACGCACCAAAAACAAGAAACAAAGCCAGGTACCGTCGATGAAAACCTTCAACTCTGCTCTGCATGCTTTACGTTCCGCGCTGCACCTCTCTTGCGACCTGCCTCGCGTCTCGTTTCATTCCGTCTCCCGTTTGCTTTGCGTCGAACGCAAGGGCGCCCTGGTCTGCTGCATTCCGGGAGCGCCGATAGTCCGCTTGCCCGCTCACTGAAATCGTCACGCCTTATCCATAAAACCAACAAGAATGTGGAGAAAGACCTTTCATGAAGACCAAGATCCGTTTCGCCTCGCTCGCCTTGTCCCTGATGCTCGCCAGCGGTGCCGCACTCGCGGACATGAAGATCGGCGTCAGCATGTCGCAGTTCGATGACACCTGGCTGACTTACCTGCGTGAGTCCATGGACACCAAAGCCAAGTCCTATCCGGAAGGCGTCAAGCTGCAGTTCGAAGACGCCCGCAGCGATGTGGTCAAGCAGTTGAGCCAGGTCGAAAGCTTCATCAGCCAGAAAGTCGATGCCATTGTGGTCAACCCGGTGGATACCGCAGCCACCAAAAAAATCACCGAAGCGGCGGTCAAGGCCGGCATTCCGCTGGTGTACGTCAATCGTCGTCCCGATGACCTGAACCTGCCCAAAGGCGTGGTTACTGTCGCCTCCAACGATCTGGAGGCCGGTCAGATGCAGATGCAGTACCTGGCGGAAAAAATGGGCGGCAAGGGCGACATCGTGATTCTGCTCGGTGATTTGGCCAACAACTCCACCACCAACCGCACCAAGGGCGTAAAAGAGGTGCTGACCAAGTACCCGAACATCAAGATCGAGCAAGAGCAGTCCGGCATCTGGTCGCGGGACAAGGGCATGACCCTGGTCAACGACTGGCTGACCCAGGGCCGCAAATTCGACGCGGTGGTCTCTAACAACGACGAGATGGCGATTGGCGCGGCAATGGCCCTGCAACAGGCTGGTGTTGCCAAAGGCAGTGTGCTGATCGCCGGTGTCGACGGTACGCCCGACGGTTTGAACGCGGTGAAGAAGGGCTCTCTGCTGGTCTCGGTGTTCCAGGACGCCAAGGGTCAGGCGGACGGTTCGATCGACACGGCGGTGAAAATGGCCAAAAACGAGCCGGTCGAGCAGGCCGTATGGGTGCCGTATCGCCTGATCACGCTGCAAAACGTCGACACGTTCAAATAGTCCGTCCGTTCGATAACAACAATAAGCACGCAAGGTTGCAACGCGACCTTGCTGATGGAGTACCTGATCATGTTCGCTTCAGCGACTGCTTCGAGCACCCCGTTGGTGGGTATCCAGCCAACCGCAACACCTGTCGATGAGCCGTACCTGCTGGAGATCATCAACGTCAGCAAGGGTTTTCCCGGTGTGGTGGCCTTGTCCGACGTACAGCTGCGGGTGCGTCCCGGTTCCGTGCTGGCGCTGATGGGCGAGAACGGCGCCGGCAAATCCACCCTGATGAAAATCATTGCCGGCATCTACCAGCCGGACGCCGGCGAGTTGCGCCTGCGGGGCAAACCGGTGGTCTTTGATACACCCCTGGCTGCGCTCCAGGCCGGGATCGCGATGATCCACCAGGAGCTCAACCTGATGCCGCACATGAGCATCGCCGAGAACATCTGGATCGGCCGCGAACAGCTCAACGGCCTGCACATGATCGACCATCGCGAAATGCACCGTTGCACCGCCAAGCTGCTGGAGCGTCTGCGGATCAACCTCGACCCGGAAGAGCAGGTGGGCAACCTGAGCATCGCCGAACGGCAGATGGTCGAGATCGCCAAGGCGGTGTCCTATGACTCCGACGTCCTGATCATGGACGAGCCGACCTCGGCCATCACCGATAAGGAAGTCGCGCATCTGTTCTCGATCATTGCCGACCTCAAGAGCCAGGGCAAAGGCATCATCTACATCACCCACAAAATGAACGAAGTGTTCAGCATCGCCGATGAAGTGGCGGTGTTCCGTGACGGCGCCTACATCGGCCTGCAACGGGCCGACAGCATGGACGGCGACAGCCTGATCTCGATGATGGTCGGTCGCGAACTGAGCCAGTTGTTCCCGGTGCGCGAGAAGCCGATCGGCGATCTGTTGCTGTCGGTACGCGACCTCAAGCTGGACGGCATTTTCAAGGATGTCTCCTTCGACCTGCATGCCGGGGAGATCCTTGGCATCGCCGGGTTGATGGGTTCAGGGCGGACCAATGTCGCCGAAGCTATTTTCGGCATCACCCCAAGCGACGGCGGTGAAATCCGTCTCGACGGGGAAGTGGTGCGCATCAGCGATCCGCACATGGCGATCGAGAAGGGCTTCGCGCTGTTGACCGAAGATCGCAAGCTCAGTGGCCTGTTCCCGTGCCTGTCGGTGCTGGAGAACATGGAAATGGCGGTATTGCCGCATTACGTCGGCAACGGCTTCATCCAGCAGAAAGCCCTGCGAGCGTTGTGTGAAGACATGTGCAAGAAGCTGCGGGTGAAAACGCCGTCGCTGGAGCAATGCATCGACACGCTGTCCGGCGGTAATCAGCAGAAGGCCTTGCTGGCGCGCTGGCTGATGACCAATCCGCGCATCCTGATTCTCGACGAACCGACCCGGGGCATCGATGTCGGCGCCAAGGCCGAGATCTACCGGCTTATTTCCTACCTCGCCAGCGAAGGCATGGCGGTGATCATGATTTCCTCGGAACTGCCGGAAGTGCTGGGCATGAGCGACCGGGTCATGGTCATGCACGAGGGCGACCTGATGGGCACCCTCGACCGCAGCGAAGCGACCCAGGAACGGGTAATGCAACTGGCCTCGGGTATGTCCGCGGTTCACTAATGGATGCTGACGGTAGCCATGGCTGCCGTCGCGATGTAATAGAAAGGTGAGTGGTTATGAACGCGATACTGGAAAACAAGCCTGCAGTGGCACCGGTCAAGAACCGCCGGCGCCTTCCGACCGAGTTGAGCATCTTCCTGGTGCTGATCGGCATCGGCCTGGTCTTCGAAATGTTCGGCTGGATCGTGCGGGACCAGAGCTTCCTGATGAACTCTCAGCGTTTGGTGCTGATGATCCTGCAAGTGTCGATCATCGGCCTGCTGGCGATCGGCGTGACCCAGGTCATCATCACCACCGGTATCGACCTGTCTTCCGGTTCGGTGCTGGCGCTGTCGGCGATGATTGCCGCCAGCCTGGCCCAGACCTCGGACTTTGCCCGGGCGGTGTTTCCGTCCCTGACTGACTTGCCGGTATGGATTCCAGTGATTGTCGGGCTTGGGGTGGGATTGCTGGCGGGGGCGATCAACGGCAGCATCATTGCGATCACCGGGATTCCACCGTTCATTGCCACCCTCGGCATGATGGTTTCGGCCCGCGGCCTGGCACGCTACTACACCGAGGGTCAGCCGGTGAGCATGCTCTCGGATTCCTACACGGCCATCGGACACGGCGCGATGCCGGTGATCATCTTTCTGGTGGTGGCGGTGATCTTCCACATCGCCCTGCGCTACACCAAGTACGGCAAATACACCTACGCCATTGGCGGCAACATGCAGGCGGCGCGCACCTCCGGGATTAACGTCAAGCGGCATCTGGTGATCGTCTACAGCATCGCCGGGTTGCTTGCAGGCCTGGCCGGAGTGGTGGCGTCGGCGCGGGCCGCGACCGGGCAAGCCGGGATGGGCATGTCTTATGAACTGGACGCGATTGCCGCGGCGGTCATCGGCGGCACCAGCCTGGCCGGTGGCGTAGGGCGGATCACCGGCACCGTGATCGGCGCGTTGATCCTCGGGGTCATGGCCAGCGGCTTTACCTTTGTCGGCGTTGATGCTTATATTCAAGACATCATCAAGGGGCTGATTATTGTGGTGGCGGTGGTCATCGACCAATACCGCAACAAGCGCAAACTCAAGCGCTGAAGCCGGACTAAACGCGAAAATGCGCCACGCCTGACCCGCGTGGCGCAGCCGTTTGTCTTCTATATACAGCCGCTCGACTGAATTTCTTGCTATAAACGCACTCCGATAAGCGCCTCAAAGCCTGTCCTAGCGCACTTTCAGGGCTTTGTCGGACAGATTTGCTGTCTTTTCAGTTGCTGAGGCCTCAAGTGGGCCTTAGACTGCCGCCCCTCGTAAATTGAGTGCCGGGTGGCGCTTGGAATAAACGGCGCCTTTCCAATGACCGCTTCAGGTTCAACGGATCGCTCCCTAATTCGCCTTAATGCACGTTTTTTTATAGAGATATCAATGACAAAGGACAAGTTGCTGGCCATGCCGGCGGATGACTACATGAATGCCGAGCAACATGCTTTTTTCTCCGAGCTGTTGCAGAACATGAAAGTCGAAACCCATGAGCGCATCGAGCAGAATCGCATCGCCATCGAGAGCCTGGACACCCCGGCCGATCCGGCTGACGCGGCTTCCGTCGAAGAAGAGCGCACCTGGTTGGTGAACGCGATCGATCGCGACCAGCGCATGCTGCCTCAGTTGGAGCAGGCCCTGGAACGCATCAAGGAAGACAGCTTTGGCTGGTGCGACGACAGCGGCGAGGCCATCGGCCTGAAACGCCTGCTGATCAGCCCGACCACCAAGTACTGCATTGAAGCTCAAGAGCGTCACGAGCAGATCGACAAGCACCAGCGTCAGGCCTGATTCAGTAGCGCCCCCATCGCGGGCAAGCCTCGCTCCTACGAATGTCTGTAGGAGCGAGGCTTGCCCGCGAAGCTTTCTGTTGCCCGAAAAATCCCGCGCACTTCTATTGATCTGCTTCAACCCCCCACTACTAACGGACCATAGATAATGGCTTTGTAGTGGCGTTTAATGCGATCACAACAACTAGAAGATGCGTGGGGTGACGAAGATGACGAGGGACGGATCTCTGGTTGAGGCAATGCCTGCACCAGTACTTTTGCCGAAAAACCTTTGGCTTACGCCGACCTTGCAAAGCATCGCCCTGATGCTCTTGCTGTGCGGCATGGCATTGGCTGGCTGGTCGCTTTACCTTGGCCTGCCATTGGCCGTGCTGATCATCTGGCTGCCGCGTCTGCGCTCGCGCACTCTCCCTGACGCAACCCCCGCGGACAGTTCCAGCGCCATCGCCGAGTTGACTCGCGATCTCTCCTACACCACCAGTCATAACGCATTGTCGGCCGCCGGCGTGGCCTATTCGGTCAAGCAACTGGCGGACAAGCTGCAATCGCAGCTCAACGCCGCGGCGCAGATTGTCAGCAGCGCCGAAGTGATGATCACCACCGAACACGCTACGTCGAAACTCAGTCGGGAAGCCTTGAGCGCGGCCAGTGAAGCCTATCAGAGCAGCGCAGCAGGGCGCACGGAACTGGTCGAGTCGATTGCGCGCATGCATCAACTCAGTCAGCGTGCCAGCAGCAGCCGTGAGCTGATCGAAGCCCTGAGCTTGCGTAGCGACGATATCCAGCGGGTCACGCTGGTGATCCAGTCCATCGCCAGCCAGACCAATCTGTTGGCGCTGAACGCGGCCATCGAAGCGGCGAGGGCCGGCGAGCACGGTCGTGGTTTTGCGGTGGTGGCCGATGAGGTTCGGGGGCTGGCCGCGCGCACGGCGACCGCGACCGGTGAAGTCGGGGAGATGGTCGCCGACATTCAGCAACGCACCGCGCAAGTGGTGGAACAGATTCGTCAACTGGCGAGCGATCTGAATACCGGCGTCGCCCAAGTCGAGCACACCGGGCAGCACTTGGAAAACATCGCGCGCCTGGCCGCCGGCGTCGAAAGACAGGTCGGTGAAATCGCTCAGGGTGCAGACACCAACCGTGAACAGCTCGACAGTCTGTTCCACGCCATCGAACAGATGCGTAGCGATCTGGCGATCAGCGACCAGCAGACCCAGCGGCTCGCCCAGGCAGCGGTGCAAATGGAAGGGCAGGCCGAAACCATCAGCGAACGCCTGGCCGAAGTTGGACTGGATGACTATCACCAGCGAATTTACGACCTGGCCCGCGAAGGGGCGAGTCAGATTACGGCACGCTTCGAAGCGGATATCGATCAGGGCCGGATCAGTCTCGATGACTTGTTTGATCGCAATTACCAGGCGATCCCCAACACCAGCCCGGCCAAATACCAGACCCGCTTCGACCGTTACACCGATCAGGTATTGCCAGCGATCCAGGAACCGTTGCTGCCGCGCCATGAAGGCCTGGTGTTCGCCATCGCCTGCACGCAGCAGGGTTATGTGCCGACCCACAACACCGTGTTCAGTAAACCGCTGACCGGTGATGTGCAGGTCGATACATTGCAAAACCGCACCAAGCGCAAATTCGCCGACCGCACCGGGATCCGCTGTGGCAGCCATCAACAGGCCGTGCTGTTGCAGACTTACACCCGCGACACCGGTGAACTGATGCACGACCTGTCGGTACCGATCATGCTCAAGGGCCGGCATTGGGGTGGTTTGCGCTTGGGTTACAAGCCGGAAAGTCCTCGCTGAGAGCTGAGTCGATTGTTACCGGCCGCTTGGGTGCCGAAATGCACGACAGCCTGCATTTGGCCCGGGTTAGTGGATCTGGTGCATGCGCAGGTTCAGGTCGTCGACCACGTGCGCCCAATCGGCGTCTTCACGCAGTTGTTCCTTGAGGAAGCCGGCTTGTTGCGGGGTCCAGAAGTCGGCGTCGATGAGTTTCTTGTCATCGGCCAAGGGGGAATGACGGGCAATGAAATCGTCGATGGCTTTCTCGTTGGAGTCCAGACCGAGCTGGTCGAACAGGCCTTTCAAATCATGTGTGGGTGAATCCATCTTCATCTCCTTGCAGATAATTCGTCGCGCCAAGAGTTCGATAGGGGTTTAGCAGCTTTTTCCGGATTCGCCACCAATGATGGCGATAGGCTATTGCCTGTCATTGTTCCAGCGCTTACGATGCCGTCGCGTTTTTGGCGTCACCAAGCCGCCATTCAAAGTGTCCGTACATGGATGTCGTCGTCCCCGGCTTCAGCGCTTTGCGGTGCTGATCTGCCCATCCGTTGCGTGATCTCTTTCGAACCGATCCTCCTCCGATCCCGCATGAAAAGGATGTAAGCAGTGAAGCGTCTTGTTTATCTGATGGCCATTGCACTTGGCCTGTCATTGACCGGTTGTGTGTCTTTCACGCCGCTGGGTCCCATTGGTGAGCCCTTGAACCCCGCGCCGTCCACCCTCGATCGCAGTGCCCAGATCAGTGACGTGGTGATTTCCGCCCCCGAGTTGGATGACAAGGTGCGTGTCGCCGGCAGCCGACAACTGACCGAGCAGGTCAGCGCCTATGTCGATAAAAGCGATTACTTCAAGCGAGTCGTGGTGTTCCCGGCCAAGGCGGGCGAAGACGACGTTGTGCTCAAGTTCAACCTGACCTCACTGGCAGGCAAACGTACCATGCACCCGGCTTACATCCCCGGTGCGCTGGTAACGCTGACTATCTGGATTTGGGTTGATGGGCCGATTTACGTCGACAAATACGACCTCGCCGGCGAACTGATCATCGAAGACCGTCAGGGCAAGCAACTGGCCAGGTCGGTCGAGCAAGTCAAGCTCGACAAAAATGTCGGCATGTGGAACGCCGACTACCTCAATCCGCGTCTGGGTGGTTCCCAGTTGCGCGATCTGATCGCCCAATTGCTGGCCAGTGCCACCCCTCAACTGCGTACTCCGTCAAAGGAACTGGCTGCACATGAATAAATATCTTCTGGTTTTGCTGCTTTTGGTCAGCAGCTCCCTGACAGGTTGTATTTCCTACTCCCAGCATGAGTTGGCGCCGTTGGACCAATGGCCGCCAGCGCAAGCCAGGCAGGACAAGCCCAGTGCGTATCTGCACGTGACCACCCAGCAGCAGTTCAACGGCGAACTGTCGGGTGGCGTCGGCAATGCGGCGCTGGTGGAACAGAACATGCTGGAAACCTTCAAGGAGTCCGGGCAGTTCAAGAACGTGACCACAGACAAGGTCGACTCGAGCCTGTACGTGACGAGTACTTTGACCAATAACGAGCAGGGGAATGTTGCGAGTGCCTGGCTGACGGGCTTCACGCTCTTCGTGATCCCGACAACGTTCAGCAACACCTTCACGCTGGAAACGGTGTTCAAGGATCGGGAAGGCAACGTGTTGGGCAAAATCGTCAAACAGGAGAGCACTCGTACCTGGATGCAGGTTTTGTTGATTGTCGGTTTGCCGTTCAATGAACGTGGGGACACGGTGCTCAAGCACCTGACCCAAAGCACGCTGGATGAAGCGGTCAAGCGCAAGCTGATCTGATCGGTTATCGAGATAAAAGGCGTGCTATCTGTGCAAGGCTGGCACGCCGCAGACACTTCAGGCCGGGATGCAGGCTGTTTAGTCGCGCTGGCCCCCGCTAGTACCTGAACGTCGTCCACACCCTTCTCAGGCTTTCAATGCCCCTTCATCGACGGCAAGCTTCAGGGCTTTCGCGGCTTCCAGGGCGGCGACGGCCGCAACATCCGCGGTCTTGAACCAGCGATCCTTTTCGACCTGGTGATACGTCACAGTGGTCAACGGCGGTTTGGCGCGCATGATAATGACTGCCTGGAATTCCCCTTCGACCTCTCTGGCTTCGCCCCGGATAAAAAATTCACCGATATCAAATTCCGTCACGTAGCAGTCTTCCCTTGGAAATAGTTGTTGTGTTGAAGGCCGTCCGCCCTGGGGACGGGTTTCATTGGTCGGGCAGTATGGCAGTAGTTGCCTGCCGGCGGCTGAGTTAAGTCGCCGACATGACGAAACGTCCATGGAAATGAATAGTCAGCTGCATGCCTCGAGTGAACGGGCAAGGGCGCAGGCTTCGTTATGATTGCCGCGGAAACCTCTTACACGTCCGGTGGATATTTCCCTGATGTGGAAAAAGGCGTTGCCGGCCAATATCACCTGAAAGCGTGGGAGCAGACGCTCTTCAGGCAGGAAGTCCTGCTGGCGGAACACCCTCGAATGCAGAGGAGACGAGCCGTTTGTGTGTCGTGTATGAGGCTGGGCAAAGTGAGTCAGTGTGCACATATGAAGTCCTTTTCGTGGTTTTACCGACGTGTGTACGTTGTTATGGGTAGTCTCGGTGAGCATGGCTGCTCTAGAATCGCCATCAAGGGTTGGCGATTGATGCCCATCTAAAGCAATTTTTTACTGGCGATATGTCGGAAAAGTGCTTCTTTTAAAGAGATTTTTCCCTAAAGTTGGTAATCCGGTTTTATCTGGCCGTCAGAAGAGCGTTTTCCTTCAACATCTGACGACCGCCAGGCAAGACGACGTGAGGGATGTTCCAGTAATCTTCTCAAACCTCGCGATGAATGGGCCCTCTGCTCATTCCAGGATTCGACCCGGGTCATTTGGCTATACCTCGGCATTGCCGCCTTTTTCTGCTGTGCGCGTTTCCGGCGTACGGCGTCATTTTCAGATGTGGGGATGTTTCCTTGGCAGTAAGTAATCTCGATATGCATGCTTTGTTCGTACTCGGTGATTTGCGCGCAAAGCTGGTTAAGCAGTTTCAGTCACGTTTCGTCTACATCACCGAACAGAATGCTGAAGGCATTTACATTGCCGAGCTCGACACCGAATCAGCGCTGGTGGTGGACGACAAGCCTGGGCTGAAGCTCAAGGTCGGCGATCATTTCAGCGCCTCCGTATTGCCCAGCCGCGAAGGCGGCAAGCTGGACATCAAATTCCGCGAAATCAAACTGACGGTGTATGGGCTGGGGGATTACGCGTTCGTGACCACCGCAGACGGCCACGGCATTGTGTTCAAGGAAGGTCATAGCGTGGTGATGGTGTTCGCGGCCCATCAACAATTGCAGGAAGGCCTGACCAAAACCCTGAAAGCCGTGACCGCCAAGGCCGCCAAGTGGCGCAAGGGCGAACTGGTGACCTTCAAGGCCAGCGAGTAATGACCCTGACCCGCGCCGATTTCCACGAACAGAACCAGGCCAGTGCCCACGCCGAGGCGCAGCGGCTGTTGGCTCAAAAGGCCGTTCTACAGGGAACCTGGCTGAGTTGGGTGGCGTCACAGATCTACCTGTTGCGTCCGGCGGCGTACGCCAGCATGGTCAGAAGAGAGCTTGCACGCTTGCAGGAACCTTCCGAAAATTAATCCTCACCCCTCGAAAGCAGGAACCTCAACTACAGTCAGATGACTGAGTATTCAGAGGCTTGCGGTCTTCTTTGTCAGGCCATCCTGCTATTGCTGTGAACAGCACGAGGTGCAAAAGCATGAAGGGATTTCGACGGTTACTGGCCGCTACCCTGGCCACGTTCGGTTTATTGGCTTCACCCGTTCCGGTGTTCGCTGCCCAGGCGCCGATCCATTTCGCCGACCTGAATTGGGAAAGTGGCAGCCTGATCACCGATATCCTGCGGATCATCGTCGAGAAGGGTTATGGCTTGCCGACCGACACCTTGCCGGGGACGACCATTACCCTAGAGACCGCACTGGCCAACAATGACATTCAGGTCATTGGCGAAGAATGGGCCGGTCGCAGCCCGGTCTGGGTCAAGGCTGAAGCAGAGGGCAAAGTCGCGGCACTGGGCGATACGGTCAAGGGCGCTACCGAGGGCTGGTGGGTGCCGGAGTACGTGATCAAGGGCGACCCGGCCAAGGGCATCAAGCCGCTGGCGCCGGATCTGCGCAGTATCAGTGATCTGCCACGTTACAAGGACGTGTTCAAAGACCCGGAAACCCCGGGCAAGGGGCGCTTCCTCAACAGCCCGATCGGCTGGACGTCGGAAGTGGTCAACAAGCAGAAACTCAAGGCGTATGGGCTGGACGACAGCTACGTGAACTTCCGCAGTGGTTCGGGGGCGGCGCTGGACGCAGAGATCAGTTCGTCGATTCGTCGCGGCAAACCGGTCCTGTTCTACTACTGGTCGCCGACGCCGTTGCTCGGCCGTTTCAAGCTGATACAGCTGCAAGAACCACCGTTCGACGCCGAAGCCTGGAAAACCCTGACCGACGCCGACAACCCCAATCCGAAACCGACTCGCTCTCTGCCCTCGAAGCTGTCCATCGGCGTGTCCACGCCATTCCAGAAACAATACCCGCAGATTGCCGAGTTCTTCACCAAGGTCGATTTGCCGATCGAAGCGTTGAATAAGGCCCTGGCTGAGATGAGCGAAAAACACACTCCACCACGTCAAGCGGCGGAGGCGTTCATGAAGGCGCACCCGGACGTGTGGCAGGCCTGGGTGCCCAAGGATGTAGCGGACAAAGTCGCTGCGTCCCTGAAATAAACCGGCTTATGTGCAACCGGGAAATCTCGGGTGTACATAGGTCCCGTGGGGAGCGCTTTTAACCGCGTTTGCAGCCGAGCGACTGTTCGATAGTGAATACCCTTACAAAAACGCGTAAGGAAGTTCATCCTGCTGCAACATTTCACGCTGGATGTCTGAATATGAGCCTTTTGGTCGCGCAATGGATTGCTGCAATCTTTTTATTGATCAGCCTGGTCCACCTGTATTGGGCTGCGGGTGGCAAGTGGGGCAGCGAGGCGGCGGTGCCGCGAGTGCCCGGGGAGGGCGGTGAGGCATCAAGGCCGGCGTTCAAGCCGTCGGGCTTTGCCACGTTGCTGGTGGCGGTGGGTTTACTGCTGATCGCGATGCTGGTGTGCCTGCGGGTCGGGTTGTATCTGCCCACGGTGCACCACTGGTCGTTGCAATGGGTGATCAGCGCGATCGCGATGCTGATGTTCGCCCGGGCGATCGGCGATTCGAATTTGGTGGGGTTCTTCAAGCAGGAGAAGGGCTCGAGGTTTGCCCGGCTGGATACATGGGCCTATTCGCCGTTGTGTGTGGTGTTGGGGGCGGGGTTGTTGGCGGTGGCCTGGATCTGAAAAGCTTCGCGGGCAAGTCGGAACGCTACAGGCTTGCCCGCGAAGAGGCCCTATCAATCAACACAAACCCGCGGATTTAACTCCCCGTTTCCGTCCGCCGACTACTCACCTCGGCCGGCACATCATCCCCCGCCATGCGCTTGCGAAACAGCGCCGCCCGAGCCAGCAGTAGTGTGGTCACCGGCACCGTGATCGACAGCAGAATCGGGATCAGCCAGGCATGTAGCACCGGCGTCGATTTGAGCGCCGAAAAGTAAATGATCGAAGCCAGTGCCACGCACCACGCGCCCAAGGTCGAGGCCAGCGCCGGCGGGTGCATGCGCTGGAAATAATCCTTCATCCGCAACAGCCCGACCGCACCGATCAGCGTAAACAGGCTGCTCAGCACCAACAGAATCGCCACCGCAATTTCCACCCATAGAGACAGTTCAGGCCTCATTCGATCACCTCGCCACGCAGCAGGAATTTGGCCAGGGCAAACGAGCCGACGAAGCCGAACAGGGCGATCAGCAGCGCCGCCTCGAAGTAGGTGTCACTGGCATAACGAATGCCCAGCGTGAGCATCATCAGCATGGCGATGATGTACAGGTAATCCAGCGCCAGAACCCGGTCCTGAGCCGACGGGCCTTTGAACAGCCGGATCAGGGTCAGAATCATCGCCACCGAAAAGATGAACAGGCTCAGCAGGATCGCGTTCGACAGCAATGCGCTCATTCGAAGATCTCCATCAAGGGGCGCTCGTAGGTCGCCTTGAAGTGCTGGATGAATTGGTTTTTGTCATCCAGATCGAAGACGTGCAGCAACAGAATGCTGCGATCCAGCGCCAGTTCCGACCAGACCGTGCCGGGGACCACCGTGCAGATCATCGACAGCGCTGCCAGGCCGTTGGCATCGCGCAAGTCCAGCGGCACCTTGATGAACTGCGAGCGAGGCGCACGACGGCCCGCGTTGAGCACGCCCCAGGCCACGGCGAGGTTGGACACGAGCACGTCGCGCCCGACCAGCAAGAACAAACGCAGGATCACCCCAGGCCGACGAATGCGGATCGGCAGCGGCCGCAGCTTGCGCATCATCAACGGTGCGCAGAACCCCAGCATGGCGCCCAGCAGTAGATTGCCGGGGCTCATCGACAGGTTCAGCACCAGCCACAGCAGCCACAACGCCAGCGACAGCCACGGTGCAGGAAACAGACGCTTCATGGTTGCACCTCCAGCAGCGCTGTCTTGGCTTGCGGGCCTGGAATCACACGGGTGCCGAGCACCGCCATCACGTATTGCTGCGGGTTGTTCAGTGCATCGGCCGCCGCTTGGGTATAGCGCAGCAGCGGTTCGGCCTTGAATGTCAGCGCAATTCCCAGCCCCAGCAGAATGACGATCGGCACGCATTCCAGGCGCCGCAGCAAGGGCGACGGCCGCTCTTGCGGGGTCCAGAAACGCTGGATGCCCAAACGCGAGAAAGCGATCAGCGAGGCCAGCCCGGACAGAATCAACAGGGCGAGCAAACCCCACGCGCCATTTGATATCGGTTCGTCGCTGCCATTACCCAGCCCCAGCGGATTGAGCAGGGCGCTGAGCAGACTGAGTTTGCCGATAAACCCGGAAAGCGGCGGCATACCGATGATCAGCAGGGCGCAGGCGATGAAGCTCAAGCCGAGGAAAGCCATGGTCCAGGGAATCACCTGGCCGACCAGTGCTTTACGTTCGTCATCGAGGTTGAAGCCTTTGGGCGGCTGCAAGGATTCCAGGGGCCGTGGCAACAACTCGCCGTCATCGAACAGCGGCATTTCGTTGGCCGAACGCGAGCGCTCGATCAGTTCGGCCAGCAGGAACAGCGCGCTCAAGGCCAGGGTCGAACTGACCAGATAGAACAGCGCCGCGCCAATCAGGTTCGGCTGGGCGAAACCGATGGCCGACAACAGAATCCCTGCCGACACCAGAATGCTCAGGCTGGCCATGCGTTCCAGGCGTTGCGCGGCGAGGATCGCCACGGCGGCGCAGACGATGGTCGCCATGCCGCCGTAGATCAGCCAGTTGCCACCGAAGTACGCGGATGCCCCGGCCTGCCCGGAGAACAGCAGCGTCCACAGACGTAGCAAGGTGTAGACGCCGACCTTGGTCATGATCGCGAACATCGCCGCCACGGGCGCGCTGGCCGCGGAATAGGCCGGCACCAGCCAGAAGTTCAGCGGCCACATCCCGGCCTTGGCCAGGAACGCCACCGCCAGAATCGCCGCGCCGGCATGCAGCAAGCCGCGATCGGCTTCCGGCACCAGCGGGATTTTCAGCGCCAGGTCGGCCATGTTCAGCGTGCCGGTGACGCCGTAGATCAGCGCCGCGCCAATCAGAAACAGCGACGAGGCCAGCAGGTTGATCGAGATGTAATGCAGCCCCGACGACACCCGTGCCCGGCCCGAACCGTGCAGCATCAGCCCGTAAGAGGCGGCCAGCAGTACTTCGAAAAACACGAACAGGTTGAACAGGTCCGCCGTCAGGAAGGCGCCGTACAGGCCCATCAACTGAATCTGGAACAGCGCGTGGAAACTCGAACCGGCGCCGTCCCAGCGGGCCATGGCGAACAGCAGGGCGCTGACGCCGATGATCCCGGTCAGCACCAGCATCAGCGCCGACAGACGATCAACCACCAGCACAATGCCGAACGGCACCTGCCAGTTGCCCGGCAGGTACACACCGATGGAGCCGGGTACGCCGGTGGCTTGCGTCCATTGCAGCAACATCACGGCAATGCCCAGCCCCAACAGGCTGGAGAACAGATTGATTTTGGCCTTTAACGGGCGGTGTTTCTCACCCAGCATCAGCATCACCGCGGCGGTCAGCAGCGGTAGCAGAATCGGTGCAGCGATCAGGTGTGCCATCAGATTCATTCTTTAGGCTCCCGGCCATCCACATGGTCGGTGCCGGTCAGGCCCCGGGAGGCGAGCAGCACCACCAGGAACAGCGCGGTCATGGCGAAGCTGATGACGATCGCGGTCAGCACCAACGCTTGCGGCAGCGGGTCGGTGTAGTGGAGCAAATCCTGAGGTACGCCGTCCTTGATGTTCGGCTCCTTGCCGATGAACAGGCTGCCCATGCTGAAGATGAACAGGTTGACGCCGTAGGACAGCAGGCACAGGCCCATGACCACCTGGAACGTCCGTGGCCGCAGCACCAGCCACACACCGGACGCGGCCAGCACACCGATGGCGATTGCGATGACTTCTTCCATCAGATGGCTCCTTGCGTGGCAGCCGCTTTGGCCACGGGCTTGGGTTGCGCGCTGGTTTTATGACCGCGTACCGATTGGTGGGCGAGGGCGGTCAGGATCAACAGGGTCGAACCGACCACCACGGCGTACACACCGATATCGAAGAACAACGCACTGGCGATGTGAATGTCGCCCAGCAGCGGCAGTGTGAAATGCCAGGTGTGGGTGGTGAGGAATGGATACCCGGCCGCCATCGCCCCGAGCCCGGTGACCGTGGCGAACAGCAGCCCGGTGCCCATCCAGCGCAGCGGTCGCAGGCTCATTTGTGCCTCGACCCACTGGGTGCCGGCGACCATGTATTGCAGGATGAACGCCACCGACATCACCAGGCCGGCAACGAAACCGCCTCCCGGTTGATTGTGCCCGCGCAAGAACAGATAGACCGACACCACCAGCGCAATCGGCAACAGCAAACGCACCAGCACCGCCGGCACCATCATGAAACCGAGCGCGGTGTCGCTGGCGTGACGCGGGTTGACCAGGTCGGTGACCACATCGGGCGCCAGCAAGCGCTGTTGGGCCGGCAGTTGCAGGCTTTCTTTCGGTGGACGGAAGCGTCGCAGCAGGGCGAACACGGCCAGGGCCACCGCCACCAGCACGGTGATTTCGCCGAGGGTGTCGAAGCCACGGAAGTCCACCAGCATCACATTGACCACGTTGCTGCCGCCGCCTTCGGGCAGGGCGCGACTGAGGTAGAACGAGGAAATGTCGTTGGGCGTCTGGCGGGTCAGCATCGCGTAGGACAGAAGCGCCATGCCACCACCGACCACAGTCGACAGCGCCAGGTCGCGAACCCTTCGAACCCGCGCCTTGCGCAGGCTGCTCGGCAACGGCGAGACCTCTTCGATCCGGCGCGGCAGCCAGCGCAGACCGAGGAGGATCAATACCGTGGTCACCACTTCCACTGCCAATTGCGTCAGGGCCAGGTCCGGTGCCGAGAACCAGACGAAGGTCACGCAGGTCATCAGGCCGCAGACGCTGACCATGGTCAGGGCCGCGAGTCGGTGATACTTGGCTTGCCACGCCGCGCCGAGGGCGCAAGCAATCGCCAGCAGCCAGAGGATCACGAACACGATCGAGCCCTGGATTTTCGGCCGGTCGCCCCAGCTCAGGCTGCTGTGCAGCATCGGGATCAATCCAGCCAGCACGGCGGCGAGCACCACCAGAAACAGTTGGGTTTGCAGGCGCCGGGTGCTGATCCGCCGCTCCAGGCGACGGGCCAGGCGCATCATGATCACCAGGCTGCGCTCGAACAGGCGCTTGCCGTTGAAGTGGCTGATCACCGGCGGGTGTATGAAGCGCCCGCGCTTGAGCTGATTGCGTAACAGCAGATAGAGGGTGATGCCGCCAGACATGGCGATCAGGCTCATGATCATCGGTGCGTTCCAGCCGTGCCAGATCGCCAGGCTGTACTCGGGCAGCGTGCCGCCCACCACCGGCAATGCCGCCGCCGCGAGCAACGGGCCAACCACTTGAGCGGGGAAGATCCCCACCACCAGACAGGTGAACACCAGCAACTCCACCGGCGCGCGCATCCAGCGTGGCGGCTCGTGCGGGGTGTGCGGCAGGTCGGTGGCGGTTGGGCCGAAGAACACGTCGACGGTGAAGCGCAGGGAGTAGGCCACGCTGAACGTCCCGGCGATGGTCGCGACGATCGGAAGGGTCATCTCGATCCAGGCCGTGGCGTTGATGAACACGGTTTCGGCAAAGAACATCTCTTTCGACAGGAAACCGTTGAGCAGCGGTACGCCGGCCATCGACGCGCTGGCGACCATGGCGAGTGTGGCGGTGAACGGGATCAGTTTGATCAGGCCGCTGAGTTTGCGAATGTCCCGGGTGCCGCTCTCGTGGTCGATGATCCCGGCGGCCATGAACAGCGAGGCCTTGAACGTGGCGTGGTTGAGAATGTGGAACACCGCGGCGACGGCGGCCAGCGGACTGTTCAGGCCCAGCAGCAGAGTGATCAGGCCCAGGTGGCTGATGGTCGAGTAGGCCAGCAGGCCCTTGAGGTCGTTCTGAAACATCGCGCAGTAAGCGCCGAGCAACAAGGTGCAGGCCCCGGCCCCGCTGACGATGTAGAACCATTCTTCACTGCCGGACAGCGACGGCCACAGGCGTGCGAGCAGGAACACCCCGGCCTTGACCATGGTCGCCGAGTGCAGATACGCCGAAACCGGTGTCGGCGCCGCCATGGCGTGGGGCAGCCAGAAGTGGAAGGGGAACTGCGCACTTTTGCTCAAGGCGCCGATCAGGATCAGCGGAAGCAGAATAGGGTAGAGGGCATGTGCGCGAATCAGATTGCCGGCGGCCAGAACCTTGTCCAGGTCATAGCTGCCGACCACATGGCCGAGCAGCATGACCCCCGCCAGCAAACACAAGCCACCGGCACCGGTGACCATCAACGCCATATAGGCGCCACGTCGCGCATCGGCGCGGTGGTGCCAGTAGCCGATCAACAGGAATGAAAAGAGGCTGGTCAGCTCCCAGAAAAACACGATCTGGATGAGATTGCCGGAGATCACCAACCCCAGCATGGCGCCCATGAACGCCAGGAAAAACGCGAAGAAACGCGGCACCGGATCGTCTGGTGACATGTAATAACGGGCGTACAGAGAAACCAGCGTGCCGATGCCCAGCACCAGCATCGAGAACAGCCAGGCGAAACCGTCCATGCGCAGAACGAAGTTCAGGCCCAGGCTCGGTAGCCAGAAGAATTCTTCGCGGATCACGCCGCCATGGGCGATTTGCGGGTACAAGAGGGCGACCTGGACGGTGCCGATCAGGGCAACCAGGCCAGCCAACAGCGATTCGGTATTACGCGCGTTGTGCGGCAGCAAGGCTGCCAGACAACTGCCGATAAAAGGCAGAAGCAGTAGAACTATCAGGGACATAGGCTTCTAATCTGCGGAAGTTTGTGAAGCATCATACGTGCCAGCTCCCCGATCACCAAACGCCAAGCTGTCGCAGAATCCTACAAAGTGCGTGGAAAATTCCTGTTTTTCCTTGTTTCAGATCGCTATCGATCGTTCCCACACTCCCGCGTGGGAACGATCAGTGCTCGGCTTCCCGATCCAGATCGTCCTCAACCTCAAGAGCCGCTTTACCCTTGGTCTTCAACTCACTGACAATCACCGCCGCCACAATCAACCCCGCGCCCACCAGCGCAATCGCCGGCAACCGTTCCCCGGCAATCCGCCCGACAATCCCGGCCCACACCGGCTCCCCGGCATAGATGAGCGTTGCCCGCGTCGGCGAAACACTCTTCTGCGCCCAGTTCATCGCCACCTGAATCGCCGCACTCGCCGCGCCCAGCCCCAATGCGCTGCACAACAATAACCAGGAGAACCCCGGAATCACTTCCTGAGTCGGCACCACCATCAGAAACGCCAGCACTGAAGTCACCGCCAGTTGCACCACCGTCACCCGGCGCACGTCGACCTGGCCGGCATAGGTGCTGATCAGAATGATCTCCGCCGCAATCGCCACGGCGCTGATCAATGTGGCGATTTCACCGGGGCTGAAATTGAACGAAGCGCCGGCAGGTCCCGACAGCAGCATCAACCCGGTAAAGGCCAGCATGATCCCGATGCTTGGCATCAAGCCCGGCCGCCGACCCAGCACCAGCCATTGCAGCAACGGCACGAACGGCACATACAGCGCGGTAATAAACGCCGACTGACTGCTGGGAATTGTCTGCAAACCCACGGTCTGCAAGCCGTAACCGAGCATGATCGCCACGCCGATAAACGCCCCGGCCTTGAGTTCGAACAGGGTCAGTTCGCGCAGATGACGCCAGGAGAACAGGGCAACGATAATCGCTGCCGCGGCAAAACGCAGGCCGACAAAAAACATCGGCCCGCTGACGGTCATTGCATGCTGCACCAGCAAAAAGGTCCCGCCCCAGACCATGGTGATCAGCACCAACACGCACTCAGCTTTGCTGAACCGTGAGAAACGGGAGGAAGCAGGGGAGGAGTTCACCGACGTCATGACCTTGCGCGCTACCTGAGGGAGACGCACAATGCGCCGGAAGTTGGGCAGTATACTGCGCAATACCACCAAGTGAGCAATATAGTGCACAAAGATTCCACCCAGCGGGCGTCGGTTCTCCAGCACGTTAGCCAGAACGTTAGACGTCTGCGCCACGCCGCCGACATGAGCCAGACCGCCCTGGCTGAAAAGTCCGGGGTCAGCCGCCGGATGCTGGTGGCCATCGAGGCCGGCGAGAAGAACGTCAGCCTGACCACCCTCGATCGCGTGGCCGAAGCGCTGGACGTGGCCTTCAGCGATCTGATCCAGGCCCCGGATGCCCGCGACCCGAGCCGCATCAACGAACTGGCCTGGGCTGGCACCATCCCGGGCAGTAAAGCGGTGCTATTGTCTAAAGCCACCGCCACCCGCGAAGTTGAACTGTGGGAATGGCGCCTCGAACCGGGTGAACATTACCCTTCGGAGCCGGATGCGGAAGGCTGGAGCGAACAGCTCTATGTGTTCGAAGGCTGCCTGACCCTGATGCTCGGCGACCAACCGCAGAAAATCGCGGCCGGTGAGTTCTTCATGTTCGCCAGCAATCAACCCCATTCCTATCGCAATGATGGGGCGGTGGCGGCGCGGTTTGTGCGTAATGTGGTGATCTGACTGTTCGCCGAGCAAACTACTAATGTGGCGCAAATACGCCTCAATGGATCCGTGAGAACGCCATGACTGAAACACCAGGCGCACAGTTGACTCCCGCCATCCGCCACGCAGACATCCTGATCATCGGCGGCGGCCTCAGCGGCGCGATGCTGGCGGCGCAGTTGTTGCGTTTGCCGGGCAAGCGTCAGGTGCTGGTGATCGAACCTCGCGCCGAACTTGGTCGGGGCGAAGCGTACAGCGCGGTGGAGTTGGGCCATACGCTCAACGGCAACGCGGCGCGGATGAGCATCGATCCTGACAACGCTGATGATTTGACCCACTGGCTGACCGAGTACATTGCGGCCGGCGGTTGGCCGGAGTCGGATCAGCAGCATGTACCGATCAGTGAACTGTTTCCGCCGCGCGGGCTGTTTGGCGTTTATGTGCAGCAGCGTTTGGCCGAGGCGCAGGTGGTGGGCGCGCGGTACGGTTCGACGGTGGAGCATGTGCGCGCGGAAGTGGTCGATGTGCAGACCGATATCGATTCGGTGCGCCTGACCTTGAACGATGGCCAGTGTTTGCAAGGCGCCTATGCGGTGCTGGCCACTGGCATGTTCGCTGCCGCGCGCACGCCGCAAACCGAATCCAGCGGCTTGAACGCAGCGGCGCTCGACCCATGGGATGTGACCGCCATGCGTCAGCTCGATCCGCAGTCAACGGTGCTGATCATCGGCTCGGGCCTGACCATGGTCGATGCCGTGGTGTCCCTGGAACAGGCCGGGCATCGCGGGCCGATCGAAGTGTTCTCCCGGCATGGGCTGCTGCCACATGTGCGGCGACAGCCTCCGGCCTGGGTCGATTTCTTGGCCGAGGATCACAGCATTCGCACGCCGCGTCAGCTGATGCGCGAACTGCGTCGGCATTGCCGCGACGCCATCGCCCAGGGCATCGACTGGCAAGCGCCGCTCGACACCGTGCGGGCGCACATCGGGCGGTTGTGGAGCCAGGCGACGGATGTGCAGCGTCGGCAGTTTGTACGGCATGTGCGGCCGTGGTGGGAAAGCCATCACCATCGCTCGCCGCCGTTGAGTGCCGAGTTGGTGGCGCGGCTGCACGGGGAAGGGCGGTTGCGGATTCATGCTGCATCGTTCAAAGGGTTGGAGCCTTCATCGGTCGGCGGGGTGAATATCCGCATCCGTCGCCGTGGCGAGGCGCAAACCTGCGTGGTGCACGGCGCGGCACTGATCAATTCCAGCGGCATCGAATACGACTGGCGGCGAGTGGCGCGGCCATTGCCGCAGCAGCTATTGGCGCGCGGGTTGGTGCGGCCGGGGCCATTGGCGTTGGGGATTGCGGCCGCGGATGACGGCGCGGTGCTAAGCGCCGATGGGCAGGTCGCCAGCCGCTTGTTCGCCATGGGTCCACCGTTGCGCGGGATGTGGTGGGAGAGCACGGCAGTGACTGATGTGGCGAGCCAGGCCAAGGCGTTGGCGGTGCGGTTGGCAGGTATGTGTCCGGTGGTTTGACCCTGGGTTTTGAGGGTGTTCTTTTCGGCCTCATCGCGAGCAGGCCAGCCCAATGCTCAGTGAGTTCGCCGGATTGATGGACATGCCACATCGCAACATGATGTTGGGGATTCAACAGGTGGTCATGCTCGGGGAGTTGGCAGTCAACCGGGTGCTGGATAACCTCGATCCACGAGGCTAGCGAGGATGATCATTGATCGTTCCCACGCTCCGCGTGGGAATGCAGCCCGGGACGCTCCGCGTCCCTTCCAGAGCCGAACGCAGAGCGTCCGTTGAGGCATTCCCACGCAGAGCGTGGGAATGATCTTTAACTACAGATTTTGCGTATCAAGCCACCACCTGATAACACGGCACATACTCCGCGCCACCCGGCAGTTTCATCCGGTGCTGGGCGACGAAGGCTTTGAGCAGTTTGTCCAGCGGCTGCATGACGGCGGCATCGCCACGGATCTGGTATGGCCCGTGTTCTTCGATCAGGCGGATGCCCTTGTCCTTGACGTTGCCGGCGACGATGCCGGAGAACGCGCGGCGCAGGTTGGCGGCCAGCTCGTGGGAGGGCAGGTTGCGGCTCAATTGCAGGTTGGCCATGTTGGCGTGGGTCGGGTCGAACGGGCGCTGGAAGCCTTCGTCGATCTTCAGCAGCCAGTTGAAATGGAACGCGTCGTTGCGCTCGCGACGGAACTGTTTGACCTCTTTGAGGCCCTGAGTCATCTGCCGCGCCACTTCCACCGGGTCGTCGATGATGATTTCGTAGTGCTGCTGCGCGGCTGCACCGAGGGTCGCACCGACGAAGGCGTGCAACTGTTCCAGGTACGGCGCGGCGCTTTTCGGCCCGGTGAGGACCACGGGGAAGGGCAGGCTTTCATTGTCCGGGTGCATCAGGATGCCGAGCAGGTACAGGAACTCTTCGGCCGTGCCCGCGCCGCCCGGGAAAATGATGATGCCGTGGCCGACGCGGACGAAGGCTTCCAGGCGTTTTTCGATGTCCGGCAGGATCACCAGTTCGTTGACGATCGGGTTCGGTGCTTCGGCGGCGATGATCCCCGGCTCGGTCAAGCCGAGGTAGCGGCCACCGTGGATGCGCTGCTTGGCGTGGGCGATGGTCGCGCCTTTCATCGGGCCTTTCATCACGCCCGGGCCGCAACCGGTGCAGATATCCAGGCTGCGCAGGCCGAGTTCATGGCCGACTTTCTTGGTGTATTTGTATTCTTCGGTATTGATCGAGTGGCCGCCCCAGCACACCACGATTTTCGGTTCGACACCAGGGCGCAGGGTGCGGGCGTTGCGCAGCAGGTGGAAGACGTAGTCGCTGATACCTTGGGAGGTGCTCAGGTCGATGCTCAAGGCGTCGAGTTCGTTTTCGGTGTAGACAATGTCACGCAGGGCACTGAAGAGCATTTCCCGGGTGCTGGCGATCATTTCGCCATCGACGAAGGCGTCGGCCGGGGCGTTCAGCAGTTCCAGGCGTACGCCACGGTCTTGCTGGTGAATGCGGATTTCGAAGTCTTTGTAGGCTTCCAGAATGGTCTTGGCGTTATCGACGTGAGCGCCGGTATTGAGGATGGCCAGGGCGCACTGGCGGAATAGGGTGTAGGTGAGGCCGGTTCCGGCTTCGCTCAGTTGCTGTACTTCACGTTGGGACAGTGTTTCCAGGCTGCCTTTAGGGCTGACTGAGGCGTTGATTACATGTCGTTGGGTCATTCAATGATCCTTAAAACGATGTCACCCGCCGGCAGGCGCATGGCATCCGAATAGTGTGTATCCATGATGAAGATGGCACGAACTGCGCTGTATCGCTATGTCCCCGTTTGACGATGAAAAGATGAAAAGGAGCCTCAGCATAGCTAAATCCTTCGGGGAGGCGATAATGCCCCGCAGTCTTTTTGCCACAGAGCCTTTTACCATTGATGCAAGGAACCCCGTCGCGATGTTCGAAATCCAGCCAATGAATGCCGAAACCTATCGACGCCAGACGCGACGCAGCACGGTAATCATCGCCCTGATGTTCCTGGCGCTGGCGATGCTGCTGTCCACGGCGGCGGTGGCGCTGTTCGGTGAGCCCGGCGGCGACAATCTGCGTTTCAACGTGGGCGGCGTATTTGCCGCGTTGTTGCTGATGGCGGCGCTGATGCGCGGCAAGTTCTGGACCCAGGAATGGATGGCGCCAGCGGTGTACGGTTGGCAGCTCAAGCGTAGTCTGATGAGCATCACCAATGTCATGCATCAGGTGACGGCGGCGGTGGAGAAGGGCGATCCGAATGCCATGAAGCTGCTGCGCTTTTATCATCTGGGACTGAGCCAGATGCATCAGTTGGATGGCAACTCCAGTGACCATAGCCAGTTGACCCGTGAGATGGACCAGCACAAGGCGCGGATGGAGGCGCTGGGTATCGAGACTGAGCAAACGCAATTGAATCCGGCCTGGCTTGAGTCAATAAAGCAGGCGCCGCTGTAACAGGCACGGATGATTTCGATGAGCGTTTTCGTGCAAATCACCTATCGTATTCGTTGATGAGTCATAGTGGTGTGAGCGCCAGGCACGGCTGGCCGGCGTTAAAAGGGCGAACAGGAAAATTCGCCATGTCATAAGGGATTCAGGGAGCGTCATGGGACATCCGTCCGTCAACGGTCGTATTGAAAACACTCGGCTTGCCGCGCCTTCGGTACCCGAGCAACTTGAATCAACGCTCAAGGTTCGATACGCGGCTTTTCTGCTTGCGGTGTGCCTGTCCTTGACGGCCATTGTGATCGTGGAAGGCTGGAACTCGCGCCAGTATCATTTGCGCGACAGCGAAGTGGCGATGTCCAACCTGGCGCAAACCCTGGCCTCGCAGGCTCAGGCCTCGATCAAGCAAGCCGATACGCTGCTGTTTGCCTTGGTGGATCGCCTCGAAAACGACGGCATGGAACCGGAGAAATTTCCCAGGCTGCAACGTTTGCTCCACGCCCAGCGCGGTGAGTTGGCGCAGATCCACGGCCTGTTCGTTTACGACGAAGAAGGCCGTTGGCTCGCCAACTCCAATAACGCTGTGCTGCCCAATGCCAATAACGCCGACCGTGAATATTTCATCTACCACCGTGATCATCCCGACCGGGGGCCTCATATCGGTCCGTCGATAAAAAGCCGCTCGACCGGTGAGTGGATCATGACCGTGTCGCGCAGGGTCAATCACGCCGATGGCCGGTTTGCCGGCGTGGCGCTGGCGACGATCTATCTTAACCATTTCCTGAACCTGTACACCGGCATCGACATGGGCAGGAACGGCGTGATCAACCTGATCGCCGACGATGCCACCATCGTTGTTCGCCGCCCGTTCAACGACGCTGAGATGGGCACCAGCGTTGCCAATGGGCCGCTGTTTACCCAACTGTTGCCCAAGGGCGATTCCGGTACGGCCGTGGTCAAGTCCTATATGGACGGGGTGGAGCGAGTTGTGGGGTTTCGGCGGGTCGAGGATTATCCGCTTGTCGTCTTTACCGCGCTCGACAAGGATGAAGTCCTGGCCGTCTGGCGGCGGGAGTCAATGCTGAACGCAGGCATCGTCGTATTGCTGCTGGGGGTCCTGAGCGTTCTCGGTAATCGCCTGATTCGTCTCATGAGGCAGCAGAACAATATTCAGAACGAATTGCTGGAGGCTCAGGAAAAACTCATTGAGGTGAACCACAGCCTTAAATTGCTGGCTCTGGAGGATGCACTGACCGGGCTCTCCAACCGGCGGCAATTCGATGTGTTCATCCTGGCGGAAATGGGCCGCGCCAGACGTACCCACACCAGCCTTGCGTTGCTGATGATCGATGTCGATCATTTCAAGAGTTTCAATGATCACTACGGTCATCTGGCGGGCGATGAGTGTTTGCGCAAGATCAGCACCATCATCACCGACAACATCCAGCGCCCCGGCGATCTTGCTGCCCGCTTCGGTGGCGAGGAGTTTACGGTGGTGCTGCCCGGCACCGATTATGTGGGGGCGTTTCTGGTGGCGGAAAAAATCCGTCGCGCGGTGCAGCAAACCGACATCAAGCACATCGGCAGTCCCGAAGGCATCGTCACGGTCAGTCTTGGGGTTTGTGCCTACAACCAGACGGCGCAAAGCCAGCCCGAAGACTTGATCGGCGCAGCAGACAAGGCGCTGTATGTGGCCAAGGCCAGTGGCCGGAACATGAGCGTCATTGCCAACTGAACCCAACCAGAGCGGTTACTGCCCTGAACGAGCCAGGTGCCGCAGCTTCCATAACCGGATCAGCCGCAGGTAGATCAGCACGTTGATCGCCAGTACCACGCTGCCCAGCCCCAGCTGAATCGTGGGTGTCAGCCCGGCCGGGTAAATAATCGGCCATACATAATGTTCAATAAAACCACCGCCGTAACCGGTTTGCCCGGCCGCATGGCGCATGAGGTTTTCCCAATCGGTCAGTGGGCACGTCAGGTGGAAAACTTCCACGATCACGCCCCATGCGGCGGCAGGCAGGTGCCACCAGGCCAAATGGTGCCATTTGAGCACCAGCAGCCCGCCGAACAGCACGAACAGAATGAACAACAAGTGAGACAGGACCAGCCCGTCGGCGGCGATTCGGTAAAGCATGTCGATTCCCTGACGCATGATATGAGTCACTTCATGGTACTCGTGCTGGATGATCGCCAAAAGTGCGCAAGATTGTTCAAGCCATCCACCGCGACTGCTGGCACAGTCTGGGGTCTTTCCCTGGTTGTAGAGCGTTATGTCCAACTCACTCATGCCGCGCAGTGCATTCCTTCGCGGTGCCGCGGCCATCATGCCGTTATCCCTGGCGACCGCGCCTTGGGGATTGCTGGCCGGTTCCATGGCCATCGAGGCCAATCTCACACCGCTGCAAGGCCAGGGGCTGTCGAGCATCGTGTTTGCCGGCGCGGCTCAATTGGTCGCCATCGGCATGCTCAAGGGCGGTGCCGGGGTGTTTTCGATTCTGCTGACCACGTTGCTGCTGACCTCCCAGCATTTGCTGTATGGGATGAGCATGCGTTCGGTGATTTCCCCGTTGCCGGGTCGCTGGCGTGTGGGGCTGGGCTTTTTGCTCACCGATGAGTTGTTCGCCCTGACCAGTCAGCATGACAAACAGCAGTTCAATCGTTGGTATGCCCTGGGCGTGGGCCTGACGTTTTACATCGCCTGGAACCTCTTCACCCTGGCAGGCATTGTGTTGGGCAGCAGCATTCCGGGCCTTGAGCACCTGGGGCTGGACTTCTCCATCGCAGCGACCTTTATCGCCTTGATCACGCCAGTGGTGCGCAACGTTCCGACGGTGGTCTGCGTGGCGGTCTCACTGTTTTGTTCGGTGCTGTTCAGTTATTGGCAATGGGGCTCGGCGCTGGTGTTGTCGGGGTTGGCAGGCATGACCGCAGGCTTTATCTGCAACAAACTCTACGTGGGGCGCACATGATGGTTTGGGCTGTGATTATCGGGATGGGCCTGCTGGTATTCCTTAACCGCTACGTATTTCTCGAGCCTCGACTGCCGGTGCGCTTGAGCAGCAATGCCCGGCAGTTCCTCGGTTTCGCGGTACCGGGCATGCTCACCGCGATCTGCGGGCCGATCGTGTTCATGCCCGACAAGCAGTTGAACTTGCAGTGGGACAACCCCTATCTGATCAGTTCGCTGGTGGCCGTGGGTCTGGTGCTTTACACCCGCAACACCTTGCTGAGCATGTTGTTGAGCATGGGGTTCTTCTTTTTGCTGCGGTGGTGGCTCTGAGTCGTCTCATCCGAAACTGTTCTACGCTTAAAACACAGATGACGGATTTTTTGAGCAAGGGAGGTGGACATGGCCACTGAACCAACGCGTCCGGACCCGGATGAAGATATTGATGAACCGACGGAGGAAGAGCTCGAACGGCAGAGGCGTTCGAAGCCGGACTGGAAGCATCCTGACGATGGTAAAGAGCTGTCGGATCGCGACCAGGAGCGTCCGTTGAAACCCTGATCGGCTGGTAATCAAAATCAAAAGATCGCAGCCTTCGGCAGCTCCTGCGCCATTTAATGTAGGAGCTGCCGAAGGCTTCGATCTTTTGATTTTTGGGGCATAACAGCCAGACGGGTACCAGAGTCCGACAGCGAGCGCTGGAACCAAACACTGTGTACCCTTATCCAACCTCGGCTTGCAGTGATCTGCGGGCCGATCGAGGGATGAATGGGCGAGGGGTTTTTGCCATTAAACGTGAGGACCGCAAGGTCTGGTCCAAGGCAAAACATGAAGCAGCTGGTCAAAATTTTCTCCGCATTCGCCATCGCAGTCGGCCTGCTGGGCTGCATCGCTGCGCCCATTGAAATGACGCCGCAGACGCAACAGCGTTTGCACGAGCAAGCGCCGATCCGCTTTCTGCTGACCTTCGACGACGGGCCCAGCGCGTCGGGTTTTTACAACCCGACCGTCACTGTGCTCGACAGCCTCGCGCGCAATCCGCTGCAACCCGACATTAAAGCCGTGTTCTTCGTGCAGACCCGTGACTCACGCGCTGGCGGCGGTGATGTGGGCCGGCAGATCATGCGTCGCGAACATGCCGAAGGTCACCTGTTGGGCTTCCACACGGCCACGCGCCGGCACACCAACCATCGTTCTCTGGACCCGGAAGAACTGGAGCAGTCGCTCAGCAACGGCAGCGCCGACATCGCCGCGATCAGCAAAGCCTCGCCGACCCTGGTGCGTCCGCCATTCTGGAACTACGACAAGCGCACCTTCGCCGCCTATCAAAAGCATGGCATGCACGTACTGCTGACCGACCTGAGCGCCAATGACGGCAAGATCTGGGGTTTCAACGCCAGCCCCCGTCGGCGGGCCAATATGCTGCGGCAACTGTCCGAAGTCCGCGAGCGCATTGCCCTTGGCGAGTTGCCGACGGTGGATGGGGTGATCCCGGTGGTGGTGACCTTTCACGACCTCAATCGCTACACCGCCCGGCATACCCGCGAATATCTGCAAATCCTCCTCGACAGCGCCAGTGCCACAGGCCTGGTCACGGCGCAGAAAGCGTTTTACGACGACACGGCAGCACTGCAGCGTGCGGCCATGGCGCGTACGGTCCGTGACAGTTCAGAGGCGGTTGAGCTGCCAGGGATCTGGAACTGGTTGTGGGGCGCAGATACCCACTGAGCGATGTCGGGGCGATTAACTGTTCAAAGTGAGAAGTAGCTAACACTAATTGTTAGCGTTCGCTGGCGCGGGTTTATTGAAGTTGATCTACGCTGAGTGGATCCAATCGGGAAACCATCCAGGGAAGGTATTCGCCATGGTTCAACTTGCGCAGCTTTGCCAAATTGTTGAGTCCGGTTTCAAACCGCTCTCCTGCGAATGCACGGTGAATGGCGATGAAACATTGCGGATCAAGGTCTTCGATCGCACTACCGGGCGGATTGAGCTGTTGATCACCGGCGTATCGCCCGACGAGTTGACCAGTGTCCGCGATATTTCCAACCTGATCGGCGAACTTCGCACCGAAATGCGCGCCGGACGCAGAGCCCTCGCTGGTGTCATGGCCTAACCGACTCCCTGTAGCAGCTGTCGAGCCCCAGCGAGGCTGCGTTCGGCTGCGAAGCAGTCGTGAATCCAACTGACGCGGTTTGCCTGATACACCGCAAGTTCTGGTTTGACGACTGCTTCGCAGCCGAACGCAGCCTCGCTGGGGCTCGACAGCTGCTACAGCAGTTTGATTACCTGGTTTTCGAGCCTTCACCTGGCAGCAGTTCATCGATCATCTGCAAACAATGATTCAACCCCGGCGATACATCGCCCACGCGCCTGCTGAGGATGATCGGCGAGGTGGCGTTGTCTTCCAGCACCGGGGTGAAGCCAATATCGTCGCGGTGCAGCAACTGCACTGAGGCCGGCACCAACGTCACCCCGATTCCCGCACCCACCAGACCGATCGCTGTTTGCAGCTCATTGGTCCATTGCGCCACGTTGATGTGCACGCCACAGGATTCGAATAACGCGATCACGTGGTCGGCGTAGCTGGGGCGCGGGTTGCCGGGGTAGAGCACGAAGGGTTCTTTTGCCAGTTCACGAAGGCTGATGGGCCCGGCCAGTAATGGATGGCCTGCGGGCAGGGCGGCGACCAGCCGGTCTTCAGTCAAAACCGTCTGGATGATCGCCGGGTCGTCGATGCGGATTCGTCCGAAACCAATGTCGATGCGCCCGGCCTTGAGCGCCTGAACCTGTTGCAACGTGGTCATTTCCGAGAGCCCCAACTCAAGCGCCAGCGGCTCACCGCTGCGCAGTCGGCGAATCAGCTCCGGCAGCACACCATAGAGGGTCGATGGCGCAAAGCCGATGCCCAGCCAGGTCTTTTCGCCCAGCCCGATCCGTCGTGTGTTGTCGCAAACCTTGGCCAACTGTTCGAGCAGGGCGGTGGAATGTTCATGGAAAAACCGCCCGGCGTCGGTCAGCTTCAGCGGTCGGCCGCGCTCCAGCAGAAGCACCCCGAGTTCGTCTTCCAGCTGCTGGATCTGTCGGCTCAGCGGCGGTTGGGCGATGTGCAGCAGTTCGGCGGCGCGGGTGAAGTTGAGGGTTTGAGCCAACACCTGAAAATACCGCAGGTGACGCAGTTCCATGAGGCCTCCGGACGTTGATCGGTTAAATACCTTTAAGGTATCGAGCCAGACCAATTCTATATTGGCCGCCCGGAAAAAGCCGTACGAGAATCCGTTCCAGAACTTTAAGAACCTGACGGGTATCGACATGCGTGCAACTGCCATTGAATCGATCGAGACGATCATCGTCGATCTGCCGACCATTCGCCCGCACAAGCTGGCGATGCACACCATGCAGAACCAGACCCTGGTGATCATTCGTGTGCGCTGTGCCGACGGCATTGAAGGGGTCGGTGAGTCGACCACCATTGGCGGTCTGGCCTATGGCAACGAAAGCCCGGACAGCATCAAGACCAACATCGACAAACACTTCGCGCCATTGCTGCTTGGCCAGGACAGCGGCAATGTGAATGCCGCGATGTTGCGCCTGGAGCGCAGCATTCGTGGCAACACCTTCGCCAAATCGGGTATTGAAAGTGCCTTGCTCGACGCCCAGGGCAAGCGCCTCGGCCTGCCAGTCAGCGAACTGCTGGGCGGCCGCGTTCGCGATGCGCTGCCGGTGGCCTGGACCCTGGCCAGCGGCGACACCGCCAAGGACATCGCCGAAGCGGAAAAAATGCTCGACCTGCGTCGCCATCGGATCTTCAAGCTGAAAATCGGCGCCGGCGAGGTCAACCGCGACCTGGCCCACGTCATTGCAATCAAAAAGGCGCTGGGCGATCGCGCCAGCGTGCGGGTTGATGTCAATCAGGCCTGGGACGAAGCGGTCGCGTTGCGCGCCTGCCGTATCCTCGGAACCAACGGCATCGACCTGATCGAACAACCGATCTCACGCAATAACCGCGCCGGCATGGTGCGCCTGAATACCGTGAGCCCGGCGCCGATCATGGCCGATGAATCCATCGAGTGCGTAGAGGACGCCTTCAACCTGGCGCGCGAGGGCGCGGCTTCGGTATTCGCCCTGAAAATTGCCAAGAACGGCGGTCCACGCGCCGTGCTGCGAACCGCCGCCATTGCCGAGGCGGCCGGTATTGGCCTGTACGGAGGCACCATGCTCGAAGGCGGTATCGGCACGCTGGCCTCGGCCCATGCCTTCGTCACGCTGAACACTCTGAGCTGGGACACCGAGTTGTTCGGCCCGCTGCTGCTCACCGAAGACATCCTCAGCGAGCCATTGGTCTACTGCGATTTCCAACTGCACGTCCCGCAAACACCGGGGCTGGGCCTTGTTCTGGATGAAGAGCGCCTGGCGTTTTTCCGTAGGGACAAGACATCCACTGCCGTTCATCAAGCCTGAGGAGGGCATCATGCTGTTTCACGTAAAAATGACGGTGAATTTACCGGTCGACATGAACCCGGAACGCGCCGCTCAGCTCAAGGCCGACGAAAAAGCCCTGGCCCAGCGTCTGCAAGAGCAAGGCAAGTGGCGTCATCTGTGGCGCATCGCCGGGCTCTATGCCAATTACAGCGTGTTCGATGTCGACAGCGTTCAGGAACTGCACGACCTGCTGATGCAGTTGCCGCTGTACCCGTACATGGCCATCGAGGTCAACGCACTGTGCCGGCATCCTTCTTCCATTCGCGAGGATGACCGCTGAACCCAGCCTGTTCAGTTCGCTACGCTAATAATTACAAGATGAGGAACCCACCAAAATGAACGTCAAGATTTCCCACACTGCCAGTGTCCAGAAGTTTCTCGAAGAGGCCAGCGGTCTGCTCAATGACGCCGGCGATCCGCGAGTCAAGGCGCTGGTTTATCGCATCCTGCGCGATTCGGTGAACATCATCGAAGACCTGGCCGTGACCCCGGAAGAGTTCTGGAAAGCCGTCAACTACCTCAACGTGCTGGGTGCGCGTCAAGAGGCCGGGTTGGTGGTGGCCGGGCTCGGTCTGGAGCATTACCTCGACCTGCTGATGGACGCCGAAGACGAGCAGGCCGGCAAAGCCGGCGGCACACCGCGGACCATCGAAGGCCCGCTGTATGTGGCCGGTGCGCCGCTGTCGGAAGGCGAAGCGCGGCTGGATGACGGCGTCGATCCGGGTGTGGTGCTGTTCATGCAGGGCCAGGTCAAGAATACCGCTGGCGAACCGCTGGCCGGGGCGGTGGTGGATGTCTGGCACGCCAACACCGGCGGCACTTATTCGTACTTCGATACCACTCAATCGGAATTCAACCTGCGTCGTCGTATCGTCACCGATGCCGAGGGCCGTTACCGTTTTCGCAGCATCGTGCCGTCGGGCTACGGCTGCCCGCCGGACGGTCCGACCCAGCAATTGCTCGATCAACTGGGCCGTCATGGTCAGCGTCCGGCGCACATTCACTTCTTTATTTCGGCAGCGGATCATCGCCACCTGACCACCCAGATCAACCTCGACGGCGATCAGTACCTGCATGACGATTTTGCCTATGCCACCCGTGATGAGCTGATCGCCAAAATCACCTTCAGCGATGATCCGCAGCGTGCGGCGGCCCATGGCGTGAGCGGTCGTTTTGCTGAAATCGATTTCGACTTCACGCTGCAGTCGTCTGCCCAGCCTGAGGAGCAGCAACGCCACGAACGGGTTCGCGCGCTCGAGGACTGATACCCTCGACCCGCCGAACCGGCCACGAGATAACCGACCGTTTATCTCATGGCCTTCTGTGTTTCGGCCAGCACACTAGAATGGCGGCGCAATCAACAATAACAATGAGAGTGATCCGATGATGCAAGCGCAATTGTTGAGTCATCGCAGCAGAGTCTTCGACCACGCCGACCCTTACGCGGTATCAGGCTACGTCAATCAGCATGTCGGCAATCATTGCCTCCAGATGCCCAGGGTCGGCCGACCGCTGGCCAGCCTCGATCATCGCAAATTCGCCAGCCTCGACCTGTGCCGCATCAGTTACGGCGCCAGCGTGCGGGTTATGTCCCATGCGCTGGACAGCATCTATCACTTGCAAGTGCTGCTGCGCGGCAACTGCCTGTGGCGTGGCCATGGTCAGGAGCATTACTTCGCGCCTGGCGAATTACTGCTGATCAACCCCGACGATCCGGTGGATCTGACCTATTCCAGTGATTGCGAAAAATTCATCCTGAAAGTCCCCTCGCGGCTGCTGGAGTCGGTGTGCGAAGAGCAGCGCTGGCGGTATCCGGGGCAGGGCATACGGTTTCTGGAGAACCGTTATCAGCTCAATGAGCTGGAAGGTTTCGTCGGTCTGCTGGCGATGATTTGCCAGGAAGCCGAGGCTACCGAGCAGATTCCCCGGGTGCAGGAGCACTATGCGCAAATCGTTGTCAGCAAGATGCTTGGCCTGATGAAGACCAACGTCATGCGCACTGCTCCCGGCTCACCCTCGGCCACGTTCGAGGCGCTGGTCGATTACATCGCCTGCAACCTCAAGCAGGATATCGACAGCGAAGAACTGGCGCGCCAGGCGCGGATGAGCCTGCGTTCGCTGTATGGGTTGTTCGAACGCAACGCGGGGGACACGCCGAAAAACTACATCCGGCAGAAAAAGCTCGAACGTATTCACGCCAACCTGAGCGACCCGACCTGCAACGTGCGCAACGTCACGGAAGTGGCCATGGATTACGGCTTTCTGCACCTGGGCCGGTTCTCCGACAGCTACCGCAAACAGTTCGGTGAATTGCCTTCCGACACCCTCAAACGCCGCCACTGACCTCGCAAACGCCACCCGCGGCTGTTTGATCGTTCCCACGCTCCCGCGTGGGAATGCCTCAACGGACGCTCCGCGTCCGCTTTTGGGACGCAGAGCGTCCCGGGCTGCATTCCCACGCAGAGCGAGGGAACGATCATCAGCTGCTGCACAAAACGGATACAGGTCTGCACCCCGCGGATAGTCCGCCCCATCCCCTCGTCCTAGCATGGCCCTGCCTGAATAAAAACAATGGAGGCGGCGGCCATGACCCTGCGACCTGAATACCTTCACTCCCTGCTTGAAGAAGACCCTGAGCAGGGCATCTATCGCTGCAAGCGTGAGATGTTCACCGATCCGCGGCTGTTCGACCTCGAGATGGAACACATCTTTGAAGGCAACTGGCTGTACCTGGCGCACGAAAGCCAGATCCCCAACAACAACGATTTCTACACCACCACCATGGGGCGCCAGTCGATCTTCATCGCGCGCAACAAGGACGGTGAGTTGAACGCCTTTATCAATGCGTGCAGTCACCGTGGCGCGATGCTCTGCCGGCACAAAACCGGCAACAAAAGCACGTACACCTGCCCCTTCCACGGCTGGACCTTCAACAACTCCGGCAAGCTGCTCAAGGTCAAGGACCCGGCATCGGCCGGCTACCCGGCGAGCTTCAACTGCGAAGGCTCCCACGACCTGACCAAAGTCGCGCGTTTCGAATCCTATCGCGGTTTCCTGTTCGGCAGCCTCAAGGCCGACGTAGTGCCGTTGGCAGAGCACTTGGGCGAGTCGGCAAAGATCATCGACATGATCGTCGACCAGTCCGCCGATGGCCTGGAAGTGTTGCGCGGTTCCTCCAGCTACATCTACGAAGGCAACTGGAAACTCACCGCCGAAAACGGTGCCGACGGTTATCACGTCAGCTCGGTGCACTGGAACTACGCGGCGACCCAGAACCAGCGCAAACAGCGAGAAGCCGGCGATTGTAATCCGACCATGAGCGCCGGTACGTGGGCCAAGCAGGGCGGTGGCTTCTATTCCTTCGACAAGGGCCACATGCTGCTCTGGACCCGTTGGTCCAACCCTGAAGATCGTCCGCTGTACGAACGTCGCGATGAGTTCGCCCAGGATTTCGGCAAGGCCCGCGCCGACTGGATGATCGAGAACTCGCGCAACCTGTGCCTGTACCCGAATGTGTACCTGATGGACCAGTTCAGTTCGCAGATCCGCATCGCCCGGCCGATCTCGGTCAACCGTACCGAAATCACCATTTACTGCATTGCCCCCAAAGGCGAAAGCGACCACGCCCGTTCGAGCCGGATTCGTCAGTACGAGGATTTCTTCAACGTCAGCGGCATGGCGACCCCGGATGATCTGGAAGAGTTTCGCTCCTGCCAGACGGGTTATCAGGGCAGCGTCACCGCCTGGAACGACATGTCCCGTGGCGCCGAACATTGGGTTGAAGGCGCCGATGACGCGGCTAAAGAGATCGACCTGCACCCGCTGCTCAGCGGCGTGCGTACCGAAGACGAAGGCCTGTTCGTGCTGCAACACAAGTATTGGCAGCAAACGATGCTCAAGGCGTTGGCCGCTGAACAGTCCGCACTGATTGCAGTGGAGGCTGTGCAATGACCATTACTTATGACGCGGTGCGCGATTTTCTCTACCGCGAAGCACGCTACCTCGACGACAAACAATGGGACGACTGGCTGGAGTTGTACGCGCCGGACGCCACCTTCTGGATGCCGTCCTGGGACGACAACGACGAGCTGACCGAAGACCCGCAGCGGGAAATCTCGCTGATCTGGTACGGCAACCGCACGGGCCTGGAAGACCGCATCTTCCGCATCAAGACCGAACGTTCCAGCGCCAGCGTGCCGGACACCCGCACCTCGCACAATCTCAGCAATATCGAACTGATCGAACAGGCCGACGGGCTGTGCAAGGTGCGCTTCAACTGGCACACCCTGAGCTTTCGCTACAAGACCGTCGACAGCTATTTCGGCAGCAGTTTCTACACCCTCGATGTGCGTGGTGAAAACACGCAGATCAAGGCCAAGAAAGTGATCCTGAAGAACGACTACGTTCGCCAGGTCATCGATGTTTACCACCTCTGAGGCGGCCGTCATGACTCATTCCATTGCGTTCAACTTCGAAGACGGCGTCACCCGATTCATCGACGCCAATGCTGGGGAAACCGTGGCCGATGCCGCGTACCGCCAGGGCATCAATATTCCACTGGACTGCCGCGATGGCGCTTGCGGAACCTGCAAGTGCTTCGCCGAGGCTGGCCGCTACGACTTGGGCGAGGACTACATCGAAGACGCCCTCAGCGCCGACGAAGCACAGCAGGGTTTTGTCCTGACCTGCCAGATGCGGGCGCAGAGCGATTGCGTGGTGCGGGTGCCGGTTTCATCGGATGTTTGCCGCACCCGTCAGGCCAGCTACGACGCGACCATCAGCGCCGTGCGTCAGTTGTCCGACAGCACCATCGCGCTGTCGATCAAGGGTGAGGCCCTGAGCAAACTGGCGTTCCTGCCGGGGCAGTATGTGAACCTCGGGGTTCCCGGCAGCGAGCAGACTCGGGCCTACTCGTTCAGCACGTTGCAGCGGGACGGCGAGGTGAGTTTTCTGATTCGCAACGTGCCCGGAGGCTTGATGAGCAGTTTCCTCACCGGCATGGCCAAGGCCGGCGACAGCATGAGCCTGGCCGGACCGTTGGGCAGCTTTTATCTGCGCGACATCCGCCGTCCATTGTTGCTGCTGGCCGGTGGCACCGGTCTGGCGCCGTTCACCGCGATGCTGGAAAAAATCGCCGAGCAGGGCAGCGAGCATCCGCTGCATTTGATCTACGGCGTGACCAACGACTTCGATCTGGTGGAGCTCGATCGACTCGAAGCCTTCGCAGCGCGCATCCCGAACTTCAGCTTCAGCGCCTGCGTGGCCAACCCCGACAGTCGGCACCCGCTCAAGGGCTACGTGACCCAACACATCGAGCCACGGCATTTGAACGATGGCGACGTCGACGTCTACCTGTGCGGCCCGCCGCCGATGGTCGAAGCAGTCAGCCAGTTCATCCGCGAGCAAGGCATAGCGCCTGCGAACTTCTACTACGAGAAATTTGCCGCCAGCGCGGCTTGAGCCGCGACACGCTCTTGTAGCAGCTGGCGAAGCCTGCGTTCGGCTGCGAAGCAGTCGTGAATCCGGCTAACGCGGTTTTCCTGACGTACCGCAGTTTGTGGTTTTACGACTGCTTTGCAGCCGAACGCAGCCTCGCCGGGGCTCGACAGCTGCTACAGATCATGTTTCCCGCGAAAGCGATTTAGCAACGAGGGTATGTATGAACAGATTCCACGAAAAAATCGCGCTGATCACCGGTGCCGCCCAGGGCATCGGCCGGCGTGTGGCTGAACGCATGGCCGCCGAAGGTGCGCGACTGATTCTGGTCGACCGCTCCGATCTGGTGTTTGAACTCCAGAAGGAATTGGGGCAAAGCAGCCAGGTACTTGCCCTGACCGCCGACCTTGAGCAATACAGCGAATGCAGCCGTGTGATGCGCACCGCTGTCGAACGTTTTGATCGCCTCGATGTGCTGGTCAACAACGTTGGCGGCACGATCTGGGCCAAGCCTTTCGAGCACTATGAAGAGGCGCAGATCGAGGCCGAAGTGCGCCGTTCGTTGTTCCCGACACTATGGTGTTGTCATGCGGCGCTGCCGTTCATGCTTGAACAAGAAAGCGGCGCCATCGTCAACGTTTCGTCCATTGCGACCCGTAGCGTCAATCGTGTGCCTTACGGTGCGGCGAAAGGCGGGGTCAATGCACTGACCGCTTGCCTGGCGTTCGAAACCGCCGGTCGTGGCGTGCGGGTCAACGCGACCGCCCCCGGTGGCACCGAGGCGCCGCCGCGGCTGATCCCGCGCAATACCGCGCAGCAAACCGCTCAGGAAAAGCTCTGGTATCAGCAGATTGTCGACCAGACCCTCGACAGCAGTTTGATGAAGCGCTATGGCACGCTGGATGAGCAGGCAAGCGCTATCCTGTTTCTGGCCAGCGACGAAGCCTCCTACATCACCGGCATGATCATGCCGGTCGGTGGCGGCGATCTGGGCTGACTTTTCAGGGGGGCGTCGGCTGCGATGAGCTACAAACGACGCTGAAAAGCTTTGACGATTCTGAGCGTGGCGTCGCTTGTGTTCAGGTTCTGTACCGCGTCCAGCGGGTACCAGATGCAGTCGAAGATTTCATTCTGTGGCCGTGCCTCGGCCACGTTTACGACCGATGCTTCATAGACATGATGCCGGGTGCTGATCGTTTCCAGCTCCATCAAGTACAGCAGGCCGTCGACTCCAAGTCCGGTTTCTTCATAGAGCTCTCTTATGGCCGCGCCCGCGATGGTTTCGCCAGGCTCGATTTTTCCGCCCGGCAGGGTCCAGCGCCCCCTGGGTTTACGCACCAGGAGAATATGCCGGTCCTGCTCGCAAATGACGGTTGCACGTACTTTCATGGGTTACCCGACTGCCGCTTGTCACAAAACAGTCATAAAAATGCAATATTCAGACCGAAATCCGCAGAAGTGTCTGCTTCAAGGGTTGGAGTCGACAGGGCGGCTGAAAGTGCAATGAAATGCCGGAATCCTGACGCGACGTCTGGTTGGCACTTCAGTGAAGGTCGGGTGTAAGGTAGTCGAGTCGATCCAGGACTATCACTGCCAAAATGGAGGTGACTATGAGCGTTCCGATGCTGACTAAAATGCACATGAACGGCTATGACGTACTCAGCGTGAACAACGGCCCCTGGCGGGTGTGCACCAAAGGTGACCGGCTTGGAGCCTTTGGCAGCAGAGAGGAAGCACTGGCTTATGCGGCTGCGCTTCCCGCCTACAGAGCCCGGTCGGGCAAAGCGTCGCGTAGCCACAAATCAGAAAGCCAGAAATCAGACAAATAGCGCGCTGGAAGCCCCGGCTCGCCGGGGCTTTTGATTTGTTCATGGCAGCGCTCTCTAGTGAGCTTTCGTTCGGCTGATGGCTTTTGCCTTTACTTCCTCGGCATAGCCCGCCAATCGCTCTTCATCGCCCTGGAATAGCGCGCACAGCCTTAGCGTGGCCTCTGCGTCCACATCATTGCCGGCCAGGCGCAACTGCTCTGCTATGCGCAAAAGCTCTACCGCTGACCACCTCAGGTCCGAGGCTACACCTTGCAGGTCGCGCCGAAGTTGCTGTTCATATTCGTTAAGCCACATGATGACCTCCTGCAATTCCCCGCTACGAAATAGTAGTCCCATTTACCTGTCTGGAGCGTTATGTTCGTCTGATCGCACGAGAGTCGAAACCATGCAACAACCTGTCTACCAACTGCTGGAAGTCGCCAACGGCAAGCCGATCAAACTCTGGACCGAGGGTGTGCCGGTTGAAAGCGAAGCCCGGCAGCAATTGATCAATATCGCGAAAATGCCGTTCATCTTCAGGCACCTGGCGGTGATGCCGGATGTGCATCTGGGCAAAGGGTCCACCATCGGCAGTGTGATCCCAACCATAGGCGCGATCATTCCGGCGGCCGTGGGGGTGGACATCGGCTGCGGCATGATTGCCGCGCGCACTTCACTGACCGCCGCCGACTTGCCAGACAACCTGCACGGCCTGCGCAGCGCCATCGAAAAGGCCGTGCCCCATGGCCGCACGTTGAGCCATGGCCGGCGCGATGAAGGCGCCTGGAATCACGTTCCACAGCAAGCCGATCAAGCCTGGGCAGCGCTGAGCTCACGGTTCAAGGCGATCACCGACAAGTACCCGAAACTTGCCAGTACCAATAACCGCCATCACCTGGGCACCCTCGGTACCGGTAATCACTTCATCGAGGTCTGCCTGGACGAGACCAACCGCGTCTGGTTCATGCTGCACAGCGGTTCTCGCGGCGTTGGCAATGCCATCGGGACCCTGTTCATTCAATTGGCCCAGGCGGACATGCGTCAGCACATTGCCAATCTGCCGGACCGCGATCTGGCCTATTTCAAGGAAGGCAGCCGGCATTTCGACGACTACGTCGAAGCGGTGGGCTGGGCTCAGGACTTCGCCCGACAGAACCGGGCGTTGATGATGCAGGCGGTGATTCAGGCAGCGCGGCAAGTGATTCGAAAACCTTTCGAGGTCGCGCTGGAGGCAGTGAACTGTCACCACAATTACGTGCAGAAAGAGCGGCACTTCGGTGAAGAGGTCCTGGTCACCCGCAAGGGCGCGGTGTCGGCGAAGAAGGGCGAGCTGGGGATCATTCCCGGCTCCATGGGGGCCAAAAGCTTCATCGTTCGGGGGCTCGGCAACGAGCAATCGTTCTGTTCCTGCAGCCACGGTGCCGGTCGTGTCATGAGCCGCACCAAAGCCAAAAATACCTTCACTGTCGCAGACCAGATCCGCGCGACCGCTCATGTGGAGTGCCGCAAGGATGCGGCGGTCATCGATGAGATTCCGATGGCTTACAAGGATATAGACAAAGTCATGTACGCCCAGCGTGATCTGGTGGAAGTGCTGCACACCTTGCGACAGGTGGTCTGTGTGAAGGGATAGTGATGGAAGGTGCTTCCATTGGTCGGGAACATTAACGGAGTGAACAGCTCTGCTGTCGTATTGAGGTAATGATCTATTCGCTCGGGCGAGGCCATCTTCAAAATGACGACTACCGATGATTTCAGACACCATGCACATGAGCTGATCGTTGACCTGGATGCGGCAACCACGGAGATGATGAAACTGATCTCGGCCCATCAGCTGAGCGGTCCGGAATGGGAGCGGGTCACGAAATGGCAGCATGAAGCGTATGAGCGGTGGATGGCGTATCTGAACGCGAGATCGTATCCCGAGTCCGGCTCGGGGGCCGGGCCGGGGCAGGGCGAAGCCCCGTTATAGACATCGTCGGTTGTCCGCTGGATGTCTGCGCAAGTACAGGCTACATTCCCCGTTTTTCAGGATAGGGAAGCGTTATGCGCACGTTGATGGCGGGAATAGCGGTAGCTGTGTTGGCGGGCTGTTCACTACCCGCATCCGTGGTGCCCGGCGAGCCCAATGTCAGCAAGTACAGCGAGAAGGCGCCCAAGGAGTATGCCGCGTGTGTACTGCCATTATGGCGTCAGGACATTCCTGGATCGACGCAATCGGCGATTTCCAACGGCTACCGGATCACCGCACCGAGCATCATCACCGCTGACGAAATTCTGGATATCGTGAAATCGAAGGACGGCAGCCGAGTCTCGCTTTACCAGGGACCACCGTGGGCCAAATCCGGGTCGCTGCGCCAGGCCGTCCGGGATTGTTTGTAACGCTCGCTTCGTTCCTGTTTTTGGATGTCGGTAGCCGCCGTATGTCGGAACCGAGGAACGGTCATTCCTGAATCAACTTCCAAGAGCTGACAGTCCATGGGAGTTTGATTATGAATGATGATCGAAAGAAGGCAGCCCTTGATGCCTGGTACCGGCTTTTGAGAGAACCGGAGGCCGGGATGGATTGTGAAGAACACTACGACAAACTGCTGACGGCTGCGGATGAAATGGAAGGAGCCGGGCTCATCAATAATGCTGAATGGCGTGAACTGGTGCGCGATGCGCGAGGAGCTTTTTCCGCGGTAAACGAAGGTGTCAGTGACGGAACGGTCAGTAGATGACTTAAAAATAGTGTGGATATTTAATGAGTTAGGAGATTTAGTAACTGGATGGTGAATCAGAACATCTTGTTACAAGTCGAGCAATTGGGTAATATTGCCCGGCGTTCACCACCACGGTTTATGCATTTTTAAAGCCCAGGCGTCCATCAGCTGCCTGGGCTTTTTTTTGTCTGGAATCTGATGATTGCTGATGAGCACGCTGCCGGCAAGGCGCCAGCAGCGGGGGGTATGAAAGCTATTGATGCCTGGGACTCACCAAGCCGGATCAGCCTTGCGACGATCTCTACCAGAAGGGTTTCCGGTATTTAGAATCCTTCTCTCTACCAGGACATTTTGCAGCGCCTGGCGTGCCGAAGGGCTTAGCTGATGTTCTCTCTCCTTGAGCTCAAGCAAGATGGGGTTCGACCATGCTCGATAGGTTTGCTCGGAATCACGAGTAGATGTCATCTATCTCTCCTTTGATGAATCGCCCGACGACACAGTGGGCGAAGTCCTGTGCGATAAAAATCCTAGTTGAGGAAACGACTTGTCGCCAGTGAACGCGATGAGCTGCCGATTATCTCAAGCAACGCGGGTTGTTCGCGATTCGAGCGTAAACTGGCGGTGCTACCTCATCAAAAGGAGCCGCATATGATCGCCGACCAAATGAAGAAACAGGTGTCGGAGCAAAGCGCTGTTTGGGATCAATACTTCTGTGCCGCGTTGATTGCCGAAAGCCATCTGACGGCACCGGTGGTTGGAGAAGCCACCCACGAAGACAGGCAGAATTTGCTGATCCAAAGGGCTAAAGCGCTCGCCGACAAAATGCTTGAGAATAGAAGATGACCGGAGCCCAGCCATTGCGCTGGGCTCTTTACGTTTCGACGATCGATTCTGGCCAAGCGGTCGTGGCGGTCGGCGCGACGGATGATCGGGTTTTCTGCCAGGTGAACGCTCCTTGGTCGCGGATCGTCTACAGTTGGAAGTTCATGGATATGGAGATCGAACATGAAGTGCTTAATCTGTCAGGCAGCCGCTAACACTGTTCACGCGACTGGAGACTGGTCAGAAGTCAAATGCCCGGCCGGATGTGGACGCTACAAGGTCTCGGCGAACCTTGTTGCGAAAATGGAACGCAAGAACGAGTTCTTTGACATCGAACGCACAAGACGATGGCTTGAGATGTCACGCAATGACGATCCGGTGCCGTTGATATCTACCTACGATTACAACGTTTCCTTGTTGCATCGCGACACCGGGGAGAGGTCGGTCATCGCGCCGAGCCGTTCCAGACAGCCGCTGACTTCGGATTAGTCAGTTCTGGCTATAAAAACCGTCCCCCTGTCGGAGCAGCCTTCGGCAGCTCCGACAGGGGCTCAGCTCACGCAGGCATTGCTCGATCTATCGACAAGAAAATAAGCAACCTCCATGGATAGCCCTTGTCGATATCAACATGCCCCGCTATTCGTCATCGCGCCTACCCAGGTTGTCAGTATTTATGGCGGGCTGAAAGCGGCTAACTGAATAATCAGGAGGTGGCTATGCACTGTCCGCTGTGTGGAAACACTAGTGCGCTGGAAGATCTTTCATTCGGGGGCGGCTTGCGCATTCATTGCGAACCGTGCGGTGGTTTCTATCGGATTTCATCAACCCTGGATGCCTTGGCTGAAGGAAAAACCTATGACACCGAGCGCGCTCGAGCCCGACTGAAAAAGAAGCGTGAAACCGATAAGTTGGAAGATCAAGAGCCGGCGCTAGGCGCGGAGGACAAAGACCTGCTCGTCGAGCCAAACTGACTTTTCGCAAGACGCACCGGGTTGGAGGGAGGCAATCTCGGCGAGCCGGGTGGTGAGCTTCCCCGGTGTATGTTTACAGAAAGACTCGCCAGGCCTGGAAATCCGATTCTGCAAGGAATATTCCAGACCAGGCGAGCGTGCCAGATCCATGCGAGCTTTAATCCTGATGAACGCTAAGCGGCCCGGTCAATGATGAGCCTGTGCCACTCCGCGCAAAACCGTAGCAGCAGCGGATTGAGATCGAGTGCTGGCGATGTTCCCCAGTGATACGACGCCAACCAGACGCTTGTCTCGGTTGAGCACGGGCAGGCGACGCAGTTGCACGTCCGCCATGTTTTTTGCGACCTGTTCTATGTCTTCATCCTCAAAGCAATAACGGATGCCGCCCGTCATTATTTTACTGATGGGGGTGTTGCCAGTGAGCCCTTCGGCTACGGCTCTAATGGTTATATCCCGGTCAGTGATCATGCCAACCAGACGCTCTTGCTCCTCAACCATGATGGCGCCGCTATCGATCCTGGCCATCATGTTCGCGGCCTCCTGGATCGACTGATTTGGTTTGGCTGTTAAAACATCTTTCGTCATGACTTCCGAAATCTTCATGAAAAAACTCCTTTAAAGGGATGCTTCAGTGATTAAGGGCTGCCAATTTTTTCGACTGGGAGGTGAAGGGCGGGTTCAGATTGTTTTATCCCCACTCATCATGGTAGCGGGGCGTCACTGGGGATTCGTACAGGCAGGGTGAGTCTGAGCGGGCGGGTCATGTGCGCAGGCCGGCGATAGGCTCTATCAGTTCTGAGCCCTGGTTCCTCACATTGCCCACAGCCACGTCCACTTTGAACCATTCGAAGGCATCGCAAGGTTCGCGTTGCTGCAGGATTATCTGTTCGGCACGCTCCTTGGGCGTGTACGGATCAAGCCATTCCCGGGCCAGTTCGGGATTGAGCGTCACTGGCCGCCGGTCGTGAATATCCACCATGCCGCCCTCGCTGTCCGCGGTGATGATCACGAAGCCGTCATGCTCATCCGGCTCCTTTTCGTACCTTGGATACTGACCAATGGCGGCGCACAGGATCGGCGCGTGATCCTTGCGACGAATCAGGTAAGGTTGTTTTTTCGGACCGCCCTCGTAAACCCATTCAAACCAGTTGTCGATGGCAATAATTGCCCGGTGCGGCCATATCTCCTTGAAGAATGGGTCGTGGGCGACTTTCTCAACCCTGGCATTGATCGGTGTTGCGTGATCCTTGGCCCAGCGCGGTCGCCAGCCCCAACGAACCCTGTCGGCGTGCAGCATGCCGCTTTCCTCGTGGAAGAGGGCGAGCTGAGTCGACGGCGCGGCATTGTAGAACTCGAGCGGCTGATCGCCAGCATTGTTGACCAAGGCGTTAGGCATGCTCAGCGCCGCCACGAACTCATGAACACCTCGATACTGCGAAAGTCGTCCGCACATGGCTAAGCCCTCATGCTGAAGCTTAAGCTTAGACAATAGTTTCAAGATGATCGTGTTCGCAACCCGCTGCCAGGGCGTATCCGGCATTCGCGGGTTTCTTGATTGATGTCAACCGCCTGAGTCGAGCTGCTCTGTATTCTTCGCAGAAACCGACAGCTGAACTGAGGGCGAAAAGTCATGCTCTATCCGCTGTTTCTAACCTTTCATCTGTTTGCCGCCCTGATCTTTATCGGCACGGTGTTCTTCGAAGTCCTGTTCCTGGAAAGCATCCGCAAACAATTGCCCGCCAAAGTAATGCTGCTGGTCGAGGAAGGTATTGGCCGCCGAGCCCGTACCCTGATGCCGTGGGTGCTGCTGGTATTGTTCGGCGCGGGGCTGGGCATGGTCTGGCTGCGCTATCTGCCCGTCCTTGCAACGCCACTGACCTCATCGTTCAGCACCTTGTTGCTATTGAAAATCATGGTCGCCGTGAGCGTGCTCCTGCATTTTCTGGCCGCTATGTTTCTGTTCAAAAGCGGCCGAATGAACGCTCGATACCTGCATTTCATCCATGGCAGTGTGTTCTGCCATATGGTCCTCATCGTGTTGCTGGCCAAGGGGATGTTTTACCTGACGTGGTGAGCCGCCTTGCCGCAACGTCAGCCGTGCAAGCACTTGGCTTGCGCTTGATACAAGTCAAGGAGCATTGATCGCCAATCCCGGACACTGTTGATCCGCAGCCAGTCTCGGAGACCTGTCATGCTCGATTTTTCTCACGCCCCCGGCGATCTGATCGCTCGGTGCGATCAGGGCGTACTCGACCCCAACTGCCATGCCGATACGCAAAAGTTTCATGACGGCATCGGCTCTCTGGATTTGCTTCGAGCCTTGCGCGTCAGCCGCCAGAAACGACGCCCGATAGCGCTGAACGTGCAGCTGCCGTCGCGGCTCAAGCCGTCCTTCTGTTCCCCGCGCGATGCCTCCTGTGAGCATGGCGATATCGAACAGTACCTCCAGCGCCTGGAACACGAGATCGACCTCGTCGGTTGCCACCTGAGCTCGGAGCAGCGGGTCGAACAATTTCATCTGGGTGGCGGAACACCCACCATCGCTCACCTCGAGCGGCTGATGAATCATCTGCGTGGCCGGTTCAACTTCCTCGAACACGAATGCGGCGACTACAGTGTCGACGTCGACCTTCACCATACCGATTGGTCGACCATGGGCGCGTTGCGCGACCAGGGGTTCAATCATGTCAGCATTGGCGTTCCGGATATCGATAGTGACTGTGACATGTCCGTGACCTGTTACCAGAACCCGGCGCCCGTTCATTCACTGATCGATGCCGCCCGCACCTTTGGTTATCGATCCATCAACGTCGATCTGGGTTTTGGCCATGCCTGGCAGACGCCAGAAAGTTTCGCGCTGAAACTGACGACCATTATCGAGCTGGAGCCGGACAGGCTGATGGTGTTCGACTATGCACGGCCACCACGCCGCTATCGGCCGATGCTCGGCGACCAGGTCAGAGAACCCTGCAGCCAGGACGATAAAGGCGCGATGCGCCAGATCTGCTTCGAACAGTTGATGGGCGCCGGTTATCACTACATCGGGATGGGGCAGTTTGTGCGGCCCGATGATGATCTGGCAATCGCTCAGGAGCGGGGCCGGTTGCGTCGCACCTGTGACGGTTTTACCCGTCACGGCTATTGCGACCATATCGGCTTCGGTTTGGGGGCGATCAGCCAGATCGACGATTTGTACACGCAAAACACCGACGCAATCGAGCGCTATCAGCAGCAACTGGACCGGAGCCAATTGCCGACGTCTCGCGGCTGGCGTTTCGAAGCGGGGGATCAGATAAGACACATGGTCATGGAGCGCCTGGCGTGTGATCAAGAGCTGGATATCCGCGCCATCGAGCGGCGCTATGGGCTGATTTTCTCCAAGTACTTTGCATCTGTCTGGCCATTGCTGGAGCAATTGAGTCGTGACGGGTTGATTGAATTGTCGGACCGTTTCATCAGCATTCTTCCCGCCGGCCGGCCGGAAGTGGATGCCATCTGCAACCTGTTTGAAAAGGATTCGGGCAGTGCAAGGCATTAACCCACCCGCGAGTTGATTGATCATGAAACCTGCATTCGATTTCGATCGAGCCCTGGTCGAAAAGTATGACCGCCCCGGGCCGCGCTATACCTCTTACCCCACGGCGCCGCAGTTTCATCAGGCGTTTGCCGTCGACGATTATCGACGTGCCGCCTCCGACAGCAACCTGGCGGCGGTGCCCAAGCCATTGTCGGTGTATATCCACATCCCGTTCTGCAAGAGCCTTTGCTACTACTGCGCCTGCAACAAAATCATTACCCAGAAAACCCATCGGGCGGTCGAATACCTGACGTACCTCAAGCGTGAAATCGTCATGCAGGCCGCGTTGTTCGACAGCACGCGCAAACTCACGCAACTGCACCTGGGCGGGGGCACGCCGACGTATTTGACCCGTGAACAGCTGGCGGACCTGATGGATTGCCTGCACCAAGCGTTCGACATGGACGACAGCGATGACCATGAGTTTTCCATCGAGGTCGATCCGCGCACCATCAGCACCGAGCAAATCCAGTCGCTGCGTCAGCTGGGCTTCAACCGCTTGAGCTTCGGCGTGCAGGACTTCGATCCCGACGTGCAGGCAGCGGTCAATCGTCAGCAAAGTGAAGAGCAGATTTATGCGTTGGTTGCTGCGGCGCGCGAGGCGCAATTCAAGTCGATCAGCGTCGATCTGATTTACGGCCTGCCACTGCAAACCGTGAACAGTTTCGACGTCACCCTCGGCAAGATCATCGCCCTGCGCCCGGACCGGATTGCCGCCTACAGCTACGCCCATTTACCCGAGCTGGTACGCGCGCAACGGTTGATTCGCCCGGCGGACATGCCACCACCGGAACGCAAGCTGGAGTTGCTGGAACTGACCATCCGCCGGCTGACCGAAGCCGGTTATGTCTATATCGGCATGGATCACTTCGCCTTGCCGGACGACGAACTGGCGCGGGCCCGCACCCATGGCACCCTGCAACGCAATTTTCAGGGTTACTCGACCCATGCCGACTGCGACCTGATCGGCCTGGGGGTGTCGTCGATCGGTAAGGTCGGTGACAGCTATAGCCAGAGCGTCAAGGAGATTTCGCAGTACTACGCCCGTATCGATCAAGGTTTGTTGCCGGTGCATCGAGGCTACCGCTTGAGCGCCGATGACTTGCTGCGCCGCGAGGTGATCAGCGACCTGATGTGCCACGGCAGGATCGATTTCGCCAAGTTCGAAGCGGGTCATGGCATTTGCTTCACCGAGTATTTTTCCGATTCGCTGGCGCAACTGGACGAGCATGTGCGCGACGGACTGCTGCAGATTCACAGCGACAAATTAGTGCTGTTGCCGCAAGGGCATTTGATGATGCGCAGTGCCGCGATGGCATTTGACGCCTATCTGGGAGGGGAGCAAAAAGGCCGGTTTTCCCGCACCGTTTGAGGCGTCGGGCGCTCTGGCGCGAGGAATTTTATCGAGTTGATTTCAATCAAGGGCGGGGCACACAACGCTCCCTAACATGGCCGCAAGCCCCTTTGAAATCAGCGAGCTCATGACAATCCATCAGCCTTCGATACCTGGCAATCTGCGCATCTGGAGCGTCGGGCTAGTGGTGATGGTCTTGCTGATGATCGCGATGTTCGCGACGGTGCAGGCCAAATCATACGGCGACATCGAGCAGCAGCGCATCGAGAAGGTTTTCCCGCAAACCGATTCAGTGTCCGCACCCGAAGGCAAGTTCAAGGTGCGCACGCTGTCCGCCGCCGGAAAGGTCATCGGGTATGTGTTCCAGAGCCTGGATGTGGTGGACATTCCGGCTTACTCGGGCAAACCCATCAACACCCAGGTGATCCTCGACACCGCCGGGGTGATTCAGGACGCCTATGTGCTGGAGCACCACGAACCGATTCTGCTGATCGGCATCCCCGAAGAAAAACTCCACGGTTTCAGCGCCCGATACAAAGGGATCAAGGTCAGCCAGCGGGTGGTGGTCGGCCACTCCAGCGACCCGAGCGCGGTCACCGTGGATGCCATTGCCGGCGCAACGGTCACCGCCATGGTGGTCAACGAGGTCATCATGCGTGCCGCCCATGAGGTGGCCGTATCGCTGAAGCTCATCGAGGACAAGGGCGGGGTGGTGAACAAGCCCGCCACCGTGCGCCAGGATTTTTACGAGCCCGCCACCTGGGAGCAACTGACCGGTAACGGCGCCATTCGCCGGTTGAACCTGACCCGTGGGCAGGTCGATGCCGCCTTCAAGGGCACCGAAGCCGAAGGCGTCGACAACGCCGGCCCGGATCAAGTCGATGATACCTTTATCGAGCTGTACACCGCCGACTTGAACCCGCCGACCATTGGCCGCGCGCTGCTGGGCGACAATCAATATCGCTTCCTCATGCAGGAACTCAAACCCGGCGAGCAGGCCATCGCGGTGCTGGGGCGCGGGCTGTTTTCCTATAAAGGTTCAGGTTATGTGCGCGGCGGGATTTTCGATCGGGTGCAATTGCGCCAGTTCGGCAACGTCATCAGCTTTCGCGACATGGACCATCAGCGGCTTTCCGACGTGTTTGCCGAGGGTATGCCCGAGTTCAATGAAATGTCAATTTTCATTGTGCGCAAACCGGCCGGATTCGACCCGGGATCGCCCTGGTCCCTGGAGCTGCTGGTGCGGCGTCAGACCGGACCGGTCAGCGGCACCTTCAGCAGCTTCGAACTGCCTTATCAACTGCCCGAGCCCTACCTTGAGCGACCTGCGCCCAGTGCCGAAGAACGGGCGGCCATCGAGGAAGCCAGCCGGCCGATGTGGTTGACCATCTGGTACCAGAAACACTTCCAGATCGCCGTACTCGCGAGTGCGTTGTTGCTGCTGACGGCCATCCTGTTCCTGCAAGACAAACTCACCCGCCGGCCACGCTTTCTGCACTGGCTGCGCCGTGGTTACTTGCTTTTTACCGTGGTCTTTCTGGGCTGGTATGCCTTGGGGCAGCTGTCGGTGGTCAATGTCCTGACCTTTGTGCACGCGCTGTTCGAGCAATTCCGCTGGGAGCTGTTTCTCACCGATCCGCTGATCTTCATGCTCTGGGTTTTCACCGCCGCGAGCATTCTGTTGTGGGGGCGTGGCGTGTTCTGCGGCTGGCTGTGCCCGTTTGGCGCCTTGCAAGAGTTGATCAACGAAGCCGCGCGCAAATTGAAAGTCCCCCAGTACGAATTGCCGTTCGCGGTGCATGAGCGGCTGTGGGCGATCAAGTACATCATCTTGCTGCTGCTTTTTGGTATTTCCCTGGAATCGATGTCCACCGCCGAACTGTTCGCCGAGGTGGAACCCTTCAAAACCGCCATCACCCTCAAGTTCGACCGCCAGTGGTGGTTCGTGCTCTACGCGGTGGGGCTGCTGGTGATCAACATTTTCACGCGCAAAGTCTATTGCCGCTACATCTGCCCCTTGGGCGCGGCGCTGGCGATTCCAACCAAATTACGCCTGTTCGACTGGCTCAAACGCCGCAAGGAATGCGGCAGCCCCTGCCAGTTGTGCGCCAAGGAATGCGAAATCCAGGCGATTCATCCCGATGGCCGGATCAATGCCAACGAGTGCCACTACTGCCTCGATTGCCAGATGACCTACCACAACGAAAACAAATGCCCGCCGCTGATCAACAAGCGCAAGAAGCGCGGCAAACCGGCGCCCGTGGCGGTGCAACTGATACCTGTCGTGGAAGTGCCGGCGACTGAATGAAGCTCGCGAACGCACGTGCGCAATGACCGTTTTATCTCTTCAAGGAGTACGCAACATGACTGACACAGAATCCAAAAAAGCCATGCCGGAAGAGGAAAAGGCTGGGCTCAGCCGTCGCGGTTTTCTGGGCAGCAGTGCCGTCACCGGTGCGGTGCTGGCGGGGGCCACGACCCTCGGCGGCGCAGTGTTCAGCCGCGAGTCGTGGGCCGCGGCGGTCAAGGATGCACAGGCGAAAATCCATGTCGGCCCCGGTGAGCTGGATGAATACTACGGCTTCTGGAGCGGTGGTCATCAGGGCGAAGTGCGGGTGCTGGGCGTGCCGTCGATGCGCGAGTTGATGCGTATTCCGGTGTTCAACGTCGACTCGGCCACCGGCTGGGGCCTGACCAACGAAAGCAAACGGATTCTGGGCGACAGTGCAAAGTTCCAGAATGGCGATTGCCATCACCCGCATATCTCCATGACCGATGGCAAGTACGACGGCAAATACCTGTTCATCAACGACAAGGCCAACTCCCGGGTCGCGCGCATTCGCCTGGACATCATGAAGTGCGACAAGATCCTCACGGTGCCGAACGTGCAGGCCATTCACGGCCTGCGTCTGCAAAAAGTGCCTTACACCAAATACGTGTTCGCCAATGCCGAATTTGTCATCCCGCACCCCAATGACGGCCGCACCTTCGACCTGCAAGACAAGAACAGCTTCACCATGTTCAATGCCATCGATGCCGAGAAAATGGAGATGGCTTTCCAGGTGATCGTCGACGGCAACCTGGACAACTCCGACGCCGATTACACCGGCAAGTACGCGGCGTCCACCTGCTACAACTCGGAGAAGGCTTACGATCTTGGCGGCATGATGCGCAACGAGCGCGACTGGGTCGTGGTGTTCAACATCCCGCGCATCGAGGCCGCGATCAAGGCCGGCAAGTTCATCACCCTGGAAGATTCGAAAGTGCCAGTGGTTGATGGTCGTAAAACCGATGGCAAGGACTCAGAGTTCACTCGCTATATCCCGGTGCCGAAGAACCCCCACGGCCTCAACACCTCATCCGATGGCAAGTACTTCATTGCCAACGGCAAGCTGTCGCCAACGGTCTCGATGATCGCCATCGACCGGCTGGACGACTTGTTCGCCGATAAATTCAAGGACCCTCGCGAGGTTATCGTTGCCGAGCCGGAACTGGGCCTGGGCCCTTTGCACACCACCTTCGACGGTCGCGGCAATGCCTACACCACGCTGTTTATCGACAGCCAGGTGGTGAAGTGGAACATGGAGGAAGCGATACGCGCCTACAAGGGCGAGAAGGTCAATTACATCAAGCAAAAGCTCGACGTGCAGTATCAGCCTGGCCATAACCACGCCTCGCTGACCGAAACCAGTGAAGCGGATGGCAAGTGGCTGGTGGTGTTGTGCAAATTCTCCAAGGACCGCTTCCTGCCGACCGGGCCGCTGCACCCGGAAAATGACCAGTTGATCGATATTTCCGGCGATGAGATGAAGCTGGTGCACGACGGCCCTGCGTTTGCCGAACCTCACGATTGCATCCTCGCGCGCCGGGACCAGATCAAGACCCAAAAGATCTGGAGCCGCAACGACCCGTTCTTCGCCGCCACCGTGGAGCTGGCCAAGAAAGACGGGATCAACCTGGAGACCGACAACAAGGTCATCCGCGACGGCAATCATGTTCGGGTCTACATGACCTCCATGGCACCGGCCTATGGCCTGACCGAGTTCACCGTCAAGCAGGGCAACGAGGTGACTGTGATCATCACCAACATCGACCAGATCGAGGATGTGACCCACGGTTTCGTGATGACCAACCATGGCGCCAGCATGGAGATCAGCCCGCAGCAAACCTCGTCCATCACCTTTACCGCCGACAAGGCCGGCCTGCATTGGTACTACTGCAGCTGGTTCTGCCATGCGCTGCACATGGAAATGGTCGGGCGCATGAAGGTCGAGCGGGCCTGACGGTTGGCATTCGACAGGAGCGGGCCGATGACCGATCTCAAGGAAAACCCGGTGAAGGCCATTGCCCTTGTGCTCCTGTTGATGTCAGGCGGGGCACTGGCGGCGGTGCAACCGATCACCACCTTGCCGTTGCGGGTTGATGCTGAACAACGCTGGCACCTGCCGGCGGGCGAGTACCGTGGCTCGTTCAGCGTCGATCAACCGATGCAGATTGTTTGCGAGCCCGGCGCGGTATTTCAGGCGCAAGGGCAGGGCAACGGGGTGATCGTCAGTGCGCCCGATGTGCGGATCGAGGGCTGCACCTTTCTGGATTGGGGGCACGACCTCACGGCCATGAATGCGGCGGTGTTTCTCCAGCCCAAGGCCCGTGGCGCGGTGATCAAAGGCAATCGCCTGCAGGGTCAGGGTTTTGGTATCTGGGTCGACGGTACGCAGGATGCGAGCCTGATCGACAACCGCATCCTGGGGGATCCGGCGCTGCGCTCCCAGGATCGCGGCAACGGTATTCATCTGTATGCGGTGCATGGCGCCCGGGTCATCGGCAACCAGGTGCGCGACACCCGCGATGGCATCTACATCGACACCTCCAACGGCAACCTGCTGCAGGGCAATACCCTGGAAGACCTGCGTTACGGCGTGCATTACATGTTCGCCAACGACAATCGACTGATCGGCAACACGACTCGTCGCACCCGCACCGGCTACGCCTTGATGCAAAGCCGCAAGCTCACGGTGATCGGCAACCGCTCCGAACAGGATCAGAACTACGGCATCCTGATGAACTACATCACCTATTCAACCTTGCGCGACAACTTCGTCACAGACGTGCGCGACGGCTCGACCGGCGACAGCATGATCAGCGGCGCCGAAGGCAAAGCGCTGTTCATCTACAACTCGCTGTTCAATACCATCGAACACAACCACTTCGAACACAGCGCTGTGGGCATTCACCTCACCGCCGGCTCCGAAGACAATCGCATCGCCGACAACGCGTTTATCGGCAACCAACGGCAGGTCAAATACGTCGCCACCCGCTTGCAGGAATGGTCGGCGGATGGCCGGGGCAATTACTGGAGCGATTACCTGGGCTGGGATCGCAACAACGATGGCCTGGGCGATATCGCCTATGAACCCAACGACAACGTTGACCGCTTGCTGTGGCTGTACCCACAGGTGCGGCTGTTAATGAACAGCCCCGGGATCGAATTGCTGCGTTGGGTGCAACGGGCCTTCCCGGTGATGAAATCGCCGGGCGTCCTGGACAGCCATCCACTGATGAATCCCACCACGCAACCCCTGACCCAGGAGCCCACCGCATGAACGTCATCGACATGGAAGGCGTCAGCCAGCGCTATGGGTACACCACCGTGTTGCATCAGTTGAACCTGAGCCTGGGCGAAGGCGAAGTGCTCGGCTTGTTCGGGCACAACGGCGCGGGCAAGACCACCAGCATGAAACTGGTGCTCGGTCTGCTCCAGGCCAGTGAAGGATCGGTCAGGGTGTTCGGTCGCATGCCCAGTGATCCGCAGGTTCGGCGTTTGCTGGGCTATTTGCCGGAGAACGTGACCTTTTATCCGCAGATGAGCGGCCAGGAGACCTTGCGGCATTTCGCCCGACTCAAAGGCGCAGCGCCCGCGCAGGTGGACGTGTTGCTGGAGGAAGTCGGCCTGGCGGGTGCGGCGCATCGACGGGTCAAGACCTACTCCAAGGGCATGCGCCAACGCCTGGGACTGGCGCAAGCCTTGCTCGGCGAACCGCGCTTGTTACTGCTCGACGAGCCGACCGTCGGCCTCGATCCCATCGCCACTCAAGACCTTTATCGGTTGCTCGACCGGCTGCGCAGCCAGGGCACCAGCATCATTCTCTGTTCCCACGTATTGCCGGGCGTCGAGGCGCATATCAACCGTGCAGCGATTCTGACCCAGGGGCGTCTGCTGGCCCTCGGCAGTCTGCGCAGCCTGCGCGAGGAAGCCGGGTTGCCGACGCTGATTCGCGCCAACGGGCTCAAGCACGCCGGGCCGTTGCAGCAATCCTGGAACAACGCCGGGCACGTCACCCAGCGCTGGGGCGTGGAGGGCCTTGAAGTGGCTGCGCTCAATGGCAACAAATTGGACCTGTTGCGCCAATTGCTCAATGAACATGAGCCGGCCGACGTGGAAATCGACCCGCCGTCCCTGGAGGACATCTACCGCTATTACATGGGCCGGGCTGGTGCGACCCCCAGTGGAGAGACCGTATGAACCCGATCTGGAACATGGCCCGCAAGGAATTCAACGACGGTTTGCGCAACCGCTGGTTGTTGGCGATCAGCCTGTTGTTCGCGGTGTTGGCGACCGGCATCGCCTGGTTGGGTGCGGCAGCTTCCGGGCAACTGGGTTTCACCTCGGTGCCCGCCACCATCGCCAGCCTCGCCAGCCTGGCGACATTCCTCATGCCGCTGATTGCCTTGCTGCTGGCCTATGACGCCATCGTCGGCGAAGACGAAAGCGGCACGTTGCTACTGTTGCTGACCTATCCACTGGGGCGCGGGCACATTCTGCTCGGCAAGTTTGTCGGCCACGGGTTGATCCTGGCGCTGGCGACCCTCATCGGTTTCGGCTGCGCAATGCTCGCGATTGCCGTGCTGGTGGAGGACGTCGAACTGAACCTGCTGCTCTGGGCGTTTGGACGATTCATGCTGTCGTCGACGTTACTGGGCTGGGGCTTTCTTGGGCTGGCCTATGTGCTGAGCAGTGTGTCTGCCGAGAAATCCACGGCTGCCGGGCTGGCGCTGGGGGTGTGGTTCTTCTTCGTGCTGGTATTCGACCTGGCGCTGCTGGCACTGCTGGTGCTCAGCGAAGGGCAGTTCAACCCGAAGGTGCTGCCTTGGTTATTGCTGCTCAACCCCGCCGATGTCTATCGCCTGATCAATCTCTCCGGTTTCGAGCCCGGCGCCGGCAGTGCTGGCGTGCTGACCCTGGGCAGCGATTTGCCTGTGCCGGGCTCGATGCTCTGGTTGTGCCTGTTGCTGTGGGTGGCGGTGCCTTTGAGCTTGGCCTGGTTGCTGTTCCGTCGACGGGCGACATGAATTCACACCTTGGTTTTTGGAGCATCTGACGATGAGTAATCTGTATTCGACGACGGTACGCGCCGTGGCGGGCCTGATGGTTTGTCTGCTGCTGGCGGCCTGTGACAAGCCGGTGCAAACCACCTACAGCGATGCCGCCGCTGCTTTTCATCCCAGTGATGAATGCCATGTTTGCGGCATGATCATCGACGGCTTCCCCGGGCCCAAGGGCGAAGTGGTCGAGCGCAGCGGCATCAAGAAATTCTGCTCCACGGCGGAGATGATCGGTTGGTGGCTGCAACCGGAAAATCATCATGGCGAGGCCCGGTTGTATGTCCACGACATGGGCCGCAGTCCGTGGAACGCACCCAATGATGCCCATCTGATTGATGCCAAGGATGCTTTTTACGTGGTCGGCACCCAACTCAAAGGCGCCATGGGCGTGGTGCTGGCGTCTTTCTCCAGCCAGCAGGCTGCGGAACAACTGGCCGCCGACCAGGGCGGTCGTGTGCTGCGGTTCAGTGATATCGATCAGGCGGTACTTCAGCAGCAGCCAGCGATGTCGCACTCGACTCATTGATCGGCGTGCCACCGAGAAAAGTGATCGCCGTCAAGTCAGTATTTCTGCGCCTGTTCAAAGATAGGGGCTCACAACGTCCCCAGTGCTTGGCATTCACGATGCCCAGGAGAACATGATGCAAACCGAGTTTCAGGATCGTTTGGCGGTGATCACCGGCGCCAGCTCCGGAATTGGCCTGGCGTTGTGCGCCGCGCTGTTGCCACGTGGCGTCAAGGTGCTTGCGATGTCACGCACTGCCGGTGATTTGCCGACCTTGCAACAGATCTACGGTGAACGGCTGCAATGGTGCGCCGGGGACGTCACGCGCGAGGAGGACTTGCAAGAGCTGGCCCGGCGGGCGGCGGCGCTTGGGCGGGTGGATTATCTGGTGCCCAACGCGGGTATTGCCGAAATGGCCGACAGCCTGGACATGCCGGCCTTCGAGCGCCAATGGGCGGTCAACGGTGCCGGCGCGTTGAACACCCTGGCGGCGTTGCGCGGTGAGTTGGCGAACCCGGCCTCGGTGGTGTTTGTCGGTAGTTTTCTGACCGGTTCGAGCTTTCCCGGTTTGGCTGCCTGCATTGCCAGCAAGGCCGCGCTGGCGGCTCAGGCACGCACCTTGGCGGTGGAGTTTGCGCGTTATGACGTGCGCATCAATCTGGTCTCGCCGGGGCCGACCGCGACCTCGATGTGGGACAACCTGGGGTTGAGCGACGGTGAGCTCGATGATGTCGCTGATACCCTTGGCAAGCGTCTGCTGCCGGGGCATTTTCTTGATGCGTCGGCGGTGGCCAATGTGATTATTTTTCAACTGTCCCAAGGCGCACGGGGTGTCTATGGGCAGGACTGGAAGGTTGATAACGGTTATACCTTGGGGTGATGGGTGAGCTCACAATTTTGCGGATGTTCCCGGACCCTTGTGGGAGCTGGCTTGCCTGCGAAAGCGGCGTGTTGGGTGAGGTTTTGATGGTGTACATATCCGTTGCTGCGGTAACGACTACTATTGGTTCCGCCCTTACGGCGGGTCACTTTGGAAAAGCGCCAAAGTAACCAAAACGCTTTCGCCCCTGACGTACGGTGGCTCGCCCAGGCTCGCCATACCCTCACTCCGGTCCTGCTCCGTGGGCCCGCCGCCATCGGCCATCCATGGCCGGGGGCGGCTACCGCGGCATCCTTGCCGCGGTGCCCACTGCGCAGAACCTGCGTTCGGCCTTCCGACGGGGCAGGTCAAGATCAGCATCAAAAGCCAAAGCAAAGCCAAGCAACAGGAGCCGTTCCCACACTGATCGTTCCCACGCTCCGCGTGGGAATGCCGCCGGGGACGCTCCGCGTTCCGCTCGCGACGCAAGACTTGAGTCCTGCGCACTTGTGACGCAGAGCGTCACGGGATGCATTCCCACGCGGAGCGTGGGAACGATCATCAGGGTGTACACAACCCGAAATAAGGCCGGCCGGTAGGCCGCCTCGCAGTGCTGTTGCGGTGCACGCCCCCTCGAGAGGCCGAGAGGAGGTTCTGCGCAGTGGGCACCGCGGCAGGGATGCCGCGGTAGCCGCCCCCGGCCATGGATGGCCGATGGCGGCGGGCCCATGGAGCAGGACCGGAGCGAGGGCATGGCGAGCCTGGGCGAGGCACCGAACGAAAGGGGCAAAAGCGCTTTGGTTACTTTCGCGCTTTTCGAAAGTGACCCGCCGTAAGGGCGGAACCATAAGTCGCCGTTACCGCAGAAACGGATATACACGCAAGCCTAAGCCCAAGCCCAAGCCCAAGATCTAATGCGAAGTCCCCTCCACAAACTCAATCTTGTTCCCCACATTATATTTGCCCGACGGCTTGTTCATCGGCAGTCGCTTGATCTCCTTAAGGGTATTGCTGTCATAAACAATCAGCGCACCCTCATTGGCCCAAATACTCAAAAGCAGGTAGCGACCATCCCGAGTGAACTCAACATGGGCAGCCGTCTTACCAGGCATCGGACGCAAGGTATGGGCGATTTCCAGAGTCTGTTTGTCAATCAGGTGGATCGCATCGTTGTCCGGCCCGAAGAACACATCGGTCCAGGCATACCGCGAGTTGACGTGACTGCGCATGAAAAAGCCCGGCCCCAGGGTCGGAATTTCCTTGATCAGTTTCCAGGTCTTGAAGTCGATGACCGAGATCAGTCCCTTGCTGATATTCGGCGTGGCGAACACCCACTCACCGTTACGTTTCCAGTAGGTCCCCGACCCCAGATGCGGCATGCCCGGCAACGGTATGTTGGTGACCACCTTGCCACTGTCGAGGTCGATCACCTGGCCGCCCTTGGCCTTGCGCGATGTGGCCAGCAGTTGCTTGTAGTCCGGTGAAAAGGAAAAGTCGTCCAGCACATCCTCGGCCTGGATCCGTCGTGGTTCGAAGTCCGGTGTGCCGGCGCTCGACAACTCCCAGACTTCCTTCACATCCTTGAGCGCCACGATGAAACTGTCCCGTGGCGGAGCGGTGTAGACCGCGCTCACCCGTGACGCGGTGCCGTCCAGGCCAATTGCGGGGATGGTTTTGACCAGTGACAGATCGCGGGCATCGAGCACCACCAGATTACCCGGCAGATAGTTGCCGACCAGCACCCAGCGGCCATCCTTGCTCACCGCCAGGTTGCGGGTATTGAGTCCGGCGCGGACCTCGGCGATCAGCTTCAGGTTGTGCAGGTCGTACAGGCTGACCCAGCCATCGCGTGAGGCGACGTAGACGAAGCGTCCATCCGGCGAGAACTTCGGCCCGCCATGCACCGCAAAGTGTGAAGAAAACCGCGCCAGCACGTCGAAACGGTCGCCGTCGAGGATGTCGATGTGATGGTCGCCGGCTTCCACCACCACAAACAGGTTCAGCGGATCGGCGCCATGTCGGGGCGTGTCGGGCAGTTTGCTGATATCGGCGAGAATGGAATGACTGCCGCGAATGTCATCGTTATTCCAGGTGGGCGGGGTGGCGGGTGGTTGCTGAAGGTAATCCACCAGCGCGTCGATCTGTGCCGGACTGAATACATTGGCATACCCGGTCATCTGACTCGCAGGGCGGCCGTTCTGAATGACGCTGCGGATTTCATCGGGTTTGATCCGGCTCAGACTCTCCGGCAGCAAGGCCGGCCCCGTACCGCCGAAACGGTTGGCGCCATGGCAGCGCTGGCAATGTTGTTGGTAGAGGTCGGCGGCTGCGTCGGAGGATGGAACCGTTGCGCCGGCATGGGCCGCGCCGATCCATAACAATGGGGCAAGCAGCATGCGCCTCATATCGCCACCTTACCGTGGCGTTGCAACACCGGAGCGGAGTAAAAGCGCGCCGGGTATTCCTGCTGTTGGGTCGCGAACAGATCGACCACTTTGCCGATCACCGTCAGCGTCGGAATGCCCGGTGGGCAATCCAGCGCCAGGTTTGGTAACTGGTGCAGCATGCCTCGCGCGACGTGCTGGTCGGGACGTGTGCCATTGCTGATCAGCGCCGCCGGTGTATCGGCGGGCATTCCGGCTTCGATCAAGCGCTGGGCAATAATCCCCAGATTCGATAACCCCATGTAAAACACCAGGGTCTGGCTGCTGTCGGCGAGGCTGCTCCAGGGCAATTGCAACTCACCATCGCGCTGCAAATGCCCGGTAATGAAACGGCAGGAGTTGACCAGGTCCCGGTGGGTCAGCGGAATGCCAGCGTAAGCACTGCAGCCGGAAGCGGCGGTGATGCCCGGGACCACCTGGCAGTCAATGTTGCGTTGCAGCAGGTACTCCAGCTCTTCGGCGCCACGGCCGAATATGAACGGGTCGCCGCCTTTGAGCCGGACCACGCGCTGCCCCTGATCGGCGAGGTCGGCGAGCAGTTCGTTGATTTGTTCCTGGGGCAGGCTGTGGCAGCCGCTGGCCTTGCCGACGTAATGCCGGGCGCAGGTGAGGGGGATCAACGTCAGCAGCTCGGGGCTGATCAGGCGGTCGTAAACCACGGCGTCGGCCTGCATCAACAGGCTCCAGGCACGCAGGGTCAGCAGGCGTGGATCGCCGGGGCCGGCGCCGACCAAGGCCACTTCGCCCGGTCTGAATGGGGACGCAAGTGCGGCCGGTAAAACAATCGATGGGTGCATGGGACGTCCTTGGTTCTTCATCAGGTGGGCGGGCTCTATTCTTTGCCAGATGCCTCGCCAGGCGGATGCTTCAGTGCATGACGCAAGGGATGGTCATTAATGGCGGCATACCGATTTCTTCATCGCTGAGGTGGCAGCCGGGGTCCTGGCCCCAGAGATCCCCTTCGGCCCAGGCACGGGTGCGGGTATTGCCGTTGCAGATATCCAACCAGCGGCATTGGCCACAACGGCCACCGACGGCGCGCGGATGCACACGCAGCTGCTGCAACAAGGTGTCCGGCTGGTCCAGCCAGAGCGTGCGAAACGGCGTGTGCCGGACGTTGCCCACCGAGTGCTGCCACCAATAGGTGTCGGGGTGTACCTCGCCGGTGTTGTCGATGTTGGCGATGCCGCTGCCCGAAGCGTTGCCGCCCCAGGCTCGGAGCATGTTTTCCAGGCGCGGGTAATGCTCGGGGAGATGCAGGCCCACCCATTGCAACAAGAGAATCGCGTCGGCATCGTTGTTGCCGCTGACAAAGTCGCTGTCGCGACCCTGCTGGATATCTTCCCAGGCCCGCTCGAATATCAGCGTCATCGCTTCGCGGCTCATCTGCTGCCGGGCGTCGAGCTTGCGGCTGCGTTTGCCGCGACCGCTGTAGTTGAGGTGCGACAGATAAAACTTCTGCACGTCGTACTCGCGCATCAGCGCCAGTAATTGGGGCAATTGTTGATGGTTCTCTTGGGTCAGAGTGGTGCGCAGGCCGACGCGAATACCCTGTTCGCGACAGAGGCGGATCGCCCGCATGGAACTGGCGAAACTGCCCTTGAGTTGGCGGAAGGCATCATGGGTGGCTTCCAGACCATCGATGCTGATCCCGACATAGTCGAAATTCGCCGCGCGGATTTGCGTGATGTTCTGCTCATCGATCAGCGTGCCGTTGGTGGACAACGCCACAAAGAAACCCTTGCTGCGGGCGTAGGCGCTGAGCACAAACAGATCGTCGCGCAACAGCGGTTCACCACCGGAAAGAATCAACACCTTCACGCCGGCGTCGTGCAGATCGTCGATCACGGTCAGTGCGGCGGGGGTATCGAGTTCGTCGCGAAAGACACTGTCGGCGGACGTGGCGTAACAGTGTTTGCAGGTCAGGTTGCAGCGCCTGAGCAGGTTCCATATCACCACCGGCGGCCGGTTGCTGCCCGGTGGGCTGGTTCTGGGGGCAGGCGCCTGGCCGGTCAGGGCACGCAGGTATTGGCTGATCCTCAACATGCAAATCTCCTTATGCAACTCTCCTTGAACCAGCGCGTGTTCAGCGTGGCACTGGCGGTAGCCGCAAACCGGTTTTTTTCAGGATGCGACTGCTCACCAGCATCTCGTCGGCGGCGCAGGCGTCGCCCAGCAAGTAGCGCAGGTGTTCGCGGTAGCTGTCGATTTCCTCGCGGCTGCGGCCATGGACCATGGCGAACAGGTTGTAGCGCCACGCGGTTCGGCGCGGGCGTCGATAGCAATGACTGACGAAGGGCTGCGCACCGATCAGTGCGCCAAGGCGCGGCATGTCCGTGTCGCGGACATCCCAGACCGTCATGCCGTTGAAGCGATAGCCCAGGCGATAGTGGTTGGGGACGGCGGCGATGCGCCGGATGGCGCCCTCGGCCTGCAAGCGCTTGAGCAAATCCAGGGTGGATTCGATGCTCAGCCCCAGCTGTTCGGCGAGCCAGGCCCACGGGTCGTCCAGCAATGGCAGGCCGGCCTGGGTCAGCTCGATCAGACGCTGGGCCAGGGTGTCTTCAGACCGGGAAGTACAGACCGACATGGTAGGTCTCCTCTTTGGGCAAGTTGAGCAGCGGCAGGCCGGTCAGGGTTTCGATGTGTTGCAGGGTCTCGGCGATACCTTGTTCGGTCGGGCAGCCGAGCACGAACCACATGTTCCAGGCGTGTTCGCGTCGGTAGTTGTGCGCCACTTCCGGCAGGGCCTGCAGTTGCTCGGCGACGTCTTCGAAACGCTCCTCCGGCACCGCCAGCGCCGCGAGGGTGAAGGCCCCGCCGAGGCGTTCGATGTCGAACATCGGGCCGAAGCGCGTGAGCATGCCGTTTTCCAGCAATTCATGGAGGCGGTCGAGCAGTTCGGTACTGCTGCTCTCCAGTTCGGCGGCCAGTGCCTGCCACGGGTGGCGCACCAGCGGCAGGCCCAGTTGCAAGCGGTTGATCAGCCGACGGTCGAGGTCATCCATGGGTGGGGGCTCCGGTTGGTGAGGGGGCAAAGCGTCCGCCGCACTGTTTGAACGCGTGAGTGCTGAACAGCAGTTGGTGGGGCAGGTCGCTCAGCAGGTGTTCTTCCAGCAATGCCTGGATCTGCGCTTCGACCCGCTCACGTTGACGGCCATGAACCATGCAGAACAGGTTGTAGCGCCACTGCGGCAGGCGCCGCGGTCGTTGATAGCAGAGGGTAATGCCGTGCGCCCGGCCCAGGCGCTGGCCGACTTCGTCGATCAGCGCGTCCGGCACATCCAGCACCAGCATGGCGTTGGCGGTAAAACCCAGCGCGCGATGGTTGAGCACCAGGCCGACCCGGCGAAACAGCCCTTGCTCGTGCCACTGGCGCATCTGTGCGAGCACCTGGTTTTCATCGGCGTTTATCCGTTCGGCGAGGGCCTGGTAGGGGCGCGATACCAACGGCAATCCGCCTTCCAGATGCCGACGTAGCGCCAGTGCCTGTTTCGGACCCAATCCCGGCTTCATGAGTTTTCTCCCAGAGCAAAACCGAGGTCGATGCGGTATGCGGTCAACATCGGCAGATCCAGCGGCATGAGGCCGGTGTCTTTCTCAAGTTGTTCGAGAACGCGGTCGATGTGTTGGCGATCGGGGCCGGTCAGCACAAACCACAGGTTGTAGAAATGCTCCCGCGCGTAGTTATGGTTGACCTCGGGGTATTGGCTGACATGCTCGGCGACCTGCTGCAAGCGTTCGGCGGGCACGGCGAGCGCGGCGAGGGTGCTGGCCCCGGCGCGACTGTGTTCGAACACCGGGCCGATCCGTGAGAGGGTGCCGGCCTGATCCATTTCTTCCAGGCAAGCCATCACCTGGCCCACGCGACAACCGAGAATCCGCGCCATCTCCTTGTACGGTTCCGCGCACAGCGGCATGCCGTGCTGGAAGCGGTCGATCAGTTGGCGGCTGAGCAGGTCGAGGTTCATTTCAATAGCCCATTTTTTGCGCGCGACTGCTGAAGAAGATGCCGCTCGGCGCGGTGGCGGGAAGGGTGCTCAGTTGCTTCAGGCTGTACGGGTCCCAGACCTGAACCTGATCGCCATCGCGTAACGACAGCCACAGCTGATCGCCGCGTGCGGTGAATTCCATGTGCAGCACCGCTGGCCCTGGCCGCAGATCGGCGACCACGGCACGGGTTTCGCTGTCGATGACTTGAACCCGATCGTTGTCCGGGTAGGCGAAATTGACCCACAGCTGCCGACCGTCCGGCCGCGACGTGACGAACACCGGTTGGCCGGCAACGGGGATTGCAGCGGTCTGCTGCCACGTGCGCGAATCCATCACCAGCACCTGATGACGGCCGACGGCGGGCACGAAGGCCTGGTGATCGGCGACGGCCCAGCCCTCCAGATGCGGCATTTTGTAGACGGGCAATTTCGCCTGGCCGCGTCCGTAATCACCGAGCACTCGTTGCACCCCGCGCTCCGGATGCCAGAGGTCGAGTTGCGCCATGCCGTCTTCGCCGAACAGTCCAGCCATGTAATAGCGACCATCCGGGGTCACCAACGCGTCGTAGGGTTGCTGGCCGATGTCGGTGAAGCGGCTGATCCGAGGCGTGTTGCCCTGACTGAAATCGGCGGTCCAGATCTCGCCGGTATCGAACAGGCTGAACACAAAACGCTGGCCGGGCGCATCCACCAGGCCGACCACCCGTGAGCGCTTGCTGCCATCGGCCAGGGGTGTGGCCGGAATATCGGCCACCAATTGCAGGGTTTCGGCATCGAACACCTTGACCCCGCCGGGCACATAGTTGGACACGGCGATGAGTTTGCCGTCCTGACTGATCGCGCCACCGATGCTGTTGCCGCCCTGTATGACCCGTTGATCGATGCGCTGGGTCAGCAGGTCGATCTTGCTCAGCCCGCCGTCGCGGCCGAACACATAGGCATAACGCTGGTCGCGGGAAAACACCACCGAGGCATGGGACAGATCGCCCAAGCCTTCGAGACGGGCCAGTGCGGTGCGGGTGTCGCTTTCGATGATTTGCACGCTGCCGGTGGCGCGCTCCACCACCACGCCCAGATCGCCGGTACCACGCAAGGGTGACTGAGCGCAGGCGGACAACAACAGCCCGGTCGCCGCTAAAAGCAGGGTTGAACGGATCATGGTGCGGGGTATCCCTGGAGAAGAAGATCGACCAGCCAACGGATGTCATCCGGGCTGAGCAGCGGGGCCCAACCGGGCATCGCGGTGCCGGGCCGACCTTGGCTGACGGTGGCTATCAGGCTGTCCCTGGACTTGCCCGCCAGCGTTGCGCGGGTCAGCTCGGGACCCAGTCCGCCGGTCATGTGCAGCCCATGACAGGCGCCGCAGTCCTGGGCCAGCAGGTGTTCGAGTTGTACCTGACGCTGGGCGTCGGGCGCGGCAACCGCGGTTGCGCAAATGAGGAGGAGGGCCGCCAGAATCGCAGCGTGTCGATAAACCTTCATGGCGCCCTCCAGTTGGCTATTTGAGACTCAGTACCCAGGTTGCAAGTGTCTTCGCTTCTTCATCCGTTACCGGGTTGGCCGGCATTGGCATCGGGCCCCAGTTGCCTTGCGTGCCGTTCTTGATGTGGCTGGCCAGGGTGTCCACGGCCCCGGCCACACCAGCGTTTTTGGCCGCGACATCCTTGAGCGCCGGGCCGACCAGCTTGGTGTCGATGGAATGGCAGGCGGCGCAGGGTTTGCTCTTGAACAGTTCCTGGCCGTCTTGGGCCATGGCCGGCTGCACACTCAGCGCAGCGGTCAGGGCGAACAGTGAAAACAGAGTATTTTTCATGGGGATTCCTTGCATTGATGGAGCTCAATAGATGTCGTGTTGGGTGTTGTAGACGTTGAATTTCCCGGTGGGTGTGATCAGTCGTTTGTCCTTTATGACTGATTTGAGCTTCAGCGTTTTGTCGTCGATCACTACCAGCGCCGATTCCTCTGACTGACCGCTCCACACGGAGAACCAGACTTCATCACCGGCCTTGTTGTATTCCGGCTGCACGACCCGCATCGCGCCTTGCTTGATGCCGGCGTACTCGGCGATGGGCAGCACGGTGTAGCCGGCGTCGAGTTTGTCGATGTTGAACACTGCTACCGACTGGCTCAGCTTGGCGTCGGGGTTGAGGGTGGTGTCGACATACAGGTGACGGGAGTCAGGGTGGGTTTTGATAAACAGCGATCCACCGCCCTGGCCCTTGAGTGAGGCAACCTGTTTCCAGGCAAATTGCGGATGCTTGACCGGGTCGGTACCGATCAGGGAAATGCCGTCATCGCCAAGGTGGCTGGTGGCCCAGACCGGCCCGTAGGTCGGGTGGTCGAAGTTGGCACCGCGACCGGGGTGAGGGGTTTTACCGACGTCCACCAGAGCGGCCAACTTGCGATCTTTGGAGTCGATCACGGCCACTTTGTTGGAGTTGTTGGCGGCGGTCATGAAGTAGCGGTGGGTGCTGTCCCATCCGCCGTCATGGAGGAAGGGCGCGGCATCGATGTAGGTGATGGTGAGGTTTTTGATGTCCTGGTAATTGACCAGCATGACCTTGCCGGTTTCCTTGACGTTGACGATGAACTCCGGCCATTCATGGGAGGCGATGATCGCCGCGACCCGGGGTTCGGGGTGGTATTCCTGCTTGTCGACGGTCATGCCGCGGGTCGAGACGATCTGTTTGGGCTCCAGGGTTTCGCCATCCATGATGGTGAATTGCGGCGGCCAATAGGAGCCGGCGACGGTGTATTTGTCTTCGTAGCCCTTGAACTTGGAGGTCTCTACCGAGCGCGCCTCGATGCCCACTTTGACTTCGGCGACCTTGGTCGGCTCCACCGGCCACAGGTCGATCATGTCGATCCGCGCGTCTCGACCAATCACCAATAGGTAGCGACCGGAGGCGGAAATCCGCGAGATGTGCACCGCATAACCGGTCTCGATCAGCTTGACGATTTTCTTGCTGTCACCGTCGATCAGGGCAATCTTGCCGTCATCGCGCAATGTCACCGAAAACAGGTTGGGCAGGTTGAGTTTGCTCAGTTGCTTCTTCGGACGGTCCTCAGGCTTGACCAGCACTTTCCAGGTTTTCAGCGTCTCGGCCATGCCCCATTCCGGCGGCGTCGGCGGCGCGTGCTGAATGAACTTGGCCATTGACGTGATCTGATCCTTGGTCAGCGCATTGGACGTTCCCCAGTTCGGCATGCCCGCCGGTGAACCGTAGGTAATCAACGCCTCCAGAAACGGTTGCCCGCGGGACTGGGTGATGTCCGGTGTCAGTGGTTTGCCGGTGGCGCCTTTGCGCAGAACGCCATGGCAGCCGGCGCAACGCTGGAAGTAAATTTCCTTGGATGAGTCGAACTCGGCCTGACTCATGTCGGGCGCCCCGGCGGATTTGACCATCAGCGGGCTGGCCGCAGCGGCAGCGGGCTCTTCGGCCCGGGCCGCATGAGTCACCGCAAGGGCCAGCGCCGAACACAATGTGGCGACAGTCAGAGCAAACGTTTTTCTATTGCTGATCAGCATTCCATTTCTCCTCAGGCAAGACCTTTGCGATGTGCTGAAACGGCAGCGCAGAACGCAGGTTCTTAGTGCCGTGCAAGGCTATGCCCGAGCAGGCCAATGCTCGCTTGACCGCGATCAAGTTTGCCGGCCATGTCACTTGCCAGGTTGTCGCAGGGGCCCGTAGCGTGTGGCTTGAATCCGCTTTTGGAACACACAGCCCATGGACCGAATCCAGTCTTGCGAACCCTTCTATCAACCGCTCAATAATGAGCAGGCGCTGTTCGAGCAAGCCTGGCGACACGGCATGCCGGTGCTGATCAAAGGCCCGACGGGGTGCGGCAAGACCCGTTTCGTCCAGCACATGGCCCATCGGTTGAAACTGCCGCTTTACACCGTGGCTTGCCATGACGATCTGAGCGCCGCCGACCTGATCGGCCGTCATTTGATCGGTGCCCAAGGCACCTGGTGGCAGGACGGGCCACTGACCCGCGCGGTACGTGAAGGCGGTATTTGTTATCTGGACGAAGTGGTCGAAGCGCGCCAGGACACAGTGGTCGTACTGCACCCATTGGCTGATGATCGTCGCGAGTTGTTCCTGGAACGCACCGGCGAAGTACTGCAGGCGCCGCCATCATTCATGCTGGTGGTGTCATACAACCCCGGCTACCAGAACCTGCTCAAAGGCATGAAACCCAGCACTCGACAACGCTTCGTGGCGATGCGTTTCGGCTATCCGCCGGTGGCCGATGAAGAGCGTATTGTTGCCCGGGAAGCGCAGGTAGACAGCGCGCTGGCGGCGCAAGTGGTCAAGCTGGGGCAGGCCCTGCGAAGGCTGGATCAGCATGATCTGGAGGAAGTCGCCTCGACGCGGCTGCTGATTTTCACCGCACGAATGATCCGCTCCGGCATGAGCCCGCGCGAGGCGTGCATGGCCTGCCTGGCCGAGCCGCTGAGCGATGATCCGTTGACCGTTGCGGCGCTGATGGGCGTGGTTGATGTCCATTTCGGCTGAGTCCAGACGCGTTGCGCCGGGGCACTTGCCGGGTGATCTGGCGATGTGGTTTTTCATTCTGGCCGAGCTGTCGGTATTCGCCATCCTGATTCTGGCGTTCGCCGTGACCCAGGCACTCAAGCCGCAACTGTTCGGTGAAAGCCGTCTATTGCTCAACACTTCTACCGGCCTGGCGATGACCCTCAGCCTGCTCACCGCCGGGCTGTTCGCCGCGCTGGCTCAGGAGCAAGTCAAGCGCTCTCGGCCCCGGCATGGCGCCGTCTTCCTGCTGATGGCGTTGCTTGCCGGCAGCGTCTACGTGGTGTTGAAACTCACGGAATACCGGCACTTGCTGGCCTCTGGGCTGGGCATGGAGCACAACACGTTTTTCACCCTCTACTGGATCCTCACCGGTTTTCATTTTCTCCATGTACTGCTCGGCATGGTCATCCTCGGCTGGCTGGCCGAGCGTTGCCGTCGAGGCCTGTACAACGTGGCCAATCGCAGTGGGCTTGAATCGGGTGTGCTGTATTGGCACATGGTCGATCTGATCTGGGTCGTACTGTTTCCGCTGGTCTACGTTCTGAATTGACGGGGGTTGTGATGTCGGCTTCCAGGTTTTTGCTGGTCTGCTGGGCCGCGCTGGCCACGTTAAGCGTGTGCACGGTGGTGCTGGCACAGATGGGCGCGACGTGGCTGCTGTCGGTGGCCATTTTGCTGGTGGCGGTTGGCAAGGCCTGGTTGATTGCCGATGGCTTTATGGAGATGCGCCATGCCCCGCGATTGTGGCGCCGGTTGATGGTGAGCTGGGCGCTGGTGTTGGCCGCCATTGTAGGGCTGACGCTGGTTTCAGTCGGTTAACCAATCCATGTAGCAGCTGGCGAAGCCTGCGTTCGGCTGCGAAGCAGTCGTGAAATCAGCCACCGCGGTGTTTCAGATGGACCGAGGCGGCAGGATTTACGACTGCTGCGCAGCCGAACGCAGGCTTCGCCAGCTGCTACATGGACCGAGTGCGACTTAAGCGTATTACCCGACCAAAACCATCTGCCTTTCTTGATCGCCATCAAGCAGCTTTCAACCCTTCGCTTTCTATCATGGGCACGCCAAGCAAAGAGGAAGCGACCATGTCAGAGACCTTCACCAAAGGCATGGCCAGGAACATCTACTTCGGGGGAAGCATCTTCTTCTTCCTGATATTCCTGGCCTTGACCTATCACACGGAACAGACCTTTCCAGAGCGCAGCAATGAAGCGCAGTTAACCGAATCCGTGATCCGCGGCAAGACGGTCTGGGAGCAAAACAACTGCATCGGCTGCCACACGCTGCTGGGCGAGGGTGCCTACTTTGCGCCTGAGCTGGGCAACGTGTTTCAGCGGCGCGGCGGGGAGGCGGGCTTCAAACCCTTTCTGCATGCCTGGATGAAAATGCAGCCGCTGGGCGTACCGGGCCGGCGAGCGATGCCGCAGTTCAAGTTGAGCGAGCAAGAGGTGGATGACATCGCCGAGTTCCTCAAATGGAGCTCGAACATCAACACCAATGGCTGGCCGCCAAACAAGGAGGGCTGAGAGATGAGCATTGCTAATCCGCATCTGAAATTCGCCTCGCAAGCCGTGGCCAAACCGTACTTCGTGTTCGCCCTGATACTGTTTCTCGGTCAGGTGCTGTTCGGTTTGATCATGGGTGTGCAATACGTGATCGGAGACTTTCTGTTCCCGATCATTCCCTTCAACGTGGCGCGGATGGTGCACACCAACCTGCTGATCGTCTGGCTGCTGTTCGGCTTCATGGGCGCTGCCTACTACCTGATTCCGGAAGAGGCCGACCGCGAACTGCACAGTCCGAAGTTGGCGATCATCCTGTTCTGGGTATTCGCCGCCGCGGGCGTGCTGACGATCCTTGGCTATCTGCTGGTGCCTTATGCGGGGCTGGCCAAACTGACCCACAACGAGTTGCTGCCGACCATGGGCCGGGAGTTCCTGGAGCAGCCGACCATCACCAAGATGGGCATTGTGGTGGTGTGCCTGGGCTTCCTTTACAACATCGGCATGACCCTGCTCAAAGGTCGCAAGACCACCGTCAGCATGGTGATGATGACCGGGCTGATCGGCCTTGCGGTGTTCTTCCTGTTCTCCTTCTATAACCCCGGCAACCTGGCCCGCGACAAGTTCTACTGGTGGTGGGTGGTGCATCTTTGGGTGGAAGGCGTGTGGGAACTGATCATGGGTTCGATGCTCGCTTTTGTCCTGATCAAGATCACCGGTGTCGACCGCGAAGTCGTGGAGAAATGGCTGTACGTGATCATCGCCATGGCGCTGATTACCGGGATCATCGGCACCGGTCACCACTTCTTCTGGATCGGTGCGCCCGAGGTCTGGTTGTGGGTCGGCTCGATCTTCTCGGCACTCGAACCGCTGCCGTTCCTGGCCATGGTGATCTTCGCCTTCAGCATGGTGAAGAACCGTCGCCGGCAACACCCGAACCGCGCCGCCACACTGTGGGCCAAGGGCACCACGGTCACCGCATTCTTCGGTGCGGGCGTCTGGGGTTTTCTGCACACCCTGGCACCGGTCAACTTCTACACCCATGGTTCGCAACTGACGGCGGCGCACGGTCACCTGGCCTTCTACGGTGCTTACGCGATGATCGTGATGACCTTGATCAGCTACGCCATGCCGCGTTTGCGCGGGCTGGGTGAAGCCGCTGACGAGCGTTCGCAGACCTTCGAAATCTGGGGCTTCTGGTTGATGACCCTGTCGATGGTGATGATCACGCTGTTCCTGACCGCTGCCGGTGTCGTCCAGGTTTACCTGCAACGCTGGCAGGCCGACGGGATTGCGTTGCCATTCATGTCCACGGTCGAACATCTGCAGGTGCTGTTCTGGGCCCGTCTGGGCGCCGGTCTCGGGTTCTTCGCCGGGTTGCTGTGCTACCTGCTCAGCTTCAAGCAACGTGGCCGCGCCGCCTTGCGCGCCCCGGCTGCGGTTGTACCTTCATGAACGAGTGCAATGGCTAGAAAAGGTCGGCCCGGCTGATACAGCGGGCCGTTTTTTTGGTTTCCAGGAAGGGCAAGCATCATGGCGTTTACCGTCGAACTGGAAGAGTGGGTAGGCAGTGTCTGGCATCGTTTCATCACCCGGCGTGCCAGCCTGGACTTCCCTGAAGCACGGGTTGAACTGGCCAGCCAGCAACGCCCGCTGGCGCTGTTGTTTCGCGCCATGGGCGGTGCCAATGGCATCGGTGTGGAAGCCGCCAGCGACCGCGACCTGCTGCTGCGGCGCAACGTGTTGCAGCAGATCGCCGGTACCTGCAAACAAGTGCCGTTGGCGTGGTGCGACGCGACGAACCTGCGCCTGCCGTCGAGCCTGGCGGTCTTCCCTGAAGTCGCATTGAATGAGGAGCTCTATCGCTGGCTCGCGTTGCTGGCGGCACAGGCTGGGCAGATGCGTCACTGGGGGCGGGACAATCAACGCTGGACGCAACAGCTGCTGCGACGCTATCCCGCGCTGCGTGCTCGTTACAAACGACTGGTCGATGCCCATCTGCAATTGCGCCCCGATCCGGCCTCGTTGAATGCCGGCGAAGCGGCTTTGGAGCGGGCGTTATGTCAGGCGTTGCGCGAACCTGGCAGTGTCGAACATTTCCCCCGCAGTGAACGGGCCGCCTGGCCGTTGCCGCTGTGGTTGTACCCGCCACAAAACCTCGCCAGCCCGCAGGCTGCCGATCTGGGCGATGAATCCGAAGAGTCGTTGACCACGCCGCCCGGCGAACAGAAAGGCGGGCGTAAACGCGCGACGCGGATCGACGAAAGCACCCGCGATGGCGGGCTGTTGGTGGTACGTCTGGAGAACCTGTTCAGCTGGACCGAGCACGTCGATCTGGATCGCTGGTCGGATGACAGCGAAGACCCGGACGCTGCCCGAGTCGCCGACGACCTGGATGAATTGACCCTGTCGCGCACCCGTCTGCGCAAGGGCGGCGGTCTCAAGCTGCACCTGGATTTACCACCGGCCGATGTCGACGATATTCCCCTTGGCGAAGGCATCAAGTTGCCGGAGTGGGATTACCGTAAACAACAGATGCAGGACAGCTTCGTCAATCTGCAAATGATGGTGCCCCGTGATTGTGAGGCACAGCCGCTGCCATTACGGTTGAAGGCCTCGGCGCACCGCTTGCGACGCCAGTTCGAGCACCTGCGCAATGATCGCCAGTGGTTACGCCAGCAACCCCAGGGCTCTGAGCTGGACATGCAGGCCTGGCTGGATTTTCACGTTGAGCGCGAGCATGGCCAGTGTGCCGAACGCGGTCTGTTCATGGAGCAACGACAGACCCGCCGCGACCTGGCGTGCCTGTTGCTGGCCGATGTGTCGATGTCCACCGACGCCCACCTGAACGATGAACATCGCGTCATCGACGTCATCCGCGACAGCCTGCTGCTGTTCGGCGAAACCCTGTCGGTGCTGGGTGATGATTTCGCCCTGTACGGGTTTTCCTCGCTGCGCCGTCAGCAAGTACGCATGCAGGAACTCAAGTCGTTCAGCCAGCGTTATGACGACAACACTCGAGGCCGCATTCAAGGGCTCAAGCCTGGGTATTACACGCGCATGGGCGCCGCCATTCGCCAGGCCACGCAACTGCTGGGCAACAGCAAGCGGCGCAGCAAACTGTTGCTGCTGCTAACGGACGGCAAACCGAATGATCTGGATCTGTATGAAGGGCGCTACGGTGTCGAAGACACCCGCGAGGCAGTGCTGGAGGCGCGGCGTCAGGGGCTGACGCCGTTCTGTATCACGATCGATCGCGAGGCCGGGGATTACCTGCCGTACATGTTTGGCGCCAATGGCTACACCTTGATCCGTCAGCCCGAGCAGTTACCTCTGCGCTTGCCGCAGTTGTACCGCCAGCTGACTCAACCGTGATGTCCTTGACCACCTGCGTCCTTGTAGCAGCTGGCGTAGCCTGCGTTCGGCTGCGAAGCAGTCGTAATCCTGAGCCCACGGTATTCCTGAATTACCGCAGTGAATGGTTTTACGACTGCTGCGCAGCCGAACGCAGCCTCGCACGCTCGGCAGCTGCTACAAGGGGTATGTGCGGTTTTCAGCTGCGCGGCAGCCAGAAAAACATCGTCACGCAGAAGATCGTCAGGCCGATGCAGAACCACTTGAATCGGCGCAACCGACGTTGCGCCGCGTGTGCGGCCAATACCGGCAGGGGCATGCCGCATTGGCGGCACTCGGTTTCTTGGGGTGGGTTGACGTGTTGGCAATACAGGCAGACGGGCATGGCACTCACTCGAACTGTTCCAGGCGCAGGCGATCAAGAATGGCGATCTGACGGCCGTCCTGAGTGATGATGTTTTCATCGATCAAGCGACGGATGATCCGCGAAAAGGTTTCCGGCTGGATCGACAGATGCCCGGCAATCAGTTGCTTGGCCATCGGCAGCTCGAATTGGCTGTCTACGGTTTGCTGACGCACCAGTTGCGTCAGCAAATAACGCACGACCCGGTGGGTGGCGTTTTTCAGTGACAGGGTCTCGATTTCGTTGACCCGTTGATGCAAGCGAACGCAGAGCTTGCCCAGCAGTGCAAAGGTCAGCCGACTGTTGCTCTGCAGCAGGCGCATGTAAGTGCTGTTGGATAACCGGTAGAGCTGGGTGGGGCAGATGGCTTCGGCCGAGGCCACATAGTTTGGGGTGTCCATCAACATCATCGCCTCGGCGAAGGTTTGCCTATCGCTGATGACCTCAAACACTTTCTCCTGCCCATCCGGTGTCAGCCGGTAGATTTTCACCGCCCCGGCAATGATGAAATAGAACGAATCGGCCGGCTCACCCTGACGGAACAATGGCTCGCCCTTGTCGATGCTCAGCAAGTGGCTGGTACTCATCAATTCATCCAGCTGTTCTTCGTTCAACGGCTCGAACAAGTGATGACTGCGCAGAATCTGGT